>CAZFOB010000004.1:0-239724 GCA_964520325.1 uncultured Actinomycetes bacterium | reverse complement strand
CCTAGAACTTCTCGAGCTCCCATACGAGCGCGAACGGCAGGCCCTGCGTCGCCTGGACTGAAGCGTCCGGGATGATTCGACCGGCCGCGCCGCCGAAGCGTGGGTCGGGCGGGATGCGGACCTCGACGCAACGCATCACGTCGAGACCTGCCGAGCGGAACGCTTCGAGATAGGCGCTGATCATGTGCACGTGGTTCCGGACGAACGCGAACTTCCCCTCGCCTTCGCTGTAGAAGCCTTGGCCAAGCGTCAGCACGGCCGTCGGGTGGATGTCGGAGAGGACGACCTTGCCCCCTGCCTTCACCACGCGCGCGAACTCGGCGATCGGTAGTGCGAGGTCGGTGACGTGCGTGAGTGCAAGCGAGCACACGACGAGATCGAACGATGCGTCGTCGAAGCGCAGCGCGTTGAAGTCACCCTCCTCGAACATCGCTGACGGCGCGGCAGCGCGAGCGACGGCGAGCATCTCCGGTGACTGGTCGATCCCGACGACCTCGTGACGCTCCGCGAGCGTCTTCGTCTGCCGACCGGTCCCGCAGGCCGCGTCGAGCGCACGTCCCGGCGCGATGCTCGCGAGGATCTCGTCCATCACAGGCTGCTCGAGATCGATCAGGCCGTTGCGTTGCGTGTCGTAGGTCTGTGACCACGACGCGTACCCAGCAAGCGGGTCGCGCTCCGGGATGTCGAGACCCAGATTCCACGGCGCTTCGTCGTACTCGGCGACGATCTTCTTCAGCTCGTCGAGCCGCAACCTCTGCTCGTCCTTGCTCGCATCGAAGAGCCCGCGCAAGATCGCGAGCCCCTCGATGCCGAGCGCCAGCTCCGAGAGACGGACGTGCTTGGCCATCGCGCCTTCGCTCAGGACTAGGTTCCTTCCTGCCAGCTCTCGAGGTACTTCTTCTGCTCGGGCGTGAGCGTGTCGATCGCCACGCCCATCGTCTTGAGCTTCACGCTCGCGATCTCCGCGTCGAGATCGGCCGGCACGTTGTACACCGCCGGCGGCAGGCGCTTGCCTTCCCTGTGCTGCTGCGTGAGCCAGGCCAGCGTGAGGGCCTGGCCGGCGAAGGACATGTCCATCACCGCGGCAGGGTGGCCTTCAGCAGCCCCGAGGTTCACGAGGCGACCTTCGGCGAGGAGGCGGATGCGCCTTCCGTCGTTGAGCTCGAACTCCTCGACGTTGCGGCGCACGGTGCGCTCGCTCCTCGCCATCTTGCGCAGTCCTGCCACGTCGATCTCGATGTCGAAGTGTCCGGCGTTGCTGATGATCGCGCCGTCCTTCATCGCTTCGATGTGCTCTGTGCGGATGATGTCGCGGTCACCGGTGACGGTGCAGAAGATGTCACCGATCTTCGCTGCCTGCGACATCGGCATGACGCGGTAGCCGTCCATCACAGCTTCGAGTGCGCGGATCTCGTCGACCTCGGTGACGATGACGTTCGCGCCGAGGCCCTGCGCCCTGCTTGCAACGCCGCGACCACAGTCGCCGAAGCCGGAGACGACGAAGTTCTTGCCGGCGATCAGGACGTTCGTCGCGCGGATGATGCCGTCAAGAGCCGACTGTCCAGTGCCGAAGCGGTTGTCGAACAGGTGCTTCGTCGGCGTGTCGTTGATGGCAACGATCGGGTACTTGAGCGCGCCCTCAACGGCCATCTGCCGCAGGCGGATGACCCCCGTCGTCGTTTCCTCGGTACCGCCGACGATCGAGTCGGTCTGCTCCGGACGTTCCTTGTGGATCACCGACACCAGATCGGCGCCGTCGTCCACCGTGAACTGAGGCTTGCGGTCGAGCAGCTCCCGGATGTGCGTGTAGTACGTGTCGTTGTCCTCGCCGCGGACCGCGAACACGCTTACACCTTCGCTTGCGAGGTATGCAGCGGTGTCGTCCTGCGTTGACAGCGGGTTGGACGCGCACAGCAAGACTTCGGCGCCTCCGGCTCGCAGCGCCTGGACGAGGTTTGCGGTCTCGGTCGTGACGTGAAGGCACGCACCGATCGTGATCCCTGTGAACGGCTTCTCTTTGGCGAAGCGCTCCTTCAGAGCATTGATCACGTGCATCTGTCCACCGGCCCACTCGACGCGAAGTCGCCCCTCGTCGGCCAGATCGATATCGGCGATGTGATGGTCCCTTGCCATTGGTGTTTCCCCTCTCTGTTGGGACGCCCGGCGGGCGGTCGACCGGTTGGTTGCGCGGTTTACGAAGCTCGTTCGAGCAACTGCTTCTCTTTGCGGATCTGCCATTCCTGCCAGTCGTTGTTCTGGGACGTTCCGAGCGCTTCCTCGAGAAGTTCCCCTATGGCGCGTGGCCTTGTGGCGGCCCTGCTCAGCCTGATCGCACGTTCAAGGGCGGCCCACGCGCGCTCGCTCATGGCCACACGGATGCTCCGACTGCGGTGCCCGGCGCTGAGGATCGGGTGAAGGGGACGCAGGCCTCGGGATTGAGCGGGTTGGCGACGGCGTCCGAGGGAGTCGCGCTCGGGGGCCGGGGTTGGGTCTGACATGCGTGCCATGCTGACACATGCGTACGTACGTGTCAAGAGGTGCGGTCTGGGCGCCCGGTACAGTCCTTGCCATGGGCGGGCTCCATCACGTTGAGATCAACGTCGCCGACCTCGAGCGGTCGGTCGAGTTCTGGGGCTGGCTGCTGCCGGAGCTCGGCTACGAGCTCTACCAGGAGTGGGCGGAAGGCAAGACACAAACGTGACCGAGTTGGAACACGATGAACGCCCCTGGGGCAGCTACACCGTGCTCTCCGACGCAGCCGACCACAAGGTCAAGCGCATCGAGGTGCTACCGGGCAAGCGCCTGAGCTACCAGAAGCACGAACGTCGAGCTGAGCACTGGTTCGTCGTGAGCGGCAGCGCGCTCGTCACGCTGGACGGCGAGGAGATCCCCGTGCCCTCGCTCACCGCCGTAGACATCCCGCGTGGGGCCGCACACAGGATCGCCAACGCCGGTTCGGATCTCCTCGTGTTCATCGAGGTGCAGCACGGCGACTACTTCGGTGAGGACGACATCATCAGGCTCGAAGACGACTTCGGCCGTAGCTGAAGCACAAACATGCAGCGCGCACTCCTCTTCGACTTCGACGGCCTGATCATCGACACCGAGACCGCGCTCGCGCGCGTTCTGATCGACGTATTCGCACAGGACCACGTTCACATCGTCATCGAGGACATCGGTCACCTCTTCGGCTCGACCGGTGACGACAACGACCGCGCCTGGGACGACTTCCTCGCGAAACTCTTCGGGCCCGGGTACAACGTCGCAGACCTCGAGGCTCGAATCCTTCCGTTGCTCGATGCGTCATTGCTCGAGCTCGAGGTCCTGCCCGGCGTTGCCGGGCTGATGAAGGCGGCACGCGACCTCGGGTGGCGCTTAGGCCTCGGCACCGGAACCGTCCGGAAGATCCTGCTCCCCCGCCTCGAGCGGCACGGCCTGGCCGATGCGTTCGACGAGATCGTCACCTCAGAAGACGTCGAACGGGGCAAGCCTGCTCCGGACATCTGGATCGAGCTCGCACGGCGCCTCGGTGTGCCGGCCGACGGCTGCATCGTTATCGAAGACTCACCTCACGGCGCGCAGGCTGCGCTCGAGGCGGACATGGCCGTCGTCGTGTGTCCGAACGACACGACCCGTGCATGCATCTTCGCCGACGGGATCCAGATCGTGCAGACACTCGAGGAACTGAACGTGGAAGTGCTGACCGAACTGCTTACTCGCGCCAGCGTTCGGCTTCGTCGATGAGCATCACCGGGATGTCATCGCGAACCGGGTAAGCCAGGCGGCAGTCGGCTGCGGTGCACACCAGGAACTCGGCCCCCTCCCGCCTCTTCTCCTCGACCGGTTGCTTGCACTTCGGACACGCGAGGATCTCCAACAGCTCTTTGTCGACAGCCATGTCTAGTCCTCCTTTGGGGGGCGGCCTGTCGGCCGATCCTTCATGATCTTCAAGATCAGGTCACGCTTCTCGGTCATCAACTCATCGGTCTTCGCCTCGACGTTCAGACGCAGCAACGGCTCGGTGTTGGACGGTCGGACGTTGAACCACCAGTCGTCGTAGTCCACGGTAAGCCCATCGAGGCGGTCGATGCTTCCGTCCGAGAAACGCTGTTCGATCGTCTTGATCAACGCCTCTTGGTCGGTGACCTCCACATTGACCTCGCCCGAGGCGGCGTAGCGCTGCAGCGGCGACAGCAGCTCTGAGAGGGGTTTGCCCGCAACCGAGAGCATCTCGAGCAGGTAGAGCGCCGCAAGGATGCCGGAGTCGGCCCGGAAGTTATCGGCGAAATAGTAATGCCCGGAGTGCTCGCCACCGAAGACGGCGTGCTCCTCCGCCATGAGCTGCTTGATGAACGAGTGGCCGACGCGCGAGCGCACGGGCTTACCGCCGCATTCGGTGATCACCTCCCGAACGACACGCGAACAGATCACGTTGTAGACGACCGTCCCGCCCGGGTTACGCGACAGGATCCCCTGGGCGACGAGCGCGGTCGTGAGACTCCCCGAGACGGGCTCGGCGTTGTTGTCAACGAGGAACACGCGGTCGGCATCACCATCGAAGGCGAGTCCGACGTCGGCGCGCTCGCGGAGCACGGTGTCCTGCAGGTCCTTGAGGTTCTCCGGCTGGATCGGATCAGCTGGATGATTCGGGAACGTGCCGTCGAGCTCGAAAAACAGAGGGACGATCTTCACTGGCAAGCGACCGAGAACGGCCGGCACGATCTTGCCGCCCATCCCGTTGGCCGCGTCAACGGCGACCGTCAACGGCTTGATCGCCGAGACATCGATCAAACCGAGCAGGTGGTCCGCGAAGGCCTCGAGCATGTCCTCGTGTGTGACCGAGCCCGGCTTTGCCGCCGGTTCTGTCCCGTGCGACGCCATCTCGCGGATGTCGGAAAGACCAGTGTCGGCTCCGACGGGTGCGGCTCTGCGCTTGCAGAACTTGATGCCGTTGTACTGCGGTGGATTGTGCGACGCGGTGAACATCGCACCGGGTAGATCGCGAACACCTGAAGCGAAGTACACGAGGTCGGTCGAGACCAGACCGAGGTCGATCGCGTCGTATCCGGCCCCGGTTACACCGCGGATGAACGCCTCGGCCATGCTTGGGGACGACGTCCGCATGTCACGTCCAACGAGCACGGAGGGCGCGTCGACGAAACTGGCGAACGCGCCGCCGATGCGTTGCGCGGCGTCCTCGTCGAAGTCGTCGGGATAGACACCGCGAACGTCGTAGGCCTTGAAGATCTTCGAGAGGTCGGTCATCCGGCAAGCCTAGGGCCCATGGGCCTAAGGAATCACCCAGGGGAGCACATCCCGGACGAGGTCGAGGTACCAGATCGGCATCGTCCAGCCGACGAGCATCGGATAGATGAACGCGAACATGGCGATCGCGGCAGACGTGACGCCGACGATCGCGGCCTTTTGGTACTTCCATCCACGCAAGCCCACAGTGACCAACCACGCGAGAGCGATCGCAAGGAACGGCACGACGGGCAGGTAGTGGTACATGAACGTCACACGCGTCACCGCGATCCACGGCAGGTACTGAACGGCTGCGCCGACGACCACGACTGCCAGTGCCACAGAGCGCAGACGCAGCGCGCGGTGCGCGAGTGCGCCCATGGCGACGAGTCCGCCGAACGTGACGACGAGGTTCGGGATGGTCCAGATCTCCGCCCGTCCGCCGGTGGACGCATGTACAAAGAGATAGACCGCGCGATATCCGAACGGCCATCCGTACCACGGTGAGCCGAACGGATGGGTCGCGGTAAGCGTGGAGTGATAGTCGAACATGCTCTGCTGCAGCTTGAGGAACTCTGCGAAGTCGTGTCCGAGCGTGGAATACGGCGCGTAGGTGAGGAGGTAGATCCCCAAGGGGATCACCGCGTAGCAGAACGCCATGACCAACACGCTCGGCAAGAACCCACCGGCCACTCGCCAGATCGACGTCTCGCGCCGGCTGAAGCCGTCCCACATCATGAGCAACCCGATCGCCGCCAGTCCGTAGATCACCGGCCACTTCGACGCAAGACCCAAGCCCCCGAAGACGCCTCCGGCGAGGAGCCAGGCGATCGTCTTGAGGCGCTGCGGCGGAGACGTCGAGCCGTCATCGTCCGGACGTTTGCGTCCCCATGCGTAGAGCGCGGAGATCGCACAGAACCACGACGCGAGCATGAATCCGGTTGCATAGCTGTCGTTCATCGCGATGCGCGCCAGTGTGAACGTGAGGCCGTCGATCGCAAGGAACAAGGACGCAAGAAGACCTGCACCCATGCTTCCGGTGAGCCGGAATGCGAGCAGGAACGCCATGGCAACCATCAAGGCACCTGCCAACGTGCTGCCGAATCGCCACGCGAACTGCGGACGTCCGGACGCGCATTCGAGGCCGTCGCCGCTCGCAGCCAGTAAACGATGACGAACCGGGTCGGCAGAGAGCAGCTGTGGCTTCACGTCGAACGAGGTTTCACCGATCACCACCCCGCTGTGCGGCTCGATCGCGCGAACACGCCGGTCGTCGACGGCCCACACCAAGGTCTGCTCAGGCACCGTTGTGAGCAGCTGAGCACCGCCCGAGATCTCCGCTTGTTTCGACTCCCCCTTCGTGTCGTACGACACGAGTCGTTCACCGATCGAAACGAAGACGCGCTCGGAGTCCTTGTGCGCGGCGATAGCCGCCGGCGCTCCGTCGACTGCGATGACGTGCTTGCGCTGGCCGTCCGGGCCCCACGAGGCGATCTCACGCTGATCGGGGAACGACGCCCACACTTCACCATCGGGTCCGGACGCCGAGATCGCGCCGGCCCCAACGGCGATGGTGTCCGGCTCCCCTGCCGACGTGACAGCCACGAGATCGCCGCTCTCGGTCACGACGTAGATGCGGTCACCGACGACGGCGATGGTCTTGGCGACATCGGGAAGGTTCGCGCGCCACATCTCGTTGCCGTGCTCGATGCGCGCAACGACCGGCTGGTCGTCGGGGGCCCCGGCCACGAACACCGCTGCGTCGGTGGCGGCAATCGCGTTCACGCGCATGTCGACTTCGGCGAACGTCGTCAGCGGCTGCGTCCGGCATGACTGGTCGATCCGGCCCAGCATGATGCGCGAGCCCGCACCGGCGATGCGGGCCCACACCACACCATTGGAGCGCGGGGCGAGCGTCGACGGCTCGAGGTCGGCCGGCAAACCCGCGCCACCGCCGGTGCCGAATCCGGACAGGTGTTGGATCGAGAACCCGATCAGCTGCTTGGCCAACGGTGGGTGCGTGTACTCGAAGACCTCCTTGTGCGCGAGGTACTCGGCCCCCGTTCGCGCGTGGTAGACCTCGTCGAAATACATGCCGGGCGGGTGGCCGAGTCCGATGAGGCGGAGGAGGAACGCCGCAACGAATATCGCGAGGGCGATGAGCGCACCGCGACGTCGCACCGGATGCAGATGCAGCGTCCACGGACGGCGCTCGGGGACCACATCGACGCTCTCCGGCTCTGGCAACAACCACGGAGAAGATGGATCCGTCCCCGACAGGCCGCCCATCGGCAGACCCGGCGGTTCCGCGACCGCCGGGTCTGCCGCCAGGTCTGCCGATGGTTCGGCGGCAACCGCCTCGATCGTCCGCCAACCACGCCACGCGATCAGCATGCAGACCAGTCCGGTGAGAAGGCAGAGCGCTCGGATCCGTGTGCCATAGATGTCTGTTCCGTAGAACACATCGAAGGCGCCGCCGAACGTGATCGCCGGACGCTTCACCGTGCGCAGGTAGTAGACCCACGGGAAATACACGTTGATCAGATAGAGCACGGAGAGCGCGACGAACGCGCGCCGCAGCCATCGCAGTCCGGAAAGTGTTGCCAGCAGGGCAACGGGAAGGAAGAGGTACCGCTCGTGCACGCGCGTGACGACCGCGAAGCTGACGAGCGTGATGGCGACGCCTCCGAAGAACAGAACGCGTCCTTCGTCCTGTCCACTACGCAGGCTCGCCCAGGCACGTGCGAGGACGAGCGCCCCGAACGAGACGAACAGGGCGATCCCCCACCACACGACGGCGACGCCGAGGAACGTGTATGCGTCGGCACCGGAGTCCGGCCGCCAGAATCCCACAGCCCCCCAGAAGTTGAACGCGAAGATGCTCGTGTTCCGATAGGTGCCCGAAGCCTGTGAGTAGAACTCGACCGCGCGCAGCGGGAACAGCTTGAAGGGCAGGAACAGGAGAATGCCGGTGAGCACCGCGAGCGCTCCGAGCAGAGCGACGCGACCCCAGCCGAGCCAAGCGGCGCGGCGCTTGTCGCGGACGCCTTCGGCGGCGTCGATCCCATGACGGACGTGGCGCCAGACGAGCAGGAGCACAACGATCGGGATCGCAAAGATCGCTTGGGGCTTCGTCCCGATCGCCACCGCCAACAGGACCATCGCTGCCGCCTCGCGGCGGAGGTTCTGGGCGCCGGTGCCGAGCAGCAGGAAACCGCCGACGACGAGCACGGCGAGGACCGAGTCGGCTTGGCCCCAGACGGCGGACACGAAGAAGATCGCCGGGTTGAGGAGGATGGTCGCCGCCCCCAGGGTCCTCATCGGGATCGGCCGCGTCCCCGGTCTGCCGGGAGCGAGCCGCTCCGCGGCCAGGCCGACGAGCCAGGCCAGACCAAGGTCGGCGAAGATCGGCGGCAGCTTCAGCCACAGCTCGGGCGGTGTGCTTCCACGCAGCGCGTCGGAGACCCACCCGAGGATCCACAGCACGTAGAGGTAGCCGGGCGGGTAGTCGACGAAGAATCCGTCGGGCTTGTCGAAGGGATAGAAGTTCCACGGCCCCAACTCCCCGAGTGTGCCCGCCCAGGCGCCGAACGAGGACATGTCGTACGGGAATCCGCCGCCCCGCGCGAGCACCAAACGGATCGCCAATCCAAAGATGAAGAGGGCGGCGAGGCCGCCCGGCGTGGCGAGCCACGACCCGAGCGGTCGCCCGAGCCGTCGAGAGATGGATGGCCCGTTGGGCGGTAGGCGGAACACCGCAGTGGAGCATACGGGCCCCGCTCGAGAAGGGCTCGGGTTTCGTTCAGGTCTCTCGGATACGGTTATGCGCTCAAGACCGTCCGCAGGAGGTTCCGTGCTCAGCGTTTCATTCCCGGCGTTCAACGAAGAAGCCAATATCGGCCCCCTCCTGGACGAGGCCCTCGAGACACTCCCCGCGATGGCGGACGGCTTCGAGATCGTCGTCGTGGACGACGGCTCGACAGACGCCACGGCAGACATCGTCCGCGGCTACGCGGAGAAGGACCCTCGGGTGCGCCTGGTCGTGCATCCAAGCAACCTCGGGTACGGACACGCCCTGCGCACCGGGCTGACCCACTGCCGCGGCGATGCCGTCGCGCTCATCGACGGCGACCGCCAGTTCCGCGTCGCCGATCTCGCGACACTCATCGGATGTCTGCCCGACAACGACGTCGTGCTCGGATACCGCATCAAGCGAGCCGACCCGTGGCACCGCTTGGTGATCGCGAAGGTGTACCACCGAGTGCTCCAGAGCGTGTTCCGCCTCGGCCTGCGCGACGTCGACTGCGCGATGAAGATCTATACGCGCCCGGTTGTTGACAAGATCCTTCCCGACCTCGAGTCGCGGTCGGCGTTCATCTCACCAGAGCTCGCGACACGCGCCAAGCAGGCCGGTTTCCGCATCACCGAGGTCGGTGTGCCGCATCACCCGCGGATCGCTGGAAAGTCGGGCGGCGCTACGTTGCGCGTGATCGCTCGGACGCTCGGCGAGATCATCAGTCTGCGGCGGAGCCTTGGTGGCCGCGCCTGAACGTCCAGTAGCGATAGGTCAGGAAGTTCCACGCCACCGATGCCGGCAGGGGTGCCAGCGCCGCGAGGTTCTCTCCGAGCGTCCCGTATCGGCGCAGCGGGATCAGGAACAGCGAGAACAAGCCGGCGTTGATGCCGAGAGCCACGGCCGTGACGAGGGCGAACCCAACGTACTGACGTCCGACAGCTTGGCTGCGCTCGTCGCGGAATGCCCAGCGCTTGTTGAGGAAGAACGAGTTGATGTTGCTCGGGACGAAGGCGAGCACATAGGCACCGAGAGCCGGGAGTCCCGCGAAGAGGAAGAGGTTGAACAGCGAGAAGAACGTGATGACGTTGACGACACCGACCACGCCGTACTTGATGAACTGCTTGACGATCTCCCGGCGCGTGATGCGCTCGTAGACCTTGCTCGAGCGGAGTTGGGTCAGCACCGACCAAGCGTAACGGCGGACCCGGACTATTCGGACTGCTCCCCGGGGAGGTTCTTGCCCACGTAGCGTGAACGGGTCCGCCCGTCCTCACGCCAGTAGGCGTACCAGTACGGCCCATGCGGGCACCGCGTGCAGCCCTGCTTGCCGCACTTGACCATCTCCTGCCGGAACGTGACTTTCGCCGTCCTTGGCGATGACCTCGACGGCTGCGCGTTGCTGGATGCCGAGAGGTCGGTCTCGTCGTCTTCGAGCAGGCCGCGGATCAGCATCTGGAGGCGGCGCAGGTCGTAGGCGTCCAGAGTGCGGATCTGACGGATGAGGTCTCTGCCGATCGGCACGTTTCCCCTTGCTCGACCGTCATTGTCTTAGGTGCGATAGTTACCCAAGATACGTGCCAAGATACGTGACGGAACAGATGCGGGGATCGATTCCGGGCTCAGCTAGGACGCGAGCTCGGACGCGGCCGGCTGCTCTTCGACCCTGACGTCGGTGAGCGTCCAGCCGAGAGGTGCGACGAGGCGATCGGCGTGGTGCTCACAGAGGTCGTATGAGCCCGGCTGGGGGTCGAGCGACAGCACGGCGATCCAGACCTGGCGCAGCGGGTAGTGGAACGAGCACGTCGCCACCGCTTCGTGCGCGCAGCCGGTCTTGGCACAAAGACGCATGCGCTCAGGCTAAGACGCGATGGGGGCCGGGGCAAGGAATCACACGGATGTCATTCCGCGCTTCGTTTTGACAGGATGCGGTGCCGGCGGTATTATGGGTACTCGTGTTGCCGCTGGAGAGATTCGGCGGCACTTTGCTTTTGCGGGACGATTCCACACCGCGCCAGACACGTTCTGCCTGTTCGCACGGTGTTTTCCCCAGCGGGTACGCGTCGGTCGATCGTTCTTCGACCCCGCTTTCCGCGTCCCATTTCTTAGGTAGCAGGATCGACGCGTAAGACGGCGTGCGTGGCGCGCGAGGCTAGGGCTAGGGCAGCGGGACGCCGGCGATCGAGCCGCGCTCGCCCACCGCGGCAACGGTGACGCCGCCCGTGCTCGTCACGATCACCCCGAAGGGGTTCGATCCGGCGAGCTTGATCCGCCGCACCCGGTTCGGCTCGATCGTGACGTCGTCGAAGTCCGCCCCGCGACCGAGACGACCGATCTGCACCGTCACCCGCCGGGTGCCGGCGTTGGTGACGACCAGCTCGCGCTCCTCGGCCATCGGCACGACCCACCGGCGCTCCGGGTGCATCAACGGCAACAGGGACACCGTCCTGCGGTCGTCCGGTGCGACGAGGGTTTCGACGGCGACCGGCAGATCGGACCTGATCGAGAAGACGAGTTCCTTCGCTCGCGGAGCGATCGAGGACAGCTCGAAGTCATCACGACGCGACGCCCCGACATCGAAACTCTCTTCTGGAAGCGAGCCCGTTCGTCCGGCTCCGGAGATCGCGATGTTGGCCGGATCCTCGTTGCGGTTGACCACGAGAAGGCTCGACGCTCCGTCGGCGGTCAGGGCGCGTGGCACAACCCCGGACTTCACTTCGTCGACGGGCAGTCCCCACGTGACCTGCTCGACCGTGCGCAACCGTCGAGCGACGATCGCTCGACCCTGCCAAACGCTGACGGTTGTGGACAGATCGAGCATCGGCTCGAACTGCTCCTCGGGATCGACGACGACGAAGGTCCCGGGCTTGACTTGGACGTCCTGCAACGCCGGTGGCGAGATCACCTCGTCGGTAGCGACGAAGCGCACCGATGCGCGAGCGAGGTCGGGGAACGGGTTGTAGAGGATGTAGCGCTCGAACAGGCGCGGGACGGCCTTGGTCGAGGCGCGTCCGCCTTCCGGGAAGACGTTCAGGCGCCGGGCAGCCGAGCTGCATAGCGACGCGTCGCGGTCGCCCTGCCGGAGCACCTCGGTTCCCACGACGAGCCGCCGACCGTACGACTCGATCACCGCACCTTTGGTCGGATCGATCTCGACGGTGTGACGCGCTCCGGCGCTGATGCGGTTCGACCGGTCCGGCGGCGCGGCGAGCGCCGGACGAACGAGATACTCCGCATGCTCGCGCGACGGGTTCACGATGCCGATCGACTGCTGAAAGCCCGCGCCGATCGGTGGGCAGTACCACGCCGACGATAGGAATGGCGTCCCCACGCCCCACGCGAGGCCGACCCACCCGATCGCGAACGCACCGACGATCAGCAGCGGGACGAAAGCGGCCGCCAGCGGCTTCATCGCGATGGGACGGACGTCCGCAGCGGCCTGGATCGCCCCGACGAGCGGTGCGCCCGTGTAGGCAGCAACGAGCCAGGCTCCGAGCAGCGCGAGGACGAGCAACGCAGCCACCGGGAGCATCCATCGCCACCAGCGTCCGGGCGGGGTGAGCCGAACGGGTCCCTCAGCCAGGTCGCCGGCCGGAACGTACGCACCGGCCGCCGCGACGCGCGCCGACGTCCCCTCGATGCGCAAGCCCCCGCGGTGCCCCGACGCGAAGTAGACCACTGCCGAAGACGGAACGTCACCAATGTTCGTCCGGCCCGTGTGCCCTCGGATGGTGATCGGTTCGTACGGCCATCCGTCGACGGCGACGCGTTGTGGATCGCGGACGACGTCGGCCAATCCGCTCGGGCTCAATGGATCGTCAGGGGCGGCCGAGAGCAGGATCGCGGGTCCGCGCCATGCGTCGTTGCGGAAGACCGTCGCAGTGCCCTGCTCTTCCAGTGGACCGAGGTCGGATTGGGAGACCAGACCTCGTCGGCTCTGCTCGTCGAGCGAAACGATATGTGAGATGTCGGCGAGCGCGAGCAGTCCTCCGAGCCGGTGCGTCCTTCCCGCGCGAGCAGCCTCGACCGCTTTGGTGACCAGACGCGATTCCGGTCCGCCGGGGGCGGGGAATGCACCGAGGCGGTCTGAGAAGCTCAGCGTCGACCACGTACGCACACCGCTGGTCGTCTCCGCAAGCCACAAGACTCGTCCGGTCTGATCGCCGTCGATGCCGGCGACCACAGGGATCGTCCGCAGACGCGCGCCGGATGGAACTGTTTGGACGACGCCGCCGGCCCACAGAGCCGCGAGCGCGACGACACCGGCGATCAGTGCGGCCTGACGGGCACCGAGCTCGTAGCGCGAGATCTCGTCCGTGATATGGCGGACGACGATCGACACGATCAAGAACGCGCAGATGCCCGTGGCCGCGAGCATCGTCTCCCGAGGAAACGCTCCTGTCGCTCCGGCGAGGATGCAGACCGCGGCGAGCGCCGCGATGGCATATGTGGTGCGGTCGAGTCCGACGAAGAACGCCGCCACCACCGCGACGACCAGCCAGGCGAGCAATGGCCAGCCGCCGCCGAGCGATGCACGTTCGAGTCCGCCACCGACCGAATGGACGAGCCATCCCGGACGTCCGACGAGCGGCGAGCGCAACGTGAGAAATTCGACCGACCATGGAAGCAGCAGGACGAACGCGCCGAGCGCTCCAGTGACAAGTATGCGAAGGCGATGCCGGGTGCGGTCGTCCTCGTCGTATGGCCTGCGCGAGATCGAGATCACCAGGCCGAGCGCGAGCAGCCACAGCAACGCGGGTGGGTGCAGCGCGACGGTGATCGCCCACGCGAACGCCCATCGTGCCGTGAAACGAACACGAGCCTGTAATCCCTCGCCGGGCGGCGACGGGACGAGCACCTCGCTCGCGAGCCACAGCGAGACGGCCCACGTCAGCAGCGCCCCGAGCGCCCCGTCGCGCAGCAACGAGAGCGTCACCGGATTGACCGCGGCCGCCGCACCGAGCCATCGCCGCGCCATCGGACCGAAGCCGAGGCTTCGCCCCCAGCGCGCGCCGGCGAGTCCGCCGATCAGCAGCGGCAGGAGGAGGACGAGTTTCTCCGCCAATGCCGCCCGCGTGACCACCGATCGGATCAGCCCGAGCACGACGAGCCCTGGTCCGGCCGGAGCGAACGGGTCGAGCCCTTCGCGACGGACGCGTCCGAAGTGGTCGGAGATCGCGTTGGACAGAGGCGCGAGGGGACGGATCTCGCCGAGCGAGAACTCCCCACCGAAGACGACACGGCGCAACAGGACGACGACGACGAGCACGGCGAGCACGGTCACCCATGTCACGGGTTGGCGGGCTTGCGCGAGCGCGCGTTCGCCAAAGCGTCCCAACGTTGCCAAGACGTTGGACGCCCACTCGGCGCGGTCGCCGCGCACCTCACCGACCGCGCCGCGCGCAGCCAAGGCGAGCAGCTCGCGATCTTCGACGCGCGCTTTCGGCGCGCGCCGACGCTCACCCACGATCGCCGGCAGATCGCGGAGCGTGGCTGCCCACGCTCCAACGATCACGCGAACGCGCCACAACTCGCGCCTGACGACGGCTGCGAGAAGTCGCACGAGCGCAGCCACGACGAGTTGCGGGAGCAGCACGGCGAGGCCGAGTGGCGCGTAGTGCTTGAGCATGAACCGCAGGCGTCCGCGTTCCGCATACTCGCGGAGCACACTCGTGTCGAAGAGACGGCGTCCAGAGGACATGTCGGCGGCGTGTCGTACGCGAGCCTCGGTATCAACCACCACACGGGCTCCGTGGGCGCGGAGACGCCAGCACAGGTCGACGTCCTCGTAGAAGGGTGACGCTTTGGCATCGAGGCCACCGACTTCGATGAGCGCATCTCGGCGCACGAGCAAGCACGCGTCCGAGCAGAAGAGCACATCGCTCGTTTCGTCGCGTTGCCCGTGGTCGACCTCGCCCTGGTCGAGAGCCGAGCGCCGGATCGCAAAGCGGTCGATCGCAGACCCGACCTCCTGCAGGACGGAGGGCTCGAACCACTCGAGCAACTTCGCCCCCACGGCAGCGATCGCCGGGTCGGAAGCGGCCGTGCTCACCATGCGTTGCACGACGTCGGGTTCGAGCGAAACGTCGTCGTGCAGCAAGAGCACGTGATCGAATCCTTCAACACGAACGGTGTCGAGCACGCCCGTCACCGCTTCGCCGAATCCGGCGCCCTCGCGAACCTGGATCACCGTCGCTGAAACGTCATCCGCAACGTTGAGCTCGCCGACGGTGGCAACGACGATCTCGATGTTGTCGTAGGTCTGAGCGCCGAGCGAACGAAGCGCCTCTGTGAGACGCGTACGCGACGCATGGGCAACAAGGATCGCGAGAACGCTCGGACCGGGCATTGCTTAGTCGCCCGAGATTCTCGGTGTCCGTCGGCGGGTAGGCCGGCGTTTGGGATTCGCCTTGGTCGTCTTCGCCTTGGTCGTCTTCGCTTTGGTCGTCTTCGCTTTGGTCGTCTTCGCTTTGGTCGTTCTTGCTTTGGTCGTCTTCGCTTTGGTCGTTGTCTTGGGTCGTGAGGCGGTCGGACGCGCGCGGGCGAGCGAGGCCGCCGCGCGCGGCTGGCTGCCATCCGCGGAACGGTCTATCGCCTCGGCGAGCGCCTCGAGACGAACGAACATCTCGGCCTGCAACGACTCGACGCGTGATGCGAGCTCGACCTGTCGGAGCGTTAGCTCCCGGACGGCATCTTCATCGTCGGCAAACCGACCGATCTTCTCGATGTGCTCGTCGAGCACGACGAGCGCATCGTCCATCGCGACTTCGGCCTCGCGATCGAGCTTGCCGCGCGCGGCAAGCGTCCGCTTCAACGCTTGGGAGATGACCGCTTCGAGGCGGCTTGGGAGATCGCCCATCTTGCCGATCACCCGATCGAAGTCCTCGATCTGGTCGGCGAGATAGAGCGACAGCTCGATGCTCTCTTTGACCTGCTGCGCGATGTCGCTTGCGACGTCTGCGACGGGGACTTGCACCAGCGACGCGTCGACGAGGGGGCTCCCGATCATCGGGACGATGGCCGTCTCGGCCGCGATCTCGCCGGCCACGACGTCGCTGGCCACGACGTCGCTGAAAGGAATCTCGATCAGCGGAGCCTCGAGGGCCCGGTGGCGCTCCCGTTCACTCTGCACCCACTCGATCAGCTCGTCGTGCATCTGCTGGGTGTGGTCGGCTGTGGCGCGAGCGGTGTCCAGAACGTCGGCCTGCACCTCCCTGGACTGCGCCGTCGAAGAGCGCAACGCCTCCATCGCACGAGTCTGGTGATCGACAACATCGCCTGCGACGTCTCGGACACGCTCCACGGTCTGCATCACAGCGCCGAGGTTGCGGTCGATACCTTTCGCCCAGTCGCGGAGTCCGGAGTTCAGATCGATCAACGCCTGCGCGATGCCCTCGACGTCGGCAGAGATCCCACCGATCGAGGCCCGCAGATCAGCGGTGGCTGCTCCGGTTGCCTCTTGCACGTGGCGGCCGATGCGTTGGTCGAGGTCGTCGAGGTCAACCGCCGGAGTCGGACGCGACTGCAGCTGTGTCACGGCGTCGCGAAGATCGGTGAGGGTCGTGCGAAGCGCGCGCTGCTCGGCGATCTGACGATCCACGGCTCGCGCAAGGAACTCGTCGAGCTCCGGCGCAGGCCGTGGGATCGGCGCGGCGCCTTTCGCTGGCTCCGACTCTGCTGCGCGAGCCTCCGGCGTCACGTTGGTTGCCTTCGGAACACCTGGCGGAACGGGTGGCTGATACACGTCGGACATCGAGGGTCCTACCCCGCTACCAATGCGGCGACGCGTTCGGCATATAAAAGCTCGGGCGCACCGTAGATGGTTGTGCGCTCGACGGGGGTTCGTCCCGCGCGGCGTATCGCATTCTCCATCTCCGCGACCGAATGTCCGAGACCGTGGCTCGCGCCGGCCATGCGCGAGATGTGCTCCTCGCCGAGCGTCCCGCCGAAGTCGTTCACACCGACCTCGAACGTCGCCATGACACCTTCGACGCCCATCTTGACCCACGAGGCTTGGATGTTCGGGATGCGTGGGTGAAGCACGACTCGCCCGACAGCGTGGATCTTCAGGGCCTCGCGCCACGTCGGACCGGTGCGCGCTCCACCCTTCATGAACATCGGCGTGCGGTGGTGCACGAACGGGAGCGGGACGAACTCGGTGAACCCGCCGGTCTCGACCTGCAGATCTCGCAGACGCAGCAGGTGGATCGCCCACGCGACGGGATCATCGATGTGTCCGAACATGATCGTCGTCGTCGAGCGGATGCCGGCTCGGTGTGCGGTGCGCATCAGATCGATCCAATCGTCGGCCGAGAGCTTCTGCGGCGTGATCTTCGGACGGACGCGCTCGTCGAGGATCTCCGCGGCGGTGCCCGGGATCGAATCGAGTCCGGCGTCGCGGAGCATCCCGATGTAGCGCGGCAGATCAAGACCGAGCGTCTTCGCGCCGACAGTGACCTCGAGTGGCGAGAACCCGTGCAGATGGATCCCGGGTGCTGCGTCCTTCACGGCGGCGGCGATCTGCAGGTAGATCTCGCCGGTGTTGTGCGGGTGGATACCACCCTGGATGCACACTTCGGTCGCACCGAGGTCCCACGCTTCGCGGGCCTTGCGTCCGACCTCATCCGGTGCGAAGTAGTAGCTGTCGTCGTGACCCAGAGGCCGGGCAAACCCGCAGAAGCTGCAACCGGTGTGGCACAGATTCGTATAGGTGATGTTGCGGTTGACGACGTAGGTCACGATGTCCGAACACATCTCGCGGCGGAGCTCGTCGGCCTTGCCGAACAGAGCTTCGAGATCGGCACCCTCGGCGCGGAACAGGCGCGCGACTTCGTCGAGCTCGAGTCGGTCGTCCTGGTGCGCGCGCTCGAGGAGGTCCGTGAAGTCAGCGTGCGGCTTCGCAGTCCGTGCGAAGTAGGGCGCGACCCATGGGTGACGCACCTCGTCGGCGTTGCGCGCGAGATCGGCACGTTCCCAGTCGAAAGCGATGCGTCCGGGCATCTCGGGGAGCATCTCGTCGAAACCGACGAGTCCGAGCGCCGGGGGTGCGCCATAAGCGCCTGCGGCGGGTGTGCCCCCTGAGAACGCAGACGAGAACTGGTCGGAGACCTGATCGGCTTGCTGCGCCGGTTTGGCTACGGCCATCGCGATCGCGCGGCGCTTGGGGGCCGGCTGGCCCGCGCGGAGCACCGGCGTCCAGCCTTCGCCTGCGTACCAACGTTCTTCGCGCGCGAGGCCCATCGCATCGGCCTGTGCGAGCACGTGGCGACGCATCCCCGGTGCGACGAAGCGTGTGAACGCGCGCTCGTCGGTGATGTAGTGCGGGTAGAGCGGAAGCCTTTGGCGAAGCGCGAATCCGCGGTCTTCGCACACGCGCGAAAGCTCGCTGAGCTGCGGCCACGGCATCTCGGGGTTCACGTGGTCGGGTGTCACGGGTGAGACGCCGCCCCAGTCGTTGATGCCGGCGTCCAGATACTGCCCATACGTCTTCGGTGTGAGGTTGGGCGGCGCTTGTACCGACATTCGGTCGCCGAAGACCAGACGCGTCGCCGCGATGGCGCGCACCATCTCGCCCTCTGTTGCATCCTCGTTGCCGCGCATCGGTGTGTCCGGCTTGGCACGGAAGTT
This sequence comes from uncultured Actinomycetes bacterium, assembly GCA_964520325.1. Classification (GTDB taxonomy): domain Bacteria; phylum Actinomycetota; class JAICYB01; order JAICYB01; family JAICYB01; genus CAZFOB01. The sequence continues at coordinate 221,060 of CAZFOB010000004.1, read as the reverse complement.
CTGGACGATGACTTCTTGGACGACGTTTGTGTTTGTCCGGTCGGTGCCGTCGGTGCCGTCGGTGGATCGGCGGGCGGCATCGGCGAGCTGCACGATCGTTGACGCACGCTCTTCCAGAGTCTCGCCGATGCCGATGAGGAATCCGCTGGTGAAGGGCGTACGGGTCTCGTGCGCGAATGCGAGCTGCTCGAGCCTCGTGACTGCGGCCTTCCCTGAAGCGCCGGCGTGAGCTTGCCCCGGCTGCAGGAGCCGGTCGGCGAGCTGCTCCATCATCAAGCCTTGCGATGGAGCAACCTCCCGCAACTGCTTCATCTGCTCAGTCGTGACCGCACCGGGATTGACGTGCGGCAACAACCCGGTCTGCAGGACCACGGTGCGCGCCGCGTCGATCACGTAGTCGATCGTCGAGGCGTAGCCGTGGGCGTGCAGCCACTCGCGTGCTTGATCGTGGCGCTCCTCGGGGGCCTCGCCCAACGTGAAGAGCGCTTCAGTGCAACCCCACTCGCGTCCCTGCCTGGCGATGGCGACCACGTCGTCGATCGAGCGGAACTCGGCCCCCGGCTCTTCTCGCGTCTTCACGAAGGTGCAGTACGAGCACCGGTACCGGCACATATAGGTCAGCGGGATGAAGACTTTGCGCGAGTAGGTGAGCGTGCCGGGATGGCCAGATCGGACGAGGTAGGCGTCGCGTTGCTCGCGAGCGAGCTCGAGCACGGGGGCGAGCTCGTCGTCGGAAGCGCGAAGCACGGCGAGGACGTCGGCCTCGTCGAGGCGCTCCCCGGCACGGCTGCGCCCCAGGACCCGTACGAGCTGCTCCGTCATGTTCGGGCAGGATACCGTTGCGCGGCCCTCGCGGCGCCGCTTGGATCGAGCGCAGCGAGTCCCTTAGCTGGATCGAGCGCAGCGAGTCCCGTAGAAGGATGCGCGGCCGGTACCATTCGGCTGTGTCAACACCCGCGCCATCACCGGGGCGCATCTGCGCGCTCGCGGGCGGGGTGGGTTCGGCGCGATTCCTGGCCGGACTCGTCCGCGTGATCGACCCGGCAGATCTCACAGTCGTGGTCAACACCGGGGACGACGAGCGCATCCGCGGCCTTCACGTCAGCCCGGACGTCGACACCGTCCTCTATCACCTGGCCGACACAACCGACTGGGATCGCGGCTGGGGCCTGGCCGACGAGACCTTCGTTGGCAACGACCGGTACGAGCAGCTCGTCGCTCGCGCGGGCGAGACCGGGGTCGACATGCAGGAATGGTTCGGTCTCGGCGATCGCGATCTGGCCACGCATCTGTTCCGTTCCAGGCTCTTGGACGCGGGTCGCACGCTCGGCCACGCCACCGACGCGTTGCGCCGCGCACTCGGCATCGAGGTGACGGTGCTCCCGATGTCGAATGATCCGGTGAGGACCGAGCTGGTCACCGCGAGCGGTGAACGTCTCGACTTCCAGACGTATTTCGTGCGGCGGCACCACTCCGAGCCGATCGCCTCGGTCGACTTCGACGGCGCCGCCGCTTCGTCTCCGGCACCCGGGGTGCTGGAAGCCATCTCGTCAGCGCGGGTCGTGATCATCCCGCCGTCCAATCCGCTGTTGTCGGTGGCGCCTGTGCTGGCCGTTGTTGGCGTGCGCGATGCGCTCCGCTCGGCCAACGGTGTACGCGTCGCCATCTCGCCCATCGTCGGAGGCAAAGCGCTCAAGGGACCGGCCGGCTCGCTGCTGGCGGGGCTCGGTCACGAGTCCTCCGCCCTCGGCGTTGCCAGGATCTACGAAGGGCTGGTCGACGTCTTCGTCCTGGACGATGCCGACGCCGGCCGCACTGCGGATATCGAAGCGCTCGGGATGCGTGCCGTTGCGTGCGACACGATCATGACGGGGGCCGAGGAAGCCGCACGCCTGGCGAAGGTGGTTGTCGATCGTGCCGTCTGAGCTTCGCGTCATCGCCGTCGAAGGGATGCCCGAAGTGGTGCCGGGTGCTGACCTCGGTGAGCTGATCGCGCAACGCTTCGCCGTTGAGCCGGGCGACGTCATCGTGGTCGCTCAGAAGATTGTCTCCAAGGCGGAAGGACGGATCATCTCCGCGGAAACCAAAGCGGACGCGCGCGCCGCCGCTAAGCGCGAGGCGCGAAGGATCGTCCGCGAGTCTGACACCCACCTCATCGTGGAGACACACCACGGCTTCGTCTGTGCCAATGCCGGAGTCGACATGTCCAACGTCGCCGCCGGGACCGCCGTCCTGTTACCCAAGGACCCCGATGCGTCGGCGGACCGGATCCGCACAACGCTCGAGCAGCGATTCGGCTCGCCCGTCGCCGTGATCGTCTCCGACACCTTCGGTCGTCCATGGCGCGTTGGGCAGACGAATGTGGCGATCGGCGCGAGCGGCATGGAGGCATTGCGGGGCTACAAGGGCCAGTTCGATGCCGCCGGACGGGAGCTGCTCGTCACAGAGATCGCGCATCTCGATGAGCTCGCAAGCGCGGCCGAGTTGGTCATGAACAAGCTCGACGGCGTGCCAGTGGCGATCGTTCGCGGGTATCCGTTCATCCCGGGAGATGGAACGGTACGTGAGACCGTGCGCCCGACGGAGATGGACCTCTTCCGCTAAGCCTTACCGCTGCCGCCTGAACCACCCGATGGTCTTCGCGAGGCCCTCGGAGAGCGGCGTCCACGGCTTCCAGTCGAGGATCTTCGCGGCCTTGGCGTTATCCAGAGCGTTGCGCAGGACGTCTCCCTGCCGGGCGGGTCCACGATGTGCGGGATGCGGAAAGCTCGCGGATTTCGCCATCAGGTCGTAGAGCTCGTTGATCGTCGTTTCGATGCCGGTCGCGATGTTGATCGTCTCGCCCGACCCAAGCTCCGCCGCTTTCACGAAGGCGTGCGCGACGTCCTCGACGAAGACGAAGTCGCGCGTCTGCTCACCGCTGCCGTCGATGGTGGATTGCTCGCCACTCGCGAGCTTGTTCGCGAAGATGGCGATCACACCGGCCTCACCGTTGGGATCCTGGCGGGGGCCGTAGACGTTCGCGAGGGCGAGCGAAGTGAAGTCGAGCCCGAACTCGTCGCGGTAAACGCGGAGGTAGTCCTCGGCGGCCCTCTTCGTGATCCCGTATGGGGACATCGGCCGGCCCACGGCCGTTTCATCGACGGGCAGATGGTCCTGAGGTCCGTAGATCGTGCCGCCTGAGCTCGAGAACACGAACTTGCGCACATCGGATGCCACACACGCATCGAGAAGGCGTAGCAGGCCGATCACGTTGACCTGCGCGTCGTGGACGGGATCGGCGATCGAAGCGGGCACTGAGCTCTGAGCAGCCAGGTGGTACACGATGTCGGGCCGGGTCTGCTGCAGGAGGTCGCCGACGGCTTCCGAGGCGATGTCGTAGCGATGGAACTTCACGCCGCCTTCCCGGCGGGCATCGTCGAGGTTCGGCAGCTTTCCGGTGCTCAGGTCGTCGACCACGTAGACCTCGTTGCTGTGAGCGAGCAGCGCGTCGACAAGCGTCGACCCGATGAAGCCGGAACCACCGGTGACGAGCGCTTTCACCTGGTGAACGTTACTCCACGATCCGGGACGTCCATACCGGGCCACAGCCTGATGCCACCTCGCAGCTCGTTATCTGCACCGATCTTCACGCCGGCCCCGACCACGGCATCAGAGAGCTCGGTCGCTGCGCCGACGCTGGAGCGCTGCCCGAGGATCGAGTCGCGGACGACGGCGCCGCCGCCGACGACGACGCCGTCGTGGAGGACCGATCCGGAAACGATCGAGCCTTCGCCGATCGTCACGTTGTTGCCGACGGCCGTCCGGGGGCCGATCTCGGCGCTGCGTCCGATCGTGCAGTCGTCGCCGATCACGATGGGCCCGCGGATCTGCGCGCCCGGGTCCACATCGCTCGAGCGGCCGATCCACACGCCGGGGGCACCTTCGATGCCCGCGGGTCCGATCCCGGCGTTTCGATCCAACACGTCGTGGTTGGCTTGCAGATACTTCTGCGGCGAACCGATGTCGAGCCAGTAGTCATTGGACAAGAAGCCGTAGAGCGCCTCGCCCTCGGAGAGCAGCAGCGGGAAGAGACCCGCTTCGACACGCCCACCCGAACGCATCCCGCCTTCGAACGAGAACGGCTCCCCTCCCGGCACGTAATTCAGGGCTTCGGGCTCGAGCACGTACGTGCCGGCATTGATCAGGTTCGTGACGATGTCGGCAGCCGACTTCGGCTTCTCGACGAATCGTTCGATGCGTCCGTCGTCGTCGATCGGGACGAGGCCGTAAGCACTCGGGTCGTCCACCGCCTTCAGCGCAAGAGTGCCGAGCGTGTCGCGTTCACGGTGGTAGCTCACGAGCGACGTGATGTCGAGTGACGTGAGGATGTCGCCGTTGAGGACGAGGAACGTCCCGTCGATCAGGTGCTCGACGTTCTTCACCGCCCCGCAGCTGTCGAGCGGCTCGTCCTCTTTCACGATCGTGAGCTTGACGCCGTGGGCACGCTCATCCGGAAAGTCGTAAAACGCCTCGGCGAGATGCCCAGTTGTGAGGATCGCTTCTCCAACGCCGTGCTTGGAGAGGTGTGCGAGTACGTGCTCGAGGAACGGCCGGTTGGCCACCGGCATGAGCTCCTTCTTCACGTCGAGCGTCAGCGGACGCATCCGCGTTCCGAACCCGCCGACGAGCATCACAGCTTTCACGTTCCACCTCCAGCCCTCGCGTGTTCCGGTACCGATCTTTTCGTGATCAGCCACCTCATGGCGAGGATTGTGAACCGCACGACCAGTCCGGCGGCGATGAGCGGCCACGCGAGGATCCACCCACCGCGGTAGAACTTTCGGACGTACCGGAAGAGGTTCCACTGGTGGAGCCAAAGAAACTTGAGGGGGCGCTCCGTCCAGCTCCCGCCCCAGCGGTGCGTGACTTCGGCCCCCGGCTCGAACCACACCTCCCATCCGAGAAGCGACAGACGCTTGCACAGATCGACGTCCTCGACGAAGAAGAAGTACGCCTCGTCGAAGCCACCAACAGCGTCGAAAGCCTCACGCCGAAGCGCAACAGCCGGGCCCGCAACCCAATCGACCTTACGCGCTTGGGTGAAGTCGTCATCGGTGAGGAGGTAGGAACGCGTGCCCGGGTTGTTCGGACGGAAGATCCCGACGATCCCGTGGAGCACAGCCGTGCCAAACGTCGGGAACGCTCGTTTCGTGGGCTGGACGCCTCCGTCCGGATTGCGGACGAGAGCACCGACGGCTGCCGCTTTCGGCGTCGCGTCCAGTGTCTTCTCGAGCTCAACGAGGCAGCCCGGAGCGAGCACGGCGTCCGCGTTGACGAGGAAGACGTACTTCGTGGTGGAGAGCCGCACTCCCTGGTTCGCAGCCGCGGCGAAGCCGGTGTTGCGCGCATTCGCCACGAAGGTCGCGTCGGCGAACTCGTCCTTGACGCGCTCATCGCTGCCGTCCGTCGACGCGTTGTCGATGACGACGATCTGCGCAGGTGTCTGCGCGCGCACCGATCGGAGGCACTCGAGCACGTCGTTCGCACCGTTGTGGTTGATGACGACGACGGCGATCTGGCTCACGATCGCTCCTTGGCGGCCCGGCGCCACACGTCGGTCGTCGCTTCCGCCGCCGCCGCCCAGGTGAAGCGCTTCGCGCGCTCTGGGCCGCGCTTGCGCAGGGCGAGTGCGAGTGAGTCGTCGGTGAGCACCCTCGAGATCGCGTCGCGCAATGCGCTCTTGTCCTGCGGCGGGACGAGGAGCGCGGCATCATCGGCCACCTCCTCGGGGGCCGAGCCCGTCGTGGTAACAACGGGAGCGCCGCAGGCCATCGCCTCGAGGACGGGAAGTCCGAAACCCTCGGCGATGGCCGGGTACACGAACACGGACGCGTGTTGATACAGACGGATCTTCTCGTCCTCCTCGACGTAACCGGCGCGGCGGATCATCGTCTTCTTCTTCGCGTTGCTGATGGCCGACTCGACCGACCCGAAACCCCAGCCCGGCTGACCCACGAGCACAAGCTCGGCTGGTGAGTCGAGCTCGTCGTACGCGGCGATGAGGGTGGGGACGTCCTTCCGCGGCTCGAGCGTGCCGACGAACAGGATGTACGGATGGTCATCGGTGACCGGTGAGCCAAGATCCGTAGAGATCGGACGGTGGCGTTGCAGATCGACACCCTCGTGGATCACGTCGACACGCTCGGGCGTAGCCCGAGCGTGTTCGACAGCACCGAGCTTGGCGTACGCCGACGGCGCGATCACGCGTGTCGCGCGGCGCACAGCACCGCGCGACGCAGCTCGGAAGTACGCGACCTTCTTGCGCTCGTGGAGCTCGGGGAGAGTAAAGAACGTCGGGTCGTGGAACGTCACTACACCCGGGCACGGGAGTCCCGGCGGGAGCTCGTAGTGCGGTCCGAAGAAGACGTCAGGACGAAGCTTTCGTACGCGCATGGGAAGCACCGATCGTCCCCACGCGATGCGTGCCGGACGCCCTGAGATCGAAGCCGCGTGCACCTCGGCCCCCGGGAGGGTCTCGCGCAACTCTTCCGTGTCGACGTCCTTCACGAACACATGCAACTCGACCTCGTCCGGATCGACCACACGCAAGAGCTCGGTGATGTAGCGTCCGGCGCCGGCTCGCTGGCTTGGGATCGCCGTCGCGTCGACCGCGACGCGAAGCCGGGTCATGAACTCGCGCCGGCGAGCACCTCGTTGTAGGCGGCAACGGTCTGTTGCGCCGTGCGCACCCACGTGAACTCCTTCGCGCGCCGGGAGCCGAGCCGGCGCAGGTCATCGGCGAGTTCGGGATCGCGGAGCACCTTGCCGATGGCGTTGCCGATCGAGACGTCGTCGGTCGGATCGCAGAGCTCCGCCGCCGATCCCGCGATCTCGGGAAGCGACGAACGGTTCGACGTGATCACAGGTGCGCCGCACGCCATCGCTTCGATGACCGGGAGTCCGAACCCTTCGGCGAGCGACGGGAACACGAACACCGACGCTTCGGCGTACAGCGCCGCTCGGACGGGAACCGGTTGCGCATCGATCCGGCGCACGCGCTCGGCGAGCCCTGATGACTCGATCAGGTCGCGAACGTCGCCGCTCCACCATCCCGGGGGCCCGACGAGGTAGAGCTTCAAGTTGTCGGCATCCGGCACGCCGGAGGCGAGCGCATGAACGAACCCGCGGACGACACCTTCTGGGTTCTTTCTCGGCTCGAGCGTGCCCATCCACAGAACGTATGGCTTCTCGATGCGCAGCCTCTCGAGCATCCTCGTCCGCTCATCGGGCGGTGCCGGCTCGATGTCGGTGCCCATCGGGATCACCCGAACCTGCCGCGGCGGATCATCGAGCGCAGCGAGCGCCTCGGCTGTTGCCTTCGACGGAACGATCACCATGTCGGCCTCGTTCAGTCGTCGCAGCATGGCGCTGTGGAAGGCGACGCCGGCCGGCGGGTACGTTTCCGGATGCTCGAGGAAGATGACGTCGTGGACGGTCACGATCAGCGGACGATCGTCCCGCGGGGGAAAGGCCAGACTCGGCGCGTGCACGAGCGAGGAATCGCCGCCGATCTTCGGACCGTGACCTGTCGTCCACCGCCGGTAGAGCAACTGTCGCGGCGCAGCAAGACGCCGCGCGTGCGGCAGTCCGGTGTTGCTCAGGGTTGTCGAGCGATGCATCGCAACGACAGGCTCGAGCTCCACACCGGCGGGCGGCAGGCGACGTAACATCGCGCGGACGTAGGTGCCGATGCCGCCGGGCACGTCCTGGAGAAGTTGCTCGGCGACCATCGCCACACGAAGGCTGTCTCTCACGCGGCGATCTCGTTCATGGCCTCACCGAAGACTTCCAGCGTGGTGGCTGCCGAGCGCGCCCATGTGAATCCGGCGGCCCACTGACGAGCAGCCTCGATCGCCGATGCATCCGGATCGCCGTCGAAGTGGTCGCCGATCGCGGCGGCGATACCGTCGACGTCATCGGGATGCACCCAGCGCGCATGCTCGCCGAGAGCTTCTGGAAGCGACGAGGTTTTCGCCGCGATCACCGATGTCCCCGCGGCCATCGCCTCGACCGGCGGGATCCCGAAGCCTTCGTACAGCGACGGATACACGAACACCTCAGCCCCGCGCACGATCGCTGCGACTTCTTCGTCCGGCAGGTAGCCGACGACGTTGATAGCGCCGGAATCCAACAGATCGGCATGGCGACCCCTGATCTGTTCCCAACCGACGCTCGGTGTTCCGACGACGACGAGCTGCGCCCGAGGGTGCACTCTCAGTACCTGCTCGAATGACGTGAAGAGGGTGTCGATGTTCTTGCGCAGCTCGAGATTGCCGACGTATGCCGCATACGGTTCCCGGATGCCGAGCTCGTTTCTACGCGGCGGCGTGAGTGGACCACCCCGCTCGCGGAATGCCCGTCGTACGCCTGGGTGCACAACGCGGATACGCGCCGCCTCATCGGGCAGCCACTTCGCCAGACGCTCTTTCGAAAAACCGGACGGCACGATGATCCGGTTCGCGCGCTGCACCATCCGTGGCACGGTCTTCTCGTAGCGGAGCACGGCTTCAGAGCACGTCTGCGGCATATCGACGAAAGCAACGTCATGCACCGTCACCACGCCGGCGGCTTTCACCAAGGGCGGGAGGACGAAGTTCGGCCCCCAGAAAACGTCGAGCGGCCCGCAGAACAGCTCGGCGGGCGGCCACTCGACCCGCGACCACACGGCCGCGGCGACCCGACCCGGCATCCGAGACCGCGCCACCTTGATCCGAGGGTGCGGTTCGAACGCGTGCCTGACCCAGCCGCCGCGACGCAGGCTGATCGGGAAGAGCGTGATGTCGACACCCTCGTCCAAGGTGACGAGCGCCTCGACGATCGACGATGTGGTGTAGCCGACTCCCGAAAGGGGACCGATGAGGCTCGTGGCTTCGACGCCGACGCGCAGACCCTGGGACACAGGATGGAGCGTAGCGACTCCATTGCAGGATGGAGCGAAGCGACTCCCAGAGGATGGAGCGAAGCGACTCCCCGGAAAGGCTCAGCTGAGGGCGTTCGTACCGGCGAGGAAGTCTTCAGCCGCGTCGCGCCACGGGCGAAGCGATTCGAAGCCGGCGTCCGTCCAGTGCTTGCCGACCAGATCCGTATCGCGAGGCCTCGGTGCGGGACGTCCGAGATCGGCAAGCGCCACGTGCTCGACGATGAGCGCCGCGCCCATGATCTCGACGGCCGCTTCGCAGAACTCGGCGAACGTGCACGTGCCCGCGTTGACCACGTGATAGATGCCGTAGTCGACGGTCCCGACGAGGTCCGCGATCGCTGCGGCGAGATCAGGTGCGTAGGTAGGCGAGCCCCGCTGATCGACTACCGCGGTGATCGACCGGTTGGTCTTCGCAAGCTCGGGCAGCTTCGAGAGGAAGTTCTTTCCGCCCCGCCCGTAGATCCAAGCCGACCGGACGATGAAGTGCCACGGAGTCGCCGCCATGACGCGGTCCTCGCCTTCGAGCTTCGAGCGTCCGTATGTCTGGATGGGGTTGGTGGGATCTTCTTCGGAGTAGCTGCCCTTCTCGCCGTCGAAGACGTAGTCGGTCGAGACGGCGACGATCGCCGCCCCGGCTTCTCTGGCGGCAACGGCGACGTTCTCGGCCCCTTGCGCGTTGATGAGAAACGCCGCTTCCGGATCCTCCTCACAAGCGTCGACGTTGGTCATCGCCGCGCAATGCACCACGATGCCGGGATCGACCTTGATGATCGTCTCGAGCGTCTTCTCGGCGTCGGTCACGTCGAGCTGCGCGTGGGTCGAGGCGATCACATTCACACCGCGCTGCGCGAACGTCCACGCGACCTGGCCGCCGAGCAGGCCACCGGCACCCGTAACGAGAACCGTTGGGGGCTTCTCGGAGCCGGTCATGCCCAAGCTTCGTCCTCAGCAACGGGACGGCGCTCGCGAAGCGGTTCCCACCACGCGCGGTGCTCCGCGTACCACCGGACGGTGTCGCGCAAGCCCTCTTCGAAATCGACCTCCGGCTTCCAACCGAGCTCGCGCTGGATCTTGGTCCAGTCGAGGACGTACCGGCGGTCGTGTCCCGGACGATCGGGCACGATCGTCTTGAGCGAGCTCGGCTTGTCGAGCCCGGCGAGAACGCCATCGGCGATCTCCTCGATGCTTCTCTCCACGCCGGTGCCGATGTTGTACGTCTCACCGACGCGTCCATCGAGGATGACGCGCATGATGCCGCGCGCGTGATCGAGGACGTGGATCCATTCGCGGCGGTTCTCCGTCGATGCGTACAGAGGCAGAGGCAGATCATCCAGCGCGTTCGTCGCGAAGAGCGGGATGACTTTCTCGGGGAATTGGTAGGGCCCATAGTTGTTTGCGCAGTTGGTGATCGTGATGGGAAGACCGTAGGTCTCGTGATACGCGCGAACGGCGTGGTCGGCCGCAGCCTTCGACGCGTTGTACGGCGTGCGCGGACGGTACGGCGATTCCTCAGTGAAGATGTCATCACTGTCGAGCGGAAGGTCTCCGTAGACCTCGCACGTCGAGATGTGATGGAAGCGCCGAAGCCGTTGGGCGGCATCGTGACGGCGCGACGCTTCGAGCAGTGCTTGCGTCCCCATGGCGTTCGTCCGGAAGAAAACGCTGGGATTCTTGACCGCGTAACTGTTGTGCGACTCGGCCGCGAAGTTGACGATCGTGTCGATGTCTTCGGAAGCGAGCACCTTCTCGACCTGGCCCTGCTCACCGATGTCACCTTGGACGAAGACGATGCGGTCGCGGATATCCCACAGGTTGGCTTCGTTTCCCGCATAGGTGAGCAGGTCGAAGGCGACGATGTGATCCTCCGGACGTTCACAGATCCAGTGGCGGACGAAATTAGAGCCGATGAACCCGGCCGCTCCTGTGATCATCAATCTCATGGACGTGACTCCTTCTGGCGCGCCATTCGTATCACGAGGCGCGCCACAAGTCTTTGGAACTTCGCGGACAGGAATTCCTCCGTGTACTTCGGCTGCACGAGCACGGCGCGGAGCCCTGCGCGCTGGGAACCGAGCACGTCTGTGATGACCTGGTCCCCCACGTAGACAGTCTCGTCCGGCCGCACCCCGAGCATGCGACATGCGGTGTGGAAGCCCTCCATGGCCGGCTTGGACGCCGGCGCTACGCAGGCCAGACCCTCCGCTTCTACAGCGGGCATCACCCAGCCCGCGGATGCGTTGCTGACCACACCAACAGCAAGTCCCGCCGCTTTGGCCTTGGCGACGATCGAGCGGCCGTCATCGTCGAAGGGACCGCCCGGCGGGATCAACGTGTTCTCGAGGTCGAAGAGCACGGCGCGGGCGCCCTGCGCGGCGATCACATCGAATGGCACGTCGTCGATGCGGTCGATCCGCATCCACGGCTCGATCGCATCGGCGAGCTGGCCCCCGCGGAAGAGCGAGATGAGGTCTCGCGCACCACGCAGCACAACGCGGGAGCCGAAGACCACCCACCTCACTGCATCGAAGATGCGCCGGCCCATCAGATGACTTCGACGCTCGAATCGTCTCCGATCATCAACCGGTAAGCGCGCGCGGCACCGGCTCCACGTATCGCCTCAGACCCTCGTCCGAGGATCGAGTCGGTCACGCGACGAACGCCGACCACGCGAGATCCCTCGAGCAGGATCGAGTGTTCGACTTCGCCGTCTTCGACGCGACAGTCCGCGCCGATCGCGGTATACGGACCGATATACGAATCGATGATCTGGGCGTTGCTTCCGATGCAGACCGGTCCGCGGATCTGCGAACGAACAACCGATGCGCCGGCCTCGACCACCACCCGGCCCTCGAGGCTCGACGCCTCGTCGACCTCACCCTCGATGCAACGCTCTCGGATCTCGAGCAGGATGCGGTTCGCTTCGAGCATGTCGTCCTTCTTGCCGGTGTCGAGCCACCAACCGGTATGGATGTGCGGCCTGACCTCCAATCCGCGATCGATCAAGTGCTGGATCGCGTCGGTGATCTCGAGCTCGTTGCGAAACGATGGACTGATCGCCTTTGCGGATCCGAAGATGTTCTCGTCGAAGAGATAGACCCCGGTCAGAGCGAGATCGGACGGCGGGTCCTTCGGCTTCTCGACGAAGCCGACGATCCTGTCGTCCTCGAGGATCGCGACACCGAATGCTTCGGGATTCCTGACCTTCGTCAGCAGGATCGACGCGTTCGGCTTCTCGCGCTCGAACTCCTCGACCATCCAGCCAACACCGCCCTCGAGCACGTTGTCGCCCAGGTACATCACGAACGCATCGCCGCGCAGAGCTTCTTCCGCGATGAGGACCACGTCCGCAAGACCACGAGCCTCGCGCTGCACGATGTACTCGATCCGCTGGCCGAAGCGGGAGCCGTCTCCAACCGTCGCGCGGATCGCGTCGGCGCTGTGCGGCGCGACGACGACAACGACGTCCTCAACGCCTGCGCTCGCAAGGTCCTCGAGGACGTAGAAGATGATCGGCTTGTTCGCAAGCGATATCAGCTGCTTGGGAAGGGTGTAGCTCAGCGGCCGGAGGCGTGTGGCATGGCCCCCCGCAGCCACCAGGCCTCTCACTACGGACCCGATGCCTGCAGGCCTGGGACGACCTTTAGCGGATCCTCAACGTCGCGCAGCGCCTGGAACAGCGGCTCGGCCTTCGTGGTGTCCATCAGGACGACCGAAGCGCCACCGGCACTCCCGATGCTGCCGGGCACGCTGAACGTCTCGAGCGACGGCGTGCGTCTGACGCTGAGCGCGAATTTCACGAGGTCGTCCAGTTGGAAGAATTGGTCGACGGTGACGTTCTTGGCGAAAGCTCTCGCCAGATTGTTGACCTTCCGCGGATTACTCAGCGTCTGCACGTTGCCGACCTTGGACATGACAGCTTTGAGGAACTGCTGTTGGCGCTTGATGCGGCCGAAGTCTCCGTTGGGCGTGGCGTAGCGCGCCCGGACGAAGGACAGCGCTTGGTTGCCGTCGAGGTGGCTCCTCCCGGATGGCAATCTGAAGTTGAGCTTCGAGTCGTACAGCGATGTCGCGTTCGTGACATCGATGCCGCCGACCGCGTCGACCATCCCTCGAAACCCGTTGATGTTCACTTCCATGTAGTGATTGATCGGCATCCCGGTGAGCGAGCCGACGGTATCGATGACGGACTGGGGCCCGTAGCCGTAGGCCGAGTTGATCTTGGCCTGGCGCGTGGTTCCCGCGTTGTGGACGGTGACGTAGAGATCGCGCGGAAAGGAGACGAGGACGCCCCGCTGCTCCCCCGGAACGAGCTGAGCCAGGATGATGGTGTCGGCGCGCTTGCCGCCCACCGATCCGAAGCGTTCGACGTCCAGCGGATCGGTAAGGCCCTCCCGTGTGTCGCTTCCCACCAGCAACACGTTGAGCGCCTTGCCGCCGGACTGCGCAAGCTCGACTGAGGTCCGGGTGAAGAGACCGCCGATCACCTTCCAGTAGAGGTATCCACCGACCGTGCCGGCGATGACCACGAGGACGAGGCCGATCGCAATGAAGCGCAACGGCTTTCGCTTCTTCTTCGGGACGCGCAGCGCCCGATCGAGGCCCTCTCGCCAGCGGCGAATCTCCTCTTGTCGCACGGGGTATTGCTGGGTCTTGGTGCGCGCCAGAACGAACTCCTCGCGAAACGACAGACGGGCCTGTCGGCCCGCCGGCTCAGGGTAGCTCACAGACTTCCGGGCGCGCCCGACCTCCCCCCACGGCCGGCACTCCCCCCACGGCCACCCTCCCGCGGAAGAAGCGGACGGGCATTCCTATCCGCCTGGGGAAGGATGCGCCGACCACAGCGTACGCGGAGAATGTCCGGGACCAGCGGGGAGGAGAACACATCGTGAGTAAGTCCGCGGCGCACAGGAAGCCCGCACCGAAACGAAAACCAGCCGGCAAGAGACAGCCGGTCGGCGCCGCTCCGAGCGCCGGGTCTTTGAGCGTGGAACCGATCCTGCGTTGCAGCGGTCTGAAGAAGACCTTCGGCAGCCGAACCGCGGTCGACGACGTTGGGTTCGAGATCGGCCCGGGCCAGACCTACGGCCTCCTCGGACCCAACGGCGCGGGGAAGACAACAACGGTCTCGATGATCTGCGGGCTGCTCGAGCGGGACGCCGGCGATATCACCGTGGCCGGACTGAATGTGACGCCCAAGGCCACGAAAGCCAAAGCAGCCATCGGGTACGTCCCGCAGGATCTGGCTCTCTATCCGGACCTTTCAGGCAAGGAGAATCTCAGGTTCTTCGGACAGCTCTACGGTCTCGACAAGAAGACTCTCGCCCAGCGTGTCGGTCACGCACTCGACGTCGTCGGGCTCACAGACCGCGCGAAGGACCGTGTGGACAAGTACTCCGGTGGGATGAAGCGACGGTTGAACATCGCAGCGGGACTCCTGCACGAACCGAAGTTGCTGATCCTCGACGAACCGACAGTCGGTGTTGATCCCCAGAGCCGGAACGCCATCCTCGAGAACGTCGAACAACTCTCCGCGCAAGGCCTGGCCGTCCTGTACACCACGCACTACATGGAGGAGGCCGAGCGCCTCTGCGATCGCGTCGGGATCATCGACGAGGGCAAGATCATCGCCGAGGGAACCCGGCGCGAGCTGACGGCGAAGATCGGTCAGCGCGACCGTATCGAGCTCTCGGGCACCGGACGTCTCGATTCGTTCGCGACACAAGCCAAACGCCTGAAGGACGTGCACGACGTCACCGTCGGGGACGGATCGGTGCAATTCCTCGTCCGGTCGGGCCGTGAAGCCCTCCCGCGCCTGCTCGAGATGGCCGACCGCGCGAAGGTGAGCGTCGCGAGTGTCGAAGTCATCGAACCCGACCTCGAGGCTGTATTCCTTCACCTCACGGGCAAGGCCCTCCGAGACTGATGGTCGGACCGAGCGCATGAGAGCCATCTTCGTGATCGCACGCAAGGACATGAAGCAGCGCCTTCGCGACCGCTCGGCGATCGTGGCTGCCTTCGTCGCGCCGCTCGGGATCGCGTTGATCGTCTCGTCGGCCTTCGGCGGCGGCTTCGTCGATTCGTTCGAAGCCACCTATGCCGTCGTCGACGAAGACCGAAGCGAAATCACCCGGGCGTTTTACGAACAAGTGCTCGGCGCGCCTGAGTTCTCCGATCAGATCTTCGTGAGGACCGCGAAACTGGCGGCCGGGGCCAGGAAGCTCGTCGCGGACGATGCGGTGTCCGCCGCGTTCGTGATCCCGCGCGGCTTCGCGGCCGCTGTTGCGGCAAACCGCAAAGCCACGATCACGGTGCTACGCAATCCGAATGCGCAGATCGGCTCCGACGTCGCCGAGGCTCTCGCCGAGGCGTACACGACACAGATCAACGCCGGACGGCTCTCCGTTGCAACCACGCTCGGGATCGCGCAGCGGGAGGGCGCACCTCTGCCGCTGGACATCCCTGCTCTGGCCCGGGCGGCGGCCACCGAACGGATCCCGGTCCAGCTCGTTGACGGCGAGATCGGCGTGCGCAAGGTGAGCGGCGTGAACTACTTCGGCCCGGCGATGGCGGTCTTCTCGCTGTTCTTCACGACGAGCTTCGTTGCGCGGAGCCTCATCGCCGAACGCCAGGATGGCACGCTGCCGCGCATCCTGGCGGCTCCGATCCCACGTCCGACCGTCGTGCTCGGCAAGGCCGCAAGTGCGTTCGTACTCGGGATCGTGAGCTTCATCGTGATGTTCCTGGCCTTCGGCCTCCTCCTCGACATCTCGTGGGGCGACCCGTTGGCGCTCGTCGTGCTGACCGTGACCACCGTGCTCGCGGTGATGGGACTCATGACCCTGGCGCAGACCTTCTCCCGCACGATCGAAGGGTCGGACGCGGTCGTCCAAGTGTTGACGCTTCTGCTGGCTCTGTTCGGAGGGAGCTTCTTCCCCGTCTTCCAGATGCCCGAGCTGATGCAGCGCCTGTCGTACCTCACTCCGAACGGATGGGCGTTGCGCGGCTATACCGACATCGCCTACGACGGCGCCACCCTCGGTGACCTCGGTCCCCATCTGTTCGCGATCGCCGCATTCGCGATCGTGACCGGAGGGCTCGGCATGTGGCGCTCCCAGAGGATCGCGTGAAGGCTCTCGCCAAGGTGCGCGCATGCCAAGGTGCCGCATGCCAAGGTGCCGCATGAAGGCATTCGTCATCGCCCGAAACGGGATCCGGCGGTTCATGAACGACCGCACCGCGCTCTTCTTCACCGTCGCGTTTCCGCTCTTGCTGATCCTTGTCGTCGGCACGGCAACGTCCGGCTTCGCCGACACCGAATTCGGTGTCGGCATCGTCTCGAGTGGTGACGGCCGGCTCGAGGCCGGCTTGGTCAAGGCGCTCGAGGCCTCCGATCGCATCGAGCTCGAGACTTTCGACGACCGCGAGAGCCTCGCCAAAGCGGTGCGACGAGGTTCGGTGCCCGCGGGGCTGGTGGTCGCCGACGGATACGACGCCGGCTTGCTCTCCGGGCGAGCGGTCGAGATCGAGCTGCTCATCGATCAGGCCCGCGGGTCACCGGCTGCGGTGCGGTCGGTGATCGCCGACGTCATCGCGAACCAGGGAGCGGCGCTTCAGGCGGCGGCGTTCGCCAGCAAGCGTTCTCGTCAACCGATCGCGACCACCCTCATCGAAGCCAGGCGCACCGCCGAGCTGTTCGCCAACGTCGCCGTTGGCGTGAGAACGCAAACAGTCGGGTCCGGCGACGCGGAGGGCGAGCTCCCGCCGGGTATCGGATATCAAGCACCGAGCAACCTCATCCTGTTCGTGTTCATCACCTCGCTCGCGGGTTCGGCGCTCTTGATCCGTTCACGTCAACTGAACGTAACGCAGCGGATGTTCGCCACACCGACCCCAGCCCGCACGATCCTTCTCGGCGAGGGGCTGGCGCGATTCGGGATCGCCGGCCTGCAGGCGCTGGTGATCTTCGCGGCGGGGACGTTGCTCTTCGGCGTCGATTGGGGCGATCCGCTCGGCGCAGCTGCGCTGGTCGTGCTCTTCGTCCTCGTCGGGACATCGGTGGGGATGCTCTTTGGAACGATCTTCCGGACGCCCGAGCAGGCCGGCTCGATCGGATCGATGGCCGGGATCGCGATGGGGATGCTCGGGGGCTGTATGTGGCCGCTCGAGATCGTCCCCGAGACGATGCAGCGCTTCGGCCACATCTTTCCCCACGCGTGGGCGATGGACGCCTGGATCGAGCTCATCGGCCGCGGCGGAAGCATCGGAGACATCACGACGGAGCTGCTCGTCCTGGCGGGATTCGTCGCCGTCTTGCTGCCACTGGCCACCTGGCGTCTGCGCCGCACCATCGTCGCGTAGGGGCCTAGCGGCGCGAGGGCCCACCTAGCGCCTGCCGGATGAGGGAAGATAACCGCATGAGCGATCCGACGCCGGCATGAAGTGTCCTGCATGCACCCGGGACAACCGGGAGGGCGCAACCTTCTGCGACGCATGTGGGGCGTCGCTCGCGTCGGGGTGCCCGAAGTGCGGCGCACAGGTTCGCCCGGACGCCAGGTTCTGCGACACCTGCGGTACGGGCCTGGGGGCAGAACCCCAGGAAGACCTCCGCGCGGTCACACCCGCTCACCTCGCGCGAAAGATCCTCGAGGAGCGCGGAAAGCTCGAAGGAGAACGCCGGACGGTAACCGTGATGTTCGCCGACGCGAAGGGGTTCACGCCGCTGTCCGAACGCATGGATCCGGAGAAGGTCTACACGTTCGTCCAGGGATGCGTAGAGCGGATGATCGCGAGCGTCCATCAGTACGAGGGGACGGTAACACAGTTCACCGGGGACGGGATCATCGCCCTGTTCGGTGCCCCGATCGCGCACGAAGACTCGGCGCGCCGCGCCGTCGCCGCCTCACTCGACATCCAGCACGCCCTGCATGATTACATCGAGGCAGAAGGTATCGACACGTCCTTCCGGATCGGACTGAACACCGGTCCCGTCGTCGTCGGACGCGTGAGCGACGACCTCACGATGGACTACACGGCCGTCGGCGATACGGTGAACCTCGCGGCGCGCATGGAGCAGATGGCCGAGCCGGGGACGGTCTTTCTGACGCAGCACACCTACGACCAGGTCGCCGACTACATCGACTGCGAGGATCTTGGGTTCCGGGACGTCAAGGGTAAGTCCGAGCCCGTCCACATCTACGAAGCGGTGCGTGAACGCGGCGTCCGTTCGCGGATGGACGCTTCGGTCGCTCGAGGCCTGAGCCCCTTCGTCGGACGCGACCGCGACGTCGACGTGCTGAAGGGACTGTGGAAGGAAGCTCTCGCGGGACGCGGTCAGATCGTGATGATCTCGGGGGAGCCGGGCATCGGGAAGTCGCGCTTGCTGCTCGAGTTCCACCGCGCCCTCGGTGAGGACGTGATCTGGCGCGAGGCGCATTGCATCTCCTACGGAGAGAACATCCCCTATGTCCCCGTGATCGAGCTCGTGAAGAACGGCTTCAGGATCACGGACCATGACGACGACGGAACGATCATCGCCAAGATCGATGTCGATTCCGCGCTTTGGTCGATCGAAGCGCAGAAGACCGTTCCCTATCTCAAGTTCCTTCTGCAGGTCGACCCCGGCGACGCCGCCGTCGAACAGATGGACCCGATGGAGCGGCGCGCCGGCATCCTCGACGCGCTCCGGGAGCTGATCCTCGAGCGCGGAAAGGTCGCTCCTCGCGTCGTAGTCGTGGAGGACCTTCACTGGGCCGACGACCAGAGCGAAGAGGCCTTCCGTGTGTGCGCTGACGCCGTCGCCGCATCTCCGGTACTGATGATCTTCACGTTCCGTCCCGGGTACATGCACCCAACTGGAGACCTGCCGCACGCGCATCGAATCGTGCTCAACAACCTGGATGCGGACGCCCGATCTGAACTCGCGAGCGCGACGCTGTTAGCCGCATCGCTTCCGGCCGAGCTCCTCGGACCCGTCACCCGCAAGGCCGAGGGTAATCCCCTGTTCATCGAGGAAGTGACCAAAGCGCTGGCCGGCGGGATCGCCGATGCCGGCGCGGTGCCTAACAGCCTTCAGGACGTGATCCTCGCGCGCATCGACCGGTTGGCGTCCGGAGCGCGCGAAGCGCTTCAGCTCGCGTCCGTCATCGGCCGCGAGTTCACCTTGCGCCTGCTCGACCAGATCTCGGACCTCAAGACGGAGCTTCAAGGCGTGCTGGTCGAGCTGAAGACGCTCGAGCTCATCTACGAGAAGGCCTACTTCCCAGAACTCGCCTACATGTTCAAGCACGCTCTCACCCACGACGTCGCGTATTCGACGCTTCTCCACGAGCGCAGGAGGGTGCTCCACCATGTGGTTGCGACCGCCATCGAGGAGTTGTACTCCGACCGTCTCGTCGAGCATCACGAAACGCTCGCCTACCACTACGAGCAAGCCGAGAAGTGGCCGCAGGCTCTCCACTTCTTGCAGAAGTCGGCCGAGAAGGCCGAGAGCGCGTATGCCAACAAGGATGCGATCCGCTTCTACGAGCGAGCCCTGCAGATCTGTGAGCGACTCGGCGATCACGCAGCGATCGCGGACCTCGCTTACCGGCGGGGGTTGCTGAACCTCTCGATCTTCGCGGTCGCCGACGCGATGGCCGATTTCGACCGTGTAATGAAGGCGGCAACGGCAGCAGCGGACGACCACCTCATCGCCAATGCACTGGCCGGGCGAGCGGTGGCCGAGTTCTTCGCGCACGAGTTCGCTGCCGGTGAGGCGTCGGCCAAGGAGGCTCTCAGGATCGCCGGAGATCGCTTCGACGACACCAGGTTCACCAGCAACCTCGGGTTGGCAGGGATCTACATCGTTACGAGCAGGCTCGACGAGGGACTAGCGGCTTATAAGGAAGGCTACCGTTTCCTGAGCGGCGACCGAGAGCCACTTCTTGTCTGGCTACTCGGCGAATTCGATGTCCTGCTCGCGAACTGGAAAGGTGACTACGCGGGCGCGATCGCTCAGTTCGACCAATGGATGGAGCAGCTTTCGCCGCAAGGGGGCATCGCGACCGTGCCGACGGCATGGGCTGGTTCGGTGGCCTTCGGCGGAGACGGCCAGTACGAGCGAGCGCTGCATGTTGCCCGGGACGTCATCGCCATCTGCGAACGGACCGAGGCGTTCCCAGATTTCCGTGCTCGAACACTCAACACGGTCGGATGGATCTTCGGCGAGATAGAGGATCACGAGACCGCTTTGGAATGGAACACGAGAGGGCTCGCCGCCGCTCGAGAGATCGAGTCTGCAGATCCAGAGTTCGACAACAACGCCCTTCTGAACCTCGGCGACAACCTTGCTGCTCTCGGGGACCTCGATCGAGCCGAGGAGGCGTACCGCGAAGTCGAGCAGATCGTCCTCAACCCACGGCCGCCAGACCTGTGGATGATGTGGCGCTACGAGCAGCATCTGTTCCACAGCCTCGGAGAGCTCCAGCTCAAGCGGGGAGATCCCGCTTCGGCCCTCGTCTACGCGGACCAGTGCCTCGATGGCGCCGGCCGAACCGAGAGCCGCAAGAACGTGACCAAAGGGCGGCGGCTGCGTGCCGAAGGACTTACCGCGCTGGGCGAGCTCGACCGCGCGCAAGCCGAGCTGGACATCGCGCTCGACGTCGCTCGACAGATCGCCAACCCGACTCAGCTCTGGAAGACACTGGCGGCTACGGCGTCACTCTTGCGCGAGCGGCGTCGCGATCCAAGCGATGCGCTTCGTGAGGCGCAGCACGTCGTCGATCAGATGGCGCAGCAGCTGGCGGACGATCGCTCCCGTGATGCTCTGCGCAACTCCGAATGCGTCCGCAGACTGACGACGCTCGGCGCGTCGCCGTAGATCGACCTAATTCGGCCCGCGGGACCCGGAGGTGCAAGATGGGGACTGTGAGGGCAGCAGATCCATGAGATGCGGCGCTCGGTGACCTCCGGATCGCACAGCAGCGTTTTGACGAGGCCCGGTCGGCGTATGAGGATGCGCTCGAAGTCATCGACCGGATCGCCGGTGGCCTCACCGACGAACCCCTTCGCGCGACATTCCTGAGTTCGGCGCATGTCGTCCGCGTCCGCGCGGTCGCCGGGTAGCAGCTACTCCCCCGGCGGGGCGATCTCGATGATCGGTCCCCGCGAGGTTGTAGTCACCGGACGGATCGGCGGCGGGGCGAAGAAGAGCGTTGCCGTTCCAACGAGGGCAACCCCCATCGCTGCAAGGAACGCTCCGTTGTAGCCGACGGCGTTCGCGACGGCTCCAAGCACGATGGCTCCTCCTCCGAACGAGAGATCGAAGAACCCCGTGAACGTCCCCATCACCGAGCCGCGTTCGTTGGCGGGTGCGTTGTTGACCGCGATCGTCATGAGCGCGGGAAACGCGAAGGCTTGACCGATCGCGAGCAGGACGGCGCCGACGTACAGGCCCGGGACGTCAGACCACAGACCCATCACCGCCAAACCGACGGGACTGAAGATCAACGCGACACGGGCGGCTGTGAGGGGGCCGATCCGATCCGGGATCTTCCCCCCGAAGAGACGCAGCGTGAGGATGGTGAGGGCGTTGGCAAGGATCACGTTGCGCGCGCCCGGAAGTCCGAGCTTCAACGCATACAGCGGAACGAACGAGCTGAAGGCCGCGAGCCCCCAGATCGCGCACGCGAGAGGGAAGCCCGGACGCAACGCGGCGGGATGTATGAGCGGCGGAGGGGCGCCTCTCGGCTGCTCCGCGAGCTCGGCGGACCGTGTGTCGGGAAGTGTGAGGGCAACAAGAGTCGCGGCACCTGCACACGCCGCGGCCACCAACCAGACCGGATCGAAACCGAACCGATCCAGAAGCGACTCCCCGATGGCAGGACCGATGGCGAGGGCTGCGAACAACGACAGCGAGAAGATGCTCGCCGCCTCACCGCGACGGTCGTCCGGCGCGAGGTCCTGCGCGGCCGTGGCAGCGCCGACGAAGAGGAACGCCTCAGCGATGCCCGTGAGCATGCGGAACGCGATCACTTCTGGCAATGAGTCGGTGGCGACCAGTCCGAGACAGCCCACCGCGTGCGCGGCCGCACCGAGCACGATGCCGGCTTTGCGTCCACGTCTGTCTCCGATGCGCCCGGACCATGGACGCAACAACAGCGACACGATCGTGAACGAGCCGACGCCGATGCCAACCGAGAGGTTGCTGCCGCCCAAGGGTCCGGCGATGTACCGCGGGAGGACGGGGTTCATGATCCCGAGCGACAGGAAATAGCCGAAGTTGACCAGCATGACGCGGGCAAAGACCCACGTCACAAGGCGGCGCCGGGGGTTCAGGGGGAGCACCCGCGACTCCGGAGCTCAACGCGCGCTAGACACGCCACGCGTCGTCAGACACGGATGATCAGGGCGTCGCCCTGACCGCCACCACCGCACAACGCGGCCGCACCGACTCCCCCACCACGGCGCTTCAACTCGTGCGCGAGGGTGATGACCAGACGAGCGCCCGACATCCCGATCGGATGACCGAGCGCGATCGCGCCGCCGTTGGGGTTGACCGACTCGGGCGAGACATTCAGGTTGCGCCCGGAGACGATCCCGACACAGGCGAACGCCTCGTTGATCTCGACGACGTCGAGGTCTGATTCCTTGATGTCGGTCTTGGCGAGCGCGGCCTTGATCGCGTTCGCCGGCTGCTCGTGAAGCGACGCGTCAGGTCCGGCAACCATGCCGTGGGCAACGATCGTCGCGAGAGGGGTGAGTCCGCGTTTGTCGGCTTCTTCCCGCGACATGACGACCGTGGCGGCGCCACCGTCCGAGATCTGCGACGCGTTGCCTGCCGTGATCGTGCCTTCCTTGGAAAACGCCGGACGAAGCTTCGCGAGCGAGTCGATGGTCGTGTCGACGCGCACACCTTCGTCTGTGGTGTGGACGACAGGGTCGCCTCTGCGCTGCGGGACATCGACCGCGATGATCTCGTCGTCGAACTTGCCGGTCTCGATCGCCTTCGCGGCGAGTGCGTGCGATCGCGCGGAGAACTCGTCCTGCTCGTCGCGGGTGAGCTCGTAGCGCTGGCTGTAGTTCTCGGTTCCCGTGCCCATCGACACCTGGTCGATCGCGCAGAACAGACCGTCGTACATCATCGAATCGATGAGGTTCGCGTCACCCATCCGGGCACCGAAGCGCATCTTCGGGGCCAGGTACGGTGCGTTGGTCATCGACTCCATCCCGCCGGCGACGACGCGCTCCACCTCACCAGCTCGGACGAGCTGATCGGCGAGCGCGATGGCGTTAAGTCCGGACAGGCACACCTTGTTGATCGTGAGAGCGGGAACGCTCATGGGAACGCCGGCGTTGTTGGCGGCTTGCCGCGCGGTGATCTGCCCGGCCCCCGCCTGGAGGACCTGCCCCATGATCACGTAGTCGACCTCGTCGGGGGACAGTCCAGCCTTCTCGAGCGCGCCCTTGATGGCGAATCCGCCGAGCTGCGCACCCGAGAGACTCTCGTACGCTCCACCGAACTTCCCGATCGCGGTGCGGACCCCAGAGACGATGACGGTTTCAGACATGGCGGCTCCTTTTGACGGGGCGCCCGAAGGCGCATCCTGCAACCGGTGATTTGGGCAAAGTATACGAGGCCTCTAGATCAGGAGATTTCCCCAATGAAGATCGATCGCATCGACGCTCTCCAGTTAGACCATGTGGCCATCGCCGTCAGTTCGATGTCCGAGGCGTTGTCAACCTTCGAGCGCCTGTACGGCCTCGTCCCGGATCACACCGAGGAGATCGTCTCGGACAAGGTCACAGAGGCGATGCTCCCCATCGGTAACACCCATCTCCAACTGCTCGAGCCCTCCGGCCCGGAGTCCACCGTTGCGAAGTTCATCGAGAAGCGCGGACAAGGCCTGCATCACATCGCGATCCGCGTCACCGACATCGAAGCGACGCTCGCGCATCTGAAGAAGGAAGGGGCCGACCTCCTCGACTCCGAACCTCGGATCGGCGGCGGCGGGCACCGTGTGGCATTCGTTCATCCCAAGACGACGAACGGGATCCTCATCGAGCTGGTCGAAGTCGTCGATCACTGAGAGGTTAGGCTCCCGACCATGACGAACGAGAAGACCAAGCCCGTCCACACCATGGCCGAGCGCATCGCTGAGCTGCGGGAGCTGAAGGAGAAGGCAACCCAGGGCGAGAGGCCGGACTCGATCCAGAAGCAGCACGATCGCGGCAAGCTCACCGCGCGCGAGCGCTGCGTCGCGCTCCTCGACGAGGGCTCGTTCATCGAGTTCGACTCACTCGCGCTGACTCGTGCGCGGGGGTTCGGCATGGAGAACCGCCGCGTCCCCGGCGACGGCGTGGTGACGGGGTGGGGGACGATCGACGGCCGCAAGGTGTTCGTCTTCTCGCAGGACTTCACCTACATCGGCGGCACGCTCGGCGAGGTGTACGCCGAGAAGATCTGTAAGGTCATGGACCTCGCCGCTTCGACAGGTGCACCGATCATCGGGATCAACGACGGCGGAGGAGCCCGCGTGCAAGAGGGCATGGTCTCACTCGCCGGCTACGCATACATCTTCGATCGCAACGTCCGCTACTCCGGCGTCATCCCGCAGATCTCGATCGTGGCCGGTCCGTGTGCCGGAGGCGCCGTGTACTCCCCGGCGATCACCGACTTCATCTACATGGTCAAGGGCATCGCGAATATGCAGATCACCGGCCCCGACGTCATCAAGACCGTCACCGGAGAGGACGTCACACTCGAGGATCTGGGCGGCGCGATGACGCACGCGACGAAGTCGGGCGTGGCCAACTTCGTCGCGGAGGACGAAGAGGACTGCTACGCGCAGGTGCGCCATCTGCTCTCGTACCTGCCGTCGAACAACCTCGAGGAGCCGCCGTACCTCGAGACCGGAGACCCCGCCGATCGCACCGAGCCCGACCCCGGCGACGTGCTGCCCGAGTCGTCGAACCAGCCCTACGACATGCACGACGTGATCAACCGAGTCATCGACAAGGACTCGTTCTACGAGTACTTCCCCTTCTACGCGACGAACATCATCACCGGCTTCGCGCGCCTCGGCGGACACTCCGTCGGCATCATCGCGAACCAGCCGCGGATCCTCGCCGGTGCTCTCAACGTGCAAGCCTCAGAGAAAGCCGCGCGGTTCATCCGCACGTGCGATGCGTTCAACGTCCCGATCGTGACGTTCATGGACGTTCCCGGCTTCCAGCCCGGCACGGATCAGGAGTGGAGCGGCATCATCCGGCGCGGCGCGAAGCTGTTGTACGCGTTCACCGAGGCGACCGTCCCGCGCCTCACCGTTATCACGCGCAAGGCGTACGGCGGTGCATACGTCGTTATGAACTCCAAGCACATCCGCGCGGACATCGCGTTCGCGTGGCCGACAGCGGAGTTCGCCGTCATGAACGCAGATGCAGCCGTGCCGCTCATCTCGCGCCGGGAGATCGAGGCCGCGGACGACCCGGCCGCGAAGCGAGCCGAGCTCGTGGCTGAGTACGAAGAGGCATTCCTCAACCCGTGGATCGCGGCGGAGCGCGGCTACATCGACGACGTGATCGAGCCGGCGCAGACACGTCCGATGCTCATCCGCCACCTCGAGATGCTGCGCAGCAAGCGCGAATCGCTTCCGCAACGCAAGCACGGCAACATCCCGCTGTAAACGCTGAGGATCGCGTACGCGATCCTCAGCGAGATCGAAGGACGACGAGGAGCGCGTACGCGATCCTCAGCGAGATCGAAGGACGACGAGGAGGACGGCGCGGTGGGCTCGAGGTGGGATACCCAGCGCGCCCATCTCGAGAGTTCGCCGTCGCGTGACGGCCTCCGCGCGATGGTCCGCGCCATCGCGCGAGGATCAACGATCGTGCGGTCGCGTCGGTTGCGTGGCGGGCTCGGATCGGCGACACACCTCGTATCGCTCCGCCGCCCCTCGGGACGAACACACGACATCATCCTCAAGCGGTACCGCGAGTTCGACGATGGACCGGCGCGCGAATGGGCACGCACGGTCCACGCGCACACACTCGCGGTCCCAACGCCCGAGCCTGTTGCCTTCGACGCCGACGGCGCGTGGTTCGGCGCGCCTTCGATCGTCATCGGGAGGGTTACAGGACGCCCGTTCCTCACGTTCGCGGGCGACCAGCGAGCCTACGAACAGATCGCAGAGACCATTCTGGTGATCGCCTCGGCCTCCACTCGCAATCTCCCCGCTGACCTGCGGAAGGAACCCATCGGGCTCGAATACAAGCCACCGGAGGACTTGCGCCGCACACCGTTGTCCGATCGCGCCGTCGTCGCCGCGCGGCGCCTGCACAAGAACGCGATCACGCAAGAACTCGTGATGTCGCACGGCGATCTCCACCCGGGCAACATGCTCTGGTCACGCGGACACCTAACGGGCCTGGTCGACTGGGGGTCGAGCAACCTGGCGTTCCGAACGCGCGATGTCGTCTACTGCCGCACGGAGCTCGCGGTGTTGTTCGGTCTCCGCGAAGCCGATCGTTTCCTCGACACCTACGAGCGCGTGGCTGGCGACACGCTCGAGCACGTCCGCGCCTGGGATCTCATGCAAGGCATCAACGCTTTGTGCTGGGTCACGTGGTGGGCGTACGCCTACCGGGAGCAGGGACGGACCGACCTCACGGATGCGATGGCGAAGCGTCGCGCGGCAGCCTTCGTCCGCCGGGCGCTTACTTCGTCGTCTTGAATCCCGGGCAGGTCTTGCACGCACCGGTATGGGTGTGCCCGTCTTCTTCGTGCTTGATGGTGCCCCCGCCGGGTGGATCGTCGGAGACGGCGATCTCCTTGCCGTTCTGGACGAACGCCAGCGGCTCGGTCCTCGGCCACGATCCCGGGACGTAGCGTTTGCCGCTGTTCACCTTCATCATCATCCCGGTGCCTTGGTCGCCGCGCTCATCCGGTCCACGACGGTCGAGGTCGAACCACACCTCGACGAAGTCCTTGATCGCGTTGGGGAATGCCCTCGTGAAGTACAGGAGCGGGGCGCCCGGGATCCCGCCCGTCTTGGGGAACCGGTACATCCCCTGCGCGAACGTGTCCGCCGTGAGCCTTGGCCCGGCCATGTGGACACCCCAGAAGAACTGGCCAACCAGCGCCGCATAGATGTTGACGAGGACGCCCTCGTCACCTTGCGCCAGGTTGGGGTTGCCGTGACGCGCCTGCCGATACCCGGGCGATCGGTTGACGTTCTCCCACGTGACCCACAGCGGCGAGATCCCGAATGCCCTCGACCACTGCGCCGGATCGTAGAGGCGTCCCGCCGTCGTCGTGTCGCTCAGGCCCGAGCCCGAGACGAAGATCTCGGGGAACCACTGCTGCCGCGTCATCTCACGGGTGATGAGGATCGGCGACAAGGGGTCCCAGAAACCGATGAACGTCGTGATGCCCTTGTCCTTGAAGTCGGCGATCCGCGTGCTGATCTCGTTCTGGTTCTCGCCCGGCGCGTAGAGGAATTCGTGTACGGCCGCCAGCTTCACGCCGTACTTGGCGAGCTCCTTCACGAAGAAGTCCTTGGAGCGCTTGGCTTCTGGTTCCACACGGTCGTTGGCGCCGGCGACGTAGAGGAGCCCGAACTTCCGCGGCTTCGTCCGGTACTGCTGCGTTGGATTGAGATCGTCGCCCGCCCACTTCGCTTTGCGTCCGGCAAGGCGCTTGCCGATGAACTCGGCCATCTGGGTCCCGTACTCGGTCGCGCTCGGGAGACCCGTGCCGAAGATGTACGGCGGGTTCTCCTTGTAGAAGTCGCTCGTCAGTGTCGACGTGCACATGCAGATGACGCCCCGCTGCGCGAGCTCCTTAGCGAGAACCTTCGGGATGCCCGAGTCGGGTGTGCCCTCGATGACGCCGAACGCCTTGATGTCCTCGGCGATCTTGATCGCATCGGCGCGCATCGCACGGTCGTCTTCTGACGGGCCGCTCGCAGGAAGCGTCTTCATAACCACTTCGCGTCCGTAGGTGACGCTGTGCTGGTTGCTGTACTTCAGCAACGCCTCGTACGAGCGCGTGCGTCGCTCTGGGTTGTCGGCAAGCTTGTTGGCTTCGAGGATCGCCTGCGTGGCCTCGTCAACCTGACCCATCCACCGGACGATCGTGATCTTCTCGGCTGTGATACCGCGTGCCGTAGCCCCGCCGTTTCCTCCACTGAACGTTGCGCACGGCGGCTGATAGAGGGAGATGCCCAGCTCGCGACCGTCTGGCCGGCAGTCCCCCTTGCCGAACTGGACCGCCGCGTCCCTTATTCCGGCGACCCCACCGCTCGGGCCGGAGCCCGTGGGTCCCTCACCCGTTACGACGCCTCCCGCAGGCCCCCCGCCGCCGCCGCCGCCGCCCGGGACGTCGTCGACGACGCCGGGCTCACCTGGGGAACCACCGAATTCCGGTCCCGCCACGACCGGGCCCAGCTCCGAGACCGCCCGCTCGGGAGCATTGCCCGGCAGTATCGCGAGGAGGAGCGCGAGCCCGGCCACGATCGCGAGCGTGACCCCATATCGCTCGAAGAAATCGTGCAACGTCATCTACGAAGCTCCCTCACCGGTGTTCCATTGGTCACGATAGCCTCCAACTTTGCACATCAAGGACCGACCGGGAGACGGGCGTTCGTGAGTGAGGTTGCGTCCGGCCGCGAGGCTGCGTTGAGCATCGTCGAACGTCTCCGTGAAGATCCCGAGAACCGCTTCGGGCTGAAGGTCGGCCTCGTCGCGCTCGTCCTCTTCGTTTTCGTGTTCATCATCTACCCCGCGCCGATCTCGGTGCTTTTCCTCGGGCTGGTGCTCGGGTCGCTCTCGGCACTCGTCGCCGTCGGGCTCGTGCTGGTGTATAGGGCGAACCGGATCATCAACTTCGCGCAGGGTGACATCGGGGGCCTCGCGGCGGTCCTCGCCGCGTCTCTGATCGTCGGGCCGGACTGGCCGTACCTGCCCGCCGCGCTCGTCGGACTGATCGCCGCAGTCGTCCTCGGAGGAGTGACGGAGATCACGGTCATCCGTCGTTTCGCGAAAGCGCCGCGGCTGATCCTCACGGTCGCCACGATCGGACTTCAGCAGATCTTCGCGGCCGGAGAGCTCGCTCTGCCTTCGCTCTTCGACTTCGACATCGTTCCGGAGCCTCCGCTCCCCTTCAACTTCCACTTCGAATGGGCACCGGTGACGTTCAACGCGGGCCACATCCTCATCCTGATCGTCGTCCCGATCGTCGGGCTCGGGATGGCCGCATTCTTCCGGTACACCGACATCGGGATCGCCGTACGCGCTTCCGCTGAATCCGCCGACCGGGCGGCGCTGCTCGGGATCCCCGTTAAACGCATCGGTCTCCTCGTCTGGATCATGGCCGCCGGCTTGTCCGGGCTCGGGGTCTTGCTGCGCATGCCGATCCAAGGTGTGTCGCTCGGGTCGGTCCTCGGGCCGGGCCTGCTGCTCTTGGCGCTCGCAGCCGCGTTGATCGGACGTATGCAGAGCCTCCCCGTGACGTTCGGGGCCGCGATGGCGCTCGGGATGATTCAGCACGCGATGCTCTTCGTGACGGGGCGCACGATCATCGTCAACGCCGTTCTGTTCGGCATCATCCTGGCCACCCTGCTCGTGCAGCAGAGCCGCTTCTTCGGGGGCGTCGCCGCTTTCGTCTCGCGCGCCGAGGAGGCCGGGATCTCGACGTGGGAGGCGATCCGTGAGGTGCGTCCGATCCCGAAGGAGCTCGCGAAGATTCCCGTCGTTCGTTGGAGCGTGATCGCCGGATCCGTCGCCGTGCTCGGGTTCTTGCTCTTCGTGCCGCTCGCGATGGATCAGGGGACCGTCAACCTCTTCGGGGCAGGACTCATCTCCTCGATGATCCTGATGTCTCTGGTTGTGCTTACCGGATGGGCCGGGCAGATCAGCCTCGGTCAGCTCGCCTTCGTCGCCTTCGGGATGTCGGTCGCCGGGGCGCTCGCCCAGCAGGGCAAGTCCCTCCTCGTCTGTCTGTTCGTCGCGGGACTCGTCGGCGCCCTCGTTGCAGTCGTCATCGGGGTTCCCGCGATACGGATCCGCGGGCTCTACCTCGCCGTCACGACGCTCGCGTTCGCGATCGCGACGGGAACATTCTTCATCAACGAGGAGTTCTTCCCGTGGCTCGTCCCCGACGAGTCGTTCCGAGTCGTCCGTCCCGTGCTGTTCGACAAGTTCGACCTTGAGTCGGAGTACACCTTCTACTACTTCGTGCTCGCTGCCGCGGTACTGGTCGTCGCGTCCGTGTGGTCGCTCCGTCATAGCCGCACCGGACGCGCGCTCGTCGCGTCGCGTGACAACTCACGAGCGGCTCAGTCTTACGGCATCAGCCCCGTGCGTACGCAGCTCACGGCTTTCGGACTATCGGGATTCATCGCCGGCCTGGCCGGTGGGGTGTTCTTCTTCCACCAGCATGGCCTCACGAGAACCGTGCTCGAGTCGCAAGGCAACCTCCGCATCTTCAGCGTCGCCGTCATCGGGGGCCTTGGGTCGATCCCCGGGGCGTTGTTCGGCGCCGCGTACCAGACGATCATCGAGTTCTCCCCGTTCTCGCGCGCGGCGGAGACGCGCCTGTTCGCGTCCGGCATCGGCGTGCTGTTCATCTTGCTCGTCCTCCCGTCTGGGTTCGGCGGGCTCCTCTATGGCGTTCGCGACACGTTGCTGCGGCGGGTGGCTCGGCGCCGGGACATCGTCGTGCCGAGTCTGCTTGCCGACGTGCGGGTCGTCTCCGACGACACCGGATCCACGCAGTCCACACGGGCCGTCGGTCAACGGCGAGCACCGACGGCCGCCGCACTGCTGCGGGTCGAGAACCTGGATGTGGCCTACGGGAAAGCGCAGGTTCTGTTCGGCATCGACTTCCACGTGGAGGACGGTGAGATCGTGGCGCTGCTGGGCACGAACGGCGCCGGCAAATCGACGTTGCTCTCGGCCATAAGCGGTCTCGTCACTCCGGTCGGCGGAACCATCACCTTCGGCGACCGAGACATCACGAAGGACGGGCCGAACGAGACGGTCAAGCAGGGCATCGTGCTCATGCCCGGCTCGCGAGGGGTGTTCCCCACCCTCACCGTCGAAGAGAACCTCAGGCTTGCTGCGTGGCTCTACAGGAAGGACGCCGACTACGTACGGGAGGCAACCGAGCAGGTGCTGGGGTACTTCCCCGTGCTCCGCGACCGGATGGGCCAAAGGGCCGGGAATCTTTCCGGCGGCGAGCAGCAGATGCTCACACTCAGCCAGGTGTTCCTTGCGCGCCCGAAGATCCTGATGATCGACGAGCTGTCCCTTGGGCTGGCTCCGTTGATCGTCGAGCGACTGCTCGACATCGTCCGGGCGATCCATGCGAACGGGACGTCGATCGTGCTCGTCGAGCAGTCCGTCAACATCGCCGTCACGCTCGCGGAGCGCGCCGTCTTCCTCGAGAAGGGCGAGGTACGGTTCCAGGGCCCGACGGCGGAGCTCCTCAAACGGCCGGACCTGCTCCGGGCGGTCTTCCTCAGCGACAAGGCCCGCCGAAGCTCGACCCTGGCCGGCGTGAAGAAGGAAGCGTTCATCGCCGAGTGTCACACGTGCGGCAGAAAGCACGGGGTTGCCCTGTCGACGACGGATCTCGCTGTGAGCTTCGGAGGGATCCGGGCTGTAGACGAGGTCTCGCTCGATGTCCGCGAGGGTCAGATCCTCGGGATCATCGGACCGAACGGCGCCGGCAAGACCACCGTGTTCGACATGATCTCCGGCTTCGTGCAGCCCACGTCCGGACGGATCTCACTCGACGGTGTCGATGTCACGGAAGCGTCCGCGGACGAGCGGGCCACACTCGGCCTGGGACGGTCGTTCCAAGACGCGCGGCTATTCCCGGCGATGACGGTCAGGCAGGCGATCGCCACGGCTCTCGACCGGCACGTGAAGGTGCGGGACCCGATCGCAGCATTCGTGATCTCGCCGGCGGTGCGCGTATCAGAGCGTGAGGTCGCGCAGGAGGTCGAGCGCTTGATCGAGCAACTCAACCTCGAGGCCTTCGCCGATAAATTCGTCGGCGAGCTGTCGACGGGGACGCGCCGGGTCGTGGACATCGCATGCGCGCTGGCGCACGACCCGAAGGTGCTGCTGCTGGACGAGCCGTCCTCCGGTCTTGCGCAACGCGAGACGGAGGCACTTGCGCCGGTCCTGGTCGACATCAGGGACCAGACGGGCGCAGCACTCATCGTGATCGAGCACGACATCCCGCTCGTCACGGCGGTATCGGACGAGCTCATCGCTCTCGAGCTCGGTCGCGTCCTCGCACGGGGCGATCCCGACGAGGTGATCCACGACCCGGCCGTCGTCGCGGGCTACCTCGGTTCGTCGGAAGCTGTCATCCGGCGGTCGGGAAGGCGTGCGGCCGGCGCACGGCGCAACGGTGGGCGTTCGCGCACACGACGGTCAAAAGCTGCGACCAAATGATGACGAGACGTCTCGGCAGGGTGCTCGGCCTTGTCGCATGCGGCTTGTGGGTCCTGCCGATGACATCGGTATCTGCGGCGGGCGCGGCGGTCACGGCGATCGGGTGGTGGTCACAGCGTCCGGGAGCGGCCGAGCTCCCCGAGGGCGGATTCGAGCTCTCGCTCTCACCGGCGGGGCCATTGAGCCAGGCGGCGTTGCGGATCAAGGTCGACTCCGTGCAACTCACATCGGCCTTGCTCGAGCTGACCGAGTCAAGCGCCGCGGGAGCCGAGGTCGCAGCTGTCGTCGCCTGTACCACGACGGACGCTTGGACGCCCGCCAACCCGGGCGCATGGCAGGACGCTCCCGCGCCGAATTGCGCGCGGAACGCGCCGCTGTCGCGCAACTTCAGTGGCGAGTGGTCCGGTGACATCGAGTCGTTGTTGACGGTGGGAACCGCATCGATCGTGCTCGTCCCGATGTCCCACGCGGACACCCAAGGGGCGCCGATCCCGTACCAACTCGTCTTCTCGGAAGCGAGGCTGATCGCAACCGCTCCTGAACCTCCCGCCCCGACCGCGCCGCCGTCCGACCAGGCGGGGGCCGAGCCGACGCCCGACGCACAACCTCCCGCGGTCGTCGGCCCAACCGACCCACGACCCGACGGCGCAGGATCGTCTCCTCCTCCCGTCGCCGTGCAGACGGTTGCGCCTGATACGGAAAACCTGCCGACGGTCGCTGGCGACGAGGACGACGGTGACGCGACGAAGCGCCCGTGGTGGCGCGTTGCGATCCTCGTCCCCCTGGCTGGGATGTGTGGTGCCGGAGCAGTGTTCGCACGGCGTACGGCACGTGCGCGAGGCCTGCTCAAGGCCTAGGTACTACCCTGCTTACGTGGCTGACCACTTCGACGTACACGTTTCGCCAGAGCCGTCCTCACAGGAACGCGACGCGATCCTCGTCGCCGTTCGCGAGACGCTTCGGCGCGAGGCGGATCTCGCCCGTCCGGCCATGTGGCGCTTGCAGGGCTGGACCCACCAACGTGTGGGACTGACCGACGTTGCCCGTTTCCTCCCGGAGCACCGGAGATGGGCGCTGTCGGCGCGGATGCCGCTCGGGGGTCGGGTGTTCCCCGGCCTCAACGGTCGCGGTGACACGAAGTAGTCAGAGCCAAGTCATGAAGGAGGAACCGTAGTGAGCGATCAGAACGCAAACGACACCCCGGATCGCAACCTCGCGATGGAGCTCGTCCGCGTGACCGAAGCCGCCGCACTCGGGGCCGGACGGTGGATCGGCCGTGGCGACAAGGAAGCAGCCGACCAAGCCGCGGTGGACGCGATGCGCCACATGCTCTCGACCATCAGCGTGAACGGTGTCGTGGTGATCGGTGAAGGCGAGAAGGACGAAGCGCCGATGCTCTACAACGGCGAGCACGTCGGCGACGGCAACGGTCCGGAGGTCGACCTCGCCGTCGATCCGGTTGACGGAACCGGACTCACGTCGCGCGGACAGGGCAACGCCTTGGCCGTCGTTGCGGTCGCCGAGCGCGGAACGATGTTCGACCCAGGGCCGTGCGTGTACATGGACAAGCTCGTCTGCGGACCCGAAGCCGCTGAATCCGTCGACCTCGACGCGCCTCCCGAGGAGAACATCTCGCGCGTCGCGAAAGCGCTCGGGCTCAAGCCGGCCGAGATCGGAGTGACGATCCTCGACCGTCCGCGCCACGAGAAGCTGATCGCCTCCGTTCGTAGTGCGGGCGCGCGTGTGTATCTCATCACCGACGGGGACGTCGCCGGCTCGATCAACGCCGCCCGGACGGAAACCGGCGTCCATCTGCTGATGGGCATCGGCGGCACGCCAGAAGGCGTCATCTCCGCGTGCGCGGTGAAATGCCTCGGTGGGTTCATGTTCGGCCGCCTCTGGCCCCGAAACGATGACGAACGCTCTCGCGCGAAGGACGCCGGCTACGACCTCGACCGGATCCTGACGGCGAACGATCTCGCAGCTTCCGACAACGTCTTCTTCGCGGCAACGGGCGTTACCGACGGACGACTCCTGCATGGCGTTCGGTACGCACCCGGTCAGGCGTTCACCCACTCGATGGTCATGCGCTCGCGGTCCGGGACGATCCGCTACGTCGAAGCGGAGCACCGCCTCGAGAAGCTCAACGTGGTCTCCGGCGCTCGTTACTCCAACTAGAGACGTGGCCGGCTAAACACGTGGCTGGAGCGGGGGCCGGCACGAAGGCAACGATCGCCGCACTCACGGCGAATCTGGGCATATCGATCGCGAAGTTCGTCGCGTTCGTCTTCACGGGGTCGGCATCGATGCTCGCGGAAGCGATCCACTCCGTCGCCGACACATCCAATCAGGCGCTGCTCCTTCTCGGCGTTCGACGCTCCCGGCGCGAGGCAACCGACCTTCATCCCTTCGGGTTCGGACGCGAACGCTACTTCTGGTCGTTCATGGTTGCGGTCATCTTGTTCACGGTGGGCTCGGTCTTCTCGATCGTCGAAGGTCTCGACAAGTTTCGGCATCCTCACGAGATCGAGTCGCTTCGATGGGCCATCGGCGTGCTGCTCGTCGCGGTTGTCCTCGAGTCATTCAGTTTCCGGACGGCCATCCACGAAGCCAACACCGTGCGCGGGACGAATCCGGATGGACGTCGTGTCGGATGGTGGTCCTTCATCCGGCACGCGAAGGCGCCCGAGCTTCCCGTCCTGCTGCTCGAGGACCTCGGTGCTCTAGTGGGTCTACTGCTGGCACTTTCGGGCGTGACGATCGCCGCGTTGAGCGACGAACCTCGCTTCGACGCTCTCGGAAGCCTTGCCATCGGCGTCCTGCTCGGCGTGATCGCAGTGACACTCGCGATCGAGCTTCGGAGTCTCCTGATCGGCGAGTCGGCAACGCCCGCCGACATCGCGCTCATCAAAGATGCGATCAAGGAGGAAGCTCAATTGGAGGAGCTCATCCACATGCGCACGCTGCACATCGGCCCCGATGAGGTACTCGTCGCCGCGAAGGTCCATCTGCGTCCGGAGCTGCGATTCGCCGAAGTATCCGAAGTGATCGACCGACTGGAAGCGCGCATCCGGCAACGCGTGCCCAAGGCCACAACGATCTACATCGAGCCTGCCATAGCCCGGGCCTCGTCGACCCCACCCGAGGAGGAGAGCACGTGAAGAGCGCATACCTCGGTCAGTTCACGGACGAGGTTGCCAACGCCATCGCGGGTGAGCTGGAGCAGACCGGCATCAGCTGGAGCTACAAGCAAGCCGGATACCTCACGAGGCTCTTCCTGATCGGAGAGTGGGGCACGCGGATCTTCGTCGACCGCG
This sequence comes from uncultured Actinomycetes bacterium, assembly GCA_964520325.1. Classification (GTDB taxonomy): domain Bacteria; phylum Actinomycetota; class JAICYB01; order JAICYB01; family JAICYB01; genus CAZFOB01. The sequence continues at coordinate 185,339 of CAZFOB010000004.1, read as the reverse complement.
CGCGCCTGGACGAAGCCAGAGCGATCGCCGAGCGCCTGAGCTCGAGCACGTGAGCGAGGCCAAACGCTTCCCCAGTGGATGCGTCGCCTCGCCGCATTACCTCGCCTCGGCGGCCGGACTGGCCGTCCTTGCCGACGGCGGCAATGCCATCGACGCGGCGATCGCAACGAGCCTGACCCTCGGCGTGGTCACTCCGTACATGTGCGGCTACGGCGGCGACATCTTCGCGATCGTCCATCAGCCAACGGACGCAAAGGCGATCCACGCCTACAACGGATCAGGACGGAGCGGCGCCGCAGCAACACTCGATGCGGTGGCCGCCACAACCGATGGGACGATGCCGACGATCGGCCCCCACACCATCACGGTGCCCGGCGCCGTCGAGGGCTGGTTCACCCTTCTCGACCGATTCGGGTCCCGGACCTTCGCCGAGCTCGCACAGGCGGCGTTGCGGTACGCGCACGACGGATTCCCGCTGTCGACAGCGATGACCGCCCACCTCCGCAGACTCGCGACGACGTACAGCCCCGATTGGGGAGCCGAGTGGCGTTCGATCTACGCAGAGGCGGGCACTGTTCTTCGCCAACCCGGCCTGGCGACGACGATCGAGATGCTGTGCGCGCAAGGTCCGGACGCGTACTACCGGGGGCCGATCGCCGAAGCGATCGCTGAGACCGTGCAGGGCTTCGGCGCATTCATCGCCACAGACGACCTCGCGACGCACACCGGCGACTGGGTGGAGCCACTTTCCACGACCTATCGCGGTATCGAGGTCCTCGAGATGCCGCCGAACTCGCAGGGCCTGGCCACCCTGCAAGCCCTCAACATCATCGAGGACATCGACCTCGCCGGACCCGACTCGTCGCAACGCCAGCACGTGCTGATCGAGGCAGCCAAGCTGGCGCTCGCCGACCGCGACGAACACATCACCGACATCGCCTACATGCGCATCTCGCCCGCTGAGCTCGTCTCGAAAGGGTGGGCGGCGAGACGACGAGATGCGCTCGATCTCGCCGACGCGACGACCCCGGCCCCCGGACGTCCGGCCGTTGGCGGCACGATCTATCTGTGCGCGGCCGATGACGACGGCATGCTCGTGAGCCTCATCCAGTCGAACTTCGCCGGCTTCGGGTCCGGCGTGACGGTGCCCGGGTGGGGGATCAATCTCCAGAATCGTGGTGCGTACTTCTCGCTCGACGCCGATCATTGCAACGTCATCGCTCCGCGCAAGCGCACCATGCACACGCTGATGCCGGCGATGGCCTTACGCGACGGTGAGCCGTGGCTCGTCTTCGGGGCGATGGGTGGCGACGGGCAGGCGCAGACTCACCTCCAGTTTCTGAACCGCGTCATCGACGACGGAGCGGACATCCAGGACGCGATCGATGCACCGCGCTGGGTCGTCTCGCCGACCGACTGGAGCGTGCGCGCTGAATCCCGATTCCCTCACGATCTGTTGATGGAGCTCGGCGCACGAGGCCACACCGTCAGCAAAGCCGGGGTGTATGACTCTGCGATGGGGCATGCGCACGCGATCGAGGTCACGCCGTACGGGTACGCCGCCGCGACCGATCCCCGCGCCGACGGCGCCGCGCTCGGCCTGTAGAACGTGAGTCAGCTCGTCCCGGGGCTCGCGCTCCTCGGCGCCGCTTTCATCTGGGGCACCACGTTCCCGATCGTCAAGGACGCGCTCGACGACATCCCGGCGTTCGAGTTCCTGGCGATCCGGTTCACGATCGCGACATTGGTCCTCGCCGCCATCTGGCGCAAAGCCGCGCGCGACGCGTTACGAACAGGCCTTCGAGCGGGCCTCTTGGCCGGAACCTTGCTCGCTCTGGGACACGCATTCCAAACGCTCGGACTCCAGCGCACGCTATCCACCAACGCCGGATTCATCACCGGTCTCTACGTCGTGTTCACACCGATCCTTTCCTCGATCGTTCTGCGCCGGCGACCGCAAGCGATCACGGTGTTCGGCGTTGCGCTCACCACCACCGGTCTGGCCTTGATGAGCCTGCGCATCTCGCAAGGACGCGCGAGCTTCAACGAGGGCGATCTTCTCGTGCTCGCCAGCGCCGTCATCTACGCGGGACAGATCGTCACCCTTGCCAGGTACGCACCGGAGATGGACACTCGCGTGCTCACCATCCAGCAACTAGGCGTCTCTGCGGTCTTCTTCGCCGTGCTCACACCGACGCAGGGAGTCGTCGCTCCGCAAGGGTCGGCAGTGTGGATGGCGATCCTCACCACCGCGCTCGGTTCGAGCGTGTTCGGGATCGGCGTGCAGACCTGGGCGCAGAAGCGCATCTCGCCCACGCGCGCGGCTGTGATCTTCTCGATGGAGGCACCGTTCGCCGCTCTGGCGGCGTACGTGCTCGCGGACGAACGGCTCCCCGGACGTGCATGGATCGGCGCGGCCCTGATCCTGTCGGGCATGCTGATCGTCGAGATCAGACCGGCCCGAACGCGCGCGGACTCGCGCGAGGGCTAGTGCGATAACGTCGAGCCACAACCAGACAGGAGCGACACACATGGCCAAAGACATCTACGACATCGGAGCCGCGCCCCCGCTCGGCGAGGTGCCTGCAAAGATGTGGGCACAGGTCATCCGTCCCGATCGGTTCGGTGAGCCCAAGGACGCATTCAAGGTCGAGCAGGTCGAGGTTCCCGACATCGGACCGGACGACGTCCTGGTCTTCGTCGGTGCGGCCGGGATCAACTACAACAACGTCTGGGCGGCGCGCGGCGTGCCGGTCAATGTGTGCGAGGCGCACGCCCGCTTCAACGAACCGACCGACTTCCACATCGGCGGGTCGGATGCATCCGGGATCGTCTACAGGGCCGGCGACAACGTGACGAACGTGAAGGTCGGCGACCGCGTCGTCATCCACTGCGGACAATGGGACGTCGACGCCATCCCCGACGGGACCGACCCGATGTTTCACCCGAGCTACCGGATCTGGGGATACGAATCGAACTGGGGATCGTTCGCGCAGTTCACGAAAGTGCAGGCGCATCAGTGCATGCAGAAGCCGCCAGAACTGTCGTGGGAGGCCTCGGCCGCCTACGGCCTCGTCGGCTGCACCGCATGGAGGATGCTCATGGGATGGGCACCGCACACCGTCCAACCGGACGATGTCGTGCTCGTCTGGGGCGGATCCGGCGGCCTCGGCTCGATGGCCACGCAGATCGTGCGCGAGCGCGGTGGCATCCCCGTCACCGTCGTGTCGTCGGAGAATCGCGGCGAGTTCACGAAGAAGCTCGGCGCGAAGGGCTACATCAACCGCAAGAACTTCTCTCACTGGGGACGCATGCCCGACTGGACCGACGATGCCGCATACGGCGAGTGGTCCAAGGGGTGTCGAGCGTTCGGCAAGGCGCTCTGGGACGTGCTCGGCGAGCGCCGCTCACCGCGCATCGTCTTCGAGCATCCGGGACAGGACACCGTCCCGACATCCATCTTCGTCGTCGACAGCGGCGGCATGGTCGTCATCTGTGCCGGCACGACGGGCTTCAACGCCGACGTCGATCTGCGCTACCTGTGGATGCGTCAGAAGCGGCTACAGGGCTCGCACTTCGCCAACGACGACGATGCGTACGCGTTCAACGAGCTCGTGGTCGCCGGCAAGATCGATCCATGCCTCGGTGATGTGTTCAGCTTCGAGGAGATCTGGAAGCCGCACCAGCTCATGCACGAGAACAAACACAACGAAGGCAACATGGCGGCTCTCGTCGGCGTCGGCGAACGAGGACTCACCGATCTCGACGTCTGAGCCACGCTGGCGTCCCGGCGCCGTGATCGTCGAACGCGGGGTCTTCTTCGGTTCGGTGTTCTTTGCGCGTCCCCTGACGGTCGTCTCACATACAGACGGCGTCCTCGCGTCGTACCTCGCAATCGGAACAGAGTTCTACGGGGCGATGGCGAGCAGCCGGGAGACGATCATCGATGAGTTCGGCCGGGGCGAGCTCGTGTGGGGGAAGAAGGCATGGGTCGAGCACAACGCACTCGTGTTGGTCCGTCCGGACGATCCGTACTCGGTCATGGGGTTCTGGAACGAGGCCGGCGCATTCGTGTGCTGGTACGTCAACCTGCAGGATGCACTCCGATGGACACCGATCGGCTACGACACGCGCGACCACACGCTCGACCTCATCGTCGGCGAGGATCTGTCGTCGTGGATGTGGAAGGACGAGCACGAGATGGTGGCCACTGTGGGACTGGGCATGTACACGGCGGAGGAAGCCGAGTCGTTCCGGCGCAACGGCGAGGCCGTCATCGAGCTCGTCGAGTCAGGCAACATCTGGTGGCGCGACTGGCGCGACTGGGCCCCCGATCCGTCATTGCCGATCCCGACGCTGCCCGACGGCTGGGACGACGTCGCCTCGTACCCTCTTCGTCCATGACTCCTCTCGCCCTCGAAGGGCTTCGCGTTATCGATGCCTCGACGGTCATCGCCGGGCCGCGCATCGCCATGTACCTCGGCGACATGGGAGCCGACGTCATCAAGATCGAGCATCCAGCGCGCGGCGACGACACGCGGCATCTCGGCGACAGCAACGACGGTGTGTCGTGCTACTGGAAGCTCGTTTCTCGAAACAAGCGGTGTATCACGCTCGATCTCTCGCGCGAAGAGGGACAGGACATCGCACGCAAGCTCATCGAGCAGGCCGACGTCCTCATCGAGAACTTCCGTCCGGGCACGCTCGAGCGCTGGAACCTGTCGCCCGACTCGCTGCACCTGAGCAACCCCGGCCTGGTGATCGTTCGTGTCACCGGATTCGGACAGGACGGCCCATACGCCAAGCGTCCGGGCTTCGCGACGCTCGCGGAAGCGATGTCGGGACTTGCGTCGATCACTGGTGAGCCCGGCGGTCCACCGCTGCTCCCGCCGATCGCACTCGCCGACGAAGTCACCGGACTCGTCGGCACGTGGGCGACGCTCGCGGCGCTGTACTGGCGCGACGCGCGCGGCGGCACCGGACAGGTGCTCGACCTTTCGCTCTACGAGTCGCTCATGCAACTCCTCGGCCCCCTGCCGCTGGCATGGGATCAACAGGGATACCTGCAACCGCGGATGGGATCGCGCCTGCCGTACTCCTCACCCCGCAACGCCTATCGATGCTCGGACGACACGTGGGTAGGTCTGTCGGCGTCGGCCCAGCGCGTTGCCATGCGAACCTTCGACGCGATCGATCGTCCGGAGCTCAAGGACGATCCACGCTTCGCGACCAATCGCGACCGCCTCGCCAACGGCGACGTGCTCGACGCGATCATCGCGGAGTGGATGTCGGCTCACACGCGCGACGAGGCCGTTGCGATCTTCGAGGAGCACGATGCGGCGCTGGCGCCGATCTACGACGTGTCCGAGTTCATGGACGATCCGCACGTGCAAGCGCGCGGATCGATCGCGACGATCGACGATGCGGATTGGGGGCCGATCCGCATGCAGGGCGTGCATCCGCGGTTCTCGAAAACTCCCGGCCGGATCCTCCACGCCGGCTCGAGCGAGCTCGGTTCGGACAACGCTTCCGTGTACTCGGAGCTAGGGTTGTCGGACGATGAGATCGCTCGACTTTCGGACGAAGGGACGATCTGAGGGTGGCCTCGTCCTCGTTGCAGCATTCGTCTGCCTCGTCGTTGCACTGAGCGGCCTCGCCAACCGCGGAGCTGATGCAGGCAACGACCTCCTCTCACTCACTCGGGCCGCCGCCGAGAAGGGCAATACGTTCCGCTTCACGATGACGCAGAAGTTCACGGGCCCGGGCACTGAGAGCTTCGGTGCCGGCTCACCCTTCAGCTTCGAAGGCGCGGTCGACATCAAGGCTGGTCTGTCTCGATTCGTGACCACCATCAAGGCTCCTGGGATCAACGCCAAGTGCACCTACGTCGCGGCCGGAGACGACTTCTTTGTCAGCGTCCACCCGTCTCGTCGCGCCACGATCGGTGCGTCGTGGCTGCGCACCGACGCGAAGAACCTCCTCGGCAACCAGAGCTTCCAGATCCGCCCCGATCAGCTGTACGAGGACGAAGCCGGCTTCTTCTCCGAACTCGAGAAGCTGGGGACCGAGGTGGTTGGGGGCGTCAAGACCACGAAGTACGGAGCCAACGTCGGCATCGCCGACCTCGTGGCGCAAGCGAAGGACAACCCGGCTCTCGCCGGCTTCAAGGGCACCGTGCCGGTGGCCGCCTACCTCGACGAGACCGACCGCATCCGTCGACTGACCTTCGGGATCACTGCGGGACGCGGCTACTCCCTCACGATGACGATCGATTTCCTCGACTACGGCAAGCCGCTGAGCATCACCAGACCGCCGGCCAACCAAGTCAAGGCTGGCAACGCGCAGCAGACCACAACGGCGTGCTTCCCGAACGCATTTCCGGGCCGCTGAACGCACGGCACCCGGCCGCCCCCGGGCCGCTTTCTGGTGGCAGCCACATTTGACTCGGGGCGCTATCTGACAGGCACACTGTCGCATGCGATTCGGCATCTTCCTCGCCCCGTTCCACCCACACGGTCAGAATCCAAATCTGGCGCTGCACCGCGATCTCGAGCTGATCCAGTGGCTCGACCATCTCGGGTTCGACGAGGCGTGGATCGGCGAGCATCACTCAGCCGGCTACGAGATCATCGCCTCGCCCGAGGTCTTCATCGCCGCAGCGGCCGAGCGGACGCGCAACATCAAGCTCGGCACCGGCGTGAGCTCGCTGCCCTACCACCACCCGTTGATCCTGGCCGACCGGCTGGTCCTGCTCGACCACCTCACACGAGGACGCTTCATGTTCGGCGTCGGCCCCGGAGCGCTGCCGTCAGACGCCTACATGATGGGCATCGATCCCGTCGACCAGCGCCGCATGATGGAGGAGTCGCTCGAAGCGATCCTGCTCTTGCTCGACGGCGAGACGGTGAACATCGAGACCGACTGGTTCAAGCTCCGCGATGCTCGCTTGCAGGTCCTTCCGTACACCCGGCCCCGGTTCGAGGTCGGCGTTGCCGCGATGGTGTCGCCATCCGGTCCACGTCTTGCCGGCAAGCACGGACTCAGCCTCCTGTCGATCGGCGCTACGCAGACGGAAGGCTTCAATGCCATGGCGAACGCGTGGTCGATCATGGAGGACCGCGCTGCCGAGTTCGGATCCAGTGTCGACCGCGACGGCTGGCGCCTCGTCGGGCCGATGCACATCGCCGCGACGAGGGAGCAAGCCCGCGAGGACGTAAAGTTCGGACTCGACCAGTGGATCGATTACTTCGCCAACGTCGGCGCCCTTCCCATCGTGCCTCCGGGCGTTGAAGGCGACAAAGTCATCGACATGCTGATCGAGAGCGGATTCGCCGTGCTCGGGACCCCGGACGACGCCATCCAGCAGATCGAGCGTTTGGAGAAGCAGTCAGGCGGGTTCGGGTCGTTCCTCTTCATGGCGCACGACTGGGCCGACCGCCTCGGCACGATGAAGTCCTATGAGCTCTTCGCGCAGTACGTCATGCCGCATATCAACAGCGAGGCCTCGTCCACCAAGCGGTCGCGCGATTGGGCCGCGGAGAACCGCTCGCAGTTCATGCCTCGGGTCGGCGAAGCGATCATGAAGTCGATCAACGATCACAACATCGAGAAGGACGCGAAGAAGACCTAAGCGGTCGCCGCTTCGTACTTCTCCAGCACGCCGATCAACCCCATCGGTACCGGTCGATCCCCTCCCGGACGGCCGACGTCCAGCACACGGAGTGCCAGTGGCGATGTTGACTGCCCTCTTCGACCTCCCACGCGACCACATGCTCGGTCGTCCGAGATACCGGACGGTGGCAGTGCGGGCAGGTGTAATCGGGACCGGCCTCCCGGGCGTTGTATCGCTGCGCGATCCAGCCTTTCGGTGCGCCCATCGGCGTTGCGACGCGCTCCTGTCGCGGGGAGCTGGGAGGCGGTTGACGGCGGTTGCGACGGGGCATTTCCAGGAGCCTAGCCCGGAGCGGTTTCGTTAAGGTGACGCAATGCCCAGAGAACTCAACCCCGCCAAGGCTTTCAGGGACCTGCAGCAGCGCGCCGAGTTCATCCTCAACGCCGACAAGCACTTGCAGGAAGTAGTCGGACTCCTCAAGGAGACCCACGCCGTCCTCGCGAAGCTCAACGGAGTCGTCGACAAGTTCGTCGGTGTCTTCGACGACGTCGAGAACCGCATCGGGAGCATGACGACAGTTCTCGGCCGCCTCGACCGTCTCGAGGAAGCGGCGCTGAACATCGAACGCGCAACGCTCGGCGTCGAGAACGCGATGCTTGCGTTGCCCAAGGCGTTGCGCTCCCGCATCTCCAGGCAGCGCGGCGGCGATCCGGCTTAGAACGCGTCGTTCAGCACGCGCACGTCGCAGCACTCCTCGAAGCCGACGCGCATCAGGATCGGATACGAGCTCGGACGCGCGAGCGTGGTGAGGTACGGCGTCCCGCGAGTGACGGCGTCCTCCCACCGCGCGGTGACGAGCGCACGGTAGACGCCGCGTCCGCGCGCGCGATGCAGCGTCGACCCGCCGTTGAGCACGACGCCGTCCGGTGTGAACGTCGCGCGTGCGGTCGCCACGGGTTCGCCGTCCACGAACGCAAGGTACGTGGTGATGGTGTCGATCGACGTCTCGTCGTCCCACATCTGGTCGACGAACGGCGCGCCGCCCTCCGCAACGGCGCGCTCCACTCCGAACGCCTCCTGCTGGATCCGGAAGAAGTCGTGCATCTGCTCGCGTCGGTCGACGCGCACGACCTCGATCCCTCCGCGCTCACTATCTCCGGCGTCCGGTGGACGCCGGAGCACCACGCCCTTGAGAACGGGATCGATGTCGTCCACCAGACCGAGACCGAGCAGCTGCTCGGGCAGGTCGCGCGGGGTCGCGGACGAGCCGATCATCCAGTTGGCGTGGTCGCGCCCACGTGCGCGCAGGATCGTCCGCACCTCGTCGAGCGCGCCGTCCGCTCCGCCGTCCGGCACGCGCAGATGCAACACGACGCTGAGTCCTGGGTAGATCGGGGGGCCGAGCCAGATGTCGAAACGGTCGCCGCGGATGAGCTCAGATGACGGCCAGTGCGCGCCTTGCGACTGCGGGTTCTCACAGAGTCGCGCGACTTCGACGGGGATGTCCGACATGGCACCCGAAGTCTAAGCCACGCGATAATCGCTCCCGTGCGCATCGGGGACTTCGAGATCCTTCCCGTCGTCGACGGGGTCATCAGGGTGCCGGCGTCGATGTTCTTCCCGAACGTCACCGAAGAGCAATGGATCCCGCACAAGCAGTTCCTCTCCGACGGCAACATGATCGAGATGCCGGTCGGCGGGTTCTGCGTGCGGGGGCCGAACCGTCTTGCGCTCGTCGACGTCGGCATGGGCCATGTCGACGGGTATCCGGACCTCGGCGGCAAGCTTCTCGACAGCCTCGCCGGTCTCGGACACGAACCCGAGGACGTCACCGACGTCCTCTTCTCACATCTGCACTTCGATCACATCGGATGGTCGAGCGTGGAAGGCAGATCGGTGTTCCCCAATGCGGCGTATCGATGCCACGCCAAGGACTGGGACCACTTCATGACCCAGGGCATCGGACAGGGACCCATGGCCGACGCGATCGGTCTGCCGCCCACGAAGGCATGGCTCGATCCTGTTGCGAACCAGTTCGAGCTGTGGGACGGCGACGCCAACGTCCTTCCCGGCATCGACGTGCGCGACGCACCCGGACACACACCGGGGAACACCGTGATGGTGATCTCGTCGGGGGCCGAGCGCGCGATCCTTCTCGGGGACGCGGTGCACTGTCCGGCCGAGCTGCTCGAGAACGAATGGGAGCTTGTCGGAGACGTCGATCCCGCGCTCGCCAAGCGCACGCGGGAAGCGCTCGCGAGGGAGTACGAGGGCACCGAGATCCCGATCTCGGCCCCCCACTTTCCCGGCATGCAGTTCGGCCGCTTGCTCAAAGGCCAGGGCCGGATGAACTTCGTCTTCACCTGACGACCTATTGACATTCATCGATGCATCGATAACAATCGATGAATGGCAACCAAGACGAAGGAGCTTCTGCAGGGCTGCTGTGGGCTCGTCGACCCTGGGATGGGGGACGAGGAAGCCGAGCGCGTGGCGGTGCAGTTCAAGGCGCTGGCCGACCCCACCCGCGTCCGGCTGCTGAACCTGCTCGTTCGCAATCCGGAGCTCTGCGTGTGCGATCTGAACGCGAGCTTCGAATTGTCCCAGCCCACCATCTCGCATCACCTGTCCGTACTCAAGAAGGCCGGCCTCGTCGACTGCGACACACGGGGCCGGTTGTGCTTTTACCGAGCGAACCATCAAGCGATCAACGAACTGGCCGGAATCCTGGAGGTAGACCGATGAAGAAGGAAGCCGTACGCGACCGTTACGCACGTCACGCCGTTGAACTGCCCACGACCGAGACGCCGCCGACGCTCGGCCTCGGTGATCCCGTTTCCATCGCGGATCTGCGCGAAGGCGAGACGGTCCTCGACCTGGGCTCCGGCCCCGGACGCGACCTCCTGGCCGCCGCGCATGCGGTCGGCGCGACCGGACGCGCGATCGGCATCGACTTCACCACGGAGATGATCGAGCGCGCCCGCGCGTCGGCGATCGACGCCGGCTTGGACAACGTCGCGATCCTCGACGGCGACCTCGAGCACCTCCCCGTCCATTGCGGTGCCGTCGACGTCGTCATCTCCAACTGCGTGATCAACCTCGTGGACGACAAGCGGCGGGCGCTGATCGAGGCGTTCCGTGCGTTACGTCCGGGTGGCCGCTTCGCGGTGCTCGACACCGCGTTCTCGGACGAGCCGGGAACCGAACTGCGCGAGAGCAACGACTCATGGTGCTCCTGCGTCGGCGGTGCGCTCGTCGAATCGGACTACAAGGCGATGTTGCAAGAGATCGGGTTCAAGGACGTGAAGATCGAGCGCATCGCGAGCGACTGCGGCGAGGAGTGCTCGACGAGCACGATTCAGCAGCTGGCCGTCGCCGTCACCGCGCGCAAGCCGGGCGACTGGGAGCCGGGCAAGACCGTGTTGCGGCCGGCCGTGCCCGCCGATCGTCCTGCGATCGACGCGCTGCTCACCGCGGCCGGACTGCCGACCGACGGCTTGCGTACGGAGGATTGTGTCGTCGCACTTCAGGCATCGACCGTCATCGGTGCCATCGCACTCGAGCGCTACGGATCGTCGACGATGCTGCGCTCACTTGTCGTCGCCTCCGAGCACCGCAAGAACAGCATGGGACGCCGGCTCGTCATCACCGCTCTCGAGATCGCGCGCTGGTCGGGGGCGGCCGAGATCCACCTCTACACCGAGAACGCACAAGGGTTCTTCTCGGACTTCGGCTTCGAAGCAGTCTCAGGCGAGATGATCAAGGACGCGTGCGCGCGGAGTGCGCTCGTGGCCGGTCAGTGCTGCACAACGGCGACCGCGATGCGTCTTGTCTTCGAGGACGCCAAGCTCCCGTTGCTGTCCAAACCATCACTCAAGCCGCTGCCGACGTTCAAGGACGGCGCGTGCTGCTAAGGAGGTGAAGGCCATGTGTCCATGCGGTTGCGGTTGCTGCTAGATCAATGTGAGTAGTCGTAGAACCCGCGGCCGGTCTTCCTACCGAGAAGACCGGCCGCGACCATCTGCTTGAGCAGCGGCGCAGGGGCGAGGAAGGGATCGCGGAACTCCCCGTAGAGCGACTCCACGATCTCGAGTGACACGTCGTTGCCCACCAGGTCGAGCAACGCGAGGGGTCCCATCGGATGCCCGCAACCGTTCATCATCGCCGCGTCGATGTCCTCACGTGACGCGTAGCCTTCCTCGAGCATGCGCGCCGCGTGGTTGAGGTATGGGAAGAGCAGCGCATTGACGATGAACCCGGCGCGGTCTTTCGCGACGACAGGCACCTTGCCGAGCTGCTCGCAGAGTTTGCGCGCGCCCTCCGTGATGTCCTCGTCGGTAAGCAGCGTCGGGATGACTTCGACAAGCTTCATCGCTGTTGCGGGGTTGAAGAAGTGCAGACCGATGACCTTCGTCGGGCGCTGCGTCGCCATCGCGATCTGGATCACCGGAAGCGAGGACGTCGTCGAGGTGAGGATCGTGTTCTCGCCGCAGACGTCCTCGAGGTCCTTGAAGATCTCGAGCTTGAGGTCCAGGTTCTCAGCGAGCGCTTCGATCACAAGATCGACGTTGGCAAGGTCGCCGAGGTGGCCGGTGGCCGAGAGGTTGCCGAGGGTCGCCACCTTTTCCTCTTCGGTAGCACGGCCCTTCTCGACTGAGCGGCTGAGTGACTTCTCGATCGCTGCGACCGAAGCCTGTGCCTTCTCGGCGCTCCGTCCGCGGATGATCGTCTTGATGCCGGCCTTCGCTGTGACTTCGGCGATGCCCGTTGCCATCTGTCCGGTGCCGACGATGCCGATGGTGTTGATATCCATAACGAGGTCCCCCTGGCTGGATGTGCGACGCCTTAGGGTGCCAGATTCGACAGCTCGATGACCGTGGCGCGCGGCTCGATCAGATCCTCGGGGACTTCGATGAAGATCTCGCCGATCGGGTCCTTGCTCAGCAGCTCCTGCTCTGCCGTGGCACGTCCACGCACGACGAGCTCGCGTCCGGTCGCGAGGTGCTTCGCCTTCACCCGTTTGACCGGCATGCCGCGAACGACCACGTCCTCGTAGGGGCGCCACAGACAGTGCAGGTACACGCTGTCACCCTTTCGGGTCGTTGGTCCGTAGAACTGCCAGGGCTCGAGCGCGGCTTCTGTGCCGTAGATCGCTTCGCCATTGGTACCCATCCACTCCCCCACGGCCTCCAGCCGCTCGATCTGTTCGGGCGGAAGTGACCCATCGGCGCGTGGGCTGACGTTGAGCAGGAGGTTGCCGCTTTTGCCGGCGATCTCGCACAACGTGTGCACGATCCCAGTAGCCGACTTGTAAGAGGTGTCCTTCGGGACGTAGCCCCACGAGGTGTTCATCGTCATGCACGTCTCCCAGCGCCGGTCGGGAACCGCGGCCGGGATGGCCTGCTCCGGCGTGGTGTAGTCGCCGCCGGGGAGGCGGTCGTTGATCAGGATGTCCGGCTGCAGCTCGCGGATCATCGCGGCAAGCTCGTTGGCTTTCCATTCCTCCGCGGTGCGCTCCCACTGTCCGTCGAACCAGATGACGCCGATCTTCCCGTAGTTGGTAAGCAGCTCGCGGACCTGTCCGAACATCGCATCGAGATAGGCATCCCACGTTTCGGATCGGCGGCCGAGGAACTTCATGTACGGCTTGTCCTCTTCACGGAAGGCCGGGTAATCGGGATGGTGCCAATCGGAGAGCGAGTAGTAGAACCCGACGACGAGACCGGCTTCGCGCGCGGCATCGACGTACTCGGCGACGAGGTCGCCCTTGTAACCGGTTTGCGCGATCGAGAAGTCGGAGTGCTTCGTCGGCCAGAGCGCGAAACCGTCGTGATGTTTGGTGGTCAGGATCGCGTACTTCATCCCGGCCTTGGCCGCGAGATCCATCCACTGCTTGGCGGCGCCGGGTTGCGGGGAAAACGTCAGGGCGTCGCGGTAGTAGTCCTCGACGGCGACGTCGTCGGAGTGCGGCAACACGTGGACGCCGCCGACGAGCGGCCACGAGAGCTCGAAGCCCCGGTTGGAGCAATGCGTCCAATGGATGAACATGCCGAACCGTGCTTGGTCGAACCAATCATGGGAAGTCGCTTCGTTCCGTCCGGGCATGCGGTTAGTATGTGGTTCTGTACTCAGTCGACGCGAAAAGGAGGTGCGTGATGACGACCAAAGTCTCCGCTCCCCGGGCGTCGGCACTCGTGGTCTAGACGGGCTTTCTGGTTCTCCGTGACTCGGGTCGACGCCCCCGCTGCGGACGTCCATCACTCGTCTAAGGAGAATCCGCTTTGGATCGATCACTGATCAGCTTGGGCTGGACGGCACACGAGGAGAGCGCCTTCCGGCCGTTCGTGCAGGACCACGTCCCGGGCAGGATCGCCGTCGAGCATCGCGATCTGTACCTGGCGTACACGGCTTCCGGCGATCTGTGGTGTCAGGTCGCCGGGCGACTACGTCATCGCGCCTCCGACCGCGCCGACCTGCCTGCGGTCGGCGATTGGGTTGCGCTTCGAGCTCGTCGCGGGGGGCTTGGGGGTCTCCCCCAACAGAAGAGAGATTCGGCGACCGTCGATGCGATCCTTCCACGGCGCACGGCGTTCATCCGCAAGGACGCAGGTTTTCGGACCGAGGGTCAGGTGCTCGCCGCGAACATCGACCTCGCGTGGATCGTGACCTCCCTCACGCGCGAGCTCAGCGCGCGCCGCGTCGAGCGGTATCTCGCGGTTGCTTGGGAGTCGGGAGCGCAGCCGGTCGTCGTGCTGACGAAAGCCGACCTCGGTGAGGCCAACCCGGTCATCGTGGCCGAAGTCGAACGGGCGGCCGTTGGAGCCGACCTCGTCGTCACGAGCTCGATCACCGGCGAAGGCACCGATGTGCTGCGCATGCAGCTCACCGGCGACAAGACGGCTGCACTGCTGGGCAGTTCCGGTGTCGGCAAGTCGACGCTCATCAATGCACTGGTCGGCGAGGAACTCCTCGAGACGCGTGCGACGCGCGACGATGCGGTCGGCCGGCACACGACAACGCATCGCGAACTCGTGTCTGTGCCGACCGGTGGGCTTCTCATCGACACTCCCGGCCTTCGCGAACTGTTCGCGTGGGAGGACGAGGTCGGCACCGACACCGTGTTCGGCGACATCGACTCGATCGCCGGAAGGTGCCGGTTCCAAGATTGCGCGCACGGCGCTGAGCCTGGATGTGCGATCAGGGCGGCGCTCGAATCCGGTGAGCTCGACCCCGCGCGGCTGCGCCAGTACGAGAAGATGCAGCGCGAGCTCGCCTACGTCGACAGCCGCAAGCGGGAAGTGGCTCGCGAGAAGAACAGCCGGAGCAAAGCGATCGCGAAGGACCAGCGCCAGCGCCGCCGGCTCGGGATCGATTGATGAAGCACGCGGACTCGGAGAAGCGAGCCGGTAGCCTGTACGCAGAGGAATGAGCGTCGCGAAGGACAAGCCCTGGATCATCCGCACCTACGGCGGATACGGCAGCGCTCAGAAAACGAACGAGCTCTACCGCAAGGGTCTCGCGGACGGACAGACCGGACTCTCGGTCGCATTCGACCTGCCGACACAGACCGGCTACGACTCCGACCACGAGATGGCGGCCGGCGAGGTCGGGAAGGTCGGCGTGCCCATCTCCCACATCGAGGACATGCGGGCGGTCTTCGACCAGATCCCGCTGGCGGAGATGAACACGTCGATGACGATCAACGCGACCGCGGCATGGCTGCTCGCGCTGTACGTCGCCGTCGCCGACGAACAAGGGGCCGACCGCAAGGCTCTCCTCGGCACCACGCAGAACGACATCCTCAAGGAATACCTGTCCCGCGGCACGTTCATCTTCCCGCCGAGGGAGTCGATCCGCCTCACTGCCGACACGATCGAGTTCACCGGAGCTGAGATCCCGAAATGGAACCCGGTCAACGTGTGCTCGTACCACTTGCAGGAAGCCGGAGCCAACCCGGTACAGGAAGTGGCGTTCACGCTCGCCAACGCCGTCTGCATCCTCGACGCCGTTAGAGATCGCGGGATGCTCACGCCGGAACGAGTCGGCGCCCTGTCGTTCTTCTGCAACGCGGGGATCCGCTTCGTCGAAGAGACGTGCAAGATGCGCGCGTTCACCGATTTGTGGGACCGCGTGACGCGCGAACGCTACGGTGTCGAGGATCCGAAGTTCCGGCGCTTCCGCTACGGCGTCCAAGTGAACTCACTCGGCCTTACGGCGTCACAGCCCGAGAACAACGTCTACCGGATCCTGCTCGAGATGCTCGGTGTCACCTTGTCGAAGGACGCGCGAGCGCGCGCGGTGCAACTGCCGGCGTGGAATGAAGCACTTGGCCTGCCCCGCGCGTGGGACCAGCAGTGGTCCCGCCGTTCGCAGCAGATCCTCGCCTACGAAACCGACCTCCTCGAATACGAGGACATCTTCGCGGGCTCCCACGTGATCGAAGCCAAGACGAAGGAGATGTCGGAACTCGCGTGGGCCGAGTTCCAGAAGGTGCTCGGCGCCGGAGGTGCGATCGAGGCCATCGAGTACATGAAGGAGCAGCTCGTTTCCGCGCACGCGAAACGCGTGCGCGGCATCGAATCGGGTGACATCACGCTGCTCGGCGTGAACGCCGAGCAGCAGACCGAACCGTCACCGCTGGTTCCCGACGAAGGCGATATCCACATCGTGAAGGTGACGAGCGAGCAGCAGGCCGAGCAGATCGAGCGGCTCGAGCGCTTCCGAGGGACACGCGACAAAGCCGCGGTCACGAAAGCTCTCGACGCGCTCAAGAAGACCGCCGTCGACAACACGAACGTCATGCCGGCTTCGATCGATGCCGCGAAGGCCGGCGTGACCACCGGGGAGTGGGCGGATGCCCTGCGCGACGTGCTCGGCGAGTACCGCGCTCCCACCGGCGTAAGCGCCGCGGCGTCCGTCGGAGCCGATAAGGCCCGGATCGAAGGAACGCGCGAGCGCATCGCGGCGATCGCGAAGGAACTCGGCATCCGGCGCGTTCGCATCTTCGTCGGCAAACCGGGCCTCGACGGACACAGCAACGCCGCCGAACAGATCGCCGTCCGCGCACGCGACCTCGGGATGGAGGCCGTGTACCCCGGCATCCGCCTGACGCCGGCGCAGATCGCGCAGCAAGCGGCCGACGAGGACGTCCACATCATCGGCCTGTCGATCCTGTCCGGCGCGCACGACCTACTCATCCCCGAGGTGATGGACGAGCTGCGCAGCCGCGGCATCGACACCGACAAGGTTCCCGTCGTCGTCGGCGGCACGATCCCCGACGACGACGCGAAGAAGCTCCTTGAGATCGGCGTCGCACGCGTGTTCACGCCGAAGGACCACGACCTCACGAAGAGCCTCGGCGAAGTCGTCGAGCTTCTTCTTAAGTGAGCGCTACGCGGTTCTGGCCTTGCGGGGGACGTTCTCCGCGTGCACGCGCTCGGTGACGTTCTTCGTCGTCAAGCCACCGATCACCCAGTCGACGTCCACCTTGAAGTTCGCCGCGCGGATGCCGTGCGTGCGGTTCTCGACCCTGTTGCCAAGGAGCCGGATGTTGGCCTTCTCGACCTGAGCCAGGAAGATCCCGGCGTTGGTATCCCACTGCTCGAGGAAGTCGAAGAAACCGTTGCCGGGCTTCCAGCCGATGATCGCATTCTTCTCGATCGACAAGCGGAGATCCTTCGCGTTGCGCACCTCGATCCCGTTCAGTTGCTTCGCTGAGAAGAAGTCGTCCTTGCCGAGAGTGATCGAATTCTTCTCGATGTCGACGAGCCCGGCGTATGTGCGCAGGTGTTTGTCGTCGGTCGCGTTGAAGACGTCAACGAGGATCCCGGCCCCCGACAGCTTGTTGCCTGAGAACCGCACGCGCGTGTGGTGTGCGTGCGGGTCGTTCAGCGCCTCGTTGGTCTCGGAGGGAGCAGTGCGGTCGTTGCCAGCGTGTCCGGTGTCGAGGTAGGCAAGCGCGTAGTCGTGACTCGTGGTGATCCTGTTGTTGGTCACCGTCGCCGAGTGGTAGCGCTGGGAGTGGTTCTTACCATGGTCCATCCCGTCGTGAATGTGACTCCCACCGTCGAAGCCCGTCGAGTGGTGGTGATCGTGCAGTCGCGCGTCGACGAAGCCGTAGAAGGTGTTGCGGTCGTAGCGCGCGCCGTTGAAGCCGTCGAAGTTCGCGGCTCGCGCGTTGAGCTGGTCGCGGCGTCCGACCGTGTTGTTTGCGAAGAGTCCGTCCCAGTGCCTGAGCTGGTTCACGTTGCCGAACGTGTTATGCACCATGCTTCCGCTCGTGGGTGCACCAGTACGCGCGACGTTGCGATTCACGTCGAGCTGGCCGATCGAGTTGTAGTGGACCTTCGCCCGGTCACCGACCCAGTCAAGAAGGAGCTGGCCGGCGATGGTGTTGTTCTTGATCTCGACGTACTTGGACGTGTTCTCGATGTGCAGCGAGTTGAGCTCGAGTCCGGAGAAGACGTAAGGGTCGGCCGCCGTTCCCTTACCCTCCGAGACGCCGGTCTCGCGAGTGAACTCGGCGTTCTTGAGGATCCTGATGTTAAGAGACGGTGCGACCTTCTCCGACCCGACCGCAGCAGACCCGCCGCCGAGGACCACCGACACAACGAGCACAACAACGCACAGCTTCGCAAGACGTCCCATGCATCCTCCCATTGATCAGTTGGCCCACTGATCAATTGGCCAGCTCGATCGTCTGGTCGGGGAGAAAGCGCATGAGGGACGGCGAGTTCGCCGAGTTCGCTCTCATCCAGTCGTAGCGTCGGTAGGGTGGAGTTTCCAAACAACCCTATTGATGCGAGTGTTCTTTGCGTGCTGCTTGAGCGCGATCGTGGTTACTGTGGCAGTTGTGTTGTTTCTGTCCAGGCCCACGAACGTCGAGATCGTCGCTGCGGCGGCGATGCTCGACCGACCCACGGCGACGGTGCGCCCGATCGAGATCGTCCTCAAGGTCACCGCGCCGACGAAACCCAGCCCGACCCAAGCGCCGGCCCTGCGGGTCCTCCCCACCCCGTCCGCCGCTCCGATCGCGACCGTGGCTGCGACCCCACAGCCCACGCCGCAACCGACGGTCAAGCCCACCCCGAAACCAACACCCCCGCCCGCGCCCAAGCCCACAGCCGCCCCGGCAGCTCGTCGGAGCCCGGACCGCGAGGAGGTTATGGCGCAGATCAGGCAGGCATGGGGCGGTGATGACGACAAGGCGATACGCGTCGCGGACTGCGAAAGCGGACTGAACCCAGCCGCTGCCTCGCCGAGTGAGAGCAACCTCGGGTTGTGGCAGATGCAACGTCAGACCTGGCGCGACTACGGCGGTGCCGGGGACGACCCGCGCGACGCGACGGCCTATCAACAGACCGTCGTCGCATACCGGCTGTTCGAGCAGCGAGGCTTTAGCCCATGGGGAGGATGCGCATGAGGAAGATCATCATCATCGCAGCAGCGGTCACCGGGATGCTCGCCGGTTCGAGCGCGCCGGCGTGGGCCGTCGCCGCTCCGTCCTCACGCGGGACGGTGAGCGACGCCGAGGAAGCGAAGGTCATCCGTCAGATCAAGCGCGGCTGGGGCGGCAACGACAACAAGGCGATACGCGTCGCCGACTGCGAGAGCGGGCTCAACCCCAAGGCGGCCTCGCCCGGCGGTACCTACCTCGGCCTCTGGCAGTTCTCGAAGGCGACGTGGAGCGACTACGACGGCCCCGGGAGCGACCCGAGAGACGTGAACGCCTTCCGTCAGACCCAAGTCGCATACCGCTTGTTCCAGGACCGGCGGTGGGCTCCCTGGCCCACCTGCGGAAGCCGATAGCCGAAGCAACGGCGATCACTTCTTTGGGCACGTGCCCGGAGGGTCGAGGGTCGGACGTCCGCCCACCGTGCGTCCGGGGATCAGACAAGCCTCGAAGGTGCCGTCCTCGTTGACGGTGATCTCACCGACCGCGGTCGGACCGGGGCGCGGCCAGACGAAGTTACCGAGGCCCCAGAAGATCGGACGTTCCTTGTAGGACTCGAGCGGTTGCAACCGGTGAGCGTGGTGGCCGAAGATACCGTCCGCCCCGGCGTCGATCATCGCGTGCGCGCGTTCGACGTCATCGGCACGCGGAGCGGTGTCGAGTTCGGCCCCCCAATGGATGGTGACGAAGACGTAGTCGGCCAGCGCATCCGCCGCCTCGACTGCCCGCACCATCGACGCGATGTCGTCACCGTCGGCCATACCTGGACGGTTGCCTGTGGCCAGCCAATCGCGGAACGGGATGACGCCGCCGAATCCGAGCACGGCGACCGTCTTGCCGCGCACCTCGATGATGGCCGGCTCGTTTGCTTCGGTGGCATTGTTGCCCGTACCGACCGGCGCCACGCCGGCGCGGCTCAAGCGGGAGCGAGCGTCGAGCATCGCAGCCTTGCCGTAGTCCATGGAGTGGTTGTTGCCCTGATTCGCGACGTCGACCCCGTTCTTGCGCATCGCCTCGAACCCGCGCGGGCACTTGAAGTTGAACTGCTTGTCGGGCACGGGGTCACCGAGCGGCGACGCTCCGCACTCGAGGTTGACGATCGTGACGTCGTCGGAGGCGAAGAGATCTCGCACGCCCGTCCACGGCGCGTCGTAACCCTCCGACAGCAGGTGGAGCTGGCGTGGGTCGAGGTTCACATCTCCGGCCCCGTGGACGACGATCGGACCCGGCCCGGGTACTGCGGTCGGGGAACTCGTCGCCGGGACACTCTTCACCACGTCGGCCGCCTGCGGGCGGTCGAGCAACTTCGTAGCTCCGAACCACCCCCCGAGCAGGGCGAGAAGCGCGACGATCGCAACCGCGCTCCGGTACACGGCAGGACGATGCAACTGATCCCACATACGGGGCCAGTATCCCGGCCCCGGTCGGCACGCCGAAGCGTTACCGTCAGGACCGATGAACCCGATCCTCGGCACCGACCATGAGGCGTTCCGCAAAGTCCTGATCAGCTTCGTCGACCGCGTCGTGCGGCCGAAGGCCGCCGACGCGGACGAGAGCGGCATCTTCCCCACGGAAACCTTGCTCGCCTGCGGCGAGCAAGGCTTCCTCGGCCTCCCCATCCCCGAGCAGTACGGAGGAGCGGGAGCCGACTATCTCTCGTACCTGCTGTGCATCGAGGAACTCGGACGGGCCGACCCGAGTGTGTCGATCACGATCGAGGCCCACACCTCGCTTGTGTGCAACCTCCTCTACCACTTCGGAACCGAAGAGCAGAAACAACGCTGGCTGGTGCCGCTTGCGTCCGGAAAGAACATCGGTGCGTTCGCGCTCACCGAACCCGGTGCAGGTTCCGACGCCGGCGGCACGCAGACCACTGCCAAGGCCGACGGTGACGAGTACGTGATCAACGGCACCAAGATGTTCATCACCAACGCGGGCACCGACATCTCACTGCTCGCGATCGCCACAGCGCGAACAGAGGACGGACAGATCTCCGCGTTCATCGTCCCGGTGGGCACGCCGGGCTTCGAGATCGGCCGTCGCCTCCGCAAGATCGGCTGGCACGCATCGGACACACGCGAGCTCGCGTTCGTCGACTGCCGCGTTCCGAGCTCCCACCTCCTCGGTGAGCCTGGCAAAGGGTTCAACCAGTTCCTCGCGCAGCTCGATGACGGACGCATCGCGATCGCCGCGCTTGCGGTTGGTCAGTCGCAGGGCTGTCTCGACGCCTGCCTCGAGTACGTGAAAGACAGGAAACAGTTCGGCAGGCCTATCGGCGAATTTCAGGCCATCCAGTTCAAGCTGGCCGACATGGCCACACAGATCCATCACGCGCGCCTCGCCGTCTATCACGCGGGACGGCTCCGTCAGGACGGACTGCCGTTCAAGATCGAAGCATCGATGGCAAAGTTGTTCGCGACCGAGATGGCCGTCGATGTCGCGCGCGAGGCCGTCCAGGTGCACGGCGGCTACGGGTACATCGAAGAGTTCCCCGTCGCGCGCTTCTACCGCGACGCGAAGGTGCTCGAGATCGGAGAAGGAACGAGCGAGGTGCAGCGCATCATCATCGCGCGCCAGCTCGGCATCGACGTCCGACTGCGTCCGTAGAGACCGTCAGAAGAAGAACAGGAGGCCGAAGTGGCGTATGACCGCGCAACGATCAAGCAGTCGCTCGACACCGAACTCGCGAAGTTCATCGCACATTTCAGGGCATTGTCTGCCGACGACCTCACCCGGCCGTGCACCGAAAGCGAGGCGCCGAGTGCGGAACCGTGGTCGGCCAAGGACCATATCGCCCATCTCGCCATGATCGAACGCGCGTTCCAGGCGATGATCCGGCGTGGGATCTCGGGCAACGATGACCCAGTCGGGCTCACGCAGGGCGGACGCACACGCGAAGAGATCATGGCGTTCGTCCACAAAGGCAACGAGGACAACGTCGCCCAGCACAAAACCGACGACCTCGACACCCTGATCGCCGATCTCGAAACCGCCCGCGCCGACACCTTGAAGCTTCTGGACGAATTGTCCGACGAGCAGCTCGCGACACCGCTGCCGGGGGCACCGTGGGCCGACGGCACCATCGGCGGGGTACTCATCACCAATGCCGGACACCAGGTGATGCACGCGACGTGGGTAACCGAAGGGCTCAGAGGCTGACACGGGAGGTTCGGGGGTCTCCCCGACGTTGGACGCCGCTCCGCAACGCACTTCATACTGCGAATCACGGCCGGGGTCCGGGGTGTCCCCGGATTAGGAGGACGACGATGAGCCGTTTCGTCAAGAGAGCCGTCCACATACTGATCGCCGCGTCGGCCATCGTCGCGATGCCCGGACTCGCTCTCGCTCAGACTCCGCAACCCCTCTCGGCCGGGACCGATGTCTTCGGCAACATGCCCGGGATCGTCTACCTCCTCATCCCCCTCGTGATCGCCGGCGCGATCTACCTGAGCCGCGAGCTCGGTCGCACAGAGGAGGCTGCTGAACCGGAGCGCCGCCAGGGCGCCGTGAGCAAAGCGCTTGCGAAACAGAAAGAGGATGCCCTTTCTTCCACGAAGGCAGGTCAGGGCTGATGCGCACGAAGTTGTGGCCGCTGATCGTGGCCGTCCTCATGCTTGGCTCCGCGTGCGGCCAGAAGGCGGGAGTGGCTGGGTCTGTCATCGCGGCCGGTGAGGGCCAGACCGGCACAGAAACCGACGGATCCGTCGACGGAGGCGTCCCGGTCGACGGCGGAACAACCGGCGAAGTGCCGACCGATGGCACGGCGCCGAGCGCCGGTGGTGGCGGTGGTGGAAAGGGCGCGCCGACGGGCGGTGGGGGCAGCACGCCTGCTGGTGGCGGCTCCGCGCCGGCCGGCGGCGGATCGGCGCCGGCTGCGTCGAGTGCCCCGTCGGGGCCGATGGACCGGACCGGCATCACCGCAAGCACGATCAAGATCGGCATCCATGCGCCGGAGACCGGTGCTGCGGCTGTGTCGACGTTCCGCGAGGCCGTCGGTGTCTACTCAGAGAACGCCGGCGCGATCAAAGGACTCGGCAACAGGCGGATCCAGGTGGTCTCTCGCGACGACCACTTCGATCCGGCCACGGCACGAACCGTCTGCAAGGAGCTCGTCGAGAAGGAGAAGGTGTTCGTCCTCATCGGCGGTGGCGGCGTCGACCAGATCAAGAGCTGCGCCGAATACGCGGCGAGCGTCGGCGTCCCGTACTTCTCGCCCGGCGTGACGGAGGGACCGTTCCGGAGCCTGCAGAACTACTTCGCTCTGTCCGAGACGTACTCGCAGCAGAACGTCCAGCTCGGGCAACTCATCAAGAACCAGGTGAAGAAGACGAAGGTCGGGATGGTGCTCACCGACTCGCCGCTGCTGAACGAGACGATCGAGAGCTTCAAGGTTGAGGCGAAGAAGAACGGTTTGCAGATCGTCTACATCGGCCGGCTCGCGAAGGACGCCGGAAAGACGCAAACCGACACCCAGGTCTCGAACTTGAAGGGAAAAGGCGCCGAGGTCGTCTATGCCTTGATCTCGCCGACGGTGTTCAGCTTCCTCGTCTCGAGCGCGAAGCAGCAGGCCTACCAACCGACCTACGTCGGCCCCGGGCTGTCGGTCGGGGTCAACCTCGTCGCCAAGGCCACGTGTCCGCCACCGCCGTTCCCCGACATCCGCGTCCTATCACCGATGGTCCAGATGGACGTCATCGACCGCTACGACGCCGCGTACAAGCCCGCCTATCGCAAGAAGAACGGAGGCTCCAGCACTCCCGATGACATCGGCATCCTTCTCTGGGGCATCGAGAAGACGATTCGACTCCTGATGGAAGCGGACGGCCCCGACATAAGCCGGCAGACGCTGATCAAAGCGATCACGTCAGGGAAGGCGTTCGCGTCCAACGTCTTCTCGCCGGTCAAGTACGGGCCAACGCCGCATTTCGGTGCGACATCAGTGACGTTGTTGAAGCTGGACTGCGGACGGCTCGAGTACACGACGACGACACCGTTCGCGTCCAAGTTCTGACGATGGCCGACAAGCTCCTGACGCAGATCAAGGAGTCGACTCCGCGTCAGCGGATCGGCACCGGTGCGGTTCTCGCTCTGCTCATCTTCATCCTCGCGAACGACCTCCGCCAGGCGCTCGTCATCGGTCTCGTCAACGGTGCCATGTACGGCCTCGTCGCGCTGGGACTGGTGCTCATCTACAAGTCGAGCGGCATCTTCAACTTCGCTCAGGGCGAGTTCGGAACGGTTGCGATCTACGTGATGTGGCTTCTGCTCGAGCGGAACGTCCCGTACGCGATCTGCGTCGTTATCGCGTTGGCCACGGCCGTGGTGCTGGGCTTAGGAACCGAGCGCTTCATCATCCGGCCGCTCTACTCCTCACCGCGCGTCATCCTTCTCGTCGCAACGGCCGGCGTTGCGCTCCTCTTCATCGGACTCGAGTTCTGGATCGGCGGACCGCTCCTGCGAACGATCTCGCCTGCGCTCGGTCGCACCGACCGACTCTCGATCTTCGGCGTGCTCGTCTCGGATCAGCGAATGCTGCTCGTGCTCGTGCTGATCGGTTTCGGCGTGGGGCTTGCGTTCTTCTTCAACCGGACGAGCTATGGGCTCGCCTTGCTCGGCGCCGCGCAGGAACCGGTTGCCACTGAGCTCGCGGGGATCTCGACAAGAGCCGTGGCCGCAGCGACCTGGGGTATGGCCGCGATGCTCGGTGGCCTCGCCGGCGTGCTCAACGCGCCGATCTCCGGGACGTTCGGGCCGGGCTTCATGACGCTGTCGGTGCTCATCCCCGCGTTCACAGCCGCCATCCTCGGCGGTATGAACAGTCTTTCCGGCGCGTTCGTCGGCGGGGCTGTTATCGGCGTCGCCGAGAGCATCGCGCTCAAGTCGTCGGCGTTCGCGGGCATCCCGAGCCCCGACACATTCATCGTGTTCATCATCCTGCTGGCCGTGCTGATCGCGCGTCCGCAGGGACTCCTCGGGAAGGCGACATGAGCAAGACCGGGTCACGCAAGAAACCAGCAAAGGCGTCCGCGAAGAACCGGCCGGCCGCGAAGCGCAACGAGCCCACCGTGGACGACACACTCGACGAGATGCTCGAGGCGCTGGCCGAGGAAGAGAAAACCGTCGAGCAGCGGACGCACCGTGCGCAGCCCGGCGACCCTGTCCCCACCGGTCAGGCGGCCGCCGACGCCGCCGTCAGCCTCGGATCGGTCGGCGAACCGATCCCCCGGCAGGACGGGTATCGCCCGTCCCAGGCAGGTTGGGTCGCGCGAGGCCTCGTGCTTGCGGCCGTCGCCGCCCTCGTCGTCGGTTTCCCCGCGGCGCAGCCGGCCTCCGATGTCGGGTTGTTCACCAAAGCAGTCACGTACGCGATCATCGGCCTGTCGCTCAACGTCCTGATCGGCTACACCGGGCAGATCTCGCTCGGCCACCAAGCGTTCGTCGGCATCGGCTCGTTCACGTCGGCGTACATGGTGTCGCAGGCCGAGGCGCCGTTCCTCGTGGCCGTCATCGTCGCCATGGCCGTCGGCGGCCTCCAGGCATTCGTCCTCGGTCTCGTTTCCCTTCGAGTGCGAGGCCTGTATTTCGCGCTCGTCTCACTTTCCTATGGACTCTTCGCTGAGAAGACGCTCTTCAAGGTCGAATTCCTCACAGGGGGGGCGGCCGGCCAAAATGCCCCGCGCCCGTCGCTGTTCTCGTCCGACCACCGCTACTACTACCTCTGCCTGCTCTTCCTCGCCCTCGTCCTATGGGTCGACTACCGGCTGATGTCGACCAAGGGTGGGCGCGCGCTCCTCGCCCTTCGCGAGAACCCCCGCGTCGCAGCAACATTCGGGGTCAACGTCACGCTGATGACCTTGTTCGCCTTCGTGCTGTCCGGGATCTTCGCGGGACTCGGCGGAGCGCTCCTCGCGCACTCGAACACGCAAGTGTCGGCCGAGGGCTTCAACTTCCAGCTCGCGCTGATCTTCATCATCATGACCGTCGTCGGCGGACTGAAAAGCCGGCCGGGCATCGTGATCGGATCGGCGATGTTCGCGCTCATCGGCTACCTCATCGAGAACATCCCGGGTGCCTCGACGGCTCTGACGTCGATCCCGGGCCTGCCCGACCTGACGCCCGGCGCGGCCGCACTCGTGCTCGGCCCCCTCCTTCTGCTGCTGACGCTCACCTTGTTCCCTGGTGGCATCGGTCAACAGATCCGTCCGATCACGCAATGGGTGCTCGGACGCAAGTTCGACATCAAAGACCGAGGATTGCGGGAGGTGCTCGTTAACGATGTCCGTGCTTGAAGTCCAACACGCGTCCATCACCTTCGGTGGCGTCCGGGCCAATTCGGACGTGACGATGACGATCGGCGAGTGGGAGATCGTCGGCATCATCGGCCCGAATGGCGCCGGGAAGACGACCGCGTTCAACATCGTCACCGGCTTCTACGCACCGGACAGCGGGGTCGTGCGCTTCAAGGGTCAGGACGTCACGGATCTTGGTGTGCACGAGCGGACGGCGCTCGGTATGGGACGCACGTTCCAGAATGTCGGCATGGTCAAGGGCGTGACCGTGCGCGACAACCTCAAGTCGGCGCAGCACCTTCGCGCCGAATACGGCACCGTCTCCGGCATGGTCGGACACCCACGCAGCTTCCGCTCGGAAGACGATCTCACCGACCGTGCCGAGCGTCTCATCGACCTGCTCAAGCTCGGACACCTGCTCAACGAACAGGTCGCGGGTCTGCCATACGGCGATCTGAAGCGCGTCGAGCTCGCAACGGTGCTCGCAACAGATCCCGACCTCCTGCTGCTGGACGAACCGACCTCGGGGATGGGGCCCGAAGAGTCCGAAGAGCTCGGCGACACCTTGCTCGAGCTCCGCAAGGACTTCGGCCTGTCGATCGCGATGATCGAGCACCACGTGCCGATGGTCGTTCGCGTGTGCGACTACGTGTACTGCCTCGCGTTCGGACAGATGCTCGCCGAAGGCAAGCCGGACGTGGTTCGCCAGCACCCTGAAGTGATCCGCGCGTACCTCGGAGACGACGCCTGATGGCTCTCCTGGAGGTTGAGGCGCTTCGTGTCAGCTACAGCTTCCCCGTCATCCTCGGTATCGACTTCCAGGTCGAGGAGGGCGAGACGTGCGTGCTCTTCGGACTGAACGGCGCCGGGAAGACGACGACGGTCTCGACGATCGCCGGTTTGCTCAAGCCGGACTCCGGGTCGATCCGCTTCGGCGGCGAAGAGATCTCCGGCAAGTCGACGCCCGAGCTCGTGCGCAAGGGCGTCGCGCTGTGTCCGGAGGGACGGCGGGTGTTCGCGGCGCTGACCGTCGAGCAGAACCTCAAGCTCGGCTCGTGGACACGCCGCAAGGACGCGAGCGAGGTCGAGGCGACCGAGCAGGTCGTCTACGAGTACTTCCCCGTGCTCGCGTCGCGGAGCGGCCAGATGGCCGGAACGATGTCCGGCGGCGAGCAGCAGATGCTTGCGATCGGCCGGGCGATGATGTCGAAACCGAAGCTGCTCCTCGTGGACGAAGCTTCGCTCGGCCTGAGTCCACTCCTCGCGACAACGGTGTTCAAAGCGATGGCCCGCATCAAGGAAAGCGGGACGACGGTGATCATCGTCGAGCAGAACGTCGGCGTGATGCCCTACGCGGACCGCGTGCTCATCCTCGAGAAGGGAACGGTGGTCTTCCAGGGCGTCGGCGCCGAGATCCGGAAGATCAACCTGCGCGAGCAGTACCTCGGAGGCACGCAAGGCGCGGCTGAGAAGAAGAACGCGGCCAAGAAGAAGCAAAGGAGCAACGCGAGATGAAGGCGCCCAACTGGCTCTCAGGCTCAAGCAAGCTGGGCGCGAAGCTCGGCGTCGGCATCTGCCTGCTCGGCTTCGCGTTCCTCTTCTTCGGGTGGAACGGCGCCGCATCCGTCGATCGCGTGTCGAGCCAGTTCCCGTACTTGATCTCGGGAGGCCTGACCGGACTCGCGCTCGTCGTGCTCGGCGGGGCACTGATCCTCGTGGAGACCTCACGCACCGAGCGCGAGCGCCTGCGGACGGAGATCGCCGAGCTTCGCTCGGCGATCGAGGGGATGGCGACCCGTACAACCGGTGCGGCGCCTTCGTTGAGGCAGCCGCAGGCGCTTGGCCGCCAATCGAGCGCGCGCACGGCGTTTGTTGCGGGCGACAGCACCTTCCACACGCCCACGTGCCGCCTACTGGAAGGGCGAGGCGAGCTCGACCGCGTAAGCGGGCAGGAAGCGACGCGGCGTGGGTTGCAGGCCTGCCGCGTCTGCGAGCCCGCACCTTCGCGCGCATAACGACAAAGCGCCCGGGCGTGGCCCGGGCGCTCGTCATGAACCTTGTGGGAGGTGCGCTAGGCGGTTGTCGCGCTCTTCGGAAGCATGCGCGTCATCTTCGTGCCGCACACCTTGCACGCGCCCTGCGCCGCCTTGGAGCCGTTCTTGAGCTCCTTGACCGTGCCGTCGAACTTGCGCTTCTCGCGGCACTTCACGCAGTAACCCTCGTACTCATCAGCCATCTGCAAAGCTCCTTTCGCATCCGTAGGTGCGCCTGCGGCACCCCTACGACCGGGGTCCCCCCATTGTGTCCCGGCTCAGGCGTAGAAGTGGGCGCACTTGCGATGAAATGACACAACCCGCGGCAGAAATGCCACGGGTTGTGTGCGGAAAACGAGGACTTAGGCGCTTGTGGGGCGCGGAAGGCGCCTGTACGCCAATGCCAGGCCGACAACGATGACGCCGGCAGCCGCCCACAGGAAGACGTTCGAACCCCCGGAGCTGCTTGCGGGCGTGGCGTCGCGCGCGGTGCCGATCGCGGGAAGATCCAGGCGGCGAAGCACGCCGTCCTTGGCGGCGTTGGGTGCGTCCGCACTGCCTACGGTCTGGCCGCTGCCCGCCCCGCCGCTGTTCGCCGCGCCCGACTGGTCGCCGTCGTTGCCGCTCGTGGATCCCGTGCTGCCTTCGGCCACGTTGCCCTGGACCACACCGACGTTGCTGCCGCCCGTTGTGTTCACTGCAGCGCTCGAAGACGAGGTGCCGGCGCTCACCGACGATCCCTCGGCGCGTGCGTTGCTTGAACCGTCGTCGCCCGCGCCCGCCGACTGCGCGAGCGCAGGACCGGCCGTCACGAGCACTGCCACTACCGCAAGCATGAAAACGCGTATCCGCATCGAGATTCCTCCTGAGTGTCGCGCTAAACTCCTCACTACCGCTGCAGCCTACCCCGGGTTGAGCGCTCTGGCTACGCGGCCAACGATCTCCGCGCTGAGCTGCGAATACACCCAGGCGCTCGTGGCGGCCACAGCCGCAACATCGATGCCCGTGTGGATGCCGAGGCCGTCGAGCATCCACACAAGGTCTTCTGTGGCGAGGTTTCCGGTGGCGCTCTTCGCGAACGGGCAGCCCCCGAGCCCCCCGGCGCTCGCGTCGACGACGCTTACGCCGCACTGCAACGCCGCCAGCACGTTGGCCAAGCCTTGTCCGTAGGTGTCGTGGAAATGGACGGCGAGCGCTCCGACGTCAACGCCTCTCGAGGTAAAGGCTTCCACGAGATCCTGGACGGCCCCGGCAGTGCCCACTCCGATGGTGTCCCCGAGCGAGACCTCATAGCAGCCGAGCTCGAACATACACAGGCCCTGCTCGACGACGTCCTCCGGCGAAACTGCCCCCTCCCAGGGATCGCCGAGCACCATGGAGAGGTACCCGCGCAGGCGCACGCTGGCCACCAGCGCCTCACGCGCCACCGGACGGAACATCTCGATCGCCTCAGCACGCGAGCGGTTGAGGTTCTTCTGCGAGAACGTCTCGGTCGCCGAACCGAAGATGGCAACCTCGTCGGCGCCCGCAACGAGGGCACGCGCAAGCCCACGCTCGTTCGGGACGAGCACGGGATAGCGCACTCCGGGCTTGCGCGTGATCCCTGCGAGCACCTCGTCCGCATCGGCGAGCTGGGGTACCCACGCGGGGTTCACGAACGACGTCGCCTCGACGACGGGTGCTCCCGCGTCGGCGAGGCGTTCGATCAGCTCGATCTTGACGGCGGCGGGGATCAACTGTGATTGGTTCTGCAATCCATCGCGCGCAGCCACCTCGACGACCGTGACACGTTTCGGGAGGTGTTCGCGCAGGATCACGCGGTCATCGTACGCAACGCGTCTCGGTATCTTCTTCGTGGCGCGCCGGGAAGTCTGGTCGGCAAGGTGGCGCCGCATACGAGAGGAAGCCTTGCCGACACCAACGCTGAGCCGGCTCACCGAGATCGCCCGGCGCGAACGCGCACCCGGGATCACGCTGACCATCGCCACATTGCGACGCTCCCTCACCACCGATCAAGGTATGGCGTTCGCGGAGCACGCAAGGTTCACCATCGATACCGGCCTTCAGGTCTACTTCTGCGATCCGCGATCTCCCTGGCAACGTGGATCGAACGAGAACACGAACGGGTTGCTCCGCCAATACTTCCCCAAGGGCACGGACCTCTCCGTCCACAGCGCTGCCAAGCTCACGGACGTAGCGGACAGCCTCAATTCCCGCCCTCGCAAGACGCTTTTAACTGGATGACACCGTCGGAGAAGTTCGCCGAGGTTGCTGCGTCGACCGGTTGAATCCGCCCGTCAAATTGACGTCAATTCTCGCCCGCGTCCGCCTGCTGACATTCGGCACTTACGACATGGGTGACACACGACGTCATCATGCCGAGCCAAGCACGTGGCCGCAGCTACACTCCCGCAGAATGGGCGATCCACTCTTCGACACCTTTGAGCGAGAACAACTCTGCGACCTGTTGGTCGAACTCGGTCCAGATGCACCGACGCTCCTCCGTCCGTGGACGACGCACGACCTCGCTGCGCACCTCGTGCTCCGCGAGCACGACTACCTTGCGGCGCCAGAGCTCGTCCTTCCGGGTTTATGGGGCCGCTTCGCCGAACGACGCAGGACAGCCCTCGCACGTAAGGACTTTCACCAGCTCGTTGCGTCTGTCCGATCGGGGCCGCCACGAGGTTTCTTCCGCCTCCGTTGGGTGCGCCGCTTCCCCAACCTCAACGAGTTCTTCGTCCACCACGAGGACGTGCGCAGAGCCAACGGTCAGGGTCCACGCGTGAACACTCTCGAGATGGATGAGGCTCTGTGGCACAACGTCTGTCGCGCACCATGGTTCCTCGCCCGGCGACTGCGCGACGCCGGGCTGGAGCTCAGTTGGACCGGGACGACGAATACCGTGAGAGCCCGAACGAGGGCAACCCACCGCTCGCATCACCGGACCTCCTGGCGAGTTACTGCTCTATCTGTTCGGTCGACAGGACGTTGCGAAGGTCGAAGTCGGCGGGCTCGACGATGCGATAGAAGCCGTGCGGTGCGCGCACTTCGGCATGTAAACTTCGGCGTCCACCAACGCGCCCCTTCACCCATGACCTGGGGCTAACCCCGGGTGTGACGTCCGTCGTCGACGGGGATGCGCTGGGTCCTGCAACGGCCAAAAGAGAGCGCGGCGACGCCCGCGATGGCACTAGCCACCGAGCCGGCCAAGATCCCCATCCGCGCCTGGTCGGCAAGATTGCCATCGTCAAACGCGAGGCCAGCGATGAACAAAGAGACCGTGAAGCCAATCCCGGCCAACGCAGCCCCTCCCGTTATGTCACGGATCGAGACATCGCTTGGCCTCTTCCCGACCCGCGCACGTTCGGCGAGGAACGACGCGCCGGTGATGCCTACGGTCTTGCCGACGAGCAATCCGACGGCGACACCCCAGAACACACCGGACGTGATGCCGGCACGCAACGAATCGGCGGTGAGAACGATCCCGGTATTCGCGAGGGCGAAGATCGGGACGACGACGTAGGACGAGACCGGATGAAGCCGCTGCTCGAGGTCCTCAAGCACCGTGCGGTCGCGAACAGGTAGCGCTGGCGTCAGGAGTCCGAGCGCGACGCCCGCGATCGTCGGATGGACACCGGACGAGAGCATCGCCGCCCACGCGACCGTACCGGGCAACAGATACGCCAACGCGAACGGGATCCGCAGGAGGCGCATGACCGCAACGACGGCGAAGGCCGCGGCGCTCGCGCCGAGCCACCTCCACTCGATCCCACGCGAATACACCACCGCGATGACCACGATCGCTCCGATGTCGTCAACGATGGCCAACGTGAGGAGGAAGAGCTTGAGACCCGAAGGCACACGGGAGCCGAGCAGAGCCAACGCTCCGACGACGAACGCGATGTCTGTCGCCATGGGGATGGCCCAACCCGACGCAGCATCCCCGCCGCCGCTGATCGCGACGTAGACGAGGGCCGGCACCACCATGCCGCCGAGCGCCGCCGCCGCCGGCAGCATCGCGACGCGAACGTCCCGCAACTCTCCGACGACCAGCTCGCGTTTGATCTCGAGGCCGACGACGAGGAAGAACACGGTCATGAGCCCGTCGTTCACCCAGTGCCGGATGTCGTTGTCAACGCCTGCGACCGAGATCTTGGCGTGCCAGAACGTCTCGTAGCCCGGAGCGAGATTCGCCCAGAGCAAGCCAGCGACTGCGGCGACGATCAACAGGACTCCGCCAGAAGCCTCGGTTTCGAGGAACATGGCGAGCGCCGTCCTGGTACGCCGGATGATGCGCGCGGAGCGGGACAATCTTGCCTCCTAGACGACGACGACTACGTCGCCGACCAGGCTTCCCGGCTCACCTCAGCGAACTATAGCAGCGTCACGGCGGCCCCGCCCCGGTAGCCCGGGTCTCCTTACAGATGGTGCGATGCCGCACGGTCAGTCCTGGATGCAGACCAGGACTGCGCGACGATGCCGTCCACCTCGAGGTCAGGCCACGTCGGGAAGGGCCGGTTCGAAGTCGACGAGCGCCTGCCCTCGGTTGACCTGGTCTCCCGCCGCGCACAGCACGGCACGCACAACGCCGGCCGCCGGGGCGTTGATCGCGTGTTCCATCTTCATGGCCTCGACAACGACGAGCTCGTCGCCCTGGGCGACGCTCTGTCCAGACTGCACGCGCACCGCGACGACCTGTCCGGGAAGCGGCGAGTCGAGACGCGCCGGACCGGCCGTCGCACGCCGTCGCGCCGGACCGACGGGGATCTCGTGCTGGTCGCCTTCGGCCCATACGAGCCACGCCTCGGTGGTCCGGACGGCGGCGCGAACTTCGACGCCGGGATCGGCAGTCACGACACGCTCGACGCCATCCGGACGCAACACGATCGTCGTCACGCCGGATCCGCCGCTACGCCAGGCCCCGAGCGTCGCAAAGGGGTCGTGGGATCGCGTCGCTGCGAGCATTCGCGCTTCGGCGGCCGCTGCGATCTCGACCGCGCACTCCGGCGTTGTGGTCGCCGGAACGGATCGATCGCGTCCTGCGGTGGAGAGCCAATCTGTCGTCACGAGGCCCTGCTGCACGACCGGGTCGCGGATGAGCTGGGCGAGGAACGCGACGTTGCACCTGACCCCCAGGATCTCGATCTCTGTGAGCGCCAGAGCGAGCCTGTGTAACGCGGCGGCCCGGTCGGCGTCGTGAACGATCACTTTGGCCAGCATCGGATCGTAGAACGTCGGGACGCTCGTGCCAACGTCGATCCCGGCGTCGACTCGAACCTTTCCGTCGGGGGACACCCCCGAACCCCCGGGATCGGGCCAGCGCACGTGCTCGATGCGTCCGGCCTGCGGGATGAACCCGTTCGCGGGATCCTCTGCGTAGACACGGACCTCGATCGCATGTCCGTTCGGCTTCGGATCGATCGCCGGGAGAGCCTCACCGAGAGCCACACGAAGCTGCAGCTCGACGAGATCGAGTCCGGTGACCATCTCGGTGACGGGATGCTCGACCTGCAGGCGCGCATTCATCTCGATGAAACCGACGCTTCCATCGTTGGAGACGAGGAACTCGCACGTTCCCGCGCCGACATAATGCGCGTGCGTCGCGAAGCTGACTGCTGCATCGTGAAGCGTTCTCCGCACGTGCTCGTCAAGATGCGGAGCCGGTGATTCCTCGAGGATCTTCTGGTGACGCCGCTGGAGCGAACAGTCACGCTCGCCGAGGTGGACGACTGTGCCGCGGCTGTCGGCGATGATCTGCACCTCGACGTGACGCGGACCGTCGATGTAGCGCTCGAGGATCAACCGCCCCGTTTTCTCTGATGGGCCGAAGGCGGCCCCGGCGAGGCGACGGGCGGAGGCAAGAGCGTCGTCGAGATCCGCAGCCTTGCGCACGACCGTCATCCCCTTGCCGCCTCCGCCCGCGGCCGGCTTCACGAGCACGGGGAAACCGATATCCACCGCCGCGGCTCGCAGCACGTCGTCCGATTGGTTTTCGCCTGCGTAGCCTGCGAAGACGGGGACACCGGCCGAAGTGGCGAGCGACCGCGCGGACGCCTTGTCGCCGACCACACGCAGGACGTCCGACGGCGGGCCGACGAACACCAGTCCCGCGTCCTCGCAGTCCTTCGCGAAGCGGTCGTCCTCGGCGAGGAATCCGTAGCCCGGATGGATCAACTCGGCGCCACTCTGTTGCGCGGCTTCGATGACCGCCTCAGCTCGCAGGTACGACTCCGACGCGGGGCCCGGACCGATCCGCACAGCCATATCAGCTGCGCGGACGTGCGGCGCGTCGGTATCCGCATCGGAGAACACGGCGACGGTACGCATGTCCATCCGCTTCGCCGTTGCGAAGATGCGGATCGCGATCTCCCCGCGGTTGGCTACGAGCAATACCGTCACCGCCCCATAGTGACGTGAACGGGACTAACGCCTGAGCTGGCCTTCGTAGGGCCCGCGTCCGCTCAGGCACGCGGCTCCCGCATCCGCGGCGAACTCGAGCGCCTGCGCGAGCTCCATACCGGCCGAGAGCGCGTATGTCAGGGCTGCGGCGAAGCTGTCGCCTGCGCCGTAGGCGCA
The DNA here is from genome assembly GCA_964520325.1 of uncultured Actinomycetes bacterium. GTDB lineage: Bacteria > Actinomycetota > JAICYB01 > JAICYB01 > JAICYB01 > CAZFOB01. Next base: position 150,377 of record CAZFOB010000004.1, on the reverse strand, counting down.
GACGATAGGCCCAGGGAGGTTGCCGGGGCCGAATGCTCCCTCGCGGCCCGCGGCCGTTCTGAAACGGCCGCCGGCCGCTCCCGACGTCTCGACCACCACTCCGGGGCGTGGGTGGGTCTCGATGTATCGCTCGGAGGGGTCCTTGCCGCTGCCGACCACGGCATCGACGTACTGGCCGACACGCGCGATCCGTTCGGCCTCACGCGATGTCGCGATGAGCGTCTTCCCGCGACGAGCAAGCCTGAATGCCTCGTCGTCTCCCGCACAGAAGAAGACGGCGTCCATCTCGAAGAGCTCATCCCACGGGAGTGGGTCGTCCGCGTGGGGGCCGAGGCGAGTGCCCATCACGGTGATGCTCCGCTCACCCGAGGCGTCGACGTGGGTGAACGCACGCCGCTGCGGCTGCTCGCGGAACACCGTAACGACCCGAAGACCGAGCGTTTGCATCTCGTGCAACGCGCGATGGCCCAGCTCGTCGTCCCCGAGGGCCGTGAAGAGTGTGCAGTTACCCGCGAGCTTGAGCATCTGCACTGCCGTCACGGCACCGCCGCCGGCCGGCAACTCGAAGTGGTCGCGCGCATGCACGATCTCGCCGGCGGCCGGAACGTGTTCGACGCGCGCGAAGCTCACCCACTCGACGTGTCCGACGACGGCGGTGCGCAGATCCACCCTAGAGCGCGATCAGAGCGACGGGCACCGCGAAGAGCACAACGACGAAGGTAGCCAGACGCACCGGAGAGCTGAGGACGCGCTGCGCGAAACCGAGGCAGAACTTGCGGAGCAATGGATAGAAGAACGCAAGGACGACGAGCGTCACGACCGTCACCGAGAGAGTTGCGGCGACAACGACACGGACCGCGTCGAGATTGCCGAGCAGGATCGCCGCGACGAGGGTGTCCGCGAGCGTGGTGATGTTCGCGCCGGCGATATACGGGATGGTGTTCGCTCGCCTGAGGTAGCCCTTGGCAACGAGTGGAACCAAGACGGTGAGTGCGACCGAAACCGAGAGCGTCAGCATGCAGACTCCGCAACCCAGGAGGAACATCGTCCATTTGCGGTCGTACCAGGCCTGCGCCCGGTGCTCGGTCTGTTCGACACCGACCGACGGCATCACCTTGTCGATCAGCCAGAAGCCGATGAGCAGGACGACGACTCCGACGGGGAACAGGCCCCATCCGGGCAGGACGTTCTTCGCGGCGTCGACGAGCCAGCCGAACGCTGCGTCGGTGACGGAGGTGACGGCGGGCGACGTCCCGATGTTCAGACCATCGAAGGCCCCACGGTCGAGGAGCAGATAGCCGATGGTCGAGCTCGGCACGTAGATGAGCATCGTGACGAGAAGCGCGAGGATCCCGATGGAGATCGGTGCGCGCCGTCCTGTCCCGGGCTTCTGCCGGATCGCGTAGACCGCGCCGGCCACGAGCACGACGAACGCCGCGCCGAGACGCGAGCCCGTCAGCATCGTGAACGCCTGAGCGCGGCTGATGGCGCCGCCGTCGAAGAGCGTGAGGGCCGACGCAGCCACCGGAGATCCCGACAGCACGATGAACGCGCCGAGCCAGCCGAGGCCGAGTGTGCTCCAGACGCCGTCGGTGAAGACCGAACCCTTCAACGCCGGAGCAACCGCAGCCGCTCCAGAGCGCATCAAACCCAGCGCCACCACGAACAGCCCAAGACCGAGCACCAGGTACAGAGCGATCACGAGGGGCCGCCGGTGCCGCTCCGGTTGGACGACAACGTCCTCGGACGGCAGCTCGCGGCCTTCGATGTGCGCGATCATGGGCACCGGGTCGACGCGCAGCCGCGACGTTTCCGACTCGACGATCGGTCCGCCGACGTGCTCGAGCACCTCGCGTCCGAGTGAATCGAGACGCTGCCAGCGCTCTTCTCGTGGTTGGCGAGAGTCCATGATCTGCAGGACCTCTTCGGCGAGGCCGGGTTCGTGCTGACGGAGCTCACGCCCGACGTACTTCGGTTTTGGCATCCGTCGTCCGGCCAGACTGAAATACGCCTCGAGCGTCCAGTGCAATGCGTTGGACAGCGCGATGTCGAAGCCATCGTCGCCGTCCACGAGGAGGTCGTAGGCGTCCTTCGTGGTGTCGGTGACCATGTACCGAACTCGCTCGAGATCGTCGCCGAGTGGGATGGGCCGTGGCTGTTCCGCGATCGCTACGGCTTCGGCCGTGAGCCGAGCGACGACGCCGTGCGGGTCGTGGAGGGCGCGGCCCCGAGAGAACATATCCATCGTCGATCCGGCTTCGTAGATCTCGCTCAAGAGCTTGTGCTCCGGATTGATGAAGAGCTCGACGTCCACTCCGTCGACGACGAGGTTGCGGCGCTGACGCCAGTTGTCGGATATGACGACGTACATGTCGATGTCGCTCGTTGCCATGGGTTCGCCGTACGCGTACGAACCTGTGAGCAGGAGACCGAGGAGATGGTCGCCGAACTCGTCCTTCATGCGTTGCGTGACGATGGCGAGCGCGCGCTCGTACGCTTGCGTCACGTGCGCACCGCCGTGAAGAGGTCGGTCACCACAACTCGGGTCGCGTGTGAGAGCATCGACGGTTCTGCGGAATCCATCCTCCGTCCAGCGGGCAACGGATTCCGCAGAACGCGCGCCTGCCGGCTCACCCAGATCTCGCCTGGACCTGCGCGGTCGACGCTCACATCCGGAAGACGCCGTAGCGAGGCTCTGCGATGGGCGCGTTGTAGGAGGCGGAGATCCCGAGCGCGAGCACCGAGCGCGTGTCGAGCGGGTCGATGATGCCATCGTCCCACAGTCGGGCCGACGAGTAGTACGCGCTGCCCTGGGCCTCGTACTGCTCGCGGATCGGCTGCTTGAAGGCATCGTCGTCGGGAGTCCCGCGAACGATCGCGAGCACGGTAGCCGCCTGCTCGCCACCCATCACCGAAGTGCGCGCGTTCGGCCACGTCCACAAGAACCGCGGAGCGTACGCACGTCCGCACATCGCATAGTTCCCGGCTCCGAACGACCCGCCGATGATCACTGTGAACTTCGGCACGACTGCACACGAGACCGCCGTCACCATCTTCGCACCGTCTTTGGCGATGCCTCCGGCTTCGTACTCTTTGCCCACCATGAAGCCGTTGATGTTCTGAAGGAAGACCAGCGGGATCTTGCGCTGGTCGCAGAGCTCGATGAAATGCGCGCCCTTCAGCGCCGACTCCGAGAACAAGATCCCGTTGTTCGCGATGACGCCGACCGGGAAGCCGTGCAGGTGTGCGAATCCGCAGACGAGCGTGTCGCCGTAGAGCTGCTTGAACTCATGGAAGCGCGACCCGTCCACGATGCGTGCGATCACTTCGCGGACGTCGTACGGGACGCGCGGATCAGTCGCCACGATGGAGTAGAGCTCGCCCGGGTCGTACTTCGGTTCTTCGGTGTCCTGCATGCCGGGCGGAAGAGCCTTCCGGCGATTCAGGTTCGAGACGATCTCGCGGACGATCTCGAGCGCGTGGACGTCGTCGATCGCGTAGTGGTCGACCACGCCCGACGTCCGGGCATGGACATCGGCGCCACCGAGCTCTTCCTCCGTGACCTCCTCACCCGTCGCGGCTTTCACCAACGGCGGACCGCCGAGATAGATCGTGCCCTGACCCTTGACGATGACCGACTCGTCCGACATCGCGGGCACATAGGCACCACCCGCCGTGCACGTTCCGAGTACGGCGGCGATCTGCGGGATCGCCCTCGACGACATCGTGGCCTGGTTGAAGAAGATGCGTCCGAAGTGTTCGCGGTCGGGGAAGACTTCGTCCTGCATAGGCAAAAACGCCCCGCCCGAGTCGACGAGGTAGACGCACGGAAGGTTGTTGTGCAGCGCGACCTCTTGAGCGCGGAGGTGCTTCTTGACGGTCATCGGGAAGTACGTGCCGCCCTTAACGGTCGCGTCGTTGCAGACGATCACGCACTCGGTGTCACTGATGCGACCGATGCCGGCGATCATCCCAGCGCCGGGGGCTTCGCCTTTGTAGAGATCGTGGGCGGCCAGCGGTGAGAGCTCGAGGAACGCCGTGCCCGGATCGAGCAGCCTTTCGACACGTTCGCGGGGCAGAAGCTTGCCGCGCCCCACGTGCTTGTCGCGTGCCTTCTCGGGACCACCACGAGCGGCGGTGGAGACATTCGCCTTCAGCTCGGTGACGAGCCCTTCCATCGCCTCGCGACGCGCGCGCGCGTCGTCGGACGACGGGTCGAACGAGGTGTCGAGCACTGGCGCCATGGCGCCCAAATCCTAGGTGACCGAGGCTCGTGCCATCATCGATCTGTGCACGCGTCGTTCGATCAGCTCATCGCCGACGGCAAAGCCGCCCTTCGTGTCGGCAACGGCACTCGGGCACGACAGGCGTTCGAAGCAGCGCTCGAGGAGACCGAGTCTGGGGAAGTCCTCGAGTGCCTCGGGCAAGCTGCGTACCTCGAGTTCGCGTTCACGGACTGCGTCCAGCTCTACGAGCGCGCGTACGCCGGTTACCGCGACGAGGACGACCCAGCGGGCGCCGTGCGCGTCGCGCGCCTGCTCGGCTACATGAACGGCGCCATCCTCGGCGACGGGGCCGTGATGAGCGGCTGGATCGCGAGAGCACAGACTCTTCAGAGCGACGTCGAGGGCGCCGAGTCGGGCTGGATCGCCCTCAGCCGGGGCTCTTCGAGCCCGATCGCTCGACGAAGGACGAACGGCTGCGGAAGGCCCTCGACGTCGCGCGGCGCTTCGGCGAGACCGACCTCGAGCTCGTCGCGCTCGCCTACCTTGGTGCGAGCCTCGTGCACGGCGACCGCATCGAAGAGGGGATGTCGCTCCTCGACGAGGCGTTGGCCGCTGTGGCCGGTGGTGAAGTGAAAGACTTCCTCGTCTACGAGGAGATTTTCTGCCAGCTCTTCTCCGCGTGCGAGATCGCGCACGACGTGGCGCGAGCAGATCAGTGGATCCGCATCGGAGACGACATCGCGAAACGCCGTGATCTTCCATCGGTCTCCGCGTTCTGCCGGACGCATTACGGCGGCCTGCTGACGACGGCCGGACGCTGGCCGGAGGCCGACACCGCCCTCACGGAAGCCGCACGGATCTGGGGGCTTGGGTTCGGCCCCCTTCGGGGCGGTGCGCTGCTGCGCTTGGCCGATCTGCGCGCGCGTCAGGGCCGGTTCGAAGAGGCCGAGCAGCTCCTCGAAGGGTTCGGAGGCTACACCGAAGCAGCGCGGGCACAAGCGACCATCCATCTCGCGCGCGGCAACACCGTCCTCGCGGCGGACGTCATCGAGCGCGCCATCGCGGAGATGGAACCGCACAGCGCCGCGACGGGCCCGCTTCTGGCGCTCCTCGTGGACGTCCATCTGCATCGCGGCGACCTGGACGGGGCTACGGTCGCGGTCGAGCAGCTGGAGGGCGTGGCCGAACGCCACCCCGGCCTCTACCTCCAAGCGTCTTCGTCGCTTGCTCGGGGTCAACTCTGCCTGGCCACCGGTACGGGCGACGCGACCGTTTGCTTGCGCGACGCCCTGTCCTGGTTCGCGAAGGCGCAGCTGCCGATGGAGCTCGCGATCGCCCGGCTCGAACTGGCTCGTGCGAGTCGCAACGAGCGCCCTGAGGTCGCCGTTGCCGAAGCGAAGTCGGCGTTGGAAACGTTCGAACGACTGGACGCCTCCCGGCTCGCCGACGCGGCCGGAGCCCTCCTGCGCGAACTCGGGTCACCGGTCCGTACGGGAACCAGAACGGGAACCCGTACGGGAACCAAGGGGGCGGGGGCGCTCACGAAACGCGAGGCCGAGGTCCTCGAGTTGCTCGGACATGGTCTCTCCAACCCCGAGATCGGCGACCGGCTCTACATCACCCGCAAGACTGTCGAGCACCACGTGGGCAACCTGCTCTCGAAGCTGGGATTGCGCAACCGGGCTGAGGCAGCCGCTTATGCGGCACGCTCCGGCGAGAAACCAGCCCCCGGATAGGGGAGTTCCCCGATACTCCCAGCCGTTTTGCGTGCCATCCTCCGCTCATCCGACGAAAGAGGGGTTGACATGGCGAGTGGACAGTACGACGCGATCGTGGTAGGTGCCCGTTGCGCGGGTTCGCCGACTGCGATGCTCATGGCACAGAAGGGCTACAAGGTTCTCGTCGTGGACAAAGCGACGTTCCCGAGCGACACGCTCTCGACCCACGTCTTGCACCCACCAGGCGCGGCTGCGCTGAAGAGATGGGGTCTGCTCGACCGGCTCGTGGCGACGGGATGTCCGCCGATCGATACGTACGCGTTCGACTTCGGCCCCATCACGATCTCTGGGTCCCCCGGCACCGACGCAGCGCCCGTGGGGTACTGCCCTCGACGCACCGTGCTGGACAAGCTGCTCGTAGACGGCGCATCCGAAGCGGGGGCCGAGGTTCGTGAAGGGTTCACGATCGAGGAAGTCCTCGTCGACGACGGCCGGGTCACCGGAGTGCGCGGCCACAGCAAGGACGGCCAGAGCGTCACCGAGCACGCGAACGTGGTCATCGGAGCGGACGGACGGCACTCACTCGTCGCGCAGGCCGTGGGACCCGAGCAGTACAACGAGAAGCCACCGATCCTCTGCGGCTACTTCAGCTACTGGAGTGGGCTGCCCATGGACGGACGCTTCGAGGTCTACGTTCGCCCTGACCGGGGATGGGCGGCAGCGCCGACGCACGACGGCCAGACGCTCGTTGTCGCCGGCTGGCCCTTCGCGGAGTTCGAGGCGAACAAGAAGGACATCGAGGGCAACTACCTCAAGATGTTCGACCTCGCGCCTGAGTTCGCCGAGCGCATGCGCGGAGCCAAACGCGAAGCGCGCTTCGCGGGCACAGCGGTGCCGAACTACTTCCGCAAACCTTTCGGACCTGGTTGGGCGCTCGTGGGCGACGCGGGCTACAACAAGGACTTCATCACAGCTCAGGGGATCACCGACGCCTTCCGGGACGCCGAACTGTGCGTCACAGCGTTGGACGAGTCGTTCTCCGGTGCCCGGTCCTCCGACATCGCGATGGGCGAGTACCAGTCCACGCGCGACCAGCACAGCCTGCCGATGTTCGAGTTCACCACCCAGCTCGCGACGCTCGAGCCCCCACCGCCCGAGATGCAGCAGCTGCTGGGAGCCGTTTACGGTAACCAGGACGCGATGGACGGTTTCGCGCGAGTGAACGCCGGCGTGACCTCACCGGCCGAGTTCTTCTCACCGGAGAACGTCGGGACGATAATGGCGGGCGCGGGCGCCCTGCCCGCGAGCTGAAGAGGAGGGATCGGATGCGCAGGATACTCGTTGCCGTCGGAATCGCAGCGCTGTTGTTGGCAGCGTGCGCGAAGGAGGAGACGCCGGAGGCGGCACAGCCGCAGTCTGTCGAAGTGCGGGCCGCGAACTACACGTTCGCCGCCCCGGCCAGCCTCGAGTCAGGTGCCGTGGAGATCACGTTGAACAACGCGGGGCCGGAGCCGCATCAGGCGCAGCTGTTCCGTCTGAACGACGGTGTTGACGCGAAGAAGATCATCGCTGCAGCGAAGGCCGACTCCTCGGGACTTGGCGTCGACAAGCTCGGTACCTATGCCGGCGGACCGAACACCGTCGACGCCGATGAGTCGCAGGTGTCGACCACGCAATTGACGGCCGGCAACTACGTCTTCATGTGCCTGGTCCCCGACGCCAAGGGTCGCGCCCACGCGGGTCTCGGCATGGTGAAGGCGGTGACCGTCGAGGAGAACGCGGACGAAGCCGAGGTTCCTTCCGGAACCTATACGGCCGCTACGAAGGAATTTGGCTTCGACCTGCCCGACGCATGGGCCGGGTCGATCACGGTAACGAACAACGGCAAGCAGCCCCACGAGTTCCAGGTCATGGAGATCGCTCCCGGCAAGACAGCGGCCGACTTCGAGGCATCGTTCAAAGCGCCGCCCGGTACGGCGTCGAGCGGTCCCCCGCCGTGGACGACGGGCGGCGGCGTCGCGGTCATCCCGCCAGGAGGAAGTGAGACGTTCGCGTCGGACCTCAAACCCGGGACGTACTACCTGATGTGCTTCGTCGCCGATCCGCAGAAGAAGGCACCGCACTTCGCACTCGGCATGATGAAGCGCTTCGAGGTGGAGTAAGCATCAGGAGGCCTCGGGCGGTGCCGGTCGGTCACCCGACAGGAACCGCTCGAGCCCTTCCGTCATCTCATCGGTGCTGATCGTCGCTTCTCCGCGGAGCCGCTCCGCATCGATACCGTCCAACGCGATCGCGCTTTCGCGATCGGCACGCAGCGACGCCTGGGGATACTCCGCCACGCGCTCGGCGAGTTCGACCGACCGTTCGAGCGCCGTCCCGGCGCCAACGACCTCCTGGACGAGTCCCATACGCAGGGCCGCAGCCGCGTCGACGCGTGCACCGGTCTCGATCAGGTACAGCGCGTTGCCGAGTCCGACGATCTTCGGCAGGCGCTGCGTTCCGCCGTCGATGAGCGGCACTCCCCAGCGGCGATTGAGCACCCCGAACGTCGACGTCTCATCGGCGATTCGAAAGTCGCACCAGCACGCGAGCTCGAGTCCACCCGCATAGCAATAGCCGTTGATCGCGGCGATCGTCGGCTTGCTCACCTCGAGCCGTGAGATCCCCATCGGTCCGGCTTCGCGGAAGCGGGGCGGGTTCTTCAGATCGGCCCCCGAGCAGAACGACTTCCCACCCGAACCTGTGAGCACGAGCACGCGCTGAGACTCGTCGGCGTCGAACGAACGCACGGCGTCCTCTAGGAGGGTTGCCGTTTCGGTGTCCACGCAATTGTGGACCTCAGGACGATCGATGGTGACGACCGTCACCGCGCCGGTTTCGATAGTGACAGTCATCAGGTGCCCAAGACCGTCCAGCCGAGCGAGCGCGCAACCTGCGCCTGCCTGAGATCGGCCGTGACGAACGAAAGCGCGCCGCCCCCTACGCGTTGCGCCGCGGCGAGATGGAGCGCGTCGAGCGTGCGGGCCGAGGTGGTCTCGACGATCTGGATCGCGAGATCGCACGTAGACTCGTCGAGCTCGACGATCCGCGCGCGATCCCAGTGTTGCTCGAAGGACCGGCGAGCATCGGCAAGATCGTCCGACTCTAGACGTCGGGCGAGGATTCGACGCACCTCAACGCACGCGTGCTGCGCGAACGTCCAGCTCTCGTCGCTGTGGAGGAGTTCTTCGTACCGAGCGCTGTCGTCTTCGTCGAGATACAGCTTGAGGACGGCGCTCGAGTCCAGGAAAAGCGTCACTCCCCGCGATCCTCGGCGATCGCGTCCGCGATCGAGCCCTTCCCCTTGAAGCGCTTCACTCTCGCCGGTGGGCCAGGGAGCAGGGGCGGCCTGATCCATCCCTCGGCGATCCCCTCTTCGATGCGCAGCTTGCCGGGCAGAGGACCGAGGATCGCTTTCGGACGTCCGCGCTCGGTGACGCGGATGATCTCGCCTCGCTCGGCCCTGTCGAGGTATTCGGACAGGTGGGCCTTCAATTCCCTGATGCCGACCTCCATGTAGTCACCTTACATTATTGATGTGACTACATCAAACGCCAGCGCTACCGGGTCGCCTTCCAGTCGTTCCAGTAAGTGACTTCCTTGCCGGGACGCCGAACGGCGCGCTTGAAATCTGTGCCCTTGGTGTACGCGACCGGGAGCAACGCGACCTGCGTGACGGTGTCGGGGATGCCGAGCATCTCCGACGCTTCCTTCTCGTGGAAGAGGTGGAGCGTGGTGTAGGCCGAACCGAGTCCCCGGCTGCGCAGAGCGAGCTGGAACGACCACACAGCCGGGATGATCGATCCCAAGAAGCCTGCCCAGCCGGCCGCCGGTGTGCCCTCTCCGGGGCGTCCAAGGATCGTCGGGATCACGAGCACCGGTACTTTCTCCATGCTGTTGGCGAGGAAGTCGGCAGAGCTGAGCACACGCTGCTGCTGGGCGATGCGCTCCGCGGGCACGCCGGCCGTCGCCGCGTCTCCCCCGCCGTAGGCCGCGTTCCACGCCTGGCGGTACCAGTCGGCAAGGGCCTTCTTCTTGTCGTCGTCGGTAACGATCAGGAAGCGCCAGCCTTGCGAATTGGAACCGGTCGGTGCCTGCAGGGCAATCTCGATGCACTCCTCGATCACCTCGGGTTCGACCGGACGCTCGAGGTCGAGCCGCTTGCGCACCGCACGCGTCGTCGTGGCTACGTGGTCAAAGTCCATCCGCGATCCTCCTGATCTGGTTGACGATCCCGTCCAAGTCGACCGGTTCCGACGTGGTCGTGTCCACCCGGATGACAAGGTCACTGTGCTCGAGGGGTATGAACGAACGCGCTCCCAGCTCCGCGATATAGACGTCCTCGTTGGTGTAGACGTCCGTATGTCCGGGATGGCGGCCGCCGGACTCCCAGCGTTCGCGGAACCTGCGGGCAAGCACGTTCACGTCGCCGTTGCAATGCACCTCGATGATCGTGCACGCGGTGCGCTCCTTGAGCCCGGCCAGCTCCGGGTGCCTGCCACGCTCGAAGTTGCTGTCGAGAACCATCGACACACCCTGCGTAACGGCGAGGTCGACGAACAGGAAGAGCAGACGCCAGCTTGCAAGACCGACGCGCTTGGACCATTCACGATCCGACCAGCCGAGGGAATCGAACAGGGAGTCCTTCAGATCGTCACGGTCGAGTACTGGGAGCCGAAGCGCACCGCCGAGCTGCTTGGCGATCGTCGTCTTCCCGGCCCCCGGCGGACCACTGACGATCACGAGAAACGCCGCAGCACGCAGGATTTCGACCCGCTCGCTTCGCACCATAGAGCGGGGCGCCATCAGGACGTCGGCGAGTTCTCGCCTGGGAAACGCATTGACGCGCCTACCCAGGGCACGGCTTCGTCGATGCTCCTAGACCGGGCGGAAGTGAGCCCTTGATCGACTGCTCTCCGGGCCATTCTGGCGAGATGAGAGCGCGCGACAGCTTTCGATCACCCAACGGCTCATCGAGACAGGCTGCGGCGACATCGAAGTTCCGTTCGGCCGTACATGTCTGCCCCGCGTCGGTCTTGTCCGCGCTCAATGCAGTCAAGGTGACTTCTGAGTCGCTCTCAACAACGTCCATGTGATCGAAGTCGATGCACCCGCCGGACTCAATCACAACAACTAACGTCCTGCCTTTCTGGCTGAGCAGACGCCAGGGCGTACTGATGAGATTCGATGGGCTTCTTGTGGGATCAGGTTCCGTTTTGCTCGAGCAGCTCGACAGCAAGAGAAGTCCACAGATAGCTAGAGCAGCGACATCACGCCGCGCCTTATCGTTACTCACACGGAGTTGTCTCGTAGTAGATGCACATGTCGAGATCAACTAGCACATAACCGGCGGCGTGGAACCTCATGTTGTTGTTGCCTCCGTTGGCTCCATAGACGATTCCAGCCACTCTTGCCGTGCCATCGTTGGTTCGTATCCCATAGACGGGCGCCCCGCTGTCGCCGCCTTGAGCATCGCCATCGATCTCATACACATGACGATGAACAACGCCGTCGGTGTCAGTAGCCGTGATATCAGTAAGCGTGATGAAGCCGCATACGCCACCGCTCGTCACACCGTTGAAACAGATGTCCTTACTCAGGGTATTGAGATCGGCTGTGGTGTAGCGAGGCGCTTTCACGGTTCTATGAGTGTTGGGGCCGGTGTTGATCCTGTTAGTGAGTTGCGATGAGTTGATCGCGATTCGGACGGCATCGGAATCAGTGTCGCCGTCATAAGTGTTGCCGCCCGGCGCACCAAGGTTGTCGTTGCCGATGAACGCGTCATCGTTCGGGTTGATAACAGCTCCCACTGCATTGCAATGACCTGCGGTCACGCCGCGCGGCGTGCCGTCGGTACGCTTTCCGGTAAACCACGTGGTGCAGCCCTCGCTGTGTCCTGCGCCATCAAACATGACGACGCTGAGGCCTCCTTCGTATGGTGGAAATGTGTCACGCGTGGCATGGACGGGGATTGTGCCGCCGCCACCCTCCCTGAGCGTGTAGGCGTCGCGCGGTATACCAGTTGAGTCAATTTGAGCGCGTAGATCTGGATCGAGCGGGTTCTCTTCGACATAGATGGATGCAGATCTCGGGTCGATGCCTACCATAAACATTGCGTTCGTGCGGTCCGCTGAACGCTCAACAATGGGCTCGATCTGAACGCGCCATCTGCCCAATTCCGCGGCCCCGTACTTGATCGGGACGACATCTGTTCGCGCGTCGTTCCTAGTGAGCCTTCGCACGAACGCGCGGTCGTTCTCCGTCGGACCAACAACCCCGAACACAAGCCGGCTTGGGGAGGCCGCGCGATCGATCCAGATTCCCGCGAAGCGCCTTCCAAAGTGCTTCTCGGATTCCGATCGAATCCTGGATGGCGAGTCGGTGTCAGGTAATTCGCTTGCGTCGTCGTACCAGCGCTCGCTATGGCGCGGAGCGGTCCTGTCGTTGGGAAGTTCGTTCGACCCATCCTCTGAACTGCTCTGCGCAGCTGCAAAGTTTGAAGACTCGCTGAAGCTGACCGCCGAAAGAATTACCGCCGTAGCGACAGCAAGACACGCGACTTCCCATGCCCCTACTCCGAACTTCGCCCCTAACCAACACCGCACACGACCAGACAGCTCTCGACATTCTCCGACCATGGCAGCCCCCTTCGCCGTATCCTTTGCGTTCTCCTTCAGCAACCCTACGCCTGATCGCGCATCCTGTCTTCCGCCCGGCCCGACACCCTTCGAACGGTGTCATGAATCGGTCATGGCGCTGTGCTGACACGGGTCATAGCCGTACAGCGAATGTCCTTCGTCCCGTTACGCGCCACAGGCGATCGCGCGGATGTCTAGAACCGTCGACCCACACCGAATTGCGGGATGACTCTTCTCAGATGGCCTGAGTAACAGGGTCTCGGCGGAGTTCTGTAGGCACATCACTAGCCGTTCGCGGAACTGCGTTGGAACGGTTCACCGGAGATGCACTACGTCGCCGGCGATTACGGCATTCCCATCGACGATCAGCGCGCCGTCGTCGGACACGGTTTCCGCGACGCCCTCGAACGATCCGTCGGCCAGCTCGACCCGCACCGTCGCTCCGATCGTCTCGCAGAGTGAGCGGTACTCGTCGAGGAAGTCCGAACCGATGAACGCGTCGAGCTCGCGCAGGATCGCGACACAAACATCGTCCCGGCGGACGTCGATACCTTCGATACGCAACGACGTCGCGACGAGTTCCGCAGGCAGGTCACCTTCGGAGTGTCCGACATTGACGCCGATGCCGATCACGACGTAGTCCCCGGACGGCGCGAGCTCGCCCAGCATCCCGCACACCTTGCGTCCACCGATACGGACGTCGTTCGGCCATTTCAGCCGCGCGACGCCTCCGATCGCGCGCGCAACAGCCACACCGGCCGCGAGCCCGACGAGCGAAGCCTCCTCCGCAGCGACGTCGCGCACGAGGGCCGAGAACATGAGCATCGCCCCGGGAACATCCATCCACGAGCGACCGGCGCGCCCTCGTCCGGCCGATTGGTGGTCGGCGACGATGACTCGTCCGTCCCGGCCCCCATCCGCGACGAGCATCGTCTGTGTCGACGGCAGAGACGCGTGCACCTCGACGTGCTGGAACCTGGTCCCCACGAGGCCGTTCAGGATGCGAGGAGCGGAAAGGTCGTCCACAGCGCGGCCGATACTATAGGGCGCCTTGCGCAAAGTCCTGATCGCCAATCGCGGAGAGATCGCCGTTCGCATCATGCGGACGCTGCGCGATCTGTCCATCGGCTCCGTCGCGGTGTACTCGGAGGCCGACCGCAACGCGTTGCACGTCGAGTGGGCCGACGAGGCCTACCTGCTCGGCCCCCCACCTGCCGCCGAGAGCTATCTGCGCATCGACAAGATCCTCGAAGCCGCCGCGCAGGCCGATGCCGACGCAGTCCACCCCGGCTACGGCTTCCTCGCCGAAAACGTTGGCTTCGCGCAAGCCGTCACCGACGCCGGCCTGATCTGGATCGGGCCTCCGCCGTCGGCCATGGCGAACATGGGCGACAAGGTGGCGGCCCGCAAGGTCGCGATCGCGGCCGGTGTGCCGATCGTGGTGGGAACCGAAGGCCCGGTGGACACCGACGGCGCCACGCGGTTCGCCAAGGAGCACGGCTTTCCGATCGCGCTCAAAGCGGTCATGGGCGGCGGCGGCAAGGCCTTTCGGGTCGTGCGCTCGGCGGGCGAGCTCACCGAAGCCTTGGAAGGCGCTCAACGCGAAGCCCAGGCCTACTTCGGGGACGCATCGGTCTTCTGCGAGCGCTACGTCGACCGTCCGCGACACGTCGAAGCACAGATCGTCGCGGACAACCACGGCGGCATCGCCTTCCTCGGCGAACGCGACTGCTCCACCCAGCGCCGCCATCAGAAGCTCGTCGAGGAAGCACCGTCGCCGGCTGTTGACGCGGACGTTCGCGAACGCATCGGCGAGGCCGCCGTCTCACTCGCGAAAGCCGTCGGCTACCGTTCGGCCGGCACGATCGAGTTCCTGCTGTCACCTGAAGGCGAGCTCTCGTTCCTCGAGATGAACACGCGTCTTCAGGTCGAGCATCCCGTCACGGAGCTCGTGTGCGGGATCGACCTCGTCGCCGAGCAGCTGCGCGTCGCGGACGGACAAGCCCTCGGCTATGAGTTCATCACACCGCGCGGTCATGCCATCGAATGCCGCATCAACGCCGAGGACCCGGCGGCGGGCTTCCTTCCGTCGCCGGGAACGATCACCCGCTGGGACGCGCCCCTCGGCCCTTGGGTACGCACCGACGAAGGCTTCGCCGCCGGACGCACGATCCCGCGCGACTACGACTCGCTCGTTGCGAAATTGATCTGCTTCGGCGCCGACCGCGAGCAAGCGCGCTTGCGCACCCTCGCAGCACTCGCGGACTTCCGCGTCGACGGCGTCGCGACGACGATCCCGTTCCACCGCGCGTTCCTGGCCCACGAAGCGTTCGCGAAGGGCGAGGTGTATACCCGCTTCGTCGAGGACGAGTTCCTACCGAAGCTCCCCGATCTGCTGAACGCACTCGAACCTGCGCGCGAGCGTCCGTCGACCGGAGCCCTGGGTCGGACATCCTCAGTCGAGCGCAGCCTGGCTGTGGAAGTCGGCGGCCGCCGGTTCGACGTCACGCTCACCGAGAAGGACGGCCACCGCGCCTTTCACCCGCTCGAGAAGAAAGCGTCCACGCACGCAGCCGGAGGTCACGACGAGGTGAGAGCGCCGATGCAGGGCACGATCCTCAAGGTGCTCGTCGAAGCAGGTCAGGACGTCGAAGCTGGCGAGCTCATCTGCACGCTCGAGGCGATGAAGATGGAGAATCACATCATCGCGCCCCGCGAGGGAACCGTCGCCGAGCTCAACGTCGAAGCCGGTAAGACGGTCGAAACCGGCGCGTTGATCGCAGTGATCGAGTAGCCCGCTCACACCCAGCCGGAATCACCACACGAAATCCACAGGGTCGTCCACAGGTCGTCCCCTTGCGAGTCCACAGGCTGATGCTGTCGTATCGTCCTGGTGAAGGATCCACGCGCTCCTGTGCTTTCCGCCGGACCCCGATTCCCGTTCGTCCTCGTGCTCGCGGTATGCGGCGTGCTTGGGTTCTTCGGGTTGGACCTTGGTCACATATCGCCTATCCAACTGATGGTCCTCGGATCGGTCGGATCGGTCGCCGTCGGGTTGGTCGCCATCCGGCGCCGCCGCATCGAGGACGCCAAGGAGCGTCTGGTGTCCGGCCCGCGCGTGGCACCTCGAACCTGCATCGTCGTCCGCCCGCTCGGCGAGCCACGCAACCAGTCTCCGTAGACCGCGTGCGGTACGTCCCTGAGAAGATAGGGACATGGATCTCCACATCGAAGTTGTCACCGTCACGCAATGGCAGCAGAACTGCACGATTCTCGTCCCGCCGGGGGGCGGACCGGCCGTCCTCGTCGACCCGGGCGGTGAAACGGATCGCGTCATGGCGACCGCCGAGAGGCTCGGCGCGGACATCCAGGCGATCCTCATCACCCACGGACACATCGACCACATCGGCGGACTCAACGATGCCGTCGACGCGACCGGAGCGCCCGTCTACCTCCATCCAGACGACATCTGGCTCTTCGAGAAGGGCATGTTCGGCTCCCCTGCCATCGGCGTCCCGAAGGACGCGTCCTATCTCACCGACGAACAGTCGCTCGACGTTGCGGGCATGCGATTCAAGGTCCTGCACACCCCGGGACATTCACCCGGCCACGTGTGCTTCTTCATTGAGGACGCAGGCGACCCGCTGCTCATCGGCGGCGACCTCATCTTCATGGGGTCGATCGGACGCACCGATCTTCCTCGCGGCGACATGCGTCAGCTCGTCGCGTCGGTGCGCGACAAGATCTGGGTGCTCCCGGACGAGACGACGATCCTTCCTGGACACGGCGCCACCACGACGATCGGCTTCGAGAAGAAGGTCAACCCGTTCGTCTCGCTCGAGGCCCTCCAGGACATCCTCGGCGAAGACCTCGTCGGCTGACGTCTGGTTGAATGACGTGATGATCGATCAGAAGCTCGAAGCGATCCTGCGCGACCTCTCATCCGTGCTCGTCGCCTATTCGGGCGGAGTCGATTCCGCGTTCCTGGCCTGGACAGCGCACACGACGCTCGGCCCCCGATCGCTCGCCGCCATCGCCGATTCGCCGTCGCTTCCCCGTTCTGAGCTCGACGACGCCCTGCGTCTGGCCGATGAAGCCGGCTTCCCCGTGGAGGTCGTAAAAACCGCGGAGTTCGAGAACGAGGAATATCTCCGCAACGCGAGCGACCGCTGCTTCCATTGCAAGCAGGCGCTCTTCGACGAAGTCTTCCCTCTCGCCGCTGAGCGGAACCTCACTCACGTCGCGCTCGGCACCGTCACCGACGATCTCGGGGACGTCCGTCCGGGTCTTGTCAGTGCGAAGAAACGTGGTGCGAAGCAGCCGCTCCTGGAAGCGGGACTATCGAAGGCCGACGTCCGAAGACTCGCCAACGATGCCGGCTTGCGTGTGTGGGACAAACCGCAAGCCGCGTGCCTGTCGTCCCGCATCCCTCACGGCACGCGCGTCACGACGCAAGCGCTCGGCTCGATCGAGCGCGCGGAGGACGCGATCAGATCGATGGGCTTCGAGGTTGTGCGCGTCCGTCACTACGGGCACGCCGCCCGCGTCGAGGTCGGTCCGGACGAGGTGGAACGAGCTCTGCTGATGGAACCTGAACTTCGCGACGCTCTCGCGGTCGCGGGCTACTCGGACATCACGATCGACCCGCACGGGTATCGTCGTGGCGGAGCACGACTTCCCGTACTGGAGAACTGATGCCGAAACTGCGACTGCACCTGACGTTTCCGGAGGGCCTCATCAAAGACCCGATCATCTGGAGACTCGGCCGCCAGTACGACATCATCACGAACATCCGTCGCGCCAACGTCGAGGAGGCCGTCGGCTGGGTGATCCTCGAAGTCGAGGGGGCCGAGGAAGCACTCGACCAGGGCGTTGCTTGGATGCGCGAGATGGGTCTGCAGGTCGACCGCCTCGACGGCGATTCGCTCGAGAGCTGAGCGCGTTCGTTGATCTGACCATCGTTCTTCTCGTGCTGGGCGCCGCGCGGTCGGGCTGGCGACGCGGTTTCGTGTTCTTCGCCATCGACCTCGTCGGATTCATCGGTTCGGTGCTCATCGCGATCCGCTTCCACGAGATCCCGAAGACGATCCTCGAGGCGGTGCTCTCGCAGCGGTGGGCCGCCTTCGTCGGCGGTCTGGTGATCTTCGTGCCGCTGATCGTGATGACGGCGTTCATCGGCTCCCGGGCGTCGCGTGCGATGTACAAACCCGGTCTGTTCACGCTGAATCGAGCACTCGGGGCCGGCGTCGCCGCCGTACTGGCGATCGTCGTCGCCCTCGTCGGGCTGTTGTTCCTCCGCGCGGCCCCGATCCCGTTCGGCATCGGCGACCTGATCAAGCGTTCCGCGATCGCTCCGAAGGCCATCGAGCTCTCCCAGCCGGTGATCGCCGCCCTGGACGATGCACTGGGCCTCGACTTATGTGGCGGACGCCTCGTCCGCATCCTCCCCGAGGTCTGCGAAAACCCCTGATAGGCTGGTCGGCGTGGCACAGAAGAGGAGAACGTTCGTCCCCAAGCGCGGCGGTCCCGCGCGTCGCGATCCGGCGCTCGCCGATGCCAACCGCAAGGTGCGCGACGACGTGATCGAAGCCGAAGGTGTCATCGTCGAGTCGCTGCCCAACGTGATGTTCAAGGTGCGCCTCGACAACGACCACGAAGTCCTCGGGCACATCGCCGGGAAGATGCGGAAGAACTACATCCGGATCATGCCCGGCGACCGGGTGCGGATCGAGCTGTCGGCCTACGACCTCGATCGCGGGCGCATCACGCGCCGCATGCGCTAAGCGCGTTCTCAAAGTCATGCGGTAGTGCGTTATACTACTGGTATGAGTAAGCGCCTCCAGGTCGTCCTCGAGGACGCCGAGCTTCGGAGCTTTCGACGCGCGGCACGGCGAGCCGGTGTCACGCTTTCCGAATGGGTTCGCCAGACCCTTCGACGCGCTGAACGCGAAACCGGGACAGGCAGCGTCGACGCCAAGCTGGACGCGATCGCACGAGCCGGTGAACACGCCTTCCCCGCACCGGACATCGAACAGATGAACGCCGAGATCGAGCGCGGCTACGCCGAGTCGATCGACTGCGATCCCCCGGATCGCTCTCAGTGATCTTCGTCGACTCGAACGTGCCGATGTATCTCGTCGGCGCCGCCCACGCGAACAAGGACGCGAGCCAACGTCTTCTCCGGCAGCTCGTCGGTAGAGACGAACGCCTTCTCACCGATGCCGAAGCATTCCAGGAGATACTTCATCGCTACCGCGCGATCGACCGGCCCGATGCGATCCAGGCAGCTTTCGATGCGCTCTCCGCTGTGGTGGATGAGGTTCTACCGATCGAGGGGGTCGACGTCGTTCGCGCCAAAGAGATCCTGCTCGCCCGCTGGACACTCAACGCTCGCGACGCCGTCCACGTAGCGGTCATGGAGCATCACGGGATCAGCCGGATCTTGAGCTTCGACAAGGACTTCGATCAGGTCCCCGGGATCGAACGCGTCTCATAGACGCATCATCTCCCGCGACGCACCGCCCACACCAGGCCCCCGGCGATCACGAACAACCCCGGGATCACTCCGGCCATCAGGAACAGCATGTAGCGGCTGCGCGCCTCGGTGAGGTCGAGCTCGCGCGCGGCCGGGAACTTCGGCACCGCGGTCACGAGATCCTCGGGTTGGGTGAGCCAGTCGATGCCTTGCAACCACAGCCGCGCGTTCGCACCGTCGTTGACGAATGCGTTCGTCGCGAAGTCCACGTCACCCCAGGCGATGATGCGGGTGCGTTTGATCCGTGCCCGGTCAGAAGTGGGATCGAGGACTTCGGTGTCGTCGGCCGCGGCCCCGATGCCCACCGGGCCCTTGCGATCGATCTTCGGATCGAAGTCACCGAGATCGTCCCTGTCAAGGTACGCGAGCTCGCTCGTTGACGCGATCTCGGTCACGGTGAGTCCGGGATCGTCGCTTCCTCTGCCATCGACGGCCATCGTTCGCGGGAAGAACGTCGGACCGAGTCCGCGGACGACGGGACTGCCCCCCGCGTAACGCGTCACCACCGGGGCGGTGAGATCGTCGGGCAGATGTGAGGACGGATCACCTTCGATCACGACGCCGTCGTCGAAGGTGATTCCCCACCGGCGCGAGATCGGCGTGAGATCGACATCGGCCTCTGGATCTGCGAGCAGCATGATCTTCCCCGCGTTGCGGCCGTAGTCGGTGATGGCGCCTCGTACTTCCTTCCTGATCCGTGTTGTCGGAGCAGCCAGGACGACAGCCGAACAGGATCGAGGAACCTCGGGCGAGGAGATCAGGTCCAGGGTCCGAACCTTGTAGCCGTTTGCCCGAAGGATCTCGACAACTTGCGACATGCCCTCGGGGTCGGTGCTCTTGATGCTTCGCTCGCCGTGGCCCTTCGCGAAGCACACGTCGCCTTGGACGTCGCGAACCAGGCGGGCGATCGCCGAGGTGATGTCGATCTCGATCGTGTACTGCGCGATCTCGATCTGGTCGGGATC
Organism: uncultured Actinomycetes bacterium; assembly: GCA_964520325.1. Lineage (GTDB taxonomy): Bacteria > Actinomycetota > JAICYB01 > JAICYB01 > JAICYB01 > CAZFOB01. Next base: position 130,256 of record CAZFOB010000004.1, on the reverse strand, counting down.
GCCAACGTCGGAGACCGCAGCGGATCCGACCTCCTGGACACCAAGACGTTGGACCTCGCCCGGAGCGAGCTCCGGGTCGAGGATGCGGTAGGTGATCCGCCGATTCTCATCCCGGTACCGAGCGAGGAGCGTCGCCGCTTCGACGCGGCCGAGCGCATCGCGCGGAAAGAACGCAGTGATCTCGATGCGGCGGTCGATCGCGTCCAGAACGCGGCGCGTCTCGGAAGACAGCGTCGCGGAGCCTTCCGCCGTGAGGTCCCACTGGGCACGTACGCGGCCGAGGGCGGTGTTGACCCCGAAGACGACGGCAACGAACGCGAGCAACGCGACGGCGACGCGACGGGGATTCAGCGCCATCGCCTCGCTTCAACCGCCGCCGCTGCGCCCGCGAGTGACGTCGCCGCGATAGTGACGAAGAACACGATGTCCGCGAGATCGATCAGGCCACCTGCGAAGGGACGCAAACGCTCGGACATCGAGAACGCACCGAGGAATCCCCCGACGGCGAGCGCTTCCGACCCCGTATGAGCGAACCAGAGGACGAGCACAGCGAACAGCGCGCCGATGGCCGCGACGGGCTGACTCGACGTCAGGGCCGACGCGGCAACGCCGATCGCACTCAGCGCGGCGCAGAGCAGCGTCAATCCAAGCAACCCGGTGAGGATCGGCCCGTGGTCCGGGTCACCGTAAAGGGCGAGAAGGAAGGCGAACAATCCGATCGGTGCGATGAGCACGATCATCGTGGCGCACACCGCGAGGTACTTGCCGACGACGAGCGGGATGCGTTGCACCGGTATCGCGAGCAGCAGCTCGAGGGTTCCGGTACGGATCTCGTCGCTGAACGTACGGGACGCGAGGATCGGAGCAACGAGGAGCACCAAGAATCCGGCGATCGGCACGAGCGGCTGGAAGACGGCTTGGCCGCGTCCCACGATCTGGCTCCAGCCGAGCACGCCGAGCGTCGCGTTGAAGGCCGCACCGAGAACGTAGGGCAACGGCGACGCCCACAGGACCTTCAGCTCTTTACGAAGGATCGCGAGCGTCACGCGAGCTCCGGGCCTTCCGAGGGGGCGCCTAACGGCGCATCCTGCACCAATCGGAGAAATCGCTCCTCGAGGTCCGGTGTGTCCGAAGGGCGCTCCTCGGCCACGATGCGGCCCCCAACGATCACCACGACGCGGTCACAGATCTCGGCCGCCTCGGCGAGCAGATGCGTGGAAAGCAGGACCGCTGCGTTCTCGCGGAGCTCACGGATCACACGGCGCGTGTCGACGATCTGCTTGGGGTCGAGCCCGATCGTCGGCTCGTCGAGGATGTATGTGGGTGGGGACCCCAGGAGTGCTTGAGCCATACCGACACGCTGGCGTTGACCCTTGGAGAGTCGTTGCACGGGCCGTGACGCAAGGTCGGCAATGCCGGCACGCGCCATCGAGTCGTCCACCGCGTCAACACCTCGAACCTTCTTCAACCGCGCGATAAACGACACATACGAACGGACAGAGAGCACGTCGTACGCCGAGAAGGTCTCCGGCAGATATCCCACCGGGCCGCGAACGTCGATGGTGCCCTCATCTGGACGCAGTGTCGAGAGCAGGATGCGCATCGTCGTGGTCTTCCCGGCTCCGTTCGGCCCGAGGAAGCCGACGACCTCTCCGGGTCCGACACGCAGGGAAACGTCGGAGATGGCCGTGCGTCCGCCGAAACACTTCGTGAGGCCCGAGGCCTCGATCAAGACCGAGAACGAGCGCGGGTGCGCTTAACCGGAGCCACCACGATGGTCTCGATTGCGGCCGTATCGTCCGGTCCGCCGTCGAGGTCGGGACCTCCACGAGCCTCCTCGTCCTGCCAGACCAGTCCAGCCACGACGGGATCGCGCGGGAGGAAGAACAACCCAGCCAGACCGCCGCGAGCACGGGTGAGGACGAGGATCAATGCAATCCCCGCGCCGAACGTTACGGCGTACGGCACCCAGACCGGATCACCAAGGGCCTCGGCCAGTAACGGACGCACTCCGAACAGCAGGAACGCCCCGAGCGCCGAGCCGACCAGGGAGCCGAGCCCGCCGATGATCACCATCGCGACGAGCAGCAGCGAGGTCTCAGCCGGGAAGTCGATAGCCGAGACGCCACCGGTGCCGGCGCGCAGCGCGAGGACCGCTCCGGCGAGCGCAGCCATACCGCCGGAGAGCATGAATGCAAGCAACCGGTACCTTGTCAGATCGATGCCGAAGGTCGCCGCCGCTTTCTCGTTCTCACGCAGCGAGAAGAATCCACGGCCGGTGCGCGACCGCTTGAAGTTGTGAGCCACCCACACGCAAAGCAGGAAACAGGCGAACGCGAGGAAGAAGAGCGGTCGGTTCGTATTCGACGTGAAGTCGAGCCATCCGTAGTCCACAGGCGTTGCCGTGACTCCGGTTGTTCCGCGCGCGACGATCTTGCTCGTGAAGATCCATTGCGAGCACGCCAGCGCGAAGGCGATCGTGACGACCGCCAGGTACGGCCCCCTGATCCGAAGCGCCGGCAAGCCGATCGCGAGCGCCACGGTCATCCCGATCAGGATCACGAGCGGGAAGACGAGCGGGAACGGAACGGGCGAGTGGTCGTAGAGATTGCCGAACGCGAACGCGCCGACGCCGGCCAAGGCCCAGTGGCCCAATGAGATCTGACCGGCGTAGCCGATCAGCACCGTCAAGCTGACGCCCACGATCGCGTAGACCGCCACCTCGATGAGGACGCCATTTGTGAACGGCCCCGTAGCGAGGCTGATCGCGGAAACGAGGAGGATCCCGACGACGACGAACGTCCACTGCGCTCGACGCGACACCGTCAGCTCTCGAAGCTTCGACGGCAGGTCGCGGATCGCGGGGATGAACGCGACGACGTCCTCGATCGCCTCACGCTTCCCGAAGATTCCTCCGGGACGGAAGATCAGCACCGCAATCACGATCCCGAAGAAAACCATCTCGGGAACGCCGGGAGTAGCCGTCTGCCATCGCGTAAGGAATTCGGCTACGCCGACCACGATCCCGCCGACGAAGGCGCCGGGAAGAGATGTGAGTCCGCCGACGAGCGCGGCCGCGAGCGCACGGACCAAGAGAGCGGTCGAGAGGCTGGCCACGTCGAGGCTCCCTCTCGCCGGCACGATAAGCAACGCGGCGAGCCCGGCGACAAAAGCGCCGGTCGTCCACGTGAACGAAGAAACGCGTCGCGCCGAGATCCCGAGGAGCTGTGCCGCGTCGCGGTTCTCCGCCGTCGCACGGATGGCAACGCCGAACTTCGTGTACTTGAAGAACGCTGCGGCTGCCAGAGCGACGATGGGGACGACGATGAGGATCTGGACGTAGCCGGCCGTCACGGTCAAAGCCCCGATATCGAAATGGACGGAAGAGGGCAGCAACGTCGGCAAGCTCTTTCCCGTTGTGTCGTCGGTGCGCTCGAAGAGGAGCTGAGTGGTCCCGAGGAAACCCGTGCCGACGGCGATGGTTGCGACCAGCGTGACGAGCCTCGGTGCGCGCTCGAGACGCCTCATGATGTCCCGCTCGAGCGAGCGCCCGGAGAAAGCGATCAGGACCAGCGCCCAGAATGCAGCGATGGCGAAGCGCGGCTTCGTCCCTACGTCGAAGGGGAAGAGCAGCAACGGGTACTCGAGCCACTTGAGAAATACCGGGCCGGTTTCGAGACCCTGCCCGAGACCGGTGGCGAGCGAACCCGGCGTCCCCGTCAGATACCAACAAAGGTATGCGGCGAAGAGTCCCATAAAGGCCTGGGCGAAGTTGAGGATGCGCGTCCCCTTGTAGATGAGGACCATGCCCAACGCGATGACGCCGTACGTCATGCCTTGGATCACGCCGAGCGATCCGAACCCGAGGAAGCGACTCAACCGCCGAACCCCTTAGTGGCACCGGCCAGGAAGACCGAGCGCAACAGGTCCTTGCGCTCGACGAGCTCGGCCGACGGGCCCTCGAAGCGGACCTCGCCTTTCTCGAGGAAGTACGCGCGATCGGTGTAGCCGAGCGCGAAGCTGGCTTGCTGCTCAACGATCACGATGGTGAGCCCTTCGTCCTCGTGCATGCGCATCAGTGATTCCATCAGGCGTTCGATGATGACCGGCGCAAGCCCGAGCGACAGCTCATCGATCATCACCAGCTCGGGGCGGAGCATGAGCGCCCTCCCGGTCGCGAGCTGCTGCTGCTCGCCTCCCGAGAGCGTGCCGGCGAGCTGTGATTCCCGCTCGCGGATCCATGGGAAATACTCCATCACGCGCTCGGCCTCGCGCTCGACCTCGTCGTCATTCTTGTAGAGGTAGCCGCCCATCCGGAGGTTCTCGCCGACGGTGAGCGTCGGGAAGAGGCCGCGGCCTCCCGGGACGTGTCCGATGCCGAGCTTCACGCGCTGTTCGGCCGGCATGTCGGTGAAGTCTTCTCCGTTCCAGAAGATGCGCCCAGCCGTTGGTTCAACCAGGCCCGACACCGCTTTGAGGATCGTCGACTTGCCTGCACCGTTCGTCCCGAGAAGAGCCACGCGTTCGCCTTTGCCCACTTCGAAGTCGACGTCGTAGAGCACCTGCACCCGGTCGTAATAGACGTCGAGACCCTTCACCTCGAGGAGCGTCTCGAGCTTGGGAGCCTTCTTACCACCGCGGGCCGCCTTCTGCACCAGCTTCCGCTCCGTGGGGGTGCCCAGGTAGGCCTCGATCACCTGAGGATCACGCTGCACCTTCTCGGGCGTGCCTTCGCAGATCTCAGTGCCGGCGTCCAGCACGTAGATCCAATCGGCCAGGCCCATGATCAGCGGCATATCGTGCTCGATCATGAGGATGGTTGCGCCGGTCTGGTCTTTGATCTTGCGCAAGAGGGGGCCGAGCGCCTCGGTCTCCTTCTGGCTGATCCCGGAAGCCGGCTCGTCGAGCAGCAGGAGCAACGGGTCGAGCGCGATCATGCACGCGAGCTCGAGCAACCGAAGGGTGCCGTAGGAGAGCTCAGATGCGTACTTCTCCGCGTAGGCGCCCATGCCGAAGAGGTCGACGACCTCTCGCGCACGGTCGAGGATCCCACGCTCCTCAGCCACTACCGCCGGCAGCTGGAACGCGTGCTCGAATGAGGTCCTGCGCATATGGCGATGAAGCGCGATGCGGACGTTGTCGATGACGCTCAAGTAGGAGAACAGGCGCACGTTCTGGAGCGTTCGCCCGATCCCCATCCACGCGCGGCGCTCCGGTGAAACCGGCTCGAGGTTCTCACCGCGGTAGACGATCCGTCCCCCGGTGTATTCCCGGAACCCGGAGATGCACTCGAACAGCGTCGTCTTGCCGGCGCCGTTCGGACCGATCAGGCCCACGATCTCGTTCTCCCGGACCTCGAGCGAAACGTTGTCGAGCGCTCTCAGTCCGCCGAACGTCACTGAAACCTGATCGACGTTGAGGACGACCTCGGCAGCGCGACGCGAGGGGGCCCGCTTGGCTCGCGTCGCTGAACGGGCCAACGTCTAGAAGTGGTCGACGAGCCCTGGCGTGATTTCGACGACCTGCCGGTACTTGAGGTTCGACTGTCCCTCGAGCAACGTGAACTTCGTGGCGCCGATCATGTGGTTCGGCGACCCCTTGAACGTGATCGGGCTCGTGAGCAGGTTGGAGTAGTTGTCGTAGGCGTTCAACGCAGCGATGAACTTCTCGCGCGTCGGGTCGGCCCCGATCGACTTCATCGCGCCATGCCAGAAGTACACGAGCTGATAGCCCGAGGCGCCGCCCTGACCATCGGCCGTCCAGCTCGCTTCGTCGTAGTTGAAGCTCGACTTCCCGCCATAGGATCCACCGGCGTTCTCGTCGTAGGTCACGTTGCCGAGTGAGACCCATTGCTTGTGAGCATCGACGAGTCTCGCGCAGAGTTTCGGATCGTACGGCTTTCCGCCACCCTGCGGGTGGTAGTAGCAGCCGCCGGACATGACGCGCATGCCCGTCCACTGACCCTGGAACAGCGCAAGCGCGACGTCACCGTCGTGAGCGAAGTTGGCGATCGTCCACTTCGGACGGTAGCCCGAGCCGGCCCACTCGAGCGTCTGCCTCGACGTCGAGATCGGATCCTGCAACGGAACGACGAGGTTCGCGCCCTGGTTGGCGTACGACGTGCGCAGGTCGAGGAGCTGCCCACCATATGTGGACTGTTCCGTCGGCTTGTTGATCGTCCCCCGGGCCTTGGAGTCGACAGGAGTCTTCACGCACTTTCGACGCTCGAGCTCGGTGACGAATCGCTTCTCGACGGGGAGGATGAGCTCCGAGTTGAGGGTGGTCGTGCCCAGCCTGACTTCACCGCCGACGTACTGCTTGCCGTACTTGCAGATGAAGGCGGTGACGACCTTCAGGTACTGGTCGTAGTTCGAGATGATCTGGTACATCCCGATGTCCTTGAGCTCCGGCTCCGGACCCCCGCCGGCCATGTACGGGATGCCCGCCGCCTTCGCTCCGAGGGCGACCTTGTGGATCTGGTCGATACCGAGCGTGCCGGTGATCAGGAACGGCTTGATCTCTTTCGTCAGCTGGTCGGCGACGGCGCGGCCCCCCGAGGTGGTGTAGCGGTCGTCCTTGCCGAAGAGCCTGACCTTCAGACCGTTGATGCCGCCGTGGCGGTTGACGTAGGTGAGGTAACCCTTGAATCCGATGATCGGGTCCTCAGCGAGGTTGAGTGGCGCGCCGTCGAACGTGATAGGTGCGTGTGCACCGAGCTCGAAGTGGTCCGAGAAGACACCCTCTCTCGTGGCCCCCACCACCGACTTCCGCTCGACGCGCTTCTTGGCGGGGTCGGTGGGCAGAGCGCCGGGCCCCGACGTCTTGCCGGGACCCACGACAGGACCGGACGACGCCTGCGGGTCCTGCGGGTCATTCGACGTCTTGCCAGGGTCGTCGGTGCCGGTGTCGTCGCCGGGCAGGTCGTCGGTCTGGCCGGCCCCGGGTGCCGCGAGGTCGCCGGGGCCCTCGGAGAACGAACTCTCCGCCGTGCGGCCCCCGATAGCCGCCGCAGCCACCAGCGTGATCGCTGCTGCGGACAGGGCAGCAATCATCAAGCCCTCAGGACGAGCGAACAGTCGTCTCAAACTCCCCGCGTTCTCCATGAATCCCTTGCGAGTCTAGTTGGAAACGCTCCGTCTGGGTTGGTGGGTTCCATCGGGCATTCGTACACTGCCGGGCATGGCGGATCGGAACAGGGACATCTCGCGACGCCTCCGCGACCTCTGCGAGCCCATCGCCGGCTCTGTCTATTTCGTGCCGGAAGCCCAGGAGGAATACACGGCGCTCGGATTCGAACACTTCGGCCAGAGCTACTTCACATCTCGCGGCGCCTGCCTCGGCAAGCCGTCGTGGCAGGTGGTGTGTGCGGCCTTCGGCGTCTTCAACCCGGACATCGTCAAACCCAACGTCGACTGGACGAAAGCCGAGCCGGACGTCGTGCTCGCGGCTCGCTCCGGCGGAGCCACTCGGGGTCTTTCGCGGATGCTCGGCGAAGCCGACGTGAGCCGGGTCGTGGCGATCCTCCGTCCGGCCATGGAGTCGGTCGATCTCGCGGGACGCACGCTCTTCTCCGGGCTTGTCTCTCTGCCCTTCCCGACCGATCCTCTGACGCAGCTGTGGCGGGTGTGTGACTACGTCCGCGAACGTCGCGGTGACGGACACATCGGCGCATGGATCTCGGCAGGTTGCGAACCGACCGAGATCAGCCTGCTCACCGAGCTCTCGTGGGGACTCGCCATCGGAACCTACTCACCGACGCGTGGGTGGTCGAAGGAGCAGATCGACGCCGGCGTTGCGCGTTTGGAAGCGAAGGGCTACCTTCGCGACGGAGCGTTCACCGACGAAGGGCGCGCCTACCGGCGCGGGATCGAATCTGCGACCGATGTCGGCGAAGCCGTCGTGGTCGATGCGCTCGGTGACGATGTCGACGAGTTGTTCGCGCTTCTCGAGCCGTTGCAACAAGCCGTGCTCGAAGCCAAGGGTTACCCGGTCAACCCGGCCGCCACGATGAGCAGGGACCAGTGATCCTGGTCACAGCGCGGATGCGTTAAACGACCTACAGTCCCGCTGTCGCTTCTCCGATAGGCCTGGCTTCCCCCGAACAAGTGGGGTGATCCTGTTGTCGAACGGGTGTCCTGTGTGCGCGGGTTTGGGACGAGTACTCGCATTCGGAGCGTGCCCAGACCCGATACCGGTTCCGTGTCCCGAGTGCGCCGGACTTTCGATCACACCAGCCTCGGCAGACGATCGTCTGCGCTGCCTGAGCGTGGCCGAGATCACTGCGATGCTGATGCGATATCCCGCACTTACGGAAGGGATCCCGGCGGCGGTAGGCGATTGAGCTCGTCGATGAGCTCGCGCAAACGTCCATAGGACGCACGGTCGAAGCGCATGCAGATGCGTTCTTTGTCGAGGGCATCCTGGTCGTTGACCTCAGCCGGCATCGGTCCGCAGCGTTCGATCGGACCGGTGACGTCTTTGAACGCATCGGAGAGTCGTGCGAGCCCTTCGTCGTCCGGTGCGTGGGCGAGTCGGAGCACGAGCTTGTTCCCGACGAAACGCATCGAATCGTAGTTCGAGTAGAAGCGCGCGAGTTCATCGCCGGCTTGTTGAACGTCGTCGGTGACCGTGAAGAGCTTCAGATCGGACGGGCTCGCGTAACCCCGTTCGATGAGATCGCTCTTGATGAAAGCGACGAAGTCCTTCCAGTAGGAACCACCAGGCGCATCGAGCAGGACGATCGGATGCATGTCGCTCTTGCCGGTCTGGATGAGTGTCAGTAGCTCGAACGCTTCGTCCATCGTGCCGAAACCGCCCGGAAGCAGGACGAACGCGCTCGCTTCTTTGATGAACATCAGCTTGCGTGTGAAGAAGTACTTGAAGTTGACGAGCTTCGGGTCGTCCGCGATCACCGGGTTCGGTTCGGCCTCGAAGGGAAGCCTGATGTTGACGCCGAAGCTCTTGGCGGCGCCGGCACCGCTGTTCGCCGCCTCCATGCTCCCGGGGCCGGCCCCCGTGACGATCATCCATCCTTGCTCGGCGATGGCCTTGCCGAACGCACGAGCCTGCTCGAAGTCGGGGTCACCAACACGGGTACGCGCCGACCCGAACACGCTCACCTTCTTCACGTCGCGGTAGGGGCCGAAGACCTTGAACGCGTAGCGCATCTCCTTGAGCGCGGCGTTCACGATCTTGAGGTCGAGCCGCGATGCGGCGTCCTTGCCGAGCAAGAGTGCGGTCGTGACGATCTCGGTGATGAGCGCGCCATCACGCTCGGTGAACGCGCTCTCGGCGATGAGCTCGGCGATGCGCTGGTCGAGCTCTTCGATGCCTGTCGAGTATCTACGCCTGCGAGGCTGTTGGGTCACATCGAGATTGTCCCACCAGGGCCTGGCTAGCATGCTGCGATGCCGCGAACATTCGTGATCGTTGGTGCGAATCTTGCCGGCGGGCGGGCGGCCGAGGCTCTCCGATCGGGTGGAACCGATGGGCGGATCGTGCTCGTCGGCGAGGAACCCGACCTGCCGTACGAACGGCCCCCGCTGTCCAAGGAGGTTGTTCGCGGTGAAGTCGCGTCGGATTCCGTCTTCCTCCGGAGCACGGAGTGGTACACCGACCAACAGATCGAGCTCCGGCTCGGGGTCCGGGCAACGACGATCGATCCGTCCGGCTCGATCGGCCTCGACGACGGATCCACACTCGGATTCGACGCGTGCCTGCTTGCCACCGGGGGCCGGGTGCGCACGCTGGACGTCCCGGGCGCCGATCTGCCCGGGGTCCATTACCTCCGGACGCTCCGCGACGCCGTCGAGCTCGGCGAAGCATTCGCGAAAGGCCCCCGAGTGGTCGTGATCGGCGCAGGTTTCATCGGGGCGGAGGTGGCCGCGTCGGCCAGGATGCTCGGCTGCGACGTCACGGTGATCGAGGTGCTCGAGGTGCCATTGGTGCGGGTACTCGGAGAGGACATCGGTGCCGTCTACGCACAGATCCATCGCGACCACGGTGTGAACTTGCGTCTCGGTGAAGGCGTTGAGCGCTTCGACGGCGCGCGCAGGGTTGAAAGCGTGGTCGGCACGTCCGGGACGCGGTACCCCGCCGACGTCGTCGTCGTCGGCATCGGGATCATGCCGAACGTTGAGCTGGCTGAAGCGGCCGGCATCGCTTGCGACAACGGGGTCGTGGTCGACGAGCTGTGCCGGACGTCGGCGGAGAAGGTCTTCGCCGCCGGGGACGTCGCAAAGCGTCCCGATGTCTATTCGGGCGGGATGATCCGCACCGAGCACTTCCAGAACGCGCAGAACATGGGACCAGCGGCGGCGAAGTCGATGCTCGGCGAACGCGAACCGTTCCAGGAGGTTCCATGGTTCTGGTCGGACCAGTACGACGTGAATCTCCAGATGCTCGGGTACGCCTCACCCGAAGAGACACGCGTGGTGCGCGGCAGCTTCGACGAGCGCAACTTCATCGCGTTCTTCATGCGCGGCGACAACGTCATCGCCGCGATCGCGCTCGATCGCGGACGAGACATCGCCGCGACGCGGCGTCTCATCGAGCGAAAGATCGCCGTCGACACGGCGAAGCTGCGAGACGACGACGTTGCCTTGAAGGACCTCCTACGCGCCTGATTCCCGCTGGTCTGATTCGATGAGTCGCTTGAGGTCGCGGAGCGAGTGGTCGAGGTCGTTCTGTGCGTTGCCACGGATGAACGAGCCGACGATGCGTCCGGCGATGCCGCCGGGGAGGTCGTACGACGAATCGAGGACGACGCGTGTACCGTCGCCGTCCGGCGAGAGCGTCCAGCTGCCTTCGACGCGCACGTCCTGCATCGAACGGAACCCGATCCGACTTGGACGTTCGTGCTCGGTGACCTGGAAGCGTCCACCGAGCTTGCCCGGCCCGGCGGCAAGGCCGACGTTGAAGATCGCACCGACACCTGTTCCGCCTTCGGGATCGGCGAGATCCCAGCGCGTCATCCGTTTGAGATAGCGCATGGCGTTGCGCCAGTCGTCGATGAAGTCGAAAACGACTTCCGGCGGTGCGTCGATGCGGATCTGCGAACGCGTCTGCGGCACGGGCCAGACTAGCTCGCAGTCTCGCTCGCAGGCTGGCCGAGTCGGCGGCGAGGTAGCCTCACGCAATGAGCATCTTCGACAACGTCAGAGCGATCTACAAAGCTGGAATCCTTCGTCCACTCGGCCCCCGGACGACCATCGAGGTCACCAAGCAGCTCATGCGCGAGGGCTTCAAATCCCATCTGGTGTACACGCTGCACGGCACGCGGGATCCGAGGAAGCCGGCGATGATCTTCGAAGACCACACCACGACGTGGTCGCAGCTGCTCGACCGCATCAGGCGCCTGTCGAACCACTTCCTTGCGACAGGCGTGGGCCCCGACGGCAGCGTCGCGATCATGCTCGGGAACCGTCCGGAGTTCATCGAAGCCAATGCCGCGGCGATGCGTGTGGGCGCCACGGTCTCCTTCGTGAACCCGCGGGCACCGGCGGCGGACGCACAAGCGATCTTCGAACGGACGAAGGCCGACGTGGTCGTGACCCACCGCGATGATCTCGTTGGTCCCACCGTGCTCCTGATCGGCGACGAGTACGAGAACGCCCTCTCGCAAGCGTCCAGGGCCGAACCGAGCGTCGACCGCAAGGCGCAGAGCAAGGTCGTTGTGTTCACCTCCGGGACCACCGGACGCCCCAAGGGTGCCGTCCGGTCACTCGAGTCGAGCGTGTCACTCGGATCCATGACCGGTTTCCTGCGCACGATCCCCTACAAGACATCCGACGTCCACATGGTGGTGTGTCCGCTGTATCACTCGTCGGGTTCTGGATTCGCCATCATCGCGCAGGCGCTCGGCAACACGATGGTGATCGTCGAGAAGTTCTCACCGGAAACGTTCTGCGGAAACGTCGAGAAACATCGCGTCACCACCACCACGGTCGTCCCGACGATGCTCCACCAGATCGCTTCGTGGCCGGACGCGAAGAACTACGACCTCTCGAGCCTCCGGATCGTGGTGTGCACCGGCTCTGCTTTGCGTGAAGAAGTGCGAACGGAAGCGCGCGAGTTACTCGGAAACGTGATCTACGACCTCTACGGTTCGACCGAGATGGGCTTCGTCTCGATCGCCACCCCCGACGACCAGATCAACAAACCCGGCACGGTCGGCAAGCCGACGCCGGGGATCACCGTACGGATCTGTGACCCCGATGGAAACACAGTGCGCGAAGGAGAACGCGGCGAGGTGTGGGTCAGCTCCTCGCTCGGCATGGAGGGCTACATGGACGACCCCGACCTCGATGCCGAGCGCATGCGCGATGGCTTCATCTCGGTTCGCGACGTCGGCTTCCTCGACGCCGACGGCTACCTGCACGTCGTCGACCGAGCCGACGACATGATCATCTCGGGCGGAGTGAACGTGTACCCGGCAGAGACCGAGATCGCCCTCAACGCACATCCGAAGGTCGACGAGGCGAGTGTGCTCGGCGTCCCGGATCCGAAGTGGGGCGAGAAGATCGTTGCTGCGGTCGTTTCTTCCGGGGATGTCACCGAGGAGGAGCTCATCGGCTGGGCGAAGGAGAACGCGGCCTATGCCGCCGTCCCGAAAGAGATCCGCTTCATGGACGCGCTGCCCCGCAACGACATCGGGAAGGTTGACAAGAAAGCGATCGTTCGCGACTGGGAAAAGGCGTGACGACGCATCACGATGTCGTCGCGGACCTGCGTGCGGAGTGCGAAGCACTCGACGCCGTCCTCGCGATGCTCTGCGAGGACGACTGGCGCAAGGAGACTCCGGCCGTCGGCTGGGACACGCGTGACACCGTCGGACATCTCGCGGACACCAACGACATCATGTTCGAGAGCGTGACGGGCGGCGCTCGGAGCCTGATGACCGATGTCGCGGAAGCGATGGATCGCGCGGGTCAACCACGACTCGCCGGCAACACGCCGGAATCCGTCGATCTCTTCACTGCTTGGCAGGTCGAGCGGGTGCGGCAGAAGTCGTGGCAGGACGTCTACGCGTGGTGGCGATCGTCCTGTGCACGCGTGGCCGAGACCCTCGAGGCACTCGAACCGGCCGGCCGGTATCCGTGGGGGCCGAACATGGTGAGCCCGATGTCTCTCGGATCGGCGCGCCTGATGGAGACCTGGGCACATTCGCTCGATCTCCACGCTGCGGCGGGCGTCGACTACGCCGACACCGACCGCATCCGGCACATCGCGTTCCTCGGACTGCGTGCGCTGCCCTACGCCTTCCAGCTCGAGGGCCTCGACGTGCCGGGACCGATCCGGGTCGAGCTGATCTCGCCATCGGGTGAACTGTGGAACCTCGGCCCGGACGACGCGCCGACGGTCATCTCCGGAGCGGCGTCCGACTGGTGCCGTCTCGTGGCGCGCCGCGACCGGGACGGGTGCGCCGGACGCTTGCACGGCGAAGGACCCGACGCAACCAACGCCATCAAGCACGGACGCGCGTTCCTCTAAGTGACGGGCACGATCCGGTACGGGATGTCCGGGTTCTCCTACCCGGAGTGGATCGGCGAGGTCTATCCAACGGGAACCAAGCGCGACGCGATGCTCGGCGAGTACTCGAAGATCTTCCCGGCCGTCGAGATCAACATGTCGTTCCGACGTACACCGTTGGAGAAGACGATCGACAGATGGCGCGACGCAGTTCCGGACGACTTCAACTTCACGATGAAGGCGCACCAGCGCATCACGCATTGGAAGAAGCTCGTCGAAGTCGACGACGACGTCGCGATCTTTGTGAAGGCGTCGCAAGGACTGCGCGATCGGCTCGGACCGATCCTCTTCCAGGTGCCACCGTCCTTGGAATTCGACGAGACGGTGATCGACGCGTTCGGCGCGAGCCTTCCTCCCGGGCGTCTCTACGCGTTCGAGCCGCGTCATCGATCGTTCATGTCGGCGCAAGCGCACGAGGCGTTACGGCGCCACGACATCGCATTGTGCCTGAACGACGACCTGTTCGACCCTTTGACGTATCAGACGACAGGACCGTTCGCGTACTTCCGGTTCCATCGCGACTATTACTCGCCCGACGACCTTCGTGAGCGCGCCACGATGATCAAGGCGATGGCCGCTGAAGGCGTGAACGTCTACGCGTTCTTCGCACACGAAGACAACCCCGACTCGGTGAAGCCGGCGCTGACCTTCAAGCAGCTGGTCGCGAACTAGCTCGTCTTGTCGGTGCCGGCGGTGCCCGGCGCGACGGCCGTCGCCTTCTGCGCGTTGCCGCCGTTGCTCGACTCTGCACGCCAGATCTCGGGCGGCTCATTCGCCGCGCTCTTTCGGTTGAGCACACGCGAGATGATGCTCCGCGCCCGCTCGTTGGTGGCGATCGCGGTGCCGGCGGCGATCGCGACCGTGAGCCTGAGGAGCTTGCGCCTCTTCTTGGGCTCTTCCTCCGTCACGCCCTTGGCGGCCTTCTCGATCTGCTCGACGAACTCCTTAGCAGCATCGCCGGCCTTGCTGGCGAACTCCTTGGCCGCAACGCCGGTGTGAGATGCGAACTCCTTCAATGCTTCGCCGCCCGCTCCGGCGGCTTCGCGCGCCTGATCCTTGATCTCGTTCGCGCGTTCGCGGACTTCCTTCGCGGACTTCTTGGCTTCTTTCCTACGTCCCCTCACAACGGCCTCCCTCTCTCTTGCTCTCCGATGGAGTCGCTTCGCTCCATCCGGTCGTTCACCTTACTCCTGCGATTTCCTCCAACGCCGCGAGCGAAACCCTAGAGACTTCACGGCCCTTCTCCCGAAGCGCCAGCAGATCGCCGTCCGCCTGGGAATCGATCAGCTTCCCGAACGAGAAACCCATGCCGGGGACGTCGATATCGGTCGTGCGGTCGCCCGTCACCTGGAGGAAGGCACCGGTGGCGGGACCGCCCTTGTGGTACTGACCAGTCGAGTGCAGGTAACGAGGGCCAAAGCCGACGGTGACTGCGACCTTGTGCTCGTCACGCAGGTTGAGCTGGACGGCCGCGAGCCGCTTGACGTTCTCGGCCGTAGGTGGAAGGAAGGCCTGTATGGCGATGTAGCGAGGCGCAGCGACGTCGGCCAGCAACGCCTTGGCGTCACCAGGGTCGGGGGGCACGCCTGAGCCCGTGAGCACCTCGCGCGCTCGGACCTTCGCCGCTTCAACGTCCGGCTGATCGAAGGGATTGATGTCGAGGAGGTAACCGAGGATGGCCGTCGCCATCTCCCAGCGAAACATCTCAGCGCCGATCGCCTTCGCATGCGGGATGCGGATGCGGATGACCGGATGATCCTCGAGCGCTTCGAGCTGAGGTGGCTGTTGATCGTCTCCCAATACGTACGCGCAGAACAACCGGTCCTCGCCGTACACGCCGGGAAATCCCAACGGTTCGCCGACGACGGGGAGCAGGCCGCTTGCGTCTTTGCCCGTCGACTCAGCGACGAGCTGCTCGATCCACGCACCGAACGTCCCGAGCTGTTTCGGGATCACGAGTGTGAGCTTGTCTCGCGAGTCTTTCTGGATCGCTTCGGCGAAAGCGGCACCCAGACGCAGCGCCGGGGCGTCCATCGCATCGACGCCGGGACCGTTCTGGACCATCGCCCGACGCGCCGAGCTCAGGACGGGCTCGATATCAACACCCCCGAGCGCGGCGGGCACCAGTCCGAAATACGAGAGCGCGGAGTAGCGACCGCCGATGTCGCTTTGGTTTTCGAAGCAGCGCACGAAGCCGCGGTCGCGCGCGAGTGATGCGAGCTCGCTTCCGGCGTCGGTGATCGCCACGAACCGGTCGCCTCGCGGCACGAGCGACCAGAAGTACTCGAGGTGGGCGCGGGTCTCGACGGTGCTCCCGGACTTCGAGCCGACGACGAAAAGCGTCTTCTCGAGATCAAGCGAGCTCCTGACCTGCTCGATGTGGTCAGGGTGCGTGGTGTCGAGCACCGTGAGGGGAACACCTCCAGAGAGCGCCGTCCACAATGTCTCAGCGGCGAGAGAACTGCCGCCCATGCCGAGCAGAACGACGTGCTCCGCGTCGACAGACGAACGGGCCTTGCGCGCGAACTCCGTGATGTCCTTGACCTCGCCGTGCATCCGTTCGGCGACATCGAGCCACCCCAGGCGATCGGCGATCTCGGTTGGATCGTCCTTCCAGATGGTGTGGTCGCGGGCCCAGACGTCCTCGATCACCTCGTCTTCGTCGAGCTCGACGCACTCGGTCACCACGGCTCGGGCGAAGTGGGCCGGCGTGTAGTCGTCGTCGCGCGCCGGGAGTTTCGCCCGCTGGGTGAGGCGATCAAGCGCGACGTTGAGCCCGGTCTGTTCGGCCTCCGGCGTCGACGGCATGCGCGGGGTCGGGCCGAGGTCTTCGAACAGCTCGAACTCAGTGACCAGCGGGACGGTGAAGACGTGCTCATCCGAAAGGTCAGACGCGGAAAGGTCAGACGCGGAAAGGTCAGGCGAAAGGTCGGAAGCGAGGAGGAAGACCGGGACCTCCGGAACGTCCAGCTCGGGATCGTCCTTCGTCAATTCGTTGCGACGTGTGCCCATGCCCGCCTTACGGGCCGTGATGACGGCCTGAAATGCGGCGTCGTCGCGTACGCCACTGAGGGCGACCGGACAGTCGTTCTTCACAAGAGCTTGCAGCGTTGCCGCCCTTTGGGGAGTCCAGGCCATGCCGACGGCGACGTTCGCGCGGCGGACGTCCCCGATGATCTCAGCGGCCGCGGCCACGGCCTTGCCGGGATCGTTCGCTCTGCCGGGCTCGATCCACGCGACCACGTAGCCGTCCAATGTCTCGGTTGTTGCGTAGGTCTCGCGCAGGGCATCCGCGGCGTCGCGGATATCGGTGACGGCGAGGTCCCAGAGCAGGGACGCGTCGGCGCGTGCCCCGGCTTGCGTGAGCGTCGAAAGAGTTTCACCCAGGTCGTCGATCTCGTAGGCGCCGTGAGCCCACACCGCACCCGTGACCCCGCGGTCCTCGACCCAGCGATCGAGGGCCTCAGATGTCAACCACGCGTGACGCAGCCCCGCGAGCCATCTCCGCGGAGGCAGCGGAGTTCCATCACTCGGAGTTCCATCACTCGGAGTTCCATCACTCAAGGTCGACCCGCTTATACGCTTGGCGCACCGATGCAGCGTAACGGAAGCACACGCGCGCCCCGAGTGGGGTTGGTCCTTGGCGGCGGCGGCATCCTCGGCGGCGCCTGGCTCGTCGGAGCCCTGCACGCCCTGGCCGAGGCCGCCGATTGGAACCCGACGTCGGCGGACTATCTCGTTGGAACCTCGGCCGGCTCAGTCATCGCGGCGATGACGGCAGAGGGCGTGCCGCCGTGGTTCCTCGTCCACCACCAGCGCGGCGGCTCGGTCGAAGGCATGACCGACAGATTCGGCGAACCTCTCCGTCACGCAGACGAAGAGTCGAAGCGCTTCATCACATGGACGGGACAGGTGCCTCGTCCGGTGCTCGGCTCACCGCACTTGGCGCTGCGCACCGCTCTGCACCCCTGGCGCTACCCGCCTTTCACTGCACTCACAGCGTGGATCGGACGAGGCTTCCTCTCGACGAGCGAGATCGGACACCTCATCCGGACATTCGTGCCGAACGGTTGGAGCGAGCACAAGAACCTGTGGATCGTCGCCCTCGACTACAGGACGGGACGCCGCGCGGTCTTCGGCCGTCCCGGCTCCCCGCGCGCGCACCTCGACGAAGCGGTGCAGGCGTCATGCGCGATCCCCGGTTTGTATGCGCCGGTTCGGATCGACGGTCGCTTGTACGTGGACGGCGGCGTATGGTCGCCGTCCAACCTCGACCTGCTGATGGGCGCCGACGAGAACCTCGACGTGATCATCGCGATGAACCCGATGTCGTCGCTGCAGCCTGGCCTGCCGACGACGATCACCGAGCGCATCGAGCGCCGCCTCAGACGCAGATTCGGCCAGCGGTTCGGCGCCGAGGCCAAACGCTTCGCGGAGTCGGGAACAGAACTCCTGCTCATCCAGCCGGAGGAGGAGGATCTCGACGCGATGGGCATCAATCTCATGGATCCAACGCGGCGCGCCAACGTGCTCGAGACGTCCTTGGCAACAACGGCCCGTCGCCTCCTTGCACCCGACGCGATGGCGGTCATCAGGAGGCTCAAGGGCGGGAGCGTCGGTGTCCTTCCCGAGCAGCCCGCCGGACAGCCTGGGGGAGCCTCCGAGGCCGTTCGAGAAGACCGCCGGTAGACTCCCCGGGTGTTCGAGAAGGGCACCGACCCGGCACTTCTACTCGCGGCCGCAGGAGGCGATCCCGGCGCGCCCGGCGCGATGGAGCGGATCGTCCGCGACGGCGGCCCGACCATCTTCGCTTTCTTGTCGGGGATGCTCGGCGACAAGCGCGAAGCCGAAGAAGGCATGCAGGAGACGTTCGTGCGTGCTGCCCGCGGCATCGAACGCTATACCTCGGAGCTCGACCCACAGACCTGGTTGTTCTCGATCGCGCGTCGCGTTGCGGCGGACATCCGTCCAACACCGGCTTCGCCGCTCGGGGTCACACCCCCGACGGGAGATCCGAAAGAGGACGCCGACTCGGTCGAGTGGGCCAAGCGTTCGCTTCGCGCGCTCCCGCTCGACCTTCGTGAGGTCGTGGTCATGAAGGAGCTCATGCGTTGGAAGCAGGAACACATCGCCACGGTCGTCGGCTGCGACGAGGACGAAGTCTCACGACGCCTGCTGAAAGCGCGGACGCAACTCGCCGACAACATGCGGGGCGCCTGAATGCCGCTCGATCACGAAGGCGCACGGCGCCTGATGGCCGAGGCCGTCGGGGGCCAGCTCGGCTCCGACGACGAACGCGAGCTCGCGCTCCATCTCGTGGGCTGCAACGAGTGCAAGATCGTCTACGAAGGTCTGCAGCACACCAACCCGGCCCTCGGTGCGATCGAGCTCGGCTCCGCGTCGATCGAAGCATTGGACGCAGCCGTCTTCCGAGCAACGACGGTGTTGCGCGGAGAAGCCGATCCGGGCCCGATGGGGCTCTCCGAAGAAGCACCGCGGATCGGGGACATCCCGGATGCCAACACCGTCCGCATCGATTCGCACTACGAGCCCGAGCCCACATTCACGCCAGGCGCGCCTCATCTTGCGACGGGCCCGATGCACCCGCCACCGCCTCCGTCGTCCTCGTGGGACGTTCCGGAAGTGCACGTGCGCGCTATCGAGCCGGATGTCGTCCCCGATGTCGTCCCCGATGTCATCCCCGATGTCATCGAGGAGCCGATCCGGCCCGACGGCGCGCCACCCAAGGTCTCGATCGAGCTCGAAGAGCTGCCGCCGGTCGAACCGCAAGTCGGCGAACCGCTTGTCGCGCCGCGCAGTGAGATCGAGTCGCTCCTCGATGAGGACCGCGGCCGCTACGAGACTCTGCAAACTCCGATCGAGGACGACGGTGCCGACATGGGTGGCCCAGGTCCGTGGCTTCTCGCGATCGCTGTCGCCGTTGTCCTCGCCGTTGTCGCCGGGCTCCTCGTGTTCCGTGGGCAAGGCCTGTTCGGCGGGGGTGGCGGCGACCTGCCGACGGCCGCCGAAGTCCGACGGTCGGTCGAGCGGTCGTTCACCGACATGAAGTCGCTCAAGACCTCGTTCGAGATCAACAAGGTGAACCTGTACCGCGTGGGACGCGAAGCCGGTTCGCTCAACTACAGCTTCTCGAACGGGATCTTCACCGGGCGTATCGCCTACGATCGCGCGCTGGGGTACAAGCAAGACCTCGCCCTCGAGGTCGGCGGCGTCGAGGTCGAACGCGCAGAGATCGTGCAGACCGCAGAGGAGACGCGAAGCCTCGTCGGGTCCGGCGCGGATCGGCGCTTGCTGATCGAGCGCAACCCTCCCCTCGGCCCCCCGGACGGAAGCCTGCGTCCGTCCCTCGGCACGCTCGAGGACGCCCTGGGCACGGCCGCGACGCTGCTCGCGGGCGCCGACGACCTCAAGGTCGTTGGGAGCACCGAGCGAGATGGCCGCAAGCTCTACACCGTCGTCGCGAACATCCGTGCGACCGAACTGTCGCGGGCCGATCGCATCGAGGCGGCGCTCGACGCAACGACGTCGTTCCCGGTGATCGTCAAGAGGTCGATCTCACGACCGAACGCTCGCGTGCTCGGGCCGAGCAGCGCCCTGACCGACGAAGACATCGACCGCGCGTTCGCGGACAACGAGCGCGTGACCACTGAGGTCGTCGAGCTCGGGAGTCTCCAGTACGACGAGATCGTGCTACCGAACGATCTCGTACTGGACGTCCCCGGCGGTGTCGACGAGCAGAGCCGCGACTCGAAGTACGAGCGTCTCGCGCGTCCGGAACTCACAGCCCTCGACTTCTCCCCTCTGCTTCCGCGAACCCTGCCCTCCGGCTTCGAAGAGAAACTGTTCGCCGTCTACCGTGGCCAGCCCCAGAACTGGGGGCCGGGCAAGACGCTGAGCAAGCCCGAAAGCGTCTTCCACTCCGAGTATTTCGACGGGAAGACAACGATCACCGTTACGCAGCGGAAGCTCAAGGCGAAGTTCGCGTTGAAGGGCTCGCCCCTCGCGCGCGCCGGACTGCCCATCACCGTCAAGCGTCTGACACAGGCCGACAAGGAGTTCTTCTTCGGCACCTCACCTGAGCTTCCTCCTCACGCGTACGGCTTCCTCGGCAACACGTTCGTCATGGCCGTGGGCTATGCGTCGCAGGCGCAGCTGATCGGCGTGCTCGCCTCCCTCGCGGAGGAGCCATCGGCGATCTCCGATCTGTCGCCGTCGCCGAGCGGCTCTCCTAGCGGCTCTGCCGGCAGCTCTCCAGGCACGACGTCGCCTTCGCCAGCACCGTAAAGACTCCTTGGGGGCGGCTACCAGGTCACGTGGACGGTCACTTCGTTCCGGTTGTGGAACAGCTGACGGACGCCGGCGATGTGGTAGCCCTCGCGCAGGATCTCTAGAGATCGACGAAGCGCCCCGACAGCCTTGGCTGTCGGAAGCTTGAGCGTCATCACTCCGTGGCCGTGCGGTGAGAGCATGTGTTTGATACCGACCAGCAGCCGTGCCGAGTCGCGGGCGTCCATGCGCATGTCGTTACCGACGAACGAGAACGCAGGAAGGTCGCGGAGCTTCACCAGGTCTTGAACGTGGGTACGGTAGTGAACGACGTTGCGGTGAGCCTCCATCGACGGATGCAGCTCTGCGGGATCGATCGCCGCCACGCGCACATCGCGCTCTGCGAGCACGCGCGTCCATCCGCCCGGCGAGGCGCCGAGATCGAGCGAGTCGCTGCCCGGCACAAGAACGATGTCGAAGATCTCGAGCGCTTCGAGGAGCTTGAACTCGGAGCGAGAAACCTGACCGGGCTCACGCGCGTATCGTCGCATCCCGCCGGGCCAGCTCGACAGGTTGAGATGCACCGGGGAGACGCCGAGATAGGTGCGTTCGCTCGCCACGACGATCGAGAGCACCTGCGCCGGGGAAGGGATGCTGACCTCGATGCCGAGGGCCTGCGTGATGACGTCGTGAGCAGCGGCGCGCACCTGATGACGCCCGGCGTTGGTCGAGTCGAGCAGCTGCACCTGCGCCGCAAACGTTGCGTCCGGCTCGAAGCGATCGAGGAGACCGCCGACGCGATCGCGCAGCTCGTCGAGTCCGTCCGCGAGCGATGCCGTTGCGTACACCGGACTGACGTGGCGGACGAAGATCGGTGGCCGCTCGACGAGCTTGGCCGCCCAAGCCGAAAAACCCCCGGCGACGTCGACGAGCTCGACACCAGGGCCGAGAAGCTCGCGTGGCTTGACGCCCCGCAGCTCCCTGAGGGCCTCCCCAAGGAAGTCGGGCGAGGCCGAAACGATCGCCTGCTCACTCCCCTCATGCCTCACCACGAGAGAACACTCACGAAACGACGGAAGGACAGCGCAGTCTTGCGCGCCCTTATGTCTGCGGCGGAGCAGGTGGGGGTGCGGGCGGTGGGACCGGTGGTGCGGGCGGTGGGCCGGGCTCCCGGCCCGGCATGTCCCGGAAGTCGACTTGCGGTGCGTAGCGCGATACTTCCTCCGCTTCGAAGAACGGACGCGCCGAAAATCCGAACGGCCGCGCGACGAGCATCCCGGGGAAGACCTGGGTCGCGTTGTTGTAGTTGAGCACCGTGTCGTTGTAGATCTGGCGGGACGTCGCGATGAGCCCTTCCGTCTGGCTGAGCTCGGACTGGAGCTGCTGGAACTGCTCCGTTGCACGGAGCTCGGGATACGCCTCGGCCACTGCGAAAAGCTGGCGCAGCGCGCTGGTCAGCATGTTCTCGGCTTGCGCCTGCTCTTCGACGGTCCGCGCGTTGGACGCGGCTGCACGAGCAAGCGTCACCGACTCGAAGGTCTCGCGCTCGTGTCCGGCGTAGCCCTTCACCGACTCGACGAGATTCGGGATCAGGTCGTACCGACGCTTGAGCTGAACATCGACCTGTGCCCACGCGTTGTCGATGCGATTGCGCAGCTGAACGAAGCGGTTGTACAGCGAGATGACGAATACCAACAACACGACGACTACGCCGACGATCACCAGGATCGGAATCACCACGCACCTCCTCCACCACCGCCTCCGCCGCCTCCGCCGCCGCCCGAGAAGCCGCCTCCGAATCCGGAGGACGACGCCGGGGCGCCGGAAGAAACCGCGCGTCCGATGTCCGACATCAAACTACCGAGATAGAAGTGCGTGAGTCCGCCACCCACGCCGTTGCCGTCCATCCAGTACAGATTGCTCTGCGTCGCCAGCTCCGCGGGCGCGGCGATCTGCGCGGCCTGGAGCACTTTGTCCGCGACTCCGAGCACGATCCCGTAGACGAGAAGCTGCTCCCACAACGCCACAGAAGCTGGCGGGGCGTCCTTCATCGCCGAGAAGTCCTCGAGGTAGCGACGCAGGCCGTTCCAGCTCTCGTTGAGCTCGGCCCCCGTGCCGGATCGCCGCGTGAGCGAGCGAGGCATGATCAGGCCGAGCAGGAGCAGCACGATCGCGTTGGTCGCTCCCGGTATCGCGATGCCGATACCGGCGATGGGCACGGTCCCCGGCGTTCGTGCTTCGAACATGCCGACGGCGAACCCCAGGACGAAAAGCACGAAGAAGATCGCTATCCCACCCATCCACAGGAAGCGTCCGCGTTTGTCGATCCATTTGCGACTTGCGAGCTCACCCGCAACTTTTGCCTTCCAGCTCGTGAACTCACCGTAGAAGCTCGTCGCGCGGTCCTTGAGCTCCTTGCCGAAGTTCGACACGAGCTCGCCATCGTCGGGGAGCCAGTCGTTGATCGAGTCGTAGACCTTGCGATCCCACGCTGTGAGGTCGTCGGGGCTGCGCTCTGTTTTCTTCACGCGCAGGTCGCTGAACGTCTCCGAACGCATCCCGAGCCACGTGCTCTTCGTGACGGTCTCGTGCTCGGCACTCCAGTACTTCTTGCGGATCAGATCGAAGATCGTCGCCAGGAACTCCTGGGGGCCGATCGCTCCGCCTTCGCGGACGAGCGCGCCGACCACAGCCGGTGAGTCGACGGACGGTGGCTCGCGCACGTACTGGATATCGCTCGTCTTCCTGTCGCGTCCGTAGCGCGACACGAGCATCAGGAAGATCAGCACCGCCGGCACGACGAGCACGATCCCGGCCATCGGGATGATCCACCAGAGGTTGCGGAGGATGCGCGCCGATCGTTCCGCTCCGCGCGCGGCGTCTTCGTCGAGTGCGTTCTCCTCGATGAGGATGCGCTGGAACGAGTCCTCGTTGCCGCGTCCGGCATCGACGAACGGTGCTCCCCGATCATCGATGGGCTGCGGATCGGCTCCCTTCGTCGACTTGAGGACCTCGGGCGGGAACACCATTCGCAGTTCAACCCAACGCTGCGCGGGGATGTTTGAAGCCTGAAGGCTCACCACATCCAACGTCTGACTGCGGGCGACACTGCCGGAGACGTCGCGCGGATGACCCCACACTCGAAGCTTGTCGGCGAGCGTTTCGTCGACGGGTCTGGGAAGGGTGACCGTCGCCGCCAAGCGGTCGAGGCCTGTCGTCCATTGGTCGCCCCATACCCGGAAGTTGAGCTCCGCGATGTCCTTGTAGAGCTTCACGAGTCCGGTCATCCGGTACGAGATGGTGAACGTGCGCACGTCGTCGGTCACGCGATAACGCCAGACGATCCGCGTACCGCCTTGGTGCGAACCGACCGCGAACGTCTCGGGCGGCCCCGACTCCCCGAGCGTCAGCGAGCCCCCCGGCGCATACTCTCGCCCGCCCTCCGACACCAGCACCGACGATGGGTCGACGCGTTCGCCGAACCGGGACGGGATGTCGCGATAGGCCCCTTCGAAGCTGCCGTCGTAGCTGAACACGATCCGCTCGTCGACGAAGACCGATCCGTCCTTGGCTACCCTGATGTCGACGGTAGCCGCCGGCAACGTGTAGCTCTTGGCCAGTACCGTGGGCGCGATGCCGAGCGCGAACGCGATACCGAGCGCGACAGCGGTTGCGCGCCGGAGTGTCGATCTAGCTGGCCGAGGCCGGGCTTGCCGCGTTGTCGATCTTCCAGCCGTCGCCGGTGTTTACCATCGTCAGCTCGACAACGAGCAGGCCTTCGGTCGGCGCCCGCTTATTGCTGTCGAATTTGCGGTACGTGACCACGAGTGCGCTGGCCGTGTCGTCGTCACGGGAGGTGATCGCTGTGCCCTTGACGTCCACCGAGCTCGAGGCCTGTCCGGACTTCACTTCGGCTTTCACCTGGTTGATATCGCTGCCGCCGAACGCGGCGAGTGGACGTGTCTGGAACTCAGTCGTCGCATCGGCCAATGCGCTACGGATGTCATCGTCGATCGTGGCCGCCTTGTAGCTGAGCAGGTTCTCGGTGAAGCGCGTTGCGACGTCCTTGATCTCCTGTTCGCTGCCACCCAGCGCGGCCCGACGGGTGTTCTCGGTCTTGATCGGCGCACTTGACGGTGCGAACGCCATGAGCGCGAACAGGATCGTGGTGATCAGAAGAACCACCGTGGCGAGTGCGAGGATCGGGTTGACGTTCGGACGTCCCGTTGTGGCTCGAGGAGTCACTGGGCGCGCGGGCGCCGGCGGCGCGGGTGTTGGGGCCGCCGGACGCGGAGCCGGGGACGGGGGTGAAGGCCGCGCTACCGGCATGGTCGGTGGTGATAACGGTGTGGCGACTGGCGTCGAGGCGGTCGGCGCCGCAGGTGCGATCGGCCGGCTGACAGGCGTTGAGGAAGGGGCCGGCGGCATCGGGGTTGGGGCCGGCGGCGTCGGGGTGGGAGCCGGCGTCGGGGTGGAGACCGGAGTCGGGGTGGAGACCGGGGTGGTTGGCGTTGGTGTGGGGATCGGCGCCGGCGCTGTAGGGGCTGGGGTAGTCGTTTGAGAAGGCGTCCCGCTGGTGGCGGCGCTGCTCGCGGTCTGCCCAAGAGGCTGTGCGCAGTTCGAGCACCAGCGCGCGTCTGCGCGGTTACCCGTCCCGCAGGACGGACACTTCACGGGCCTATCGCCGCCAGACGTCGCCGCCGGACGATCGCCCTCGCCGCCGAGATCACTCATGAGCAGGGTTGGTAGAAGCGACGTCGTGCAGCATCAACTCCACCTCTCTTTGACTACCGGCAGACACATCCATCCGGTGGACGACGTGGACTCTATCAGAGCCAACACTGCGATCACTGGGTTCCTTCTGCCCCCAGTTGCTCGACGTTCTCCACCTTCCATCCGTCTGAGGTCTTGACAAGCGCGACGTCCAGTACTTGGACGCGCGACTCCTCCTTCCGCTTGGAGTCGGAGATCGTATGGTTGACCACAGCCCGGACGAGTGCGGCATCGCCCTGGTGGCGCAGGGTGATGCTCTCGGTCACCCGTCCCGTCGACGTGGCCTTCACGTCGACGAACTCGGCTTTGGAAAGTTCGAGCTCCTGCGTGAGCTGGTCTTTGAACTTGCCGGTAGCGTCGGAGGTCACGCGTTTGACGTCGGCGTCGATCGTTCGATAACTGATCGTGAGGAAATTCTTCGCGAACCGCCGCGCGACGGCAGTGATGTCCTGTTCCTCTTGGGCTTTGATCGCGAGCCTCGTGGCACTCGACTTGATCGGCGCGATTCCGGGCGCGAACGCCATCAGGCCGAACAAGACGGTGGTGACGAGCAGAACGACCGTCGAAACGATGAGCACAGGCACCAATCGATCGTCGGCCGGAGGATCGTCGGACGGAGGATCGTCAGACGGAGGCTGTTCGTCAAGCTCGTCGATCTCCGGCGCTCCGGTAACCGAGATGGCGGCCGCGACGACGTCCTCCACGGGGATGGTCTGCGCAGACTCTTGGGTCTCGGTCGGGTTCTGCCCCGGCTCGTCCTGCTCGGGCGCTTGCTCGGGTGAGGACGGTTGCTCGGGTGCCGGCGGTTGCTCGGGTGCGGGCGGTGCCGGCTGGGTCTTGTCCTGGTCTTCTGTCATGGACCTTGTCTAGCAGCCGAAGTCGAGTATGGGTTGGTACGACGCATTGCCCACCGCGTCGACCGTCCGTCGTGGCGTGCCGTAGCTGCACGGCGGAGCGCGGTTCTCCGCGAGGATCTGGCCGAAACGGAACCGGTTGGTGCTCGCGTCGTAGGACTGCACGAGGGTGTCGAGCAAGAGCGGGAGCCAGTCGAGGGTGTCGGCGAGGCTCTCGAGGTTCTCGAACGAGATCCGCGTGGTTTCAGCCAGGTACTTGAGCGTTGCGTCGATCTCGGTCTTGCGGGCCGCCACCAAGCCGGACAGGTCCGGCAGATACTCGGCCCCCGACTCGAGGAGTCGCTGCAGGCCGAACCCCCGAGCCGGGGGGCACCCCCGAACCCCCGAGCGACGGCCGTCATCCTATATCCGAGCTCGGAGGTTCCGTCTCACACACGATGCAGCGCGCGTCGTAGCGGTCGGGGAAGACCTGCACCTTGAGGCGCCGTCCACATCGCTTGCAGAAACGCGGTGGGTCGAGCCGGCAGGTGGCGTGCTTCGCTTCGCTCATGGGGCGACCGCAGTGCTCGCAGAACGTCAGATTCCCAGACTCTTCAGCGGCATCTTGAGATCGGACAGCATCGTCAGATCCTCTTCAGCCGAACGTCCGAGCGTCGTGAGGTAATTGCCGATGATGATGCCGTTGATGCCGGCGAGCATGCCGAGACTCTGGAGTTCTCGCAGCGTCACTTCGCGTCCGCCGGCGTAGCGCAGAACGATGTCCGGGAAGAGGAGCCGGAAGAGAGCGATCGTGCGGATCGCATCGAACGGTGCGACGAGTGACTGGTCGGCGAGTGGCGTGCCCGGACGCGGGTTGAGAAAGTTCATCGGGATCTCGCGGGGGCCGAGCTTCTTGAGCTCGAACGCGAACTCGACGCGCTGGGCCTTGGTCTCCCCCATGCCGAAGATGCCCCCGCAGCACAGCTCCATCCCGAGCTCCAAGACGAGCTGGCACGTCTCCCACCGCTCCTCCCACGTATGCGTGGTCACGATCTTGCCGAAATGCGATCGCGCGGTCTCGAGGTTGTGGTTGTAACGGCGGACGCCGGCCGCCTTGAGCTCGACACCTTGCTCGCGCGTGAGGATGCCGAGGGAGGCTGCGACGTGCATCTCGGTATTGGCGTGCAGCGCGTCGACCGCGGCGAGCACCTGCTTCATGATCTTCTCGTCCGGCCCCCGGACGGCCAGCACGATGCAGAACTCCGTCGCCCCTTGCTCCTGCGCGCGCTTGGCCGCGTCAACCAGCGGCGGGATGTCGATGAACGGCTCCGGACGAACCGGCGTCGGCCAATGACGTGACTGCGAGCAGAACGAGCAGTCCTCGGGACACCCGCCGGTCTTGGCCGAGATGATCGACTCCACCTCGACCTCGGCCCCCGCATTGTCGAGGCGAACCTGGTGCGCGAGACAAACCAGCGCCGGTACCTCGGCGTCCGGGAGCTCGAGGATCCGGAGCGCTTCTTCTGGCGACAGTGCTTCACCCGTAGCGAACGAGCGGGACGAGACGTCTTCGAGCAGGGTCATCGGGGGTCTTGTCTACCATCCGACGACTACGACGCGCTGACGACGACCTCTTCGTCGATCCGCGCCGTGCCTGTGTACCGGGCGCAGCCGGGGAATCCCGAAAGCTCGAATCGATAGCGACCAGGCTTGCCGAAGGCCCATGTCACCGACTCCGCCGTCGAGAACGAGCCGATCTCTTCGGGTCCACTGATGCCACTGCAGCCCGGGCCGCCGCTCCTGCCGGGTCCGCCCTCGATCCGGTACCCACCAGCAAAGGAGCCGCCGCGAAGCCTCGGACCACCGTCGTATGACAACCTCCACACGAACCGGACGAGATCTCCCACACGCGGATGCGCCGGCATTACAGCGACGCGAGCGGACATCCGCCGGTTCCGGTTCGACCACTTGAGCGACTCGGTTCCCGGCGGCATTGCGTGGACGAGGACGTCCTCGTCCATCGTTGCGGTCCGTTGGTCGGGGAAGCACGACGGCGTAGCGCTCAACCTGAAGCGATGCGGACCGGGCCGCACGAACTTGATCCTTCGAGTCTCGTGGTCGCGAAACCCGGTGCCTGCGGGATAGCGCGATCCCAGAGGACCAGCACATCCGGCCTTCTTGCGTTCCGTTGCGCGCTCGTCGATCGATAGGTCGTAGGTGAAGAGTCCCGGTCGTTGCTTAGCCGAGCCGTAGCGCATCGAGATGTCGAAGCGAACGGTTTGTCCGACGAACGGATACGACGGGAAGAAGCTGACCAAGAGCGAAACAGGTCCGTTGCGCGCTCGGAACACTCGTGGCTCGGCAGGACTCGGACCGTCCTCCTCCACCTTCGGGACGGACCACGGACCTCCTTGGAGTCCGCCCTCTCGGCCGCATGCCCCGATGAGGAGCAAACCGATGAACACGCCGACAAGCGCCCTTCGGCCCATACGTGACTAACGCGAGAACCAAGCCGCGGGTTCCGGTGCGCAGGTCGATATGACGCGCAGGTCGATATGACGCGCAGGTCGATATGACAGGAAAGCGCGTCTCGGGAAACGTCAGTCCCTGTCCCGCAGCTCCGTTCGCCGGATCTTTCCGGAGATCGTCTTCGGGAGCTCCGTCACGAACTCGATCTCGCGGGGGTACTTGTAGGGCGCCGTGACGTTCTTCACATGGTCCTGTAGCTGCTTGACGAGCGCATCGCCGGCCTCGTGGCCGGCGCGAGGACGACGTACGCCTTCACGATCTGCGTGCGGTCGGGGTCGGGCTTGCCGACGACGGCGGATTCGGCGACGGCCGGATGCTCGATGAGCGCCGACTCCACCTCGAGGTAAGCCCCCCTTCCGCACGGCCCGGCTACCCAGAGCCGATCTGGTACGGCTCAGACACCTTAGGACGGTAGACGAGCGAGTACCGGTAGAAGACGTGACGCTTGAACGTACTGCCCGGCAGCGCTGCCAATGCCTTCGTCCGGATCTCGTGCACCCGCATCGTCGGGTCGGCGATGGGTGCCTCGGGACCGATCCCGGCGAGCGACGGTCGTCCCATCGCCTTCGCGATCTTGAACCGCACGCCCATCGCGACGTCGAGCGGCAGGATCCCCATCGCCACCGGAAGGTCGGCGGGGGTCAGCTGCCCCAGTCCGAGGATCGCGAGGACGCCGCCCGGCCGCACGGCTGTCGCGAGCCTTTCGAGCGCCGGCTCGAACGGCATGTGGTGGATGCACATCAGGCAGGACACGAAATCGTACCCGCCCGGCTCGATGTCGTCGGCGAGGAGATCGGCCCGTCGATACGTGACGTTGGGGACTCTGCGCGAACGCTTTCGTGCCAGCGACAACGCTTCGTCCGACGTATCGATCGCATCGATGCTAGCCACCCGGGACGAAAGCGCCCGCGCGAACAGTCCGGTGCCGCATCCCATGTCGAGCGCGCGCGCCGCACCCACGGGAACGAGCTTCAACAACATCGGGTGGTAATACTCGGTGTGTCCCCATTCCATGTAGCGCATCGGCGAGAGCTTGCCGAGGCGCGCCATCAAGGACGTCATGATCGACGGTTGGTCGTGCTCGACGATGCCTTTCGGAACGCCAGCAACTGAACCACGAAGAGGAGAGGTAACACGGCGAGCACGACGTCCTGCGCTAGGAGGTCGTGCTCAACGGCGCTCATCGTCGCCACGTTCGGGACGACGATTCCGATCGCGGCAACCGCCCAAAGCATCAGCGCGACACGCTTGGAGAGGAAGGTCCCGAAACCCCTGATGCCGAGATGGACGGGGATCCGTGCCGAGCCCGGGAGATTGGCTGCGCCCCACACGCACGCCGTGAGCATGGCGAGCGCGAACGCGACGTGCACCACGAGCGCGATCGTCCTCATGCGTGGCGCCTTGCCCCGGTCTACCCGAGGAAGTCGTTCACCAGGCGGACGAAGTCGTGCGTGCGTTCGTACGGAGCCATGTGGCCGGCGTCGTGGATGAACGCAGGCGCCGCGTCGGGGATGCCCTTCACGAAGTCGTCGGCGTACTGCGACGGCGTGAGCTTGTCCTTCTCGCCCCAGATCACAAGGGTCGGTGCCTTGATGCGGCGCAGCCGGCGCGAGAGTCCCTTGTCGGGGAGCGGCCAGATGTACTTGCCGAGCGTCACGAGGCCCGGCAGCACGCGGAGCATCATGGCTGTGAGGGGATCGTCCGACTTCGATTCCTCTTCGTCGTCACCTTGCGCCATGGCCGTCATCGCGGCCATCGCCTCGGGAGATGACGAGTCGTGCCAGAGCAGATCGGCCATGCCGAATGGAAACGCAGTGAAGAAGTCGGTGACCGGGTAGTCGTCGTTCCACAAGCCGAGCGGCGCAGCCAGCACGAGCTTGGACACGCGGTTCGGCACGTGCGCAGCAAGCTCTGCGGCCACCATCCCGCCGAACGAGTGCCCGATCACCGCGACCGAGTCGAGACCGAGCTTGTCGAGGAGCTCGTCGTGGTAGAGCGCGAGGTCGTGGACGTCGCGCAGCTCGTCGAGCTCGTCCGGATCGACGAAGCCCGGGTGCCTCGGCGCGATGACCTTGCGAGACGCGGCGAGAGCCGCCAACAGTGGGTCGCTCGGCGTGATGCCGCTTCCGGAGTGCAGGAACAGGACCGGCTGCCCATCTGCATCGGCGCCCTGCTCGTAGATCTTCGCCGTGATCGGCGGGTCCCAGAGCGTGACCTGTCTGGAAGTGCGCCGGCTCATCGGGGCGCCACCGGTGAGGGCGCCGGCCAATACTCGTCTTCCCAGTCGGAGAAGAGTCCGGACAGCTTCGGCATCACCTCTCGTGCGAAGAGCTCGCTGTTGTAGCGCACGGTTTCCTTCGCCATGTTCCCGAAGTGCAGCAAGACCATCAGGTGTCCCATGCGTAGCGTGTCTGCGGCTTCCTGCAGCCGGTCGATCACCGTCTCGGGACTTCCGGCCACGACGTAGCCGCGGTCGAGGATGTCCTTCCAGGTCAACTCTCCGCCGATCGCGGCGGCGCCGGCGACCTGCGACTGGATCCTTCGACGCACCGTTTCCATCGACGAATACCCCGGCGGCTGCACGAAGCCCGGATAGAGGTGCAGGCACTTGTTGTAGAAGTACAGCGCCGCCGGCGCGTAGAGCTTCTCGGCCTCCGCGTCGTCCTTGGCGACGCCGATGAACTGGAGGAATCCCGCGCTATATGGGTTCGGCTCGGCCCCGAGGTTGGACACGGTGTCCCAGTAGCCTTTCATCACGTCCTTCGCGCCTTCGTAACCGAAGTACGACAGGTAGCTGTAGTTGAAGTGGTTCTTGATGCAGAACTCCCACGTCTCAACCGATCCCCCACCGGGGATCCACACCGGCGGACGCGGCTGCTGGATCGGACGCGGCCAGACGTTCACGTAACGCAGCTGCGTGTACTTGCCGTTGAATGCGAACGGTTCGCGTTCCGCCCACGCCCTCACGATCAGCTCGACACCTTCGCGGTACTTCTCACGCAGGATCGCCGGTGGCGTGCCGTAACAGAAGTTCGAATCCATCGGCGTGCCGACGGGGAACCCGGCAACCAACCTGCCACCCGAGAGCACATCGAGCATCGCGAACTCCTCGGCCACGCGCGTCGGCGGGTTGTACAGCGCAACCGAGTTTCCCATCACGACGACCTTGGCGTTCTTCGACTCGCGCGCCATGATCGAGCCCATGAGGTTCGGCGACGGCATCAGGCCGTATGCGTTCTGGTGATGCTCGTTGACGCAGATGCCGTCGAAGCCGAGCTCGTCGGCGTACATCAGCTCGTCGAGATACTCGTGGTAGATCGCGTGTCCCTTGACCGGGTCGTAGTAGTCGATCGGGACGTCCACCCAGACCGAGCGCACCTTCTCGCGGAAGTCATCGGGCAGGTACGGGTACGGCATCAGATGGAAGAAATGGAACTTCATCCGGTCACCCTCCCGGTGCGTGAACTCGCCACAAGCACTGTCTCATAGCCGGGCGCACTTGGTCGACGTGGTCACGCAGGTGAGGTGGGGGCACTCCGGGTCAGGTGGAAAGCGCGAGCGCTACCCGTAACCCGCTATCGACAGCGTGCATCGTTGCCCGCGAAAGCCCGCCCGCATGGCGCGAGAGATGTTCCTTCGACACCGTGGATAAGTCGTCGCAGAGCACCCTTCCGACGACCGGCTCGCCCGGCGGCAACGTGACGATCGACGGCAAGTCGGGCTTGCCAGCCGTCGTGATGCGCGCCACGACGACGTCCCGAAGATTGCGGTTGCGGATGTTGTTCGACACGACGAGGACGGGCTTCTCACCGATCATTCCGAGGTCCGCGAAGAATACTTGACCCCTGAGCGGGGAAGGACCGCTACCCGTCATCTCGTGCAGCCCGCTCGGCCAGGGCTGCAGTGGACCCCGTAGACCACTCGCGGTCTTCGTCGCACGTTGCAGCCGCCCAAGTCGCGTAGCCAACCTCAAGACGACGATCCTCGACAGATCGGATCCCGACGGTCACGAGCGCCCGGAGCACATCGCTCTCGGAGTCCAGTGCTTCACCCGCAAGCTCTTCCAAGGCCCCTCGCTCGGGACTGAGCCGATCGAAGAAGGGTGCCACCGTGCTTGATGTCGACCCAATGAGGTTCACCGTCTTGCGCTGCATATTGTGCAGCATATCTTACATCTATCTCTTCTGCAGCATCTGCCGCACAACGAACACGAGCTCTACAGTAGATGCAGCTACAGACACAGGAGAAAACGGTCGACCCCGCCCGTTACAAGGTCGCGGTCCTCGTGATCCGCCAAACTCAGATGGACCAGAGCTGTTGGTCTTCGACCACGACCGTTCGGGGGTCCAGGTCCCGGCTGGGACTGTCGAGCCCGGAGAGGACATAAGGCTCGCAGCGATCCGGGAGCTCGAGGAGGAGACCGAAGTCACCGTTTCGGACGTCGTCCACCTCGCGTCGTTCCCGGAATTTCCAGATCCCGACGAACGAGTCTGCGTCGAAGCAGTACCGCTTCTCGCCGAACCCGTCGACGGTGCCAGCGTGCTCATCCTCGACCTCTTCCGCACCGTCGTCCGCCTGCATGAAGAGCGCGTGGATTGGTCGAACGTCGGCGTCGAAGAATGGGACCTCGATGTGGACCCGCCGCGGATGGCGGGATCGGTCAAAGGATGGGTGCGCACAACAGCGCTCGCGACCTCGCAGATGCGTCATCTCTACACATGCGATGCGCCGCCCGGTGTTCGTGAGAGCTGGGAGCTCATCGCCGAAGGGATCTACCTCTTCAGGTGCCATTGGGCGCCACTGGACGACGCGGGTCTCCTTGCCGTGCACCAAGCGTGGGTCGATATGGTGCGGCCCTCATTGGGCGCCAGATGAGGCCCTACGCGTAGCGCGGATCGAGCGCGTCGGGGTCGATGCCTGCCGATGCGATCGCGTCGATGACACGTTCCGCCTTCATCTCGCCGGCACGTTCGAGGACGTGCAGCGCGGCAACGACGATGTGTCCGGTGTCGATCTCGAAGTGACGGCGCAGATCCTCGCGGGTGTCGGAACGCCCGAAACCGTCGGTGCCGAGCGAGATGTACGGCTCGGGGACCCAGCGCGAGACCTGGTCGGGCACCGCCTTCATGTGATCCGTAACGGCAACGACGGGGATGCCATCTTCGAGCATCTCGCTCACATACGGCACGCGGGGCGTCTCGGACGGATGCAGGCGATTCCACCGATCGCAGTCGAGCGCGTCGCTGCGCAGCTGGCTGAAGCTCGTCGCGCTCCAGACGTCGGCGGCCACGCCGTACTCGGCGTTCAGGATGTCCTGCGCGTCACGCGCCATCGGCACGGTCGGCCCTGACGCGAGGATCTGCACGCGCGGAGCGTTCCTCTTGGGCCCGCTCGCTTTCTTGAAGCGGTACAGGCCCCGCAGGATCCCGTCGACGGCACCGCGCGGCATCTTCGGCTGGACATACTGCTCGTTGTAAAGGGTGAGGTAGTAGAAGATGTCCTCGCCCTCTTCGTACATCCGGCGCAGACCGTCGCGGATGATGACCGCCACCTCGTAGGCGAAGGCAGGGTCGTAGCTGACGCAGTTGGGCACCGTCGATGCGACCAGCGGCGAGTGGCCGTCCTGGTGCTGCAGTCCTTCGCCCGCGAGTGTGGTTCGTCCGGCCGTTGCTCCGAGCAGGAATCCGCGACCGCGTGCATCACCGAAGGCCCAGATGAGGTCACCGACGCGCTGGAAACCGAACATCGAATAGAAGATGAAGAACGGGATGGTGAGCTGGCCGTGAGTCGCGTACGAGGTTCCCGCGGCCGTGAAGCTTGCCATCGATCCGGCTTCGGTGATGCCTTCCTCGAGCACTTGTCCGGTTGCGTCCTCGACATACGGCATCAACGTCTCGACGTCGACCGGCTCGTAGCGCTGTCCGAGCGGGTTGTAGATCTTGAGCGTCTTGAAGAGTGACTCCATCCCGAACGTCCGAGCCTCGTCCGGGATGATCGGGACGATGCGCTCGCCGATCTCCTCGTCCCGCAACAGCACGCGCAGCAGCCGGACGAACGCCTGCGTTGTCGCGACTTCGGTCTTCTTGTCTTCGGTGCCGGTGAGGAACTCTTCGTAGACATCCTTCGCGGGGAGCTTCGGCGGGACGTAGTTGACACGGCGCTCGGGCAAGAATCCGCCGAGCTCGGATCGGCGCCACGTCATGTACTCGATCGTTGAGGTGTGCTTCGGCGGACGGTAGTAAGGCGGCAGCTCGGCGTCGAGGTCGCGATCCGATAGCGGAAGTCCGAGGCGGTCGCGGAACGAGCGGAGGTCGGTCACCGTCATCTTCTTCGCTTGATGCGTGACATTTCGCGCTTCGATCGATTCACCGAGAGCCCAGCCCTTCACGGTCTTCGCGAGGATGACGACCGGCGCGCCTTGAAGTTCAGTGGCGACCTTGTACGCGGCGTGGAGTTTGCGGTAGTCGTGCCCGCCGCGACGCAGCCGCTCCAGGTCGGAGTCCGACAGATGCTCGACGAGACGGCGCAGGCGCGGGTCGGGGCCAAAGAAGTGCTCGCGGATGTAGCCGCCGCCGGCCACGGCGTACTTCTGAAACTCGCCGTCGGTCGTTGCGTTCATCTTGTCGACGAGCACGCCATCGACGTCGCGCGCAAGGAGCGGGTCCCACTCGCGTCCCCACACGACTTTGATGACGTGCCATCCCGCGCCGCGGAAGAGCGACTCGAGCTCCTGGATGACTTTGGTATTGCCGCGCACCGGTCCGTCGAGACGTTGCAGGTTGCAATTGACGACGAAGATCAGGTTGTCGAGCTGTTCGCGCGACGCAAGCGTCAATGCCGCCGTCGACTCGGGTTCGTCCATCTCGCCGTCGCCGGTGAAGCACCACACACGCTGCTGCGATGTGTCCTTGATCTCGCGCGCGTGCAAGTACCGGTTGAAGCGCGCTTGGTAGACCGCGTTGATCGGGCCGAGTCCCATCGACACCGTCGGGAACTCCCAGTAACCGGGCATGAGGCGCGGATGTGGATAGGACGACAGACCGACCGTCCCGAGCGTTTCCTGGCGGAAGTTGTCGAGACGGTCCTCGTCGAAGCGGTACTCGAGGTATGAGCGTGCGTACATCCCGGGTGTGGCGTGTCCCTGGTAGAAGATCTGGTCGCCGCCGCCCCCCGTCTCCGGGTGGGCGTCCTTGCCGCGGAAGAAGTGATTGAACGCGACCTCGTACAGGGAGGCCGCCGACGCGTACGTGGAGAGGTGGCCCCCGAGGCCCGGCTTGGTGATGTTGGCGCGGAGCACCATCACGGCGGCGTTCCAGCGGATGAGGCGGCGGATGCGAGCCTCCATGTCCTCGTCCCCCGGGAACGGTGGCTCGTCCTCGGGGGCGATGGTGTTGACGTAGTTGCTCGACACCATCGGCGGAACGCCGATCTGCAAGCGTCTCGCCTCGGCCAGGACCTGTCTCAGGACGTAGCTCGCTCGCGCCTGACCCTTCTCGGCCGAGAGAGCGCGGAACGATTCGAGCCACTCATCGGTCTCCTCCCCGTCGATATCCGGGAGCTGCTCGTGAAAGTCGCCCGACGTCATACCTATGACGGTACCCCGAGGTCCACAGCGAGCCGCTGACGGTGGCGTCCGCGACGGACGGTGGCTGGGTTCTCGCCGCGCTCATCTACGGCCTGCTGGCTGCGGTCGCGATCGCGTGGGCCGCGTCGTTCGTGATCATCGGATCACGCGTTCGCAACGTGCCGCCGGGGCGCATCGAGTCGCAGGGACGTGCCGTCAGTCGATAACCGAGCCCGGACCAGGTCGATGCGCCGATGAGGGCCGTTCAGGCGAGCAGACCGGCGCTGCGCAGGTCGCTCCACAGCTCACGCGGGATCGGATGCACGAACGCCTTCGCGTTCTCCGCGACCTCTTCGGGCGAACGAGCGCCGACGAGCACGGTTGAGACCGCCGCATGCGTGAACGGGTACTGGATCGCCGGCACCTTGACCTGGAGTCCGTGACGACGGCACACCTCGCTCATCCGGCGAGCTCGATCGATCAGGTTGGCCGGAGCCGGCGCATAGTTGTACATCGCGCCCGGACGCGGGTCGGCGAGCAATCCGCTGTTGAACACCCCGCCGCAGATCAGCGCGATACCTCGCTCCTCGCAGAGAGGGAGGAGCTCGTCGGCCGCCGATTGCTCGATGAGTGTGAAACGGCCGGCAACGAGGACGCAGTCGAAGTCTGCCTCCTTCACGAAACGCGTCAGCATCTCCGGCTCGTTCATCCCGGCCCCCACCGCGCGGATCACGCCCTCGTCGCGTAGCTTCGCGAGAGCCGGATAGGCCTCGGCAAGCGCCTGGTCGTAGTGGTCGTCGGGGTCGTGGATGAGCGCGATGTCGATGCGATCAAGACCGAGGCGCTTGAGGCTTTCCTCGATGGAACGCATCACGCCGTCGTAGCTGAAGTCGAAGACGGGGACGAAGCCGCGCGTATCCGTCCATGCAGAGATGTCGTGAGCGGCCTTGTTGTCGTCCGCGCTGCGGATCAGCCGGCCGACTTTCGTCGACACGACGAACTCGTCGCGCGGTCGCCTCGTGAGGAGCCGTCCGAGCCGCTCTTCGGCCACGCCGAGCCCGTACAACGGCGCCGTATCGAAGAACCGCACTCCGACGCGCCACGCCTCCTGGAGGGTGGCGTAGGCCACGGCCTCACTGACCGGGGTGTAGAGACCGCCGATCGGTGCGCAGCCGAAGGAGAGTGCACTGACCTCGATGCCCGTCTTCCCGAACGGGCGAAGCAGCGCCGGGTTCATCACGGGGCGTCTACTTCCTCGGGACTCCCCCGGCGGACGTCGAACTGTCGTTGTTCCATCTGCTTGCGCGTTCCTTCTGGGTCGGGCTGGGTCGGGCTGGGTCGGGACGGTCGGCGAGGATCTAGCCGCACCACTGTGTTGCGACCGTTCCCGGACGGATCGCGTTGCAGCGGATACCACGACCAGCGTAGCCAGCTCCGATGGCCCTTGTCAGACCGATCAGCGCCGGACCATCATGAACGATGAGGGTAACGGGCCTGCGCACACACGACGTGCGCGCACGGACGTCCCGGATGCTCGACGGATCGGACGCCGCGCACGCCGACCCCGACTACTCGGCGGCCTACGTCGTGCTCGAGACCGACGGCGGGATCGAAGGCGCGGGATTCACGTTCACCATCGGACGAGGCAACGATCTCTGCCTGGCCGCCGTCGACGCGCTCGGCCGTCACATCGTCGGCGTCGACCTCGACGAGATCACCGGCGACATGGCCGGCTGGTGGCGACGCTTGACCAGCGACAGTCAGCTGCGCTGGCTTGGTCCCGAGAAGGGCGTCATCCATCTCGCGACGGCGGCGATCGTCAACGCCGCGTGGGATCTCTGGGCCAAGCGGGAAGGCAAGCCGGTGTGGCAGCTCGTGTGCGATATGACTCCGGAACAGCTCGTCTCGTGCATCGACTTCCGGTACATCACCGACGCGCTTGACCGCGACGAGGCACTCGATCTGCTGCGCGCCCTCGAACCGTCGCGCGCGTCCCGCATCGCCGAACTCCGAGCCGACGGCTACCCGGCGTATGTCACATCCGTCGGCTGGCTCGGATATCCCGAGGGCAAGGTGCGCGATCTGTGCCGCGCGGCCCTGGCCGACGGTTGGCGAAGCTTCAAGACCAAGGTCGGCGTCAGCGTCGAGAGCGACGTGCGCCGCTGTGAGGTCATGCGCGAGGAGCTCGGCGACGATGTCTCGTTGATGGCGGACGCCAATCAGGTGTGGGACGTCGGCGAAGCCATCGAATGGATCGGTCATCTGAAGCCGTTCGGCCTGCGCTGGATCGAAGAGCCGACGAGTCCGGACGACGTCCTCGGACATGCCGCCATCCGGCGCGCGGTCGCACCGATCGGCGTGGCCACGGGTGAGCACTGCGCGAACCGCGTGCTGTTCAAACAGCTGCTCCAGGCCGAAGCGATCGATTACATGCAGATCGACGCGTGCCGCGTCGGCGGGCTCAACGAGGTGCTCGCGCAGCTGTTGCTCGCGGCGAAGTTCGGTGTGCCGGTATGCCCGCACGCCGGCGGGATCGGCCTGTGTGAGTACGTCCAGCACATCTCGATCATCGACTACGTGTGCATGAGCGGTTCGCTCAACGACAGGACGACCGAGTTCGCCGACCACCTGCACGAGCATTTCGTCGACCCGGCACGCATCCGAAACGGCCGGTACCTCGTGCCCGAGCTCCCCGGGTACTCCGCCGAGATGCACCCCGAGTCGATCGAGCAGTTGTCGTTCCCGAACGGCCCGGAGTGGAGATAGACGACGGTGAAGCTGCGCGTCGCACTCATCGGGGGGCCGATGTACGACCACCTCTACACGCTGCTCGATGACGAGGACGTCGAGATCGTC
Source organism: uncultured Actinomycetes bacterium (assembly GCA_964520325.1). Classification (GTDB taxonomy): domain Bacteria; phylum Actinomycetota; class JAICYB01; order JAICYB01; family JAICYB01; genus CAZFOB01. The sequence goes on along the minus strand of CAZFOB010000004.1, from coordinate 90,884 downwards.
GTTCACGCCGACCACCCCACGCTGAATCGTCGCGTCGCGGAGATGCTCGCCGCCGGCGAACGGATCGACGTGCTGTCGACGCACTCGAAGTACGCACCGTCGCAGGCGAGGTGGCTGCATCCTTTGGACATCGACGTCGGCGCGCTCGCGAGCAAGGCCGTCGATCTCTGCACCTTCCGCGGCGCACTCTTGTCGGTTCCGCGCTGCATCGACGTGCGCGTGCTGTGGGCGCGGAGCGATCTCATCAGGGACGTCCCGCGAACCTGGGAGGAGCTCGCCGCATCGGATGTCGTCTTCGGGTTCCCCGGACGCGAGTCCGGACTCTTCGGAACCTTCTTCGAGATCGTCGTGAGCAGCGGCGGACGTCTGTTCGACGATGACGCGAACCCGGTCATCGCATCGGACGAGGCGGAGCGAGCGGTCGAGATCCTGTGCGCGCTGGCGCGCCGGGCGCCGGACGACCTGCCCGACTGGCACTACGACCAAGTGGACGCCGCACTCCTCGACGGACGCGTCAACGCCGCCGCAGCCTGGCCCGGCGCCTACGGACCGATCCGTGCGTCCGGCGTCTCGCTGAAACCACACGCATATGTGGGCGGCATCTCGTACGCGGGCGTGCATTCGTGGGCGATCCCCAAGACGTGTGCGGACCTCGACAGCGCACGCGCGCTGATCGCGAAGCTCACGAGCGCGGAAGCGGCATCGCTCGACGCGAAAGCAGGCACCGTTCCTGCCCACGAGCGAGCGTTCGCATCGGTCGAACCGCTGGACGACACCGACAACAAACGCCTGGAGATCACTCGTGCCTCGATCGCCGAAGCGATGATCACGTATCCGCCGCTGGAACGATTCCCCGAGGTGGAGGACGCCGGATGGCATGCGATCAACGCAGCGATCCGCGGCGAGTTCTCAGGCAAGCACGCCGTCGAGGCGACGCAGGCGGCCGCCGAACGGGCACTCAGGTAGCCGGACAAGCACCGTAGACGTCGAGCTCCCGCTTGCGCTCTTCGGCGAGCGGGTTCAGCCCGACGCGTTTGCGACGCTCGTCGACCATGGTTCAGCGGAGCTCGCGAGCGAGCGGTTTCGCGAGGTCGCCTTTCTCGGCGACCACGACGCGGTCGAGCGACAGCCAGTCGGCCATCATGCGCAGCTCGTCCGCAAGCTCGGCCCCCACGTGCTTCACATCCACTCCCGGCTCGGCGAACGCGCCTTGGACGAGCAACGTCGAACCCTTGCGGTCGGCTTTGAGATCCACACGGGCGACGAACCGATCCCCGAGCAGGAACGGCAGGCAGTAGTAGCCGTACACGCGCTTGGGGGCCGGGACGTAGATCTCGATCTTGTAGTCGAAGCCGAAGATGCGCTGCGTCGGCTTTCGCTCCCACATCAGCGGATCGAACGGCGACACGAGAGCGCGCGCGTTGACAGGGCGAGGCACTTTCGCACCCGGCACGGTGTAGGCGGGCTTGTCCCACCCCTCGACCGTCCCGACCAGGAGCCGACCCTCGTCCACAAGCTCCTGCACGAAGCGCGGCAGCTGCGACTTCTCGCGCTTGCCGTTGCTCACCCGCGGACGGTCCCACCAGTTCTCGAGCTGGAAGTAGCCGGCGATGTCGGCCGCCGTTCCGATCCCGTGCGCCTTCGTCGCGAGGACGAGGAGTTGCTTCTTGGCCTCGTCGATCGGCGGAACCGGCGCCGCAAGCATCTCGGCGGGGATCACGCGTTCGGTGATGTCGTAGAGGCGCTCGAAGTTCTTGCGTCCGGCCACAGCCACGCGTCCCATGCGGAAGAGGGCTTCGATGGCGCGCTTGCCGTCCGACCAGCCCCACCAGTTCCCCGTCCCCTTGCCTCCGATCGAGATCTTGCCGGCCCCCATCGGACCGTGCGTGGCCACTTCCTCGTACACCGCTTCGACGAACGTGCGCACCCGCGGCGACCGTCCGCCCCAGAACTCGGGGCTGTGTGCCATCTCCATGCGCCAGCGGAACAGCGGGTAGTGCTGCATCGACAACCAACACGCGGCGTGCCCCCAGTACTCGAACAGCTCGCGCTTCTCGTATGCGAGCGCGTCGAGCGCCTTCATCGGGTACGGACCGAGTCGCGAGAACGCCGGCATGTAGTGCGCGCGCACCAACACGTTCACCGAATCGATCTGAAACGCGTGCAGGCGCGCAGCGAGCTTGCGCAACGACGCGGGCGAACCACCCGTCCGTGGCCCCCCGAGACCTTGCGCGGACAGCGCGAGCCTGCGAGCTTCGCCCGCGGAGAACTCAGCCGCCAAGAACTTCAGTGGCGGGTTGGGCGTGGCTCATCCAGGTCTCGTACATCTGCGCGTAACGGCCCCCGAGCGCCACGAGCTCGTCGTGGGAGCCGAGCTCGGCGATGCGCCCGTCCTCCACGACGGCCAAACGTTGCGCGCGCATGGCGGTAGACAAGCGGTGCGCGATGATGATCGCGGTGCGTCCTTCGAGCAGGACGTCGAGCGCGCGCTCGATCTTCGATTCAGACAGCAGGTCGAGGCTCGACGTCGCCTCGTCGAGGATCAGCACGCGCGGTTTCGCGAGGAACGCCCGTGCCAGCGCGAGCAACTGACGCTCACCGGACGAGAGCGATACGCCGCGTTCGTGACACGGCGTATCGAGTCCGTCCGGCAACCGGTCGATGAGGTCCATGATCCCGACGGCTCTGCAGGCTTCGAGGATCTCCTCCTCGGTCGCTTCGGGACGCGCGAAGCTGATGTTGTCGCGGATCGAGCCCGCGAACAGGAACGGTTCCTGGGGGACGTTGCCGATCTGCAGACGAAGGGATGTCTGAGTCACTTCGCGGACGTCGTGACCGTCGATCAGGATGCGACCCTCAACAGGGTCGTAGAAGCGTGCGATCAACTTCACGACAGTGGACTTCCCGGCCCCCGTCGGCCCAACCAAGGCGAAGGTCTCTCCCGGCGCGATGTGCAGGTCGACGTCCGTCAGAACAGGACGGCCGGCGCTGTATCCGAACGTCACATGATCGAGACGGATGTCGCCTTCGACGGGTGGAAGATCGTGGGCGTCGGCGGCTTCGGCAGGGTCGGGCACTTCGCCGAACACATCCCGAAGCTTGATCACCGCCGCGCGTCCCGATTGGTAGGTGTTGTAGAGCGAGACCAGTTGCTGGATCGGCGCGAAGAACTGTGCGACGTAGAGCACGAAGGAGGTGAGCTCGCCGATCGAAAGCGACCCGTCGACAACCATCGACCCGCCGACGAGCACGATGACGGCTTGCGAGAGCACTCCCACCGACTCGGTTCCCGGCCCGTAGATCGACGATACCTTCGCGGTGTACACGTTCGCGTCGCGATAGGTGCCGAGGATGTTGCGGTGCCTGACGACGTTGTGTCGCTGGCGGTTGTGAGCCGCCACGATCCGCACTCCGGACAGCGACTCCTGCAGATCCGCGAGGACGTCGGCGATCTTCTCGCGCACTTCGAGGAAGCCCTTGTCTGAGACACGCCGGAACCACAAGGTGAGCAGCGTCATGACCGGGACGACGAACCCGACCGTGAATACGGCCAGTCGGAAGTTCAGGAAGAACAGCACGACCGAAACAACGACGAGCGTCAGCGCTTGCACCACGAGATTGATCAAGCCCTCGTTGAAGAGCTGGTGGAGCGCCTCGACATCGCTCGTCATGCGGGTCATGATCCGGCCCGCCTTCTCCTTGACGTAGAAGTCGACGCCGAGACGCTGCAGGTGCGTGAAGATGCGCACGCGGAGGTGGAACATCAACCGCTCGCCCACGCGACCCGTCCACGCGAGCCGAACCCGACCGGCGAAGGTGCCGAAGACGACCGCGACGAGGTAAAGCATGGCGATCACGACGAGGGTGCGGAAGTTCCGCCCGCGGATGCCCTTGTCGATCCCGAGACCCGTCAGGAACGGACCGGCTTGCGTCGCGATGGTTTCGATGATGACAAAGAGGAACGAACCGGCGACCCACCACTTGTGCGGTGCGAGGAAACGCCGCAGGGTGAAGGGACGGTCGTCCGGCGGGATCCGCTCGAAGGTGACCTGCTCGGGTGGGTGCTCCGGTTCGGTCTTGAGGATCACGTCCGCCATCTCCTGCAGCTCCGGTGGCACGCCGGCGAAGGGCAGACCCGACCGAGTCGCGGTGTTCGTCCCGCCGCCGAACATCGAACCGCCCGGCGTGCCTCCACCGCCTCCACCCCAGCCCATCAGTTCCCACTCCACGTGCCGTCGATCGGCTGGGGCGCGCTCCGCTCGAGCTCGCGCTCGGTGGCCCCGTTGCTTCGCTCGGTCTTGACGACTCCCGGAGACGACTCGTCCTCGTCGAGGTGCGCGAGCACTTCGGCGTACCGCGGCTCTGTCTGCATCAGCTCGGCGTGGGCACCAGAAGCAACGATGCGTCCCTTCTCCATCAGCACGACACGATCGGCGAGGTTGATCGTCGAGAGACGGTGGGCGATGACGAGCGTCGTGCGGCCTTGCATCACGTGGTCCAGCGCGTCGTGGATCTCCTGCTCGATCTGCACGTCGACCGAGCTCGTCGCGTCGTCGAGGATGAGGATCGCGGGGTCGGTCACGAGCAGCCTTGCGATCGAGATGCGCTGACGCTGTCCGCCCGAGAGGTCGTAGCCGCGCTCACCGATGATCGAGTCGTAGCCCTCGGGAAGATGCGTGACGAACCCGTGAGCACCCGCAGCGTGAGCAGCCGCCTCGATCACCTCCATCGACGCATCCGGACGCCCATAGGCGATATTGCCGCGGATCGAATCCGAGAAGAGGAACGCGTCGTCGGCCACCAGGCCGATGTGTGAACGCAGACTCTCCTGCGTGAGGTCGCGCACGTCCTTTCCGTCGACGAGCACCGACCCTTGCGTCACGTCATAGAACCGCATGAGCAGACGGGCGACGGTCGACTTCCCGCAGCCCGTGCGTCCGACGAGCGCAACCGTCTCACCCCGCCGGAGACTGAGTGAGAAGTCCCGGAGGATCGGCGGACCGTCGGCGTACCCGAACGTGACGTCGCGGAACTCGACGTGGCCTTCGGCGTCGACGAGATCGACGGCGCCCGGCCTGTCGGCGACGTCGGGTGCGGTGTCGAGGATCTCGTAGATCCTGTGGGCCGACGCGCGGGCGCGCTCGTTCAGCACGAGCATGAACCCGAGGATCCGGAACGGCGCCACCAGACGCACGATGTACGAGCTGAAGAGCACGATCGCACCGAGATCGAGCTCACCGTCGATGACGAGCTTGCCCGCGTAGAACAGCACGAAAACAAGACCGAGGGTCGGCAGATTCTGCAGAACGGGCGCGTACTTCGCACGGACGTCGACCTGCTTGACATTTGCCCACTGCGTGCGTCGCGCAGCCCCGGCGAGATCGCGGATCTGATTCACCTCGGCAGCGAACGACTTCACGATCCGCACGCCGGTGATGTTCTCCTCGACGATCGTCGCGACCTCGGCGAGACGCGCCTGGACGATCCACGAGATGGGGAACATCAGCTTCCGCATCTTCATGCCGACGTACCAGACGGCGGGCATCGGGATGAGCGCCACCAACGTCAGCAGCGGATGGATCGAGAACATGACCGCGGCAGCAACGAAGAAGGTCAGGAACTCGATCACCATCGTCGGCGCGAACGCGAGGAACATCTGCACGGACCTGATGTCTGAGTTCGCCCGCGAGATCAGCTGTCCGGACTGTACGCGGTCGTAGAACGAGAACGACATCCGCGAGAGATGCTCGTAGATGATCGATCGCAAGTCGTACTCGATGCCGTATGCGGCGCGCATCATGCCTTGACGCGAAGCGATACCGACGAAGAACCGCGCAACGGCAAGACCGACGAGCACAAGGACGAGCGTGCGGATGGGCGCGAGGTCGCCGGCCGTCAGGAGGTTGACCGCTCGGCGGACAACCAGGGGGCTCGCAAGTCCGATGAGGATGGCGACGAACGTGGCGATCCACGCGGTGATGAAGAACCGCTTGTGCGCCCACATCACCGGCAACATGCGCCTGATCCACGACCGGGTCTTGTCCGGGTGGATCCACGCCTTCGGGGCCGGATAGTGCGCCTCGACACCGATGGGCGAAAAATCGCGAACCGACCGGGGACGGTCCTCCGTTCTCATCCGGCCTTCACCGCCTTCACCGCTTTCGCACGATAGGCATCGAGCGCCCGGCCCCAGGCGTCGAGACCTTTGAACGCGCGGCGGCCGTCGGGCTCGGAGAGCTCGGCAGCCAGTGTCTGGAGTCGTGTCTCGATCGCGTCGTCGGCGCTGCAGACCATCTTCCGGCCGGCGACCGTGAGCACGTGCATCACTCGGCGCCGATCCCCTTCAGAGCCTTCGCGCGTCACGAGACCGCGCTCGACGAGGCCGTCGGCCAGGGCCGTGATGCTCGGACGGCTCACGATCAGCCGTTCGGCCAGCGCCGAAGCTTGGAAGGGACCGTCTGCGAGGTTGCCGAGCAGACGGTACTGGGCGAGCGAGAGATCGAGGTCGGCGAGCGAACGCTCGACGACCTTGGCCAGACGCGCGGCTACGCGGCCGCAGGGCTGGCTAGATGGTTCGTCACTCACATAGTTAGGGTATCAAACTATTCGGGGGCGGGCCAGACCCGTCCGACGTCCCGACGGCCGTCGAGCGGCAGCAGGTAGTGGTAGGCGAACGCCTCGACGGGGCCGTCGGACGTCGAGACCTCGATCACTCGCCGGTCGTACATCACGCCCTCGTCCTCGGCCTCGTCGAGGATCCGCAACGCCTCCTGCGTCAGCCCATCGTCGAGCCAGAGGACGAACCCATCGATCTCACCGTCCTCGTCGAAACGCGCGGCGGGAAATTCGGCGGCGTAGAGGCGACCCCTCGCCGTCGCCGGTAACGCGCGCGATACGAACGGCGAAACGATGTGGTACAGGGAGAGTCCGGGCTTCAGCAGCCCGTAGACGAAGATCGCGTTCACGCCGGCGCGTTCTTCAGGGCGTTCTTCAATGAGATCGCTGCCGCAACCGGATCCGCAGCAAGCATGATGGCCCGGACGACCACGATCCGCCGCGCACCGGCGCCGGCAATCTCGGCGACGTTGCTCCGAGCGATCCCGCCGATCGCGAACCAAGGGAAGCCGACGACCGCCGCCGCATGCGAGACGAGCTCGAGCCCAACAGCGGGACGTCCTTCTTTGGTCGGCGTTTTGTGCACCGGACCGACGGCGATGTAGTCGGCGAGGCCGTTGTCGTGTTCGTCGAGCGCGCAAGCGATGTCGGCGGTCGAATGTGTCGAGCGTCCGATGACCACATCGGGACCGACGATCTCCCGCGCGACGATCGGCGGGAGGTCGTCCTGTCCGAGGTGAACGCCGTCGGCAGCGAGCGCCAGTGCGATGTCGGGACGGTCGTTGATCACGAATGGCACGCCTGCGGCCTCGCACACGCCCATCCACTGCTCCCCGATCTCGAGGACCTCGGCAGCTTCTGCGTCCTTCATCCGAAGCTGGACGGCGTCCACGCCGGCATCGATCACTGCTGCGAGGACGTCGGTCGGGAGCTCACCGGGGGCAACGAGATAGAGCCGGGCACTCTCGAAGGCCCCGCGGCGCTCCTTCGGCTTCATCGAGCCCCACCCTGCACCGGCCGCACGACCTCGATCACGTCGTCGGCGCGGATCGACACCTCGGCGAAACGCGTGCGCTCGACGGGCTCCCCGTTGTGCTCCACGACGACCTGACGGTTGCCGTAGCCGAGCTCGGCCACCAGGTCGGCGACCGTCGACCCCTCCATGACATCCCGGTCGTTGCCGTTGACGCGAACCCTCATGGGCAGGGACCGTACCATTCGGCTACGCTCCGGTCGTGCCGTGCCTGCTCGGGCTGTTCGGGCTGATCACCCCGCGGTTCGTGATCGTCGTCCTGGTGGTCTTCACCGACTACATCGGACGGGCCTTCGACAGCTTCCTGTGGCCGCTCCTGGGGTTCTTCTTCCTCCCCACCACCACCCTGGCGTGGGCCTGGGCGGAGAACACACGGGGCGAAGTGGCCGGCGTCCACGCCCTGATCGTGGTGGTCGCCGTGCTGCTCGACCTCGGGATCCTCGGGGGCGGACGCAGCTGGGCAAGCCGCCGTCGCCGCGCGTAGCCGCTGGTCAGCGTCGAATCATGTCGAAGAGACCCGAGTACCGGTTGCAAAACAGTTGCGGCCTTTCTGTGCAGAATTGTTCTTGACGGCCGCCAGCCGCACTCGCGTTCGCGCCTGACTGTCGGCACCGTCCGCTAGTTTTCGTCTCCTTCCCCTTGGCCCCTCGGCTTCCCCATGAGCTAGGGAGGACCCATGGCCCGTTCCGGCCACTGCAAGGCATGCGGAGCAACGATCAGGCCTCGCGCGAAGGACATGTCGGTGGCTGCGGCCTCGCGGCTGCACTACTGGAAGCACCACCCGGAGATCATGCTCGGCAAGCGCGCGAACCGGGACTGGGGCAAACGACCGGAAAAGAAGAAAGCAGTCGCTAGGAAGAAAGGGCGGTGATGAGCTCGCGCTGGCGTCCTTCGTCGGCCAGCGGGGTCGCGAAGATGTTGTAGAAGTACACGCGGTCGGCCCGGCCCCCGTAGCGACGCTTGATCTCATCGACGGCGTCGTCCGGCTTGCCGGTGATCGCGAACGTCTCGACCATCTCGTCGGTGATCTCATCGGCCATCCCGGCCATGTCACCGTTGCTCATCTTCTCGTGGAGCTTCGGCGGGGTGTCCTCCCAGCCGTGGGTGTTGAAGATCTTCGCGTACGTCCGGGTCGAGCCGTAGAACGCAACCTGCTGCTTGACGAAGCCTGCCGCGGTCTGCACCTGCTCGGGGGTGTCCCCCACAGCGAGAAAGATGGGCGAGATCACGGTGATGTCCTCGCGCGTGCGTCCCGACTTCGCCAGCCCCCTGTCGATGTGCGGCATGAGCTCCTCGTCGATGAACTTCGGTGAGTGCAATGGGTGGATGAGGATGCCGTCGGCGACGAGCCCGACCGTTTCAGCGTTGTACTTGTTGATCGCGGCGATGAACACCTTGGGGGCCGGGAAGTTGATGGGCCCCGGCGTGAAGAACGGATTGTTGACGGTCGAGGTGTAGAACTCGCCGCGGTGCTGTGCGGGACGTCGCTGTTGCCACGCCGACCACAGCTCCTTGCACATGACGACGTAGTCGCGGAACCTCGGCCCTGGTGAGTCCCACGTCATCCCGAAGCGGCGGGTGATGTGACCCTTGACCTGGGTGCCGAGACCGAGCGCGAACCTGCCTTGCGAGGCCCGCTGGAGCTCCCACGACGAAACGGCGACCGAGTACGGCGACCGAGCGAACGCGATCACGAGGTTGTTGCTGAGCATCGGGGTCGTCGTTTCGACGGCAGGCATCGCAAGGTCCATCAGCGGATCGTTGGTGGTCTCCGCGGTGTACAGACCCTGGTACCCCATGGCTTCGAAGTTCTTGGCTGCTTCGCGCGCCGGCTGGATACCCGGAGGAAGAACGACATCGACCTTGAACCCCATGTCTTTAGTTCTCCAGTGGCTTGACGACGTTGTCGTGGACCCGTTGCAGCTCGTCCTCCCAGTTGGCTACGGACACGGCCGGCACGACGACGAACTTGGTGGCCCCTTGCGTGACGAATTGCTCGATCAGCGCACGGAGTCCATCGTCGCCACCGCTGCCCACGATCTCGGCCGGATCGATATCGGGACGTCGGGTCTTCAGCACGTTCAGCACGGTCGAAGCGATCTCTTCACTACCCGGCGGGATGTACGGGACGAGCGCGCCGTAGTGGTCCTCCTCGATCTCGCGGTCGTGCTGCTCCGCGACTGACTTGATGAAGTCGACCTTGGCCTTGTACTCGGACGGCGCGACGAACGACGGCAGCCAGCCTGTGCCGAGACGCCCGACGCGTTTGCACGCGGCCTGTGAGTGTCCGCCGAACCAGACGTCCGGATGCGGCTGCTGCACCGGCTTCGGACGCAAGGTGAAGTTCTTGACGGAGTAGAAGCGTCCCTCGAACGTGACGTCGTCCTCCGTCCAGAGCTTGACCATCAGTCTCGTGGCTTCGTCGGTCCGAGCACCGCGCTCCTTCGGATCGACGGCGAAGATCTCGTGCTCCGACGGCAACGGGGAGCCGAGCCCGAAGGCGGGAAGGATCCGTCCGTTCGACAGCACGTCAAGCGTGGCGAGCTCCTTCGCGAGGAGCACGGGGTTTCGTCCGGGCAGGACGAGCACGCTCATCCCGAACTTGAGCCGCGTGCTCCGTCCGATCGCGGCACCCATCGCTGCCAGCGGGTCGAGCACGTCGCCGCCGACGCGTTCGGAGAACCAGATCGAGTCCCAGCCGATCCGCTCGCACGCGTCGATGAACGACCAGAAGCCGTGCCCGCCATCGGCGGATGGGCCGGCCATGCTGGCCGAAGCGCCGATGCCGGGGCCGACGCCGATTCGGATCTTCACACTGCCATCTTGACCGGCTCGCGCTCCTCACCGCGAGCCGACGCCCTCTTGAACGCCAGGTACGCCCACCAGATGAGCGGGATCTGCAATGGGAGCCGGGCCAGCGCGAGCGCGAACTCGCCGGCCGGTCGATCTGCCGAGTCGATCGCCATCTTGATGTTCGCCGGGAACACGGCCAGGAACAGCACGCCGGCCGCGAGGCCTCCGATCGCGCGAGTGGGGCGCAGCGCGACGAACACCGCGAGGACGATCGCGGAACTTTCTCGCTTGGGGCCCGTCCGCCTAGACAAGGTCGCCCCGCATCACCGTGACGGCTCGGCCCCCGAGCCGCACGCGGTCTCCACGTGGACGAACGCGCACGGTGCCGCCGCGCGCCGAGCACTGGAACCCGAGCAGCTCGTCCTTGCCGAGCTTGGCCGACCACCAGGGGCCGAGCGTGCAATGCGCCGAACCGGTGACGGGATCCTCGTCGATACCTCCCGGGGTCGCGAAGAACCGCGAGACGAAGTCGTAACCGTCCGGCCCTTGTCGGACAGCGGCCGGAGCCGTTGCGATGACGTACCCGTCGGACACGCGTCCGAGCCTGCCGAAGTCCGGCGTCAATCGGCGGACGTCGTCCTCCGTCGCGTACTCGAGCAGATACCCGGACATCCCGCCGCCGACGTTGCCGCGCGCGGTGACGACGGGCGAGCCACCGACGATGTCGACGATCTCGGCCGGCACGTCGCCGTCGATCGCGGGACGCGCTGGAAAATCGAGCTCGATCCACTCACCATCGCGCACAGCGCCGAGCGGACCGGATCGCGTGTGGAACGTGAGCTCGTCGGCCGCGGTGTGGCCTTCATCCCACAACACATGCGCCGAAGCGAGCGTCGCGTGTCCGCACAGATCCACCTCGACGGTCGGCGTGAACCAGCGAAGATCGAACTCGCTCTCGGAGCGAGCCACCAGAAAGGCCGTCTCCGAAAGATTCATCTCGAGCGCGACCCGTTGCATCCACCCCGGATCGGCCGCTTCACTCAGCACGCACACCGCGGCCGGATTGCCCGTGAACGGTGTATCCGTGAACGCATCGACCTGGACGATCCGCACCGGATGGAGCGTAGCGACTCCCCCCGATCAGATGTCGAGCGCGTCTTGCTGCTTCGGCTTGGTCTTCCGCGGCCGCGCCGTCTGGTTCTCTTCGGCCGCCGGGTGCTCCACGATCGCCACGACCCGCGATGCGATGAACTGCGCCGTTCTGACTTCCTTGCCGTGGCGCGTGACCTCGGTCACGAGGACGTTCCCGCGCACCGTTGCCACCTCGACGCGACGTCCGTCCTTCGTGGCTTCGATCTCGAACGTGCGGACCGAATCGCCGACGTCGACCAGCACCTCAACGCGATCCCCTCTCACTCGTGCAGTCTAGAAACTCTCACTGACGAGATGCGGAGGCGCGATGCACATCGGAGTCGTACTGCCCCAGGTCGGGGCCAACTGGGACCAGGTCATCGAAGCGGCAACGCACGCGGAGGACGTCGGAGCCGACTCGGTCTGGGTCATCGACCATGTGCTCGGCTTTCCTCCGCAGCGCGGGATCCTCGAAGCCTGGACGGTGATGTCGGCTCTCGGCTCCGCGACGACCCGCGTACAGATCGGCGCGCAAGTGCTGTGCCAGTCGTTCCGCAACCCTGCTCTGCTGGCCAAGATGGCCGCAAGCCTCGACGTCATCTCCAACGGACGCCTCCGCCTCCTCATAGGCGCCGGCTGGTTCGAGCAGGAGTACCGCCAATACGGATGGGACTTCCCGGCCCCCGGCGTGCGTATCGGCGAGCTCCGCGACGCGATCCGCATCCTCAAGGGATTGCTCGCTCCACACGACGCCTTCACCTACGAGGGCGAGCACTACGCCGTACGCGGTGCGGTGAACCTTCCGCTGCCCGTCCAACAGCCGCTGCCCATCGAGATCGGCGGCGCCGGCGAACGGCTTCTCCGGACCGTCGCGTGGATGGGCGACGGATGGAACTCACCCGGTGCGGCTCTCGGCATGCTCGACAACCGTCTCGAGCTCCTGCGCACAGAGTGCGAGCACCGCGGACGCTCGATGGAGAGCTTGCGTCTGTCATGCCAGATCGTCAACGCGATCGGCGACGACGAAGCCGCGCAGCACCCGGGGATGGCGATGTTCAATCCCCAGCTCGGGTTCGTCGGCAGCGCCGATCAGGCGGCGGATCGCACGAAGGAACTGATGGACAAGGGCCTCACCGACTTCAATTGCGTCGTCCCGCCTGGCGCACGCGGACGCGCGTGTCTCGAACGGCTGCTCGAGCTGCGCGCGAAGGTGACCTAGCCGAAGCGCGCGCACGCAAGCACAAGCGCCGGCACGCGCTTCACGGCCGCAGATCCAAGAGAGGTCGCTGCGTCGGCGACGGTCCGTCGCGAGCTCTGGCCTTGCGCCGAAGCTTGAGCGGGCCGGGCTCGAGGATCTGTTCGGCGCGGACGGCGATGCGTCCGGAGTGCGTGCGTGCACCGGCGTCCCATCCGCCTCCGCATGAGATCAACGTGAGCGATGGTTCGTCGGTGTATCCCATTATCTGATCGGCTCGGTCGGTGTTGCGTCCGAACAAGCAGTTCCAGACCACGCGATATTTCAGATGCTTCGCGCCGATCTTGATCTCGATCACATCGCCTTCGCGAAGCGTGCCGATCCGTGAGAACGAGCCCGCCACGCGTGAGTATGCGATGTGCCCGGCCAGCACGACGTTGTTCGTGTAGCCGGGGATCCCGCCGCGATCGAGCCACGCCACGTCGCGCGCATTTCGCGGGACGACCATCTTGCTCTCGGCATCGATGCCCACTCGGAAGATCGGAGCCTCAACACCGATGGACGGAAGCTTCACAACTCCGTTGGTCGGTATCGGGTTCGGAGCGCCGGACGGACCCCATCGCAACCGACCGCCCGGGTTGTTCATCTGCGCGCACTCGGGTGACGGGTCGCGTGCGGCAACGGCGATGTGGGGAACGGTCTTGGGCGTCGGCGTCGCCACGACCTCGGCGCGCACTCTTTCGATGGCCGGCGAGGCGACCACGGGAATCACGCCGAACGTCATCATCCACAGCCCGAGCAGGATCGTGGCCGAGGAGACCGCAAGCGCGGCGAGCTGACTCGTCATGTGGTTTTCGGATCGCATCCTTCGGAAGACCTATCCAGCTCGGGGAGACCCCGAACCCCCGGCCAACTCGGGGAGACCCCGAACCCCGGGAAACCTCAGGTTGCCCCAGGATGGCTTTTGTGTCCAACGCTCTCGATCGGCTCAACGAGCAGGTCGTCCATTGCGTTCGATGTCCCCGCTTGGTGGCCTGGCGAGCTGAGGTCGCCCTGGTCAAACGGGCCTCGTTCGCCTCAGAGGACTACTGGGCCAGACCCGTCACCGGCTTCGGCGACCCATTGGCTCGCCTCCTCGTGCTCGGCCTGGCTCCGGCTGCGCACGGAGGAAATCGCACCGGACGCGTGTTCACCGGCGACCGCTCGGGCGACTGGCTCTACCGGGCCTTGCACCGGGCCGGATACGCGAACCAGCCGACGTCCACCCACGTCGGCGACGGTCTGGAGCTCACCGATTGCTACGTCGCCGCGGCGGTCCGCTGCGCGCCGCCCGGAAACACACCGACGACGGAGGAGCGCGACACGTGCCTTCCCTATCTGGTGCAGGAGCTCGACATCTTGTCGAAAGTCCGCGTGATCGTGTGCCTCGGCTCTTTCGCGTGGGACGCCGCCCTGCGCGTCCTGGCTGAGCGCCGTCACGCGATCAAGCCGAAACCGAAGTTCGGCCACCTGAGCGAGGTCGGGATCGGGCCGTACGTCCTGCTCGGCTCGTATCACCCGAGCCAGCAGAACACCTTCACGGGCACCCTCACCGAACCGATGTTCGACGCCGTGTTCGCGCTCGTCCGGCGCTGGCGTTGACTTACTGATTTCATATCGATACACTTTTCGTAGGTCATGAACACCGTCACCCTCTCGAGCAAGTTCCAGCTCGTGCTTCCACGAGAGCCTCGCGAACGCATGCGGCTGCGCCCCGGGATGAAGTTCACCGTGGTCGACAAGGGCGGCGTGATCTTCCTCGTTCCCGACCGACCGATACGTGAATTCCGCGGGATCGCGAAAACAACCGCGACGCGCGGCTTGCGCGAGAAGAAGGATCGCCTCTGATCCTCGTCGACTCGTCGGGGTGGATCGAGTACCTCGCCGACCGTCCGTTGGCCGATCGCTTCGCGCCCTACCTCGAAGGTCGCAAGGCGCTCGTCGTGAGCGCGATCCAGGTCTACGAGGTGTACCGAGTCCTCCGGCGCGACCACTCCGAGGAGCATGCGGTAGAGGCCATCTCGGCCATGCGACTTGCGACGATCGTCCCCGTCGACGATCCGCTCGCCCTCGAAGCGGCCGACCTCTCACTCCGTCTCGGTCTCGCGATGGCCGATTCCCTGATCTACGCAACGGCCCTGAGATACGAGGCGAAGCTCGTGACGATGGACACTGACTTCGAGGGTCTGGCCGAGGCGGTAGTGGTGAAGAGCTAGGCTGACGACCTCGGCAACGACAGGAGGCTTCAACATGGACTTCAAGGACTCCCCAGAAGACGCCACGTGGCGCGAGGAAGTACGAACGTGGCTCGACGCCAACGCCACACGACGTCCCGAAGGCGAAGAGACCGTCCCGAACCTCCTGGGTGATGAAGACGAGGACGAAGGGGCGTTCGTCCAGCAGTCCAAGGACTGGCAGAAGAAGCTCTACGAAGGCGGCTACGCGGCGATCACGTGGCCCAAGGCTTACGGGGGCCGGGACGCCTCGCCGCTCCAGTCGTTCGTCTTCGGCCAGGAGATGGGTCAGTACGACGTCCCGGCTGGGGTGTACACCATCGGCCTCGGCATGATCGGACCGACGATCATGACGCACGGCACCGAGGACCAGAAGCAGAAGTACCTGCCGAAGATGCTCGGGGGCTCCGAGATCTGGTGCCAGCTGTGGAGCGAGCCCAACGCCGGTTCTGATGTTGCGTCGCTGGAGAGCCGCGCCGAGCGCGACTCAGCGTCGGGCGACTGGGTCCTCAACGGACAGAAGGTGTGGACGACCGGCGCGCACTTCTCCAAGTGGGGGCTGATCATCGCGCGCACCGACCTCGATGCGCCGAAGCACCGCGGGATCACGTGCTTCATCGTCGATATGGAGGATCCGGGCGTCGAGTGCCGCCCGCTCAAGCAGATCAACGGCGCGGCCGGATTCAACGAGGTGTTCTTTACCGATGTGAAGATCCCAGACGACCAGCGCGTCGGCGACGTCAACGACGGCTGGCGCGTCGCGCTCACCACGTTGATGAACGAGCGCTTCGCGATCGGTGTCGGCGGGGGCAGCGGTAGTCCGCTCACTCCGCTCTTTCGGCTGGCGAAGAAGACGGCACACAATGGGGGCACAGCGTTCGACGAGGGTGCGATCCGTCAAGACCTCGCCAAGGCGTACATCCACGGGCGGCTGCTCGCGCTGACCGGATACCGGTCGCTTACGAAGATCGCGAAAGGCGGCATCCCGGGACCGGAAGGGTCGGCGATGAAGCTCGTCGGCACTCGCCTAGCGACTGAGTTGGGTGATATCTCTTCGAAGATCCTGGGGCTATCGAGCGTGCTGCTCGGCGACGAAGCGCCGGACGGCGGCGCGTGGGCGAACGCATGGCTCACCGCCCCGGGAATCCACCTCGCCGGTGGGACCGACGAGATCATGAAGAACATCATCGGCGAGCGCGTGCTCGGTCTGCCGAAGGAGCCGCAGGTCGACAAGGACATGCCGTTCCGCGAAGCGAAGGCGCGGGTCCACCAGAACGCGTGAGCGATCTTCCGTCATTCGACGAACTGCCCGATGGACGCTCATGGGGACTGTGGGGCGACGGCGATGTCCTCGGCACCCTGAACCTGCTCACCGCGGAACGCGCCAAGCGCGGCGCGGGGTGTGTGAAGAAGGGCGCGGTCTTCCCGATCAACTTCGACATGCACCTTCCCGATCCACCGCTGTTCGGACGCGAGGCGTTCACCCACGAGGTCGTGTGGCTCCAGAACGAGGCCGGACACGACGAGCACCTGTCCGGATGGAACACGCAGTCGTCGTCGCAATGGGATGGCTTCCGTCACATCAAGCACCCGGTGCACGGCTTCTACAACGGTGTTGCCGACGAGGACCACGGCATCCACTACTGGGCCCAGCGCGGCATCGCCGGACGCGGAGTTCTCGCCGACGTCGCGCGCTGGCGCGAATCGGTCGGACGTCCGCTGGTGCCGAACACCTCAGACCCGATCGAGGCCACCGACATCACGTCGACGCTCGACGCTCAGGGCGTCGAGGTCGAGACGGGCGATGTGTTGCTCATCCGCACCGGATGGATCGAGTGGTACCGGTCGCAGGATGCGGATCAGCGCAAGGCGTTCAACGAAGCGGGCCATCCGTGCGTGGGACTTCGTCCCGGCCCGGACAATTGGAAGCTGTTATGGAACCTGCACATCGCTGCCGTGGGCGTAGACAACCCGTCCGTCGAAGTGTGGCCACCGGCCGCGTTCGCATCGCCGGATGACATGCCCGAGATCCTGGCCAACCCGGAGCGCCTCGACGAGATCTTCATGCACATCCGCCTGCTCCCCCTGCTCGGCCTCCCGCTCGGTGAGTTCTTCGACCTCGACGCACTCGCCGACGACTGTGCGGCGGACGGCACCTATGACTTCCTTTTCACGTCGGCCCCCCTGAACCTCAAGGCCGGGGTCGCGTCGCCCCCGAACGCGCTGGCGATCAAGTAGCCCGAACGCGCGCCGTAGTACACCCGTCGCTTCCCGCATCCCCGCCTAGCCGTCGGGGCTGCGAAGAGCGCTAGATTCTGTTCCGTGCGAACCGCCCTCGCCTACGGAGCCGAGACGATCGAGGTCGAGCTTCCCGACTCGACCGTCACACCCGACACCGGCATCGCCGTCCCGCTTCCCCGCTGCGACGATCTGGGGGCCGAAGTCCGGCGCGCCATCGAACATCCGCTCGACTCGCCGCCGCTTCGCGAACTCGTCAAGCCCGGCGCTCACGTCACCATCGCCTTCGACGACGCCACCGTCGGCCAGTACGCACCGGTGTGGTCTACCGCCATCCCGATCCTGCTCGACGAGCTCGAGAGCGCGGGCGTGCCGCGCAGCCACGTCCGGCTCATCTGTGCCAACGCGTTGCACCGCAAGAACACCCACGAGGAACTCGCCAAGCTCATCGGTGCCGATCTCGTCGCGGAGTTCGGCGATCGTCTGTATTGCCACGACGCTGAGGACGCAGACAACCTCGTCCACCTCGGCACGACCGAGAACGGGTACCACGTCGAGCTGAACAAAGCCGTCGTGGACGACGACCTCACCATCTATCTGAACTGCTCGACGTTCCGCGGCTTCCAGGGCGGGTGGAAATCGATCTGCGTCGGACTGTCGACGTATCGGTCGATCAGTCACCACCACAACCCCGACGACATGTCGATGTCCTACGACCGCAATCGGATGCACGAGATGCTCAACGAGATGGGCGGGCTCGTCACCAAACAGCTCGGCGCCAACCGCATCTTCAAGCTCGAGACGATCCAAGCCAACCCGATCGTCGTCTCGCAGGTCCTCGGCGGCTCGGTCGACGCCACACGCGCGCAAGCCATCGAGATCATGCGCGCGCACCAGTCGAACCGCCGAGACCTCGTCGCCGAGAAGACCGATGTCGTTATCTACGGCATCCCCGACTTCAGTCCGTACGCGGCGTTCTCACACACCAACCCGATCCTCACGCTCATCTCGACCGGTCTCGGCTACCTCGGCGGGGTCATCGAAGCGTTCGGGAAGCCGGGCTGCACGGTCATCCTCGTCACGCCGTGCAAGAACCACTGGCAGCGTCAGCACCATGTGTCCTACCCCGAGGTGTGGGAACGCATCCTTCCCGAGACGAAAGACCCGTACGAGATCAGGCATCGGTTCGAGGAGGAGTTCGCAACACGCCAGGACTTCATCGACGCGTACCGAAACAACAACGCGTTCCACGGCGTCCACGGGATCATGGCGACCTTCCCGCTCAAGCGACTCAAGCACGCCGGACGCATCTTCGTCGCGGGGGCCGAGGACCCGTCCGTGCCTCGCCATGTCGGCTTCGAGTCGTTCAGCACCGCCGAGGACGCCGTCGCCGAAGCGCAGCAGATCCACGGAGCCGACGCGACATTCGCCTGCGTCCGCTATCCCGCGGCAACGAGCCGCCAATAGGCTTCAGCGGTCGCGCTTAGAGGTACGCCCGACCGATCGTCTCGGCGACACAGGCCGGCTTGTCCTTACCCTCGATCTCGATCGTGACCTCGGTCTTGAGCTGCACGAAGCCTTCCCCTTCAGTGACATCGAGCAGCTTTCTCCGCGCGCGGACGCGCGAGCCGGCCGGTACCGGTGCGATGAAGCGAACGCGATCGAGGCCGTAGTTGACGCCCATCTTCGTCCCCGGCACACCGAGAGACCCACCGCCGAGCGATGGGATCAACGAGAGCGTCAGGTAGCCATGCGCGATCGTCTCCCCGAATGGCCCGGTCTTCGCCCGCTCGGGATCGACATGGATCCACTGATGGTCGCCCGTCGCTTCGGCGAACTGGTTTATGCGCTCCTGCGTCACCTCAACCCATTCGCCCACGCCCAGCTCTTCACCGACTCTCGCCTTGATGTCATCGATCGCAGTCATCACGCCTCCTTTGTAAGGACCGCATGGTATCGAGCAGACTCTCGGTCATGACTCGGCCGATCATCGTCGCCCACGCCGGTGGGTCCGGACACGCGCCCGCGAACACGCTCGGTGCATACCGCCGCGCCCACGCCACCTACCCGGACGTCTGGATGGAGTTCGACGCGCAATTCTCCGCCGACGACCAGCTCATGGCGATCCACGACGACACGCTCGACCGCACGACCAGCGGCACCGGCCATGTGGCCGACTACACAGCCGAGCAGCTACGCGAAGTCGATGCATCGAAGGGCCACGACGACTGGGCCTTCGAGCCGGTGGTGCGCGTACAGGACATCCTCGAAGAAGGGCGGGACGCCGGCTGGCGCGTCATCTGCGAAGTGAAGAACATCCCGGGACAGCGCCACTTCGACCCGGACGGTGAGTCCTACGGCGAAGCTCTCTGCGCCGTATTCGACAGCACATCGTTCCCGCTCGACCGTCTTGTCGTCATCTGCTTCTGGGCCCCCACGCTGGACGCGATCAAGAAGCGCAACGAGAAGGTCGCGCTCGGCTATCTCAGCGCACACATGCTCCCGGGCGGACGTCCCGGCCTGTCTGCCCAACAGAACGCCGACCTGTGCCGCGAGAAGGGTTATCACGTGAGCGCTCCCTACCACGGCACGCCGGACCTCTCGGCCGAGCACGTCGCCGCCTGCCATGCCGATGGCATCCAGGTGCACGTGTGGACGACGAACGAACCCGAGCACATCGACGCTGCGGTCGCCAAGGACCTCGACGGCATCACGAGCGACTACCCCGAGCGCGTCTATGCCGCGCTCAACCGTCCGCTGTAGGTTTTCCGTTCGGGCTCGCGAGTTTGATCTGCGCTTCAGTCGGTGGCTGCGGGTTGCGCACCCCGTCGGGAAGAAGCCCGGAGATGCGTTCCATGACCTCATTGCTGAGCTCGTGGAAAGCGGCGGACTCCGAAGAGTGCCCCGTTGGAAGCTTCAGTGTCATCGGCTCGCCGACCTTCGCGTACACGGGACGTCGCGCAAGCAATTCCGCAACGCGCGGGGTGCGGTGGCTGCGCGGCCAGACCTTCTCGGTGTCCCACAGCGCAACGGGAACGACCGGGACGTCCGTCGCGACCGCCAAGCGGGCGACACCGGTCCTGCCGCGCAGTTGTGGGTCGTAGAACTTCTCACCGCGCGGGATCGTTCCCTGGGGGAAGATGCCGATGGCTTCACCGCGCTTGAGCGCGTCGATCGCCTGTTGTAGCGGCATGTGGTCCCCGGTCCCCCGGTTCACTTGGATCTGCCCGAGCAGCAACATCGCCTGACCGATCACCGGCGCATCGAACATCTCTTTCTTCCCGAGGTAACGCAGCTTGCGACCGCTTCGCATGCCGACCCCGGTCAGGACGATCGAGTCGAGGTATGACCGGTGATTCGCAGCGATGATCACCGGACCGGAGCGGGGGATCAGCTGCAGTCCTTCGGCGACGATGTTGACGGGCGCGATCAAGGGGTGCGCGAGTGGACGGAGCAGGTCGTACGGCTCGAGCGCGATATGCGGTGGACCTTCGCGGTTCTTGAACCCGAGAACGGGCCAGCCCTTCCGCACCGCGTACGCGCGCATCATCGCGTCCGGATTGACCACGCGCGGATAGCCGACGATCTCAAGCATGTGCCGGTCGAAGTAGCTGTCGGAATAGGCGAAGCTCTCGTCGAGATCGATGCCTGCGCGATCGGCGAACGCCGTGACCGCTTCAGCCTTGTCCGGCCCCCACAGCCATTTGCCGATCATGTTTCCGGTGTAGACGCCCTGTTTGTCCTCTTCGTAGTCCGTTGCGATGAGCTGATCGACGCCGAGACGTTCGGCGAGCGGCTCGACGATGTCGCGTCCGGTGCTCGTCGCGATGACGATGAGGTGGCCGTCGGCCTTGTGCCTCTCGATCAGTGCGCGGGCTTCCAGGTAGACGGAGGCGTCGAGCTTGTCGATCGAACGCGCAGCCGCGTCGCGCATGTCCTGCGCCGACCAGCCTGCGATGCGTCCGAGGCTGCGCTTGGTGAGCTGCATCCCGATCCACGTCTCACCAACGACCTTGAAGAACCGTCGTCCGATGTCGGCCAGCGCGAGGTCGCGGTCGGAGATCATGCCGCGCTCCTTCATGGCGTCCATGATCAAGATCCCGGACGCGTCGCCGAGCAGTGTTCGGTCCAGATCGAAGAACGCGGCCCTCTTCGTCATGACGTCCATGGTCGCACGTCCGCCGACCACCGCGGAGGCGGAGTGAACCGCCGATTACATAGACTCGCCTCCATGTCTGGACCACTTGCCAAGGGACCACTCGCAGGGATCCGTGTACTTGATCTCTCACGTCTGGCCCCCGGTCCGTACGGCGGCATGCTGCTCGCCGACATGGGGGCCGAGGTCATCCGTGTCGACCGCGCTCCGTTGGGGGCCGAGATGCCCGCCTTCGGTGACACGCTCGGCCGTGGCAAACGGTCGGTCGCACTCAATCTCAAGAACCCGAACGCCGTCGAGGTCGCACTGCGCATCCTCGAAGGTTGCGACGTCCTCCTCGAGGGTTTCCGTCCCGGCGTGATGGAGCGTCTCGGTGTCGGGCCGGACGTCGTGCTCGAGCGCAATCCACGCATCGTCTACGCGCGCCTCACCGGCTGGGGTCAAACCGGTCCACTCGCGATGCGCGCCGGACACGACATCAACTACATCGCCGTGTCCGGGGTGCTCCACGCGATCGGTCGCCGCGACGAGCCCCCGATGCCACCGATCAATCTCATCGGAGACTTCGCCGGAGGCGGCCTCATGTGCGCATTCGGGATCGCGTGCGCACTCGTCGAGCGCGAGCGCTCGGGCAAGGGTCAGGTGGTCGACGCGGCCATGGTCGATGGTGCAGCCAACCTCTTCACGTTCCTTGCGGCCGCGGTGCAGGGCAACATGTGGGGGCCGCGCGGAACCAACCTCATCGACACCGGCGCGCACTTCTACGAGGTCTACGAGACATCGGACGGTGGTTTCATGTCGGTCGGCGCGATCGAACCGCAGTTCTACGCCGAGTGGGTTGACGGCCTCGGCGTAAAGGACGACGCCGACTATCAGCGCCAGCACGATCAGTCGAAGTGGCCGGAACTCAAGAAGCGCACCGCAGACATCTTCAAGACCAAGACGCGTGACGAGTGGTCGGCCATCTTCGAGGAACGCGATGCGTGCACGTACGCTGTGCTGTCTCCGCAGGAGGCGCCATCGCACCGCTACAACGCCGAGCGCCAGACCCACGTGAAGGGCGCCTTCGACGTGATGCAGCCGGCGCCGGCGCCGCGCCTGTCCCGCACACCCGGCGAAGTGCAAGGCGCGCCGCCCGAAGTGGGCAAGCACACGCGCGAGGTCCTGCTCCAGGCCGGCTACTCCGACGACGAGATCGCCAAGCTCGCTGCTGACGAAGCGATCGGTCTGCCTGCTTAGCGCGCTCGTCCTCGCCTCGTGCGCCGGCGGGGCACCTCTTCCCGCTCCGCTGACGGCCGCACCCACGAGTCCGAGCGTGGTCTCCGTTCGCTATCGCGTCGACGTGCGGGTGCCTAACGGCGCCGACTTCGCGCCGTTCGTCTCGAGGACGATGTCCGATCCGCGCGGCTGGGTGCGCGCAGGCTTCGACGTCCGGGAAGACCCGAGCGCCGACTTCCTCGTCGTGCTCGCAGAGGGCGACGAGGTCGATCGGCTGTGCACGCCGTACGACACCGGCGGCGAGTTCTCGTGTCAGAACGGCGGGGTCGTCGCGATCAATATCGAACGCTGGCGAGAGGGCGTCGAGCACTGGCCCGAAGATCTCGCGCACTACCGCACGATGCTCGTGAACCACGAGATGGGACATCTGCTCGGCCAGCACCACCGCGGATGCCCCGGACCCGGGCGGCCGGCTCCCGTGATGCAGCAGCAGTCCGGAAGCATCGAGGGTTGTCGCGCAAACGCGTGGCCGCTCGAGGATGAGATCGATCGCGCGGCGCGGCACGACCTGAAGCTCGCCCCCGAGTTCGGCGCCCCAGAGTTCGGCGAATGAGTAGCGTTGACCGCATGGACCCCGTCGCGCTGCTCGAGCAACTCTCCAATAGCTTCGGGCCGTCCGGACACGAGGACGACGTCCGGGACGTCCTCGTCGACACCGTCAAGCCGCTCGTCGACGAGCTCCGCGTTGACCGCGTCGGCAACATCGTCTGCACGAGGCACGGCCGCCGGAACGAGATCCTCCTCCTCGACGCCCACATGGACGAGGTTGGGTTCCTCGTCTCCTACGTCGAAGACTCTGGGTTTCTCCGCCTGCACCCGCTCGGCGGATGGGACGCTCGCGTGCTGCCGGCGCACGCGTTGACGATCAAGGGACGCAACGGCGAGCGTGTCCGCGGCATCATCGGCACACTCCCTCCGCACATCACCGCCGATACCGACCGGACGAAAGCCTTCCCGCTCCCCGATCTGTTCGTGGACATCGGCGCGACGTCCCGCGACGAAGCGTTTGACTTGGGCGTTGAGGTCGGGAGCCCGGTCGTGCCCGGCTACGCGTTCGAAACGCTCGGCCCCGATCTCGTGATGGGCAAAGCGTTCGACGACCGCGCCGGATGCACGATCGCGGCGTTGGTGCTCGATGCGCTACGCGGACAGGATCTCGACATGACGCTCGTCGTGACCTTCACGACCTCGGAGGAGGTCGGGCTGCGCGGAGCGCGAACCGTCGCCGACCAGGTGCTGCCGGCTGTGGCCATCGCCCTCGAAGGAACAACCGCGGTCGACGTCCCCGGCGTCGGTGGTGCGAAGAAGCTTGCGTCGATGGGAGCCGGACCGGCAATCACGATCTCCGACTCCGGGATCATCGCGTCGAGGCAGGTGACCGATCGCATCCAGAACGTCGCGAAGACCAACGGCATCCCGTATCAGATGAAGCTGCCGGGCGGAGGAGGGACGAACGCCGCTGCGTATCAGCCGGTCGGCAACGGAGCGCTGGTCGGCGTCATCGCCGTTCCCGTGCGATACATCCACGCGCCGCTGTCGCTGCTGCGCCCGTCCGATCTCGATGCGACGATCCGGCTCACAACAGCGTTCACACGCGACGCTGCGTCGCTGCTCTAGCCCGGTACCCTGGCTTCTGCATGGACACCGATGCCGCGCGGCGTGCGCGACAGAAGACCTTCAAAGCCGACCTCGCGGAAGCCTACACCGACGAGGAGGCGTGCCCGCCGGAGTGGGTCGATCTGCTCGACGGCACGACGAAAGAGAAGGCCCTTATCCGCGCCGAGATCGATGACGAGACGTCGCGATTCGCCTCGGAGCCCGACATCAAACGCGCGCTCGAGCGCCGAGCGCGCTTCGAACAGAAGATCCGTGAACGGATCATCGAACTGAACCGCAACGTCACGCGGTTGAACCTCATCGCGCCAAACTCACGGTTCACGCGCGGGACCCTCGTCGCGGACGAGGTTCTGAAGCCGCTCTTCCGAACGACGCGAACGCAGCGTTAACGCGTGCGACTAGTTCTTCGGGTCGAGCTTGTCGAAGATGCCCTTCAGCTTCTCCTCGATCGTCTCGATGGCGTCGCCCGTCTTCTCTTTGATGGTTCCGACGAGGCGGTCCCTCTTGCCCTCGGTGCGCTCGAGGTCGTCATCGGTCAATGAGCCCCACGCTTCCTTCACGCGGCCTCTGATCTGGTCCCACTTGCCCTCAGCCTTGAGATCGTTCATGTGAACACCCCTTTCTCGGTTTGACCATTCAGGGGTACCCACGATGCCGAGCCGGCCAAACGGTCAGCTGATCTGCGGCGTACCCGGCGGTATGCGTCCGATCGCGCCGTCCAGACGGGGGCCGGGTACGCCGCGGAACTCGTAGTTCACCGGATCACGGCCGGGTTGGATCGCCCAGCAGCCGCCGGACCCACCTCCGGTGATGGCCTGCATGCACGCCTCGGCGATCTCGTCCGGGGAGATCAGCGGGAAGTTGGCCTTCTTGAGCATGCCGATCGCAGCATCGCCGACGAGCGGGGTCTCGGTGATGCCGGGACAGATCGCGTTGATCGTGATGCCGCGTTCGGGAAGTGTGATGCCGAGGCCCCGCACCAATCCAACGACCGCGTGCTTGGTCAGCGCATAGATCGGATCGCCGGCATACGCGATGATTCCAGCGAGAGATGCCGTGGCAAGGATCGAACCGCCGCCGGGCGTCATCGCACGGATCGCTTCGCGTACGCCGAACACGACGCCGTTCACGTTGATGTTCAAGATGCGGAAGTACTGATCGTCGGTGAGCTCCGCGAAGTCCGGCTGGCCGGTCGTCACACCGGCGTTCATGTACGCGATATCGAGACCCCCGAGCAGCTCGCACGCCTGCCGGAACGCCTCAGCGACCTGCGATGGGTCAGAGGCGTCGGCTTGAACGAAGTGCACGGCGACCGAATCAGCCGCCTCCTTGCCGGCCTTCTCGTTCACATCGACGATCACCACGCCTGCCCCTTCGTCCTTGAACCGTCGCGCGGTCGCGAGTCCGATACCGGATGCACCGCCGGTGACCAGCGCCTTGCGTCCGTCGAGTGCTCCCATGCTCGCCACGATATCCTCGCGCGGCAGACGAACGACAACTGAGAGGGGTAAACGAATGCCCGACATCCTCGATCTTCACGCGCAAGCCAACCCCGACAAGGTTGCCGTCATCCAGGGCGACCAGTGCTGGACCTACGCCGAGCACAACGCGCGCGCCAACGCGCTCGCCCGCGGGATCGCAAGCCTCGGCATCAGACCGGGGGACCGCGCGGTGTGGATCGGGCCGAACCACGAGATGATCGTCCTCTGGGGTCATGCGGCCAGGAAGGCGCAGCTCGTGTCGGTTCCCTTGAGCTATCGCTTCACCAAGGACGAGATGGAGTACATCATCACCAACTCCGACTGCACGATGGTGTTCTGCGATCCCGACTACACCGCGCCGCTCGAGGAGATCGCCGCGAGCAACGTCAAGGAGATCATCGACTACGTCCGCGCAGAGGAACTGATCGCAGCGCACTCGAGTGACCCGTTGGACGAAGCGGATGGCGGAAACACCGGCGCGTCGATGATCTACACGTCGGGGACGACCGGAAAGCCGAAGGGCGCGGTGCGAGGCGGCACAGACCCCAGTCTCGTGGCCGCGATGATCGCGGAGATCCGCTACACACCGGACGACGTCCACATCACGACGGGTCCTCTGTACCACTCGGGACCAGGCGCGTTCTCCGGCCTGACGCACGTGCTCGGCGGCACCGTCGTCGTGCTGCCCCGCTTCGACCCCGAGGAGTGGCTGCGCCTCGTGGACAAGCACAAGGTGAACACGACGTTCACTGCGCCGACACAACTCAAGCGCATCGTCAACGTCCCCGACGGCGTGCGCAGCCGCTACGACGTCTCGAGTCTTCGCTCCGTGATCGCCAACGCTGCGCCCGTTCCCTTCGCGCTCAAGAAGCAGTGGATCGAAACGTTCGGCGAGGGGCACCTCTTCGAGGTCTACGGATCGACCGAGCTCGGCGTTGACACGATCATCAAACCTGAGGACCAGCTGCGGAAGCCCGGTTCGTGCGGACAACCCTACGGCGGCATCGAGATCCGCCTGATCCGAGAAGTCGGCACCGAGGCACCCATCGGAGAGCCCGGCGTCGTCTGGATCCGCTCCCCCGCCGTCTTCCAGGAGTACTACAAGGCTCCGGAGAAGACCGACGAAACGAAACTCATAGACGACCCGTCGTGGCGGACCGTCGGCGACATCGCTTACCGCGACGACGAAGGGTTCTTCTACATCTGCGATCGTCGCTCCGACATGATCATCTCCGGAGGCATGAACATCTATCCCGCCGAGATCGAAGCCGTCCTGCACACGCATCCGTCTGTCATGGACGCCGGCGTGTTCGGGATCCCGTCCGAGGAGTGGGGCGAGCAGGTGCACGCGGTCGTACAACTGAAGGAAGG
The DNA here is from genome assembly GCA_964520325.1 of uncultured Actinomycetes bacterium. Lineage (GTDB taxonomy): Bacteria > Actinomycetota > JAICYB01 > JAICYB01 > JAICYB01 > CAZFOB01. The sequence goes on along the minus strand of CAZFOB010000004.1, from coordinate 63,703 downwards.
GCAGCGGGCGTCAGCCGAGGAACTGACCGACCTGTGCCGCGCGCATCTCGCGGGCTACAAGGTGCCGCGCAGCTTCGAGTTCCGCGACGCGCTCCCCCGCACCGAGTCGGGCAAGCTCCTGAAGCGGACGCTACGAGACGAGTACTGGAAGGACCGGACGAGCCGCGTCTAGTCCTTAGGTCGGCGGAGGCGTCAGCGACTCGATCGGTGGCTCGGTCGGGTTTGAGGACGATGTGGGGCTCGGGCTCGGTTTCGGCGTCGGTGCGCGCGTCGGCTCCGGAGTCGGAGCCCGCGTCGGCGGCGGCGCGGGGGCCTGCGTCGGCGCAGGACTCGCCGTCGGTGTGGGGGTTGAGGTTGGCGACGGCGTCGGAGTTGGGACCTCTTCACAGTTCGGCGGACACTTGGGCGCCCGCAATGGGCTCGAGCACGTGCACTTGGCGACGATCCGGTTCTGTTGCGGATCGAACCAGACCGCCGTGCCCGGACCGAGCACCGACTGGATCGAGAACGGGCAAGGCCCTTCGCCGTCGGGGAAGCATCCGTAGTTCGTGACCGGCATCGGCTCCGCGAGGATCCGCGTCTCGAGACGCTGGACGAATGGGTCGAAGTTCTTTTCGGTGATCTCCTGCAGATCGAGCCATGCCTCGAAGCGATGGTCTCGATCGGCGAGCAAGAGGCGCTTCAGGAGATCTTTGTCGCATCGCTTCTTCTGCGCATCAAAGGTCGACCTCGTGAACTGTGCACCGTCGACCGGAAAGGTGCTCGAAGCGTTCTCGTAGATCACGAGATCCTCACCGGGAAGCTGCTCGTCATCGGTTCCGATGAACTGCGAGATGACGAAGCCTCCTGCAAGACCGAGCAAGAGCAACAAGAGGCCGATCAGCGCACGGCGCCGGACGTACGAGGGCCTGTCACCCCCGGGTCCCGGCAACGGCGCCGTGAATGTCGGTGGAGGGATGCCGCGGCCCGAGAACGAGATGGTCTCGTCGGGGATACCGCGACCTTCGCGGCCTTCGCGTTCGGGCACTCGCTAAGCCCCAGCGATGTCGATCACGAGGCGGGGCGGACTCTCGAAGGTCGTCACCTGGAACGGGTGCTCGTCATCGATGCCGATGAGCCAGACGAACTGTGCCTCGAAGTCGCAGATGACCTTCATGTGCTTGAGGATCTCTCCGTCGAGCGGGATATCACGTGGTCCGGTGTACGTCTCCTCGGCCTCCTTCATGAGGTCGACGCTCGACGACGGCTCCAGCTTGACCTGCATGTACGCCGAAGCACCCCAGCCATCGGTCGAAACCTCTTCGCCCGACCCACACTGCGAGAACGGAGGCTTCGCGTACGACACGACGTACCCCGCGGTGTCGTCGCCTCGGAACTCGAACACCACACGCGGACACCCACCCGAGTCGTTCTTGTTCGGACGCACCGCGGTGACGGGCACGAACGGCGGCGTGCCTTCACTCTTCTTCGACGCAGTTGTCGCTTCGTCGATAACGCAAGGTGTTGGCTCAGGCGTAGCCTGCGTCGGCCCAACAGAAGGCGACGGCTCTGAGGTACTCGCCGTTTGCTCCCTCCCGCTACATCCGGCAGTAAGGATCAAACAGCAGAGCGCGATCAGTGTTCGCGTCACGTCATGCCTCCAGACCTTCGAACGCCTCTTCGAGCAGTTCGTCCTGCTCCTGTCCGTGGATGGTCTTGCTCCCCGTCGCAGGTGAACCACTCTCGGGTCGTGATACGAGCGTGAGCTCCCTGTGGTGGTGTTGCAGCTTCGTGAACACGAAGCTCCACGCTCCCATGTTCTCAGGCTCTTCCTGAACCCAGTAGACGTCAGCTCCCGCGTAACGATCGAGCGCAACGTCGAGTGCGGCGTGCGGGAACGGGTACAGCTGCTCGAGTCGCATGATCGCCACAGCCTTGGTGTCGAGCTCGCGCCGGCGAGCCAACAGATCGATCGCGATCTTCCCGCTGCACAACAACACGCGCCGGACGGCGCTCGCGTCGAGCTCCTCGGGGTCGGCCAGCACTTCTTCGAACGACCCGTTGGCCAGGTCATCTCGGGAGCTGCGCGCTGCCGGGTGCCTGAGCAACGACTTCGGGGTGATGACGATGAGCGGCTTGCGCTCGCGCATGTAGACCTGGCGGCGAAGCACATGGAAGTACTGGTGCGGCAACGTTGGATAGACGACCTGGATGTTATCCTCGGCGCACAGCGTGAGGAACCGCTCCAATCGCGCGGACGAATGCTCGGGGCCTTGCCCCTCGAACCCATGCGGCAGCAACATCACTAGGCCGGACGTCTGCCACCATTTGTCCTCTGAAGCGACGAGGTACTGGTCGATGATGATCTGCGCGCCGTTGACGAAGTCGCCGAACTGCCCTTCCCACATGACGAGCGCCTCGGGGTCGGCCACCGAATAGCCGTACTCGTACCCGACCGCGGCGTACTCCGACAGCAGCGAGTCGTAGATGAGCAAACGTCCGCCGCCCTCTTCCTCGAGCTTGCGGAAGCGCAGATGCTCCTCGCCGCTGCGATGGTCAATAAGGACCGAGTGCCGCTGGCTGAACGTTCCGCGGCGGGAGTCTTGTCCCGAGAGCCTGACCGTCTTTCCCTCTCGGACGAGCGATCCCCACGACAGCGCCTCTGCGAGCGACCAATCGATCTGGTCGGAGCCGAACTGCCCGAGATGACGCTCCAGGATCTTGGCCAGCTTCGGGTGCGGCTCGAATCCGTCAGGGTACGTGCCGAGGGCCGAGGTGATGTGCTCGAGGGAATCGAGCGGAACGCCGGTGGAGAAATGCGGGCGGACGCCTTTGGGTGGAGCGGGGGGCGGCGCCTTTGGGGTGGACGGAGGCGCAGTAGATCGCGTCTCTTCGAGGGCTTGCTCGAGCTTTGTGCGGAAGTCGTCGAGTGCCTTCTCCGCGTCCTCGACGGTCAAGTCTGCTCGGTTGACGAGCTGTTCGGTGTACAGCTTGCGCACTGAACGGTGCTCGTCGATACGGGCGTACATCAGGGGCTGCGTGAACGCAGGCTCGTCGGCCTCGTTGTGCCCCCAGCGGCGGTAGCAGTTGAGATCGACGACGACGTCCTTGTGGAACGCCTGCTTGAACGCAAAGGCCAAACGTGTCACCCAGATGCACGCCTCGGGGTCGTCACCGTTGACGTGGAAGATCGGCGCCTGGATCATCTTCGCGACATCGGTCGCGTACACACTCGACCGCGTCGACTCGGGCCCGGCCGTGAAGCCGATCGCGTTGTTCACGACGATGTGCACGGTGCCCCCGGTGCGGTAGCCGTGCAACTGGGAGAGGTTCAGCGTCTCCTGGACGACGCCCTGCCCGGCGAAGGCGGCGTCGCCGTGGATCAGCACCGGCATCACCCTGTCGCGGAAATCGTCGGTCTCGATGAGGTTCTGCTTCGCGCGGACCATCCCCTCGACGACCGGGTTGACGGCCTCGAGGTGCGACGGGTTGGACGCAACCGACACCGCGATCTCTCTGCCGCCCGGCGATACATGCGTGCCGGCGGCGCCGAGGTGGTACATGACGTCGCCGGAACCCTGCGTGGTTCGCGGGTCGATGTCGCCCTCGAAACCGTGGAAGGTCTCGACATAGCTCTTGCCGACGATGTTGGTGAGCACATTGAGCCGACCGCGGTGCGACATGCCCATCACGACTTCGGTGATCCCCGCATCGCAGGCGCTGTCGAGCAGGAACGCGAGCATCGGGATCAAGCTCTCGGCCCCCTCGAGCGAGAAGCGCTTGTGTCCGACGTACTTGGTGTGCAAGAAGCGCTCGAATGCTTCGGCGGCATTCAGGCGGCCGAGCAGGCGAAGCTTCTCGTCCAGGCTGAGCGCGCGTTCGACGCCTTCAACGCGCTCCTGGATCCACCGTTTCTCGTCGGCCTCCTGGATGTGCATGAACTCGATCCCGACGGTTCCGCAATAGGCGGCGCGCAGCACGTCGAGGATCTCGCGCAAGGTCGAGTGGTCCTTGCCGCCGAAGCCGTCCGTGTAGAACTCACGATCGAGATCCCACATGCCGAGTGAGTAGTACGCGGGATCGAGCTCGTTGTGACGACGTGCTTCACGGACGAGCGGATTGAGGTCGGCGATCAGGTGGCCGCGGACGCGGTACATGTTCATAAGCTGCAGCACCTTCGCGCCCTTGGCGACGGCTGAAGTAGCCGATGCTCCGAACGTCCCGGCATCGCGCGTCCATCTCACCGGCTCGTAGGGGATGTCCAGTGCGACGAAGATCTCGTCGTAGAACCGCTCGTCCCCCTTGAGGAGCGATTCGACGGCCTGAAGGAACTCTCCGGACTCGGCTCCCTGGATGACCCGATGGTCGTACGTTGAGGTCAGCGTCACGACCTTGCCCACACCGAGCTCGGCGAGCGTCGCCGGGTCGGTGCCGTCGTAGCTCGTCGGGTACCCGATGGCGCCGGCACCGATGATCGCGCCCTGTCCGGACATCAGTCGTGGCACCGAAAGCTCCGTGCCGATCATGCCCGGGTTGGTGAGCGTAACAGTGGTGCCGTCGAAGTCGGCCGGTGTGATCTTGCCGGAGCGCACCTTGCGGATGAGCTCTTCGTAAGCGGCATGGAATCCCGCGAAGTCGAGGGCTCCTGCGTCTTTGATGTTCGGGACGAGCAGAGTGCGCGAACCGTCCTTGCGCTGCATGTCGACCGCGAGACCGAGACTCACCATCTTGTGGCGGACGACGGCCGGCGCACCGTCGCGCTCGACGAATGCCGAATTGAGTGCGGGCACCGTCTGCAATGCGCGGACGATCGCCCAGCCGATGATGTGGGTGAAGCTGACCTTCCCGCCGCGCCCCCGGCTCAGGTATTCGTTGATGACCCGGCGGTTCTCCTCGAGCAGCTTCGCGGGCATGCTCCGCACCGACGTTGCGGTGGGGACCTCGAGGGAGGCCTCCATGTTCTTGACGATGGCGGCGGCCGCGCCACGCAGCGGGACGGATTCGTCGGCGACAGACTCGTCCTTCTCACCTTCTTGCCGGGGGGCCTCTTGAGCCTTCGGCTCGGCGACCTCACCTGGTACCTGGCCATTTGGAGCGTCCGGCTGATCGGGCGGCTGGACCGCCGTCCCACCTCTCGGCTTGTAATCCTCGAAGAATTCTCGCCAACTGCCGGAGACAGACTCCGGATCCTCCCGGAATCGGCGATACATGTCGTCGACGAGCCAGTCGTTCGGCCCCGCGATCTCCTCGGTCACAGACCCATTATGGGGGGCGCCTGCTCGGCGCATCCGGTCGTAAGGGCAACCCTCGAAGCGGCCGACGTGGCGCCTTGCTGCGGTTCGACGAAGACGCGTAGCTGCATGCGATCACGCTACAGACGTTGTCCGGCGGCGTGCCCACGGCGAAGCACGGGGCTGTCGTCCTTCCACACCGGGTCGTAGCCGAGCTCGGTGAGCATCCTCGCGACTCGCTCGGGCGAGCGCTCGTCCGAGATCTCGAATTGCGCTTGCGCCTCGCGTCCCTGCGTATAACCACCGGGTTCGGTGCGCGACCCCGCCGACATATGTGTGACACCCAGACGGACGAAGCCGTCGCGGAGGTGCGCCGGCTCTCGCGTAGACAGGACGACCCCGGCGTCGGGGAGCACGAGCCGCAACGCACAGGTCGCCAGCGCGAACTCGCGGTCGGACAGAACCTGCGGCGGCTCGGCGAATCCCGCGGCCGGCTCGAGGCGCGGCAGAGCGACGGCGACGTCGCTCTGCCACGCGGCCCGCATCAGGTGGCGCGCATGGGCGGCAAGAGCGAGCACCTCGAAACGCCAGTCGGCATTGAGGCCGAGTAGCGCCCCGATGCCGATGCGCCGCACGCCCCCACGCGCCGCTCGCTCCGGCGCGCCGAGCCGCCACGAGAAGTGACGCTTGTTGCCCTTGAGGTGGACCTCCGGGTAGACGCGTGGGTCGTAGGTCTCCTGATAGATCACCAGCCCGTCGCACCCGCTCTCCACGAACGATGCGTACGTCGCTTCGTCCCACACCTGCACCTCGATCGAGACGTGCGGCACTTCTTCCGCCGCGGCTTCGATGCACTCCCCGACGTAGTCCGTCGACACATGTTTCGGGTGCTCACCCGCGACGAGCAGCACGTGACGGAAGCCGAGCGACTTGAGGTAGCGCGTCTCGGCCCCCACCTGCGCTGGAGAAAGCGTGCGCCGGACGATGTCGCGGTTCCACACCTGGAAGCCGCAGTACGTGCATTCGGATACGCATTCATTGGACAGGTACAGCGGTGCGAACAAGTGCATGGTGCGTCCGAAGCGTTGGACGGTAAGAGCGTGACTCGCTTGCGCGATCCCCTCGAGAGCCGCTAACGCGATCGGCGAGAGCAACGCAGCGAGATCGACGAGATCTCGACGGTCGTTGCTCAACGCGCGCGCAACGTCGTTGCTCGTGACGGCTCTTTTCGACCACGCACTCAGCTCGTCGATCCGCACGACATCCAGATCGAAGTCCGGGACGTAGTCGACGATCCGCTGGCGCTCGGCCTTTCGCTGGAGCTGGAGGAGCTCAGCGTCGCTCACTGCTCGAGGAAACCCGTGAGCGGGCTCGACGCCGACGCGTCGCCCGGCGTGGCGAGCCCGGCGAGACGAGCCCGGCGTCCAGCTTGGACGGCCAGACGGAACGCATGCGCGACCTCGATCGGATCGCCCGCCGTGGCTATCGCGGTGTTGACGAGCACGGCATCGCAGCCGATCTCCATGGCTTCGGCCGCATGCGACGGCGCGCCGATCCCGGCGTCGACGATGACGGGGACGTTGCTGATCGCGATGATCGCCTCGAGCGCGTCGCGCGTGCGCAAGCCGCGGTTGGAACCGATCCACGAACCGAGTGGCATGACGGTGGCGCAGCCGGCGTCCTCGAGACGCTTTGCCAGGATCGGATCGGCCGGCATGTACGGGAGCACGACGAAGTCCTCGGCAACGAGCATCTCCGCGGCTCTGAGCGTCTCGATGGGATCGGGCAGGAGATATCGAGGCTCCGGGGTGACCTCGAGCTTGATCCAGCACCGTCCTTCCGAGTCGTTCAGTCCGGCGGCGCGGGCGAGTCGCGAGAGGCGAACGGCTTCCTCTGCGTCCACTGCGCCCGAGGTGTTCGGCATCAGGACGTACCGCCCGAGCGAAAGAGCCGCGTCGAGATGGTCGAGGATGTCCTCACCCTCAGGCGCGTCGAGGTCCACCCGGCGAAGCGCGACGGTGACGAGCTCGGTCCCCGAAGCTTCAAGTGCTTTGGCCATCACAACGCCGGACGAGAACTTGCCAGTGCCGGTGACAAGCCGGGAGCCGAACGTGCGTCCCGCGATGATCAGTGGGTCTTCCGTGGTCATCTCGACTCCCTTCGCGGGCATGATCCCGATCAGGTTCAAGGGGTCGCCGGTCCAGCCTCTCAGCCCGATCCTTGTCGGGCTCCCCCGTCGTGTTTGCCCGTCCAGCCTATCCCTACACCGCTCCGCCGTAGAGATCGAGTGTGTGCGCCATCCCGCCGTCCACGCTGATGGTCTGCGCCGTGACGTAGCGCGCAGCGTCGGACGCCAGGAAGACGATCACATCGGCGACCTCGCCCGCCGTCCCCCATCGCCGCAACGGGATCTGCCGTTCGATCTGCTCAACTACGCCCGGCACAGCTTTGTTGTTCGCCCATAGTGCGGTGTCGATCACGCCGGGCGCGACGGCGTTGACACGGATCCCGTGGGGGCCGAACTCCATCGCGAGCGACCGAGTGAGCGCATCGACCGCGCCCTTCGTCGCCGCATACGCCGAGCGTCTCGGCGTTCCGAGAAGGCCGGAGACCGACGAAAGGTTGACGATCGACCCTGAGCCGTTCTCCGTCATCGACGGAAGCAACGCCGTCGTCAGTAGGAGCAGGTTTCGGACGTTGACCGAGAGCATCAGATCGATCGTCTCGGCGTCGAGCTCCGTGGAGGGCAGCCTGGCCGCGGCCGCCGCGTTGTTCACCAGAACATCGACGCGCTCGAATGCACCGAGCACCGCATCGGCTACAGCTCGCGGCGAGTCGGGCTCGGCGAGATCGGCAGAGATCACAACAGGGTCGTTGTGGAGATCGCGCGCGATGGCCTGCATCGCTTCGGTGCCTCGAGCAACGAGCGCCACACGCGCACCGGCGGCGTCCAGTGCGCGAACCGTTGCCTCGCCGATCCCCCGGCTCGCACCGGTGACGACAGCCGTCCGGCCGGATAGGTCATGCATCACCCCAGCCTCCACCACCAGGCGTCTCGATGCGAACGACGGTGCCCGCGCCGACCTCTCGCGTCAGCTTGCCCGCAACACGTTCGCCGTCGATGGCGTCCTTGCCGGCCGCACCGTCGCCTCCGCCGGAGGTCCCCCACGGTCCGCGCGAGCGCCGGTCGCACATCAATGTGACCGAGGCTTCGTTGCAGAGGATCTCCAGCTCCCGCACAACACCGTCCCCGCCGCGATGCAGACCCTCGCCGCCCGAGCCAAGCCGCAGCTCGTAGGCGCGAGCACGGAACGGATACGCGTGCTCGAGGGCTTCGATCGGTGTGTTCCGCGTGTTCGTCATGTTCGTGTGCATCCCAGATGAACCCGGCCCCCAGGGTCCGGCCCCTTGCCCGCCGCCGATGGTCTCGTAGTAGGAGAAAGGCAGTCCAGAATCGTCGGTCCCGCCGATCAGCAGGTTGTTCATCGTGCCCTGGCTCGCCGCCGGGACGAGGTCGGGAACGGCGAGCGCGAACGCACCGAAGATCGCGTCGCAGATCCGTTGCGATCCTTCGACGTTGCCCGCGCCGACGGCTGCCGGCGCAAGCGCATCGACAACGGTGCCGGCCTGGGTGATCAGCCGCAGTGGACGCCAGCACCCGGCGTTGCACGGGACGTCTTCCGGCACAAGACACCGGAGCACGAAGCACGCCGCGCTCAGCGCGACCGCACGCGGAGCGTTCACGTTGCCTCGCACCTGCGCATCGCTCTCGCTCAGGTCGATCTCGACGCCACCCTCGTCGAGGCGAAGCCGGCACCTGATCGACACCGGACCGGATCCGGCGCCGTCGTCGTCGAGGACGTCGGTGAAGGTCCACTCCCCGCGGGGAAGGACGGCCAGCGCCGCGCGAACGCGAGTTTCGGCGTAGTCGGCAAGCGCACGCTGCGCCTCGATCAGCTGATCGAAACCGTACAGGTCAACGAGCTCGGTCAGTCGCGTTGCGCCACGCTCGTTCGCTCCGGCCTGCGCGAGCAGATCGCCTTTGCGCTCGATCGGCGTGCGCGAGGCGGCAAGTACGAGGTCGAACACCTCGGCCTGCAATTCCCCCTGCTCGTACAGAAGAGATGGTGAGATACGCACACCCTCCTGCGAGATATCCGTTGCCCCGGCGGGGATCGAGCCCGGTGCGTCACCGCCGACATCGGTGTGATGTGCGCGGTTGGCGACGTAGCCGGCCAGCAACCCCTCGGCGAATACCGGTGCGACAAGCGTCAGATCGTTGAGGTGGGTTCCCCCCGCGAACGGATCGTTCAGCAGAACCTCATCGCCCTCGCGAAGTTCGAACGCGGCGATGGCCGCTTCGACCGATGCCGGCATCGACCCGAGATGGACGGGGATGTGCTCAGCCTGCGCGACGAGCTCGCCGTGAGGCGAGAACACCGCGGCCGAGCAGTCCTCGCGCTCCTTGATGTTCGGGGAGTACGCCGTGCGCCGGAGCACGCTGCCCATCTCGTCCGCGACGCCCTCCATCGCATGACGCAGCACCTCGAGCGTGACGGCGTCGATGCTCATCCGGTTCTCGCTTGCTCCGCGCTGCGCGCTCCGCAGTCGCTCATCCGGTTCTCGCTTGCTCCGCGCTGCGCGCTCCGCAGTCGCTCATCCGGTTCTCGCTTGCTCCGCGCTGCGCGCTCCGCAGTCGCTCATCGCACGTCCACCACCAGCGCGCCACTTCGGTGAACGGTGGCCGACGAGCGCTCGTCGAGCCATGTTGTCGAATCGAGCTCGCGTACGATCGCCGGCCCCGAGATCGTCGTCCCTTCAGCCAGGGCCGAACGCTCGTACACAGTCACCTCGAGACCCTCAACGACACACGACGAGGCCGGTGCGGCACCTCCGTGAACCGGCGGCCGGATCATCACCTCGCCGGACGGTCCGAGCGCCGACGCCCGAAACGTCACGGCCTCGATGGCGTCGTCCCGCCGGGCAAAGCCGTATCGGATCTCGTGAGCAGCGTGGAAGGCGCCGGCAACAGCGTCGAACGACGGTGTGTCCGCAACCGGGACGCGCAGCTCGTGCGACTGCCCAACGTAGCGACAGTCGACGAAGAGCTCGATGCGCGACGCTTGCACCGACACGCCCTCGTCGCGAAGGTCGGCGAGCACCTGCTCGGTGAGCTCGTGCAGGACCGACAGCAGCTCGGAGTCACGCGCCCGGTCGCAGATCGTCGGGCGTGAAAGCGACGCATCGGCGCGGCGTGACGCCACCAACAGGCCCAAAGCCGCCAGCGCACCCGGGGCAGGCGGGATCACCACGGTGGACATCCCGAGCTCGCGCGCAAGTGCGGTCGCGTGCAGGGGTCCGGCACCGCCGAAGGCGACCAGTGCGTAGCGGCGGACGTCTTTGCCCCGCTCGACCGAAACCGACCGCACCGCCCGCGCCATCGTCGCGCGCACGACGCGAAGCACTCCCTCGGCCGCAGCGCGAGCCGACATGCCGGTCGCATCGCCCAATCGTTGCAGTGCGTCCGACGCGGCATCGTGGTCCAGCTCGAGCGATCCACCGGCGAGCCCGGAGTCGCCCAGGTAGCCCAGCACGACCTGCGCATCGGTCACCGTCGCCTGATCGCCACCCCGCCCGTAGGACGCCGGCCCAGGCTCGGCCCCCGCCGAGCCTGGCCCGACCCGCAACGCTCCTCCGTCGTCCACCCACGCCAGGCTGCCTCCGCCGGCACCTACCGAGATCACGTCGAGGCACGGAGTAGAGAACGGGAGACCGTCGATCGCCGACGATTCGGCGATCGACGGACGGCCATCGTCCACGAGCGACACGTCTGCCGACGTGCCGCCCATATCGAGCGTCACGATGTCCCTGTATCCACACGCCTGCCCCGCCCACGCCGCACCGAGGACCCCGGCGGCCGGCCCGGAGAACATCGTGTGCACCGGTGCCGCGAGCGTCTGGGCCATCCCGCGGATACCGCCTCCCGACCACATCACACCGATGCGTCCCGACACGACTGCGGAGATGCGACCGAGGTATCTCGTCAAGGCCGGCTGCACGTAAGCGTTGAGCGTGGTCGTCGACGCGCGTTCGTACTCGCGAAACTCGGGAAGGACGTCGGTCGAAAGCGACACGGCGACATCGCTGCCGAGCACCTCGCGCGCCAACTCCCCAACGCGTTGCTCGTGCGCCGCGTTGGCGTAGGAGTGAAGGAGACAGACCGCGACGCCGTCCACACCGCGGAGAGCCTCGAGCGCGGAACGCACCGACGGTTCGTCGAGCTGCTTCAGCACCTCACCGTGCGGGCCGACACGTTCGACCACGCCAACGCAACGCGCAGCGTCGACGAGCGCCTCCGGCCGGCGCGCTCGCAAGTCATACAGAGAAGGACGGTTCTGACGCGCCAGCTGGAGGAGATGCCGGAAACCCTCGGTGGTCATGAACCCGAGCTCGGCCCCCGTCCGGGTGAGCACGGCATTGGTCGCGACCGTCGTCCCGTGAAGCACTTCGTCCGGCTGCTCGTCAACCGACGCCAGCGCGTCGGCGAACGCAACCGAGGGATCGGACGGCGTCGAGGACACCTTGCGAACGACGATCCGATCGCCGGTCACGGCGACGAGATCGGTAAAGGTGCCGCCGATGTCGATCCCGACCTTCACCACGCATCTCGGGGAGTCTTCGGCGGCGGGACCGGACGCGGGCCCCTGGCCGAGCTGTCGAGGATCACGCGGCGGAAGACGGCGACATGGATCGGAACACCGAGCCGCACGTCGTCCTCCAGACCTTCGAGCCGTCGGAACGCGATCAGGACGTTGATCGCGCCGGACGCCAGTACGTACACCTGAGGCTGCCCGCGGTACCACGCGATCACCGGGACGAGACCGAAGCCAACCGTCGAGAGCAGTCCCCCGGCTTTCAATGGGACCCCGATCACTCTGATGATCCCGGCGATCACCATCTCCACCGGCAGGAAGGCGAGGAACGTTCCAGCGGCCGTGGCAAGACCGCGCCCGGCGAATCGGTAATAGATGGGAGGCCAGCAATGTCCGCACACCGCGGCGATAGCGCACGCCGCGATCTCGTGCGGACCGGTGATGCGCAGCGCCAGCACGATGGGTGTGAATCCCTTCAGCACGTCCATCGCAGCTGCGCACGCTGCGAGGCGACCCGTGTGTTGCTTCAGCAGTAGATGCGCATCGGCTTCTCCGACGGTGCGCTGAACCGCATCCAACGCAGCGCGATTGCCGGTGATGACGGCGATGAGCCACGCGGACGGAAGCGTCCCGCAGACATAGCCGATGACCGCCCAGAGAAGGATCGCCATGGGCGACCAGGATGACCGTTTAAGTCCCCCCTCGGAAGGATGCACCGTTGGGTGCTCCCCGAAAAGTAGGCTGGGCTCGGGCAGACGGAGGGAGTGTCGGTGCAGCAGACGTCCGGAGGAGGTGTCCTCCTCCGCAACCGTCCCTTCCGTTACCTGCTCGCCGGACACAGCGTCTCGAGCCTCGGCGACTGGGTCGCGACGTTCGGCCTCATGCTCTTCGTCCGCGATCTCACGCGCGGATCGTCGATCGAGGGTCTCGCGATCTCCGGGATCCTGGGCTTCCGCATCCTGCCCGCGCTGATCGCCGCACCGATCGCATCGACGATCACCGACCGCTTCGACAGACGTCGGACGATGATCGCCACCGACCTGATCCGCGCAGCGCTCATCGCGGCGGTTCCCTTTACACCCAACCTCGGAGCCGTCTACGCGATCGCGTTCGTGCTCGAAGGGATGAGCCTCGTCTTCCTTCCCGCCCGCGACGCGGTCGTACCGAAGTTGGTCCCGTCGGATCGGCTCGCCGCGGCCAACGGACTGATCATGATCGCGCAGTGGGGCGCCATCCCCATCGCCGGGGGGCTGGTGGTTGCATCAGACGCCGCTGCGCGCGCGTTGATCAACGCGCCGATCATCGGCTTCCTCGCCCGGCAACGCTTCGCGCTTCCGTTCTTCTTCGACGCGCTCACGTTCCTCATCTCAGCGTGGGCGATCCTCGCGCTACCGAGAGCCGTCGGCTTCGTGCGAAAGGCTGCGGAGACGTCAGACGGCGCACTCCACGCGATCGAGAAGGACTTGGTCAAGGGGATCAGCTATCTCCTCGAGGATCGCGGACGCCGCGACATGATCATCGGGATGGCCCTGGCCACGGGCGCCGGTGGCGCCCTGTTCGCGATCGGCATCCCGTACGTGAAGACCACGTTGCGTGCATCGGACTCGGTTTTCGGTTCACTCATCGCACTGTGGGGTGTCGGTATGGCGATCGGCGCATACGTCTCGCAGAAGTCCACGAAACGCGAATCTGAGCTGTTCCGTCTCGGTCTCGGCGGGTCGGGTCTGATCCTGATCCTCATGGCCGTCGTCGCCCACGCGTGGCTCGCCGTCGGTCTCTCGGTCGCATTCGGTGCCGGACTGTCGATCGCCATGGTCCTCGGCATCACCGTCGCGCAGCGGACCGCGCCCGATGAGTACCGCGGACGCGTGATGGCGACCGTCCACGTCCTCGCGCGGGTCTGCCTCATCGCAGGGTCGGTGGTCTTCGGTGGGATCGCGGCGCTGATGGACCGCTATGCCGACTCACTCTCTTCCGGATGGGCCGGATGGGCGGGATGGGACGGGAATCGCTACGCCCTGCTGATAGCGGGTGCAGTACTGGTCGCCGGGGGCGCGGCCGCGAGGACCGGGGCGAGCCGCATCGAGGCCCAGGAACCCTCAGATGAGCGGACGAGCGGGTAAACACCAACGGACGAGCGCGCTGAGAGCTACGACTTCCCAGCGTTCGGGCGCTTGCCGTGATTGGCCTTCTTCTTGCGCCGCTGCTTGCGCTTTCGTCCCTTTTTCGCCATGAAGAGGTGAGTCTAGCAGCCGGGCGCCGCGCACGCGGATCCGCGATCCTCTCTGTTCCTGCGTGAATCCTGATAGATATGGCGACCGTGAGAGGTGCCCGGATCGTCTGTGCCGTCGTGCTGTGCTGCGTGATCGGCACAGCGTGCGGTCAAGGCGGACCCCAGACTGAGCGGGGCGAGGACGACGTCCGGCAGAGCGCAGTGACGTTTCGGACGAGCGACGGACGCACGCTCAAGGGACGTCTGTTCGGATCCGGACGCGTCGGGGTCACGCTTGCGCACATGTTCCCGGCCGATGCGACCAGCTGGTACTCCACAGCAGAACAGCTCACAGAAGCCGGTTACATGTCCCTCGCTTTCGACTTCCGAGGATTCGGATCCTCGGGCGGCAACAGGGAGGTTGCGAAGGCTCCGACGGACATCGAGGCGGCCTCGGCCTTCCTCAGAGGTCGTGGCGCGCGCAGCGTCGTCTTCATGGGGGCCTCGATGGGCGGAACGGCGTCGATCATCGCGGCCGCGACCCAGAGGACACCCGCCGTTGTTGCGATCTCTCCACCGCAACGCTTCATGGGGCTGGACGCACCGCTCTCCGCGATCAACGTGCAGCGTCCCGTGCTGCTGCTTGCCTCACGCGAAGACGGTGAAGCCTTCTCGTCGGTCGAGGAGCTCGCTCGCGCCCTTCCCAATCCGGACACGCGGATCTACGACGGTGATGCTCATGGAACCAACCTCCTCGACGCGCGTCCGGAAGCCGTCGACGAGATCATCGATTTCTTGAAGCGGTACGCTCCTCTCTCGAACGAGACAACGCCAGAGTCATAGAACACAGGGGGACGAGATGAGCGAACAAGCACGCAGTGCCGGCGGACCGCCGGCGGAGTGGCTCGTCGAGCGCGGCAAGATCGCGGAGTTCGCACGCGCTGTTCAGAACGAGAGCGACGTGTACGAAACGACCGACGCCGTTGCGCCGCCGACCTTTCCACAATCGATCGCCCTATGGAGAGCGCGTCAGCCTCGACCGTCCGCCAGACCGTCCGCCAGAGCGTCCGAAGGTGGAGGTGGCGGCGGAGCAGGCGGTCTCGACATGCGTCGCGTGCTTCACGGCGAGCAAGAGTTCGAGTATGTCCGGCCGCTTCGCGCCGGTGACGTGCTGACTGCTTCCTCGCACGTCAAGGATCGCTACGAGAAGGAAGGCAAACGCGGCGGAACGATGACCTTCATCGTTTCCGAAACTGTCTTCAAGGACCAGAACGGCGAGACCGTCGCGTACTCCCGAGGTACAACCATCCAGACGAGCAAGGCAGCCACTTCATGAGCGCCATCGAAGTAGGGACCGAGCGGAAGGAAACGATGATCGAGAAGGTCGACCGGGCGATGTTCGTACGCTACGCGGGTGCATCGGGCGACTTCAACCCCATCCACTGGAACGAGGACTTCGCGAAGTCGGCCGGCTACCCCGGCGTCTTCGCTCAGGGGATGTTCACGGCCGGCGTCCTCGGTACGTTCCTCACCAACTGGCTCGGTGAGGACAACGTCCGGCGCTTCCGGACACGGTTCATCGGACAGGTGTGGCCCGGCGAGTCGATCGTGTGCAGCGGCACGGTGACCAAGGTCTACGACAGCAACGGCGAAACGAGAGCCGATCTCGACCTCGAAGTCACCAACGAGCAGGGCGAGCGCAAGATCGACGGCGGTGCAACCGTCGTTCTGTAACTAGAAGCCGCGGGCTCGCCACTCCTCGAGGTGCGGACGTTCCGCACCGATGGTCGTGTCGTTACCGTGCCCGGGGTACACATGCGTGGCGTCGTCCAGGACGAACAGCTTTTCCTCGAGCGAGCGGATGATCGTCTTGAAATCGTCGGCATTGCCGAATGTGTTTCCCGGTCCCCCCGGGAACAATGTGTCGCCTGCGAACAGGTGCGCCTCGCCTTCCTCCTGGAGCAGGAAGCACACGCCGCCTGGGGTATGGCCTGGGGTGTGGAGTACGGTCAGGTTGACAGGTGTTTCGCCGCCAAGCGAAACCGATGCGCCGTCCTCGAGCGGCACAGCCTTAACCGGTATCGCATCGGACGGGTGCGCGAACACGGGTGCTTTCGTTGCCTCGACCACCTCGCGCAGGGTTGCGATGTGATCGCCGTGGTTGTGCGTTTGCAGCACGGCATCGAACGTGCGATCGCCGAGCTCGGCCAGCACCGCATCCGGTTCGGCCGATCCGGCATCCACGACGAACGCATTCTCGTCCGTTCGGATCACGTAGACGTTGTTGTCCATCCTTCCGACGGAGAGCTTGACGATCTCCACCGACCCAACGTTCTTCTTCCAGCGCAGCTCGGCCAACGGCTCAGCTCACCGCGCCACTGGAAACGGGTGACCGCGTAACCGGGCTCGTGGGGAGATCACCGAACAGGTTGCCCGACTTGGCGACGAGCTCCTCGACCGTCCAGCGGTCGTCCTTGTTGATCGAGCGTTCCACATGGTGCTGCTCGATGAGGGACACCTCGCCGCCGGTGACCAGGAAGCACTGGCCCGAGATGTGCGCGGCTTGCTCTGTGCAGAGGTAGACGACCCACGGCGCGACGTTGTCGGGGTCCCATG
This sequence comes from uncultured Actinomycetes bacterium, assembly GCA_964520325.1. Lineage (GTDB taxonomy): Bacteria > Actinomycetota > JAICYB01 > JAICYB01 > JAICYB01 > CAZFOB01. The sequence continues at coordinate 47,012 of CAZFOB010000004.1, read as the reverse complement.
CGTCGAAACCCTCGGGCTTCGGGATATTGCCGAACGTTGCTTCGGTCAACCGTGTGCGTGCGCGCGGAGCGATCACGTTCGACGTGACGCCGTACTTGACCATCTCGCGCGCGATGCACAACGAGAAGGAGATGAGGCCCGCTTTGGCAAAGTCGTAGTTGCACTGACCGGCGTTGCCGAACAGACCCGACTCCGACGAGGTGTGGATCAAGCGTCCATATATCGGTTCGCCGGTCTGCTTCGACTTCTGGCGCCAGTAGGCGCACGCGAATCTCGTCGGGGCGAAATGACCTTTGCCGTGCACAGCCACGACCGAGTCCCACTCCGACTCTTCCATGTTGAAAGCCATGCGGTCGCGGAGGATCCCCGCGTTGTTGATGACGATGTTGAGGTCGCCGAAGGTCTCGACCGCCTGATCGATCAGTTCTTTCGCGCCATCCCACGAGGCCACGTTGCCGAAGTTGGCAGCGGCCTCTCCGCCGAGCGCCTTGATCTCCTCGACAACGCCGGACGCCGGCCGGTTGTCCTCGCCCGATCCGTCCCATTCACCCCCGAGGTCGTTGACGATGACCTTGGCTCCCTGTTTTGCGAGCTCGATGGCGTGCCCGCGCCCTACACCGCGTCCGGCTCCGGTGACGATGGCGACCTTCCCGTCCAAAAGACCCATGCGACCCTCCCGTTGTTGTTGAGATCAGGCGTCCAGAAACTCAAGACTTGACGCCGATTATAAGCGGGGCACTGCCGGCTACTCCGACGCCGCTCGGCCCCCGGAACGTTGCCGAGGGCGCTGTCGTCCCCGTTTGGCTCTCCCGTCCCCAGCCTGTGGCGCCGGCTGGCGGGATGCACGCGGCGCCGTCTGCGACAGTACAAAGGTCTCGGCCAGTGCTTCCATGCGGTCGTGCAGAGTCTCAGCGCTGTTCCGCAGCTTCGTCTCGGCCTGGCGAACGACGTCCACGAGGATCGAGATGACGCCCATGAGCAACAACCCGAAACCGCCGAAGCCGCCGGAGATCACATAGGGAAGCTGACCGGTCTCAAGTTCCTGCTGGCCGGTCTGGTACCAGGCGATCAGGATGACCGACCATCCGGCCACGAGAAGTGCGACGCCGACGTAGAGGGGCAAACGGGAGGGTCGTTCCATGTCATCAGTTTGTCAGACACTCATGTTCTAAGCTCTTGCCCCATGGCAGATCCGACGAAGTCCTCTCTGATGAAGCATGGGCTTCCGATCGAGATCCTCAAGATGGATCACGTTGCCATGGCGACGTGGGACGCCGAGCCGGCAGCGCGGATGCTCACCGACGTGCTCGGGGCCGGTTTCGTCGACGCAGGTGATGAACCACGCAACGGTTTTCGGTGGCTCCAGTTCCAGCTGCCCGGAGGGAAGATCGAGATCATCGAGCCGCTGAACAAGGACGGCTTCCTCTACCGATTCCTCACCAAGCGCGGCGAGGGACTCCACCATGTCACCTTCTTCGTACGCGATCTGGCGCTCGCGATCGAACAACTGCGAGCTCACGGATACGACCCCATCGATATCAACCTCGAAAACGAGTTCTGGAAGGAAGCGTTCATCTCGCCGCGGCAAGCCAACGGCGTGCTCCTCCAGCTCGCGCAGGTCGCCGACCCGAACCTTTCCAACCCCAACATGCTCACACTCGAGGAGTACATCGCGGACCGTCCGAACCTCCGTCCGAACCTCAGGCCCATGAACTGATGGCGAAGTTTCTGTCGGAGGAGTGGATCGACGCGCTCGTCTCGGCGCTCAACACCTCAGAGCAAACCCGTGACGCGATCAAGGCCACCGAGCTCACGATCCAGCAACGTGTCTCCGGAGGCCCGGACGGTGACGTGCAGTACTGGACGTCCTTCGACCATGGTCGAGTCGAGGGAGGGCTCGGTCCAGGCTTGGACGAGGCCGCCGCGGACGTCACGTTCGCACAGGACTACGCAACGGCATGCGAGCTCGGCCGCGGTGAGATCAACCCGCAGAGCGCGTTCATGCAGGGCAAGCTGACCATCACCGGCAATATGGGGAAACTGCTCCAGCACCGTTCGGCACTCGAAGCACTTGGCCCGGCCATGGCCGGCATCAGAACCGAGTACTAAGGCCGAGCTGCTCCGACGTAGTCCGCGCGCGAGATCGAATCGCGCCGGACATTGTCTCCGGTCTGCGGCGCACTGATCATGACGCCACCGCCTTCGTAGATCCCGACGTGGTGGATCGGGCTTCCGAAGAAGACCAAGTCCCCTGCTTGGAGCTGGTTGCGCGCGACATGCGGGAGCGAGGAGTACTGCGCAGCAGAGGAATGCGGCAGGGAGACTCCGGCAGAAGACCACGCATACATCGTGAGTCCCGAACAATCGAACGAGTCGGGACCGTCCGCCGCCCACTCGTACGGCTTGCCGAGCTGGGCCACCGCGGTCGAAACGGCTTTGCCGGCACCACCGTTGACCGGCGGAGGCGGGCCGGCAGGCTCCTCCAAGGCGGGCTCGGTATCTTCCTCGCCCGGAGCGGAACCACCGATGATCGGACCCGACGGCTCGTGGGCCCCTTCCTCCGCTCTGTCCTCTCCCTGCTGTGCCTGTGCCTCCTGCTGTACCTGAGCCTGCGCCAGCTGCTGCCGCCGCTCTTCGGCGATCAACTTCGCGATGTCGCCTTTCACCTTGCTCAGCAGCGTCCGCTGGTTCGCGAGGGCCCCGTTCACATCAGAGCGCCGGGAGGCGAGCTCCTGCTCCTTGTCGCGCGCAATGTCTCGAATGCCGCCCAAAGTCTCTGCGCGCGCCATGACCTCATGGCGCGCCTTCTCGGTCGCCATCACGAGCTCGGTGTCGGCGGTGAGGACCGCCGACCCGAGCTTCTGAGCACGTGCGAGATCGGAGATCGACCTCGAGCCGAGAAATGCATCGATCGCGGCCCCTGGGTGCATGTAGAGCAGTCGGACGCGCCGCGCAAGCTGTGACTTGAGCTCGCCCCAACGCTGCGACGCGGCGGTGACCTGACTCTGCACCGACGTCGCCCTGGCCTCGATCGCCTGACGCTCTATGCGCGCCGCATTGAACTGCTCGTCGGCCAATGAGAGGGCCTGTCCCTGTTTCTCAATCTCAGCCTGAAGTGACGCGGCTTCGCCCCGCTTGGCTTCGACCTGGCTCTGCGCAGGCGCGAGCACGACCAGCTGCACAACGGCCGTTGTGAGGCAGGCGACGAGCGCCCGCGCGCATCGAGCAGGGGTCTTTCGCATTGTCGTCACTCTAGTTAACAGGCGAATAAGGAAGTTGACAACTGTTTCACAATCACACGAGGCCACAGTAAATCACAAAGGTGAAACCTAACCTCCTCACCTGGAGTCTTTCTTCTGACGAAAGGAGAGTGGCATGCACGAGTTTGCTCTGCTTGCCTTCGGAGGCCTGATCACGGCTCTTGCCGTGCGCTTGGTCTCCCAGTACGGACGTGAGGCGGCTGGCCGCGCCAGCAACCTCATCCTTTGGCTGGGCCTGGGCGTGGGTTACGCCTACCTCGTCGACTTCCAGATCTTCTCTGCCTGGGGGATCGACGTGCGCTCGCACGCCATCGGCGCCGTTATGACCGGATTCATGGTCGGCGGCATGGCGATGCTGTGGGAAGAGCTCATCGATTACTTCCACAGCTACGTCTCGCGCAACGGTCAGAAGACGCTGCGCCGGGCTGCGTAACCAGACCCGAGCTAGATCGAAAGAGAGGGAGGGCCAGAGGCCCTCCCTCTTCTGTTTCAGGCGGCTTTCTGAGACCATACGGGCCGTGGCGAAGTGCCTCTATTGCGAGACCGAGGCGACCGACCCGAAGAAGGGTGCTTCTGCCTGGGCACGGGCCGTGATCGACGACGAACAGATCCTCGTCTGCCCCGTATGTCAGACAACACGCCCAGACTGGATCGAGCTCGCGCAGGCCTGTCCCGAGTGCGGTTCGAAGCGTCTCTACAAAGCGCTCGGCGACTGCGTGTGCCGAAGCTGCGGCAACCAGTGGTCCGCCGAGAACCTGGCGTTCTGACTTGCGTAACTTCGGGGCGTAACTTCGGGGCGTAACTTCGGGCTAGTGGGCGTGACCGTGGCCGGCTCCATCGTCGGCCGGCTCTTCTTCCGGTTTCTCGACGACGAGCACTTCGGTCGTCAGCACGAGCGAGGCGATCGACGCAGCGTTCTGCACGGCCGAGCGCGTCACCTTCACCGGATCGACGACACCGTCCCTGAGGAGGTCGGTGTATTCGCCGGTGGCGGCGTTGAATCCTTTCGCGCCCTTCGCGTTCCTGACGTTCTCCACGATCACCGAGCCCTCGTAGCCGGCATTCAGCGCGATCTGACGCAAGGGGGCTGACAGCGAGCTGAGCACGATCTGCGCGCCCGTCTTCACCTCGCCCTCGAGGCCCTCGATGGCTGTGCGGACGGCGTCCTCGGCTCGGATCAGCGCGACGCCGCCGCCGGGGACGATGCCTTCCTCGACCGCCGCGCGGGTTGCCGAGAGGGCGTCCTCGATCCGATGCTTCTTCTCCTTCAGCTCAACTTCGGTCGCGGCGCCGACCTTGATGACGGCGACGCCGCCGGCGAGCTTGGCCAGGCGCTCCTGCAGCTTCTCGCGGTCCCAGTCGGAGTCTGTGCGATCGATCTCCGCCCGGATCTGGTTGATCCGTGCCTTGATGCCGTCCGCGGGGCCGGAGCCGTCGACGAGCGTGGTGTTGTCCTTCGTGATGACGACCTTGCGGGCCTTGCCCAGCATCTCGAGCTCCACGCTCTCGAGCTTGATCCCGATCTCTTCGGAGATGACCTGGCCGCCGGTGAGGATCGCGATGTCCTCGAGCATGGCCTTGCGACGATCCCCGAACCCTGGTGCCTTCACCGCTGCGGCCTTGATGGTGCCGCGGATCCTGTTCACAACGAGGGTGGCGAGCGCTTCGCCTTCGATGTCCTCGGCAACGACGAGCAGAGGCTTGCCCGAAGCAACGACCTTCTCGAGGATCGGAAGCAGATCGCCTACGGCTGAGATCTTCTTGTTGGCGATCAGGATGAGCGCATCCTCGAGCACCGCTTCCATCCGATCCTGGTCGGTGACGAAGTATGGCGAGATGTAACCGCGATCGAATTGCATGCCTTCCACGGTCTCGAGCTCGAGTCCGAAGGTCTGCGATTCCTCGACGGTGATGACGCCGTCCTTGCCGACTTTGTCCATCGCGGCGGCGATCATGTCCCCGACCTCGAGGTCGGCGGCCGAGTTGGCGGCCACGTGCGCGATCTGGTCGCGTCCGGAGACGTCCTTGGCTTGCGCACGTAGGGCGTTTACGGCTGCTTCGACGCCCTTCTCGATACCGCGCCGCATCACCATCGGGTTCGCGCCGGCGGCGACGTTGCGCAGGCCCTCGTGCACCATCGCCTGGGCGAGAACGGTTGCGGTCGTCGTGCCGTCACCGGCGACGTCATTCGTCTTCGAAGCAACCTCTTTGGCGAGCTGAGCTCCGAGGTTCTCGAAGCGATCTTCGACCTCGACCTCCTTGGCGATCGTGACGCCGTCGTTGGTGATGGTCGGCGGTCCCCACTTCTTTTCGAGGACGACGTTCCGTCCCTTCGGACCGAGGGTGATCTTGACGGCGTTCGCAAGCCGGTCTACGCCCGTTTCGAGCGCACGGCGTGCATCAGCGCGGAACTTCAGTTCCTTGGACGGCATGACAGGCGCCTGCGCTTAATTGATCCGCGCGAGGATGTCGCGCGCTGGGACCACGAGGAGTTCCTCGCCGTCGATCTTGACCTCTGTGCCCGCGTACTTCGAGTACAGGACGCGGTCTCCGGCGCTCACGTCGACGGGGATGCGCTTTTCGCCATCATCGTCCCAGCGGCCCGGTCCGACGGCGAGAACTTCGCCCTCCTGGGGCTTCTCCTTGGCGGTGTCGGGGATCACGAGGCCGGAAGAGGTGATCTCTTCGGCGTCGAGCGGGCGCACCACAACGCGGTCCTCGAGGGGCTCGATGCTGGTCTTGGTCTTGGTCGCCACAGCTAGACCTCCTGATTGCTCGGTGGGAAACGACGATTAGCACTCTAGTTCGGAGAGTGCCAGCGCGTCAACCGGGCGATCAGGGGGGCGTCTCGCCTCGCGGCCCGTAAACCAGGCCGGCGAGGCGAGCCGAGCCCATCATTTTCAGAAGGGCTCGGGCCCCCCAGGCGGAGGGGTGCGCCTGCATCGAGGAGTCGGCCGCTGCGCCGACTATTGAATGGCTGTGCGCAACTATCCCGGCCTATCCCGGCCTATCCCGGCCTATCCCGGCCTATCCCGGGAGGGGCAGCGCCGCGTCCGCCGATGCGGACAGTGGCGTGGACTCACCCCGCTGGAGACGGAAGTGTCCGGCGGCGGCGATCATCGCACCGTTGTCGACGCAGAGAGAGACCGCGGGGATGCACAGGCGGTAGCCCTTGGACTCCGCCTCGGCGCAGAGGCGATGGCGCAGCCGGGAGTTTGCCGCCACGCCACCTCCGACAACGATCCTGTTCATCCCCTCGGCCTCAACGGCGCGAAGCGTCTTGGCGATCTGGACGTCGACGATCGCCTCCTGGAACGATGCGGCGATGTCGGATCGGACGACCGACTCCCCCGCGTCTTCGGCCCGCCGCACGTGGCGCACGACGGCGGTCTTCAGTCCCGAAAAGCTGAAGTTGTATCCCTCCCGAAGCATCGCTCGAGGGAAGGCGACGGCCTTCTCGTTGCCCTCGCGGGACAGCCGGTCGATCGCCGGCCCACCGGGGAATCCGAGGCCGAGGAAGCGCCCGATCTTGTCGAATGCTTCACCGGCGGCGTCGTCCAGGGTCTCACCGAGCATCTCGTAGCTTCCCTTGGCTCGGACCGCGTACAGCGACGTGTGGCCGCCGGAGACCACGAGCGCGATGAAAGGCGGTTCGAGATCGTGCTCCGTGAGCACGCTCGAGAAGATGTGTCCCTCGATGTGATGCACGCCGCAGAACGGCACGCCGAGCGAGGATGCCATCGCCTTGCCCGTCGCGTATCCCACCAGAAGGGCGCCCATCAGCCCCGGCCCCCGCGTTGCAGCCACCGCCTCGATGTCACTCAAGACGACACGTGCATCGCGGAGTGCGAGCTCAACGACCTGGGGCATCTTCTCGACGTGAGCACGTGCTGCGAGCTCGGGGACAACGCCACCGAAGCGTCTATGGAGGTCGGCCTGCGACGCGATCACGTTCGACAGGACGGCCGTGCCGCCACGAACGACGGAGCACGCGGTCTCGTCACATGAGGTTTCGATTCCGAGGACCAACGCGTCCGGCCCTATCAGCGGGAGGCGTTTGTTGTCATCTCGGACGAGCGATCCGCTCACGCCCGGCCGATTCGGACGCGGATCTTCTGCAGACGGCGCTCATACTCAGGCGTCCAGACCCCTTCGGCCCACATGATGTAGGCGTCCTCGCCGGTTTCGACGTAATACCCGCGGCGCACACCGACGGTCTGGAACCCGAACTGGCGGTACATCGCCTGCGCGCCGGTATTCGCGCGGCGCACCTCGAGAGTCATCGAGCGTACGCGCCGTTGACGTGAGGCATCGACCAGTGCGACCAGAAGCCGGCTCCCGATCTTGTTGCGGTGGTACGAGGGATCGACGGCGATGTTCGTGACGTGGCCTTCGTCGCCGAGGATCATCACACCGGCGTAGCCGACGACACGACCGCCGTGACGCGCGACGAAGTATGCACGGGACCCTTTCTGAGCGAGCTCGGACAAGAAGAGCCCAGCAGACCACGGTCGTGGATAGACCTTGCCCTCGATACGCAGAACCGACGGGAGATGGCGGCGGCGCAGTGGGATGACCTCGATCTCGAGGACCTCGCGGGCCTGTTCTTTCACCATGATCAGGGCTTGTCTGCCTTCTCCCACTTCATCTCGGCATCCGACTTGCGAACGTACAGGGGACGAACGTCGGTGAGACTGTCTGAATCCTCGCGCAGAAGCCTGGCTACCGCCAGCTCGGCCAACGAGATCGCCGTCGGGATGGCGTCGGCGATGCCGGCGAGCTCGATATCTCGACTGCCGTCCGCGAAGGCGTCCCGGTAAAGGTACGGCGCGTTGCCGACGACGAGCACCGGCTCTCCACGCGCTTGGATCTCGTTGCTGCAATGCTCGGCGGGCGCGCACCGAAACTCGGTGAGGCGCTGAACGCCTCCGGGTGTGGCTCGATAGAAGGCCCAGAACGCTTCGTTGCGCCGGGCGTCGACGGCGGTACAGATGACTCGTCTCGTGTAGCGGACGGAGTACGCAAGAACATCGAGCGAGGACAGTCCGACGATCGAGACGCCCAACGTCTGCGCGAGGGCCTTCCCGGTGGCAACACCGACCCTCAAGCCCGTGAAGAGGCCGGGGCCAAGACCAACGGCGATGCCCGCGACCTGCCCCCACGTGATGCCGGCGTCCGACAGCAACCCCTCCGCAGCAGGCATCAGGATCTGGTCCTGCGACTTGCCACGGCCGAGCTCGTAGGACGCAACCACCTCTGTCTGGGTCACGAGCGCGATCGACGCTCGAGGTGTAGAGGTCTCGATGCCGAGGACGAGCATCTACGCAGTTCCCGCTGGTCCCGAAGTAGCCCACGAGCGCACCGCATCCGAAAGGTCGGACATGCGCTCTCGCCAGCGTCCGAAGGGGAGGAAACGGATGTTGCGCGTGTCGTCCTCACTGTCGTCATCACCTTCGCCGTACGAGAAGCCGAGCTCGAGGTAGTGGTCGCCGACGATGGGCGTCGCTTTCTCGCCCCATTCGACAACGGCGACGGCCGGTGGCTCGAAGAGTTCCTCGAGGCCGAGGCTCAGCACCTCGGTGGAACTCTCGAGGCGGTAGAGATCAGCGTGCACGAGCGGGTACTTTCCACCGTCGTAGGTGTGCACCATCGTGAATGTCGGCGACCGCGGCCGCGTGGCGATGTCGAGGCCTTGAGCGAGACCCTGGACGAACGTGGTCTTGCCGGTTCCCAGGTCACCGCACAGGAGAAGCACTTCTCCGGGACGGAGGATGGCGCCGATGCGGCTGCCGAGCGACGTGGTTTCGGTCGCCGACCGCGTTCGAACGGCCAGGAAGGGAAGCCGCATGGGTTCACAGCCTACGAGCTAGAACAGGCCGAGTTGCTCGGCGGGCTCTTCGACACGTTCCTCGGGCACTTCAGCCGCCCGGCTCTGCGCATCGAGGACCTTCTTGATCTCGTCGAAATCGATCGCGATGCCCTCGGCGGCTGCTCCTCCACGGAGAGCCGCCGCGGGATGGAACGTGCACAACAGCGGCGTGCCGTTCTTCAGGTGGAACCGGTCGTGGCGAAGCTTGGTGATACCGCGCTCCGAGCCGGTCAGGAGCTTGGACGCGAAGTTGCCGAGCGCGACCACGACCTTCGGCTCGATGAGCTTGAGCTGCCTACCGAGGAACGGCTTACACGCCTCGACCTCCGCCGGGAGTGGATCGCGGTTGCCGGGCGGCCGGCACTTCAAGACGTTGCACACCCACACGCCGGAGCGCCGCATCTCAAGCCTCTCCTCGATCAAGCGATCAAGGAGCTTGCCTGCGGCGCCGACGAACGGAAGTCCCTGCTGGTCCTCGTGGAAGCCCGGACCTTCTCCGACGAACATCAGATCCGCCTCGGGGTCGCCGTTGCCGAAGACGGATCGAGTGCGGAGCCCGCCGAGCGCGCAGGCGCGGCACGCCTCGACCTCCTCGGCAAGCGCGGTCAGCTCGGAGTTGCTTTGCGCCGTCATCGTCGCTTCCACGCCGAGAGGCTGGCACGAGGTGCCGACATGTTCAGTCGGCGAGACCAGGGACGCCGCCGAGGCCTTTCGCCGCGCGGACGCCGCGGCGAAGGGCCTCCGCCACGACAGCTGCCGCCAGCGAGCCGACGATCGTCGGCTCGCATTCGACTTCACCGGTGGCTGCGCAGAACACGATGTCGCCGTCGTAGAAGGTGTGCGCGGGAACAACCGCTCGCGAGATACCGGCCGCACCCATGCGCGCGACATGCATCGCGCGGCCTTTGTCCAAGATCGCGTTGGTCGCTACGCACGCGAGGACCGTCGACTGTCCACGAAGCGACGGCCACACAGGAGTCTCGCCGTGCGCCCGCGCACCGGCGATCACCTCGCCCTTCTCGTCGACGACGTCACCGGCGGCATTGCACACGACGATCGCGCCGACGACGGCGTCGGTTCCGGGGATGTTGGCCGACGCCGTCCCGAGGCCACCCTTCATTCGGTGCTCGACGCCGGCCCACTTCCCCACCGTCGCACCGGTGCCGGCACCGACCGATCCTTCAGGGACGATCGTCCCGGCGTTGCCGGCGGCGGCACGTCCGTGCTCGGGGCGAGGGCGCGCTTTGGGATCACCGATGCCGAGATCGAATATCACTGCCGTAGGGACCAGCGGCACGCGGACACCGCCGAACTCGAAACCGATGTCACGTTCCTCGAGGACAGATGCGACGCCGTCCGCGCACGCGAGTCCGAACGCGCTTCCGCCGGTGAGGACGAAAGCGTGCACCTCGGTTTCGATGGTCTGCGGGCTGAGCAGATCGGTCTCCCGGGTGCCCGGGGCCGCACCCGCGAGCACATACGCGCCGACGGTGCCCGGCGGCAGCAGGATCGCCGTGCATCCCGTGATGCCTTCGGCATCGGTGTAGTGCCCGACCGTGATGCCCACAACGTCGGTGATCACGTGTGGGTCATGAGAAGACGCGGTCGGCGAACTTGCGGACCTCGGCCGTGAGGTCGTCGTGGCGCTCGAACGGTGACATGTGTCCGCAGCCTTCGAAGGTGACGAGCGCCGAGTCAGGGATGCGCCTGTTCATCTCGCGCGACAGGAACGCGGGCGTGAGGATGTCCCTCGATCCGGCCACGATCAGCACGGGGACGTCGATCCGCTCGAGGTCGGCGTGAACGTCGTAGCTCGCGATGTCGATCGCGGCGGCAAGCGTCTGAGCCGACGTCGCCTCGAACATGTGAAAGGCGACAGCCACGTGACGCGGCGAGGCGTTGCGTCCGAAGATCGCTCGCGCGGCCACGAAGGTCAGGTCGCTCGCGCCGAGGCGGAGTCGGTCGATGCGCTTCGCGTCGTCTCCGGCCACGCGCCGCACGACGTCGCCCGCGCGTTCAAAGGTGCGCTCCTTGGGCTTGCCGCGCCCGCGCCATCCGGCGAGCTGTGCGGTGAACGTTGAGTTCACGATGATCGCTCCGGCGACGCGCTCCCGCTCGGCGCGGTCGAGGATCAGTTGCGTCAGTGCGGTCATCCCGCCGAGCGAGTGACCGACGAGCACGACCGGTCCGGTCGTGGCCTGGTCTACCACCGACGCGAGATCGCGTCCGAGGGTGTCGCCGTTGAACGGTGTGGTGCCGTTGGGGCCTCTGGCCGGGCCTGAGTTGCCGTGGCCTCTCGCGTCGTAGGCGACGAGACGGTATGTGCCGTCGGTTCGCAGGTCCCGGAGGAGGTAGTGCCAGATGACGTGGTTCTCCGTGATGCCGTGCGCAAAAACGATCGCGTTCTTCGCGTCCGGCGGGCCGTAGGAGCGCACGTAGAGCATCGTCGAATCATCGGCCTCCACCCAGCTCGTCGTCCCGGGAACAGAGCCGATCGGTTCGTCGCGCTCGGGATCCGTTCCTTGGAACAGGCGCCGGTAGAGGACCTCCTCGAGCGCGGTTCCGGCGAGCGCTCCGGCCGTGAGCGCGGCGAAACCCAGCAAGCGTGTGTGCCTAGCCATCGACGACGAGCTCCCCGGTCAAGTCGTGGCGGAACTCCTCGGCATACACCTCGCCGTGAACGGTGTACGTGCCGGCTTCGCTCGGCGCCCACGACTCGTCCAAGACGAGCGAGCTTTGCGACCGGATGGTCTGCTCGCTGATCTGTTGGGTGAACAATTGGTCGTCCGACCAGCGCCAGATCTCCTGCTTGCCCTGCGTTACCCAGAAGTCGTATCTCTGACTCGAGGCGAAAGCGAGCTCGACGTCCCGCCCGGCGTTCGCGAGCCGAAGCGTCAACCGCACGCTCTTGCCGGCCTCGACGCGAGCCGGCTTGATCGTGAAGGTGATCGACGTCGTGCCGACGATGCGCCGGTCGCCCGCGACCTCGGACGAGCCTGCACACGCGCCGAGGAGGAGCATCAGCAGCAACGCGGGCAACACACGGGTCATGACGCTTGAGTCTATGGCCGGTAGCGCCGAGGCACGCGTGGGCCAACGGAGCAGACGACCTCGTAGTTGATGGTGCCCGTCTTCTCCGCGATCTCGGTGGCGGTGATCTCGTCGGAGCCTTGTGAGCCGATGAGGACGACCTCGTCTCCCGGACAGACCTCGTCGTCGCCGCAGTCGACCATTACGGCGTCCATCGTCACGCGACCCGTGATGCGACGTCGCTTGTTACCGATCAGGACCTCGCCGGTGTTGCTGAGCGCGCGCGACACTCCGTCGCCGTAGCCGATCGGCACCGTCGCGATCGTGGTAGGACGCTCCGGAGCGAACGTGTGGCCGTAGGAGATGCCCTCGCCGGCCGGCACGCGACGCACGAAACCAACCGCGGAGGCCAGCCGCATCGCGGGCTCGAGCCCGCAGCGCTCTTCGAGGCTCGGCGCAGGATACAGACCGTAGAGCATGATCCCCATCCGCACGAGATCGAAGTGCGCGGAGGGGTAGAGCACGATACTCGCCGAGCTCGTGAGATGTTTCGTCGGGACGTCGATCCCGATGCGCTCGAGAGCGCCGCACAGCTCGGCGAAGAGTTCTATCTGCCTCGTGGTGAAGGGGTGTTCGTCGAGCTCTCCCATCGCGAAGTGACTCCACAACCCCTCGAGCTCGAGGCCGGGCAACCGCGCAACGTCCGAGACGAATCCGATGGCGTTCTCGAGTGGTGCACCCTCGCGATGCATCCCGGTGTCGACGCACGCATGCACGTTGATCGTGCGTCCGGCGGCCGTCGCCGCCGCGCTCACGGCTTCAGCAGCGGAGAGCGTCGACACGCTCGGCGTGAGCTCGTGCGTGACGATCTCCTTCGCGGCCTCGTTCGGTGGTTCGACCAGCAGCACGATCGGCGCGTCGATGCCGGCTTCACGAAGACGGATGCCCTCCTCGACGAGCGCGACTCCGAGGCGGCTCGCACCGGCATCGAGCGCCGCGCGTGCGACCTCGACGTCGCCGTGCCCGTAGGCATTCGCCTTCACGACCGCGAGGCTTTCGACGCCGTCGGCGACGAACGACCGGAGCGTCGAAACGTTGTGACGGATCGCGTCGAGGTCGATGTCGGCGTACGTCGGCCGATAGCGCGCTGCGCCGGTCATGTCATCGACTCGAGCACGGTTCGGAGCCTGCCGATGGCCTGTGTCGAACGCCCGACGTGGCGCAACACTGCGGGCAACGCCTCGGGCAGGTCGCCGGCAGCCAGCGCACGCTCGCCCTTGCCGGCAGCCGCGAAGTCCGCGGCGAGGCCGTGCAGGTACGCCGCCGACCACATCGCCGACTCTGCACTCATCCCCTGAGCGAGAAGTGCGCCCGTGATCCCCGTGAGCACATCGCCGCTGCCGGCGGTTGCCGCGCCGGGGTTGCCGCTCGTATTGATCCAGACCTGACCTCGCGGAGAAGCGCTCATCGCACGACGTCCCTTGAGATGGACGACGGCTCCCCACTTCTGTGCAGCATCACGAACATCCGAAACCCGGTCGTCGAAAGGTGGACGTCCGGCGAGAAGTGTGTACTCACCGACGTGCGGCGTGAGCACAGCCGGCCGGCTTCGAGCGCGCAGCACGCCGGGCTCGTCCTTCATGATCTCTGCGAGCGCCCACAGGCCGTCGCCGTCGATGACGAGCGGGAGCTCGACGTCGAGTGCGCGTCGCATCAATGCGACCACACGGGAGCCGCGCCCAAGACCGGGTCCGATCGCCAGCGCCCGGCATCTCTTCAGTCGGTCCTCGAACTCGTCGACAGCTTTGGCTTCGAGCTGTCCCTCCGACTCGGGAAGCGGAACCTTGATCGCCTCGGCGACCGCATGTTCGAAGACATCGAGCGTGCTCGACGGGACGCCCATGATCACCATGCCCGTGCCGGCGCGGATCGCGCCCTTCGCGGTGAGCACGGCCGCTCCCGTCATCCCAGCCGAGCCGGCGAGGATCGCGAGTGCGCCGACACGGTACTTATGCGTGTCGACTTCGAGCTCCGGAAGCACTCCGGCAACGTCGCGTGCGCTCGGCGCGAACGTTGTGGCGGGGTTATCCGGGAAGCCAACCGCGATGCCGATGTCGGCGACATCGACTCGTCCCGCGCGTTGGGCTCCAGGGAGGGCAACGTTGCCGATCTTCAAGGCCTGGATGGCAACGGTGACATCGGCTCGTACCCCATCGCCGGGAACGGTTCCGTCCGCGCCGGACACCCCGGAGGCGATGTCGACGCTGAGCACCCGCCTGCGGCTTGCGTTGATGGCGGCGATCGCCTCCGCAACGGCGTCGCGAGGTGGGCCGCGAAAGCCGGTGCCGAGGACGGCGTCGATGACGAGGTCCGCCATTCGTGCCGCCCGATCGAAGTCCGGTCGGGACCAGGATGCGAAGCGTGCGCGTGGGGGGTGCCGTCGTTCGAAGTGGTCGGCGGCATCGCCGGTGGGCTCTGCCAGAAGGAATGTCGTCACGTAGACGCCGGCGTTGCTGAGATGGCGCGCGCATGCGATGCCGTCGCCGCCGTTGTTGCCCTTGCCGCAGACCACGACGACGCGTTTGCCGTAGGCACCTCCCATCAGCCGCAGGGCCACGACGGCGCAGGCGTGCGCCGCTCGGTCCATGAGCACGGGGCCGGGCATGCCGCGCAAGATCGTCGCCTGATCAGCAGCTCGCATCTGCGCTGGAGAAAGAACCGCTTCCACCCATCGAGGCTACAGAGTTCGTAGGGCGGTTACGCTGGCCGCAGGGGGCCACAAGGGGGAGGAACCGTGGGCACGCGAAACTTCCCAACGCAATTCACGACGTTCGTCGGACGTGACCGTGAGCTGGTCGAGCTCAGCAAGCTCGCCGAAACGGCACGTCTGCTGACGCTCACGGGCCCAGGCGGCGCCGGAAAAACCCGACTGGCGTCCGCGCTCTGCGAGGGGATCTCTGACCGGTTCGACAACGACGCGTGGTTCGTCGACCTGGCACCGGTGATCGACCCCGATCTGATCCCGTCCGTCGTTGCGACGGCTCTCGGCGTCTCGAGCGCATCGGACGACATCACGACTTCGCTCATCGCCGTTCTAGCGGACGAAGAGCGACTCATCCTTCTCGACAACTGCGAGCACGTACTCAAAGCTGCATCCGGATTGGTCGGCGCGCTGCTCCAGGCTTGCTCGGGGGTCACGATCGTTGCAACGAGCCGCGAAGCGCTCGGTGTCGGGAACGAGACGGTGTGGCTGGTTCCTGCGATGGCAGTCCCGACGACCTCGGAGGACCTCGAGGTCCTGAACACGTACGACGCGGTGCGCTTGATCACGGACCGGGCATCGATGGCGAATCGAAACTTCGAGCTAACACGCGCGAACGCTCGCGGTGTCGTCCGGGTCATCGAGCGTCTCGACGGCATCCCGCTCGCGCTCGAGCTCGCCGCAGCGTGGACTCGGACGCTCACCCCTGAGCAGATCGCCGACCGGCTCGACGACCGGTTCCGGCTGCTCAAGCACGGCAAAGCCGAAGCACCGGCGCGGCACCAGACGCTGCGCGCAGCCATCGACTGGAGCTACGAGCTGCTGAGCGAACGCGACCGTCTGGTGTTCGACCGGCTGTCGGTGTTCCGCGGGGGCTTCACGCTCGAAGGGGCCGAGGCGGTGTGCGCCGATGGTGAGATCGAGGCGATCGACGTGCTCGAGGCGCTGCACGCGTTGGTCGAGAGCAGTCTCGTCGTCGCCGATACGACTGGTGAGCTCGGCCGCTTCGGCCTCCTCGAGACGATCCGCGAGTACGCGGCCGAGAAGCTTGGTGACGATCCTCGCGGCGACGAAGCGCGAAACCGTCACCTGGGCTGGTTCAAGACTGAGGTCGTCCGGCCCCAGGTACTCAATTTCGCCGGCGAGATGGACACATGGCTGTCCCAGCTCGACGTCGAGCAGGACAACGTCCGAGCCGCCCTCGCATGGTGCCTCGATGGCGGCGACCCCGACGAGGGTCTCGCGACTGCCATGGGGCTCGAGAGCTGGTGGGCCACGCGAGGACTCCTCCATGAGGGAGGCAGCGTTGTGTTTCGGCTCCTCGAAAGCGCGAGGAACCCCCAGCCCTACATTCACGCTCGCGCATGGATCGTCCTCGGAACCCTGTTCTTCTACCTCCGGGAAGCCGAAGCCGCGCGCGACTGTTTTGACCGATGCCTTCCACTGATGCGCGAGAGCGGCGACGAGCCGGGAATGATCACCGCTCACATGAACATCGGCAACGCAGCACATCAGCTCGGAGAAGTCGAGCGCGCGCGCACGGACTGGGAAGAAGCACTGAGTATCGCGCGGCGGATCGATCTCAAGCCGCGCGTCGCCCAGCTCCTGAATAGCCTGTCATCGCTTCATTACCCACACGACCTCGGGACGATGGAAGCGCTGCTACGGGAGAGCTTGGAGCTTTCGCGTGAGCTCGGTGACCCGATGGACGTCGCGTTCGCGCTGGGCAACCTCGGCGTTGTCGCGATCGGGACGAAGCAGTACGGACAAGCACGTGCGTGGGTGGAGGAGTCTCTCGCTATCTGGCGAGAGATCGGCGACCAAAACAGGTGCGCGTCGCAGTTGAACAACCTCGCGGACATCGCGCTCTTGGAGAACGACCATGCGGAGGCCTGGCGTCTCGTCGAAAGTGCTCTGAAGATCTCCCGCGAGCTCGACGTGCCGCATGACGTCGTGAGACGGCTCGACTTTCTCGGTTGCATCGCGTTTCTTTGGGATCAGGCGCGTCGGGCGGCAGGCGCGTGGTCCGAAGCACTCGAGATCGCGGTGGCGAAGAACTTCAGAGGAAACATCGTCGGCGCGATCGAGGGTCTTGCGTGGGCAGGGCTGGCCGCCGGACTCGATGCAGAACGAAGCGTCCGGCTCCTTGGCGTCACCAAAGTCGTGCGGAACGCAGCCGAAATCGCGGTACCCGAGTACCACGACGAGATAAGGGAGAGCACCGCCGACGGGGCACGCGCCTCACTCCGTGACGACGCCTTCGAACGTGCGTTCACTCAAGGCAGGTCACAGGCCCTCGAAGTGGCCGTCGAGGAGGCGTCCGCACTCGCCGCTTCGATTCTCGCGGCTCCACAGTCATCGGCGGGAGGTGTCGGATTCGTCCGCGAGGGTGAGGTCTGGGTCGTGACGTTCGAAGATCGGACGCTCCGGATGCAGCACTCGCTGGGCATGCAGCATCTCGCGACCCTCGTCGCAACGCCTGACCGGGAGGTCCACGCGCTCGACCTCGTGGCCGGCCCCGGCGGAGCGGCTGCTGCCGGGGTGCTTGCCGAAGACTCGATGACCGGCTCGCGCGGCACAGACGCCGGCGACATGCTCGACGCAGAAGCTCGTGCGGCATACGAGCATCGCCTCGTTGAGCTCGAGGAGGAGCTCGAGGAGGCCGAGACGTTCAACGACCAGGGCAAAGCCACGATGCTCAGGGCCGAGCTCGACGCCCTCATCGACGAGCTCAAGCGCGCGACCGGCCTCGGGGGCCGTTCTCGGAAGGCCGCATCGGAGGCCGAAAGGGCGCGGCTCAACGTCCAGCGGACGATCAAAGCCGCCGTGAAGCGGATCGCCGAACAGGATCGAGCCCTCGGTCGCCATCTCGACGTTGCCGTGAAGACCGGCACGTTCTGCTCGTACACCATCTGACCTGCGGGATCAGATCAGAACGGCCCAAACGACCGACCGAACGAAGCCGTTCGCACCGAACGAACGCCCCTTGCTCGAGACCGCGGACAGGCCGCGGCAGACAGTCAAGGAGGCAGAGATGCGAAGCAGGAAGGTGTTATCCATCGCAGTGGCGGTCGCGCTCGGCGCGATGGGAGCGGTGACGGGCGGTCTACCCGCGTCGGCCCACGCCGGCCACCAGATCACGGTCACTGATGGTGCCGTCAACGAGGGCGGAACGGTGACCCTCACGGTCACGGTGACCCCCGGTACGGAGAGCACGGGTGGGAATTTTGGCCGTAAGGAAACGATCACGGTAGGTGCAGCGACCATCAACGGGACGGCCGAGGCGCCGGGCGATTACGCGAGCAGGGCGCAAACGCTTACGTTCGCACCGGGCACATCGACACAGACCTTCACGGTCGTCACTGCCCAAGACGTATTGCCAGAAGGCAACGAAACCTTCACGGTTCGGTTGTCCAATCCGACGTTCGCCTGCTTCGATTTTTGCAGATCATCGGGAACGATCACGGACGACTCGGGTGTCGTGACCATCGTCGACGACGAGGCAGCACCGACGCCGTCTCCGACGCCTACTCCAGTGCCCGGTTCGCTGAGCATCAGCGATGTGAGTAAGGCAACAAAGCAGACCGATTGCGCGCACACCGTGACCCTCAGTCCGGCTTCAGCGCAGACAGTGACGGTGGATTTCACCGCAACGGGCTCTGTGGACCAGCTCGGCAACACGAGCGGAAACGTGTTGTTCGCGCCTGGTGAGACCAGCAGGCCACTCACGCTTGACGTCATCAAGCTGAAGAAGCGAGTGGGAATCGTCACGGTGACCCTGTCGAACGCCGTCGGAGCAAACATCGCCGAAGGCACCGCGACCTGCTCGATCAAGAGGAAGCGGAAGTAGTTCAGCGGAAGTAGTTCAGCGGAAGTAGTTCAGCCGAAGGATCCAGACGCTAGCCGTCGTGCTCGCAGAGCACGACGGCTAGCGCCATCTCAGGGGTGTGCGTGAGCGAGACATGGAACCGCGTGGACTCATACCCCGCCACGCGAAGGGACGGCGCCCGGTCGTCCGAGACGACGACCTCCACATCGCGCCACGCCAGCACCGAACCCAGGGCCTTTCGGCAGGCTTCCTTCGCGGCGAACCTCGCGGCGAGTGATGCCTCCCTCGACGCTCGTGACGCCGACGTTTGCAGCTCCTGGGCTGTGAACACGCGCTCCGCGATGCGCGGCGTCCGTTCGAGAGCAAGGCGCATCCGCGCGACGGGCACCGCGTCGATCCCGATCCCCCTAATCACGACGGGATCACGACGGGATCACGACGTCTGCTTCCAGCGCTCGGCCAACGCCTGGATCGACGCGATAAGGAGATCGCCAACCGGGATCTCGCCGAGCACAGCGTCATGGAAAGCAGGCTCGAACTCCGTGACCGTGTCTCGCAGAGCCGAGTAGCGGCCGCGGTAACCCTGCAAGACGCTGCGCATCACATCGGCCGGGAGCAACTCGTGCAGCCGCACGTGGAGGAGGAGGATCCCGGTGACCTCTGCCCCCTTGACCTCGGGGACCATGGCCAAGATGCGTCCGTCGTGTCCACGCGTGACGAGAACTTCGCGCTCGACGGCGACACGGTGCTTCGTGCCGCGAAGGCGCGGATCGCGATCGGTGCGCGACGGGATGTCGAGCGCGATCCCACCGCGATCGGTGATACGAACGGTCGCTTCCTGCTCTGGGTCGCCTTCGACGCGGTAGAGCGTGTACCCAGTGACGCGATCGATGCTCGGATCGAGAGCAGCGAGCTCGCGGAGCGTCCCGTAACTGATCCGGTCGCGGCTCACGCCCGATGCCAGCACGTCGCGAACGAGCGGTACCTGAAGGAGTGTCTCCTCGGCCCTCGAGATCCCGACCGTTACGGTCTTCGCCTGGTGGCGGATGGCATCGACCGGGCGAGTGAGCCGGTCGATGCCTGTCGTGAGCGCTTCCATCAGGTCGCCGAGGACCTCGGCCGGGGTCCCGATCTTCCCGAACTCGATCTGGAACGAGTCGAGCGAGCTCACACCGGTCGCGTAGCGGAACAGCGACGCCAGGCGCACCGCGCTCGACGGCTCGAGATGACCGTCGTAGCTGCCACCGCGGAGCTGCTCGGCGAAGCGCGTCGCGAGAGGGACGAGGGACGGACGCACGATGTCCAGCAGCCGCAGCGGGTCGTTACGTTCGGCAGAGCTCTCAGTCGCGATCTCGACGGCCGACCGGGCCTCGCGCAGCGGCCCGGCCAACGCGTCGATAACAAGTGCCGCTTCATAACCGAAGATGTGCCCGGCCATCGCCGAGAGGATGAACGCGACGTCGGGATGCAATGCCGGCACTCTGATCACGTCGAGGGCGGCCTCGTAGTCTCCCTCGCCTTCGCCGCAGATCACGATCGGGACCGCCTTGTGTGCCCGGAAGTAGACGATCTCTTTGGCGACGTCCTCGGCGTTGGACCCCAGCAGGCCCACCGCGCACACGAGGATCAACGGCTCGGCCGACAGGTCGATGTGCTTCTTGTCCTCCGTCACGTCGGAACTGATCGACTTGTAGCAGAGCTCGGAGAGCTTGATGCGAAGCTCTTCGGCAGCGATACGATTCGCGCCGTTGCCGACCACAGCCCAGTCACGACGGAACGGGACATGACGCTGCGCGATCTCCGCGATCTGCGGCCGGTGGGCGAGCACCTGATCCATCGCGGCCGGGACGTCGCGCAGCGCACGCAAGGCGGCCTTGTCGACGCCCGCCACACCTTCAACGTGCTTGGCCACCTGATCGGCGATCGCCGCCGAGAGCAGGAACCCCGCAGCCACCTGCGCATAGAACGCCTTCGTGGACGGAACCGCCATCTCGACGTCCCTGCCGTCGGATGTGTACAGCACGCCGTCGGCTCTGTCCGTGAGGTCGCTCTGTCGTCGGTTCACGATCGCGATCACGTGCGCTCCGCGCGATCGCGCGACGTCAACCGTCCGGTTGGTATCGGCGGTCGTCCCCGATTGCGAGATGGCGATGACCAGCGTGTCCGACATGTCTTCACGCAGCCCGAAGCCGGAAAGTTCGGTCGCTGCGCGGGCTTCGACTGTGATCGGTGCGGGCTCGAGCGCCGCCTGCAGCGTCGCGGCAAGTGCCTGACCGGCGATGGCAGCCGTGCCCTGTCCGATCACCACGACTCGGCGGATCGTCCCATCTCCCAGCTGCGCACTTACCTCCTCGGAGAGCACATCGGAGCCGAGCACAACGCGCATCCCGTTCCCCTCGGCGTCCTCGTCGAGCAGGCGTCCGCGCAGTGTCTGCCGGAACGAGCGCGGAGCCTGATGCAGCTCCTTCAACAGGAAGTGCGGGTAGGTGCCGCGGTCCACGTCGCGGGTCGTGATCTCCGCCGTGCGTAGATCCTCGCTCGTGACCGGAATCTCGGAGCCGTCGTAACCGGTGCGCGTGATCCCGTCGACGGGTTGCGAACGCGGTTGCTCGAGCACGAGGATCTCAGCCCGGTCGCCGTCCATCCGCAGATACGAGTCGGCCTGCTCGACGAAGCCGTACGGCTCGCTGGCCACCAGGTACCCGCCTTCGGACAGTCCCACGTACAGTGCTTGTCCGCTGCCACGCAGTGCGAGGAACAGCCGGTCCGGGTAGTCGAGACAAACGGCGGCGATGGCGACAGATCCCTCGAAGGACACGACCGTCTTCCGGAAGGCCTCGTCCGGGCTCACACCTTCGCGCAGCCTGCGCGAAACGAGCATCGGGATGATCTTGGTGTCCGTCGTGATCTCTGCCGGGATGTTCAGCTCTTCTGCAGCCGTGATGTCCGCGTGGTTGTCGATATCGCCGTTGAGAACGCCGAACACCATCGGCAAGCCCGGGGCTGAGTCGGACCCGTCGCCAACGTCGCTCGCGAGCGGGTGAGCGTTGGGCTCCGAGATCATCCCGACACTCGCCCACCTGGTATGGCCGAGCACCACGATACGAGCGCGCTGCGACGCGAGGGCTGCGTGCAGGAACGCGTCGCTTTTGAGCGCGTCTCGGATCGTGCTCGTGTTGTCGCCGAGCTCTCCGACCTCGGCCGCGGCCTTGTAGGCGAAACACAGGTTGCCGCCCGCCTCGCGGACCGAACCGGAGCGGAACAACGGATCGGACGATCTGTCGGAAAGCCAAGACCGAACCGACGGTGTGTCCAGGTCGAGCTCGTGCGAACGGACGAACACGGCGATGCCTGCGGAGTCCCGTCCGCGGACTTCGAGGCGGTCGATCGCGCTCAGCGCCACCTCGATCTGGCCGAACAACGCGACGGTGTGTGGATCGGCGCCCTTTCCGGCGAGATCGAGCGCGACTGAGGCCGTACGAAGCGAGTCGCGCCTGACCTTCCACACCGCATCCTTGAGAGCGACGATGCCGGCGTTGACGTCCTCGATCGCATCCACTGGAACTTCGCCTTCGTCGAGCGATTCCTCGAGCGCGTGCGTCCTCGCCCAGATGTCGTCGAGCAGTTGCTCGAAGACCGGGAGATCGTCCGGGCGGTGCGCGATGGACAACACCCCGCGCACTCCGCGCATGCCCTGCGTCGCGATCTCGACGAGGGTGGCGCAGCGGTTCAGCACCGTAGCCAGACCCTGCTCGGCGATCGACGTGGGCATCGTCAGAAGCGCCTTCTCGAGCGCACCCTTCAGTCCGTCAAGGTCGACGGGCTCCCACGTCTGTTCGCCCTGGATGACGCCGACGATGCCGCACATCTCTCTACCTCGCCCCGTCGAGAGCCGAGCAAACGATATCGGCCACCTGATCGGCTATCTCGACCGCCAGCGACTTCTCGGATGCCTCCACCATCACGCGCACGAGCGGCTCCGTCCCCGATGCGCGCACGAGAACGCGTCCGTCCGTCCCCAAACACTTCTCGGCCTTCGCGATCGCACTGCGCACCATCGCGTTGCGCTCGATCTGGTCGTGCTGCGTGGTCTTCACATTCACGAGCACCTGGGGGAACGGCCGGAACGGAACGAGCTCCGCGAGTCGCTTGCCCGACGCAGCCACGGCGTCGAGGACACCGATCGCAGCCAGGATCCCGTCACCGGTGGTCGCGCGATCGAGCCTGATGATGTGCCCGGACTGCTCACCGCCGAGGATCAGATCGTGCTCGCGCATCGCCACGAGGACGTGTCGGTCCCCCACTGCGGTCTCGATCAGCTTCACACCTTCAGCTTCACACCAGCGACGCAACGCTTGGTTCGCCATCACGGTGGCAACGATCGCATCATTGCGCAGAAGTCCTTGCTCGCGAAGTGCCTGCGCGAGGACAGCGAGGATTGCGTCGCCATCGACCAGACATCCCTCCTCGTCGGCGAGCAGGACGCGATCGGCATCGCCGTCAAAGGTGAGACCGATAGCTCCTTGGTGCTTCGCCGCAACGGCCACGACCTCTGGGTAGAGCGCTCCGCATCCGTCGTTGATCAACGACCCGTCGAGCGACGCATTGATCGCCGTTACGTCGACACCGATACGTTTCAGTGCTTCAGGAGCCACCGGTGAGGCTGCACCGTTGCCGCAGTCGGCCACGACGCTCAGGCCCCGCAGATCGTGCACGGCGACCGAGTCGAGATGTGTGATGTACGCCTCGACGGCTTCAGGAAGTTCACTCGCTGCGCCGGCTCCTCCTGTTGTTCCCGGGGTGCCCACCAGCGCCTCGATCGCGGCTTCGTCGGAGTTCGAAAGCTTCCATCCACCGGGGCCGAAGACCTTGATCCCATTGTCGGCAGGCGGGTTGTGCGACGCCGAGATGACGATGCCGACGTCGCAGGAAAGCAGATTCATCAGGTAGGCAACGCCCGGCGTGGGAAGGACCCCAGCGGTGAGGACGTCGGCGCCGGCCGCGCAGGCTCCCTCGATGAATGCGTGTTCAAGCGCGGGGCCGGAGAGACGCGTGTCGCGTCCAAGGACGATGCGCGCCCCCGCCTCGGAACGGCGCGCCCCCGGCCTCGACCAGCGCGCCACAGCGCGCCCGACCTCGCGGACGAGGTCTGAGCTCAGATGGGTCTGCGCATCGCCACGGATGCCGTCGGTTCCAAAGAGTGTGCGCATCGAGAGGAGACTCAGTGTCCCACAGGCCCTCGAAGCGAGCTACGAAAGCCTGTCCCACGCCCGGCGCCCGACGCGGTAGCCGTTGCTGACCGTCGAATCGGACGGCGCGTCTTCGATGAGATACGCCATGATCCGCACTCCGGCCCGCAGCGCTCTCGGTGATCGGAACCCGACAGCTGCCGCCACGGCCGCGAGCGGCGCTTTACGCATCGCCTTCATGATCCGCAGAGCCGATGCAAGCTGGAACCCGTACCCGTCCCGGATCGCCTTTGCGTAGCTTCGGACGACGTCCGTGGACGACTGGTCGGTCAGGATCGCGCGCGCGGCGAGCTCGGCCGACTCCAGTGCGTACAGGATCCCCTCGCCCGAATACGGTGTGATCAATCCGGCCGCATCCCCCACGGCGAGCAGGCCCGACGTCGCCGCCTTGAACCCGGCCATCGCTTCCGGCAACAACGCGCCCTGCGGCGAGGCTTCTTCTTGCGCATCCGCAAAACCCGGGCGCTCGCGACGTAACCGCTCCACGAACGCCGCATACGCCGGACGTAGATTGGGACAGGCATCAAGCTTCGGTGTGTGTGGTATGTCAACACCGACGTTCGCCGTGCCGTCGGGGAGCGGGAACACCCAGCCGTACGCCGGCAGCCATCGTCCCGACGCTGTACGCAACGGATAGAACTCGAGCATCGGCTTGCCGTCGTCGCCGAAGCGCGGTTGCACCGGACCGAAGAATCCGCGGAGCGCCGTGTACCAGAAGCCTCCGCCGGACGGGCCTGTCGTGTGCGGCGCAAGACCGGCAGCGCGCGCAGTCGCCGAGGTAGCACCATCAGCCGCAACGGTCCAGGGAGCTTCCACGTCCTCGTCGCTCCGTCCGGGAACAGACCCCCCGGACCCCCCCGCGTTCGACGTGATGCGAACGCCGCGACACGCACCGTCGGTGAAGAGCGGACCGACGACGCGGGCACGCGTGCGCAGCTCGGCCCCTGCCGCAACGGCAGCTTCGACGATCTTGTTGTCGAGCACGGAACGGCGTGCGACGAGCCCGTGCGACGGCCACGCTGGTGTCGTCGGAAAGGGCGAGGTGAGCGAGCGTCCGTAGCCTGACATCTCCAAGCCGCCGACCGATAACGCTTCGGATCGGCTGAGCGTGACACCGAGCCGATCGATCGCCGCAACCCCCCGGGGCGTCAGACCACCACCGCACGCCTTGTCACGCGGAAACTCAGCGCGATCGAGCAAGAGAACACGCGCGCCACCATGTGCGAGATGCGCGGCGGTCGCTGCGCCACCCGGTCCTGCGCCGACGACGACCGCGTCGTAGCGGTTCGCCATCCGTCGTTACTACCGCTTCGAGTACTGGGGGCGCTTGCGGGCCTTGCGCAGGCCGTACTTCTTCCGTTCCTTCTTGCGCGGATCACGCGTAAGAAGGCCCGCCTTCTTCAGCGGAGGCCTGAACGTGGGGTCGATCTGGATGAGCGCTCGGGCGATGCCGAGGCGCAGCGCGCCGGCCTGTCCGGTCGGTCCGCCGCCGTGCACCCGGGCCTCGACGTTGTAGCTCGACTGGACGCCGGAGACACGCAGCGGGTCGACGATGCGCACACGTTGCACCAGCGAGGTGATGTGCACATCGAGCGGGCGGTTGTTGACGATGATCGTCCCGTCACCGGGAAGCAGGCGTACCCGCGCGATCGCACGCTTGCGGCGACCGGTTCCTCTGGCAAGCGTCTGTTCTGGCACTCCTAGCTCTCCTTGGCTTTGCGTGCGGTCGGCTTTGCCTTGCGCGCCGCCGCTTTCTTCTTCGCGGCGGCCGGTTGAGCCGACGGCTTGGCGGTCACAGGCTTCTTCACCTTCGGCTTGCGAGGCTTCATCGGGGGTGGGGGGTCAACGTAGACCGGGATCGGCCCGTCGACGCCGAGCACTTCCGGCTTCTGCGACTCGTGTGGGTGCGAGGGACCCGCGTAGACCTTGAGCTTTCCGCGTAGCTGGCGGCCGAGACGACCCTTCGGGAGCATCCCGAACACCGCGGACTGGATCGCTCGTTCGGGATGGGTTTCGAGCAGCCTCCGGTACGGGATCTCGACGAGGCCTCCGGGGTAACCCGTGTGGCGCCGGAATTGCTTCTTGTCCAGCTTGTTGCCGGTCAGCTTCACCTTCGCGGCGTTGATCACGACGACGAAGTCACCGACGTCGGCATGCAGCGTGAAGACCGGCTTGTGCTTGCCGCGAATGACGGAGGCGACGCGCGTGGCGAGGCGGCCGAGGATCTGCTCTTCGGCGTCAACGACGAACCACTTGCGGTCGATCTCGCCGGACTTGGCTGAGTACGTCTTCTGATCGTTCATGCAACCCCCCGCTCGCTCTGCGGGATCACGCGATCAGACCACGGCCACGGGTTGGGCTGGCGGCGCGGCCAGTCGGCGTCCTTGTAACCGACGTCGACGAGCGCCAGTCCGTGGGCCGGAGCAACGGGCCCGGCGGCAGCGCGGTCACGCGCGATCAGCGCCTCTCGCATGAACGAGAGCGGTTTGCGTCCCGCCGCAACCTCGAGCCCACTCCCAACGATGCTTCGAACCATGTTGTGCAGGAACGACTCGCCCGTCACGCGGATCCGGACGAACGGACCGTCGGCGACCGCAGTCGACTCGACCACGCGCCGCATCGGGTTCTGGTCGGGACGAACCCGAGCGAATGACGAGAAATCATGGGTGCCCACCACGGTGCGCATCGCTTCGGCAAGCAGGATGTGATCGACACGGGCTTTCGTCCAAAGCGCGAACCGGTCGTAGAGGGGATTCGGTGCTTCGGCATTCCAGATGAGGTACACGTAACTGCGCCACTGCGCCGAGGCACGCGCGTCGAAACCTGCAGGTCCGAGCTGAGCGTCAACGACAGCGAGGTCGGACGGCAGAAGAGACGGCATCGCGCTCATGATCACATCTGGGTGCAGAGCGCTCGAGCCCTCCGCGCCCAGACCCTCGATCTCCAGAGAGGCCACCTGTCCCAGCGCATGCACGCCGGCATCCGTGCGACCGGCGCCTCGGATCCGAACGGGCGATTTCGCCAGCTGCGACAAAGCGTCCTCGAGCGTGCCTTGAATGGTGCGCTCGGTGGGCTGCACCTGGTAGCCGGAGAACTTCGTGCCGTCGTAGGCGATGAGGAGGCGAAGCGGAGTCGTCGGGGCGTTGCTCACTCTGGTCGCTTCTCCTCGGTCGCGTCCGGATCGCTCGCCGCGAGAGCCTCCTCTTCGAGGGCCGCGTCGAAAACGGAATCGTCAACGGGTTCATCAACTGCATCGTCGGCTTCGACTAGAAGGACGTCGTGATGTTCGTGGTCGTCCGGTTGTTGTCCTGCGCGGGGCCGCTGTCGTCGTCCGCGCAGGCGACCTCGCTTGGGCGCCTGTTCCTCAACCACGACAGCCTTGGTAGGAGCATCGACCAGCTCGAGGATCGCCATCGGCGCGGCGTCGCCGCGACGGGGGCCGAGTTTGAGTATCCGGGTGTAGCCACCTGGTCGGTCACCCGTTTTCGGCGCCACGTCGGCGAAGAGCCGGTGCACCACCTTGCGGTCCTGCAGATCCGACAGCACGAGGCGTCGGTTATGCAGGCCGCCCTTGCGCGCTTTGGTGATGAGCTTCTCGACGAACGGTCTGACTCGCTTCGCCTTCACTTCGGTCGTGACGATCCGGCCATGGAGGATCAGCGAACGCGAAAGCCCGCGCAAGATCGCCTTCTCATGCGCCGGTCCTGCTCCGAGTCGTGGTCCACGTGTCGGCCGTGCCATTTCCGTCTCATCCCTTTCGCTGGGCGTCGCACGAGGTGCGCCGCCCGTCGGCGTTAATCTTTCGCCTTAAGACCGAGACCCATAGCCTCGATCTTGTCCTTGACCTCGATGACCGACTTCTCACCGAAGTTGCGGATGTCCATCAGGTCTTCGAGTGAGTAGTTCAGCAGATCCCCAACTGTGTGCACACCCTCACGCTTGAGGCAGTTCAGCGAGCGCACGGTGAGGTCGAGCTTTTCGACCGGTTCAGAGGCGTAGGCGGGTGCGGCCTCGGCGGGCACTTCCGTCTCTGTGGGGGCCGGACCCTCGATCAGCTCGCGGAACAAACCCATGAGCTCACCAAGCCGACGAGCCGCGTGCATGACGGCCTCGGACGGCGAAACGGCACCGTTCGTCTCGACCTCAAGAACGAGCCGGTCGTAGTTCGTCATCTGCTCAACGCGTGTGTGTTCGACGACGTAAGTCACTCGTCGAACCGGCGAGAAGATCGCGTCGATCGGAATCACCCCGATGACGTCCTTTCGCTTCATGCGGTCGGCTACTTCGTAGCCGATGCCGCGCTCGACGATGAGCTCCATGTCGAGGCGTCCCTTTGCGTTAAGCGTCGCGATGTGCTGGTCTGAATTAACGATCTCAAGACCTGTGGGCGTTTCGATGTCCGCGGCGGTAACGTCCTTCGGCCCGCGAGCTCGCAGCTGCAGCGTGCCCGTGCCCTCCTCGGACTCCATGCGAACGACGACGTCCTTGATGTTCAGCACGAGTTCGGTCACGTCCTCGGTGACACCCGGGATCGTCGTGAACTCGTGGAGGACGCCCTCGACCTTCACGAGTGCGATCGCTGCGCCGGGCACAGACGAAAGCAGCGTACGCCGCATCGCGTTGCCGACCGTGTACCCGAACCCGGGCTCGAGCGGCTCGACGACAAATCGAGAAATGCGCTCGCTCTGCTGCTCTTCGCTGACCGTGGCTCTCACAAGTGTGAGCAACTGGAATCTCCTCTCGTTAACAACGTTTCGTAAGCGTCTCTTCCCTGTTGCGGCTCCGGCTTCGCTACTGCCGAAGAAGAACCGAACTTCTTAGCGCGAGTAGAACTCGACGATGAACGACTCCTTCACCGGCGCATCGATCTCCGCGCGCTCGGGAAGGTTTACGACCCGCGCCTCGAGCTTCTCGAGATCGGTGACGAGCCATGCGGGGATCGTGCGGGACTGCGCTCGTTCCCGTGCTTCGAGCACGCGAACGAGGGTCCGCGACTTCTCCTTCACGGTCACAACGTCGCCGGGGCGAACCATCACTGATGGCGTCTTGGTGATCTTGCCGTTGAGAAGGACGTGGCGGTGCAGCACCAACTGACGTGCGTCGTCGCGCGACTGCCCAAAGCCGGCCCGGAACGCAACATTGTCGAGCCGACGCTCGAGCAGGCGGAGCAGGTTCTCACCCGTCGCCCCTTTCTGCCGCGCCGCCTTGTCGTAGTAGGAACGGAACTGCTTCTCGAGCACTCCGTAGACGCGGCGAGCTTTCTGCTTCTCACGCAGGCGCTGCTCGTATTCCTTGTCGCGCTGTCTCCGTGCCCTCCCGTGCTGACCCGGCGGGAACGGCCGCTTCTCGACGGGACACTTGGGTGTTTCGCATTTGCTGCCCTTGAGATAGAGCTTGATGCCCTCTCGGCGGCATTGCCGGCAGTCGGCGTCCTTATAGCGAGCCATGAGTTAGTTCCTCATCTAGTTTCGGGGCCGCTTCTTCGGACGGCAACCGTTGTGTGGCACCGGTGTTGAGTCAGTGATGCTCGCGACTTCGAGGCCCGCGGCCTGAAGCGCACGGATCGCAGTTTCACGCCCAGAGCCGGGGCCCTTCACGATGACCTCGACGCGACGCATACCGTGCTCCATGGCCTTGCGCGCAGCCGCCTCCGCCGCGAGTTGCGCAGCGAACGGCGTCGACTTTCGTGAGCCCTTGAATCCAACCGTTCCGCCGGACGACCAGGACACCAGCGCGCCCGCAGGATCGGTGATCGAGATGATCGTGTTGTTGAAACTCGATTTGATGTGCGCTTGACCGACGGCGATGTTCTTGCGCTCTCGCCGGCGTACGCGGTCCGTTGTCTTCTTCTTACCGCCCACGAACTATCCCTTCTTTCCGACCTTCTTCTTCTTACCAGCAACTGTGCGCTTGGGACCTTTCCGTGTCCGAGAGTTGGTCTGCGTACGCTGACCACGGACGGGAAGACCGAGCACGTGACGCATGCCTTGGTATGAGCCGATCTCGATCTTGCGCCTGACGTCCTGCTGGACCTGTCGCCGGAGCTCTCCCTCGACCTTGATGGTCGCGTCGATCAGTTGACGGATCCGGCTGACCTCGTCGTCGGTGAGATCCTGGATCTTCGTCGTCGGTTCGATATTCGAACCTGAGCAGATTTCCGTCGCGGTCTTCGTGCCGATCCCGAAGATGTAGGTGAGCGCGACGTCCGCGCGCTTGTTGCGAGGAAGGTCGACACCAGCGATCCGGGCCATGGGTTAGCTTCCCTGCCTTTGCTTGTGACGCGGGTTCGTGCAGATCACGCGCACCTGTCCTCGGCGGCGGATGACCTTGCACTTGTCACACATCTTCTTCACGGACGCACGAACCTTCACGGCGAACCACTCCAGTCATTGTGTTGCAGGCGAGCGTGGGCGAGCTTCCCCCAGCCGGAATCAACGAGTATAGCAGCGTACGAGTAGGTCATTTTTTCGTGCAGGGAGATACCCCCCGCGCCTCCCGGACGCCGGCGGCATGCGCGGTCAAGACCTCAGGCTCACCTGCCGTGATAGCGATCGTGTGTTCGTAGTGTGCAGAGAGCGACCGGTCGGCAGTGACAACCGTCCAATCGTCGGCGAGCACCTCGGTATGCCAATCCCCGACGTTGACCATGGGCTCGAGTGCGATGGTCATCCCTTCTTCGAGGACTGGACCCCGGCCGGCCGGGCCGTAGTTGGGCACCTGAAGGTCCTCATGGAGTTGCGCCCCAACGCCGTGGCCCACGTACTCCCTGACGACTGAGAAACCCTCCGCCTCGACGACCTTCTGGACGGCGTGCGAGATGTCTCCCACCCGGTTGCCGGCTCGCGCCTCGCGGATGCCGGCCCAAAGAGAATCTTCTGTGACGCGCATCAGCTGCTCGATCTGTGGTGGCACGACCTCGCCGACATAGAACGTCCAGGCCGAATCTCCGTGGTAGCCCTCATAGATGGCACCGACATCGATCTTCACGAGATCGCCCTCTCGCAGTTTCCGAGGGCCGGGGATGCCGTGGACGATCTCCTCGTTGAGAGAGATACAGGCTGACGCCGGGAACCCCCGGTAACCCTTGAAGGACGGGACGCAGCCCGCATCGCGGATCACGTGCTCCACGAGGGTGTCCAGCGCACGGGTTTTCACGCCTGGACGGATCTGCTCGCGGACCGTGTCGAGCACCGTCGCCACGACGCGTCCGGCCTCGCGCATCCGATCGAGCTCCGTAGGCGACTTCTTGATGATCATCAGAGGCCCAGCGCTTCGTCGATGCGTCCGCTGACCTCGTCGACGCTCGCCTCGCCGTTGACTCTGCGGATCAGTCCGTCGACGTCGTAGTGCTCGATGACACCGGCGGTACGGTCGGCGTACACCTTGAGCCGGTAGCGGACCGTCTCCGGCTCGTCGTCGGTACGTCGCTCGAGAGCCGTGCCGTCGTCGTCGCAGCGCTCGTCGTCGTTCGGCGGGTCATCGTTCATGTGGTAGGCGCGCTGGCATTTCGGACACGTCCGACGTCCGGACAACCGGCGCACCATCTCTTCGACGGGCACCTCGAGAACGAGCACGGCGTCGAGGGAGTGACCGAGATCAGCCAACAGCTTGTCCAACTCAGTGGCCTGGCCCTGGGTGCGAGGAAACCCGTCGAGGACGAACCCCTTCTCAGCGTCGGGCTCGCTCAGCCGGTGCTTGATCATCTCGATCATCACGATGTCGGGTACGTAGTCGCCGCGGTCCATGTACTCCCTGGCCTCGCGTCCGACCACAGACTCGGCCGCAACTTGCTCGCGAAGCAGGTTGCCGGTAGCGATGTGCGGGACACCGAGGTCGCGTCCCAGGCGGCGGCCATGCGTTCCTTTCCCCGCACCGGGGGAACCAGCCATCAAGACCCGCATCCCCGCCGCCTTAACCGAGGAAACCTTCGTAGTGGCGCATCAGCAGCTGCGACTCCAGTTGGCGCATCGTCTCGAGTGCAACGCCGACCGCGATGAGGATCGTCGTCCCGCCGAACGGGAACGCCGACTCCGGGATCCGTGTTGCCGACGCCACGATCGACGGAAGGATCGCGATCGCCGCGAGGAACAAGCTCCCGGGAACCGTCAGCCTGGTGAGTACTCGGTTGAGGTACTCCGCTGTCGGGCGTCCCGGACGGATACCGGGGATGAACCCTCCGTATTTCCGGATGTAATCAGCCTGTTGGACGGGGTTGAAGGTGATCGCTACATAGAAGAACGTGAAAGCCAGGATGAGGATGAAGAACAGGACGATGTACGGAAGACTCGTCGCGGTGACGAAGTACCGCTGTGTGAAATCGCGGAGTTGCTGCCACGGAGCAGCGCTTGAGATGAGCACTGGGATGTACATCACCGACGAAGCGAAGATGATCGGGATCACTCCCGCCTGATTCACTTTGATCGGGATATACGTCGATCCTCCTCCCATCATGCGGCGTCCGACGATCCGCTTCGCATACTGCACAGGGATACGCCGCTGGCCCTGCTCGATGAGCACGACGGCCACGACGATCCCGAGTCCGATCAAAAGGAAGACTCCAGCCCCGATCGGTCCGAGCGTCGAGTAGATGACGCTCGAGTTGGTCGGGAGTTCGGAGATGATGCTGGCGAAGATGAGGATCGACATGCCGTTTCCGATCCCGCGCTGAGTGACAAGCTCCCCGAGCCACATGATCAGACCGGTGCCTGCCGTCATCGTCAGGACGATCAGGACGATCCGCGGCGGGGTGAATTGCGGGATCAGGTCGACGCCGAAGTTCTCCGGGTTGTGGAACAAGAAGACCAACCCTGTCGACTGGATGAGCGCGAGGACGATCGTCTGGTACCGCGTCCACTGCGTGATCTTTCGGTGGCCGATCTCACCCTGCTTCTGCCATTCCTCGATCCGTGGGATGACGACTGCCAACAGCTGCATGATGATCGACGCCGTGATGTACGGCATGATGCCGAGCCCGAAGATCGCGAAACGCGTCAACGCTCCGCCCGAGAACAGGTTCAGGAACGAGACGACGCCGCCGGCATCCTTGCCGCGGTCGATCAGTTGCTGAACAGCCGCGTGGTCGATCCCGGGGTTGGGGATGTTCGCACCGAGACGGTAAACGGCGATGATGAGCAGCGTGAAGAGGATCTTGCGACGGAGATCTTTGACCTTGAACGCGTTGGCCATCGCGCTGAGCACGAGCTAGATCACCTCGATCGAACCGCCGGCCGCCTTGATCTTCTCTTCCGCCTGCTTCGAGAACTTGTTGGCCTTCACCGTGAGGGCGATCGTGATATCGCCGTGCGCGAGCACCTTCACCGGCATGCGCTTGCGCACCAAACCCTTTGATACGAGATCAGCCGGACCGAGACTCGATCCGGCCTCGAACGTTTCGGCGAGTTTGGCCACGTTGACGACTGCGTACTCCACGCGGTTGGGATTGGTGAAACCGCCCCACTTGGGCACACGTCGCTGAAGTGGCATCTGGCCACCTTCGAACCAGGGGTGCACGGTGTTGCGCGACTTCTGGCCCTTCTGACCGCGGCCCGAGGTCTTGCCTTTGCCTCCACCCTCGCCGCGTCCAACGCGCTTCTTGCGACGCTTGGTTCCCGGTGCCGGCTTGAGATCGTGCAGCCTCACTTGGACTCCTCGCTCGTTTCAACAACGTCGACGAGGTGACGGACGTGGAATACCATGCCCCTGATGTCGGGGGTGTCGGCTTTGGAGACCGACGTCCCGATCTTCTTCAGCCCCAGCGCACGCATGGTTCCGATCTGGTCGGGCGGACAGCCGATCGTGCTCTTGCGCTGCGTGATCTTGATATCTGTCATCGGGAGAACCCACCGTTCCGTCCAGCGGGGCTTGGCTGTCCTGCGGGGCTTGGCTCACTCGAAGCAGCGCCGCGCGAGGAGTTCTCCTTGGCTTCCTCCATCCGGCGAAGCATGACGGGAGAGAGAACCTCCTCGAGGGAGCGTCCGCGGATCCGGGCGACATCCTCAGGGCGGCGCAGGCCCTTCAAGCCGGCGATAGTGGCGTGGACCACGTTGATCTTGTTGCTCGTCCCGAGGATCTTCGCGAGGCAGTCCTGGATGCCGGCGCACTCGAGAACGGCGCGAACAGCACCCCCTGCGATAACACCGGAACCGGGAGCAGCAGGCTTGAGCATCACGCGAGCGGCTCCGTCCTCGCCGATGATCTCGTGTGGGATCGTCGAACCGATCATGGGTACAGTCATCATGCTGCGCTTGGCGTACTCCTCAGCCTTCTGGATCGCCAGCGCGACTTCCTTGGCCTTGCCGTAGCCCACACCAACGCGTCCAGCCCGGTCGCCCATCACGACGAGCGCGGTGAACGAGAACCGGCGTCCCCCTTGTTGCACCTTGGCCACGCGGTTGATATCGACGACGCGCTGCTCGAATGTGGGGCGGTCGTCGTCATCGCGGCGGCGACGCCCTCCTCGTTGATCGCTCAAAACTCCAAACCTCCCTCGCGCGCCGCATCGGCAAGCGCCGCTACGCGCCCGTGGTACTTGTACCCGCCTCGGTCGAACGCGACCCTTATCACTCCTGCTGCCTTCGCCCGCTCAGCGATGAGCGCACCAACCTGCTTCGCGGCTTCACTCTTCTTCGCTTTTTCCGCTTGCAACGTCGACGCGGCTGCGAGCGTCCGGCCGGTGGTGTCGTCGATGACCTGCGCGTAGATGTGTCGCGCGGATCGGAACACGAGCAGACGCGGACGCTCGGACGAACCGGCGACCGTCTTGCGAACACGGCGATGCCGGCGCAATCGCGCCTGACGTCGGTGCTGAGACTTCCGGCGCCCTCGGATCGTGGCTGTTGTCACTTCGCTGCCTTTCCGACCTTGCGGCGGATCTGTTCGCCTTCGTAACGGATGCCCTTGCCCTTGTACGGCTCGGGAGGGCGGACTTTCCTGATGTTCGCAGCTGTCTGCCCCACGAGCTCCTTGGACGCACCCTTCACGACGATCTTCGTCGGCGTTGGCACTTCGAACTCGATGCCTTCGGGGGCGGACATCTCTACGGAGTGCGAATAGCCGACCTGCAACACAAGCGTGGATCCCTGAAGGGCAGCACGGTAACCGACCCCCTGGATCTCGAGGCTCTTGGTGAAACCCTCGGACACTCCGCGGATCACATTCGCGACGAGCGCTCGCGCCAGGCCGTGGAACGCCTTGTGCTCCCGCGCATCGGAAGGACGCTTGAGCACGAGCAGATCGTCCTCGCGAACGACTTCGATCACCTCGGGGAACTTCGCAACGAGAGTGCCGTTGCCACCCTTGGCGACCACGAGCCCGGGCTTGATCTCAACATCGACACCCGAGGGCACCGACACCGGCATCTTTCCGATACGACTCACGTCACCACACCTCGCAGAGCACTTCGCCGCCGACCTTGTGGCGGCGAGCTTCACGGTCGGTCATCACGCCTTTCGACGTCGAAACGATCGCGACTCCGAGGCCGCCCTGCACGCGCGGGAGATCCGAGCGTCCCGAGTACACACGCAGACCCGGCTTCGAGACGCGCCGCAGACCCTTGATCACGGGTTCGCGGTTGCCTGTGTACTTGAGCGTCACGACGATCTGTGACTGGATCGGATCGGGGATCACCTCGACATCCTCGATGAAACCCTGCTTCACGAGGATCTCCGCCATACGCACCTTCGTACGCGAGTGCGGGATCCGCACCTCCGAATGACGAGCACCCAGCCCGTTCCGGATGCGCGTGAGCAGGTCACCGATCGGGTCGCTGATCACACCTATCGAACGCTTGGACGCCATCACCAGCTCGCTTTCTTCACGCCTGGAACCTCACCCGCGTGCGACAACTCGCGGAAACACAACCGGCACAAGAGGAAACGCTTGTAGACCGCACGGGGACGTCCGCAGCGTTTGCAGCGCGTGTATCCCTGGACCTTGAACTTCGGTTCTTTGAAGAACGTCTTGAAGTAGAGAGATTTGCGCGTCATCGCTTAGCTCGCTTCCTGTTCGCTCTCGGCCTGCGCGAAGGGAAACCCAAGCGCTTGGAGCAGTGCGAAGCCTTCCTCGTTGGTGCGAGCGGTCGTGACGATCGTGATGTCCATACCGAGCTGCTTCTGCACCGTGTCGAAATCGACCTCTGGGAAGATCAGCTGTTCGGTGACGCCGAGCGTGTAGTTGCCCCGTCCGTCGAACGCGCGGGGGTTGAGACCCCGGAAGTCACGGATACGGGGAAGAGCGATCGAGAGCAGCCGGTCGAGGAACTCCCACATGCGGGCGCCTCGCAGCGTGACTTTGGCGCCGATCGGCATCCCGGCACGGAGCTTGAACCCGGCGATCGACTTACGCGCCTTCGTGATGACCGCCTTCTGGCCGGTGATGACTTGGAGGTCGGCTGCGGCAACCTCGAGGATCTTCGCGTCACGGACGGCCTCACCCAAGCCCATGTTGACCGAGATCTTCTCGAGCCTCGGTACCTGCATGACCGTCGTGAAGCTGAAACGATCCTTGAGGGCCGGCACGATCTCAGTCTGGTAGCGCGTCTTCAGACGCGGCACAGATCGGTTCTCAACGTTCTGTTCGCTCATCTCTTTTCCAGGTCCCCGCCGCACTTGCGGCATACACGCGTCTTGATTCCGTCTTTCGTCTGATAGCCGATGCGCGTCGGCCCGCAGGACGGACACATGATCTGCACGTTCGAGACGTGCACCGGGGCTTCCTTCGTGATGATGCCACCTTCCTGGCCCGACCGCCCACGGGCGGCCCTGAGCTTGAGGTGTCGCTTCACGAGGTTGACGTTTTCGATGATCACGCGAGAGTCCTTGGGGTTGACCGAGAGGATGCGTCCTTCCTTCCCTCGGTCTTTGCCGGTCACGATGCGGACCTGGTCGCCACGACGGATCTTGAGGCCCATCTAAAGCACCTCCGGAGCAAGAGAGACGATGCGCATGAACTTCTTGTCGCGGAGTTCACGCGCCACCGGACCGAAGATGCGCGTTCCCCGCGGGTTGCCGCCGTCGTCGAGGATGACGATCGCGTTGTCGTCGAACTTGATGTAGGTGCCGTCCGGGCGACGGATCTCCTTCTTGGTGCGGACGACGACCCCCTTGATCTTGGTGCCCGGAGGCACAGCGCCTCCCGGGACGGCGTCCTTCACCGTCCCGACGATGAGGTCGCCGATCCGTGCATAGCGGCGGCCGGAGCCACCCAGCACCCGGATCACGAGGACCTGACGGGCGCCGGTGTTGTCGGCAACTTTGACTCTGGATTCCTGCTGGATCACCGCGTTTACTCCCTGCCTTTTTCGACAACTTCAACGACGCGCCAGCGCTTCAGCTTCGACATCGGACGCGCCTCCATAATCCGGACGACGTCGCCGACTCGACATGTGTTCTCCGCATCGTGTGCGTAGAACTTGCGCTGGTGACGCATGGTCTTGGCGTAGAGCGGGTGCCGGGACGTGGTGTCAACGCTCACGACGACCGTGTTGGTCATCTTGTCGGACACGACCTTGCCGACCCTCGTCTTCCGCATGGCGCGTTCACTCATCTCGTGACTCCATCTGTAGCTCGTCTGTTGCCACTGGGGCTGCCGTGGGCTCGGCTCCCGTTTGCTCGGCCGCCTCGACTTCTGTCACGGCCTTGGGCTCTTCTGCCATCGGCGCACGCGTCTGCGGCGCGGTGACCGGTGCGGTCTGCGACGCGTTCGGCACCGGCGTACCGGCCGCCTCGGCGGTAGCGAAGTCACGCTGGCGCAGGATCGTCCGGATCCGCGCAACCTCTTGCTTCAACGTCCGCATGCGGCGGTGGTTGTCGAGCTGGCCCGTCGCACCCTGGAACCGGAGGTTGAACAGCTCCTCCTTGAGCTCCGAGATACGTCCGTGCAGCTCGTCGGTCTCGAGTTCTCTGATCTCAGCAGCATTCATGACAGCGGGATCTCCCCGCGCTTGAGCACGCGGCAACGAAGTGGAAGCTTGTGGGCCGCAAGGCGCAGCGCGTCACGGGCGACGTCCTCGGTCACACCGGCGAGCTCGAACAGCACGCGGCCGGGACGGATCGCGGCCACCCACTCTTCAGGGTTGCCCTTCCCCGAGCCCATCCGGGTCTCTGCCGCCTTCTTCGTGACGGGACGATCCGGAAACACGGTGATCCAGACCTTGCCGCCGCGCTTCATATGGCGGGTCATGGCGATACGGGCGGCCTCGATCTGACGGTTCGTGAGGTAGCCGTGGACCATCGACTGCAGACCGAACTCACCGAAGTTGACGGACGCACCGCCTTTCGGGTGCGAACGGATGCGCGCACGGTGCTGCTTTCTGTGCTTCGTGCGCTTGGGCATCAACATCGCTAGCTCTCCCCGCCTTCTGGTTCCTTGGCTGGTTCCTTGGCTGGTTCCTTGGCGGGTGCCTTCGTCGGTTCATCAGTTGACACCTTCACTGGTTCATCGGCCGGACCTGCGCTCGCGGCCGCCTGTGCAGGTGGCGCAGCCGGCGAAGAAGCCTCCGACTGAGGCGCCTCGGTTCGAGCGGGACGGCGCTGACGCCTCCGCTGGCGTTCGACCGCCGCCTGACGGATGCGCTCCTCTTCGCGAAGCGGGAGGATCTCGCCCTTGTAGATCCACACCTTGCAGCCGATGCGTCCGTACTTCGTCTTCGACTCGTAGAACCCGTAGTCGATGTCGGCGCGCAGCGTCGACAGCGGCACACGGCCCTCGCGATAGGTCTCGCGACGCGCCATCTCGGCTCCAGCAAGACGTCCGGAGCACTGCACCTTGATGCCCTTGGCGCCCGCACGCATGCAGTCCTGGACGGCCCGGCGCATCGCGCGACGGAAGGAGATACGCCCGGCGATCTGCTCGGCGATGGCCTGTGCGAGCAATTGCGCTTCGAGGGCGGGCTGCTGCACCTCGAGCGCGTCGACGCGCACCTCGGTCGCACCCGTCATCTTCTGAACCTGCTGCTTGAGGTGCTCAACCTCGGCACCTCGGCGTCCGATGACGATGCCGGGACGCGCGGTGTGGATGTCGACACGGATACGGTCCCGCGTCCGCTCGATGTCGATACGCGAGATCATCCCGTGCGGAAGCTCCTTGCGGATGTAGTCACGTACCGCAAGATCTTCATGCAAGTACTTCTTGTACTGGGCGCCCTCGGCGAACCACTTGGCCTTCCAGTCGGTGGTGATCCCGAGGCGGAAGCCGTACGGGTTGATCTTCTGGCCCATCAGCGAGCCGCCTTTCGTGGTCGTTGGCTCGAGGCAGCGCCCGACGGGGCGGCCTGGATGTCTTTCGCCCGAACGATGACCGTCACATGGGCGGTCGGTTTATGGATGCGATTCGCGCGACCGTACGCGCGAGGCGACCAACGCTTGATCGTAACGCCCTCGTTCACGAACGCGCCGTGGACGTAGAGACGCTCCTCCGGCAGGTCGAAATTGTGTGTCGCGTTGGCAACGGCGGACTCGAGCACCTTGGACACAAGACGCGCGCCCTTAAGAGGCGTGAACGCCAGCAGGCGCCGTGCCTCGAGCAGCTCTTTGCCGCGGATCATATCGACCGCACGACGCGTCTTGATCGGAGACGAGCGCAGCCACTTGGCGACCGCTCGCCCCTCTCGCGCTAGCTGTTGTTTGGTCTTTGCCATTACTTACCTAACCTTCGATCCTCGCTCGGCGGCCCCGTGCTTGCGGTACGTGCGTGTCACGGCGAACTCGCCCAGCTTGTGGCCGACCTGCGCCTCGGTGATGAACACCGGGACATGCTTGCGTCCGTCGTGCACCGCGAGGGTGTGCCCAACCATGTCTGGGGTCACCGTCGACCGGCGCGACCATGTACGGATCACGCGCTTCTGTCCGATCGCGTTCATCTGATCCACCTTCTTCTTCAGGTGGTCGTCGACGAAGGGTCCCTTTTTCAGACTTCGGGGCACGTCAACTCTCCTTCGCTGGCCGCTGCATGCGCATCGCCCGTCGTCATCTCCTCTTCCGCTTCTCACGACGCCTGACGATGAACTTGCTCGACGGTTTGCGCTTGTGGCGTGTGCGGCGTTCGGGCTTGCCCCACGGTGTGGACGACGGTCGCCCACCAGAAGCCTTGCCCTCGCCGCCGCCGAGTGGGTGGTCGACCGGGTTCATCGCAACACCACGAACCTTCGGACGTCGGCCTTTCCACCGGTTGCGTCCGGCTTTGCCGATCTTGACGAGCTCGTGTTCGGCGTTGCCGACGGTGCCCACAGTCGCCTTGCACTTGATGTTGACCAAACGCATCTCGCCCGACGGCATCCGGAGCGTCGCGTAGTCCTTCTCTTTGGCCATGAGCTGCACGGATACGCCGGCCGAGCGGGCGATACGTCCGCCGGCCCCAGGCTGAAGCTCGACGTTGTGGATGATCGTCCCGTCGGGGATATTCGCGAGCGCCAGCGCGTTACCGGGCTTGATCTCGGAGCCTTGGCCCGAGCGCACAATCGTGCCGACCTTGAGGCCGTCGGGCGCGAGGATGTACCGCTTCTCGCCGTCGGCGTACGCGAGCAGCGCGATGCGGGCCGAGCGATTCGGGTCGTATTCGATCGCCTGCACCTTCGCCGGGATGCCGTCCTTGTTGCGCCGAAAATCGATCAGTCGGTAACGCCGCTTGTGTCCGCCCCCTCGACGGCGCGAGGTGATACGGCCGTGGACGTTGCGACCGTTCGTCCGGCGTTTGGAGACGGTTAACGATTTTTCGGGCTTCTTCTTCGAGATCTCGTCGAAAGACAAGACGGTTTGGAACCGTCGCCCGGGCGATGTGGGTTTGCGTTGTCTGGTCGGCATATCAGGCCTCGAAGATCGCGATCTTGTCGCCGGGCTGAAGTGTCACGATCGCGCGGCGCGAGCTCGGACGCGTGCCGCGTACGAATCGACGGCGCACCTCTTTACCCCGGCGGTGAAGGGTGTTGACGGCGCGCACCCGCACGCCCCAGATCTGCTCGACC
The DNA here is from genome assembly GCA_964520325.1 of uncultured Actinomycetes bacterium. GTDB lineage: Bacteria > Actinomycetota > JAICYB01 > JAICYB01 > JAICYB01 > CAZFOB01. The sequence continues at coordinate 6,057 of CAZFOB010000004.1, read as the reverse complement.
GCGCGGCGGATGTCGGGCTTGGTGGCGCGTGGAGCGACGACGAACGTGTACTTGCCCCGCTCGGCGTCCGAGTAGCTCTTCTCCGAGATGACCGGAGCGATGATGACGTCGCGTGCATCCTGCGTCACGAGCTCTCACCATCCTTTGCGTCGGCCTTTGCGTCGGCCTTTGCGTCGGCCTTTGCGTCGGCCTTTGCGTCGGCCTTTGCGTCGGCCTTGGCGTCGGCCTTGGCGTCGGCCTTGTCGCCGGGCGCTTCCGCCTGCTTGCCGCGGGACTGCAGAGCCTCAACCGCAGAACGGACAAAAACGAGATTGTCCGCGTTCATGATGTCGTAGACGTTGAGCTGGTCCTCGGCGAGGACGTGCACCCGCTGCAGGTTGCGGAATGCGAAGGCAACGTTGCGGTCGGCGAGTGTGAGCACGAGCAGCACCTTGCCCTCGGCCCCCCACGCCTGCAACGCGGCGATGGCTTCCTTGGTCTTCGGCTTCTCGAAGGCGAGGCTGTCGATGATGAACAGCTTGCCCTCACTCGCGCGGACCGAGATCGCGGACCTCAGTGCGAGTGCCCTCATCTTCTTCGGCAACTTCTGCGAGTGGTCGCGCGGCTTCGGGCCGAACGTGACACCCCCGCCCTTCCACTGCGGTTCGCGAGACGAGCCATGCCGAGCACGTCCGGTGCCCTTCTGGCGCCAGGGCTTCGCACCACCACCTCGCACTTCGCCGCGGGTCTTGGTCGAGTGCGAACCAGACCGAGCGGCAGCGAGCTGCGCGAGAACGACCTGGTGCATGAGCGGCACGTTGACCTTCGCGGCGAAGATCGTGTCGTCGAGTGCGATGTCGCCTGACGACTCGCCGGTGGCGTTGAGGACTTTGACGTTCATGAAGACGACTCCGAGGCTTCCATCTCTGGCACCACGGCGACCGGCGCTTCTGCGTCTGTCGCTTCGACCGCGTCGGCCGGCGGCTCCGGCTCCGAAGCTTTCGGAACAGGCATCGGGCTCGGATGGCGAACCGCTGAGCGGACGATCACCAGTCCGCCGTCCGGGCCGGGGATCGCTCCACGGACGAGGATGAGGTTGCGGTCGGCGTCAACGCGTACCACGTCGAGGTTCAGCATCGTGACGCGCTCGCCACCCATCCGGCCGGCCATCTTCTGACCCTTGAAGATGTGGTGGGGCGATGTTCCTGCGCCGACGGACCCCGGTGTACGGTGCTTGCGCTCGGTCCCGTGACTGCCGGGGCCGCCCGCGAAGTTGTGCCGCTTCATGACGCCGGCAAAGCCCTTGCCCTTGGACGTCCCGATGACGTCGGCCTTCTCGCCAGCCTCGAAGACGCCGGCATTGAGCTCCTGCCCGACCTGGAACTGTGTCGCATCCGCGACGCGAAGCTCGACGAGATGACGGGCCGGGCCTAGGCCGTTCTTCTTCAAGTGGCCGAGCTCTGGTCGCGTGAGTTTCTGCTCGCGGATCTCGCCGAAGCTGAGCTGGATCGCCGAATAGCCGTCGCGCTCAGGCGTACGGATCTGCGCGACGCGGCAGGGGCCGGCTTCGATCGCCGTCACGGGGATCGCACGCGAGGCAGCGTCGAAGATCTGGGTCATGCCCAGCTTCCTTCCGAGGATGCCTTTCGTGACGACCGCCATGAACCCTACCTTCCAACACCCGGCAACTTGATCTCGATGTCCACACCAGCGGGAAGCTCGAGGCGCGTGAGGTCCTCGATCGTGCGAGGCGTCGGATCGACGACGTCGATGAGCCGGCGATGGGTCCGCATCTCGAAGTGTTCCCGCGCGTCCTTATCTTTGTGTGGAGATGTGATGACGCAGAAGATGTTGCGCTTCGTTGGCAAGGGAACGGGGCCCGACACGCGCGCCCCAGAACGCAGCACCGTATCGACGATGCGCTTGGCCGAAAGGTCAACGACCTCATGGTCGAAGGCCTTCAGCCGGATCCTGATTCGCGTCGTCGCTTGAGCTGACATGACTCCCTGGCTGTCGTGTTCTTACTGCTTGATCGTTGTGACGCGCCCGGCACCTACGGTGCGTCCACCCTCACGGATGGCGAAGCGCTGGCCCTCCTGCATGGCGATGGGGGTGATGAGCTCGACGACCATCTCCGTGTTGTCGCCGGGCATGACCATCTCGACACCCTCGGGCAGGTTCAGGTTGCCGGTGACGTCGGTGGTGCGGAAGTAGAACTGCGGTCTGTATCCCGAGAAGAAGGGACTGTGGCGGCCACCTTCGTCCTTGGAGAGCACGTAGACCTGAGCGTCGAAGTGAGTGTGGGGGGTGATGGATCCGGGCTTGCAGATGACCATGCCGCGCTCGATCTCCTCGCGGTCAACGCCTCGAAGGAGAACTCCGACGTTGTCGCCGGCCTGGGCGTCGTCGAGGATCTTGCGGAACATCTCGAGCGACGTCGCCACCGTCTTCTTCTGGGTGCCCATGCCGACGATCTCGATCTCGGTGCCTGGGGTGATCTTGCCCTTCTCCACACGACCGGTCGCCACGGTGCCGCGTCCGGTGATGGTGAAGACGTCTTCGACGGCCATGAGGAAGGGCTGGTCGACCTCGCGCACGGGCTGGGGGATGGCGGTGTCACAGGCTTCGACGAGGGACAGGATCGCCTGCTCGGAAGCCTCGTCGCCTTCAAGGGCCTTCAGCGCTGAGCCTCTGATGACCGGGGCGTCGTCTCCGGGGAACTCGTTGTTGCTGAGCAGCTCTCTGACCTCGAGCTCGACGAGGTCGAGGATCTCTTCGTCGTCGACGAGATCACACTTGTTCAGGAAGACGACGACGTAGGGCACGCCCACCTGGCGGGCGAGCAGGACGTGTTCCCTCGTCTGGAGCATGGGGCCGTCGTCGGCGGCTACAACCAGGATGGCGCCGTCCATCTGGGCGGCGCCGGTGATCATGTTCTTGATGTAGTCGACGTGGCCTGGACAGTCGACGTGGGCGTAGTGGCGAGCGTCTGATTCGTATTCGACGTGTGTGATGGCGATGGTGATGCCGCGCTCGCGCTCTTCTGGGGCGTTGTCGATGTTCTCGAAGGCAACGGCCTTGTTGATCCCCGAGGGCTTGTGCTTGGCAAGGGTTGCTGTGATGGCCGCGGTCAATGTGGTCTTGCCGTGGTCGATGTGCCCGATCGTGCCGATGTTCACATGGGGTTTGGTGCGCTCGAACTTGGCCTTGGCCATTTCCTCTTCCTTCCCTCTCTCGCTGTTTCCGATTCACTTGAAGCTCGTGGCGTCCTGCCTCACACATAAATGACCGCCGGACGCGAAACGCCCCGGCGGTCTAGCCTTCCGTGAGAGTGCGTCGCACGGATTCCGGGACCTCCTGGTAGGAGTGAAACTGGGCCGTGAACGTCGCCCGTCCCTGTGTCCGCGAACGCAGGTCAGTAGCATACCCGAACAGTTCTCCGAGAGGCACAAAGGCCCTGACGGTCTGAGCGCCGGCGCGAGCCTCGACCCGTTCGACGCGTGCGCGCCGAGCCGTGACGTCGCCGAGCACGTCCCCGAGATACTCCTCCGGCGTGACGATCTCGACGTCCATGATCGGCTCGAGGACGGTCGGCTTGGCCTTGCGGGCGGCCTCCTTGAATGCCATGGAACCCGCCACCTTGAACGCGAGCTCGGAGGAGTCCACGTCATGGGTGTTGCCACCCGTAAGCGTTACTCGGATATCAACCATCGGGTAGCCGGCGAGGACTCCGGTCATCATCGCCTCTTGGACGCCGTCATCGACGGCCGAGATGTACTCCTTCGGGATGTCGCCGCCGCGGACCTTGTCCACGAACTCGAACCCGCCGCCGGGGCCGAGGGGCTCGATGTCGATCTCAACCTTGGCGTACTGGCCGCGGCCACCGGTCTGCTTGGCGTGGGTGTAGGCCAGCTTGCGGACCTCTTCGCGGATGGTCTCGCGGTAGGCCACCTGCGGACGCCCGACGTTGGCGCCGACCTTGAACTCGCGAACGAGCCTCGTGACCATGACCTCGAGCGCGAGCTCACCCATGCCCGAGATCAGTGTCTGTCCGGTTTCGTCGTCGTGACGAACACGGAACGTGGGGTCTTCCTCGGTGAGCTTCTGAAGCGCAGTGGAGAGCTTCTCCTGATCGGCGGCCGTCTTCGGCTCGATGGCAACGGAGATGACCGGGTCGGGGAACGTCATCATCTCGAGGACGATGGGGTTGGCCGGATCGCACAGCGTGTCGCCGGTGAAGGTCTGCTTGAGGCCGACGGCCGCCACGATGTCGCCGGAGAACACCGCGTCGATGTCCTCGCGGTGATTCGCATGCATCTGGAGAAGCCGTCCGACTCGCTCTTTCTTGTCGCGGGTCGGGCTCAGCAAGGGGGAGCCCGCCGAGAGCGTGCCCGAGTAGACCCGGATGTACGTAAGGCGACCGACATACGGGTCGGTCACGATCTTGAATGCGAGAGCGGTGAAGGGCTCGGTGTCGTCGGGAGCTCGCTCGACCTCCTCGGTGGTCTTCGGCACAAGACCCACGACCGGCGCGACATCGGCCGGCGAAGGAAGGTAGTGGAGGACCGCGTCGAGGAGCGGCTGGACGCCCTTGTTCTTGAACGCGCTACCGCAGAGCAGTGGTGTGAGCTCCATCTTGAGCGTGTGCCGTCGGATCGCGGCGCGCAACGCTTCGGCGGACGGCTGCGTGCCGTTGACGAAGTGATTCATCATCTCCTCGTCGTGCTCCACCTCGGCCAGATCCTCGACGATGGTGGATCTGGCTGCCGCCGCTTTTTCGAGCATGTCCAGAGGGACGTCGAGGGTCTCCCACTCGTCACCCATGCCACCGTCGGAGGCCCAGCGCAGAGCCTTCATCTCGACGAGGTCGATCACGCCGACGAAATTTTCCTCGTTGCCCCATGGGAGCTGGATCGGCACCGGGTGGGGCTCGACCAGGCGATCCTTGATCATCCGGACGGCTTGGTCGAAGTCGGCGCCGGTGCGGTCCATCTTGTTGACGAAACAGATCCGCGGGACGTTGTAGCGGTTGGCCTGCCGCCAGACCGTTTCGGTCTGCGGCTCGACACCTTGGACGGCGTCGAAGACGGCGACTGCGCCGTCCAGGATGCGCAAACTGCGCTCCACCTCTACCGTGAAGTCGACGTGGCCCGGCGTGTCGATGATGTTGATCCAATGGTCCTTCCACCGGGCGGTGGTGGCGGCGGACGTGATGGTGATGCCACGCTCCTGCTCCTGGTCCATCCAGTCCATGACGGCCGAGCCCTCATGGACCTCACCGATCTTGTAGGTCTTGCCCGTGTAGTAGAGGATCCGCTCGGTTGTCGTGGTCTTGCCCGCGTCGATGTGGGCCATGATCCCGATGTTGCGGGTCTTTGCTAGAGGATGTTGACGGGTGGGCATTGTTTTCGACTCGCGGCTAAATGGGATAGAGAGAGGCTTCGTTGCTGCTATCGCCGGGTTATACCCGGCGGTTTACCAGCGGTAGTGGGCGTACGCCCGGTTCGACTCCGCCATCTTCTGGAGGTCTTCCCGGCGCTTTACCGACGCGCCAACACCATTGGCGGCGTCGATCAGCTCGAGCGCGAGGCGCTCGGTCATCGTGCGCTCGCGCCGGGAGCGGGCGTAGCCGACCAGCCAACGAATGGCGAGGGTGGTCTGGCGCTCGCGGCGGACTTCCATCGGCACCTGATAGGTGGCGCCGCCGACACGGCGGCTCTTGACCTCGAGCGCGGGCTTGGTGTTTTCCAGCGCCCGCTTGAGGGTTGCCGTCGGTTCCGTGCCGGTGCGCTCTTCGACCAACTTCAGCGCCTCGTAGACGATGCGCTCCGCCAGCGAACGCTTGCCCCGTGAGAGCACCTTGTTGACGAGCTGGGTGACGAGCTGGCTGCGGTAGATCGGATCCGGAACGAGCTCGCGGACCGAGGGGGGACCCTTGCGCGGCATGACTACTTCTCCCGCTTCACGCCGTAGCGGCTTCGGGCCTGCTTACGGTCTTTGACGCCCGAGGCGTCGAGCGCGCCGCGGATCACCTTGTAGCGAACGCCCGGAAGGTCGCGAACGCGGCCGCCGCGCACC
>CAZFOB010000003.1:76294-256430 GCA_964520325.1 uncultured Actinomycetes bacterium | reverse complement strand
TGAGCGTGGACATTTCCTCACCGATTCCGGTCAAAGGGTCTGACGCATTCCAGAAACAGAGCTACTTGGGAAGTTGCACTTCCGCTTCCCCGACAACCGTGCGCTTCTCGGGTGATGTCTCGAACCACATTTCGGCCCGGACACGCCCGCATTTCTCGTCCACTTCTGTGACGCGGCCCCGGCAGCTCACCCGATCACCGGCCGAGCTGAAATTCGTCATTCGGAACGGCCCGAGCTTCTGGATTCGGGTGCGCAGTCCGCCCCACTCCAGCAACGCGCGTTCCATCAACGCCATGACGAACATGACGTTCACGCTCGCCGTTGGAGCTCCACTCGCTCGCGCCATGTCAGGGTCGTGGTGCAAGGGCGCGAAATCACGGTTCGCCGCGGCAATCATCACGAGCTTCTGCAGACCGAGATCGATGGATGTCGGACCGATCTCGTCCCCCACCGCGCATTGACCGACCGTGCGCTGGTCTTTGCGATCGGTTTCGTTGCTAGTCATTACTTGGGGGCTCCTCGCCGGGCTCGTAGCGATAAACCGTCATGCGTTCGAGTGCGACAACCTCACCACGTTGGTTGGTATAGGTCGTCTCGAAGACCAGGAAGGCACCGTCACCCAACTTGGTGCGCTTGCGTGTGAGCTCGGCTAGTTTCCGAGTGGACTCGATGACATCACCCCGCATCATCGGTGTCTGAAACTCAACCTCCATATCGGTCGCCATCATCTCGGTCCCGGGCGCGGGGATCTCTCCGAATGTGAACGGTGGGATCACGGGGTGCGCGATCGGTGGATCACCCGGACTCCAATACGCCGGCATCGCGAACGTCATGTACATCGCGAAAGGGGCGATCGCGCCCTCGAAGCCGGCCTGCCGAGCGATCTCGTCGTCGTAGAAGAGCGGGCAATCCCACTCAAGGGCTTCGAGCTGCTGCCTGATCATCGGCTGGTTGACGGGATCGGCGCCGACCTGATGGGAAAACTCCTTGCCGACCACAGCTTCGGCCTGCTCCCATGTCCCCGGCGTGAGATCCAACTTGACCTTCGCGCTCACCCGGGTTCGCCGAGGTCGTACAGCATGTGTGCCGCCATGGCGTGGACCTCGGACGCTCGAGACTCGAGGTCGCGATGACCGCAGCGCGAGAGTTCGGCACTCATTTCATAGATCTTTTGCACACGGGCAATCGCTTCTTTGCGATCCATCACCTCAGGGCGCTCGGTCATCGATCAACGAGTCCCGCTCGGTTCGAGCTGTCCGACACCTTGCGCGAGCCCTGCGTGGCGCTCGTCGGTCCATCTCCGCGGCTTCTTGTCTGGCGTGTCGAAATGCGGGAGGGCGTCGGCTGAAGCCGACTGGATCCGGAACGTGATGTCGGTGGCCGCTTTGAGCTCACGAGTAAGTTCCCGTTGCATATCGTCCTGCCTCGACTCGAACCCTTCCTTCACGGAGAACGTGAGCTCGATCTCGTCGCGTCCCTTCTCGCCGATGTGCGTCCTGACCTGGTACTCGTCGATCTCGGGGTGGGAGAACAGCAACGCATCGATGTCCGGCGGCCAGATGTTCTGTCCTTTCACCTTGAGCATCTCATCCACGCGGCCGATCGTTCCCGCCTCGAGGATGTTGAGCTGGCGTCCGCACGGACAGCGCGTGTGCTTGAAGAACGTCCCTCGATCCCCGGTGCGGAAGCGCATGATCGGCGAAGCCTGCTTGTCGAGGTGCGTGATGATGAGCTCGCCCGGCTCCCCTTCGTGCACTGGTTCACTCGTTTCCGGGTCGACCACTTCATAAAGCGTCGTCCACTCGAACAGATGAAGGTTTCCGCGCTCATTACCGATGACCGACCCGTGCTCGCAGCAGGCGGCCCCAAAGGCCGCGTTCGTCTGCGTCGAGCCGTACACCTCCATGAGCTCGGCCCCCCAGAACTCTTCCATGCGGCGGATCCACTCGACGGGCCAGCTCTCGGCGCTGTGGATGATGAACCGCAGTCCCGAGTAGGCCTTGCGAGGGTCGATGCCTTCCTTGAGGCAGAGCGTCGCCATCCCGTTGAGCGCACTCGGCATGGCATACATCGCGTTCACACCGAAGCGCTCCATGAATTCGAGGCGTTCCTCGAACCCCATATGACCAACGAGGTAAGGCAGCCGTCCTACCGATCTGATGCCGCGCAGCATCGTGTACAAGGACGCGCTGTTCGTGGCAGTGATGTGAAAGATCGCGATGTCCTGCGCGGTGAGGCCTCCCCACGCAAATGCGACGGCCGTCATCTGGCCCCGCAGATGCGCGTCGCGGACCGTGTGCGCGTGGACCTCCCGCCCCTTCCCCGACGTGCCGCTCGTCAGAGAGATCTCGAAGACATCTTCTTCCGGTACGCCGAGCCGCAATCCGTACGGCGGATGCTGCTCCTGGTCGTCGATGAAGTCTTCTTTCGTCGTGAAGGGGATGCGGACGACATCGGCGTGTGTCTTGATGTCGTCGGGTGAGAACCCCGCTTTGTCCCAAAGGCGCTTATAGAAGGAGTTCGTCGCGTAGACCTGCGCACATTGGCGACGAAGCTTTCGCCCTTGTAGATCCTCGAGTTCCTCACGAGAAAGGAGTTCGAGAGTCGGAAGAAAGACTCTCTTCTCCGAGGCCGCGCGATCCATCAGTCCCTCTCCCTCGCTAGTTCAGTACGACTTCGGCAAGCCGATCGAGGTCGCGATGTAGTTCCGAGACATCTCGTTACTGATCGGACCGATGCGCAGCTGACGCGTGTCGCGCCAATACCGCTGCATGTCGTACTCCATCGAGTATCCGTAGCCGCCCAGGATCTGGATGCCGTCATCGGAAGCCTTCGATACCAATTCGGACGCGACGAGGGCGGCCATCGTGGCTTCCGGTCCGCATGGAAGCCCCTGCGACTGCATCCAGGCCGCCCGATACGTGAGCAGCCGGGCACTGTCGAGTCCCACCTTCATGTTCACGAGGTAGTTGGCGATCGACTGGAATTGACCGATCGGTCGCCCGAATGCTTGTCGCTCTTTCGCGTACTCAAGCGCGTCCTGGTATGCAGCCTCTGCGATTCCGATGCACATAGCGGCGGTCAGGATGCGTTCATTGTTGAGGGTATGCGTAAGCACTCCCCAACCCAATCCGGGTTCGCCGAGCACGTTCTCGTCGGGGACAAACACGTCGTCGTAGTGAATGGTGAACGAGTCGATCGTCCGCAGACCCAGCGTTTGGATCGGGTGCATCGACACACCCGGGTCGTCGCGGCTCACGAGGAGGGCGGAGATCCCTTTATGCTTCTTGCCATCTTCGGCGGGAGCGGTCCGGCAACATAGAAGAATGAAGTCGGCGACGTGAGCGGCGGTCGTGAACACCTTGCTCCCGTTGACGACCCATCCTCCGTCGGTTTGCACAGCCTTGGTTTTCATTGCACCGAGCACGTCGGTGCCGCCGTCGGGTTCGGTGACAGAGATTGCAAACTTGATCGATCCATCACAGATGCCCGGCACGAGCCGCTTCTTCTGCTCTTCGGTGCCGTACGCGCCTACAGATTGCGCGCCGAAGCAACTCGTCGTGAACCAGGCGATGACGCTGCCTTGCATCGCCCGAGCAAGCTCTTCGCACACGACCGTCTGCATGAGGATGTCGCCGCCCGACCCGCCGTACTCCTCGGGCGCGGCGACGGACAAGAAGCCGGCCTCGGCCATCCGTTGATAGAGCTCCTCGGGAAACTCGGCAGCTTCGTCTAGCTTTCGGATGTACTCGCGGCTGCAATACTGCTCGCCGAATCCTCGCGCCCAGGTCCGAATTTCCTCGAGGTCTCCGCCCAGTCCGAAATCCATGCGCCCTCTCTCGATTGACCCCTCCGTCACGCGATCTTGACGATCGGACGGCAAGTCATTGTCCCGCGACTCTTTGCTACTAATTATTAGCCTAGTTGTTTAGGACCGTCAAGAACGATGCAGGGCGATTGTCGGAGTATTGTCGTAATGATTAGACTAATAGGGTGAGACGAACGACTAATCTGCAGAATGTGTGGTCTCGGGTCACGGTAGGAGCCGGCTTGGGTAAGCAGGGCGCGTTGATGTTGTCCGAACCCCGTTCTTCGTCGTGACTTCCGCGACAAGGGGCCAGCGCCGCATCCGTCTGGGGATCGACGTGGGCGGGACGTTCACCGACATCGTCGGCATGACCGAGGACGGCGCGACGTGGACGGTGCGGAAGGTTCCATCCACGCCCGACGACCCCAGCATCGCCGTCCTCGAGGCTATCGACGCCCTCCTCGCCGCCGAGGGCGACGTCGACGTGGTGTTCCTCGGGCACGGCACCACAGCCGGTACCAACGCGTTCCTGACGAAGCGCGGCGCAACAACGGCGCTCGTGACCACCATGGGATTCGAAGATGTTCTCGAATTTCGCCGGATGGATCGGACCGGCGTCCTCGATCCATACGACTTGCAGCTCAGCTTCCCTGCTCCGCTCGTTCCTTGGCGCCGACGATTCGGCGTGGAGGAGCGAATAGATCGCCACGGTGAGGTCGTCGCGCCGCTGAAGTGTTCCGAGGTCGATCGCGTCGTCGAGGCGATCCGCGAGTCCGGCGCAGAAGCGGTCGCCGTTTGTCTGCTGTGGTCGTTCGAGAACCCCGCACATGAGATCCGGCTCAAGACGTCTATAGAGGAAACACTCAAGCACGTCTTCGTGACGTGTTCGCACGAGATCGATCCCACGATGCTCGAGTACGAACGAACAAGCACGACGGTCGTCAATGCGTACCTCGGCCCTCTGATCAGTCGCTACTTCGAGCGCGTGCGCACCGGGACAAACACGAGGAAGTTGCCCGAGCCCCGGATCATGCAGTCGAACGGGGGCCTGGCCTCGATCGCAGTCGCCGGGCGACGTCCCGCGGCTCTCCTCGAGTCCGGCCCCGCCGCCGGCGTTGCCGCGTGCGTGGGCCTGGCCGACCAGATGGGTGTTCGAAGCCTGTTGGCGGTCGACATGGGCGGGACGAGCTTCGACGTCGCGCTCGTCGTCGACGGCAAACCCAAACAAAACATCGAGACAGAGGTCGGCGGCTACGCCGTTCGCCTTCCGATGCTCGACATCCGCAGCATCGGAGCCGGCGGCGGGTCGATCGCGTGGATCGATGAAGGCGGCGGTCTTCGCGTCGGCCCGCAGAGCGCGGGATCGCAGCCCGGGCCTGTCTGCTACGGACGAGGCGGTACGGCACCGACGGTGAGCGACGCGAACACCGTGCTCGGCTATCTACCGGATCTCGTCGGCGGGACGATGACTCTCGACGTCGATGCGGCGCGAAACGCTCTCGCCGTCGAAGTCGGGAAGCCGCTCGGGATGGACGCTTTGGCCGCGGCGAGTGGCGTCTTTCGGCTCGTGAACGCACATATGGCCGACGCGATGCGCGTGATGATGAGCGAATCGGCGATCAACCCGCTCGACCTCACGCTCATGGCGTATGGCGGGGCCGGTCCGATCCACGCTTCGTCCCTTGCGCGTGAGTTGGAGATCTCGCGCACAGTCATCCCCTCCCACCCCGGCGCACTCTCCGCACTCGGCGTCGCGACCGCCGACCTCGTGCACGATCTCGTCGAGGCCGTCATGCAGCCCCTCGATGTCCTCCCTTCCGAAGAGCTCGCTGCGTCCTTCGCGCGCATGGAGTCGGAAGGGATCCGCATACTCGCCGAAGAGGGTGTGCCGGAGGGCGCCGTGGAGATTCAGCCGTATGTCGTCGCTCGGTACATCGGTCAGATGCACGATCTGCAGGTCCCAATCCCCAACGAGGATCGTGCGTCACTCGACATCAGCAACGTGACACAGCGCTTCCATCGCCTACACGGTGACGTCTACGGCATCTCCGTCAAGACGGAGCCGGTGCTCGTCGTCAGCGCACGACTCCGAGTCGTCGGACGCACCTCCAAGCCGCCGTTCGCCGCGCAGACCGGCACCGAGGTCCTGGAAACGGAGCGCGTCGTCGACGCATGGTTCGACGGCGAAGGGATCGTCTCGACCTCCGTGTTCCGGCGCGCGGCGTGGCAACCCGGTGAAGCGCACGCCGGCCCGGCCATCATCCAGGAGTACGACTCGACGACGGTGGTGCTCCCAGGTCAGACCTGGGAGCTCGACGACCTCGGTTCGATCGTGATCCAAGAGGGCCGAGCATGACCGACGCCATCACGTACGAGGTCGTGTACGGAGGCCTGCGCGCACTCGCGCAGGAGATGAAAATCTCCGTGATGCGGACGGCCTACAGCCCGATCGTCGCCTCGGGCGGGGACATGTCCGCCGGGATCGCCGACACCGCCGGCCGGGTCGCTGCGCAAGGGCAGGACATCCCTGGGCAGTTGGGCGCACTCCCCGGATCGTTCGACGCCATGCTCGACGGATGGCGCGACCGGCTGCAGCCCGGTGACGTGCTCATCGGCAACGACCCGTACCTCTGTGGTTCGAATCACGTCAATGACGTCACGCTCATCATGCCGGTGTACGCAGAGGACGAGCTCCTCGCGTACGTCTGCACTCGAACGCACTGGATGGACATCGGCGGAGCGACGCCCGGGTCGTTCAACGCCCAGGTCCACGACATGTACGCTGAGGGTTTGCGCATCCCCACTGTGCTCGCGTACCGCGACTACCAACCGATCGAGCCGATCTGGGAGCTAATCTTCGCCAACGTCCGTGGGCGGACAGAACGCGAGTGGGACCTGCGCGCTGGGTTCTCCGGCTGCGCCACAGCTGAGCGAGGGTTGCACCGGCTCGCTTCGAGGTACGGCGCCGACGTCGTCCGGGACGTCATGCGCATGGCCATTGAAGATTCGGAACGACGGATGCGAGCCCGGCTCGTCGACGTCCCCGATGGTGTCTACGCGGCCGTCGATTGGATGGAAGGCGACGGATGGGAGGATCGGCCCGTTCGTCTCGAGGTGGCCGTAAAGGTCGACGCCGACACGATCGAAATGGATTGGACCGGAAGCGATCCACAAGTCCGCGGAGGTCTCAACCTGCCGTTCTCGTCGACGTTCGGCGTCGGCATCTACGCATTGAAGGCCGCGCTCGGACAAGGCATCGCGCATAACGCTGGGTTGTGGGCACCTCTCACCGTCATCGCGCCGGAAGGGACGGTCGTAAACCCGCGTCCGCCCGCTCCGAATCAGGCGAGCGCGGCGGAGACGATTCAGCGGTGCGCGGACCTGCTCATGATGGCGCTGTCCAAAGTCGTGCCCGACGACGTGATGGCCGGAACCTTCGCATCGGCGACGGTCCTCATGGTCGAGGGCCGAGATCCGATCCCCTGGCGCAGGGAACTGCTCGGCCGCGAACGCACGGTCTTCATGGACAACTCCCCCGGCGGCATGGGCGGACGCAGAAGCGGCGACGGCGTCTCCGGGATCAAGGTGCACACCGGTAACGCCCGCGTCCCTTCGATCGAAGCGGCGGAGTTCGCTCTGCCTTTGCGATGCATCCGCTGGGAACGCGTGCGGGACACCGGCGGCGCGGGCCAGCACCGGGGTGGTTGCGGGACCGCGCGCGAGTGGGAGGTGCTGGACGACGGCGTGAACTTCACGCTGATGTCCGAGCGAACGCAGATCCCGGCGTTCGGCCTCCTTGGAGGGAATGCGGGGAAACCCGCCCGGTTCGTCGTCAATGCTGATCGACCCGATGAGGTGCGCCTCCCGTCGAAGACGCCGCCTCGGCGGCTGAATCTGGGAGACCGCTACCTGTTGCAGAGCGCGGGAGGAGGCGGATACGGCAATGCATTCGAGCGCGAGCCGCAGCGCGTCGCAGACGACGTGCTCGACGGATACGTCAGCGCTCGCGAAGCCTTGGACTCGTACGGTGTCGTCGTCGACGACAGCGGCGTGATTGATCTCGATGCGACCGCGGCTCGGAGAGCCGGGCGTCCGCCGGAGAACGGACCGGCGATCGATCGCGGCAGCTGGACCTACGGCGACATCGTCTCAGAGGAGTGCGAACAATGACGAGAGCTCAGCATCCACTCCCGCTCCGGACCGCGGCCGACACGACGGACGACGTGCAACGAGTGCTCAGCAAGCTCGAGGAGTCGGGAAAGGATCTCCGGATCATCAGGCTGGTCGCGAACTCGAAGAATGTGTTCCGGCCCTTCGTCTTGATGGCAGACGCGTTGTTGGCACGAGCAACGCTCGATGCCGTGACGCGTGAAGTGATCGTGTTGTACCTCGCGGCTCGGCAAGGTGAGCGTTACGAGTGGGCCGAGCACGCGCCGATGGCGCGTGCAGCCGGCGTGACCGAGGAACAGATCGCATCCATCCGCGACCTCAGCGCCTTTGAGCAACCTCTGTTCGACGAACAGGCGATCGCAGCACGTCGCTTCGTCGACGCTCTCCTCGATCACAACGAAGGGCTGGCCGCGCTTTGGGACGAGACGGCCGAGACATTGGGCGTCGATGCACTCCTCGACCTCGTGTTCTCCGTCGCGTGGTGGGGGGGATTTGTTCCGGTGGCAACGAGGGCGCTGCTCCCCGCGGCCACGGACAGCGAAGAGCGAGCTTCGACGACCGGGTCGTAATCAACGTGTGAACCGCATCCGAAAGGAGAAAGGCTATGACCACCAGCGTTACCGACGTAAAGGTGAACCCCGACAACGCCAGGCAGTACCTGAACGGCATGACCGAGGGTGTTCTGGATTCGGCGATGGCAGGTTTTTCCGAAGACGCGACGTACTACGGCATCGAGAAGCGAGACGGAAAGCTCTTTCGAAAGCTGTACGGCCCGAAGAACGGGATCCGCGCATACATCGGAGCATGGCTGGAGAAGGCAACGGGCGGCATCAGCTACGAGATCAAGCGAGAGGTCCGGTACGGCGATGCGCTGCTCATCGAGTGGACGAACGTCGCAACGGACGAAGGCGAGGAATACACCAACGCGGGAATGCTGATCTTCGAGTTCGACGAAGATGGCTTCGTCAAGCACGCGCGCGCGTACCAGGACTTCAGCCCGCTCATGAAGTGGACCTTCCTGAAGGACTAGGGCGTGCAGTTCGGAGTCTACCTCAACACGCAGGCTCGTGGTTCGGCGTCTCTCAACCAGGTCTACAACGAGCTCCTCGAGACGGCGGAGGTAGCCGAATCAGTCGGTTTCGACTGGTGCTTTCTGCCCGAGCATCACCAGCAACCGGATGGCTACTTGCCGTCGCCTTTCGTGATGGCGGGCGCGATCGCCGCAAGGACGGAACGGCTGGGAATCGCGACCGGGATCAACATCCTGCCGCTCTGGCACCCATTGCGAGTTGCGGAAGATGCTGCCGTCGTCGACAACCTCTCAAACGGCCGGTTCATGCTCGGCGTCGGATTGGGACTCGTCGAGGACGAGTTCCGTCAGTTCGGAATAGACCTCCGCACGGCCGTTAGCCGATTCGAGGAGCAAGTGCAGTTAATTCGTATGGCTTGGTCCGACGATGCGGTGACGTTCGCTGGGCGCCACTTCGCCCTCGACGGGATCGACGTCACGCCCAAACCGGTCCAGCGTCCCGGGCCGAGGATCCTCATCGGCGGTATGTCCGATACGGCCGTTGCGAGGGCCGGCACTCACGGCGACGGCTGGTTGACGGACCCCCTCCACAGCATGACGACTCTCGCACGGTGGGCGCAGCTGTATCGAGCGGCAGCCGCAACCGCGAACACGCCGCCGGCGATTTGGCTTCAACGCGATTGCTGGGTAGCGGATAGCGAAGAGGAGGTCGAGAGCGAGTGGGCACCGTGGCTTGTCGAGGATTGGCGTTTCTATTTCGGGCTTGGGCTCTTCTCGTCCGGACGCTTCAATCCGGCGGCCGAACGATGGATCTCTGAAGTTCGCTCGCCGACGGACATCACCTTCGACAAGCTGCGCGCAGATCGCATCGTTGCCGGTCCGCCGGAGCTCGTCGCGGACATCCTGCGAGGTATGAACGACCTGATCGGCCCAGTCGGCGTCTGTTTCCGTTTTCGCTTCCCGGACGGCCCTCCGCACGAGGCCACGATCAACGCCATCCGTCGGTTCGGCAATGAGGTCATCCCGGCGCTTCGCACCGCGACGCCTCCGGCAGCATCGACGTTGCGCTAGCGCAGCGCTACGGACGATGCACCAGCATCGCCGCGATCCGTCGTATCTGCAAGGGTGCGAGAGTTCCGAATACCCTCACGAATCCGGTCCCGGGTGGCCTTGCCCAAATGGTCGTGCCTGAGACCTCGAGGACCTCGATCGCATCGCCGAGACGGCCAACGCGCACTCGACGCGTCCGGCGCCCGCGAGCGAACGCGCCGGGATCACTGGCTTCCCCTTGCTCGACGACGAGCAATTGTTTGCTATTTGCGTAGACATCCACGATGGATTCACGCGTAGCTCCAACGCTGCGTCCCGGCTGCACTGGTGTTCCGGTTCGAAATGTGTATGAACCTCGATAGTCGAAGTCACGGGGCACGGACGCGAGACGCCAACGGGTCGTCGAGCGCGACTCGTTCAGCTTGCTCAGGGCGTTGCCGCCTAGATCGACCGGGAGCGCGAGCGGATTCGTCTTGAAAAGCTTGGCCGGGAGAGCGAGGTTCTCGTCGACATCGACGGCCAGCCTCCTCCGCAGCACTCGGCCCCCGCTCGACCAGACTTCTTCGAGAAGCAAGCCGTGGTGGTCGATGCAATGGTCCGCCCAATCGGAATCGCTCGCACGAGGAAAGCGGTTGGTCCCGACGGGCTCCCCCGTCCGGTAGATCTCACACTCTCGTCCCAACACGCGACGGCGTTCCCGAGGGACGAGACGCCGTTCCTCCACAAGAGCCCCGAGCACGCCGTCGAAACGGAAGTCGCTTGAAGCGACGGACGGCGCGACGCGCACCACGATCGGGTCGCTGTTGGCACCGGAGGTCCCGAACAATCCAAATCTACTGATCGCCTGCGACTGGGTGACTCGTCCCTTAGGAGGACCCGCACGAGTCTCTTGACGACTCTCGAAAGGCCGCCGAACCCACAACTCCTCGGTCGAAACGACACGTTTGCCACCGGCGAAGTTCTCAACCCGGTACATGATCCGGTACGTCGCGGGTGGATTCTTGATCGGTAGGAGCTCTTTGGTGTTGTCCACGAGAGCCGAGCCGTCACGCTTGTCCCGATCCGCTCGGCCGGAAAGTGGGTTCACACGCAGCACGATGACCGCGGCCAGAACGACCGCCGGCAGCACGACGAGAAGCACGCGTCGACGTCTCATGTCGGACTTCTTGCCGATCGTCTAGCGTCGTTCCCCAAGTTCACCAACGGGGAGACGGACAATACGCCCGGCAGCGGGATCCGCGGGCGCTTGACTCGCGACGAGCACGGAGCGGCCGCGAAAGTGGATCCCGATCGGCGTGTCGAGCCCTTGCCTACCAGTGCCGGGCGTGCTTCCGATGGTTTCGCCTTTCGGCGAGAGAACAAGGACCCTGCCTGTGCCCGCGAGCGTCACGTAGACGCGACCGCTCGCTCCAAGCGCAAGGCCGGAAGGTTGCGAGCTCGCTCCTGTACGCGCCAACTCCGTGCGCTGCCCGGGCGAGCCGTTCGGATTCACCTGTTGAAGGTAGATCACGCCCGTGTCCTCGGTCAGAAGCGAAGCCACGCTGACGACGAGATTCCCGGCGCCGTCGAAAGCGAGACCGGTCGGGCCCGAAGTCCGGCTCGGATTGGTCCACGTTCGGTCGACCACCCATTGCGTCGCCGGTTGGCTCGCAGAGGGCACACGCCAGATCGCACCTTGGGCCGAATCCGCTACGTAGAGCCTCCCGATCGAATCGAAGGCGAGAGCGGAAGGAAGCGGAGGCTGGTCGATGACCGATCCGTCGCACGGTCCGGCGATCACATCCGCGATGCACGGCGGCACATCGGGAATCAGCGCATACGTGGCGGTGGCGCCGGTTGTCTGATTGACGGTGAGTACCGCGGCGGGCGAAGTCGACAGCGCGTAGAGCCTTTGGTCCGGTCCGATCGCCAGAGCCGTGATGCCACCGTCGGCACCGCGCGGCGTGATCGTCCGCGTCAGCGATCCGTTGGCCGCGAAATGGAAGATTCGTGGCTTCCCATCGGCTCCGCGGCCCCCGCCGTTGTTCGTACTGACCCAGACATCACCTCGTGGTCCCACGGTGATGCCGGACGGCGCACCGGGCCGCGGCACGCGAGCGAGGGCAAACGCATAGCCGAAGCTTCCTCCGTCCGCATACCGAGGGCCCGGCACCGAACCACCACCGACGGACGGAGATCGCTCTTGCGAGGGATCCAACGAGGTCGGAGCAAATCCGACGACCTGTTGCGGTCCGGTCGCCTCAGGCGACGACGGCAAGAGCTCCGGCGCGGCGTTCACGGTGTTGTCGGCCTTACGATCCGCGACCGCGGCCACTTCCGTCCGCGACGGCTCCACAGCATCGCCTCCAGTGAACCCACCACCTCCTATACGGACGAGAAGCACGGCGACGGCCAAAGTGACGATCAGGAGCTCATACCGCTTTATGAGCCGCGACATCACTTAGGTCCTGAGGGGCGCCGGCCCGCCCGTGACCCGCGTTTTGTTGCCGGCTTAGCTAGTCCGGACCGGCGGATGACCTCTTGATTGGTGCCCAGGTAGGACGAAACGACTTGCGGATGTCGAAGAACTGTGGCGGGAGGACCGTCCACGAGGGCACGTCCCAAATCAAGCGCCACGATTCGGTCCGAGATGCCCGAGATCAGGGGCATGTCGTGCTCGATGACGACCAAGCTCGCCCCAGTCTCTTCGCTGATCCGTCGTAGCAACGGACCGAGCGCTTCCGTCTCTCGCTGCGCGATGCCCGACGATGGCTCGTCGAACAAGATGACCTTCGGTTTCACGCCGACTTGGCACGCCAAATCGACGACTCTCCGGCTTCCAGTCGAGAGTTCGTAGGAGAATTTGTCACGAAACGCAGTGATCCCCATGCGCTCGATGAGTTCATCAACCTTGTCACTAAGCTCCCGTTCGGATTCGGCAACATCGCGAAGACCCAATGCCGCCGCAACAGGATCTCTGACGGCCAGCTCACGATCGAGGGCTACTCCGATGGACTGATGAGCGGTGAGCGCGCCGAAGAGTCGCGCGTCCTGAAATGAGCGCGCGAGGCCGAGGATCGATCGCGTGTCAGGACGCAATTGCGTGATCTCCTGACCGTCAAGAAAGATCGAGCCTTCGTCCGGCGTAAGGAAGCCGGAGATGATGTCGAAGAGGGTCGTTTTCCCGGCGCCGTTCGGACCGATGATTCCGAGGATCTCTCCCTCGTGCAGGGTGATCGACAGATCGTCGACTGCGCGAACTCCACCAAAGCTCTTGGTGAGATTGCGGGTCTCGAGCACGACCGGGCGTTTGCCGTTCCCCCCGACGCCGGGCGCAACTTTTGCTCGGATCGACCGCCGTTTGGTCGCGGTCCGCGTAGCCGCGCCCTCCAAGAACACGGACCGCAGGAGGTCGGGGCGTGCCAGCAGCTCCCGGGTGGGGCCGTGGAATCGAATCTCCCCCTTCTCCATGAAGTACGCGGTGTCTGCCACGGTCAGAGCGACGTTCACCGACTGCTCGACGAGGATGATCGTTGTCCCTGCTTTCCGCAGCTCTCTGACAACCTCCAGGAGTTGCT
This sequence comes from uncultured Actinomycetes bacterium, assembly GCA_964520325.1. GTDB lineage: Bacteria > Actinomycetota > JAICYB01 > JAICYB01 > JAICYB01 > CAZFOB01. Next base: position 242,815 of record CAZFOB010000003.1, on the reverse strand, counting down.
CGACAACGGCCGGAGCCAGTCCGAGTGAGAGCTCATCGATCATCAGCAGCTTCGGCCTCGCAATGAAGCTCATTGCGAGAGACAGCATCTGCTGTTGTCCGCCGGAGAGTGTTGCGGCAGGAGCACTCAAGATCCCGGGGAGGACGGGGAAGAGTTCGAGCACGCGTTTGGTCGCCGCGGTGAGGTAAGCCTCGTCTTTCTGATAGAGCCAGCCGGCGAGACGCAGATGCTCGTCGACGCTGAGACCCGGGAAAATACCTCGACCTCCCGGCATCAGCACGATGCCTCGAGCTGCTTGCTCGTGAGGAGGCGCGAGGGTCGTATCTCGACCGTCAAATACGATTGCCCCTGCTTGCGCTTCGAGATGACCGGAGATCGCCTTCAAGAGCGTGGACTTGCCCGCGCCGTTTGTGCCAAGCAAGGCAATGATCTCGCCTTCGTCTACGTCGAAGTTCACGCCGAAGAGAACTTGGACGTCGTCATAAGCGACATCGAGGTCTTTCACCAGCAGAAGCTTGATGTCACCGCGGCGACGGGAAGCCAACACCTCCGCCTGAGCCAACGTCGAAGCTCGAACTCTCTCGATATCGGGTGCAACAAACGAACCAGCCGAGGCAAGGATGTAGGCGCCGAGAAGGAATACTGGCACCAGAATCAGGAGCGCATGACGGATCCCGGTCGAGTCGGCGATTCCGCCGATGACGATCAGAACGAAGATACCGGGGAGCAGGTACAGCGACCCGATAGAGAATCCGATCGCTCGCGCCCGCGGCGGAATGGCGAGCGACAGGGAGGACAGTATCCCTGGTCCGATCATCCCCAGCACCGCCGCAAAAATGACGTTCATGACGATGGCTGTGGGCAGCGTGGCCGCGGTAGTGAAGCCGACCATCGCAACGGCACTGATCGTCGCGGCGACGGCTAGGAATTTGAGCACGAGCCCGGGGTCTTTGCGGGCTAAGCGCGTGGCGATGGGGATTCCGATGGCGATGCCCAACAACTGAGCTGGTTCCGCTGCGGCCGCGATGAATCCTCGCTGAACTTCATTCACCCCGAAGACGTCGCGGTAATAGATGGCCGTGAGTGAGCCCATTCCGAAGAGTCCCGCAGCCACGAAGGGCAACGACCACCAAATCCGGCGCAACGTTCGCACCTGCCTGCAGATACGCCAGGCTTCACCGAACGTGGGTGGGTCCTCTTCCGTGAGAGCCGTTTCCTCCGAGGCACCCATGGCGCGCCGCTCATGGGCACCACGTACCGGTTCGCGCAATTTCCTGATGGCGAAAACTAAGATGAGTGCCATGGGAATCCAAAAAATGATGAATGGGGCGCGCCATCCGAACTGCCGGGCAAGCAGTCCCGCGAGAAGGGATCCGAGGACAACGCCAACGCCGACCGAGGCACGGTGAAATCCATAGACCTTGGTGCGTGCGGATGGCGCATAGTAATCGGCAAGCAACGAATTGTGCGTGGGGTCGTTAACGGCCCGACCGACGCCCGTCAGCGAACGGGAGACAATGAGCACAGCAAGGACCGGGGATAGCCCCGTGAGTAGCGAGAAAAATCCCCAAACCGTTGCGCCTCCGAAGGCTATACGGAGTCGGGGAAAACGATCGGCGTAGTAGCCGATGAACGCCTGGCCTCCGGTGGCAACGATCGTCACCAGAGCAATCACCGACAAGATTCCGCCGGTCCGGAGGTGAAAAGCGTCCCGAATTTCAGGCGTCAAGATGTTGAAAGCACTCCGGTCCATCTCGTCTATGGCGTTGATCGCGAACAGAACCAAGAGCGGCGCGACGGGCTCGCCATCGGTGATGCCTTCCAACCAGTCCGTTACTCGTGCCTTGAGCCGCGTCATCGCTTCGTCCTGATCAACGTCGCGCGGTCTCGAAGGCGCGCGCTATTCCCGTCTCCGGGTCCGGCAAGACCCTGAGACGCGTCGAACGAGGCGGCCTCGACGAGAGTGGCTCCGAGATCAGCGCCGACGCCGGCCGCCATTTGAGCTTTGTCGGCGATAAGGCTTGGCACGATTAGACCCCGGCGATCGGCGACCATTCTCAATAGCCGGTCGCGGATGCGATATAGCACCGATCCCAAACCGTTCGGTAGCACCAATAGGACGAATACGAGCCCGACGCCGCTTCCAGCGAATGTGAACAGAAAGCGAAAATCACTGGGCACGAGGAAGTTGAACCACTCAGTCGACTTCACAAACACCGTGCCCAGCAGAGCTCCTGGGATGGACCCCAGACCACCCACGACAACCATCGTCAGTGCACGAATACTTTCGACGGGAGCAAAGACGGCTTCGCCAAGTGCGCGCTGATGGATGGCGAAAAGGCCACCAGCCAGCGATGCGAAGAAGCCCGACACTGCAAACGCCGTAAGCCTCTCCCGCGTAAGGTTGACGCCAAATGCCTGGGCTGCCTGCGGATTCTCACGCGCGGCGATGAGCACCCGAGCCGTGCGCGATCGCTCTAGGCCCCGCGCCGCCAATACTGTGAGACCCAGAACGACCAGCGAAAGGTAGTAGAAGGTGCGCTCGCTTGAGATGTCGGCCACGCCAAAAAGGGGGAGTCGCTCAATCGGTTGTACGAAGGCATCGGGAAGAAAGCTGAAGTGCTGTCGATTGAGCAGGTACGACGACGTGACGAGAGCGAACGACAAGGTCGTGACCGTGAGGAACAGACCGCGGATACGCAATGCGGGGAGCCCAATCAGCACTGCTGCAACAATGCCGGCCAGACCCGCAGACAGAACGGTGAGCGACAGATCCCAGTGATAATGAACGTTCAGGCTGCCGGACACCGCCGCACCGATCCCGAAAAACGCCACTTGTCCCAGGCTGATCTCACCAGCCCAGCCCGTCAGAATCACAAGCGACACGGCAAGGATCGCGAAAATAAAGAGTGCGGCGAGCAAGTTTGTGCGACCGACGTTGAGGACGAGCGGCAAGGCAACCAGGCCTCCGATAAGCAACGCCAGCAGGGCTCGCAGCCCCCAGCGCACCTCAGGAAGATGGGCCAACTCCCGAGGAATCGGCCGCACACTGGCTGTCTCACGCCAGGTAGAGGTCGCCTGATCGGCGACTCTTGACTCTCGACCTCGTCGTTGCAACAGCAACGCCCCAAGGACGATGACGAATAGGACGGGATCGACAAGCGTGGTCGAGCGCGTATGCCACAAGATCGAGGTCTCGATGACGCCCAATGCGGCGGACGCCGCGAACATGACCCGATAGTTCTCCATCCGGCCGATCGCCGCGGCGGCAAGCGCGCGCATAAGCATGCTCGGGCCGAAAGCAACTCCGAACGGGATGCCAACGACTCCGGCCCGCAAGAAGATCGCAATCGCTGAAAGCAATGCCGCAATCATCCAGACCGCCGTTTGAGTCCTACCGACGTTGACGCCTAATGCGGCAGCGCGATCCGCGTTCTCGGCGCAGGCTCGAATCGCAACCCCGATGTTTGTAAACCGAAACAGGGCCGCCAGCCCGAGACCGACGGCGACCGCTCCCACAACGGCGAGCAGATGATTCGCTCCGAAGACGACGGGGGGGAGGGAGAACTTGAATTCAAACGGCGCACGAAACTGCTGGCCAACGCCAAAACGAGCTCCAAGGCCACCGAAGAACAAAGTCGGTACGACGGTGGCCAAGCCGGCCAAGATTTGAGCCAGTCCGATAGTCACCACCATGAGAATTAGACGTGGTGCCTTTTGGAACCGCCGGATAACGAGTCGCTCGACCAGTGCGCCGAGCACTATGGCCGAAAGGATTGCGCTCGGAAGGGCGAGCCAATACAACAGTCCGCCGGTCGGAAGACCTTGCTCAAGAAAGGAGTAACGTCCGGGCCGATACACCATCATGCTTACTGCCAATACCGCGGGGACCGCGCCGAGATCAGCTTGCGCGAAGTTGATAACCCGGTTTGCCCTGTACACGAGGGCGACGCCAAGGGACATCATCGCCGTGAGTGCACCGAGAATGACACCCTGGACGATCACGCCTGCTGGCGCGGGCCATAACCACTGCAGGATCCAATATCCGACCAGCAGCAACGCGGTCGTGTCGAGCGCTTTGCGTAACTGGGACCTCTCAACGTGGCCGGCAGAGAAACGTCTAAACCACCCGAGCGGCCGACCGACCTGGTTGTCGCGCGGATCGGTTGAGTCAGCAGTCATTTGCAGATGACCGATCGCGCAATCGCCTCATACTAAGGAGGCAACTACGACGAGGCCTAGCCACTGAATGGATCAACCGCCGCCCTTACTTGGGCAGCCGGTGCAGGAGTAGTTAGGGAACCGATCGGTCGGAGCGATACCGTTATATGCCCGTGTAGCTTTGCTCGGATTGAACATCGGCGGCTCCCCTGTCGGCCACCGACCGGGTACGTAACGCTTACCACCATTGACGTACATGTACTTTCCGACGCCATCGATGTCGACGCCCGAGTTCGACAGGCCCTGAGCGGTCGCACTCCACCAAACCATGGCGAAGTCATCCCAGGACATGTAGTCCTCCCAGGGGTAGTAACCGTGTCGGCCGAAGGACATCTGCGGCCAAGCGACACATCCACACGCCGCCCCGCCGGCTGGCGGGAGAGCAAAGAGGGCATCTCGAAAACTCTGCGGCGTGAGCCGAGGACCGGCTACATGAACTCCGGCAAAGAACTGCGACATCAAGTGGAGAGGCACACCGTTGCGGCCCATGTTCGGCCGATCCGCCGGCCAATACCAGTAGTAGAGGCGGTACGGCGGCGGTCCTACGACGTTCTCTTCTCGCGGTTCAACCTGCGCAACCCCGAAAGCGTGCTGCCACTGTTGCGTGTCGTAGGCACGTCCAAAGAGATCCACGTCTTGGAACTGAAACGCGGTGACGACCCATTCTGGGTTGTAGGCCTGCGCCGTAGCCTGCTTCGTCAGCGACCCCGTGAGCAACAGGTCGGTGAACGCCACCACAGTGCTCACGTTGGCGTCCTTCAACCTGGAGATGATGACGGGGGCCTCTTGCTGATAGCTCGAAGGATCCCCCGTGATTCCAGCCGCCTTGCTGTAGTCGTACTTGATGACCAGCGCATTAACTCCATACCGGGCCAGACCGTCGGTGAAAACCTTGGCATCGACGGTATTGGGCAAGACAACGCCAAACTTGCGTGTCTTAGTGCGCATCGCTTCGTCGCCAGCCCACTTTGCCGGGCGCCCAACTACTCCCTTGCCAAGGAACTCCGCGATTTGGAGCATGCCCGAATCCACGTCGACGGCCATCCCGTACCAATAGGGCGCGTGTGCCCGAGTGAGTTCCTTATCGCCTTGGTATCCCCACACGACGATCTTCCGACGAGCCAGCTCAGACAGGAAAACCTTTCCCGAGAACTCTGAAAGGACGGCGAACGGCTTCATGGCTGCCACTTGAACGGCGTCGGCCCGTTCCGACGCTTCGTCCGTGCCACTTCGCACGAATCGGACCAGGTCCACTTGACGACCCCAGGTCTGGTAGAAGCGCTGGAAGATCTTTGCGCTGTCGACAGCTTGGCACCAGTCGGTCTGGCAGTCCGATGGCTGTTGTTCTGGATTGCCGACATACACAACCTTGATGCTGTTCCCCGACACACCTTGCGCAGTTGCTCCTCCGTTATTGGCTCCTGCCGACCAGGACTTCACGCACGGCGGGGACCAGTGCCATGGAATCGCAACTTTGCCCCGCTTCGAATCGCAGTTCGGTCCCGCGAGCGCCTGGGGTGAACCGATGCCGACCACGTTTGCTTCGGTAGGAGAAATGGCCGGCTTATGGCTCGCCGCGACCGACGTACCGGCAGCCTGGGCGCTGCCAGGCGCTCTGCTCACGGACTCCGATCCAGCGTTCGTTGCGTCGGCTGCTCCGCTCGAGTCGCCTTCCTGCGACGACTGTGCAGGGCCAACCACTTCCTTGACGGTCGAGCGATTGGTCTTCGCTTCCGGGAGAAAGAACACGATCAACGCGATCGCCAGCAAGGTAGTGACGTAGGGGCGATACGGCAGCAATCGCTGAAGAAGTTCCCGCACCCTCATCGGTCTCCCCCGTCAAGATGTGGCCGAAACGCTACATGGTGTAGAAGCGTCGAATCGACGCGCACGGCTCGGGTACAGCTCCTCCCCGAATTGCACTTACCCTTATAATCATATCAAAGGTTGCGTGTCAAGCCGACTCGTGGTTGGTCTCAATCCAGACGGGAACGCCGGACTCGCTGCTCGGCTACCCGCTCGTCATCAACAACGACATGCCGGTGATGGCGGCCAGCGGGATCCGAGCCTGGACAATGAAGCCACATCTATGATAATCATATCACCGGATGACTGAGCGACTTGGGCCACTTGGCCAAGGGGCGGCGTTCAGCGGGCTCAAGGTCGTCGAGCTGGCACAGCTCATCGCCGCGCCGATGGCTGCGAGTTTCCTCGCCGACTTCGGCGCGGACGTGGTTCATGTCGAGGACCCGATCCACGGTGATCCGCAGCGAGTCACCGGAGTCGCCAAGGACGGCACCTACCTCTGGTGGAAAGTGTCCGCACGCAACAAGCGATCGGTGACGCTGGACTTGCGGACGCCGAAGGGTCAAGAGATCGCCCGCCGCCTCGCAGCTTGGGCGGACGTAGTAATCACCAGCTTCCGCCCGAACACCCTCGAGGGTTGGGGGCTCGACTGGCCGTCACTGCACGAAATGAACGAGCGGCTCATCATGCTCCAGATCTCAGGCTACGGAACCGATACGGCGCTGCGGAACGAACCCGGATTCGGCAAGGTCGGCGAGGCAATGAGTGGAGTGGTCCAGATCACCGGCTTTCCCGACGGACCGCCGTTACACACAGGTTTCTCGCACGGCGACTCCCTTACCGGCTTGATGGGCGCTTTCGCCGTGGGCGCTGCTCTTCATCGTCGGGCAGCAGATCCCAACTTCGACGGCGAATGGATCGACTTGGCGCTGTTCGAGACCCTGTACCGGCTCATCGAGTGGCAGGTCATCGTGCACGACCAGCTCGGCGTCGTACCGACCAGAGCTGGCAATTCGCTCCCCATCTCCCCGGCTGCGGTGATCAACAGCTACCAATCTTCTGAAGGCGAATGGATCACGGTGACGAGTGGGACACCCAAGTCCGTACGAAAGGTCGCGGCGCTTCTAAGCGAACCACCCGAGGACTACGAAACAGTCGATCAGCAGCAGGCCCGACGAGAACATCTGGACACCTTACTTCGTGACTGGGTACGGCAGCGTACGACCCACGATGCCGTCGCTGCCATGCGGGCCGCGGAGGTCGTTGCATCGAAGATCTTCACGATGGCCGACATCGCGAACGACCCCACCTACGCCGAGCGCGGCGACGTCATCACAGTGCACGACGACGAGCTCGGCGATGTTCGCATGCAGGGAGTCATACCGAAGCTCGCGAACCACGGCGGCCATGTTTGGCGCGCCGGACCGTCACTCGGTGAGGACAACGAGCTCGTCTACCGCAAGTTTCTCGGTCTGGGCGAAGACGAAGTTTCGGCTCTTCGCGCCGACGGAACGATCTGAGTCGGCGGCGATGACTGAGGCCTTCCGGTCACCTGCCTGGGGCCGAGTCAGGTGCCTGTTCGAGTGTCCGATCATGGACGATCGCAAGTGGGCCAAAGTGCCGTTGATTCCGGCCGACGCTTTCATCCTCGATCTCGAGGACGCCGTTGCGCCGCAAGACAAAGAGCTCGCGAGGGATCGCGTCGTCGAGTACTTGTCGAAGCCGGAATACTTCAACGGCGCCATGATCGTCCCCAGGTCAAACGGCCTTGACACTCAGTGGGGTCGCGACGACCTGATTGCGTTCGCCGAGGCGGGCGCCAAGACCGTGATGTATCCGAAGGTCGATGATGTCGAGGACGTCGAGGCCGTCGTTGAGCTCTGCGAGTCGCATGGGACATCTCCCGAGCTCGTCGCGAGCATCGAATCTGCAAAGGGCGTCCTCAATGCCGAACGGATCTTCGCGCACGGCAACGTTGTGGCCTCGACATTCGGCCCCGGCGACCTCCACGTTGACGCTCGCATGTCGTTGTACGAGCCGGACGGATCGCTGAACCCTGGCTTCGTCTATCCCAAGGTGCGCACAATCCTGGCCGGCGTTGCTCATGGCGTCGCGGTTCTCGGAATCGCGTTCGCCCCCAACATCAAAGATCTCGATGAGATCCGCCGACGAGTGCAGGGTGAACGTCGGCTCGGCTTTACCGGCGCCTGTGCCTTCTATCCGCCTCATGTAGCAATCATCAACGAGACGTTCTCGCCATCGGAGGCCAACGTCGCGCATGCAACGACAGTCGTCACAGCGTACGAAGCAGCCGTCGCGGAGGGAAAGCCGGCAGTGCAGCTCGAAGACGGAGAAACACTTTTGTTGCACCAGTACAAGGAAGCCCAAGCGATTCTCAGTCGCGTCGGTGGGTCCGCCGCTGGAGATGGAGAAGCAAACCGAAGCTAAACGGGGGGATGAGATGGAAGATTCGTTCTTCGGGCAAGCGATTGTCGACATCGATGAGTGGCGGGACGAGCCCGTTCGGCACCGATACGTGCACGGCGGCTTCGAGGACACGGACACCCGATTCTCCTTTTACTTCCCACCGAAAGAGCAGTACGAAGGCCGGCTGTTACAGACATTGGAAGGTGGATGGGGAGGGAGCGAGAACACCGCGATCGGCCCCCTGGGCTTCGGAGGGCTCGACCTTGCTCTTGCGGCCGGCGCGTACCTCGTCGAGTCCAACCAAGGGCACTTCGCCGGCACGGAGTTCTCGGGATTGCGTGGTGACCCGTCGGTGCTCGGTTGGCGAGCGAGCGCCCAATCGGCGCGGTTCTCGAAGGAACTTGCCGCAGAGATGTACGGATCGGCGCCACATCACAGCTACGTCTTCGGAGGCAGCGGCGGCGGAATCCGGTCGATCCTCTGCTTAGAGAATGGCGGCGAAGTTTGGGACGGCGCGGTCCCATTCATGTTCCCGCATCAAATGACCTTGGAGCTCTTCTCCAATCAACTCAATGTGATCCGGCTTCTCGGTGAGAAGATGGCTGGCGTCGCGGATGCAGTTGACGTGGGCGGTAGCGGCGATCCGTTCGCAGGACTGAACACCGAACAACGGCACGCCCTGGCTGCGCTGTATCGCAGCGGATTCCCGCATGGCGCTTGGTTGGAGGATCCCCTCGAGGCGCACTTCGTCTGGACCTCGCTGGATGCCCCCAAACTGACCGAGGCGGATCCCGGCTTCTTCGAGGACTTCTGGTCCGTTCCTGGATACGCAGGTGCAGATCGAGCAGCCGAAGAGATGGGTGTCTTCGAACATGAGGTCGCAGTTCGTCGAGTCGTGACGGCCGGGGAAGTTGCATCCACAGCCCAAGCCGACCTGCAGCCTGAAGACCCGTCCACGAGCCGTGCAGCCTTGGTGGCAATGATGGCGCCTCCGGCACGTGCGATCGGGGTCGTGGTCGACGGAGACGGAATAGATGCAGAAGGACTGACGGGCGCAACGATAACGGTCAAAACCGGAAGCGCGGCCGGGAGAGAGGTCTACTGCCCCGGAATGGCCGGGGACGTGCTGGTCGGCGACTCGACGGGGCAACTCTTCGAGGACGTCGCGCCCGGCGACGTGCTCTCCATCTCCAACCGCAAGTACATCGCGTTCTGTCACTACGACCGACACCAGGTCGAGGACTTTCCCGAGCAACGACAGCACCGCGTCGATGGACGAACGATCTATCCGCAGCGTCCACGGTTCAACATCGCGGAGTCATTGCACGGCCGCTACAAGTACCAGTTCAAGGGAAAGATGATCGCGATCATGAACACCCTTGACCGTGGAGCCTGGCCTTGCGGTGGAGCGCGTTACCATGACCGCCTGCGCGCAACTCTCGGGGACGCCATCGATGAAAACTTCCGGCTGTGGTGGACGGACAACGCCACCCACATGCCGGCTTCGATGCAACCGCCGGCGATGTCTGCCCGCTCGGTTGACTACACGGGACTCGTCCATCAAGCGATCCTCGACGTCATCGACTGGGTTGAGAACGGGTCGAGTCCGCCCGCGACGACCGGTTACGACTACAACGGCGACAGCAACGTCACGCTCGCAACAGCCGCAGAGGAGCGACGAGGCATCCAACCCGTAGTGACGGCAACGGTGAACGGTGCCGTGCGGGCCGACGTCAAGGTCGGCGAGCCGGTGCAATTCGACGCCACGGCGAAAGTGCCGCCGGCTGCTGGAAACATCATCAGCGCGGAATGGGACTTCGACGGGACCGGAACGTGGCCCGTCCGGGTGGACGGCATCGACGGCTCCTCCGCAAACCTCAACCTGTCCGCCAAACATTCATTTGACGCGCCTGGCACCTACTTCCCTGCCGTCCGTGTGACATCGCACCGAGCCGGCGATCCGGATGCCCCCATGGGGAGGATTCCGAATCTCGGTCGTGTGCGGGTCGTGGTGCGCTGAGCATGACGCAGCGGTATCTACGCGCCGCGCTTGTGATCACCGCAATGCTCGCGATGAGTTGCGGTCAATTCACCCTGAAGTATCCGTATGAACGCTGGACGAAGGTCGTTCAGTACGTGGGGCAGCAAGACAACACGGCCATCGCCGCGCCCGAGCGGATCACGGTTTCGGGGCCCGCCGGGACGATCGAGGTCAGGAACAGAACCGGAGCCGACCGTGGATTCGTCATCACGGCCCTACGCGTGTTTACGCGCGTCGAGAAGGGCGGGCAGACCAACGTCGATCTCAGCGGGATGGAAAACGGGAAGACCTACGCCTTCCGTGACGACATGCACCGCACGGGACCACGCGGGGAGATCATCGTCCGCTTCAAGCGCACGAACTGAGCAGCGTGAGCGCAGACGGGGGCGGGCCGCGACCTTGACCGCTAGGATAATGATACGTACGATTATCACGTACGATTGTCACATCAGGATTCCGGGAGGGCTCTGTGGCGAAATCTGAGGTTCGCTCGAAGAGCGGGGACGTCGGAGATTCGTTCTTCGGTCCGGCGTACATCGACGTCGACGAATGGCGAGACGAGCCATTGCGCCATCGCTACGTCCACGGCGGATTCGAAAGCACGGATACGCGCTTCTCGTTCTATTTCCCGCCGGCCGAACAGTGGAGCGGGCGCCTGCTGCACACCCTCGAGGGAGGCCTTGGTGGGAACGAGAACACCGCCGTAGGTCCCATCGGGTTTGCGGGTCTGGATCTCGCGTTCGGGCTCGGTGCGTATCTGGTCGAGTCCAACCAGGGGCACCTCGGCCTCGACTACACCGGGCTCAAGGGTGACCCGAGCATCCTGCATTGGCGCGCAAGCGCGGCGAGCGCACGGTACTCACAACAGGTTGCCGCCGACATGTACGGATCGGCTCCCCATCACAGTTACGTTTTCGGCGGCAGCGGGGGCGCGCTCCGTTCGGTGCACGCGATCGAGCGAGCCGGTGACCTTTACGACGGGTGCGTGCCCTTCATGCACGCGCACCACTACCTCATGAGCGACTTTCCGATTGCGGTCAACGCGCTCCGACTGTTGAAGCCGAAAGTGAAAGAGATCATTGATGCAACGGCCGTCGGCGGGAGCGGCAATCCTTTTGCCGGACTCGACAACGAACAGACTGAAGCATTGGTCGAGCTTTACCGAGCAGGATTCGCGCGACGTGGAGAGCTCTCACTCGAGTTCCCTCTCGAGATCGAAGGTGTCATGTGCTGGCTCCAGCCGGAGATGACCGAGGTCGACCCGGAATATTTCGAGGACTTCTGGAACGTCCCCGGCTACCTGGGGGCCGACGACCCCAAGTTGTCCGCGGAGATCTACGAACAGAAGGTCGTCGTTCAAGCAATCCCTACACCCGAGGAGCTCATGGCGCGCGCCGACGAGCTCGGCAGCGCGGTCTTTCGAGCGATGGCGGTCGGCGTCATTTCGGCGAATGTTGTCGTCGTCGACCTTCCGGATACATCCTCCGCACGGGGTGCGACGCTGCAGGTCGTCACCGGCGAAGCGGCGGGCCGGGAGCTGTCGTGCGACGGAGCAGTCGGCGACGTGATCATCGCGGTCACCGGGCCCGGTGGTGACGCGCGGTTGTTCGCCGGCGTCAAGCCGGGGGACGAGATCTTCATTTCTAACCGCAAGAATCTGGCGCAATGCTTCTGGTCGCGTCACCACATGGGTGACGAAACGAAGTACCGCCCGAACCATCACTGGACGGTCGACGGGAAGCCCATCTACCCGCAGCGCCCACACCACAAATTCATGAACATGGGCCCGGACTACACGTACGAGTTCTCCGGAAAGATGATCCTCGTGCAGAACGCGCTCGACATCGGCTGCTGGCCGTCGGGAGGTGCCGTGTACCACGAGCAGATCAGCAAGTTCTTCGGCGATAGCCTCAACGACCACTTCCGGTTGTGGTGGAACGACAACGCCTCACATTTGCCGGCTTCGTTCCTGGATGCGATCGCGCCGAAGCACCCGCACCCGTCGACCCTTCTCATCGACTACATGGGGTCGGTTCACCAAGCCGTTCACGACCTCGTCGCCTGGGTAGAGGACGGGATCGAACCGCCGCCGACGTCCGGCTACGACTGGAGCGAGGACTGGGCGCTTACGCTCGCTCCGACCGTCGAGGAACGGAAAGGCATCCAGCCGGTCGTTTCGGCAACCGCGAACGGTGGCGTGCGCGCGGACGTGAAGGCCGGCGAGACCGTCATGTTCGAAGCGAACGCCGAGGTGCCCGACGGAGCCGGAACGATCATCAGTGCGGAATGGAACTTCGACGGCAGCGGAACGTGGCCTGTTCGTGACGAGAGCCTCGACGGCACCGCGAAGACCATTCACCTTTCGGCGACGCACTCCTACGACAAGCCGGGCACGTACTTCCCGGCCGTACGGGTCGTTTCGCATCGCGATGGGGAAGTGAACGACTCAAGCCGAGCGTTACCGAACCTGGGTCGTGTACGCGTAGTCGTCAGCTGAAGCAATCGTCTGCACGGGAGGAGCGAGCGATGACAGATCCCTTCTTTGGTCCGGGCTATATCGATGAGGACGAGTGGAGAGACGCTCCGTTGCGCCACCGCTACGTCCACGGTGGGTTCGAGGGAACAGATACTCGATTCTCGTTTTATTTCCCTCCGGTCGAGAACTACGAGGGGCGGTTGCTGCACTTCTTCGAAGGGTCGTTGGGAGGGAACGAGAAGACTGCCTACGAGGTGATGGGTATGCGGAGCCTCGAGCTCGCCTTCGCCTGCGGCGCGTACCTGGCGGAGTCGAATCAGGGGCACCTCGGTCCCGAAATTCACCCCCGTGACTACAGCCCAAGCGTCCTTCATTGGCGAGCAAACGCCGAGACGGCGCGGTACTCCAAGAAAGTGGCGGCCGAGATGTATGGGGCCCCACCCCACCACAGCTACGGCTTCGGTGGCAGCGGCGGTGGGCTCCGGTCGCAGCACGCCATCGAACGCGCCGGCGACGTGTATGACGGCACTGTTCCCTTCATGACGGCGCATACCTACTTGATGAGCGACTTCCCGGTGGCACTCAACGCCTTGCGAGTGCTTCGTCCCAAGCTCGAGGCCATCATCGATGCCACCCAGGTCGGGGGTAGCGGCGATCCGTTCGCGGGTCTGAACAGCGAGGAGCGATTGGCGTTGGCCGAGCTGTACCGGAGCGGATTTCCGATCGGGGCGACGGAGTCGATCGAAGTCGAAGGGATGGGGCATGGGTTCCTGCACCCCCAATTGATGCACGCCGACCGACGTTACTTCGAAGACTTTTGGTCGGTTCCCGGCTATCTGGGATTCGATGACCCAGCAATTGTCGCCAGTGTGTATGAGGAAAAGGCCTCGGTGCTCCGGATGGTCACGGCCGGGGAGCTGGCGTCCAAAGAGGGCGGCGTGGGCACCGTCCTTGCCCGAATGTCGCCTCCGGAGACGCCGGTTGGTCTTGTTCTCGAGAACGGTGGGACCAAGATGGGAGAGGGAGCCATCGAGGTTCTCAGTGGCAAGGCGAAGGGCAATGAGACGTGTGTCGTACCGGTCGGCGATGTGGTGGTGGCCGTCACGGGCCCGGGCGCAGATGTCTCATGGTTGAAAGACGTGGCCGCCGGCGACGAGGTTCTTCTCTCGAACCGCAAGTACATCGCCCAGTGCTTCTGGCCCCGGTACCACTTGAGTGGTGAACTGAGATATCGCCCGGCACACCAATGGGCGGTCGAGGGCCACCCGATCTACCCGCAAGGGCCGCCTCACCTGTTCATGAACGTCGGTCCCGAGTACACCAATCAGTTCTCGGGGAAGCAAATCATCGTCCAGAACACTCGTGACATCGCATGCTGGCCGGCCGGTGGGGCCGTGTATCACGAGATGGTCCGGGAAACCTTCGGTGACCGGCTCGACGATCACTTTCGGCTCTGGTGGAACGACAACGCGTCGCACATGCCGGCCACGTTCTGGGAGTTCTTGGATCCCGGACCGCGCCACTTTTCGACCCGTCTCGTCGATTACCTGGGCTCTGTCCAGCAGGCCGTCTTCGACCTCATCGAGTGGGTCGAATTCGGCAAAGAGCCCTCAGCTACCACTAGCTACGACTGGAGCGACGACTGGCAGGTCACCCTGGCCTCGACGGCGGCGGAGCGAGGGGGCATCCAGCCGGTGGTGACGGCAACAGCCAACGGCGGCATCCGAGCCGAAGTCAAGGTGGGTGAACCGGTCCGCTTCGAGGCCACCGCAGAGGTCCCGGCCGGCATGGGGACCGTCATCAGCGCCGAGTGGGACTTCGACGGAACGGGCAGCTGGCCCCTCAAGCATGACGAGATCGATGGGTCCTTCTCCACGGTTCGACTGGCCGCCACTCACATGTTCGAGAAGCCAGGCACGTACCTCCCGGCGGTCCGCATCACGTCCCACCGAGATGGCGATGTCGATGCAAGGCTATGCAGGGTGCAAAACCTGGCGAGGGTCCGCGTGGTTGTGCAGTGACGAGCTGACTTCGGCAGCTCGAGGTAACGCTTCATCAGCACCGCATCGCCTACGAGGTGTGTGGAGGCGCGGCTCCGCACGACGTCGAGAAGATTGGACGCCTCGACATTGTCTTCAACAGCGCCAGCAAAGGGCGGTCCGCTGCAACCCGGTCGGCGGGCCGTCGAGCAAACTTCCAAAGGCGTCGTGTCTCGGCGGTCGATTATAATCATTCAGTCCGAACGGGTGCCTCCCCCGGTACACTCACCGTGATGACCCAACGAGACTCGATCGCTCAACTGCGAAGCGAAGAAGAAGAAGAAGAAGGTCTGCGCAACGAGAAGCTCGCCGAGCGCGTTGCCAGGCTGATCGTCAACGACATCTTCAGCAACGGCTCGAAGCCTGGCACCCGGCTCCCGCCGGAACGTCAGATGCTTGAGCGATTCGGCGTGAGCCGTGGAACGCTGCGCGAGGGCCTGCGGATCCTCGAGGTGCACGGGCTGCTGATGATCAAGGCAGGGCCGAATGGCGGCCCCGTCGTCAATACGATGACCGCCAAGCATCTGGCGCGAATCGCCAGCCTTCATTACAAGGCGGCCGGTGCCACCGTCCGGCACATCTGGGAGGCAAGAGCCGTCATCGAGCCGATGATGGCGAGACGCGCGGCCGAGGCCTGCACGAAGGAGGCGGAACGCCACCTCGTCGAGCTGCTCGAGGAATCGGCTCGAGTCGATCCCGATAACGACGTCGACTACATCAAGATGGCCTCAGAGTTCCACCGGGCCATCGCGAGTATGACCGGCAACCCGATCCTGGACCTTCTCGCTCGATCGCTCGGAGATGTCACGTCGTTCATCGTCACCGGCGACATCTTCGCGAAACGCGCGCGCCAGGGAGTTCACGAAGATCATCAGCGCGTTGTGGAAGCGATCATCGGGCGCGATCCGGACCTCGCCGAACGGTTGATGAAGGAGCACATGGAACACATGCTGCGCTCGCATAGCCAGCGCTATCCTGGCGCCCTCAAGGAGCCGGTCCCCTACATCACCTAGCAAGACCAGTCTCCTTCGTTGTCCGAAAGCTTGGTCAGTGGCCTCTGGCATCCTGTCTCGATGCCCTCTGACATCCTCGGCCCCCTGAACGACGAGCAGCGAGCCTTCGTCAGTTGTTGGACGATGCGGGACAACGAGTCGGCGGGTCTGTGGAAGGCTTACGTGCCGCAGCAGGCGGGAGTGGCGGTGCGATCCACAGCGGGTCAACTCGAATCGGCCGTGGCTGCACATTCAGAAGGCGGGCACGTGGCGCGTGTGCGGTATATCGATTACTCGCAAGTCCCCGCAATGGACGCCTTCAATAAGCGACGGAGTTCGAGAGTGAGCAGGAGGTCCGCGCGGCGTTCTATGACTTCAAGCAGTACGTCGACTTAGCACAAGGGAGGAGCCGATCCGAACTACCGGTGGGTCAGCTTGTCCACGTGTCCCTATCGGAACTACTCGGCGAAATTCGGACGGCTCCGGGGACATCGCCGTGGCTCTTTGTCGCTATCGAGTTCGACATGGACTCGACGTCCCAGTTCGGCGGTCAGAACTGGATGCCGGTCCGGGCTTCGCCGGCGAGAGCGGTCAGAGCATCCGGCTGTTGAAGACGGTTCCCGACAAGCCCGCCCCTAGGCAGCCGTCATGATTGCACGAGCCGCGCCGCGCAACTAGGTCGACGGTGAGACACTGAGAGCATGAAGGATTCCCAGCGAGCCCTGAGGCGGCAGTACGACCAGCGTGCGAAGTTGAGAGCGCGGCGACGCGTGGAAGCGACGCACGCGAGCGTGACTGACGTCAGCAAAGCGCATCGAGTAGTCGGGCGCCTCGCGCGGACCCCAGCTCTGTGCTCTTGCGCCATGTGCGGTAACCCGAGGCGCTACTTCGGCGATCGCACGCCACAGGAGCGTCGTGCCTCGATCTGCGATGCGACCTAACGGTAACTCGGCGCAGGAGCCGACCGCACGGCGCGTTGCCATGTGCGATTCGCTCGCACTCCGCGAGCGCCTGGCGGCGGCTTAGCGCCAGGTCCGTTCTACGGACCAGCGGAAGCACGATGTACAGATGAAGGTCATCACGGGCAAGGTCGTCAACGGGAAGGTGGAGCTGCCGTCTGGCGCAGTCGCCGAAGGGTCATCCGTGGCCGTGGTCGCGACCGACGAATCAGAGCCCGTGGTGCTCACTCCCGCGGATGAGCGGGAACTCACTGAGGCCATAGAGGCGATCGCGCGCGGAGAGTACGTCGACGGTGACGAGCTGCTGGAGCGGTTGAAGACGCGCCATCGCGCGTGACTCGTCGGGTCCGGCTTGCGCCACGCGCCGAAGCCCAGATCGAGGAGGCCAGCGACTGGTGGTTCGAGAACCGATCGGCCGCTCCCCTTTTATTCGGAGAGATTCTCCGCGGGGATATCATCGATACATGAAGATGCTTACAGCCAAGGTTGTCGACGGCCACCTTGATCTCCCTGTTGGGGAACTACCCGAAGGGGCCACGGTCACGCTGCTTCTGCCGGATGACGACGAGCCGTTCATGCTGACGGAAGATCAGCGGCGCGAACTCAAGAAATCGATTGGTCAGGCTGACCGCGGCGAGACGATCGACGCGTGGGAGTTCCTCCGGAGCTTGCAGTCTGACCATTGAGGTTCGTCTTACGCAGGCTGCGGCTGGGCAGGTCGACGAGGCTGTCGTCTGGTGGAACGCGAATCGGCCCGCGGCGGGGCCTCGCTCCTATAGGAAGTCCTACTCGCAGCTGTGGATCTATTGGCGGCATAACCGCGCGTCGGCGTACCCGTTGACGACACCGAGTTCGCCGACCTTCGTCGTCTTTCCCTGGCCAAGGTGCGGTACCAGCTCTACTACCGCGTCCGCAGCGACGACCTCGTCGAGATCGTCGCCCTTTGGCACGCCAGTCGCGGCGCTGGCCCTCCGCTCGGCGCCCCCCAAGTAACTTGGCGCGGGAGCTTGACCGCACGGCGCGTGACGAGAATGCGAAGCGAGCTTCCCATGTCGACTCAGATCTCGGCCCCGGTCGCAATAGTCATTAGCTTCGAGAAGATCGTCGCCTGCGCGCGAGAACGTTAGATCGTGCGGCGCGGACGTTCGAGGAGCTCGCCGCTGCAGTTCGGACACCGTCCGTCCATGGCGGTCGAGCACTCCGGGCAGAACGTGCACTCGAAGCTGCAGATACGCGCGTCGCAGTCTGCGGCGAGTGCTTTGTCGCACTTCTCACATACAGCCTTCATCTCGAGCATGAGTTCTCCTCTTTCACGTTGTGCCGATAGCCGCGAGAGCAGCGTTGACCGCTTCGAGTGGACTCGACTCGCCCGACAGCACAGCCTCGACGGTTCGTGCAGCCACGAGATCGACCCCGAGCCGTTCGGCGATAGCCAGCGCAGCAGCGGTGTTCGTGACGCCCTCGACCGTGCTCCCGATCGTCTTCTGGGCTTGCTCCGGGGTCTGGCCGGAGCCGAGCAGCCGGCCGAGGTTGCCGTTGCGTCCGCCGAGGCACGTCACGTACAGGTCGCCCGCACCGGCCAGACCGTAGATCGTTTCGGGACGTCCGCCCTGCTCGGCCGAGAGACGGCTCATGTCCCGCAAGCCCTGCGCGAACATCGCGGCTCTCGCGTTGGCGTACCGGTGGACGTACACGCGCTCCGGCAGTCGCTCGCTCAGGCCTTCGCACATGCCGACCGCGATCGCGGTGACGTTCTTGTACGCCGCCGCGATCTCGACACCGGACACATCGTCGGTGATGCTCGCCGACACACCACCGGCCAGCAATGTCTCCGCCACCTCGCCGGCAACGTCGAGGTTCACGGACGCGCACACCATCGCCGTCGGCGCCCCGGCGACGAGCTCCGGAGCAAGCGCGGGCCCGGCGAGGACGACAACTCGTTCGGCCGAACCGAGGGAGGCACCGACGACCTGGGAGGGGGTGCGCAGTGTCGCTCTATCCCAGCCCTTCGTCGCGATCACCCACACCACGTTCGGCTTCGCCTTTGGTGCGACCTCCGCGACGACGCCGGCGATCCCTTCACTCGAGACACCGATGACGACGCGTTCGGTATTCGCAAGCACGGCTCCCCAGCCGCTGAACGGCCGGCAGTCGATCGCGGGATCCAAGGTGATGCCGAGCGCGGGGTGCGGACGGCCCGACCTGATCGCCTCAACTGTTGCGTCGTCGAAGGCGGTCCCGAGCAAGGCGGTGCGCTGTCCGGCTCTGGCGTGAAGGATGGCCAGAGCCGCACCCATCGCTCCAGCACCGATGACCGCGATCACTGCGCGATTCTGACGGCCCAGACGTCGCGACGGCAATCGACGTCCGTAGCATGTGCCCCGATGCACAGACAGCCGCTCGACCGCACACCGGTTCTCGTCGGCGTCGGCCGCCTCACTCAGCGGGTCGAGGAACCCGGCGGCGGGATGGACGCGGTCGATCTCATGGCCGAGGCTGTGCAACACGCGCTCGACGACGCGGGCGCGCCCGGCCTCGGCCCCCGGGTGCAGCTGATCGCCGCCCCACGCGGGACATGGCGCTGCACCGATCCCTGCCGCGTCATCGCCGAACGCATCGGCGCGAGATCCGCCCGGACGATCGTCGCCGAGGTCGGCGTCCTGCAGCAGTCGTTGCTGACGCACGCGTGCGAGCTGATCGCATCGGGCGCCATCGAAGCCGCCATCGTGTGCGGCGCCGAGGCGAAGTACCGGGCGGTCGTCGCCTCACGAGCCGGGGTCGCGGCGACCGATCAGCCCGGCCCTGAGTCGGAGGCGGACGAGGTCTGGCGGCCGGACGGACAGCTCGTCACAGCCTTCGACTTCGAACGCGGCATCGTTATGCCCGCCGTACAGTACGCACTCATCGAGAGCGCGCATGCGGGCCGTGGGGAGTGGACGGTCGAGGAACGCCGACGCCGTCTCGGCGAGCTGTGGTCCGGCTACGCGTCTGTGGCTGCCACCGATCCCCTTGCATGGGACCGGAGCGATCCCGGCGCCGACGCGATCGCTGGGGTGTCGGACGACAACCGGATGGTCGCCTTCCCGTACACGCGTTTGCTCTGCTCCCAATGGAACGTCGACCAGGCCGCCGCGCTCCTGCTCAGCTCCGCCTCGCTCGCCCAACAACTCGGCATCGATCCGCAGCGGTGCGTCTACCCCGTGGCCGCGACAGAAGCCAACGCGATGATCCCGATGCCACAACGGCGTGAGATCCATCGCTGGCCCACGTTCCGCATCGCCGCCGCGCGTGCGCTCGAGCTGGCGAACACCACGCTCGACGACATCGATCTGCTCGAGATCTACAGCTGCTTCCCGTCCGCGGTGCAGGTGCAGATGAGCGAACTGGCCCTCACGGATGCACGGCCGCTCACCGTCACCGGCGGGATGACCTTCGGCGGCGGCCCGCTGAACAACTTCGTCCTTCAGTCGACGGTCTCCATGGCGCAACGCCTGCGTGACGGCAGCGGGGCGACGACGGGCCAGGTGGGCCAGGTGGGGATGGTTACCAGCGTGAGCGGGCTTCTCACCAAGCCCGGCGTGGCGATCTGGTCTTCGATCTCACCGAAGCACGGGTTCCGTTCCATCGACGTGACCGCAGAAGCGCTGCAGAAAACGCCTACGTGTCCCATGTCGACGCAGGAGCGGGGAACGGCAACGGTGATCGGCTCGACGGTGAGCTACGTCCGCGATGAGCAACCGCGCGCCATCGCCGTGCTCGAGCTCACCGACGGCTCCCGCACCGTCGCCTCCACAGACGTTCCTGACGACATCGAGCTATTCACGACAACAGATCCGGTCGGACAACGCGTGAACGTGCTCATGCCTGGAGTCTTCGCCGGCTAACCGACGGTGATGCGTCCCTGCATGCCGTAGTCCCAGTGACCGGGCAGGTGACAACCGAATAACACGGTTCCGGCCTCGCCGAAGGTGTAGGGCGTCGTCGCCGTCTCGAAGAGAGGAACGCTCACCTCACCCGGTTTGGCCCGATGGTGCGCTTCGCGTCCGGATTCGTGGCGCAGCTGCACCGGCAGCGCACCGACGATGAGCTCGTGGTCGATGGGGTCGGTGTTGTGGACGACGAAGCGCACGCGCTCCCCCGGTTTCACGTCGAGTTTCGAGACCGAGAACTGCGAGTGGCGGATGGTGATGACGACTGTGCGCACACCGATCGGAACCGATGCCGTTGCGGACGCACCGGCGGCGGCCATGAGCAAGATGACCGCGGCCGAAGCGTACGCGCGGAACCTCTTCACGCCCGGCGGCCCTTCATCCACCATGCGGTCGCCAGTCCGCTCACCATCAGCGCGAGCAGCGCGCCGACGAGCGGCCACGCCGACGAACGTTGCTCGCTCACGGGAGCAGCGATGGCGACGGGCTCGTCGGTGGGTGCGATCGTTGGTGTGATCTCCGGCGTCGGCGCAACGGTCGGCGCCGGCGTGGGCACTGGTGTCGGAAGCGGCGGCAATCCGGCGCGCATCCTCGAAGGCGCCGCGCCGAACACGTTGATGGCGAGGTCGTAGCGAAGCTTCGGCGCCGATGCGTTGACCACCAAGTGCGTGAGTGTCATACCGCCGGCGGGCAACCACTCCATCCCGCGATCCGACCGAAGGTCGGCGAGCAGGCTCTCGGACGCCGGCACCTGCCGCTCCACCTCGTAGCCACCGAGCGACGCGGCGGGAAGAAGGCTGGGAGCCCGGTCGGTGAGCAGGTAGACGTCGGCCTCGACGCGCTCGGAGGCCTGCTTGCCGAGACCGAGGATGCGCAGCGGCACCCATGGGCTACGCAGCGGGATCGTGATGTGGATCGGCGTGCCGTCACCGATCGACTGACCACGCTTGTTTGCCGACTCGGAATCGAACACGGCAGCCAGGAAGTACGGACTGCGCTTTGCGTAGAAGTCGAGCACCGCTGGTGCGTCGGGCGGAAAACGGAAGCCGTGTTCGGACGCCCAGATGCCGACCGATCGTCCGCCGCCCTTGAGAACTGTGATGTCGAGCGCATCGATCTTGGTCTTGTAGACCTCTTGAGCACTCTTCGACTCAGCGTCACCGCTCGAGGCGGCCGCCAGCCCCGCGGACGCGCGCTGCGGCGCCGTCTCTTGCTGGAGACGCTGCAGCGTCCAGTCGCCGCCCTTCTCCACCTTCGACGGCATGGCGGGCAGCGGGATGATCGATCCGAACTCCCCTCCGCCTCCGGCGTACTTGAACGCCGTGACGTAGTGCTCGACACCATTGTGATGCGCAGCCAGCGTCGTCGTCCTGGTGAGATTCACCGCGCCGCTCGGGCCGATCAGTCCACCACAGGCAAAGGCCGGAGAAGCCGATGTAAGAAGGAGACCGAACACGAGAAACGTCATAGCGATCCGCTTGTGCATCCTTGAACCCCCTGTGTTGGCGGCGCGATCGAAGGTTCAACGCCCGGCCCAGGGGATTCGGTTCAGTTCAGCGTTGCGGCTGCCTGCCCACATAGTGCGCGGCGGGACGGAAGATCCGGTTGCCCGCGATCTGCTCGAGCAGGTTGGCCGTCCACCCCGCCATCCGCGCAACGGCGAAGGTGCAACCGAAGAGCTCCTCAGGGATCCCGGCGAAGGAGAGCACCATCCCGGCGTAGAGCTCGATGTTGGCCTCGCGGTGCTTGTCCGACTTGCGCTCGTTGAGCAACCGGACGCCGACCTCTTCGACGCGCTCCGCGAGCGCGATCTGATCGCCGCCGATCTCACGCGCGAGCCGGCGCAGGACGGTCGTGCGCGGGTCGGCCGTCTGATACACGGCGTGTCCGAACCCCATGAGCCGTTCGCCGCGGGCGAGACGGTCGCCGATCCAGGCCTCGACGCGCGACGGATCACCGATCGCTTCGAGCATCGTCGGCACGCGTCCGATCGCGCCGCCGTGCAGCGGTCCGGAAAGCGAACCGATCGCGGCCGCATACGCCGCGCCGACATCGGCCCCCGACGATGCAACGACGCGCAGCGCGAACGTCGAGTTGCAGAAGCCGTGATCGGCGGCCAGGACCAGATAGGTGTTGAGTGCATCGACCCGCAACGGGTCGGGGATGCTGCCGTGGATCATCGCGAGGTAGTTGGCGGCCAGCCCGAGCTCCGGCGACGGCGCCACGGGGTCGAGCCCGCGGGACTGGCGATACAGCGAAGCTGCGAGCAGCGGCGTTAGCGCTGCAAGGTCGAGCACCTGCTTCTCGGTCGTGGCACGATCCTGCTCGGTCCACGGACGGCAATGCAGCGCCACGCCGGCCGCCGAGACGGCGGTGCGCAGCACATCCATCGATCCCGGGGGGCCGAGCGCAGCCAGCGACGGCAACGCCTCGCGCAGCACGGGCGGCATGCGCATCGCCGACCGGATGCGTTGCGCGAACGCGAGACTGTCGACCTCGGCCGGTTGCTCGCCGTGATGGAGGAGGTACCACGCGTCCTCGAACGTGCCGGTGCGTGCGAACGTCGTGGGGTCGATGCCGCGGTAGTGGTAGAACCCCTCGGTCCCATTGACGTCGGACACCGACGTCTCGGCCACCGGCACACCGTCGAGGCCTCGCGGCAGCACGCCTGCATCCGTTGTCGCTCGCATCGCTTCCTCCCTCGTCAGCGGTCCCTCAACGGAAGCTTGCGTCCGCGCGGGTTCAGAGTCAATATTGAGAAATCAACATTGACTGAATCAACCAGCTCCTTCCTGACGTCGCTGCAGGCGGCCGCCCGCCTCGGCGTCAAACCCGCCACGCTCTACGCCTACGTGAGCCGGGGGCTCCTGCCGAGCCACCGGTCGGCGGACGGCCGGCGCAGTCTCTTCGACCCCGCCGACCTCGCGCGCCTCGAGAAGCGCAGCGCGGAG
Organism: uncultured Actinomycetes bacterium; assembly: GCA_964520325.1. GTDB lineage: Bacteria > Actinomycetota > JAICYB01 > JAICYB01 > JAICYB01 > CAZFOB01. The sequence goes on along the minus strand of CAZFOB010000003.1, from coordinate 218,974 downwards.
CGTCGAGGCTCCCCCGCCGACGTCATCGTGGCGTCCGAGCTCTCGCTCGTCGACACCGCGCAAGGGCGGCTCTATTACCGCGGGCTCGATGTCCTCCAGGCCTGCCGCGACGCGACGTTCGAGGAGATCGTCTGGTGGCTGTGGACGGGAAGTGTGGACCGAACCACTCCGTGGCGCGTCGAGCGGGCCACTCGGCTTGTGGCGATCCATGCGCAGACCCTTGCCGAGTCATTGCGAAGGCACGCCCAGCCGATCGACCGTCTGCGCCTCATCGCTCAAGGCGTGGCCGCGGCGCACGGCGCGCGCACTGGTACGGCTGCAGCTTCCGACGTGATGGCGTGTCTCGTCGACGCGCTTCCGGGTGCCGGTCTTCCCGGGGGGCCCGATCCGCGTATGGCGGTAAGGCTGTCGCAGAAGCTCGGATCGTGTGAGATCACTCCCCCACTGCTCGGCGTCCTCAATGCCGCGCTCATCCTTACGTGCGAGCACGGGCTGTCGCGCGCCGCATTGATCTCCCGACTCACGGTGTCCAACGGCGGGGGTGTCGCGTCGGCCGTAGCGGCGGCGATGGCGGCGGCCGACTCCAAGCCCTACGCGGCGCTCGAGTCGGCGCTGGCGACGACGGCTTCCGAGGGCACGATGCGCGCCATCGACGCGCTCGACGCCGAGGCGATCGACGCGGGGTTCTCGAAGGCGACGTACCGGTCGGGCGATCCGCGCGCTGTCGTCCTGCTCGAGGCGCTGAGCTCGGCTGCGCCCGAACGCGTGGACGTCGTTGCCTCGCTCGCAGGAGAGCTCGAGCAGCGCAGCGGCGGACCTCCGACGCTCACGTACGCGCTCGCAGCCGTGTCGTGGACGCTCGGTATGGACACCGGTTCCGGAGCGTGTCTCTCGTTCGTCGCCAAGTCGGCCGGGTGGATCGCGCACGCGCTCGAGGAAGCTCGGCGCCCAACGCCGTTCCGTCCGCGGCTCGCGTACACGGGCCCGGCCCCCCGCGCTGGATTGCCGCCGCGCGCGCTCGACGCCGTCAGGGATTACCTCTCGCGCGAGTGACTACCCTCGGTACATGAGTCAAGACTGGGCTCGGCCGGTCGTGCACTGGGAGATCGAAGCCACAGATCCAGGCCTGCTGCGCACGTTCTACGGCGAGCTCTTCAACTGGGACATCGGCGACGGCGCGATCATGTCGATCTCCGCAGGCATCGGTGGGCCCGAGCCCGGTCCGGCCGGACACATCCGCAAGAGCGACCGCAGCGGCGTGACGCTCTTCATCCAAGTGAAGGACCTGCGCACCTCGCTCGACCACGCGAAGATGCTCGGTGGAGAGATCGTCGCCGAACCGTTCGACCTTCCCGGGCAGCCGACCTTGGCAGCCATCACAGATCCCGAAGGCAACCCGGTGATGCTCGTCCAGCAGTAACTCAGCCGCCGATGTCGGTGTAACGCTTCACTCGAACGGACTCGACGTCGACGAACGACATGAACGCGATGGTCGCATCGTGCGTTGGCCACAGCGCCTGTGATGAAACAGCATCTGCTTCGGAGTACCACAACGCGACGGTGAGCCACTCCTCGTCCACGCCCCTCGCGGTCGTCCGGCGGATGAAGCCGGGGTGGTTCGGGATGAACTCGGTCTGCACGCGATGGTCGGCCTCGAGGAACGCGGCCTCATCGGCATCGGCGACAAGCTTGAACGTCGCCGTCTCGATGACCACTCAGCGCAGGACGTATTCGTTCGGATCCGGCATGCGTGTGCGCTGCCAGTACTCGAGCAGCGAGAAGGGCCAATTCTGGGTGATGCGGCCTTTCTCGTTCTTGTACCAGGTGCTCACCGTCGACGCGCCCCACGCCATGCGACGGTTGGTGTCGTCGATGAGCACGTTGTAGTCGTCGTGCACGTCCGTCCGGCACTCCATCGACCGATGGCCGTCCTCGAGCAGCATCCGGACCGACTCGACGATGTAGTGGGCTTCGCACTCGGAGAAGTAGATGATGCTGCCGTTGATCACGATGTTGGTGTTCGGACCGTAGAGCATGAACAGGTTCGGGAACTGCGGGACAACGAGACCGAGGTACGCGCGCGGGTCGCCGTCCCAATGCTTGTGGAGGTCGACGCCGTCTCGTCCTGTGACGCCCATCGGCATCAGGAACTTCGAGGCATGGAACCCCGTCCCGTAGATGATCACGTCGAATGAGTGCTCGACGCCGTCGGCAGTGCGGATGCCCGTCTCCGTGATCTCCTCGATCCTCTCGGTGACGAGGTCGACGTTGTCACGCCGCAGCGTCCGCGCATAGATCCCGTTGTCGCGCACGATGCGCTTGGCGATCGGCGGGTAGTTGGGGACGACCTTCTCGAACAGCTCGTCTTCCGGGAACTCAGCGCGAAGGTACTCCGTGAGGAATATCCGCACGAACTCGTTCATCATGCTGATCGACTTGTGCTGATCCGGCCACTCCGGATCGACCTGCGCAGCCGGCAGCAGTCCCTCGTGCGAACGCCAGAAGAGCCAGAGCCGGTCCCACCGCACATAGTTCGGAACCCGATCGAGCAGGAAAGCAACGCCGTCGGGGATCCCGTCGTGGTAGTTGGGCGTCGGAACGAGCCACGGCGCGGTTCGTTGGAAGACGGTGAGAGCTCCGGCCTGCTCACCCACCGTGGGGATGAACTGCGCCGCGCTCGCGCCGGTACCGATGATCGCCACCCGCGCCTCCGACAGATCGACGTCGTACTCCCAGCGGGCCGAGTGGAACGACCGGCCGGCGAACCGATCGCGCCCGGCGATGTCGGGGAACTTCGGCCGGTTCAGCTGACCGACCGCGCTCGCGACGGCGTTGCACTCGTGGATCTCCTCTCGACCGTCGGTGCTGACGCGAAGCGACCACATCTGGGGCTCGTCGTCGTAGGCGCACGACAAGACCTCGGTGCCGAAGCGGATGTGCTCGCGGAGACCGAGATCGTCCGCGCATTGCCGGAAGTAGCCGAGGAGGCTCTCCTGCGCTGAGAAGAACCCCGGCCACGGAGTCTGCGCGAAGGAGTAGCTGTAGAGATTGCTCGGGACGTCCACGCGGCACCCCGGATATGTGTTCTCGAGCCACGTTCCGCCGACATCGGCGTTCTTCTCGAAGATCGTGACGTCGATCCCGGCCTGCAGGAGCCGATGCGCGACGACGAGTCCGGACATGCCCGCGCCGACGACGGCGACGCTGAACGCGGTGTCCGGTGCGATGTCCGACTTGTGCCATGTCGGCGCGCGTGGATCGGTCCCCGACAGTGCGAGCTCTTCGAGCAGCACGGGAAGGTACTCCTCCATCGGCTCTTCGCCGACGAGGAACGCGATCATCCGGTACAGGTCGGCGTCACTGCTGTCCGGGGCGGGGTCGGTCCCTGAGTCGAAGTGGCGACGCAGCACGTCGCCCGCGAGCACGCGTGCCTGAGCGATGGCTTCCTCGGACAGACCGGCGTTCGGGTCGAAGAGGTTGGAGGAGTCGGGACGGAACTCGTCCCGGAGCAGTGAGAGGTCGCCGGTCAGGTGCGCGGTGGCGACGAGCAGCACGGGCACATCAGCTTCCGCCACCGCCTGCTCGATCGACATCGTCATCGCCACGCTGCGTCCTCCGTTGGCTCCCAGACGTGTCGATACTAGTTCGATGACCGCTGCCCCGACCCTCAATAGACGCACCCTCAATCGCTCGCTGCTCGCGCGCCAGATGCTCCTCGCTCGCGTGGGCATGCCGGTCATCGACCTCGTCGAGCATCTCGTCGGGGTGCAAGCCCAGGAGCCGTCCAACCCATACATCACGATGTGGACGCGCCTGAACGACTTCGACCCGATGGAGCTCAGCAGGGCGCTCGAGGACAAGCGCGTCGTGCGTGCTCCATTGATGCGCTCAACCATCCATCTGGTCTCATCGGGCGACGTCCGGAAGATCCGTCCGCTCGTCCAGCGCGTCCTCGAGCGGGCCTTCAGCGGCCAGGCCTTCGGCAAGCGACTCACCGGTCTCGACATCCAAGACATGCTGGACGCCGGTCGAGCGATCCTCGAAGAGCAGCCGAGGACGACGCCGGAGATCGGCAAGCTGCTCCTGAAGCGGTGGCCCGGCCGCGACGCCGAAGCGCTCGGCTTCGCGGTCAAGTTCGCGCTCCCGCTCGTGCAGACACCGCCCCGAGGGTTGTGGGGACGAACCGGACGGCCGTACTGGACGACCGTCGAAGGATGGCTCGGCAAGCCGCTCGCGAAACGGCCGTCGATCGACCAGATGTTCCTGCGCTACCTCACGGCCTTCGGTCCGGCAACGATGGCGGACTTCCGCAACTGGTCGGGTATCAGCGGACACCGCGATCTGATCGACCGGTTGCGTGCGAAACTCGTGACGTTTTGCGACGAGAAGGAACGCGAGCTGTTCGACGTCCCCGGATCACCGTTCCCGGACGCCGACACACCCGCACCACCACGCTTCTTCGGCGACTACGACAACGTGTTCCTCGGACACGCCGATCGCAGCCGGATCATCTACGAGGCCTGGCCCGTCAAAGAGGCGGTGGGTTGGTCGAGCTTCTCGGTAGACGGTTTCGTTTGCGGAACCTGGAAGATCGAGCGCAAGAAGACGACGGCGACGCTCGTGCTCGGACCGATCCGGAAGCTGACGAACGTCGAGCGATCAGCGCTGGTCGAGGAGGGCGCAGATCTTCTTCGCTTCCTCGAAGAAGGACGCACGCACCACGTCTGCTTCGAGTGAAGTCGTCAGCTGCTGCAGCCCAGGCCGCGCGGCAATGGCCTGCAACGGACGTCGATGGTCACGGTTGCATCGTCGGTCCCGCCGGCTCCGTCGGAGATCGTGTACGTGAACGTGTCCGTTCCGACGAAGTTTGTTGGCGCGCGGTAGCGGATCTGCCCGCTCCGGGCGAGATCTCGCCCTTCGGCCAGGACGCCGACGGCGAGTTGGATGTCCTGGCCCTGGACGAGGGCGTCGTCTACCGCATCGACGCGGCGTAACGCCCTGAGCAGCGGCGCACAGCGCTTCTACGTCATCTGGCCGATGTAGTGGTGCGCGGTCTGCGTCACGATGCGGCGGTGGCCCACACTGGACTCGCGATGAAGAATGACGAACGCGCCGTCCAACTCCCGTCGGGGACGGTGACGCTCTTGCTCGCCGACGTCGAGTCGTCGACGCGTGCGTGGGAGGAGCAGGCAGCGCAGATGCGCTCCTCCATGTCCTCCCTCGACGCCCTGATCGACGAGGTCGCCGCACGATGTGGTGGCGCCCGTCCTCTCGAGCAGGGCGAAGGGGACAGCTTCGTCGTCGCGTTCGCGCGTGCGTCCGACGCAGTTGCGGCGGCGCTCGCGTTGCAGATCGGGCTGGTGGACGGACCCATCGCCGTCCGCATGGCGCTGCACACGGGCGAGGTCGAGCTCCGCGACGAGTCCCGCTATGACGGTCCGGTCATCATCCGGACGGCTCGGCTGCGCGATCTCGCGCACGGGGGCCAGACGCTCCTGTCGTCCTCGACGCGCGACCTCGTCCAGGACGCGCTTCCCGACGGCGTGGACCTGATCGATCTCGGCTCCCACCAGCTGAAGGATCTCGACCGCGCCGAGCGCGCCTACCAGCTCACCCATCCGGCGCTTCAGGGACGGTTCCCACCGATCCGCTCGTCGCCCGCGAGCGCGGGCAACCTCCCCGTGCCCCTCACGAGCTTCGTCGGACGTGTCCTCGAACTCGAAGAGGCCCGCCGGCTCGTCGGCGAGCACCGGCTGGTCACGCTGACAGGCGCCGGCGGCTGCGGGAAGACGCGCCTGGCCATCGAGGTTTCGCGCTTGGTCCCCGACATGTTCCCGGACGGCGTGTGGTTCTGTGATCTCGGCCCCCTGTCCGATCCATCCGCCGTAGCGCAAACGCTCCGCACGACCATGGGCGTTCGCGAGGATCGATCGAGGGACGACACCGAGTCGGTGTGCCTGCGGCTGTCGGGTCTCGCAGCCCTCGTCGTTCTGGACAACTGCGAGCATCTCGTCGACGCCAGCGCTCGACTCGCCGACGCGATCCTCAAGGCCTGTCCGAACGTGCACATCATCACGACCAGCCGCGAGCCGGTCGGCGTGGAGAGCGAGGTCGCGTGGCGCGTGCCGTCCCTGCGTGCTCCGGAGAACGGGAGCGATCGTCCGGAAGATCTCCTCGGATACGACGCCGTGCGGCTGTTCGTCGACCGCGCGGCGCATGCGCGGCCGGGATTCGCGCTGACGGCTGAGAGCGCGGCGTCCGTGGCGGAGATCTGCAAGCGTCTCGATGGGATCCCCCTCGCGCTCGAGCTGGCCGCCGCCCGCGTGCGTGTGTTGTCCGTGCGTGACCTTGCCTCAGGCATCAACGACCGCTTCCGCCTGCTCGGACGTGGTTCGCGCACCGTGCTCGCGCGGCAGCAGACCCTCGAGGCGTCGGTCGGATGGAGCCACGACATGCTGTCCGGCCCGCAGAAGGTCGTCCTTCGGCGGCTGGCCGTATTCGCGGGAACCTTCACGCTCGCGGGGGCCGAGCATGTCGTGTCCGGTGGTGAGGTCCAACAAGCGGACGTCCTCGAGCTCCTCTCCCAGCTCGTCGATCGTTCGTTGGTCGTTGCGGATGACACCGGGTCTGGTACGAGCTACCGATTGCTCGAGACCATCCGTCAGTACGCACGCGAGCGTTTGGTTGCGAGTGGCGAGGCGAAGGACGTCTCGACGAGTCATCTCGACTTCCACGCCGACTGGGCAGTGAACCTGCTGGCCGAACTGAGGGGCGGAAAAGGGGGCCCTCTGGAAACGCGAGCCGCCATCGACGTCATGTACGACAACCTCCGCGAAGCATGCGAATGGGCGATCGTCGATGGACATCACGAGTCCGGTCTGCGTCTGGCGACTTCGCTTTGGGACGTTTGGATACGCTCGTTCGCGACCAGTTCAGGGATGCGGGTCCGTGAAGGCCGGCGCTGGCTCGATGAACTGTTGCGCGACACAGGCGATGCGCCGCCGCACGCGAGAGTTGCAGCGTCGGCAGCGCTCGCGCACGCGATGTTCATCGAGGGTGAAGTCATCGAAGGCGGGACGCTCGCGCGCGATGCGATCCCCCTTGCGCGCGAGATCGGAAACCTGTCCCACCTCTCGTACCTCCTGCAGCGGTACGGGTTCTCGCTCAGCATGGTGGATCGGGCGCAGGGAGTGGCGGTCCTCGAAGAGAGCGTCCAGGTCGCGAGGGACGCGAACGACCCGGCTGCGCTCTGGCAGGCCCAGTACTTCCTGGGCCAGGCCCTCGGGTACACCGGGGAGCGCGGACTCGCCGCCGTTCGGGAAGGGCTGGCTGTTGCCCAGCAGGCGAATCTCAGCGCCGAACCGCTGCGTCAGGTGTACGGCTTCGCGCTGTACCAGGCCGGTGACGTCGACGCGGGGATCAACGTGCTCGAGGACAGCCGTGCGTGGTTCGCGGCTGCCGGTGAACCGGAGTGGACATCGAGGGCCGAGACCTTCCTCGCCTGCGCCCTCTGGCTGAAGGGCGATTCGGCCAGAGCACGGGAACACGCAGCGCGAGCGTTGTCGCTCGCCGATGCGGACACCCCTGAACGCGCCATGGTCGCGCTCATGGCCAGGTTCGCCCTCGCGTGGATGGCCGTCGACGAAGGTCGGATCGAAGATGCGGATGAGGAGTTCTCGCTGATCAGCAGCGACGCGTCAGATGCGGACGAGCGGACCGATGGCCTCCACATGGTCGCGATGATGTACGGCGACGTGATCTCGGGACTGCGAGCGATCAACTTCGTCGCCGCAGGCGATCGCGAGAAGGCCAGGCGAACGATCGATGCTGGCACCGTCGCGCCCGCGCAGATCCCCTTTTTGTTCATCACGGCGTTGACCCTGGGTGCAAGCGCCATCGCCGCTCGCGCGATGGGAGAGATAGAGGAAGCGGAACGGCATGTCCACGAGGGGCTGACGGTCATCAGCGATTTGGGGCCCCGCGTGTTGGCTCCCGACCTCCTCGATGTGGCGGCTGCGCTCCGCTCGGACGTCGGCGCCGACGCCGACGCCGTACGGCTCTGGGCAGCGGCGACCTCGGCCCGCACACGGATGGGGACGGTCCGCAGGCCGAATCCGGTCCTCACCATCTCGGACGACATCGCCGCTGCGCGCTCCCGCTTGGGCGAGGACGCATTCACGGACGCCTGGTCCGCCGGCGAGGTGACCGAGCTCGACGACGCCGTCGCCTTCGCTCTCCGCGGGTGGGGGCCGCGTCGCCGTCCGCCGGCCGGGTGGGACAGCCTCACGCCGACCGAGCTGAAGGTCGTCGCCCTCGTCGCCGAAGGCCTGACGAATCCCCAGATCGGCGAGCGGCTGTTCGTCTCGAAGCGGACGGTCTCCGCCCATCTGCGCAACGTCTTCGGCAAGCTCGGCGTGTCCACGCGAGCTGAACTCGCAGCCGAAGCCACGCGTCGCGGCGTCTGAGATCCGCGCGGCGACGTGCCTTCTGTGCACGAATACCCACTCGGCGTGTGACGAACCGAACTCGCTGAGTGGATTAGGTCACCTGACCGATGTAGTGGTTTCCCCCTCCCCCCACACTTCGTCCTGAAGCCGAGGGAAACGGCTTTGACCACCGGACGGAACGCGAAGGAAACGGAGGCGAGGGATGGGAACGAGACGACGCTGTACCGGTGTTGCACTACTACTGAGCTTGCTCATCGTTGCCGGGACGACGCTCCCCGCTCAAGGGAAAGCGTTGGACCTCGACACTTCGTTCGGAGGCGACGGGCGAGTGGTGACGGACGTCGTGAGTCGGGATCACGATTCTCTGCAGGCTGTCGCGACGTATCCAGACAGTCGCGTTGTCGCAGCTGGGGGATACCTCGGCCCTGCTGATGGGTACGCGATCGTTCGTTATCTCGAGGGTGGGAGGTTGGATCCGACATTCGGAGATGGTGGAAGGCAGAGCGGAACCGGTCTGGCCGCATCTTCGGGAACGACGGGGTCCGGCTCGATCACTTCGATCGCGGTCGACTCCGATGGAGGGGTCGTGGTCGGCGGTCTGGGATTCCTCGGTCGCTTCAGATCCGACGGAGTCATCGATCGGGACTTCGGCTCGAGTCTGGGCAAGCAGTCGCTCCCACGCGACTTCCAGGTCGAGTCGATCGTCGTGGACAAGAATGATCGCATCCTCGTGGAAGGGTGGGAGAACGAGGGATTCAGCGGCGTCATCTATGCGTTCAGCGCCAACGGCACACGCGATGAGCATTTCGGCAATGCAGGCAGGACGGTGTTTCGAGGCGATTCGCAACTGCGAGTTCGTCTGTACGAGATGGCGTTCCAAGGGGACCAGATCCTTGTCGCCGGTACTTCGCAACAGCCGGGTTTCGGCGAAGCCATGCAGATCGCGCGGCTGAACGCCGACGGATCGTGGGATCGCTCGGGGTTCGGTGAGGGTGGTCAGCACCAGGACTGGTTCGGCGCCATCATTGAACCGCAGCTGGGGGGGTATTCGCGTGGCGAAAAGCCGATCGGTATCTTCCCGACTGACGACGCGATCCTCGTCGCAGGGGCGGCCGTCGTGGAGAGAGAGAACCCCCCATCCGACGACAGATACTGGCTCGTACACGCTTCTCTCACGTCAGACGGAAAATCTCCCACAAGTAGCATGCGCGATCCTGGGCTGTTCAACGACGCCGCGCTATCGGACGAAGGCGAGATCGTGGCGGTTGGGGTTCGGTTCGACGGTAACGGAGATCCGGGTCTCTGGCTTGTTTCCCATGACGACGTCCCTGCCGAGATCTCCGTCGGCGGCGCCAATACAGGAAATGTTTCTGAGGGGAGGTCCGTGGTCGTCGACCATGTCGGGCGCTTCGTGATCGGCGGCACGACCGACCGTCGCGATCAAGACTTTGCCGTGGTGAGGCTGATGGGCACAGGTTCGTCGACGACGCCGCCGCCGCCGCCGGGAGAGGTTCCGCCGCCGCCGCCGGGAGCATGCGGCGACGCAACCGGCGCATCGCAGACGACATGTCTCACCGTGCCCGAGCAGGAGGCCGGCGTCCTGTCCATCGCGTTGCAGCGACACAGCGCCGACTTCGGGACGATCGATCCGGGGTCGTCCGTGACCTCGATCTCGGTCGGTGACATCTCATACGAGAACACCACGCCGTCCGGAGCGTCGTGGTCGGCCACGGTTGCGGCAAGTGACATGATTGATGCAACAACGGAGTCGCGCGTCGCCTTCACTCGGCTCGGGTTCACCCCGGGGAGTGAGATCACTCCGTCGAAGGGTGTTAGCGCGGGAGCCGGCAGCGCCTTCAAGGTTGACCCACAGAACCCCGCCGGCTCGTTCTCCGCCCCGCTGACACTGCTTACGGGTGAGGGAGGCGCCAGAGACACCTTCGATCAATTCGGAAGCGTCGCCCATGTCGTCGTTCCTACCGGTGCGCAGCCCGGCTCCTACCGCGGCACGCTGCAATACTCGATCCTGTCGACGCCATGACGAGGGTCATGAAGGCCGCCGCAGCATTGGCTGCGGCGGCCTTTGTCGCCTCGCCCGCCATCGCCACTGTGCAGACGCCGCAGGCGCCAGCGCAGAAGGTGTTCGGCGTCAAGGCAGCGAGTTATGGCGAGACCACGCTCAAGAACGGCAACTTCACGTACGACCTTGCGCGCGGAGCATCCGTCCGCGACGGCGCGATCCTGATCAACTACACCGACAGACCGATCAACCTCCACGTCTACCCGGCCGATGTGAGTTCCGCTGAGGGCGGTGGCCTCGCGGCCAAGCAGCGGGACGCAACGATGCGTACCGTCGGGAATTGGCTCACGTTGGACGATCCCGAGCAGGCCGTTGTAGGCATCGGCCCTCGCGGCCGTCTAACCGTGCCCTTCACGCTTTCTGTACCGGAGTTCGCTGCTCCGGGGGAATATCCCGGGGCGCTGGTCGTCGCTGCCGACCTCGGTGATGGGAGCCAGGCGATCTCGGTGGAGACACGAGCTGCGCTGTTCGTCCGGCTGCGCGTTCCCGGAAAGGTCGATCAACGCGCGAGCGTTAGTTCGCCGAATACGCGCGCCGTTCCCGGGGGCTCCCGCTTCGAGACGACCATCACGAACCGGGGCAACGTGTTATTCACGATTCTCGGACAGATCGAACTGCGACGAGACGACAAGCGCATCGACAGCGTCGAGCTCTCGCCACGCGAGATCTACGTCATCCCGAATGGCAAAGCGACGCTCTCCGGAGTATGGAGCCAGCCTCCTAGGCTCGGCCGGGTTCAGGCTGTCGCTCACATCCGTACGTTCATCAACGGCGAGGAAGCGAAAGTCTTCTCGAGCGAGGCGAAGAACCTTGCGTTCGTCCCTTGGAAGCTCGTCGGCGGTGTGCTCGGCCTCCTTGCGGCGGCAGCGCTCGCGTGGTTGCTGCTGCGCGACCGTGTACGCAGATGGCGCACTCGGCGTCGCCAAGACCGCGAGATGGTCCGACGCCATCGAGCGGCCGAGGACACGACGCACGGAGACGTTCAGGTGTCGTCGAACGGCTCGCGTTCGACAGTGCAGGCGCTGGACGAAAGGGAAAGGTCGCCGATCAGCTGATTGCGCGACGGCACCGACGGGGCCGGAGTGCGAGTCGCGTCATGGTCCCTGTGTTGGAGGGGCGGTTCGCGCGAGAGGACGAGGGGTTTTTTCTTCGCCCGACTCGAAGGATGGACTTCAAGACCGGACAGAAGATCACGGGTGCGCAGTCCCTCATCCACTCACTGGAGCCGGAAGGCGTAAAGCACATCTGGCCCCGATTCCTGCGCGAACTCTAACGATCATCAGCTCGGGAACTGTGTCGATGCAGCGGTCACGAATACCGATGGTGTTGCCACCGTGACGAACCCCGCCTGCTCGTATAGGTGAAACCCGGCCTCGGAGGCTTTCAGGGTGAACGTCTTGGCGCCGCGCTCGAGGTAGTGTGCGATCCCTGTTTCGAGCACCGCCCGACCGACACCCCGCCGCTGTGAGCGCTCCGGCGTCGCCATGCAGTAGACCCCCACGTGACTGCCCCGGCGGACGAACATCCCGGTCCCGATCGCTTCACCCTCGTCCTCGACCACCCAGATGTCGGCTCCGCTCTTCACGACGGACGGCGGCAGGGCGCGTTGCACCTTCTCTTCGTCCAGGGAGAACGCCGAAGCGACGAGAGCGTTCGTGATGGGTACGTCCGCTTCGTCCGCCATCCGGACCTTGTAGCGACTGTTCGCGACCGGCGGCGGCTGGTTCTCCCACACCATGACGGGCACGGCTCCGACCTTCGCGAGACCGAGACTCTCCGCCGAAGCCTCAAGTTCCGGTGCATCCTGCTCGACGATCAGGATCGCGTCGAGGCCGCGATCGAATCGTGGGCAGTGCCTGTTCATTCCAGGGCGATCTGATGCGTACAAAACTCATCATCCCCGACCTGCCCGAATCCGCGGGACACATAGAACGCCGCCGCGATCGGGTCGTACGTGCGCAGTCGTAACCTCGCGAACGTGCCACGAGCGTCACTCACGACTTGATCCACCAGAACCGAGCCAACACCCAGCCGGCGTTGGGCTACCGAGACATAGAGACGGCGGACGCGCCCTACGCTGGCGTCGGCAACGTATGGGTCGAGGTTGAGCCCGCACACGCCAAGCACTCTGCCATCAGCTTCCGCGATGTACAGCCGCTCCCCTGCCGCGTTGAAGCGGTTCGAGCCGTCCCTGTGATCCGAGATCAAACGAGACACCATCTGATGTCCGTCGTGTTCAGCCTCTTGAGCAAGCGCGACTATCCGTTCGACATCTTCAAGGGGAGTGACAACCACATTCACAGTTCGCCTAACGACTTCTGCGGTTCACCCGCTGAGACATTGTCGACGCCCGCTCCGCTCCAACAGTTTCGCGCGATCCGGCACCCGGGAGTTGAGGGAACGGGAATGAGGTCGACGCCAAAGCAGTCTCGGTCGGGTGCAACCGCGAGTCATGCGGCGCCGCTACCAGTCGGGCCAAACGCGCAAGCGCGATTCATCGACGATCCAGAGCTTGCCGGTGATCGGCTCGCTCAGCAGGAAGTCTCCGAGCGCGATCGCCGCCCGGCGCATCAAGCCGACTGTCTGTCGATGCAGGCGGATCACGACAAGCCCGGGCGTGCCCGCAGGCGGATGACGACGGATGTCGGCGAAATCGACGTCCAGTGTGACGAGGACGCGGCCCTCAGCCGATGCGACGGCCGCCAGGCGGTCGTCGTCTTCACCGGCCAGAGCCTCGTCCCTGGCCAGAGCGACGTCGTGGCCTGCGCTGCGGAGGATCTCGGCAGCCGCATCCGGCATGTTCTCGTCGAGCTTGAGCGACGCCACGAACTATTGCGGAATGGGGACGATGCGCTCGCGGGCCAGCTCGGCGGCGTAGGCGAGTGCGACTTCGATAGCCTCTGGCGGCAACGTCGGCCAGTTGTCATAGATCTCTTCGCGGCTGACGCCGCCGGCAAGGTTATCCAAGACGACCGTGACCGGAATGCGCGTGCCCTTAAACCGCGGCTTTCCGTGCAAAGTGTCGGGCGTCGAGACGATGTGGTCTTGCCACTTGATCTCGGTCGTCATGAGGCCAGTGTAAGGCCGACCGGAGCCTCCGCAGGCGCATCTGCGCCTGTTCAAATGGCTTCCTTCTTCATCGGGATGAACTCGATCGAGATTCCCCCAGTCAGCGGGTACTCGACTCGCTCGTCGCCCACGTATCCAAACATCTGGTAGAGCCGATGTCCCGGTAATGTCGCGACAAGCTCCGCCGACCGAAAGCCATGGGCACGCGCTTCCGACTCGCATTCTTCGAGGAGCAAGTTGCCGATCCCTTGCCGTGCCCAGTCGGGACGAACAAAGAAGGCGCGGATGCGAGCGGAGTCCGTGGTGGGATCCAGGGTCTCGGACTCCCGATCGGCTGCAGCATCGGCGCCAAAGAGCGTCTTGCGTCGGCTCCACCCACCGCAGGCCACAATTTCGCCATCCGCCTCAACGGCGAAGTACGTCTCATCGCGAATCAACTCAGTGTCGACGCCCCATGCCGTACCTATTGCAGCCTCAATTTGCGCCTCTGAGTAGTCGTCGCGGCAAAGCTCCCGAGCCGACCTGGCGATTAACTCCTGTAGAGCCGGAACCTCGTCTAGCTTTGCCTTCCTCAGGAGGAACTTCATCGGTAAATCCTCATCGGCCTAACTCATGCTCTGCTGACATGCCCAATACCCATGCCGGCCAGCATAAAGCCGATCATTCTGCTGTCGAACTCGCTACGCTCCGATGTCCTCACCTGCATGCTCCTCCTTCGGAGCGACGCACGAACCTGTCTCATCACCGAGTTTCGGCGCAACGCCTCAGCCGCTGAACCGTTCTGCGCCGATCCTGCCGCGAAAGCCGCTACAGGCGAACGAACATCATCACGACGGTCAGGACGAAGATCGATGCACCGAGAGCGCGACGGAATGGATTCACGCCACGCACGACCTCGTCGATCGCCCACCAGAGCAGCCCCCCGGTGGCAACCGCGGACACGACGGTGCCCGCCGTCCCGTCCGGTGAAGCGAACCATCGAACCGCGCTCGCGATCAGGAAGATCCCGAGCGGCAGGTTCGGGAACTGCACGATCGTGATGCGGCCGGTCGTGCGGTCGAGGAAGAGCCAGTCGATGATGCGCTTGGTTCGACTCGCGGCCACGAACGCGACGTTAGCGCGTTGCCGGTGAGCGAAGGGCCGCAAGCGCGACGATGGTCGCGCCGATCTCGGTGGCGTAGAGGAACGCGATCAGGGCGTTCGGCATCCCATCCACGATCAATCCAACGGTGCGTCCGACGACGAAACCTCCGGCGACGAACGCCAATGCGATCAGTCCGGGACGAAGGAGCGAGCGGGCGCAATAGACGAAGAACGCACCGGTTCCCACGAACCCGCCGCCGTACACGCCTCGGATCTCCTGTGTCGCGATGGCGGTCGGCAATCCGACGTCCCCGAGCCGCGTGAGCGTGGACGGCGAGAACAGGAAGAGCACGCCGAACGCGGCAAGGCCGCCGCCGAAGAGCACGAGCATCGGACGCGCGAGCTTCGACACGTTCAAGCGGGGACCGGGCGCCGGTCGGAAGAACCAACGCTGCGCCGCAGCACGACCATGCCGGCGATGCCGAGGGCGAGCGCGGCCCCGATCTCGAGGAACGACGCGGCACGCGAGACCATGGCGGTGCCGTCGCTGAGGAAGGAATCGCTCAGGACACTCCAGGTCGGGAGCCAGTGCGACGCCGCGTACGCCGCAGCCAGACCGAAGCCGGACGCGACGGCGAGCTCGGGGGCCAGCCGGTGCCCGCGGACGATCAGGAAGATCACAGCAGCGGCCAGCGCCAGTGCGAACCATCCCGACACATACAGAGCGAGGGTCACACTCGATGGCCCCCGGCGGAAGTGGTCGATGGTGTGGACGATCGACCCGAAGGCGAAGAAGAGGGCGGCGTTGCGAAGCAAGAGGCTGTCTGAGCGGGATCGGTCGGCCATGGCGCTCCTTAGATTATTTGATAGACCGTTCTACTATAATAGCGAGATGACCACGCGCAAGTCCGGCCAGCTGACGCGCCGGCGCATCCTCGAGACCAGCGCAGGGCTCTTCATGCGCCAGGGCTACCCCGGCACCGGGCTCAAGCAGATCTCGGCAGAGAGCGGTGCCCCCTTCGGCTCCCTGTACCACTTCTTCCCGGGCGGCAAGGAGCAGCTCGCTGCCGAGTCGATGCGCATCGCCGCCCAGGGCTACCAGGCGCTGGTCGACGCGGTGTGGGACGCCTCCCCCGACATGATCGCCGGAACCTACAACTGCTTCATCGCCGCTGGCGAAAACCTGCGGATGACGGATTATGCCGACGCGTGCCCCATCGCGACCGTTGCTGCTGAGGTGGCGAGCACCAACGAACCGCTTCGCATCGTCACGGCCGAGATCTTCGAGGGGTGGATCCAAGCCGGGACGAAACGCTTCGAAGGCGCCGGTCTCTCGAACCAGAAGTCACGCGAGCTCATGATCTTCATCCTGAGCTCCCTCGAGGGAGCCTTCATCCTCAGCCGCGCCGCCAAGAGCACAGAGCCGATGACGGCGGCTGCGGTGTCCTGCTCGGATGCCGTCCGGCTCGCCATCGGCGAGCGCACCGGCTAAAGCGCCGCCGGAAACGCACAGGGTCGGTCACAATCGGTAGCGATGACAACCCTCCTCAACCTCTTGCGTGAGCGCGTCGTCGTCTTCGACGGCGCCATGGGCACGCAGATCCACGAAGCCGATCTCAGCCTGGACGAGTACTGGGGCCAGGAGGGCAACTCGGAGGTGCTGAACCTCTCTTCTCCTGACGTCATCGCGCAGATCCACGCCAACTACTTCGAAGCCGGTGCCGACTGCGTCGAAACGAACACCTTCGGCGCCAACGAGATCGTCCAGGTCGAGTACGACTTCGCGGAGAAGGTCCACGAGCTCAACGTCACGGCCGCACGCATCGCGAAGGAGGCGGCGTCGTCCTTCACCGACAAGCCGAGGTTCGTCGTCGGCAGCATCGGACCGGGGACCAAGCTCCCGACGCTGGGCAATGCAACCTTCGACGAGCTCGAACGGAGCTACACCGTTCAGGTCGATGGGCTGATGGAAGGCGGCGTCGACGCTTTGATCATCGAGACGTGTCAGGACCTTCTCCAGATCAAGACGGCGATCGCGGCGTGCCAGACGGCGTTCGCGAAGTTCGGACGCAAGATCCCGCTCATCGTCCAGGTCACGATCGAGACGACCGGAACGATGCTCGTAGGTTCCGACATCTCGGCCGCCCTCGCTGCCCTGCAGCCGTACCGCGAGATCGACGTCATCGGTCTCAACTGCGCGACGGGTCCGATCGAGATGATCGAGCACGTCCGGTACCTGACGCGGCATTCGCGCCGGCCGGTGTCGGTCCAGCCGAATGCGGGCCTGCCTGAGATCCGCGACGGAGCCACCTACTACCCGTTGCAACCCGACGAGTTGGTGCAACACCTCGAGACCTTCGTGGACGGATTCGGCGTCTCGCTCGTGGGCGGCTGCTGCGGCACGACGCCCGAGTACATCCGCGGCGTCGCCGACGCGATGCGCGATCGGCGGCCGAAAGAGCGCACGCCCGAGTTCATCCCGTCCGCTGCGTCCCTCTACACCGCGCAGCCCTTCGACCAGGACAACTCGGTCTTCGTGATCGGCGAGCGCTGCAACACCAACGGCTCGCGCAGGTTCAAGGAGCTCATCGCCGCCGACGACTACGAGTCGACCGTACGCGTCGCGTCGCATCAGGTGCGAGAAGGCGCTCACGCGCTGGACGTCTGCGTCGACTTCACCGGACGAGCCGGCGTGCCGGACATGGATGAAGTCGCATCCCGTTTCGCGACGCAGGTGACGCTCCCTCTCGTCATCGACTCGACCGAGCCGCCGGTTGTCGAAGCGGCGTTCAAGCATCTTGGGGGACGTCCGATCCTCAACTCGATCAACCTCGAAGAGGGCACGGGGCCACAGACACGACTCGCGCAGAACCTCGCGCTTGCGCGCAAGTACGGCGCGGCGGTCATCGCAGGCGCGATCGAGGAGAAGGGACAGGCCACCACCGCCGACTGGAAGCTCGACGTCTGCCGTCGCCTTCTCGACGTCTGCCTGGAGGCCGGCCTCGAAGCCCACGACGTCATCTACGACACGCTCGCGCTTCCGATCTCGACGGGGATGGAAGAAGCCCGGCGCTACGGCATCGAGACACTCGACTCGATCGAGCGCGTGAAGAACGAGCTGCCCGGCACGTACACCACACTCGGGATCTCCAACGTCTCGTTCGGCCTCAACCCGGCGGGACGCCAGGTGCTCAACTCGGTCTATCTCGACGAAGCCGTCAAGCGTGGTCTCGACATGGCGATCGTCTCTCCTGCGCAGATCGTCCCGCTCGCGCGCATCCCGCAAGAGCAGCGCGACGTGGCGCTCGAGGTGATCTACGACAAGCGCGGTTCCGGAGAAGGCGGCTACGACCCGCTCGCGCGTTTCCTCGAGCTTTTCGAGGGTGCGTCGGTCTCGAAGGTGGCGAGCTCGGACGAGCTCGCCGCGCTCCCGCTCGAGGAGAGACTCGCGCGCCGCATCGTCGATGCGGCGCGCAAAGGCCTCGAAGACGACCTCGCCGCCGCGCTCGAGATCAAGCCGGCGCTCGAGATCGTCAACGACTGGCTCCTCAACGGCATGAAGGTCGTCAGCGACCGCTTCGGTTCGGGTGAGATGCAGCTCCCCTTCGTCCTGCAATCGGCGGAGACGATGAAGAAGGCCGTCGCATTCCTCGAGCCGCACATGGAGAAGACGTCCGACGCCGGGAAGGGCACGCTCGTGCTCGCGACGGTGAAAGGCGACGTCCACGACATCGGCAAGAACCTCGTCGACATCATCCTGTCGAACAACGGCTACACCGTCATCAACCTCGGGATCAAGCAGGCGATCGCCGACATCATCACAGCAGCCGAACTGCACAAGGCCGACGCGATCGGGATGTCGGGCCTGCTCGTGAAGTCGACACTCGTCATGCGCGACAACCTCGAGGAGCTCAATCGCCGCGAGTTGCAGACGCCGGTGCTTCTCGGAGGCGCCGCCCTGACGCGCTCCTATGTCGAACACGACCTCCGTGAGATCTACGAAGGTGACGTGCTCTACGGCAAGGACGCGTTCGAGGGACTGCGCCACATGGACGCGATCATGGCCTTCAAGCGCGGGGAAACGACCGTTTCACCGATCGCGGCAGCGCCGGCTCGGCGCAAAGCCTCCAGCCGCACCGAAGCGCGCGGGTCGTCGTCCACGGAGCGGTCGTCCGAGGTGTCCGTCGTTGTCGATGTCCCCGTTGCGCCGTTCTGGGGAACGCGCGTGGTGAAGGGCGTCCCGATCCCGGAGATCGCGAAGTGGCTGAACCGCACTGCGCTCTTCCGCGGACGCTGGCAGTACTCACGTCGCAAGGGACAGTCGATCGAGGAATACACAGAGTTCTTGTCGACGGAGGTGGAAGGGATCCTTCGCGATGCACTCGCGCGATGCGTCGAAGAGCAGATCCTTCAGCCTGCCGTGGTTTATGGCTACTTCCCCGTTCGTCCAGATGGCAATGATCTGGTCGTCTTGCGCGAGGACGGAAGCGAGTGGGTTCGGTGGAGCTTCCCCCGCCAGCCCGAGGGACGCAAGCTCTCGATCCCGGACTTCTTCCGTGCCGACGGCGACGTGTTGCCGTTACACCTCGTCACGATGGGCCAGAAGGTGTCGGATCACGCGCAGAAGCTCTTCGAGGCCGACAACTACACCGACTACCTCCACCTGCACGGCCTCGGCGTCGAGATGGCCGAAGCGCTCGCAGAGCTGTGGCATGCGCGCATCCGCGACGAGCTCGCGATCTCGTCCGACGATGGACCGACGATGGACGAGATCTTCAAGCAGAGCTACCGCGGTTCGCGCTACTCGTTCGGCTACCCGGCGTGTCCCGATCTCGAAGGCCACGTGCAACTCTTCGAGCTGCTCGACCCCGGACGCATCGGCGTCGAGCTGTCCGATGAGTTCCAGCTCGTTCCCGAGCAGTCGACGAGCGCGCTCGTCGTCCACCACCCGCAGGCGAAGTACTTCACGATCCAGCGGTCGTCCGAACCCGCCATCTAAGTGGCATCCGAGGAGGCCGAGCGCTCTCAGGACTGCTGCGAGAAAGCCTTCATGCGCTCGTCCATCTCTTCAGGCGTCGGATCCTCGACATGCGTCGCGATGAACCACTGGTTCCCGAGCGGGTCACGCACGGCGCTCCGACGGTCGCCGTAGAACTGGTCGGCAGGCTCTTCCACGGAGGCACCTCCGGCATCGATCGCGCGACCGTATGTGGCGTCGGCGTCCTCGACGTAGAGATAGATGGTCGACGGCATGGCCTTTCCGCTCGCGGAACCGTCCGAGTTGCCGAGCATGACGATCGAGTCGCCGATCTTCACTTCGGCGTGACCGATCGTGCCGTCCGGGCCGTCCATGCGGAATAGCTCCTCGGCCCCGAAGGCCTGCTTCACGAAGTCGAGCAGCTTCTCGGCACCGTCGACAACCAGGTACGGAGTGACGGTGGTGTACCCGTCGGGGATCGGCTTCACGGCCATCGCTTTCTCCTTTGCTCTTGGCCTTATTCGTGAGGCGCCGAGCCTACCGCGGTCAGCCGATGATGCCGAGTGTCGGGTCGCGTTCGCCCTTCGCGCGGTCTTCGGCGAATTTCTCGAGGAACTTCCTACCCTCTTCGTTCTTGGTCGCCTCGATCATCGCCAGAGGGATCGCCTTCATCGAGTAGTCGTCGGCGAGCGCCGGCGCGGAGTCGATCTTGCGGGCCATCGCCTTGTCGATGGCGGGAGCCAGGCGTGTCATCTTGGCCGCCACCAGCTTGTCGTCGCGGTCCTTGAACTCCGGCATGATCTCCTTGCCGAACATCTCGATCGACTCGCAGATGTGCTCGTGCTGGTTCTTCCCGGCCTGCATGACGAAGATGAGCTGATCGACGCCGGCGTCCTCGAAGCGCTTGCAGTACTCGCGGATCTGCTCAGGCGATCCGGTCGCACCACGCAGTCCAGTGGTGTCTCCAGAAGCAACCTTGGCACCGAGCCGTTCCTGCTCGAGCGCGACGGCGACCTCCGGCGAATAGCCGTGCTCGGCGCGCTTGTTGATGTACTCGTGCCACACGTCGGTCTTGCCGGGCTTGTGATCGCCGAAAACGTAGTAGTGACCGAGTGAGTACCCGAAGAAGTTGCCGCCTTCGAGACCACGCGCGAGCGCCTCCTCTTCGGTACGCGCGCACATCATCGGCGTCACGCACGCAACGTTCGGATTGATCGCCTTTCCGACCGGGATGCAATCGTTCTCGAGCTTCGCTTCGTAGTCCGAGATCCAGTGCACAGCTTCTTCGGGATCGATGAACGCGAAGGACAACGCACCGATCCCCTTCTCCGCCGCGAGCAGGATGGTGTCCCGGCGTGAGCACGCAACCCACAACGGCGGGTGGGGCTTCTGAACGGGCTTGGGGACGACGTTGCGCGGTGGCATCTTCACGAACTGGCCGTCGACGCCGGTGAACGGATCCTCGGTCATGCAACGGATCGCGACCTCGAGTCCTTCGAGCCACGCTTCACGCTTGAGGACCTGATCGATCTGGAACCCGCCGAGCTCGGCCTCCGAGGACGACTCACCGGAACCGAACTCGACACGCCCACCGCTGACGAGGTCGAGCATCGCGATGCGCTCGGCAGTGCGGGCCGGGTGGTTGTAACCAGGAGCGGTCTGCACGATGCCGTGGCCGAGCCTGATGTCCTTCGTCCGCTGACTGGCGGCCGCGAGGAAGACCTCGGGGGCGCTGCTGTGTGAGTACTCCTCGAGGAAGTGGTGCTCGACCTCCCACACGACGTCGAAGCCGAGGCGGTCGGCAAGCTCGACCTGCTCGAGTGCGTCCTGTATCAGCTTGAGCTCGCTGCCCTCTTCCCACGGACGTGGAAGCTGGTGCTCGTAGAAGATGCCGAACTTCATCAGGAACCTCCCGGTCCGAGATCAGAAACTTGCAGTCCTCATGCAAGAAGATAGAACCGGGAACTCCCAGGCGCAACCCGCGGTCAGCGCCGGCGGCGCTGTTTCACCACCCGGAACTCGTCCGTCGCCGGTGACGGGTCCGCGCGCCCGCTTGCGTCGATCGCCTCGACCGAGAACGTGTGCTCTCCGAGCTTGAGCTTTCGGAGCGTGTACGGCGAGCTGCACGGGATGAAGTCGGCTCCGTCGGTCGAGCACTCGAACCGCACGTTGACGGCGTTCGCCGCGAACTGGAACGTCGGCGTGCGGTCGCGGGTGGTACGAAGGTCTCCGGAGCTCATCGTCGTGTTCGGCGCACTCCCACCTCCGCCGCCGCCGGGCCCCGGGCTGGGGCTCGGACTGGTGCTCGGACTCGGTGACGGTCCCGTCGCGGCGGGCCGGATCGGGTAGGAGGACACCAGCAAGGAAGCTAGACACCAGACAAGTTGTGGCAGGAGGTACCGCCAACGATCACTTGAGGCGTCCCGTATTCGTCCCGCTCTACGCCGAGAATCGCGGAGAACGACTGCGAACCCCTTGCGACACGAAACTGCAGGTAGGAGCCGGTTTCACGGCCGGCGCCGCAGATCAGCTCGGACCGGTAGGCTGCGTTCGCAACGCAGACGTCGGCGCACGCGTTCGAGACCGCATTGCTTCCACCGAAGACCAGAACGGAGCAAGCCGCGTGGTGAGTGCCGCCATTCCTTTGCGTAAAGTCTCGAGAGGTCTTTCGGTGATGCCCCGTCAGCTGTCCTGAATTGAGCAGGGCCGCGCGAGAAACTGGAAAGGTCGTCCCGTGACGCTCGCTCTGTTCTTAGGTGGCGCCCGCAGCGGCAAGTCGCGGCTCGCGGTGAAGCTCGCGGAAGGGCATGCGGGTGAGGTGGTGTTCCTCGCAACCGGTGAGGCGGGCGACGAGGAAATGAGCATACGGATCGCGAATCACCGACTCGAGCGTCCGAGTGATTGGCAGACGATCGAGGAGCCGGCGCTGCTCGAAGCGGCGATCCGGGACATCGATGTGCATGCTTGCTTGATCATCGACTGCCTATCGCTGTGGCTCTCGAACCGATTGGAAACGGCGACCGACTCCGAGGTCCGACAAGAGGCCACCGGAGCCGCTGCTGCCGCTTGCGACAGACCGGGCCTCACGTTAGCTGTCAGCAACGAGGTCGGTCTTGGGCTCGTGCCGATGCACCCGCTCGGCCGCCGATACCGGGACTTGCTCGGCGAAGTCAACGCCACATGGGCCGAGAAAGCGGATCGCACATTCTTCGTCGTTGCCGGACGAGTGCTGCAACTCGAACAGCCGCTCTCGTTGTCGGAGATCGTTCGCTGATCTCGCTCGAAAAACAGCTGGTTCAGCTGGCCAACCGGATCACCGCCGTAGATGCGACGATCCGCGATCGAACGCAACGTGCGTTCGATTCCAAGACCAAGCCGCGCCGCAGCCTTGGCAGGCTAGAAGAGATCGGCTGCCAGCTCGTTGCCGTCCTCGGAAGTGTCCCTCCGAAACTCGACCCCGCCATCGTCGTCGCCGCCGGAGACCACGGGGTTGCTCGTGAGGGGGTTTCCGCCTACCCACAAGAAGTAACAGCGCAGATGCTCATGAACTTCGCGGCCGGAGGTGCGGCGATCAACGTCCTTGCGCGACAAACGAATGCACGCCTCGTCGTCGTCGACGCCGGTGTGGCCGTCCCTCTGGAACTCGACGGAGTGCGATCTCGCCGTGTTGGACCCGGAACCGGGAGCTTCGTCGACGGCCCCGCGATGACGCGCGATCACGCGCTCCGCGCGATCGTCTCGGGGGCCGAAGTGGCCTCCGAGCTCGCGGGTGAGGGTGTCAACGTTTTGGCGCTTGGCGAGATGGGGATCGGGAACACCACATCCGCGAGCGCGATGACGGCGCTTTTCCTTGGCGCCGATCCATCCGCGGTCTGCGGACTCGGGACCGGCATCGACGATGTCGGCCTGCAACGCAAGATCGACGTTGTCGCGCGCGGCCTGGCGTGCAACCGCGTCGACGTTCGCGATGGCGTCGGGGTCCTGGCGGCGCTGGGCGGGTTCGAGATCGCCTTTCTGACCGGCGTGATCCTGGGCAGTGCCGCCGATCGCGTTCCTGTCGTGCTCGATGGGTTCATCACGGGCGCAGCCGCCCTCGCGGCCGTCGCGATCGCGCCGCCGGCGGTGGAGTCGATGATCGCCTCCCATCGCTCTGCGGAACCCGGTCACGCGCTCGTTCTCGAATCCCTTGGCCTGGAGCCACTCCTCGACCTCGGCCTCCGCTTGGGCGAAGGAAGCGGCGCGGCCCTGGTCCTACCTCTGCTGGCGAGCAGCATCGCCATCCTCAACGAGATGGCGACGTTCGAGGAGGCCCAGGTCACCGATGCGGGTCGGTAGGAGCGTTAGCACCGAGCTCCGCGGCCTCGTTGCAGCGGTGGCGTTCCTGACCCGGATCCCCCTTGGTCGCCGGGTTGCGTTCAACGGTCTCGATGTCGCACGCGGGGGCATGTTCTTCCCCCTGATCGGCGCGGGGGTGGGTGCAGCCGTCGGTGGAGTCACCACGTCGCTCGCTCCGCGGGCGACACCATGGCTGGCCGCCGGTATTGCGCTCGCCGTCGGGACAGTGCTCACGGGCGCGTTGCATCTCGACGGTCTGGCCGACACGGCAGACGCGCTGGGGGCTCACACACGCGAGCGGGCGCTGGGGATCATGCGCGACCACGCGGTCGGTGCCTACGGGGTCGTCGCGCTGGTTCTCAGCCTGTTGATCAAGGCGGCCGCGCTCACCGCGTTGACAGAGTCCGGCAACGTCGTCCTTGTTTCAATAGCGGCCAGCTCGCTCGCTCGCGCCGCGCCCGTTGTCTTGGCCGCCGTCTTGCCGTACGCGCGATCGGAGGGTGGTGCTGGCGAGTCGCTGACGCAGAGCCCCCGCTGGCGGGCGGTCGCGGCGGCGGCGATCAGTGTTGCGATCGCCGTCCTTGTCGCGGGACGTCTGGGGGTTCTCCTCGCGGGAGCCGCCGTCGCTGTCGGGGCACTCTCTGGGATCGCGTTCCGGTCATGGCTCGGCGGCGTGACCGGGGATACGTTCGGCGCAACGATCGAGCTGATCGAGCTGACGACGCTCAGCATCGCCGCGGTCGTCCACTAGTTCGAGACGGTCGTTATCCGGCGGTCTGGTACGGTAGCGACGTCAGCGTGGCGGCGTGAGGAACCCGGTGTGAATCCGGGACGGTTGCGCCACTGTAACCGGGGAGCGATTCCCTTCAAGCCACGGCCAAGAGGGCCGGAAGGCGGGAGGAGCGACGATCCGGGAGTCAGGACACTCGACCGCCACGAGTGCTTCGTTCGGGACGCGTGATCCCGGGGAAGGTGCCGGATGAACGTCGCGGAACCGTCGGCGTCGACACTGAAGTCGGATTCGCCCGGAGCGACAGAGCGTACGCCCGGCAGGGTCAGCCTTCTCCTCGTACGCCACGCCCCCACGGTGGCGACCCGCGCCTTTGCATTTGCCACCGACGAGTCCCTCGACGACCGGGGACGCGACGCGGCGGTTCGTCTCGCCACGCGTCTCCCCCGGCGATTCGAGGCGGTGTCGAGCCCGGCGCTCCGCTGCCGTGAAACGGCGGACGCGGCGGCACTTCGCTTCCATATCGAGGGCCGTGTTCGGGATTGTGACTTCGGATCCTGGTCGGGCCAGACCCTCGCCGACGTCCACCGGACAGACCCGGAAGGCGTATCGCGATGGATGACCGATCCGACCGCCGCACCGCATGGCGGTGAGTCGTTGGCAACGCTGTATGGCCGGGTCGCAGCGTGGCTCGACTCCCTAAACGGCTCGGAGCGCGTCGTCGCGATCACGCACGGCGAAGTGGTCAAAGCCGCGGTGGTGCATGCCCTCGGTGCTCCGCTTCAGGCGTTTTGGCGCATCGATGTCGACCCGCTGTCCATCACAGAGCTGCACGGATACGACGGTCGGTGGACGGTGGCGCGAGCGAACTGCCAGAGTCGAGGCGGCGCATGACCGCGAGAGCGATCGCTGCGGGATACGCTGCTGACCGCGCGTTCGGCGACCCACGCCGCTTCCATCCCGTCGCCGGTTTCGGACAGGTGGCGGAGCGAGTCGAACGCGCGATCTACGCGCCGACGCGCGCTCGCGGCGCGACCTACACAGCTCTGCTCGTCGGACTTGCGGCGTTCACCGCCGCCCGCACCGCTCGGAGGTTCAACGCGTCGGGTGTCCTTGCCGTCCTGACGTGGGTCGCCCTTGGGGGACGTTCGCTCACGCGGGAAGCGCGCTCCATCGCGGAGCTCGTTGGACGCGGCGACCTCGACGCCGCGCGGCGGGAGATCCCGAAGCTCGTCGGTCGCGACCCGTCAGATCTCGACGCCGACGGGTTGAGCCGCGCACTTGTGGAGTCGGTTGCCGAGAACACCAGCGATGCCGTCGTCGGGGCGCTGCTCTGGGCCGCCATCGCGGGGCCGGCGGGCGTGGCCGCCTTTCGGGCCGCCAACACCCTCGACGCTATGGTCGGTCATCGCAGCGTCCGATACGAGCGGTTCGGCTGGGCGGCTGCTCGCATCGACGACGCGCTGTGCTGGCCGGCGGCGCGCCTCGGGGCGCTGCTCACCGTGCTCTGTGCGCCGCTGGTCGGGGGTGAGCCCAAAGCCACGTGGCGAACACTTCGCTCGGACGGCCCCTCGCATCCGAGCCCGAACGCCGGACGGATGGAAGCCGCGTTCGCAGGAGCGCTGGGTGTCCGGCTCGGGGGTCCCCTTTCGTATGAGGGACGCACCGAGGATCGACCGGTGCTCGGCAACGGGCGCGTCGCGGGGCCGGAGGATGTCGTCCGGGCCGCGAGGTTGTCGAGCGCGGTCGGGTTCGCCGCTTTGGCGCTGTGTGCGAGTTCACGTTGGGCGCTTGCCAGGAGGCGAGGCCGGTGAACGGGGCGCTTTTGGTGTGTGGAACGCACTCGGATGCTGGAAAGTCCGTCCTGACGGCAGGGATCTGCCGCTTCTTGCATCGTGCCGGCGTGCGAGTCGCGCCGTTCAAGGCGCAGAACATGGCGCTGAACTCGGTCGTCACTCTGGACGGGAGCGAGATCGGGCGATCGCAGGCGGTGCAAGCCGCGGCGGCCGGGATCGATCCGGAGGCGGCGATGAATCCAGTCCTGCTCAAGCCATCCGGCGAGCGGCAGAGCCAGGTGGTGGTGATGGGTCGTCCGTATGCCGACGTCGACGCCCGCTCCTACCAGGAGCTCAAGCGGGAGCTTCGCCCGATCGTCGCCGCGGCGCTTGCGAATCTGCGCGAGCGATACGACGTCGTCATCTGCGAGGGGGCCGGTAGCCCGGCGGAGACGAATCTTCGTGCTGACGATCTCACGAACATGGGTTTGGCACGCGCGGCGGATCTGCCCGTGTTGATCGTCGGCGACATCGACCGCGGTGGCGTGCTGGCATCGCTGTTCGGCACTCTCGCGCTTCTCGATCGTGAAGACCAAGCACACGTGGCCGGGTTCGTCATCAACAAGTTCCGCGGCGACCCGTCGATCCTCGAGCCCGGACTCGCGCAGCTCAGCGACGTGACGGGCCGTCCGACGTTCGGGGTGTTGCCGTGGATCGAGGATCTCTGGTTGGACGTGGAGGACTCGCTCGCGCTCGAGGCGCGGCGGCCCGAGGCGCCCACGTCCGGCGACACGATCGACGTCGCAGTGGTGCGGCTGCGCTGGATGAGCAACTTCACCGACGCCGACGCGCTCGCTTCGGAACCAGGGGTGCGCGTGCGCTTCACCCGCTCTGCCGCGGATATCGAGCGGGCCGACCTGGTCATCGTGCCGGGGACCAAGGCGACCGTTCAGGATCTTGAGCGTCTGCGTGCGTCGGGCCTGGCTCGAGCGATCACTGCGCGTGCGTCGTCAGGTGCGCCGACCGTCGGTATCTGCGGCGGCTACCAGCTCTTCGGCGAACGCATCGTCGACGATGTCGAGTCGAGGGCAGGAGAGGTCCGCGGCCTCGGGATCTTGCCGGTGACGACCACGTTCAGGGCGACGAAGACGCTTCAACGCCGCAGCGGGCGGTGCGAGTGGCTGGGAACCGAAGCCACCGGGTACGAGATCCGGCACGGCGTCGTCGATCGTCACGGCGGTGATCCGCTCCTCCTCGGCGAGGATGGCAGGGACGAAGGGTGTCGCGTCGGCAACGTGATCGGGACGTCCTGGCACGGCGTGTTCGAACACGACGATCTGCGGCGCGGCTTGCTCGGCTGGATCGCGGGCGTACGACGTCGCACCTTCACGGCCGGCCGCACATCGTTCGCTGCCGCACGCGAAGCCCGCCTCGACGCGCTCGGTGACCTCGTCGCCGGCCATCTCGACACCGAGAGGTTGGCCGCGCTCATCGAGGGTGGCGTGCCGACCGGTCTGCCGATGCTCCGAACGGAGGTGAGCCGGTGCTCCGCTTCGTGACGACGGCCGACACGGAGATTCTGGCCACCGCGGAGGCCGTCCGCCGGCTCCCGGCCGGATTCCCCGCTATCCGTTGCGCCAACCCCGGCGGCGTGTCCGACCACACCGACCTGATCGACGGACTCCTCGACGGTGCGCGGGTCGTGCTCTGCCGCATCCTCGGCGGACGGCGTGGCTGGCCGGAAGGATTCGATCTTCTTCGGACGCGTTGTGAGCAGAAGAGCATCGTCCTCCTCGCGCTCGGTGGCGAGGCCGAGCCGGACGCCGAGATGACGGCACTATCGCTCGCGCCTGCGGGAGCGGTGGCGCAGGCCGGCGAGTACCTGCGGAACGGACACGTCGACAACATCGCCCACCTGTTCCGTTTCCTCGCCGACACGTTCCTACTCGAGGGGTTCGGGTTCGATCCGCCGCGGGAGGTACCCGAGTTCGGCGTCTATCTGCCCGGTGAGGGCGATGTGCCGATCGAACGCGTGCTCGCGGCGCGAGACCCCGGCCGTCCGACCGTTGGCGTCTGCTTCTACCGGTCGCACCGGTTGACCGGCAACACCGCGTTCGTCGATGCGCTCTGCGGATCGATCGAGCAGGCCGGCGGCAACCCGATCGCGGTCTGGAGCTACACCCTGCGAGCCGATACGGAAGGCCGCGTGGCGGCGTTCGAGCTCCTGGACGGACACGTCGACGCTCTCGTCACGACGATGCTCGCGACGGGGGGCTCCGGCGCTGCCGACACCGTCGCTCAGCCTGACGACGCCGCCGGCGAGCACTGGCAGGACTGGGACGCCACGGCGCTCGCGAAGCTCGACGTTCCGGTGATCCAAGCCGTGTGCGCGACCGCTTCGCGAGCGGAGTGGGAAGCGAGCACCGGGCTCTCTCCGCTCGACGCCGCAACCCAAGTCGCGATCCCCGAGTTCGACGGCCGGGTGCTGGGTGGGGTGATCTCGTTCAAGGAACGTGACGGCGGCGACTCCCCGGTCGGCGTGCCGGTGCCACGCTACGTTGCCGACCTCGAACGGTGCCGACGTGTCGCGCGGTTCGCGGTAAGAAGCGCCCGCCTGCGTTTCGTCGACCCCGCGAGTCGCCGCGTGGCTGTGCTCCTGACCAGCTTTCCGACCAAGCACTCGCGCGTCGGGATGGCCGTCGGGCTCGACACGCCGGCGAGCGCGTTGCGGCTGCTCGATGCGTTCCACACCGACGGCATGCGCGTAGACCGGCCCTTCGAGCACGGGGACGAGCTCATGCATGCGCTGATCGGGGCCGGCGGCCACGACCCCGAGTTCCTCACCGACGAACATCTCGCGGCGTCGACGTTGCGACTGCCCGTCTCCGACTATCTCGTGTGGTACGAGCAGCTGCCGTCCGTACTGCGGAACGCGATCGAACAGTGCTGGGGGCCGCCACCCGGCGACCACTACGTCGACGGCGGCGACTTCGTGATCGCGGGACTCGAGCTCGCCAACGTGCTCGTGGCCATCCAGCCGCCACGCGGCTACGGTGACGATCCGATCGCCGTGTACCACGATCCCGAGCTGCCACCGACCCACCACTACCTCGCGTGCTATTGGTGGCTCGACCGTACGTGGGGCGCCGACGCGATCGTCCACCTCGGCAAGCATGGGACGCTCGAGTGGCTGCCGGGGAAGATGCTCGCGCTGTCGCAGGCGTGCGCGCCCGACGCCGTGCTCGGCGACGTGCCTCTCGTCTACCCGTTCGTCGTGAACGATCCCGGCGAAGGCGTTCAAGCGAAGAGGCGTGCCCACGCCGTCATCGTCGACCACCTCATCCCGCCGATGATGCGGGCCGAGTCCTACGACGAGATCGCCGAGCTCGAAACGTTGCTCGACGAGTACGCACGTCTCGACGTGCTCGACCCGACAAAGCTGCCCGCCCTCGCGACGCGGATCTGGTCGGCGATCGAACGAGCGAATCTCCAGAGCGACCTCGGCATCCACGAAAGGCCGCGCGACCTCGGCCCCCTCGTACAGCACATCGACGGCTACCTGTGCGAGATCAAAGACATCCAGATCAAGGATGGCCTGCACGTCCTCGGGTCGCCCCCGACAGGTGAGCAACTCCGCGGACTCGTTGCGGCTCTGCTTCGGCTCGGCTCGGGACGGATCCCCGGCCTGCGCCGTGCCATCGGATCCGCGTTCGCGCTCGACGAGCCGGCGCTCGTCGCCGACGCGGGCGCGCCGGTGAGCAGGCCCGAGGCGTTGCTCGAACGGTTCGGTGGTCCGGCGACGAGTGCAGGCGACATCGTCGACCGCCTCGAGGACGCACAGTCGGCACTGTTGGACTCACTCGACCGCAGCGGTTGGGACGCGGAGGCTTGCGATGCGATCTGTGAACGCCTGCTCGGACGTCACGACCCCGACGTCGTCAGAGTGCTGCGTCATGCCGCAGCCGATGTCGTCCCGCGCATCCGTGGAGCCGAAGGAGAGATCGCGAGCGTTCTGCTGGCGCTCAACGGAAGATACGTTCCGGCCGGCCCGGCCGGCAGCCCGACACGCGGCCGGCTCGACGTGCTCCCGACCGGTCGCAACTTCTATTCGGTGGATCCACGCGCACTTCCGTCGATGCTCGCGTGGGAAGTCGGGATGAGACTCGCGACGGCGCTGCTCGATCGTCACCTGGCCGAGAACGGCGAGCTGCCGCGGATGGTCGGGCTGGTCGCATGGGGCACGTCGGCGATGCGAACCCAAGGCGACGACATCGCGGAGATCCTCGCACTGCTGGGAGTGAGGCCGCGCTGGCACGCCGAGTCGCAACGCGTGATCGGGATCGAGGTCATCCCGATCGAGGAGCTCGGCCGCCCACGCATCGACGTCACGGTCCGCATCTCGGGCTTCTTCCGGGACGCCTTCCCGCATCTGGTCGACATGATCGACCACGCCGTCGCGACCGTCGCCGCGCTCGACGAGCCGGACGACGTCAACTTCGTCGCCGCACACGCACGTGCGGACGCCGAGCGACTGGCTGTCCAGCTCGGACCTGACACCGCGTGGCGTCGCGCGACGACGCGGGTCTTCGGCTCCCGGCCGGGAACCTACGGTGCCGGATTGCTGCAACTGCTCGGCGCGCGCGACTGGCGCGATCAAGGCGACATCGCCGAGGTGTACGAAGCGTGGGGAGGTCATGCCTACGGCCGCGAACTCGACGGCGTAGCGGCGGGCGACGCGATGCGCGATTGCTATGCGCGGATCGAGGTGGCAGTGAAGAACCTCGACTCCGGCGAGCAGGACATCCTCGATTCGGACGACTATTACCAGTTCCACGGCGGCATGGTCGCGACCGTCCGGGCGATCAGCGGACGGGAGCCGGCGGCCTACCTCGGTGACTCGTCCGATCCTTCGCGCGTGATCACCCGGTCGCTCGCCGAGGAAACACGTCGCGTGTTCCGTGCCCGCGTGGCGAATCCTCGCTGGATCGCATCGATGATCCGTCACGGCTACAAGGGGGCCGCGGAGCTCTCGGCAACCGTCGACTACCTGTTCGGCTACGACGCAACTGCAGGCGTGGCCGAAGATTGGATGTATGAGCAGGTGTCGGAGCGGTACGTCCTCGACGCCGACGTCGCCGAGTTCATGTCGCGCTCCAACCCGTGGGCGGCCCGGGCGATCGTCGAGCGCCTGCTCGAAGCTGCGGACCGGGGTCTGTGGGCGAGGCCGCAAGAGCAGATACTCGATGCCATCACGCAGCGGTACCTGCGTTTGGAGGGCGAGCTCGAGGCGGCCACAACATGAAAACATGCACATGACGGTGAACTTCCCGCTCTCCGCCATCGTCGGCCACGAGACGCTGATCGAAGGGTTGCTCGTCAACGCGGTCGATCCAACCGTCGGCGGTGTGCTGGTGCGAGGCGAGCGCGGAACGGCGAAGTCGACAGCCGTGCGAGCCCTCGCCCCGCTGCTCCCGCCGGTGCTCGCGGCCGTCGACCAGCCGTTCGCGTTCGCTCCGGGTGAGCTGAGTCCCGGCGGTCTCGTTCCCTTGGACGCGACGGTTGCGCAGCGGGCCGCGCCGCTTGTCGAGCTGCCGCTCGGCGCGACCCTCGACCGGCTGCTCGGCTCCCTCGATCTCGGACGCGCCCTCGCCGGCGAGCAGGCGTTCGAAGCGGGACTCCTCGCACGCGCCCACCAGGGGATCCTCTACGTCGACGAGGTCAACCTGTTGCCCGACCATCTCGTCGACGCGCTCCTCGATGCTGCGGCGTCCGGGTTCGCCCGGGTCGAGCGCGAAGCGGTGTCAGCCTCGCACGCGTCTCGGTTCCTCCTCGTCGGCACGATGAATGCCGAGGAGGGCGAGCTCCGCCCGCAGCTCCTCGACCGCTTCGGGCTGAGCGTCACCATCGCTGCTCCCCAGGACCCGGCTACGCGTTCGGAGATCGTCCGGAGACGTCTCGCGTTCGAGGCCGACCCGGAATCGTTCGTCGCCGAGTGGTCGCGCGACGAGGCGGGCCTCGCACGACAGATCGCCGCCGCCCGGGACTTCTTGCCCAAGGTCTGGCTACCCGAACGTGAGCTGCATCGGATCACATCTGCTTGCGCCGAGCTCGATGTCGAAGGCGTCCGCGGCGACATCGTGTGCGCCCGAGCTGCGCGCGTTCTCGCTGCACTCGACCAGATCGAGTCGGTGACGGATGAGCACGTGCGCCGCGCCGCGCGACTCGCGCTCGCCCATCGACGACGCCACGATCCGCTCGACGGCCACCAGGTGAGCGACCAGGACATCGAGCGGGCGCTGGACGGCGGACCGCCCGACGACGAGCCGCTCCCGCCGAGGCCCGGACGCGGCCGGGGCCGAGATCAGGATGCAGCGTTGCCGGGAGACGGTTCGGGGACGGGCTCCGTGTCCACGGCTGACCAGATCGACGAGCGGCTACCTGCACGCGAGAGATTCGACGCGCCGGCCGAGGCGCGCATGGCCGCCGGTGCCCTGCGGCTCGACGCCGCCGGAGGGGGCCCGGCCGGACGGCGCGCGCGAGCGAGAGGTCGGACAACTGGCGCGATCGACAGCCGCCCAGCCTCTGAGGACAGCGACGATCTCTCGATCGTCGGTTCGTTGCGCGATCGTCTCGTTCGCGGCTCGGCCGCCGCGTTGTCCGAACACATCCGCGCCGGACGCGAGGGCGTCCTGCTGTGCTTGGTCGTTGACGCCAGCGGCTCGATGGGGGCCCGGCGACGCCTCGCGAAGATCAAGGGCGCGTTGTTGCGATTGCTGCGAGAGGCGCACGTCCATCGCGACCGGGTTGCGTTGATCACCTTCCGCGATGGAGACGCCAGGGTGCTGCTCGAGCCGAGCGCATCGCTCGACCGCGCGGCGTCCGCGATCCGGAGCCTATCGGCCGGCGGGCTCACTCCGCTCGCGTCGGGGCTCGTCGCCGCGGAGCAGCTGATCGCGCGGGCACGAATGCGCGACCCGAGCCGCCGCGCCGTCGCCGTCATCCTCACGGACGGACGTGTCCCCGAAGGTCACGCAGAGATCGCCGCGAGCGCGCGGCGGCTCGGACGCGCCGCCGCGGCCGTGAGTGTCATCGACGCCGAAGATGGAGCCGCCCGGCTCGGGTTCGCGCACTCGCTTGCGCGCGCGGCAGGTGGCCGGGTGTACGCGCTCGATCCGACGCCGCGGTCGAAGGGAGCGGCATGAGTCAGCCACCAGGCGGCGTAATTTCCGACGACGACAAAGGCAGCGACGAGCCGACGCGGCGGAAACGTCGCGACCGCCCGCTCGTGATCGTGCTCACCGGGCATGGGAAGGGCAAGAGCACGTCCGCGTTCGGAATGCTGATGCGCTCATGGGCCCGTGGCTACCGCTGCGGTGTCTTCCAGTTCGTGAAGTCGGGGAAGTGGCAGGTCGGTGAGGCGAAGGCTGCCGCGGCGCTCGGTGGGATCGACTGGGAGAAGATGGGCGACGGCTGGTCGTGGCTGTCCAAGGACCTCGACGAGTCGGCCGAGCTCGCGGCCGAAGGTTGGAAGGGCGTGAAGCGCCTGATCGCCGAAGAGCGCTACGAGTTCCTGTTGCTCGACGAGATCACGTATCCGATCAACTGGGGCTGGATCGATCTCGACGACGTGCTCGAGACGCTTCGTACCCGGCCCGGCTTCCAGCACGTGGTGCTGACGGGCCGCGACGCGCCGGACGAACTCATCTCCCTCGCCGACCTGGTGTCGGAAGTGACGAAGGTGAAGCATCCGTTGCAAGCAGGGATACGCGCTCAACAGGGGATCGAATGGTAGAAGTCCTGGTCATCATCGACGGCGCCAGCGAGCCGACCGGACGACAGTCGACGTCTTTGGAGCGCGCGCAGACGCCGGTGCTGGACCGGTTGGCGCGCGGCGGAACGCTGACGCGTGTGCAGACCGTGCCGACGGGTCTGCCCGTCGGCTCGGAGACCGCCATCTCAGCGCTGTTGGGCTGGCCACCGTCCGGCATCGTCGATCGCGGCAGGCTCGAAGCAGCCGCGCGGGAGGTCGCGCTCAGGGACGGACACCGCGCGTGGCGGGCGGACGTCGTCGAGGACAGCGGTGGCCGCGCCGACGAAGGGGCCGTCGAGCACGCGATGACGGACCTTGCCGATCGGTTGGATCGACACGTGGTGCGCCGGATCGGTGGGCACCGTCTCCTCGTCACCGGTCCCCCGCCGTTGCCGGTCGACGTGCGGACGCGCCTGCGCGTGTGGCCGGAAGGGGCGGTCCCGCCACGGATCCTCACGCCGGACACCGTCGTCGTCGCTGCGCGTGGCGCCGCCGCCGGGATCGCGCGCCTGATGGGGGCAACGGTCTTCGTTCCCGAAGGTGCGACAGGTTCGATCGACACGAACATCACTGCGAAGGCGAACGCCGCACTGGACGCGATCGGGGCGAGAGCCCGTCGGGTCGTCGTCCACGTCGCGGCTCCCGACGAAGCCGCGCATCGATGCGATGCGTTGGCGAAGGTTGCCGCGATCGAACGGATCGATCGGGAGCTGCTTGCTCCGTTGGTCGATGCCCTCGTACGGTCGGCCGCGACGCTCCGGGTCTGTCCCGATCACGGCTGCGATCCGCACACCGGCCTGCATTGCCCAGATCCCGTGCCACACGTGGAATGGACGAACGGCGTGCGTCGACCGACCGAAGGACGAAGACTCACCGAGCGCACGGTCGCACGCCTTCCCGTCGTTTCCCTCGAGTGTCTGCGGGCATCGTGATCCCCCGCGTCGTCGTCGCCGGCACGAGCTCGAGCGCGGGGAAGACGTCGGTGTCGTGCGGTCTCATCGGCGCGCTTCGCTCGCGTGGACTTCGCGTCCAAGGCTTCAAGGTCGGCCCGGACTTCATCGATCCGACCTATCACGCGGTCGCCTCGGGCCGGCCCGGCCGAAACCTCGACGCGTTCCTCAGCGGACCCGAACTCATCGCTCCACTCTTCCGGCACGGGACGTCCGATGCCGACATCGCTGTGATCGAGGGCGTCATGGGTCTGTTCGACGGCGTGTCGGGACGCGGGGAGCTCGCGTCGACGGCGCACGTCGCGAAGCTCTTGCACGCACCGGTGCTCCTTGTCGTCGATGCCGCGTCGATGGCTCGATCGGTGGCTGCGATCGTCCACGGGTACCGCACCTTCGATCCTGAGCTCGAGATCGCCGGCGTGATCCTCAATCGCGTCGGCTCCGAGTTCCACGAGCAACTCCTGCGCGACGCGATCGAGCCGCTCGGCCTTCCGGTGCTGGGCGCCCTTCGCCGCGACGATCAGATCACGGCCCCAGAACGACATCTCGGGCTCGTGCCCGCCGACGAGCGCGACATCGAAACGAAGAAGATCCTCGACCGTCTGGCGCAGGAGATCGTTACCCACGTCGATCTGGACGCGGTGGTCGGGCTCGCGCGCGCCTCACCCGATGTCGGGGGCCCGGCTTGGGATCCCGCTCCTTCTGAGTCGCCGGCGTCGCGCGCACGCATCGCGATCGCCCAGGGGCCGGCGTTTTCGTTCCACTACCAGGAGAACCTCGAGCTACTCACCGCCGCGGGGGCCGAGCTGCTCCCCTTCGATCCGCTCACCGATCCGCACCTGCCGGACGGCGCCGGCGCGCTGACGCTTGCCGGCGGCTTCCCGGAGGTCTTCGGTGAGGAGCTCGCCGCCAATGACTCACTCCGATCGGACGTCAAGGCCTTCGCGGGAGCGGGACGTCCGATCGTTGCGGAGTGCGGGGGCTTGCTCTACCTCTGCGCGGAGCTCGACGGCCATGAGATGTGCGGCGTGCTGGATGGCCGCGGACGCATGACGGAACGGCTCACGCTGGGATACCGGGAAGCGACCGCCGCGAACGACAGCATCTACGCCGACCGCGGTGGAACGTTCCGCGGGCACGAGTTTCACTACTCGCAAGTCGAGCCCGCTCAGGGGGCTACCCCGGCCTGGACGCTCGCAGCGCGCGGCGTGGTCAGAGATGAAGGCTTCGTGTCCGGTTCGATCCACGCGAGCTATCTCCACCTGCATTGGGCCGCCTTCCCCGGCGCGGCACTGCGCCTTGCCCGTGCCGCGTCGCTCGCCGTTCACGCGCCGGCATGACGGTGCGACCGGCGACCGACCGGATCGACGACCTGCGCCGGCACGGCGACGGAGAGCTTCATCACGGCTACACCGACCATGCCGTGAACGTGCTCGCAGGTGGACCGCCGGAGTGGCTGCGAGTCGCATTGCGCGAAGCGCTCGAACGAGACGCTGATCGTTACCCGGACGACACCGATGCCATCGCAGCACTCGCCGCGCTGCACGGCCGTGAGCGACACGAGATCGTTCCGACCAACGGCGCTGCCGAAGCGCTGTGGCTGCTCCCCGCCGCGCTCAAGCCGACACATGCCGCGTGCGTACACCCCGCCTTCACGGAGGCAGAGGCGGCGCTGCGAGCCCATGACGTTCCGGTTACACGTGTAATTCGGGAGGCCGAACGAGATTTCGTCCTCGAACCCGGCGCCGTACCCGCCGATGCCGATCTCGTGATCGCCGGAAACCCGGCGTCCCCAGACGGAAGGCTCGAGCCGGCCGATGTGATGCGCGCGGTGTGTCGCCCAGGTCGAATCGTCGTCATCGATGAGTCATTCATGGATCTGGTGTGCGGCGAACCCGGCTCCCTCGTGCGCGAAGGACTCGCCGACGTGATCGTGATACGAAGCCTGACGAAGTCGCTTTCGATCCCGGGCTTGCGCGCCGGGTACGCGGTGGCGCCATCGCACCTCGCGAAGCGGCTCCGTGATGTTCGCCAGCCTTGGTCGACGAACGCGCTTGCGCTTGCAGCTCTGACCGCAGCGGCTGGGCGCCCGGAAGCGCTCAGGGCAGCAGCCGTGCGCGCGCAGGAGGAACGAGACGATCTCGCCTCGCGCCTCTCCCGGCTCGACAACGTCCGCACGTGGCCGGGCGCGGCCAACTTCTGCCTGATCGAGGTCGCCGACGGCGAGTCGGTGGTCGCGGCGTTGCGAGAGCGTGCGATCGCCGTACGTCCGGCGGCGTCATTTCCGGGCCTGCGTGCGGAACACATCCGCCTAACGGCGCGAGATGCCGAGGCCAACGAGCGGCTCGTGCAGGCGCTCGCGGACTGCACATGACGGATGCGCATCTGACGGTTGTCGGCATCGGAGCCGACGGGTGGGAGGGACTCGGCAAGCGCGCACAGCTGGCCGTCCTCGACGCGAAGTTGCTCGTCGGCTCGCATCGGCAACTGGCCCTTGTTCCGAACACCAGCGCCGAACGTCGTTGCTGGCCATCACCCATCGATCCACTGTTGGACGAACTGGTGGCGGGATCGATCGGTCCCGCGTGCGTCCTCGCCAGCGGCGACCCGATGCTGCACGGCATCGGCGCGACGCTTGCCCGGCGCGTCGATCCGAAGCGGCTCACCGTTCTGCCGTCGGCATCGGCGTTCTCGCTCGCCTGCGCGCGGCTCGGCTGGGCCGGCGCCCAGGCCGATCTCGTGAGTCTGGTTGCCCATCCGTCTGAGACGCTCGTCCGGTGGCTCCAACCGGGCCGGCGCCTGATCGTCTACACACATGGACGCACGGGGGCCGACGATGTCTCGCGCATGCTGTGCGTCCACGGTCTAGGTCAGAGCCGGATGATCGTGCTGGAGCAGCTCGGAGGGCCGGACGAACACGTCATCGCGACAACGGCGCAACGTTGGGAGAACCACGAGCCGGACGCCCCGTATCTCGTAGCGATCGAATGTCTGACCGATCCCGGCACACCATCGCTCCCGCTCACGCCGGGCCTGCCGGACGAGGCGTACGAACACGACGGCCAGCTCACGAAGCGACAAGTACGCGCGATCACCCTCGCGGCGCTCGGCCCCCTGCCCGGCGAGCTCCTTTGGGACGTGGGTGCGGGCAGCGGCTCGATCGCGATCGAGTGGCTGCGCTGCGAGCCGACCGCCCGCGCGATCGCGATCGAGGCGAACGCGTTGCGGGCCGAACGGATCGCGAGGAACGCGCGCGAGCTCGGTGTGCCGCGACTCGATATCCGGCACGGCGAAGCTCCGGACGCACTCGCCGAGCTCGACCGCCCGGACGCGATCTTCGTCGGCGGCGGCGCGAGCGTGCCGGGGCTCCTCGAACAGTGCTGGGAGCGACTCGCAACAGCGGGGCGTCTCGTCGCCAACGCCGTGACGCTCGAAGGTGAGCAACGACTCGTTACCGCCCGCGAGAAGTTCGGCGGGGAGCTCGTCCGGATCTCGATCGAAGGGGCCGAGCCCATCGGAGGGTTCACCGGATGGCGCGGACACTTCCCGGTGGTCCAGTGGATCGTGCGGAAGGGTCCGCGATGACGGTTCACTTCGTCGGCGCCGGTCCCGGTGCCCCCGATCTCCTCACGCTGCGCGGCCGGCGGCTGATCGCGGAAAGTCCCGTCTGCGTATACGCCGGATCGATCGTTCCGGCGGAGGTGCTCGCCCACGCGCCCGCCGGCGCACGACTCGTCGACACGCAGCATCTGACGCTCGACGAGATCATCGAGGTGCTGCGCGTCGCGCACAGCAACGGTGAGGACGTTGCTCGGTTGCAATCGGGCGATCTGTCCATCTACAGCGCGGTCGCCGAGCAGACGCGGCGTCTGGACTCACTCGCCATCCCGTGGGACCTCACGCCGGGTGTGCCCGCCTTCGCGGCTGCAGCCGCGGCGCTGCGTCAGGAGCTCACGCTGCCGGGCATAGCGCAGACGGTGATCCTCACGAGGTACCACCGAATGTCGACACCGCTGCCCGAAGGCGAACAGCTCCCGGCTCTCGCCATCCACCAAGCAACACTTGCTATCCACCTCGGCGCGCAAGCGATCGGCGAGATCGTCGAGATGCTCGAGCCCGCCTACGGGAGCGACTGTCCAGTTGCGATCGTCGCTCGCGCCGGCTGGCCCGACGAGCTGATCCTTCGCGGCACGCTCGAGACGATCGCGGCGCAGGTGGACGAGGCCAGCGTCGTCCGCACCGCCGTGATCCTCGTCGGACCAGCGCTCGCGAGCCACGGGTTCGACGAGAGCCACCTCTATTCGGATTCCCGCAACCGTCCACTCACTACGGAGCACACCACCTGATGAGACACGTCCGCATCATCGGCGTCGGCCCTGGCGATCCGGAGCACATCACGGTGCAGGCCATCAAGGCGCTCAACGCTACCGACGTCTTCTTCCTCGTCGACAAGGGACGTGAGAAACACGACCTCGTGGACCTCCGTAAACAGATCTGCGAACGCTACGTCGAGAACGCGTCGTACCGGTTCGTCGAGGTGCGCGACCCGGAGCGCGACCGCTCGGCCCCTGGCTATCGCTCGGCCGTTGAAGACTGGCGCCGGCGGCGAGCCGACGTCTATGAGCGCCTGATCGAAACCGAGCTCGACGAGGATCGATGCGGTGCGTTCCTCGTATTGGGTGATCCGTCGCTCTACGACGGCACGCTCGCGATCGTCTCCGACATCGCCGCGCGCGGCAACGTCGCGTTCTCGTACGACGTCGTGCCGGGCGTCACGAGCGTGCAGGCGCTCGCCGCCGCCCACCGGATCGGGCTGAACCGGGTCGGTGATCCCATCCACATCACGACCGGCCGCCGGCTCGCGAACGAGGGGTTCCCCGACTGCAGCAACGATGTCGTGGTGATGCTCGACGCCGACTGCACGTTCTCGGAGATCGCCGACCCCGACACGCACATCTATTGGGGTGCGTACCTCGGTACGACAGACGAGATCCTCGTGTCGGGGCGAGTCTCCGACGTCTCTGAGCAGATCCAGCAGGTCCGGCGCAAGGCTCGGGAGGAGAAGGGCTGGGTCATGGACACCTACCTCCTCAGGGCGCCGCCGCGCGCCGATAAAGCTGCGCCCGAGGACGCGTAGTCGCCGATGGGGGAACGCGTCGTCCTCGTCCTGGGCGGAACAAGCGAGGCGCGTGAGCTCGCCGACGAGCTCGTCGATGCCGGCATCCCGGTCGTCTCCTCTCTCGCCGGACGTGTGACGAACCCGCGACTGCCGGCGGGCGACGTTCGCATCGGCGGCTTCGGTGGACCAACCGCGCTCGCGCGCTGGCTCATCGATCACGAGGTTGTTGCAGTCGTCGACGCAACCCACCCCTTCGCCGAGCGCATCTCCTCTTCGGCCGCGCAGGCATGTTCCGACGCCGGTATCCGGCTCGTGCGATTGGAACGACCGGGATGGACGCCAACTACGCAGGATCGGTGGCACTGGGTCGACTCGCTGGATGATGCCGCCTCGGCCGTTGCTGATCTCGGGAGCCGTGTGTTCCTCACAACGGGACGACAAGGACTCGCGTCGTTCAGCGCCATGACCGATGCGTGGTTCCTCATCCGTTGCGTCGAGACACCGGAGCTCCCGCTTCCTTGCCGGCATCAGGTCCTGCTGGACCGGGGACCGTACGTCCTTGATGGCGAGCTCGCGCTGATCGACGAGCATCGCATCGACCTGCTTGTCACGAAGGACAGCGGCGGGACGTACACGCGACCGAAGCTCGATGCTGCCCGGATGCGAGGACTACCCGTGATCGTCGTCCGGCGACCGGCTCGTCCGAGCGCACACACGGTGAGCACGGTCGACCAGGCACTCGACTGGCTCAGGCGGAACCTCTAGCCCGGGTAGCTCCGAGGCGTGTACACGCGCGGTGTACCGTCGGCTCCATCGACCACTCGGGTCGTCGATGAGCCGACGATCAGCAGTGTCCGCATGTCGACCGATGCAGCTTCGAAGCCTGCGAGTGTAGACACCGAGATCTGCTCCTGCTTACCGCCGACGTCGCGCGCGACCACTACCGGTGTGTCCTGCCCTCGATGGACGAGCAGCACCGCCCGAGCACGCTCGAGCTGCTCGCGCCGCGTTCGCGAGGCGGGGTTGTAGATGGCAACGGCCATGTCGGATGCCCCCGCTGCCTCGAGTCGTCGCTCGACCACGTCCCACGGCTTGAGCTGGTCGGAGAGCGAGATGACGCAGAAGTCGTGTCCGAGCGGCGCCCCGACCCGCGCTGCGGCGGCCTGCATGGCCGACACTCCCGGGACGATGCGAACAGCGACCTCGCGGTATTCGTCACCGCAAGCTTCGAATGCTTCCAGCACCGCCGCGGCCATCGCGAAGATTCCCGGATCACCGGAGGATACGACGGCGACGCGCCGTCCCGACGCCGCCAGCTTCAACGCGAGATGCGCGCGTTCTGCCTCGTCTCGGTTGTCGCTCTCGTGGCGTTGTTGTCCGGCGCGCGGTGGCACGCGATCGAGGTACCCCACGTACCCGACCAGATCGTCCGCTCCCGCGAGCGCCGTTGCCGCCTCGGGCGTCAGCCACTGCGGACCAGCGGGTCCGAGACCAACGACGGCCACCTCGGCGCCTCGATCGTGGCGCTGGGAGGTATCTGTTGCGTTAGCCGTCGGCACGAGCAATAGCGACATATAAGGGATCGTGCCGTCGACATCGCGCAGCATCATGAAGCGTTCGTCTGGCGTGCTGGCTCGTTCTACATAGATGGTCCGGTCCCCGACCTCGGCTCGCTCGGCGGCTTGGCGCACCGAGTCGAACGTCCGTCCGAGTTTCAACACGACGGCCGCATCGGTTGTCCGGAGGTGATGCGCGATCACCTCCGGTGGAAGCGTTCCCGGCAGCACCGTGAGCACGTCGTCGCTCTTGGCGAGGGGGACGCCAGCCGCTGCGGCCGCGGCGCTGAACGACGTTACGCCGGGGACGACCTCGGTCGCGTAGCGATGCGCGAGTCGTTCGTGGAGGTACATGTAACTGCCGTAGAAGAACGGATCACCCTCGCACAGAACGACGACCGCTCGACCGGCATCGAGGTGCGAGGCGAGGCGTTCGGCTTGATCGTCGTAGAACTCACGCAGCGCCCGCTCGTAGCCTCCGTGAGGGACGACGTCCTCGGTCGTCACCGGGAACGTCATCGCGATCTCGGTCTGCCCGGAGCGCAGGTACGGAGCGGCGATGCTTCTCGCGATGCTCCGCCCGTGGCGTGCCGTCGGATACGCCACGACATCGGCTTGCTCGATGACGCGGCGCGCCTTGAGCGTGACCAGCTCGGGATCGCCCGGCCCGAGTCCGACGCCGAACAGTCTTCCGCTCGTCGATGCCGTGGCCCGGTTCACTCATCCTCGCTTGCGAGCGCATTGACGGCGGCCGCGGCGATCGCACTGCCGCCGCGGCGCCCATGGACGACGAGATGCTCGAGCCGTGACGGGTGGCGTGTGAGCGCGACCTTCGATTCTGCCGCACCGACGAAGCCGACGGGAACGCCGACGACGGCGGCGGGACGTTCATCGGTTGACTCGACGATCTCGAGCAAACGGAAGAGGGCCGTCGGCGCGTTCCCGATCACGACGAGTGAGCCGGCGATGCGCCCTCGCCACAGCTCGAGTGCCGCCGCGCTGCGTGTCGTACAGAGCACGGCAGCCAGCTGCGGCACGCTCGGATCCGACAGCGTGCAGACCACTTCGTTCCCTGCCGGGAGCCTGCTCCGCG
Source organism: uncultured Actinomycetes bacterium (assembly GCA_964520325.1). GTDB lineage: Bacteria > Actinomycetota > JAICYB01 > JAICYB01 > JAICYB01 > CAZFOB01. Next base: position 175,949 of record CAZFOB010000003.1, on the reverse strand, counting down.
TGATGCCGGCGGACACCATCGCGGTGTCACAGAGGATCAGAGCACCACGTCGCAGGGCACCGACGGCGGCGGAAGCGAAACCGTCGGAGACGTCGATGTCGGACGTAAGGTCGACCATCCCGCATGCATGGATCATGCGTACGGCGGTTCGTGCAACGGTTGGATCGAGGCCGTCGAGCTCGGCTTCGTCCCGGATCGTCGCGAACGAGCGACGGTAGATCTCGGGACCGTCCCGGACATAGTCGCTCACTGCGGTCTCTCATCCGCCAGGTGTTCGATCGCGCCCGCGGTGTCGGGCACGTCGATCGCGTGCCCCAAGACTGTGACGGCCAACCCGGTGTCCGTCGCAGCGACGCTGATCGGCACGGACTTCGGCTCTCCGCACCTTCGTTCGCACGCCGACCAATGCTCGGCCGGCGCTTGATCGGTGCGCTCGCCGGCCCGTTGCGCAACAGCCGCGCGAACATCGACCCGCGCCTTCGCGCATGCTCCGGCGCCCACGCACGCGGTGAGATCCTCCCATCCCGAGCCGGACGACAAGAGAAGGCCCAGATCCGCGATGGCGTCGGCGAGGCCATCCGCTTCACGCGCTGAGACATCGACGACCGTTACCGTGCGCCAGGCGGAGAACCGAACGTCGGCCGCGCACCGTCGCACGAGCCCGGCCAGCAAACACAGCATGTCGCCGTTCAACCGACCGAGCGGCGCAAGGGCCGTGATCGCGACCCGACCGTCTCGCTGCGTCAAGACCCCCGGCCGGATCGCGAGCTGAGGGCTTCGAGTCGACGGCCGCACGATCGCGGCGCCCATGCGACCGGTGATCGAGGTTGCGCCGCCGGGGATCTCTCGGACATGCCACGCGCGGCTCCCAGATGACTCCCGCGCGCCAAGGAAGGCGCGTGCCGCGTCCAAGGCGGTCCTCGCGGCGCAAGAAGGCGTCGTGACCACATCCGTCGGCGAACCACCGATCGACAGGCGAAACCGCCCCGCGTCGCCCGTCTCAGCGCCAAGCTCGACATCGAAGTCGAGATCGGCCAGGGCGCGGCTCCCGTCATCTACCCCGAAACCGAACCGCTCGGGGAGCGCCTGCAGATAGCCGTCGGCGCAGAGCTCGCGATCCAACTCCTCGACGATCGCATCCGTATCGCAGATGGCTTGCGGATGCCGCCCGCCGAACGGGCTGGCTACGATGTTGCGAAGGCGCTCGTGCGTGACCGACGGCAGCAGTCCGGCGTCCGCGAGGGTTGAAGCGGCCGCCGGCCCGGATGCGGGTGACAGGCCCCGGATCTGAACGTTGGCGCGACGTGTGATGTCGACGAGCCCACTCCCCAAGCTCGCTACCGAAACGAGGGCATCAAGCTGTTCGGTCGTAGCCCGACCACCCGGAAGACGGACGCGAGCGAGCCACCCGTCCTCGGCCTCGCGCATCTCGACGACGCCGGGGCAGCGGGCGTCTTCGCCCCGGCTCGTCAGTCCTCCAGGACGCCAGCGGTCGCGGGCGTAAGTCGCGGATCGGATCTCTTCATGATGCGCTGTGCCAGCGATCCGAAGACGATGCCGATCGTCGCCCACATCGTGAGCTGTATCCCTACCGTCGCTTGCCGGAACGCCCACAGCGTCACCGCGGGAAAGTCGCCGGGAACCTCGTGAACACCAGGCAAAGTGAGCCCGGCGAAGAGCACCACGACGATGTAAGACCCGATCGCCGACAACGATGCACTTCGACCAGACATTCGCGACCCCAGATAGTGCCTGAAGCGAAGCGCTCCGACGGCACCGCCGAGCGATACGGCCAGCATCGCCCAATACAGTCCCGTTCGATGGTCGATCGTGTTCGGGTTGCCGACGGCGGGCGGGTTCGCCGGGTACTTCAGGAACGGCACAAGAAACACGACGACGAAGGCAGCTGCTGCGAGCCAGGCCGCCGTCCGTGCGGGGTCGGCTTGGCCGGCCCGGCCGTAGACGAAACCAAAAGCCAGGGCGAAGAGGCCGCCTATCGCGAGCCCGAAGGCGATGGCTGCCGTGAGTAATCCGATGGTGCTCTGCACGGTGCGTGTCACGATGGGCGCTTCGGCGGGTTCGTCGGACGGCGGCGCCGAGCGTTCTTCGAACGCGATGGCGCGATCGACGGCCGGTTCGCCGATCACTCGACCAACGCCGAACGCGAAGAGTCCCGCACAGATGCCAGCGATCAATCCGCAGACGAGGAGGTTCCTGGTCATGGCGAAACTGCCTCAGTGGCAGGGGAAGCCGAGCAGATGACGGCCGTCGTGTACGAATTCGTGCAGCCAAGCCAACCCCTGGAACGAGCCGACGAAGTACAGCATCACTACGAGAAGGGAAGCCACGAACACGACCCACGGCCAGAGCTCGCGCAGCGAGATCGACGGGGCGTACGTGGCGATACGGGGAGCGAGTGCGGCGTTCGACATGCTGACCTCCTCGAGATTACGCGTCCCGTCCGGGGCTCCAGCGACGGCCCAAGTCTCCTGGCTTCCGGATCACCGCACCTTCCCGCCCTTCGGGCAGTGGCTTTCGGGAACTGGCTCCCCGGTCACAGTGGCGCGACCGCGCCGGACTCTCACCGGCTTCCTCGCACCGTCGCTCTCGTCGCCTGACCTTAGCAACGCGTGAAGATCGCCCGCAAGCCCTTTTCCGATCGGCCGCGTGCGTGCCCCCGGTGGCGTGACCCGGGGAAAGATGCCCCCGAAACTACCCCCTATCGGCCGTTCACGTTCATCCTGGTGAGTGTGCGAAACCGCGCCCTGACCGGCCGAAAGGCCGACAACGGCTACTGACGGCTTCCGACCGCTGACCGGCCTGCGCCGCGATCACAACCAGTGGTCGTGCCGAAAGCCTGCACATGCTCGCTCCACCGCTTGCCCTCGGCGATGCGAACGCACGCCGTGAGTTCGGCTTGATGCACATCGATCCCGCAACAGCGATCGTGGAGCTGCTCCACCTCTCACGAAGTTTCGGAGTCAACGCAAGCCGTCGGCGGCTACGTGCCCTTCCACTGCGGAGCCCGCTTCTGTGCGAACGCAAGCGGTCCTTCGATGAAGTCCTCGCTGCGCAAGAGATCACCGATCGCGGGATACTGACCAAGCTTCATCGACTCCTCGAGCCCGGTGATGTCGAGACTGCGCATCACCGTCTGCTTGCTCGCGCGAACCGAGGCCGGCGAGCACTCGAGGATCTGCGCAGCCCACCAACGCGCGCGATCCATCAGCGCTGCATGCGAGACGACGTCGGTAACGAACCCGAGCTCCTTGCCTTCGGCCGCCGGCACCCGGCGTCCGGTGAGGATCATGCCCATCGCGTGTTTGAGAGGGATCATGCGCGGCAGGCGTTGCATCCCGCCCGCGAGTGCCGCCAAGCCGACGCGTGGCTCGGGTAACGCGAACGTGGCTTGATCCGACGCGACGATGATGTCGCAGGCGAGAGCGATCTCGAACCCGCCGCCCATCGCGACTCCGTTCACCGCGGCGATGACCGGCTTGTCGAGATCGAAGCGGGACGTCAAGCCGGCGAAGCCCGAAGCGGGCTGCCCGCTCATGTCACCGCCGGAGGCTTGATGCTTGAGATCGTTGCCCGCCGAGAATGCGCGGTCCCCGGCCCCCGTGATGATCCCGACCCAGAGGTCCGCGTCGTTCTGGAACTCGTCCCAGATCTCGGCGAGCTCGCGGTTGGCCGCCGGATGCAAGGCGTTCATCACCTCGGGCCGGTTGATCGTAACTTCGAGCACGTGATCTTGCCTCTGCACCAGCGTGTAGTCGCTCATGCCTCTCCTCGATGGTTGAAGGTGATTACTACAGCGTCCGGCGCGTCGCCGGCCACTGCTCGCGCTGCTCCAAGAATCGATGCACGAGCTGGATCGCCGCCGAACCCTCTCCCACGGCGGACGCGACGCGCTTGACCGAGCGGGATCGCACATCTCCGACAGCGAAGACGCCGGGGAACGTCGTCTCGAACCCGTAGGGCGGACGCGCGAGCACCCAGTCTGCGAGTAGCTCGTCGTGCACGAGGTCGCCGCCGGTCACGACGAATCCGTGCTGATCCCTGGCCACCTCCGGCGGCAACCACTCCGTGTGCGGCTTCGCGCCGATCATCACGAACAGTCCGTCCGCTTCTGTCTCCGTCCTATCTCCCGACGCGTTCTCGAGCGTGATCGCTTCGAGGCTCATCTCCCCTGCCGCATCGACAACCTGGGTCTCCGCGAGCACGCGGATGTTCGCCGACGCTTCGATCTCATCGATCAAGTAAGCAGACATGCTCGCCTGGAGTCTCGCGCCGCGGACGACGATCAAGACTTCGGCCGCGTACTTCGCGAGATGGACCGCGGCTTGCCCGGCCGAGTTCCCCGCGCCCACGACGAAAGCGCGGCCGTCCTTCACGAGGGGCCCCTCGGCGGGGGACGCACCGTAGTAGACGCCGCTCCCGCGGAGCCTTTCGACCGCAGGGATATCGAGCTTCCGGTAGTCGACCCCCATCGCGAGGACGACGCTCGATGCTCGGATCACATCCGAGCCGACAAGAAGCTCGTGGGCGTCGTCCCCGCAACGCAAGCCGGTGACGGCGCGGGTCATGAGGAACCGCGTCCCGAACACCCACGCCTGCTGGTATGCACGCTGCATCAGGTCGGCGCCACCGATACCCCGGGCAAAGCCCAGATAGTTACGGATCATCGAGCTCGACCCGGCCTGACCTCCGATCGCGTGGCTCTCTATGACGATCGATCTCAAGCCCTCGGACGACGCGTAGACCGCCGCCGCCATCCCTCCCGGTCCGGCGCCGACTATCGCCACGTCGAACTCGGTGTCGTCGATGAGGTCGGTCGCGACGCCGTGCGCGTTGGCAAGCTCGCCGTTCGTCGGATCGTCTAGCACGCGTCCCCCGAGCAGCTCGACGACGGGGACGGTCGTTTCTGTGCGTCCGACTCGAGCGAGCACGTCCTGTCCTTCGGCGGAGGACGACGGGTAGTAGATATGCGGAACGCCGTTCCGCGTCAAGAGGTCGCGGAGCTCGTGGCCCCGCACGGACGAGCGATCGGATACGAGCGTCACCTCGAACGTCGTGCCGGCGGCGCGCGACCACTCGAAGAGGTACTCGGTGATCGAACGGTGGAAGAGCTCGTCCGGCGACTTCCACGGTTTGAGCAGGTAGTAATCGATGGAGCCCGTCCCGATGGCATCCCGGACGGCCGCAGTCGTGCGTTCGTCCCCCCAGTCTCCCCAGCGGATGAGCAGCGCTCGCTTCGTCCGGGGGCTGAGGTCCCGGACACGCCCGAGAAGCTCCGTTCCCGTCAGCTCGGGCATCCACTGATCGGCGAGCACGATGGCGACTCGATCCGGCGCCCGCTCGACCTTCTCGAGCGCGGCGAGCGCCGAGGTCTCGTAGACGATCTCGTAGTCGCGGTCGTACCGGCGCTGGAGCTCGACGCTTATGTGCGAGAGCGCCGAGGGGTCGTCGTCGACGGCGACGATAAGTGGCTTGGTCCGGCTCACGTCGGCGCGGGTGCGGATCCGCGCGTGTAGGCGAAGATCCTCCGCTCTCCTTCGAGGCCTTTGAGAGCATGCATCCCCCGGTCGTCGAAAGAGAGCCCGGCCGTCATGGCGAGCACGCGTGTCGTCTCGGACACGAACACCTCGTCGGCGCCGGCGATCTGGGCGATGCGCTCGGCCTCGTGAACGGCGACGCCGCGGACGTCGTTCCCGACGAAGTCGACCTCGCCGACGTGCACACCGGCCCGGGCGGCGACTCCCAAACCACGCGCTACACGGAGGATCTCGTCGGCGCAGCGGATCGCGTTGGCCGTCGCGTCGAAGGTCGCGATCATCCCGTCGCCCGTCGTCTTCACCTCCCGTCCACCGAAGCGGTCGAGCCGGTCGCGGCTCGCGGAGAAGTGCCTTGACGAAAGGTCGCGCCATGCGGCATCGCCGAGCTTCGCAGCCGTAGGCGTCGAGTCGACGAGGTCGGTGATGAGCAGCGTGACGAGCATCCGTCCGGACGTCCCCGACCGGAAACCTCCCCATGCCCGGGCCCCCGACCACTCGATCGACTCGACCGGTTCGTGACCGATCACGTAGCCGTCGTGCCCGGGAGGGATGTCGTAGCACTCAAGAGGCCCGACCTCCATCGTCGATCCGTCCACGAAGACGATCCCCATGCGGCCTTTGAGGATGACGCCGACATGGTGGGCTTGGCACCACTGCCCGCCGACCTCCGGACGCACGTGGGTGGACCATCTCCAGCCTGGCTCGAGGCGGCCGTACGCGACGGTGTGGTCTCCGAGGTCGACGATCTCATAACGCGCACTCGGGAAGGAGATCACCTCCTCCGGCTCTCTCAGGTTCTTGCTGAGGCCTGCCATCAGATCCGCGTGTCGCGATCCTGCCAGTACTTGTCGCGCAGGATCCGCTTGTAGAGCTTGCCCGTCGGCAGCCGCGGCAGCTCGGCTTCGAAGTCGACGGTCCGTGGAGCCTTGAAGTGCGCGAGGTGCTCGCGGCAGAACGCGATGAGCTCCCGTTCGAGCTCGGCCCCCGGCTCGACGCCAACGACGACCTGGACGACGGCCTTCACCTCTTCGCCGAGATCGTCGTTCGGTACGCCGAACACAGCGGCGTCCATCACCTTGGGGTGTGTGATGAGCAGGTTCTCGGTCTCCTGCGGATAGATGTTCACGCCTCCCGAGATGATCATGTAGGTCTTGCGGTCGGTGAGATAGAGGAATCCCTCATCGTCGACGTAGCCGACGTCACCGACGGTGCTCATCGTGCCGTCCTCGACGCGCGTTTCCGCAGTCTTCTCCGGTGCGTTGAAGTACTCGAAGTTCGTCGCGCCGCGGAACCACACCGTGCCGGACGACCCCACCGGGCACGGCTTCATGTCGTCGTCGGCGATGACCAGCTCGCCGAGGACAGGACGGCCGACCGTGCCCTTATGCGTCAACCAATCGTCGGAGCCGACGAGTGTGGCCCCGTGAGCTTCGGTTGCTGCGTAGTACTCGAGGATGATCGGGCCGAGCCACGAGATCATCGCTTCCTTCACCGGAACAGGACACGGCGCCGCCGCGTGGACGATGCACTCGAGCGAGGAAAGGTCGTAGCGCTGACGCGTTGCTTCGGGAAGCTTGAGCAGACGGGAGAACATCGTCGGGACCATCTGGCAGTGCGTGATCTTGTGCAGCTCGACAAGCCTGAGCCACTCCTCGGGATCGAAGCGCTCCATGATCACCGCCGTCCCACCGAGCCGGACGGTGCCGGAGACGCTCGCCTGGGGGGCCGAGTGGTACAACGGCGCTGGTGAAAGATAGGTCTGTTCTTCCCGGAAACCGAAGAGACCCTTCACGAACATCATGACGAGCAAGCTCTCGCCCGGCGGCGACTCCGGCAGTGGTCGCAGGATGCCTTTCGGCTGTCCCGTCGTTCCGGACGAATACAGCATCGCAGCGCCGAGCTGCTCGTCGCCGATCGGGTCGCTGCCGTATCCCTCGACGGCCTTCTCGTAGCTCTCCCAGCCCGGTGCGGTGTCGTCCACCATCAGGAACCGCTGCACGTTCGGTGCGTTCGCTACGAGTTCCGTCGCGGTGCTTCGCTTGGCCCCCGAGCTGATCACGACCTTCGCCTGGCAGTCGTTGACGATGTAGGCGACCTCATCGGGGGCCAAGTAGGAGTTGATGCACGTGTAGTACAGACCCGACCGCTCGGCCGCACCTTCGGCCTCGAGCATCCTCGGGTTGTTCTCCATGAAGAAGGCAACGTGGTCGCCGCGCGCGAGCCCCATGTCGCGGAACAGATGCGCGAGCCGATTGCACCGCTCTTCGTACTCACCGTAGGTGATGACCTCACCGGAGTTGGCCATGATGAAGACGGGCTTGTCCGGGTGCTGATGTGCGTACTCGCCTGGATACATCCGATCTCCCTCGCTCGACACTCAGTCTGTCGCTGTTCGGGGCAAACAGACCAGCCGGAGCAGGTAAGCCCGGATCTGTCTTAGGGGTGGAGCTTCTCGCCTTTCGCCAGCATCTCGACGAACGTCTTCATGCGCCGTTGCCGCGTCTCGGGCTTCTTGGCGGTCTGCAGTCGATGAAGGATCGCGTATCTGTTCTGCTTGTTGAGCGCTTCGAAGAACGCGCCTGCCTTCTTGTTCTTCGCGAGAAGCGCTGCGAAGTCGTCCGGAACCGTCGACGTGGACGGGGGATCGTAAGCCGCCGCCCACCGGCCGTCTTGCTTGGCCCGCTCGACCTCGGCCAGGCCGGCCGGCCTCATCCGTCCCTGCTCGATCAGCCGTTGCGCGTGTGCCGTGTTGATCCTCGACCACGAGCTCCTCGCGCGCCGCGGCAGCCATCGCTGCCGCATCGACTCCGTTCCTTCCGACTTGCCCTGACCGTCGATCCACCCGTAGCAGAGCGCCACTTCGAGTGCTTCCGCATACGTGAACGTCTGCTTTCCCGAGGCTTTCTTGAAGAATCGGAGCCACGCGCCGTCCGGCATGGTCGTGTGGTTCCTCGCGAGCCAGCGCTCCCACTGCTTGACCGCTGTGAACTCGAGCACTTCCGGCTCCGGGACGCGCAATCCGACCTCCTCCCCATCTGTCGTTGTCCAGCGACTAACCTGCGACGATGAAAACCTCGCGGTCACCGCCTCGAAGCTAGCGTTCCTGCAAGCGCGTCCGCACCCGCGGACGTAGGACGAGTTCACATCTTCTGGAGGTTCCTCTCGTGCCACAGATCGATTCGGGTGACACCGCATGGGTGCTCGCATCAACCGCACTCGTGCTGTTCATGACACCTGGGCTCGCGTTGTTCTACGGCGGCATGGTCCGCTCGAAGAACATCCTCGCGATGCTCATGCAGAACGTTTTCGCCATGGGCATCGTTACGGTGCTCTGGGTGGTCTTCGGGTACTCACTCGCGTTCGGTGATCTCGGCAACGCAGGCTGGATCGGCAATCTCGACTTCGTTGGCCTCAAGGATCTGGGGTCGCAGGTGTTCGGGACGATCCCTACGCTCGCTTTCGTCGCATTCCAGCTCACGTTCGCGGTGATCACACCGGCGCTGATCACCGGCGCCATCGCGGATCGCATGCGGTGGCCGGCCTGGGTTGGCTTCATCGGGCTGTGGTCGATCCTCGTCTACCTGCCGGTGGCTCACTGGGTCTTCGCCGGCGGATGGCTCGCCGACCGTGGCGCGCTCGACTTCGCCGGCGGGACGGTCGTCCACATCAACGCCGGTGCGGCGGCTCTGGTGCTGTGCATCCTGCTCGGCAAGCGCAAGGGCTGGCCGGGCGAACCCATGCCTCCTCACAACCTGCCGTTCACGATGCTCGGAACCGGCATCCTGTGGTTCGGCTGGTTCGGCTTCAACGCAGGCTCCGCACTGGCCGCCAACGGCGTAGCTGCGCAGGCGTTCATGAACACCTTCGTCGCTGCGGCCGCCGCGATGATCAGCTGGCTCGTTGTCGAGCGCATCAAGTCCGGACACGCGACAACGCTCGGCGCCGCATCGGGTGCCGTGGCCGGACTCGTCGCGATCACGCCGTGCGCCGGATTCGTCGGCGGCATGTCCGCGGTGTGGATCGGACTGATCGCCGGAGCCGTGTGCTACCTCGCCATCACGCTCAAGTTCAAGTTCGGCTACGACGATTCACTCGATGTGGTCGCGGTTCACCTCGTCGGCGGCATCGTCGGGTCGCTTTTGGTCGGGATCTTCGCGGACGTATCCGTGAACGAGGCCGGTCAGGACGGCCTCGCCTTCGGCGGTGGCTTGACCTTGCTGACCGAGCAAGCGATCGCCGTGATCGCGGTTGCCGTCTTCTCTGCAGTCGTCTCACTGATCATCGCCCTGCTGTTGAAGGCCGTGCTGCCCGGCGGGATCCGCGTCTCCGAAGAAGAAGAGGACACCGGGCTCGACCTCACGCAGCACTCCGAAACCGGCTACGCGCTCTAGAGCGCCAGAGAGAGGACACCATGAAGCTGATCGTTGCGATCATCAAACCGTTCAAGCTGGACGAAGTCCGGGCGGCATTGAAAGATCTCGGCGTCCAGGGGATGACCGTCTCCGAAGCGCAGGGCTTCGGACGCCAGCGCGGACACACGGAGATCTACCGCGGCGCCGAGTACCAGATCGAGCTCGTCCCGAAGAAGCGGATCGAGGTGCTCGCGGACGACGAGGACGTCGACCGATTCCAGGACGCGATCATCGCCGCTGCGCAGACCGGGAAGATCGGCGACGGGAAAGTGTGGGTCACGTCCGTCGAAACGGTGACCCGGATCAGAACGAAGGAGTCAGGCTCGGACGCGATCTAAGGATCGAGTTTCGCCGGAGCCGGCCGTTGCAAGACGTCACACGGCCGGCTCCGGCGGCTCCCGCAGCGGCGCATCGGCGAAATCGCGGATGCCGTCCTCGAAGCTCACACCAGGGACGTAGCCGAGGTCGCGTCTAGCCCGATCGATGGACGCGAACACGTGACGGACGTCACCCAGGCGGTACTCCCCGGTGACGATCGGCGGAAGATCCTTCCGTGCAGCCGACGCCAGCGCATCCGCCATGTCTTTGACGCTTCGCGGATCGCCGCTCGCGATGTTGTAGACACCGGGGGCCGAGGACACATCGAGAGCCTTGAGATTCGCGGCCGCGATGTCGGTAACGTGGACGAAATCGCGGATCTGTCGGCCGTCCTCGAACACGCGCGGGGGATGGCCTGCTTCGATGGCGCTTCGGAAGATGCTCGCAACCCCCGCGTACGGGGTGCTCTGCGGCATCCGGGGGCCGTAGACGTTGTGGTACCGAAGCGCGACAACGCTCGCCCGGCTCTCGCGCGAAAACGCTGCGCACAGATGCTCCTGGTGGAGCTTCGTCGCCGCGTAGACGTTACGAGGATCGGTAAGAGCCGTTTCGACAACGGGCTCGGCGACAAGCTCGCGATCGCAGGTCGGACATGTCGGCTCGAACCGTCCGGCTTCCAAACGCTTCCGTGAACGCGGCGATGGACGAACGGGCCCGTCCGTCTCGCACGCGTAGCCACCCTCGCCGTACACGACCATGCTCGAGCCGAGCACGAGACGTCCGTCGAAACGGCGGTGGTGCAGGGCGCCGAGCAACGCCGCCGTCCCGGCGTCGTTGTGGTGGACGTAATCGGTGATGTCGGCGAGGTCGGTGCCGAGTCCGACCATCGATGCCTGGTGCGACACGGCGGTCACCCCGTCGAGGGCGCCCTCGAGTGCATCGCCGTCGTTGAGATCGGCGTAGACGTACTCGGCCCCCTCGTTGAGGTACCCCGGAGCGCGGGCGTGGGCCTGCGGCAGCAGACGATCGATCACTCTGACGTGAGCGCCGGCCTCGACGAGTGCATCGACGATGAAGGAGCCGATGAAGCCGGCTCCCCCGGTCACGAGAAAGACGCCGTCTGCGATCACCAATGCGTGAAGAAGAATGTCTCGATCGCGATCGCCGTCGTGGCTTGCAGCGCGAGCCATACGCGCGGACGATCGAGTGCGGCCGCGGCACAGGCGATCCACGGCCAGAACGGAAGCCAGATGCGTTCGATCTCGCCCTTCGAGAGCCCGCTCAGGTTGGCGAGAACGACGACACTTAAGCCCGCGCCGACCAGGAGCCACAGCTTCCGATCAAGCAGGCGCGCGATCCCCGCGACCGTGGCAGGTCCGCAGACGATCGCGAACGCGGCGAGATTGGCCAGCACGAAATACCCATAGGGACGCACGGCCGCGATCCCGTCGGCGTACTCGGCGCGCGTGGCGATGAGCCCGGCCGGCCACCAGAACCCCAGCAACCAAGATCCCGCGATCACGGCCGCTCCGCCGGCACCGGCCGCGATCAGCACGCTCCAGCGGCGCTTCGAGACGATCACGGTCAGCGGGATCAGCGCGACGAGCACCGAGCCGTAAGACAGGAAGAGTCCGAACCCGAGCAGAAGTCCGCCCGCGGTCGCGTAGGCCGCCGAGCGGGCGTTCTTCGTCGTTGCGCCCGTCGTTGCAGCCGTCGTTGCCGCAAGGATGACGAGGGTCGCCCCCCACGCACTTACGCCGAGGAAAAGTGCGTCGGCCGACGTCACCATCCACACGGCGGCGGGCGAAAGGATCAGGAACGGAGCGACGCGCCGGGCGGTGGCTTCCCCGGCTACGGCCCGAACACTCAACAGCACTGCGGGAACGGAGCTCACGCCGCCGGCGACGAACAGCGCCGCGGCCGCCCCCGGTCCGCCGAGGCCGATGCGCTCCAACCACCACAGGATCGGGACGAGGGCCGGCGGATGTCCGCGGACATGCACGTTGTAGGAGCCGATGCGATCGACGAAGGTTCGGAGGAACTCTCCGGGACTCTCGGCAGCGCCGGCGATCGCGAGGTAGTCGTGGGGCCCGCTCGGCCCCCTGGTCACCCCCGTCCATCCGTCGGTGAGTGCAAGCATCAGTCCCCACGCGGCGGTGACGATCGTCGCGATGAGGAGCAGATGTGTGAAGCGCACGCGTTGTGCGACCGACGGTCCACGCAGGCAGACCAGCGCCGCGAGGACGATCGCGCCGGCCGTCGCCCAAGCCAACGATGGCTTCCAGTACGCGAAGAGCGGCGCCGCATGAATGCGCAACGCGCGGGTGGTGTTGAGCCGGCCGCCCCACACCGCGGTGACGGCGATCAGGAGGGCGGCGGCGGCGAGCGCGACGGCGGTGCGGGCAACGTTGCGCCGCTGCCCAAGCACTCGATGCTCGGGATCGGTGCTCAGCGTTCGCGTCGCCACGCCCACCTCGTCCACACGATCGTTGCCGCCGTGAAGGTCCACACGATGGCCAGCATGACGAGGAGCCCGGTGGTGTAGTTGCGTGGAAGCACCGTTGCGTTATCGGCGCGCATCCCGAATCGGCCCAGGAACGGGATCGAAACCACGACGAAGAAGGCCGAGACGACGAGCGCCGCGGTGATCGCCGCCCGGTACCGTCCCGCAACGACGCGTCGCAGCGCCTTCCCGACGGTGAAGACGATGGGCGCCACGAGGAAATCGTGGACGAGCAAACCGCCGAGGAACCAGATCGCGAACGAATAGTTGATGCGCCGCCCGATCGTGATCGCACCGAAGATCCCGAACCCGATCACGGCCCATCCCACGAGCACGCCGCCCCAGAACACAGGGCCGCCCGGCACAGCTTCGATGGCCTCGTTCAGCCGACGATCAGCTTCGACACCCATTTGGTCTGCATCACCCCCGGACGGTTCGGTCCGATGAGCCGCACTGGATATCCGTGGTCGATGTGCAGCTCCTCACCGTTGACCTCATACGCGAGAAGCGTGTCCCGATCGCCGGCATGGCTCGTGTTGAGATCGGAGGCCTTGTACAGTCCGGCTTCCTGAAGCGATTCCACGCGAACGGTTGCTCCCCGCTTCGCACCGGCTCGCGCGAGCAGATCACGGACCGGAACACCCCGCCACCTCGCATCCGCGCTCCAGCCTTCGACGCAGGAGATGGGCAGTGTCGCTTCGCGCGATGGCATCGCGCGAAGATCGTCGAGTGTGAGCTCGAGCGGCTCACGGACTGCCCCGGCGACGCGCAAGCGGTAATCCTTGTCGCGCGCCGAGTCGAGAACCGCTGCCGATCGTGCGGACTTGTTCACCGGGAATCCTTGCGGTCCGACGTCCGGGTCGCGGGGTGCGAGAACCGCAAGCCTGCGGAGTGGACGAACGGTTTGTCCGAGCGTTGCAAGCGTCGCGCCCCCTACGCCGGCTGCGACCGTACCGATGAATCGGCGCCTACTGAGTCCGCCCTCAGCCACTCGAGGCGCCAAGTCGGCTCCGCGCTTGGTGGCCGCTCGCGTGATCGGCAGCTTCGCTCCGATGTGCACGACGAGCCCGCCGATCATGATCCACGCAGCCCAGTAGTGCGCAGACGGGAAGAAGAACGGCCACGGATACCACAGACCGATGTTCGCAAGTCCGGAGTAGAGCAGGAAGATCGCGCCGGCGATGAGAGGCACGAGGCTGATGCGTTCGACCGCGTGAGCGATCGTGCGCACGGGGGGCCACGTCCAGAAGTGCGGGAACACCACCCAGAGCTTCGCGAGGAGCAACGGGATCGACGCGATGCCCGTGGCCACGTGCAATCCCTGCGAGATGCGATACAACCCGGCCGGCCGCGATGGCCACACGAACCAACCCGGGGGTTGCTGGATCAGATGGGACAACACACCGGTGACGAAACAGGTTGTGAAGCTGATCCCGAGCGCGATCCCGAGCCACGCACCGAGCCGCGCGTCGTGGAGCGGATTGGAGAACGCGCCGGGCCGGAATGGACCGACGGGCGGCGGGTCGGGCAGCTTCACGGGTCGATCCTCACAGAGAGCAGCGCCTTGACGGCAGAGCCGAAACGCGTGTGCGGCGCCGCGTCTGCGACGGCGATGGCGTCCTCCACGGTGTCGACGTCGCGGAGCATCGCAAGACTCGTGGTGCGCAAGCCGAGCTCGTCCAGCCGGCGGCGTTGATGCGCGCCCGTCGCCGACGTGCTCATCGGCACGCCGTCGAAGGCACCATGGATCGGGCGCCGCAGCCCTAACGCCCACCACCCGCCATCGTCGGCTGCTCCGAGCACCGCGTCGGTGCGCGGACTCATCAGTGCGTCGATGCAATCGGCCAGGAGCCTCGATGTGACTTGCGGTGTGTCCATGCCGATCAACAGGCTCGGTCCGCCGACGTCCAGGAACGCATTGCCGATGCGCTCTGCGTGGCTACTGCCGCGCTGAGCGACCACACGGCATCCACTTGGGACCCAATCGCCGGGGGCGCCGTCGAGAACGAGCGTCGGAGATGATCCGGGCACTGACGTGACGGCGTCCAAGGTGTCCCGCAAGGCGGCGTCGGCGATCTCTGCCGCCTCCTGCTCTGTGCAGGGCGGGCACAGCCGCGTCTTGACCAAGCCGGGTACGGGTGCCTTCGCGAGCACGATGATCCGTGGCGCTCGCATCAGGTCAGGACGCGTGCCATGTCGCGGACGGCTCGCAGTGTCCCGCGCGCGGTTCCGGTCACCTTCGAACGTCCGGACCGCTTCCGGTACGGGACGGCAACCTCCCCGATCCGCCACCCGGCCGCGCCGGCGCGCAGGACCATCTCGAGCGGCCAGCCGAATCGCCGGTCGGCGATACCGAGGTCGATCAACTCCTGACGACGGGTCGCCCGCATCGGACCGATGTCACGCAATCGGATGCCTGTTCGCTTGCCGATCTGCCTCGCGAGGTAGCGATTGGCCACTCTCGCGTGCAGCGGCCACGCACCTGGATCCGCGATCCGGGCGCCGAGCACGAGGTCAAACGAGTCGTCGATCACGTCGTCGGCCACGCACGGCAGGTCGAGCGGGTCGAGAGAGCCGTCGGCGTCCATGAAGCACACCACGGGGTGGCTCGCCGCGATGAGCCCGGTGTAGCAGGCAGCTCCGAAGCCGCGCCGCGGCTCGTGGATCACCTCCGCTCCGAGCTCCCCGGCGATATCCGGCGAGCCGTCGGTCGAACCATTGTCGACCACGATCGCGTGGTAGCCGGCGGGGATGCGCCCGAGCACCCACGGGAGCGCTTCGGCCTCGTCGAGGACCGGAAGCACCACGTCGGACATGGGACGGATAACCCGCATCGTCACGAAGAACTTCCCCGAGGCAGATCTGGTGAAACGGATCCGGTGACCGCTAGATGCGGTCGCCGCGCGGCGTGCGTCGGTGGCGCAGTCCGCCGAGACCATTCCACGCGATGTTCACGATCTGATCGGCGACGTCACGCCGGCGGGGTTTGCCGGTCTCGAGCCACCATTGCCCGGGCATGGCGATCATGCCGACGAGACACCGCGAGAGCACCGGGGCGATATCGGGGCTGAACCCGCGATCATCGAGCTCGCCTGAGAGCAGCTCTTCGACAGCCTGTGCGATCTCGTCGAGCACGCTCGGGAACGAGCCGCGGCTCGCTCCGACCGGCGCGTCACGGGTGAGGATCTTGAACCCGGCCTGCTCCTCCTCGATGTAGCGCAAGAACGCATCGACGGCGCGCACGATCGTGCGGCGGGGAGATCCTGGAGAAAGTGCGGCTTTGATCCGGTCGGCGAGCGAACGGATCTCGCGGTCGACGATGACGGCGTAGATGCCTTCCTTCCCGCCGAAGTGCTCGTAGACGACGGGTTTGCTGACCTTCGCCTTCTCCGCGATCTCTTCAACCGAGGTTGCTTCGTAGCCTTGTTCGGCGAAGAGCTCCTTCGCGACACCGATGAGCTGTTCGCGGCGTTCCGGTCCCGACATCCGCTTGCGCGGAGCGGCCTTGGCGCGACCTCCGTCGATCGATTCGAGCTGAGGCTTCTGCGAGGTCACGCAGGAAGCTTACGCTTGGCCATCTGGTCCTTCGTTGGAACCTTCACGTCACGGACGAGGCGCAGCGCCTTGAGCGTGCTGATCACGTACCAGCCCATGTCGACCTGCCATGCGCGCAAGCCCAGCTTCGCCGACCACTGGAACGCGTGGTGGTTGTTGTGCCACGACTCACCGAAGCTCACCGGCGAGAGCGCCCACACGTTCTTGCTCTCATCCTTCGCGCGGTACGCCTCTTTGCCGTAGAAGTGGCAGATCGAGTTGATGCTCCACGTCACGTGGTGCAGGAGGAAGATGCGGACAAGCGATCCCCACAGGAACGCCGTGACTGCGGCGGTGAACGACTGCGTGACCGCGAAGGCGATCAGCGCCGGAAGCGTGAACGAGATGATCGTCAGTCCGAGGAAGTTGCGGCTGATCCACGAGATGTCCTTGTCGGCGACGAGATCCGGCGTCCACTCCCGCTCGTCCGAAGCCTTTCCCTCGAAAAGCCAGCCACTGTGCGCGTGCCACAGCCCGAGGAGCACGCCTTTTATCCCAGCCGCCTGCGCGAGGTGCGGCGAGTGCGGATCGCCGTACTGGTCGGCATAGGCGTGGTGACGACGGTGCGTCGCACACCACTGGATCGTCGACCCCTGCACGGCGATCGACCCGAACAGCGCGAGCAAGATCCGCACCGGACGCACGGCCTTGAAGCTGCGGTGCGTGAACAGGCGGTGGTTGCCGACAGTGATGCCGACGCCGGCGGCCAGATAGAAGGACAGGAACAGCGTGAAGTCGAGGACGCTGATGGCTGTCCCCCACAGCCGGGTGATGGCGAGCACGGCACCGATGAATGGGATGAGCGTGAACACGAGAGTGACGCGGCGCTGGACGCGCAGCTGAGCAGCCGTGAGCTCGAACACACCGCGGATCTCTTCTGAGGGCGGCGGGACGTCGCGGGTCTGGATGGCCATCTGGTGGGACCTCCTCCTGGGGTTCTTGGCTGGGGGTTCTTGGGGGTAACGTACGGGGCCGTAACCTACGGTTGCGTAGCCTACGGTTCCGTACCCTACGCTACCGTAGGTTACCCCGTCAAGGGGTTTCCGGCACCATGTGAGCGTGGCCGATCTGACCGATAGCGCACTTGCGGACATCAGGATCCTCGACCTCTCCCAGTTCGAGGCGGGCCCCGCCTGCACCGAGCTCCTCGCCTTCCTCGGCGCCGATGTCATCAAGGTGGAGGACCCCAAGCGCGGCGACCAGGGGCGGACGATGGGCATGGGCCCGGCGACCGACTCGATGTACTTCCTGTTGTTGAACCTCAACAAGTGCAGCGTCACGCTCGATCTCAAGAGCGACAAAGGACGCGAACTCTTCCTCAAGTTACTGCCGCAGTTCGACGTCCTCGTCGAGAACTTCGCACTGGGAACGATGGAGCGGCTCGGGCTCAGCTACGACGAGCTGAGGGTTGTGCATCCGGGATTGATCTACGCGAGCATCCGCGGGTTCGGCGACTCGGGTCCCTACGCGAGTTACCGCAGCTTCGACATGATCGGGCAAGCAGCGGGTGGTGCGATGAGCGTGAACGGCGAGGCCGACGGTGCTCCGATGCGTCTCGGCGTAACGCTGGGCGACACCGGTACGGGCGTCCATCTCGCCGTCGGCATCCTCGCGGCGTACGTGCAGCGGCAACGCACTGGTGTTGGTCAGCGAGTTGAGCTCTCGATGCAGGAAGCAGTGATGAACTTCACGCGCGTCGCGATGCTGTCGCATTACCTCACCGGAGGCATCCCGACCATGCGGCGCGGAGCGCCGCTCAAGTACATGACGGCCGACGTCTACAGATGCGCGGGCGAAGGACCGAACGACTACGCGTACATCGTCGCGACAAACACCGCGATGTGGGACGGCATCCTGAAAACCATCGACCGCACCGATCTCATCGGTGACGAGCAATGGGCGAGCGCGGGCTGGCGCGCGAGCAACTGGGACGACGTCCACGACCTGATCGCGGCGTGGACGGTCTCACGCGACAAGTACGACGTCATGGCAGCCATGCAGGACAACGGCGTGCCGTGCAGCGCGGTCTTCGACACCGGTGACCTCCTCGCGAGCGAGCACTTGCGTGGACGAGACATGGTCGTGTCGATGACGCATCCTGAGGCCGGTACCTACGACGTCCCCGGCAATCCGATCCACCTCAGCGCGTCGGACCTCGAGATCGGTCCGGCCCCCATGCTCGGTCAGCACAACGCCGAGGTCTACGCCGAACTGCTCGGTGTAAACGAGACGGAACTCGCACGGCTCAAGGAGCAACAGATCATCTAGGGAGGTCTTCATGGATTACGTCCAGCTCGGACGCGCAGGCGTAAAGGTCAGTCCGCTCTGCCTCGGCACGATGAACTTCGGCCCCCAGGCCGACGAAGCCACGAGCTTCTCGATCATGGACCGAGCGCTCGACCTCGGGATCAACTTCTTCGACACCGCGAACGTCTACGGCCGCAGCGAGGGCATCGGCACGACCGAGAACATCCTCGGGAAGTGGTTCGCGCAGGGGGACGGACGGCGCGACAAGGTCGTCCTCGCGACGAAGGTCTACGGGCAGATGGCCGAGTGGCCGAACCACTCGCGCCTGTCCGCCCTGAACATCCGGCGCGCGTGCGAGGAGAGTCTCCGCCGCATGCAGACCGATCACATCGACCTCTACCAGATGCATCACGTCGACCGGACCACCCGGTGGGACGAGATCTGGCAAGCCATGGAGACGCTCGTCACGCAAGGCAAGGTCACGTACATCGGCAGCAGCAACTTCGCCGGATGGCACATCGCCCAAGCCAGCGAGATCGCGAGGAGTCGCAACACGGTCGGGCTCGTGTCGGAGCAGAGCCTGTACCACCTCGATGCGCGGACGATCGAGCTCGAGGTCGTCCCGGCCTGCGAGCACTACGGACTGGGCCTGATCCCGTGGAGCCCGCTCGGCGGCGGCATCCTCGGTGGCGCCCTCGCCGGCGCCAAGACCGGACGGCGCGCGAGCGAGCAGGTGACGCGTCGCATCGAGCGCATGAGAGACAAACTCGAGCGCTACGAGAAGCTGTGCGCCGACATCGGCGAGCAACCGGCCGACGTCGCGCTCGCGTGGCTGCACTCGCGTCCGGCGGTCACGGCTCCGATCATCGGACCGCGCACTCTCGAGCAACTCGACGGTGCGATGCGCTCACTCGAGGTGACGCTCTCCGACGAGACACTCGCCACGCTCGACGAGATCTTCCCGGGGCCGGGCGGCGCGGCACCGGAGGCCTACGCCTGGTAACCGCGCGGCCGACTCTGTCTATATGGACGCTGGATCTGGCACCCGCTCGCGCCGAGGGCTCCCGCTCTTCGTCGCCACCCTGCTCCTGGTCGGGGCGGGCGTTGTGTTCCTCGGCGTCAACGCGGGGTCGTCGAGCAACGCGGTCACGCGTCTTGAGTGCACGGGCGACCTCTGGGTCGAACAGAGCTTCATGCGGTCGGCCGAGAAGGCGTCATCGAGGAGGAGCACCACGAGCGTCGTGCATGACGTCGTCGAGAAGCGCTTCACCGTCTACGAGGACATCAGCCCCGAGAACGGGACGTTCGTCGTCCGCTCGAAGGGACGCATCATCGGCGTCGTCCGCATCGACGACTCGTTCGTTGAAGGGATCGAGGCATGCGCGGATCACTACATCGCCTCGTAGCCCTCAACGGCATCCTCTACGGCATGCTCGGCGTGCTCGTCGCGCTCCTCGCGACAACCCCGGCGTGGGCGCACGAAGCGACGCCCTTCTACCCGGGTCTTTGGGCAACGAGCGGTCGCGGCAACGTCGCCGTCTACAACGACTCGACGATCAGCGGGGTGTGGCTGAGCCGCGTCTTCGAAGGCGCCAAGGCGTGGGACAACGCCGGAACGTCCCTTAACTACGTCCGGATCGGCACAAGCGCGCTGTCACGCAACGCGTGCGATGCGAAGGACCGGGGCAAGAACCTGGTCTACAAAGGCAAGCTCGACGGAAGGGGTCACAACCTCGCAACGACCTTCCTCTGCCGCTCGGGCAGCATGCTGGTCCGCTTCGTCACGCTCTTCGACTCGGCCGAGGACTGGTACACGGGGACGTCGAAGACCGTCCCTGCCGGACGGCCGGATCTGACCTCGATCGCGACGCACGAGTTCGGACACGCCACGGGCTGGTCGCTCCACTACGACGATCCCGGTGTCGGGCTCGGCTCCCTGATCTGTGGGAACACCTCGGGCCAAGCGACGATGTGCGCCACGCACTACGTCGGAACGGCCCGTCAGCGCTCGCTCCACACACACGACCTGCACACCTTCACCACGGCGTACTAACGGGCACCACGGCGTACTAACCGGCACCACGGCGCACTAACCGGGGCTACGGGAGTCGGCCGCCCTCGAGCCAGCGTCGCAACTCGGGTTCGAGCTTCGACGCGGCTTTCTCGTAAAGCGCGAGGTCCTCAGGCGTGAGCACGTCCCGCCAGCGACCGTTGGTTCCCTTGAAGAAGAAGCGCTCGGCGCCCCCCTCGAAGATCATCTCCATCCTGGTGGTCTCCTTCGCCTCTGCCTTCATCGTCTCGAACTGCGCACCGTGGACGAGCCCAGGCCACATCGACTCGTCGATCTCGACACCGAGGAAATCGGCGATCCGTCGCATCTCACCTTCCAGATCGGCCTTCATGTCCGCGTAGTGCACGAGGAGGACGTTGCGCAGATGACGCTTCTTCCAGAACGACTCGACGTGGTAGTGGTGTGACCACCACGGCGAGCCGTCGCTCTCCCACGGAAACGACGGCGTCGTGATCCATTCAGCCCAGAGCTCGCGTGGGTCGTCCGGACAACGCGGCATCGGTCCGCCGACCGGATCTCCCGTCGCGAGCAACTGGTACATGAAGTCGGTGTATGCGGAATAGTGATTGAACACCGACATGAA
This sequence comes from uncultured Actinomycetes bacterium, assembly GCA_964520325.1. GTDB lineage: Bacteria > Actinomycetota > JAICYB01 > JAICYB01 > JAICYB01 > CAZFOB01. Next base: position 154,666 of record CAZFOB010000003.1, on the reverse strand, counting down.
CACATCGCGCGTGTCGCGTCCGACACAGATGTAACGGACGTCGTCCCAGTACGGGATGGCGTCGAAAGCCAGGTGACTCTTGACGAAGCGCCTGTGCGTCTGCTCCTCGAGCCGTGCGTACATCGGCTCTGTCGGCTCGAAGAATCGAGCGTCGATCCAGGGCGATACGTTGTTCAGTCCGCCGGGAGGAAGGGGGCCGGGGCCGAGTATCAGGAGGCTGACGATGCGCTGCGTCCACGTCGTGCCGGCTTTATACGACGTGGAGATGACGATGTCGTCCGGACGGGGAACGAATCCTTCCCACCGTGTCGAATCGAGGTGGTGGTTCTGATAAACACGCGTCGGTTCTGTGGTTTTCGCGCCCATCCTGCCAGATGATGCCACAGCTCTTGCACGAACGGCCTTAAAGGGTTTTCTGTAAGAGCTCGGGGTCCGCCGCGAGCATGGCCTCCCCTTCGGTCGCGAGGGCGCTTCTTGCCGCTCCTATTGCCACGATCGCGCTGTCGCGTCAGGCAGACACCGGCGGGCGCCTTCTCGCGGGCGCGCGTCTCGAGCTAGTCGACGACTGCTCCCAGCTCAAGGCCGCGCAGCTCGCCCTCGGCGCGCCACTCATGCAGGATCTGGAAGAACGCGACCGAGCCACCACCGTAGAACCCGTTCTGGGCGGCTCTCTCGGAGACCATGCCTTCGTTGTTGTAATAGCCGGGCGTGCACTCCTTGAGGAACTCTCGCCCAAAACCTGAAGCTTGCATGATCGTGTCGACCCAGCCCGCCTCGGCCTCCTCTGAGACCTCCATCGTCGCGATGTTCTGATCGATGGCGTGTTTGATCAGGTAGGCGATGTGCTTGCTCTGCTCATCGAGCATGTGTGGGAAGTTCACGGTGAATCCGCCCTGCTGCGGGCCCATGATGAAGCAGTTCGGGAAGCCGCGACTGTGCATGCCGTGCAACGTCCGGATGCCCTCAGACCACTTCTGCGTGAGAGTCACGCCGCCTCTCCCGTACAGCTCGTAGCCGGCTCGCCGCGTGTAGTCTGTGCCAACCTCGAAGCCGGTGGCGTAGATCAGGCAGTCGATCTCGTACTCGACGCCGTCGAAGACGACGCCTTTCTCGGAGATCCGCTCAACGCCCTCACCCAACGTGTCGACGAGCGTCACGTTTGGCCGATTGTAGGTATCGAGGTATTCGTCGTGGAAGCACGGGCGCTTGCAGAACTGTCGGTAGTAGGGCTTGAGTGACTCTGCGGTCGTCTCGTCCTGCACGATCGAGTCGACACGCGCACGGACCTGCTCCATCTTCTGGAAGTCGGCGAGCTCCATCGTCTTCATGAGGCTGTCTGCGTCGACAACCGCGCCTTCGTCTTGCCGCACCATGACAAGCAGGGTGCGGATGATGTCGGTCCAGCCGTCGCTGACCAGATCCTCTTCCTGAAACCCGCCGGAAACGAGGATGTTGAAGTTGTCCATCCGATGCTTGTGCCAGCCCTCCGCGAGGGTCTCTGCCCACTCTGGTTCGGTGGGTCGGTTGGCACGCACGTCGATCGACGACGGAGTCCGCTGGAAGACGTACAGGTGCTCGGCCGCCTCGCCGAGGTGCGGCACGCACTGCACGGACGTCGCCCCGGTGCCGATGATGCCTACGCGCTTGCCGCGAAGGCCCGTGAGGTTCCCGTTGGAATCGCCGCCGGTGTACGCGTAGTCCCAGCGGCTGGTGTGGAACGAGTGGCCCTTGAACGAATCGATCCCCGGGATCCCGGGCAGCTTCGGTCGATTGAGCGGACCGGTCGGCATGCACACGAAATGCGCCTTCATACGATCGCCACGGTTCGTCGAGATGACCCAGCGCGCGCTGTCCTCGTCCCAGCGCATCTCGGTCACTTCCGTTTGGAAGCAGGCGTTGTCGTAGAGGTCGTACTTCTCTCCGATCGCGTTGCTGTGGGCGAGGATCTCGGGCGCTCGCGCGTATTTCTCCGATGGGACGTACCCGAGCTCTTCGAGCAAAGGCATGTAGATGTAGGACTCCACATCGCACATCGCCCCCGGGTAGCGGTTCCAGTACCAAGTGCCGCCGAAGTCGCCACCTCGTTCGATGATCCGGACGTCCTCGACGCCGGCTTCGCGCAAACGCGCGCCCGCGAGCAGCCCGCCGAAGCCGCCACCGATCACGACCACCTCGACCTCGTCGGTGAGCGGCTCACGAGTGAACCCCGGTTCGACGTATGGGTCTTCGACGTAGTGAGCGAACGCACCACTGACTTCGACGTACTGTTCATTGCCGTCTGTGCGGACCCGCTTGTCACGCTCCTGGCGGTACTTCGCACGCAGCGCGTCGGGATCGAACCCGAGGTCACCTGGCTTCGACTCCGTTGGGCCCGGTGCCCGGATCTCGCTCGTCATCCCTTGTTCTCCTCAGCCGACGATGGAGCCGACATTGTCTCTCGCGGCGCTATCCATCTGCAGCAGCAGGCCGGTAACGACGGACGACGCCGACGAGATGGGCTATCGGACCGAGATGCACGTCGATTGACTGTCGCGAAACTTCGGCAGCCTGGCCTGGGTGGACGTTCGTGGTGCCCATGGCCTTTCGTGCTGCCTCCTCCGGTCTACGCATCGGTTGGCTACTGTCGGTACGTGAAGCAGCCAGCAACACACTTCGTTGATGGTCCGGACGGAAAGGTCGCGTACCAAGTCGTGGGTAACGGTTCGATCGACCTGTTCTTCGTTCCGTACTTCGGCCGATGGAACCTCGACGCCATTTGGGACCACCCGCCGATCGAGCGCTACCTCCGTCGTCTGGCTTCGTTCTCTCGCCTCATCGTCCTCAACCCGCGAGGTACGGGAGTGTCCGACCCGGTCTCGTCGAATACCAGTGCTACGCCGGAGGAGATGTCCATGGATATCCGATCCGTGCTCGATGCTGTTGGATCGGAGCGAGCCGCGGTGTTCACGCACGAGGCATCCACACCGACCACGATGTTCTTCGCAGCCGCGTTCCCCGAGAGGATCCATAGTCTCGCGATCCTGAATGGCTTTGCGTTCCTTCAACGCGACCATGACTGCCCGTGGGGTTTTCCTAAACGTGCCTTTGCGAGTTTCACCAAGGCGCTTACGGAGAATTGGGGAAGCGGCCGCAACCTCGATTACATGGCGCCGGATATCGCGATCGACGAGCGAGAGCGAGATTGGTTCGCTCGACTTGAGCGACTCACGCTGAGTTACGCCTTCAACGAGAGACAGAACTTTGCTTTGTGGGACGCTCGCAGCGTTGTGCCGTTGATCAAGGCACCAACGCTTGTCATCGCGCACGACGAGGTCCCATTCGTTCGGGTCGAGCACGGCCGTTATCTCGCCGAGAAGATCCCCGGCGCCCGGTATATCGAGCGTCGGGGCCCTTGGGGTGTGTTCTGGGCACAGGATGTCGACTGGACGCTCGGCGAGATCGAAGCCTTCTTCACCGGTACTCGAGGTGCCACAGCCCTCGACGATCGAGTCCTCGCGACGGTGCTCTACACCGACATAGTCGGATCAACTGAGGTCGCCGCGCGACTCGGCGACGCACGATGGCGCGAACTCCTCGACGAACACGATGCTCTCGTCCGTCGTGAGCTCGAACGTTTCCGTGGGCGGTACGTCAGCTCGGCCGGAGATGGCGTGCTCGCGACGTTCGACGGGCCTGCACGCGCCGTCCGTTGCGCGTCCGAGCTACACGTCGAACTCAAGAAGATCGGGATCGACATCCGAGCCGGAGCGCACACGGGAGAGGTTGAGGTGCGCGGGAACGATATAGGCGGGATAGCAGTCCACATCGGAGCACGCGTCTCCTCCATGGCTGGAGCAGGCGAGACCTTCGTCTCGAGCACGGTCAAAGATCTCGTTGTTGGGTCCGGGATCGACTTCGAAGACCGGGGGACACACGACCTCAAGGGCGTTCCCGATGTTTGGCGTATCTATGCTGTTGCCTGACGCCGCTTCGGCTGGACGAGCTCCGATAGCTGGGCCGCCTGACCTAGAATAGGCGTCTCTTTCATCCCCGCGAGAAAGACCGCGAGAAGCGGCCATGGAAACTGGACTCACACCAGGCTGGCCCAAGTCGCTTGGCGCTAGGCCCCCTGACTGACCAGATCTCGTGACAGCTCGGCGACGCTACTCGCGCCGATGAGTGCCATCGTGCGGCGGACGTCGGACTCAAGCAGCTTGATCACGTGGTCCACGCCACGTTCGCCGGCGGCTCCGAGTGCGTAGAAGTATGCGCGTCCGACCGTGCATGCGCGCGCTCCGAGGCACACGGCCTTCACGATGTCGCTCCCCCGCCGCACACCGCCGTCGCAGATGATCTCGACGCGGTGGCCGACGGCGTCGGCGACGGGAGCCACGAGGTCGAGGATCGCGGGGGCCGAGTCGAGCTGTCGTCCGCCGTGATTGCTCAGCGAGACGACCTCGACGCCTGCGTCGGCCGCGAGTACGGCGTCCTCCACGGTTTGGATGCCCTTGATGATGATCGGGCCGTCCCACACCGATCGCATCCACTCGACGTCGCTCCACGACAGGCTCGCGTCCATCTGCGTGCTCATGAAGTCGGCGAGCGCCACCGCTGTCGAGCCATCGATGTTCTCGCGGCCGACGACATTCGCGAACATGATCGGTTCTGCACGGATGAAGCGCCACGTCCATCCGGGGTGCAGCACGCTTTCGATGATCGTGTCGAAGCCAAGCTTCGGCGGCAGCGAGAACCCGCGCCGGACGTCGCGGTCCCGTTTGCCGAGCACGGCGGTATCAACAGTGAGCATCAGCGCTTCGTACTGGGAAGACTTCGCACGGTCGATCATCTCCTTGACCAGACCGCGGTCCTTCCACACGTAGACCTGAAACCACTTACGTCCACCGTTGACCGACGCGACCTCTTCGATCGAACGGGTGCCGAGTGTCGAGAGCGAGTACGGGATGTTCGCCCGGGCGGCGGCGCGCGCGACGGCGAGCTCACCCTGCGGGTCGGCGATGCGTCCGAAGCCGGTCGGGCCAAAAGCGAGCGGGAAAGGCAACGGGCGGCCGAGCAACGTCGTGGTGGTGTCGACGGCGCTCACGTCGCGCAGGACGCGCGGACGGAATGTCACCTTCGCGAAAGCTTCTGCGTTGCGAGCGAGCGTGCGCTCATCCTCGGCGGCTCCGTCGATGTAGTCGAACACGCCACCGGGCAGCCGCCTTTTCGCCATCGCGCGCAGATCGTTGACGGATGCCGCGCGGTCGAGGCGGCGGCCGACGCGGTCACCTTCCAGACCGCGGAAGCGCGCGGCAGAGCGGATCGTTCGGAAGATCCCCATCACCTGATGGTAAGCTCGCGTCGGTGCCAAGCATACGTTCCTCAAGGGGCTGAACCGGATCCACCGAGCGGTCTACAGGGCCAGCGGTGGGCGGCTCCTCGGCAAGGTCGCCGGCATGCTCGTCGTTGACCTCAAGACCACAGGACGCAAGAGCGGTCAACCACGTTCGTTGATGCTCACCTCTCCCGTGCAGGACGGCGACAAGATCGTGCTGGTCGCGTCCCGCGGCGGCGACCCGCACCACCCAGCCTGGTACCACAACCTCACAGCCAACCCGGATGTCGAGATCAGCGTTGGCGGCAAGCTCAAGGCGATGCGCGCGCGAACCGCGACGGCCGAGGAGAAGACCGAGCTGTGGCCGAAGGCCGTTGCCAAGTACAAGGGCTACAGCCAGTACCAAGAGAAGACGACGCGCGACATCCCGCTCGTCATCCTCGAACCGCGCTAGCCGTCACAACAACGGGGAGAAAGCCTTCGCCAGCGGTTCGAGGATGTCCGGCGTGTGAGGCGGAGGAAGGTACACGATGCCGAGGTCGAGTCCAGCCTCCGCGAGGGCCGTCGCTTCGTCGATCAGCGGGCCGAAGTCGTTCGGATCCGTCATCCGAAGGTGCGTTGAGGTCGTGATCTCTGACGGGTCGCGCCCGACGTCCGCGCAATGCTTCGCGAGCACCTCAAGCTTGGACGTGAAGACGTCGACGCCGCCGCCGGGGAAGTTCCAGTGATCGCCCCATCTTGCAACCGCGCGTAGCGTGCGCTTCTCACCGAGACCCCCGATCACGAACGGCGGACGTGGCTGCTGCACGGGCTTGGGTTCGTTGCGAGCCGCGGTGAGCTGGTAATACGTGCCGTCGAAGTCCGCTTCCTCTTCGGTGAGCAGCTTGTGGATCACTTCGAGCGCTTCGTCGAAACGGTCGAAGCGCTCCTTGAGCGGTGGGAGCGCGATGCCGTATGCATCGCACTCTTGCTGGTTCCATCCTGCACCGAACCCGAACTCGAGTCGTCCGTTGCTGATGATGTCGGTCGAGGCGATCATGTTCGCGAGCACGGCCGGGTGACGGTAGACGTTGCCCGTGACCATCACGCCGACGCGGATGCGTTTCGTGGCTTGCGCGAGCGCGGTGGTCGTCGTCCATGCCTCCATGCACGGGCCTTTATCGTCGGAAAAGATCGGATAGAAGTGGTCGAACGTCCACGCCGACTCGAACAGGTCGATCTCGTCGGCGGCTCTCCATACGGCGAGCATGTCGTCCCACGTCGTGTGCTGCGGTGCAGTCTTGATCCCGAATCGCATCAGACCCTCCCCTACTCCGAAAGGTGCTTGGTAATGAACTCGACGATGCGGGCCAGCGCTTCGTCGGACTCCGGCGCGATGCCCGCGAAGAGCGGCCATACGTGGATCATCTCGTCCTGCACATCGAGAGTCACGTCGACTCCGGCTTCCAGCGCCTTGGCCGCGAGCGTACGTGAGTCGTCGAGCAGGACTTCCGCATCACCGACGGCGATGAGCATGGGCGAAAGCCCCGAGAGGTCGGCGTAGATCGGCGCCGCGGTCGGTGTCCTCGGGTCGGCTCCGCCGAGATACATCGCGCCCTTCTTGCGGAGATCATCCGGGTCGATCATCGGGTCGGCGGCAGCTCTGGTCGTCCACGACTCACCGATGCCTTCCAAGTCAACCCACGGTGAGATCGGCACTGCGCATGCCGGTTGGGGGAGTCCTGCGTCCTTCAGGGCCACGAGGAGCGCGACGGTAAGACCGCCGCCGGCCGAGTCGCCCACGACGGCGATCTGCTGCGGCGACGCTGCGCCCGCGAGCAAGAACTCGTATGCCGCGACGGCGTCCTCGACGGCGGCCGGGTGTGGATGCTCCGGCGCCATGCGGTAATCGATCGCGAGCAACCACTTCTGTGCGCCTTCAGCGAGGCGAGTCGTGAGGTTTCGGTGCGTGCGCGGCGAGCCTGCGACGTAGGCACCACCGTGCAGGTAGAGGATCACGCCGGACGTCTCGGTCGATGGCTTCACCCACTCTCCCGGCACGCCGTTCGCCTCGACCGGGACGATCTCGAGGTCAAGAGCCGGGAACGCCTGAGTGCCGAGCTCCATCGCCTCGCGTTGCTGTTGGATGGAGGCGGAGCGGTCGCGCTCCATCGCACGCATGAGCTGGATCACCTGTGTCATCTGTTCACTCGGCATCGGGCCTACCTTCCTCTAACACGGCGATGAGCTTCTTCGGTGCCACTTGACGGTACGCCTCTTCGACGATCTCACCGATCTCGCCCCAGTCGACCTTCGCCACATCGAGGTAGACACCGAGCCATCCTTTGCCCCCGACGTACGGCGGGACGAAGAACCGCTCGGGAGCCGAACCGACGAAGGCTTTCGGGGCCCCTGGGGAGCGGATCCTTCAGTTCACGCGCTCGACGATCATCGCGAGGCCTTGGCCCCCGCCGACGCACATCGTCTCGACACCGATCGTCCGGTCGAGAGTCGCGAGGTCGTTGAGGAGCGTCGTCATGATCCGCGCGCCGGTCTGTCCGAAGGGGTGACCGAGGGCGATCGCGCCGCCGTGTGGATTGAGCTTATCGGTGAACGGGTCGACGCCGATCTCGTCGCACACCGCGAGCACCTGCGCCGCGAACGCCTCGTTGAGCTCGACGACATCGACATCGTCGATCTTCATGTTCGCCAGCGCGAGCGCCTTCTTCACGGCCTCGATGGGACCGACACCCATGATTCGGGGGTCGAGGCCGGAGACACCCGTCGCGATGATGCGCGCGAGCGGCTTGAGTCCTTCCGCCCTTGCGCGCTCTTCGCTCATCACCAGCAGCGCGGCTGCGCCGTCGTTCAGCGGACACGCGTTGCCGGCCGTCACTCTGCCGCCTTCGGGCTTGAACACCGGCTTCAGCTCGGCCAGCTTCTCGTACGTCGAACTCGCGCGCGGGCCGTCGTCCTTACTGACGACCGTTCCGTCCTCCTTCGTGAAGGGAACGATCTCTCGGTCGAACGCGCCGCTTTCCTGCGCGGCCACCGCGCGCTCCTGCGACTGCTGCGCGAAGCGATCCATGCGCTCGCGCGAGATGTCGAACTGATCGGCGACGTTCTCGGCCGTCATGCCCATCGAGATGAAGAGCTCCCAGTTCTCCTGCAGCGCGGGGTTGAAACCGATCGGACGCCCATCGCCGAACGTCGTCCCGCGTTCGCTCTCGAGACGGCTCGTCCGCTCGCTTCCCGCCACGAGGTAGGTGTCACCCTCGCCGGCCTTGATCGCGTGGAACGCCATGCGCGTTGCTTGTAGCGACGAGCTGCAGTAGCGGTTGACGGTCGTCGCCGGCACCGACTCGGGGATCCCGGCCAGCAGTGCGGCGGAGCGCGCGATGTTGATCTGCGCGCCGCCGACCGATCCCGCGATGACGTCCTCGATCGTTGCGGGGTCGATGCCGGACTTGTCGACGACGGCCTTCATGACGACGCCGAGAAGATCCTCCGGACGTACGTCCGCGAGCGATCCCTTGTGTGCGCGTCCGATGGCGCTGCGCCCGGTTGCGACGATGACGGCTTCAGGCATGACGTTTCCTCCTCTGGTGAACGAACGGCGGACCAACAGCTTGTCTCATAGCAGCCTCACTCAGCGACCGGCACTTGCGCCATGCGGAACGGGCCACGACTGAACGCCCCAAGATACGGACGGTAGTCGGCGTCCCAATCGAAGGCCGCGATCTGCTCCTCGCTGCGCCGGCCGGTAAGAGCCCTGAGCATCTCGAAGCGCCCGCCGACGATGTCGGCGCAGATGCCTGAGAGATGCGCGACGACGTCGTGCACCGTCCAGCCGGGACATGGCGGCACAGACGTCGCGGCACGCTCGGGATCCAGATCGTGGACGAGTCCGGCGATCCGTTCGCGACCTTTTGCATAGAGAGGTCCGACGTCGCCCATCGCAACGGAGCCTAGCTCACAAAGAGTTCGAGCTCTTTGGCGTACAGTCGAGCCGATGAGCTCCACGGATGCATTCATCCTCGACGCCTTACGCACGCCGTTCGGGCGATACGGTGGCGGGCTGTCACATATCCGTCCGGACGATCTGGCCGGCGTTGTCGTCCGCGCACTGCTCGATCGCCGGCCCGCCCTCGATCCGTCCACGATCGACGACGTCATCTTCGGCAACGCCAACGGTGCCGGGGAGGACAACCGCAACGTCGCGCGCATGGCCACGTTGCTGGCCGGTCTTCCCACCTCGATCCCTGGTGCGACGGTGAACAGGCTGTGCGGCTCGGGTCTGCAAGCCGTCGTCGACGCGAGCCGCGCGATCGAGACCGGCGACGCACGAACGGTCATCGCCGGTGGCGTCGAATCGATGAGCCGGGCGCCGTGGGTGATGCTCAAGCCCGAACGCGGCTTCGCCCGTGAGCACCAGCAGCTGCACTCAACCACGCTCGGCTGGCGCATGATCAATCCGCAGATGCCCGCCGAGTGGACGCTCGGCCTCGGCGAAGCCGCCGATCTCCTCGGCCCCCGCTACGGCATCTCTCGCGAAGAGCAGGACGCATTCGCGCTGACGAGCCATCGAAACGCTGCGCGCGCATGGTCCGACGGTACGTTCGACGAAGAGGTTGTCAAGGTCCCCGGAGCGGACATCGATCGCGACGAGAACATGCGCGACGACGCCAACGCAGAGTCGCTCGCCAAGCTGAAGCCTGTCTTTCGTGCGGACGGCGCAGTCACCGCGGGCAACGCGTCACCGATGAACGACGGCGCGTCGTTGGTACTGCTCGGCACGGCTCAGACCGCCGCCGCCATCGGCGCGACCCCGCTCGCACGCATCGCGGGACGCGGCGCCGCCGGCGTCGACCCGGACGTCTTCGGCATCGGTCCCGTCGAAGCCGCCAACACGGCGCTTCGCCGCGCGGGGATCGGCTGGAAGGACCTGTCTGCGGTCGAGCTCAACGAAGCGTTCGCGGTGCAGTCGATCGCGTGCTTGCGAGACTGGCCGGAGCTCGATCCGGCGATCGTGAATCGGAACGGCGGAGCCATCGCGATCGGACACCCGCTCGGCGCTTCCGGCTCCCGCATCGTCGGCACACTTGCGAGAGAACTGCACAGGCGCGGTGGCGGCTGGGGACTTGCCGCCATCTGCATCGGCGTCGGTCAGGGTCTCGCCGTCGTGCTCGAAGCTTGAGCGCAGCCCGTCCGGACGTACCCGCGCGCTGGACCCGTTCGATCGTGGCGCTCATCGTCTGCGTCTTCTGCAGTGCGGCTGCGTCGCTCGTGTGTGTGACGGCTCTCGGACTCCAAGTGTACGAACTCACCGGCCGCGAGCTCGACCTTGGATTGCTCGGTCTCGCCGAATTCGCGCCGTCCGCATTGCTCGTGCTCGTCACCGGCACCGTGGCCGACCGCTTCGACCGTCGCCGCGTGAGCTCACTCAGCGCGGTCCTACAAGCCTTGACCGGACTCGCACTCGCGTTCTACGCGACCACGGATCCGAGCAGAGTCGGGCCGATCTTCGCGCTCGTGCTGCTCTTCGGAACGGGACGCGCGTTCCTCGCGCCGAGCAACCGCGCGCTGCCGGCCGACATCGTCTCCGCATCGCAGCTTCCGTGGCTCACCGCTCGACGGTCGGCGGCCTGGCAGTCGGCGATCATCGTCGGTCCGGTGATCGGTGGGTTCCTCTATGTGATCGATCCCGCCGTCCCGTATCTCGCGATGGCCGTCCTTCTCGTCGTCGCCGCGATCTCGATGTCCTTCGTGTCGGTTCCCTTACGCGAGTTCGGTACGCCGGTCGACGCTGCTCTCGAAGCAAACATCGAGCCGACGGTTCCCACGCCGCCCCCTCGCGGCGGGTTGCGTGAGGCGTTCGAAGGGCTCCGCTTCATCCGTCGCTCACCGATCCTGCTCGGCGCGATCTCGCTCGATCTGTTCGCGGTGCTGTTCGGCGGCGCCGTTGCGCTTCTGCCGGCGATCGCGGACCAGCGCCTGGACGTCGGTGCGGTCGGCCTCGGGTGGCTCCGTGGCGCCGGCGGTATCGGCGCCGCGCTCGTCACGGTCGTGCTGGCGCGGCGTCCGGTCGCGCGCAACGTCGGGCGCGTGCTGCTCACGTCCGTGGCGATCTTCGGTGCGTTCACGATCGTGCTCGGATCGACGACCGTCTACGTGCTCGCGTTCATCGCGATGGCCGTACTCTCGGGGGCCGACGCGATCAGCGTGTTCATCCGATCGACGTTGGTCCCCCTCGCGACGCCGCCCGACAAGCGCGGGCGGGTGATCGCCGTCGAGAGCGTGTTCATCGGTGCAAGCAACGAGCTCGGCGCATTCGAGTCGGGCGTGGTGGGCCAGCTCATCGGAAGCTCCGGCGCCGTGATCACCGGCGGCGCAGCCACGCTCGTTGTCGCGGCGATCTACTGGCTCGCGTTCCCCGCATTGCGCAATGTCGACCACTTTCCGCGCCACGCGTAAGTCGCGCGGCCGATCGCTCAGGGCCGGCCGCCGAGCATCCGCTCGAGGAAGAGCGCGTCGTCCGGCTCATTCCACAACGCGATGTTCTCCTCGTCGGACATCGAAGCTCGCTGACGGATGTTCCGCTCGGCCCCCTGACCGACGGGGTGACGCAAGAGCGGCGCGTCCGAGGCCACCACGTCTCCGATGCAGTCGGCGACGACGTCCGCCGTGGAGCCCTGACCGAAATCGTGGATCGCGAGTGTGCCGAAGTGCTGGTACTGCAGCCCGTACGCGGTGTCGGGTGAGGGCATCGCGTTCTTTCCGATCATCGGCGTGAGGATCGCGCCGGGCTCGATCAGGGCGACTCGGATCCCGAACTGCTTGACCTCGGCGGCGAGCACCTCCATCGTCGCTTCAAGGGCGAACTTGGATGCGCTGTACGCGGCCATCGTCGGGACGGCGATGCGTCCGGCCTGACTCGTGACGCTCACGATGCAGCCGCTTCCACGTTCGCGCATCGAGGGAAGCACCGCCTTGGTGCAACGCAGGGCGCCGAAGAAGTTCGTGTCCATCGCCTGCGCGAAGACCTCCATACCTGCCTCCTCGACCGCGCCCCCTCCGGTGACGCCGGCGTTGTTCACAAGAACGTTGACGGCCCCGTGGTCGGCGATCACCGATCCGAAGGTCCTGTCGACATCGCTCGCGTCGGTCACGTCGAGCTCACGCACTTCGATCCCAAGGTCGTCGCGCGAAGCAACGTCTGCGAGGTCAGATGACGACGGATCGCGCATCGTGGCGATGACGTGGCAGCCGTCACGCGCGAGGCGAATTACCGTCGCGTAACCGATGCCGGTGCTACTTCCGGTCACAAGAGCGATGTGCATCCGCAGCCCCTTCCCAGGTCCGGCGTTGAGTTGTCGATCGGATCGATCAGCCGGCGACCGGAACGATGATCGTCTCGGCCAGACCATCGAGCGTCTGTACGAGCTGCTCGGGCGTGGGGCCGAGCGCCAGCACGATGAGGCGGTCGATCCCGAGATCCGCGTAGCGCTGCGCCTTATCGGTGTCGACACCCTTGTCATACGGGCAGATGCTCACGACGACGTCCTCGCGCTTGCGTCCGCGCTCCTCGAGCATCACCGTGAGCTTGGCGAGCCGCTCGGGTACCTCATCGGGGTCGCGCCCGAAGCCGTACCAGCCGTCGCCGACGTCGGCGACGCGGCGCAGTGCCGCATTGGTCTCGCCGCCGAAATGGATCGGGGGATGCGGGTGCTGAACGGGCTTCGGGTACTGACGGCAGGCGGGCAGCTCGTAGTGCGCGCCTTTGTGCTCCGAGACCGGATCACACCACAGCCGCTTCATCACCTCGAGGTACTCACGGCACCGCTCGTCCCGGCGATCGAACTTCGCGTCGACCGCCACGAACTCCTCCTCGAGCCAGCCCACGCCGACACCGAAGTCGAGGCGGCCGCCGGACAGCCAGTCCACAGCCGCCACCTCTTTCGCGGTGTACACAGGATTGCGCTGTGGCACGAGGCAGATCCCTGTGCCGAGACGGATGGTGCTCGAGTGAGCGGCGAGGAACGCAAGAGAGGTGAACGGTTCGAAGATCCCGCTCTCGCCGCCGGCCGGGATCTTGCCGTTCGCCGCGTATGGATACTTCGACGCGTACTCATCGAAGAGGACGACGTGCTCGGCCACCCAGATCGAGTCGAAGCCGCGCTCTTCGGCCCCCGACGCGAGCGTCGCCATGTATTCGGGTGTCGCCCACGGATTGGCGAGCGGCGCGAAGAGCCCGACTTTCATAACACCGATACTGACCTACTTGGAGCCGATGCCGCCGAGGTAGCCCGCGAGCGCAGCCTTCAGCTCGCGAACCACGGCGGCACGCTCAGCCGGTTTTGCTCCGAGCACCATCGGCATCAACGCCTTGAAGATCTGCACGCTCACGTTCGCCGCCCGCGCGCGCTCCTTCTTGCTCAGACTCGGCACGCGTGCTGCGATCAGCGCGTCGACGCGCTCGAGAACGGCGTCCTGCAAGGCCTGCGTGCCGGCCGCGAGCTTCGGCGAGACCTCGGCGGCGTACATCAACGTCTTGAACGTCGGATTGGAAGCGTAGAAGGCGATGAGCGGATCGACCACTCGATCGAGCCAATCGTCGATCGAGAGCTTGGAAGCGGTGTCGGCGTCGAGAGCGAAGTCGTGCGTGGCCTGAAGGTCGCACGCGTACCGATCGGCGAGGGCCTCGGCGATCGCACCCTTGTTCTCGAAGAACTGGTACAGGGAGCCGGGCGAGATCCCGGCCCGCGCCGCGATCCCGTTCGTCGTCGTGGCGTCGTAGCCGGCGGCGTCGAACTCCTCGGCGGCCGCAGCCAGGATCTGCTCGATCCTCTTGATGCCGCGAACCTGTCGTTTCTTGGTCTGCACTCCTGCTCCCGGTTGACAGATACGAGCGTTCGCTCGTATTGTGCCTGAGAATGCGAGCGTCCGCTCGTATCGGGAGCGTACCAGGGAGGCCGAGCATGACCACATCACTAGAAGGCAAGACCGCAGTCGTCACCGGAGCATCCAGCGGGATCGGCCGCGCGATCGCCGAGAGCCTCGGCTCCCAGAGCGCGCGGGTCTACCTCGCGGGCCGCTCTCCGGAGCCGATGGAAGAAAGCGTCGCCAAGATCGAGCGGGCCGGCGGCAAGGCCGAGGTCGTGACGATCGACGTGCGTGACGTCGCAGCTCTCCAGGCGCTCGTCGCACGTGCGGTTGAGGACACCGGCCGGCTCGATGTCATGGTCAACAACGCAGGGCTCACTCGCCAGGGCTCGATCATCGACGGCAAACCCGAGGACTGGCGCGAGATGCTCGAGGTCAACGTGCTCGCCCTGCTCGTGGGCTCCCAAGCTGCGGTCAAAGCGATGAAGCAAGCGGGCAACGGAGGACACATCGTCAACATCTCCTCGGTCGCCGCCCAGATGCGGGAGTCCGGTGTCTACGGTTCAACCAAGCACGCCGTGAACGCCATCACCTCGACATTGCGCGCGGAGCTCGAGGACACCGACATCCGCGTGGTGAACATCATGCCGGGAGCGGTTGCCACCAACTTCGCGCGCAACATGGACCCGGCAGTCGTCAAGAGCATCGGTGCCGTCGCCGGGATCGAGCTCGAGCTCGAGCCGGGGGAGAAGATCCCCGACGAGGCGCTGGACAAGGTGCAAGCGACGCTCGAGAACCTGCTGGCAACCTCGGAGGACATCGCCGACGCGGTGCTCTACGCGGTCACGGCGCCCCTGCGCCTCAACATCGCCGAGATGGTGGTCCGCCCCGCAAAGTCTCTGCAGCTCTAAACTCCCCGCGATGTCCCATGCTCTCGCGCAGCTGAATGTCGCTCACCTGCGCGCGCCGTTCAATGAAGGCTAGTCGTCACCAACGAGTGAAGGAGAGGGGCTTCCTGAGGGAGCCCCTTCTTTGCGTAGCGCTCTCGCGCTACTCCGCGCGAGGATTCGGCAGCGGGGTCAGTGCCTTCTCGAGCTCTTCCCGCAGGTGCTTGTAGTCGGGCGGAAGCGAGAGGCGCTCGCCGAGCCGGTCTGCCTCCTCGTCGACGGCGAAGCCCGGACCGAGCGTGGCGAGCTCGAACAGCACACCGGACGGTTCGCGGAAATAGATCGACCGGAAGTAGAAGCGATCGATGATGGGCGTCGGGTTGTAGCCGGCTTGCTTGACGCGCTTGTGCCATGCCTCGTGCTCGTCGATCGGTGAAGCGAACGCGATGTGGTGGACGGTGCCGGCCGCGGTGAGTCCGCTCTCGTCCGGAGCCTCGTCGTAGACGTAAGAGCCGCCGCGTCGCGCGCCGCGAACCTCGTACGAGCCTTCCGACTCCCGCCCGAAGTTCAGCGTGCCGGTGAACAGCTGCTCGCTCCGCGACGCGTCGGCCGCGTACGCGCGGACACCGTCGAACCCGCGCAATGCGAGATCGGCTGGGATCTGCGGGTGACCGGCGATCAGCGGATCGTCCGTGCTGTCGTCGATCCGCACTTCGAGCTCGAGGCCTTCGGGGTCGGGGAACCGCACAGAGGCGTCCCCGCGCTGCACGGCAAGTCCGGTCGCCTCGATGCGCGCGGCCCAGAAGTCGAGTGCCTCCTCGGAGGCCACGCGCCAGATGATGCGATGCACCATGCCGGCCCCGGCGCGTCCGCGCGGTGCGCCCTTGTACTCGAAGAAGGTGAGATCCGATCCCGCGCTCCCCTTCTCGTCGGCGTAGAACAGGTGGTAGATCGTCGGGTCGTCCTGGTTGACGGTCTTCTTGACCATCCGCAAGCCCAACGTGGCGACGTAGAAATCGACATTGCCGCGTACATCGCCCGTGATGGCCGTGATGTGGTGGATGCCTTCAAGTTTCATGGCAAGTTTCATGTGGCAAGTTTCATGTGGCGAGCTTCATCACATGATCGTCGGGATAACAGCTTCGATCACACTCGGACCGGGCGTGTTCAGTGAGCGCTCGAGAACGTCGGTGAAAGCCTCGGCGTTGTCGGGACGCACCGCCATCAGGCCCATCCCCTTCGCGAGCGAGACGAAATCAAGATCGGGACGCGACAGGTCGAGCATGTCGCGCGCCTTGGATCCCGTCGCCTCCGCCCCCACGCGGTTGAGCTCCATGTTGAGCACCGCGTAGGAACGGTTGTTCAGGATGATCGTCGTGACATCGAGCCCTTCACGGGCCATCGTCCACCACGACTGGAGCGTGTACATCGCGCTGCCCTCGGCCTGAAGCGCGATCACGCGGCGGTCCGGTGCCGCAACGGCTGCGCCGACGGCGACGGGGAGACCTTGACCGATCGCACCACCGGTGAGGCACAGCCAGTCATGTCGCGGCGAACCTTCGGTTGCGCCCGCAGCGAAGAGCCCTGACGTGTTGCCCTCGTCGGAGACGATCGCGCCTTCGGGGAGCAGCGCACCGAGCGCGGCACAGACCGTCTGCGCGGTGAGATCGCCGGTCGGACGCTCCAGAGCCGACGGCGCCTGCAACACCGGAGGCTCGGTCGCGCCGATGGCGTCGGCGAGCGCGCGGAGGGCTCCGGGCGCGTCCTCGCTGGGGTCGGCGAGCGTATGCACCTCGCAACCGTCGGGGACGAGGTAGCTCGGCTTGTCCGGGTACGCGAAGAAAGAAACCGGCGCCTTGGCGTCGACGAGCACGAGATGCTTCAAGCCGTCGAGTTGCATCGCGGCGAACTCGGCCAGGTACGCGATGCGATCAACGGGCGGACGTCCCGCGCCGCGTTCCAGCCGCGCCGGGAAGGTCTCGCACAAGACCTTCGCCCCCGTCGAGGCGGCGATGCGGCTCGCGGCCACGAGCGCGTGCTCGCGGCAGGCGGTGCCGCCGAGGAGGATGGCTGCGGGCTCGCCGGAGCGCAGCACCTTCGCGATCGTCTCGACGACGTCGGATGCAGGCTCGCGACGGCGAGGAGCAACGGCTTGCGACAAGGGCGACGCGCCTTCGTTCCACGACACGTCGGCGGGAAGAATGAGCGTCGCAACCTGCCCGGGCAGCCCCACAGCAGCTCGAACCGCATCGAGCGTGTCACCCGCGATGCAGGTCACGCTTTCACTGCGGCGGACGAAGCTCGACACGTTGCGCGCGACCGTTTCGATATCGGACTCGAGCTGCGCGTCGAAGCGCTTGTGGTACGTGGCGTGGTCGCCGACGACGTTGACGATCGGCGTCTTCGCCTTACGAGCGTTGTGAAGGTTGGCAAGACCGTTGCCGAGGCCGGGGCCGAGGTGAAGCAGCGTCGCGGCCGGACGTCCCGCGATACGGGCGTAGCCATCGGCCGCGCCCGTCGCCACGCCTTCGAACAGCGCGAGCACGCCGCGCATCTCGGGAACCGAGTCGAGCGCCGCGACGAAGTGCATCTCTGAAGTCCCGGGGTTCATGAAGCACACGTCCACGCCCGAGTTGACGAGCGTCCGGATGAGTGCTTGTCCGCCGTTCATGACCATTCCATGGGAGTCGCTACGCTCCATCCAGAGGGTCGAAGATCGTTCCCGGGTTGAGGACACCGGCTGGGTCGAAGGCCTGCTTGATCCGCCGCATGAGGTCGATCTTCGCGGGGTCCTCGAGCGCGATGAAGTACTTCTTCTTCTCGCTGCCGATCCCGTGCTCGCCCGACACCGCGCCGCCGAGAGCCTTGCCCGCGGCGAAGATGTCGTGCAACACACGCGAACGAGCCTCCAGATCGGATTGGAACACCGACAAGTGGACGTTGCCGTCGCCGACGTGTCCGCAGCCGACCACCCACGATCCGGATGCGTCCGCGATCTCACCAACCTTCGCGATGTACGGCCCGATCTGTGCGCGCGGGACGACCATGTCGATGATGTCGTTCGCGCCGGCGGCCTTCGCCGACCAGAACGCGCGCTCTCGAGCGGCGATCAGCTGGGCCCCCGCACCGGCCGGAAGCACGTAGACGTCGAGAGCACCGAGCTCCGCGACCAACGTCGCGAGCTCTTCGATGTCGCTCTCGAGGCGGTCGGCGCGGCGGTCCTCGAGGACGATGACGAGGTAGGCGAGCGCTGTGTCCTTGATCTCCTGCGGGATGCCGAGGTCGAGTGAGGCCTGCTTGAGGATCCCGGCCATCGACACAAGGTCGATGTACTCGAGGATGAGCGGATCGACTCCGCTTCCGACGATCTTCGGGACGGCGGCGGTGATCTCGTCCACGACGTTGAACGGCGCGAGCAGCGTCGCTGCATGCATCTTGCGCGGATAGAGCTTGAGGGTGGCCTCCGTGACGATGGCGAGCGTGCCTTCGGAGCCGATGATGAGCTGCGTGAGGTCGTAGCCGGACGTCGCCTTCACGAACTTCCCGCCGGTGCTGATCACCTCGCCGGTGCCGAGCACAGCCTGGAGGCCGAGGACCTGGTGCCGCGTCACGCCGTACTTGATCGCTCGCAGTCCCCCGGCGTTGGTCGCGACATTGCCACCGAGACTCGCGGAGTCCTCACCCGGGAACACGGGATACACGAGCCCGTGCTCGGCCGTCGCGGCGTCGAGCTGCTGGAGGGTGACCCCAGGCTGGACGACGGCGACGAAGTTCTCGAGATCGATCTCGAGGATCTCGTTCATGCGCTCGAAGGAGACGAGGATCCCGTCGGGACGTGGGATGCACGCGCCGCACAGTCCGGTTCCCGATCCGCGCGCGGTGAGCGGGATCTGCTGTTCCTTCGCGAACTGGACGACGGCGGCGACCTCGCCGGCGTTGCCGGGACGCACGACGCATAGCGGCGTCTGCGGGACGGCTGTGATGGCCTCGTCGTGGGTGTAGTCGTCGGCGATCGCGTCGCCGGTCAGGACATGTGCCGCTCCAACGATGTCGCCAAGCGCTTCTGCGATATCACCCACGGGACCACATCGTACGCTTGCGCTGGGTGCAGGGTCCTCTTGCAATCGATATCTACCGAGAGTAACTTACTGGCAGTAGCCGGTCCGCCGACAGGAGGTGCTGTGAGGATCTCTCTGAACGATCTGCTGGCGGTCCCCCGCAATGTCATCGACTTCGAGCGGCGGCTCATGGCGACCACGTTGCGGAGCACCGTCCGTCTCACGAGCATCGTCGTCGGGGTTCCGGTCGCCGCCGTGCCGATCCTCTCCGCCGTCCTGGCACGCCTCGACGGAGATCAGACTCCGGTTCAGGCCCACCCGTTCCTGAGCGAGCGATGGATCGAAGCCGCGCGCGCGATCCGCTCCGAGCTCGAACCGCAGGCCACAACGAAGCCGCCCGCGATGCGCATGAATCAGATCGTGACCGACGTCCCGTTCGGCGACGGAACCCTGAACGCGCACATGGATTCGAGCTCCGGCGAGCTCGTGATCGAGCTCGGACACATCGAGAGCCCGGACATCACGGTCACGCTCCCGTACGACGTCGCTCGTGCGCTGCTCGTCGATCAGGACCAGCAGGCGGCGATGCAAGCCTTCATGTCCGGACGCATCAAGGTCGACGGCGACATGATGAAGCTCATGGCGATGCAGACACAGACCATAGACCCCGTCGCTTTGGAAGCAGCGGTCCGCATCAAGGCGATCACGGCGTAACGATCCCACGAGAGAGGGAGCGATGAGATGAGCCGATACGCGACGACGTCAAGGAGTTTTCGCACCGACATCCTTCCGTGGCGTCTGTACCAGAAGGGTAAGCAGCTTGCGTGGAACCCGGCGGATATCGACTTCTCGCAGGACACCAAGGATTGGGAGGGCCTCGACAACGGCACGCGCCTGTTGCTCATGCGTCTGGCAACGACGTTCATGGCCGGCGAGGAAGCGGTGACACTCGACATCGTCCCGCTCATCCGCGCGATCTCAGAAGAAGGACGAACCGAAGAAACGCTCTTCCTCACCACATTCCTCGGCGACGAGGCCAAGCACGCCGAGTTCTTCCGGACGTGGTTCGACGCCGTCGGTGTGACGGACCCGCTCGACGAGTTCCTCACCGACGCGCAGCGACGGATCTTCGACGTCGAGCTCCCGACAGTGATGCGACGACTCGACACCGACCGTTCGCCCGAAGCCTTTCTCGACGCCGCGCTCACCTACAACCATTTCGTCGAAGGCGTGCTTGCGATGACCGGGTACTGGGCGTGGAACCGGATCTTCACCGCGCGGGACGTCTTTCCGGGCATCCGGAGCGGGATCGAGCTCGTGCAGCGAGACGAACGTCGCCACCTCGCCTACGGCACGTACCTCTGCCGGCGGATCGTCGCCGAGCACCCCGAGACGTGGACGTTCGTCGAGCAGCGCATGGCGTATCTCCGCGAGTTGGGGCTCGAATTCGTCGCGGGCCTCGGGAACGCCATCTTCGAACAGTTCGCGCCGAGCGACGGGACCGGAGTGGATGCAAACTTCAAGGCGCTCGCGGACGCGATCATCACCGAGTTCACCGACTATGGCGAGCGCCAACTCGAGCGGCGCCTCAAGGTGATCGAGGTCGCGAAGCGGTCGACGGTGACGGAGATCGAGACGAGCATGGTCGAAGAAGAGCTCGAAACCGAGCTCGAGCGCGTCTGAGCGAACGGTGTAGCCTGGCGCGCGTGAGCGACACGCCCTCAAGCTCGTACATGGGTCACGGCACCAAGCAGCGCGACGTCATCAAGATGTCGCCGGCTGAGGTTGAAGCGTTCATCCACGGCAAGCACACGGCAACGATGTGCACGCATTACGCCGACGGATCGATCCACGCCGTCGGCATGTGGTACGGGTTCATCGACGGTGCCGTCGCCATGGAGAGCAAGGCCAAGGCGCAGAAGGTGCTGAACCTCCGTCGTGACGCGCGCATCACAGTCCTCATCGAGGAAGGCATCGCCTACGAGGAACTTCGCGGCGTCTCCTTCGTCGGTGAGGCCGAGATCATCGAGGACCGCGAGCGGTTGTGGGAGGTCGGGGTCAGCGTGTTCTCGAGATACAACGCCCCGTACACCGAAGAGATGAAGCCGTTCGTCGAGGCGCTGATCCACAAGCGGGTCGCGATCAAGGTGCACGCGAAGAAGATCGTCACGTGGGACCACCGCAAGCTCGGCCTTCCGACAACGGGATGACGGATGCGCCGCATGCGGTGACGCGGTCGTCACGGGACCCGCACCAATTGGCTCAGTGTCTCGAAACCTGGCTCGCGAAGCCTCTCGAGGGGGCACCGGAGGGAGCACCGAAGGTCTCAGGCCTCCACGGCACATCGGCAACCGGGATGTCGAGCGAGACGATCCTCTTCGATGCCACCTGGGACGATGGCACCTCAACGCAACTGGTCGCCCGGATCGCGCCGAGCGCGGACGACGTCCCGGTGTTCCCGTCCTACGACATGGACAAGCAGGCTCGCACGATCGCACTCGTCGGTGAGCTCACCGACGTCCCCGTTCCGAAGATCATCGGATCGTGCTCCGACGTCGGAGTCCTCGGTTCCCCGTTCTTCGTGATGGAACGCATCGACGGGATCGTCCCCCCGGACGTCATGCCGTACACGTTCGGCGATAACTGGCTCTTCGACGCGAGCCGCAAAGATCAGGACACGCTCGCCGACACGACGCTCGACGTCCTCGCGTCATTGCACGCGATCGACGATCCGGAGCGCCGGTTCGGCTTCCTCGACTTCGGCACATCTGGCAAGACGGCGATGCGCAAGCACTTCGAGCACACCGAGCAGTGGTACGAGTTCGCGTGCATGGACACAGCTCGCTCTGAACTGCTGACTCGCGCCTTCGCATGGCTCGACGCGCACTGGCCGTCGGATGAAGGCGAGACCGTGCTCAGCTGGGGGGACTCGCGGATCGGCAACGTTCTCTATCTGGACTTCCGTCCCGTGGCGGTTCTCGACTGGGAGATGGCCGGGCTCGGCCCCCGGGAGCTCGACGTGGCGTGGCTCGTGTATGCCCACCGTGTGTTCGAGCACCTCGCGGCGCGCTTCGGCGCACCCGGGATGCCGCATTTCCTCCGCCCCGACGAGGTCGCGGCCGCGTACGAGGAACGCACCGGACACAAGCTGCGCGATCTCGACTTCTACATGACCTACGCCGCGGTGCAATGGGGCGTGGTGTTCCTGCGCACGGGCGCACGCTCGGTGCACTTCGGCGAACGCGAGATGCCCGGTGATCCAGAAGAGTTCATGCACCACAAGGAGCTGCTCGAGGAGATGATCTCCTGAGCGCGGGGTCTCCTCGGCCACGCCTGAGCTGCCAGACTGCTTCCTTAACCGAACAAGGGAGCGGCAGATGAAGATCGGGATCATGTTCGCCAACGTGCTCGCCTTCGGCACGCGCGAGGGAGCCACGAAGCTCGCCAAGGCCGCCGAGAAGGCCGGCATCGAATCGCTGTGGACCGTGGAGCACGTCGTCGTCCCGCAGGGCTACGCGAGTCCGTATCCGTACTCGCCGACGGGCAAGATGCCCGGCGACGAGACGAACCCGATCCCCGACCCGCTCGCGTGGATCTCGTTCATGGCCGCGCACACCGAGACCGTGCGCCTGGCCACCGGGATCCTGATCCTTCCGCAGCGCAACCCCGTGGTGCTCGCCAAGGAGGCCGCGACGATCGACGTGCTCTCCGGCGGACGCCTGACTCTCGGCGTCGGGATCGGCTGGCTGCAGGAAGAGTTCGACGCGATCGGTGTGCCGTTCGGCGAGCGGGTCGCCCGCACCGAGGAGTACATCGCAGCGCTCCGTGCTCTGTGGTCGACGGACGAAACCTTCGACGGCGCATTCAACACGTTCACCGAAGCACGCAGCTTCCCCAAGCCGGTGCAGTCCGGTGGGATCCCGATCGTCGTCGGCGGACACACAAAGGCCGCCGCACGCCGGGCCGGAAGTCTCGGCAACGGCTTCTTCCCCGCCAACCCGGCCGACATCGGCACATTGCTCGACGAGATGCGTCGTGCGGCCAAAGACGCCGGACGCGACCCCGACGCGATCGAGGTGACCACCGGAGGCGCGCCGAACGTCGATTTAGCGAAGTCGCTTGCCGATCAGGGCGTGCACCGTATGGCTCTGCCGATACCGACATTCGATCCGAACGACCTCGATCGCGCGCTCGGCGAGCTCTCGGAGAACTTCATCGCGAAACTGAGCTGAGCATGAGCGTCGCGCGTCTGATGGCTGGGCTATCCTTGCCCCCCGGGGAGGACCCGGCCGGGGGGAGATCGATAGAACGGCAACGAGCGCGCCTGATCGCCTTGGCCATGGCGCTGTTGAGTGTTGGTGCCGCCTGCACCGGGGCAAGCCGACCGCAAGACAGCGTCGATCTCGCCGCCGTCCCCACTCCAGCGGCTTCCACCGTTGCCAAGCCATCGGCCGGAACCGCTGCTGACCCAGCCACAATTGCCGGACCGGGAGTAACCGGGCCACGCACCACCACCGTCCCGTCTGCGGGCGCACCGGCCGGTGCGCCGCTTCCCTCGTCCCCGCCGGTCAAGCAGACCGGACCGCGGCTCTTCGACGCATCGACGGAGCGGATCGGCATCACCGACACAGCGATCACGTTCTGCGCCCATGCGGCTCTCACCTACGCGGCGGCGTTCAATACAAGCGCCGACGACCTCAACGTGTACTGGGAGGACGTGAACTCCAAGGGCGGCGTCTTCGGGCGCAAGGTCGACGTCTCCTACGAGAACGACAACTACTCCGGTCCCGACGCGATCGCGGCCGCCGAGCGCTGCAAGGCGAAGAAGCCGGCGATGATCATCGGCGGGATCGGCTTCGACCAGATCCCGAGCGTGCGCGATTGGGCCGAGAAGAACAAGCAGCTCTACGTGCACCACACAGCAACCATCGAAGGGACGGCCGGCAAGAAGTACAGCTTCACGGCACTGCCGACCGTCGAGAAGGCCGGCGAGATGTTCGCGGAGCTTGCACTCAGCAGATTCAAGACCAAGAAGATCGGCGTCATCGGTCGCGACAGCGCGAACTGGATGCCGGGCATCAGGGGCTTCGACAAGGTGGCGGCCGGGCGGCTCAACATCGTGAAGCGGATCTTCACACCCAAGGACCACCACAACTACTCACTCGAGATCTCAGAGATGCGCAACTCCGGCGTGGAGGTCCTGTGGTTCTGGGAGAACGCCCTCGCGGCCACAGAGATGATCCAGCAGGCCAAGGCCCAGGACTGGAACCCCACGTTCATGGTCTTCCCGTTCAACCTCACCTCTCAGACGCTCGGCGATCAGGCGATCAACCCGAAGATGTACGGCATCGGTGTGTGGAACTCGTACTCCTGGCACGACTATTCAGGCCAGTTCTCGCTCTACGCCGCCGACATCAAGGAGTTCGAGCGTCAGTACGCGAAATATCGGCCTGACGCCAACATCCGCGGTGTGGCCGGTGACCTGCTCTTCTTGAACTGGCAGGGCATGAAGAGCCTCCACGCGCTCCTTGCTGCCTGCGGCAGGGATTGCACGCGCAACAAGATCGCCGACGTGATCCGAAGCTCGAAGTACGCGCGATCCGGATCCGGTGTGCGGCGTCGACTTCACCAGGCCCGGCGCAACGCAGCGCGGGGGCTACCAGGTGAGCGCGATGGAGACGTACCGATCGCCGGCCGGACAGGTGAACTGGCGCAACATCGCCACCTGTAAAGAGCACCTGATCTAGGACCCCCGTGGCCCAAGCGATCGTTCTGGGTCTTCTCACGGGCAGCATCTACGGTCTGTTCGCGCTCGGCGTCGTCCTCGTCTATCGCGGATCCGGCGCGCTGAACTTCGCGCAGGGTGAGATCGGCACTGCCGCTCTGTATGCGGCCTGGTGGATCTCGACCGAACGCGGGATGGCGTGGCCCATCGGCGCGATCGCCGGCATCGGCTTCGCCGTGCTCATCGGCCTGGCCTTCGAGCGTCTCATCGTTCGGCGGATGGTCGGTGCCGGACGAGTCGCTGTCACCATCGCGACCGTCGGACTGCTGAGCTTCCTCGTCGCGGGAGAGTTCCAACTCCTCTCCGCAACACCGAGGAGTCTCCGCGCTCCCATCGGCGGCATCGGCATCGAGATCTTCGGGGCCTTCGTCAGTCCGACGCAGATGATCGGGTTGGGTGTGACCACCCTTCTCGCCGTTGCGCTCGCTCTCTTCCTCAAGCGCACGGACTTCGGGCTCGGCGTGCTCGCCGCATCCGAGGATCCGGTGACCGTGCGCTTGGTCGGCGTGCGCACGTCCCGCGTCTCGGTCTTCGTCTGGGGCACGGGTGCCGCGCTCGGCGCGATAGCGGCATTGCTCATCGAGCCGGCCATCGGTGTCTTCACCCCCGGATTCGGATCGAGCAACCTCTTCCTTCGCGGACTCGCGGCAGCCGTGGTCGGGGGATTGACGAGCCTGCCCGGCGCGGTCGTCGGTGGGTTGGTCGTCGGACTGCTCGAGCAGGTGTCCGGACACATCTTCATCGAGAGTTCGATCCCGGGCGTGCGCACGCTCGCGGTCTTCCTGCTTGTGCTCGCGACGCTGATCATTCGTCCCGGCGGGATCTTCGGCAGACGCCAAGGACGCGTGGCATGAGCGGTGCGCGTCGCCGTCTGCTGATCGTTCTCCTGCCGGCCGCGGCGATCCCGCCGTTGCTCGGACACCAGGGCTTCCCGAGCGACTGGCTGTTCAACCTCGGCATCGGTGTCGCCGTTGCCGCGGCGGCGCTCTCACTGAATCTGCTGATGGGCTACGCCGGACAGGTCTCGCTTGGACATTTCGCTTTCCTCGGCGCCGGCGCTTTTGCGAGCGGCATCATCACGGGGGCCGAGCGACTCGCACTGCCGTTCGTCATCGGCGTCGGGGCCGCCGCCGCCGCCGGAGCAGGACTCGCGTTCCTCATCGGACTGCCGGCGTTGCGCCTGCGCGGTCTGTCGCTCGCGATCGCCACGATCTTCCTCGCGTTCGCCGCCGAGGAGTCGCTGTTCCGAGGCAACTTCATCAGTCGTGGTGCCGCAGGCGCCGACCTGCCCCGTCCGCAGATCGACACATTCATCTTCACGAACAACGGCGACTATCTCGCGGTTCTGCTCGTGATGTTGATCGGCATCTGGTGGATCGACACCAATGTCACGGCCAGCAAACTCGGGCGGGCGTTCCATGCCGTCCGGACGAACGAAGCCGTGGCCGCCGCATTCGGGATCGATGTCACGCGGTACAAGCTCGCGTTCACCGTCTCGGGAGCGCTGGCCGGCATCGCCGGCGCCATGTACGGCCACCTGTACGGAAACGTGAACTCCGAGGCATTCAACTACCGCCAGTCGCTCCTCCTCGTGATCATCGTCGTGCTCGGTGGCCTCGGCAATCGCGTCGGCGTCGCGATCTCGGCGGCCTTCTACGCGATCTTTCCACTCCTCTTGGACGAGGTCTTCGCCGACAGCCTCCTCGACCTGATCATCGGTGCGGCCCTGCTGATGTACACCATCTCCCGACACCCCGGCGGCATCGCCGAAGCGTTCGCTCACGCCAAGGCGGCGCGCGCGAAACGCACGCAGGACAAGGCGGAGACACCGACCACGCTCGATGAGGAACCACCCATGCCAAGTCTTCCAAGGCTCGACCCGGTCGCACGCGACAACGCGCGAGCGACCGGCGACATCGTGCTCGTTGCGCGCGACGTCACTGTGCACTTCGGCGGCGTCGCAGCCCTGCAGGACGCCGCCGTCGAAGTTCCCCACGGGAAGATCGTCGGCCTCATCGGCCCGAACGGCGCGGGCAAGACAACGCTCTTCAATGCCATCTCCGGCGTCATCAAGCCGGAGAGCGGACGCATCTCGCTCTTCGGAGCCGACGTCACCGACATGTCCGCTCACGCCAGAGCTCGGCTCGGTCTCGGCCGGAGCTTCCAGCTCATCGGCCTCGCGAAGGACCTGTCGGTCACCGAGAACCTGCTTCTTGCGCAACACCAGCTCGCCTCCTACGACGCGGCGTCGGCATTGCTCCGCCTTCCACGCGCAACGCGCGTGGAGAAGGAGCTGCGGCAGCGTGCAGCAGATGCGATCGAAGCCCTCGGCTTCGATCGCTACGCCGACACTGCTGTCGAACAGCTCTCGCACGGGCAGCAGCGGATCATCGAGATCGGCTGTCTGCTGGTCACGGCCCCCGAGGTCTTGATGCTCGACGAGCCGTCGGCCGGCATGGCCCCGGCGCTCGTCGAGAACCTCGCCGAGCGCCTCAAAGAGATGCGGGACGACCTCGGCAAGACGATCCTGCTCATCGAGCACAACGTCCCGCTCGTGCTCGACGTCTGCGACGAGCTCTGGGTGCTCGACGCCGGACGCGTCCTCGCCAACGGCGACCCGAAGAAGGTCGTCGGTCAAGCCGAAGTCGTGGACGCGTACCTCGGAACGGTGAACGCGTGAGCGCACTACTCACCGCGACCGGTCTCGTCGCCGGGTTCGGCTCGCACACCGTGCTGCACGGCGTCGACCTCACCGTCGAGGAAGGAGAGTGCGTCGGCATCTTCGGGCTCAACGGCGCCGGAAAAAGCGTGACGCTCAAAGTGCTCGCCGGACTCGTCAACGCCTGGGAAGGCAACATCACCTTCGGGGGCACCGACATCACAAACCTCAGCCCTGAAGAACGGGTCGAGCTCGGGATCGGCCACGTCCCGCAGGGACGCAACGTCTTCGCGAACCTCACCGTCGAGGAGAACCTGCGTCTCGGCGCCTACGTGTCGCGGCGACGGAAGACCGGACGCTACGCGCACATGCTCGACACCTGCTACGACCGCTTCCCCGTGCTCGCCGAGCGGCGCACGCAGATCGCTGGGACGCTGTCGGGCGGACAGCAAGCCTCCCTCGCGGTGGCTCGCGCACTCATCAACGAGCCGAAACTGATCTTCGTGGACGAAGCGTCCGCCGGCCTCGCACCGATCGTGGCCGCCGAGCTGCTCACGACGCTACGCGATGTCTCCACGTCGGGTGTCACGATGCTCATGGTCGAGCAGAACGTGGCGTTCGGCCTTCAGATCGTCGATCGTGCGCACGTCATGCAAACCGGACGAGTTGTCTACGCCGGTTCGGTGCGTACGCTCGACCGGCAACGGCTCGCCGGCTACCTCGGCATCGGACGCATGCTTTCGGCGTCGACGAAGGGAGCGCTCCGCAAGCGCAAACCGCCTGCCAAGCGCAAGCCGGCGACGCCTCGCAAGAAGCCCGCGCCGAAGACAAAACCCGCTGCGCGAGGAGGCAAGAAGAGATGAGCATCGCCTACGACAGCTTCAAAGTTCCCGTCTCCGGAGGCACGCTACACGTCGGACGCTACGGCACCGGGCGGAACGTCCTGCTCGCCGTCCACGGCATCACCGCGAACCACACATCGATGAAGCGTCTGGCCGAAGAGCTCGGCGACGACTTCACCGTGATCGCCCCCGACCTTCGCGGCCGCGGCAACAGCGCCAACATCACGGGACCGTTCGGCATGACCGCCCACGCCGACGATCTCGTCGCTGTGCTCGATCACCTGGGGCTCCGCGACGTGGTCGTGCTCGGACACTCGATGGGCGGATTCGTTTCCGTCGTGCTGGCGCACCGCGCCCCCGAACGGGTAAGGCGTCTGATCCTTCTGGACGGAGGCCTGCCGCTCGACCTCGGCCCCCTTGCCGACCTTCCGGCAGACGAGCTTGTGCGTGCCGTGATCGGTCCGTCGCTCGACCGTCTGCGCATGACCTTCCCGACGCTCGAGGCCTACCTCGACTTCTGGCGTCCGCATCCGGCCTTCGCGGGTGAGTGGAACGCCTACGTCGAGGAGCACTACACCTACGATCTCGTCGGCGTCGCTCCGGAGATGCGCTCAGGTGTGAGCGAGGAGGCCGTACTCACCGACGGAGGTGACCAGCTGAAAGAGAGCGACGTCCCCGACGCGATCGCGGCGCTGCGCCACCCAACACTCCTCGTACGGGCGCCGCGCGGATTGTTCAACCAGGTCCCGCCGCTCTACACCGACGAAGCCGTTCAAGCGTGGCTCGCCAAGCTCCCGACGTTGCGGGAGGTGCTCATCCCGGACGTCAACCACTTCACCATCGCGCTGTCCGAGCGGGGGGCAAAAGCACTCGCGCAGATCGTCCGAGAGGAATCGCGAGCGACATGAAACGTTGGCCCATCTTCGTGCTCGCCGCACTCGCGCTCGCCCCACCGGCGGGGCGCTCACCACCAACGACCTGTGCATCCATGCGGCGCCGATCAACCTCTACCGCAAGTTCGTCGAGCAAGCCGAGCGCGGCGTCACGGATCGCGACTGCCTTTGAGTCGGAAAGCTACGCCGGCAGCCGGCGGCTGAGGTCCTTGGGTGCGATGCCTCCGACGTCCAAGGCGTCGGACGGATCGAGCTGCAGCAGGAACTCGCGACAGCGCCGACCCTCAACACCCTCACCGATGGCCGCGGCCGCGCGCATCAAGCCGTAGAGCGCCGTCAGGAACCCACGGTTGTCTTCGTCCCTCCAGTGCACCTGGACGTCGGGACGCCAGCCCACCGAACGCAGCAGATCGAGTCCGCGGTGGTAGCCCACCCGGCAGAAGGCGTACGAAGCGACGTCGTCGCCTTCGTCGTAGGCGACCTGACCCAAACGCGCCCATGCTTCCATGCACATCGGATCGATGACGACGACGGCACGGAGGTCGTCGGGTGAGGACGCCGCTTCGAGCGCCACGCGAACCTCGGGGCGCGGTGGATTGAGCGCAACCGATTCAGTCATGACGTTGAGCGTACAGGCCTGATCATCAGTGACTCGTGCTCGGTGGTCACGTCGATCTCGACCTCACCGTGCTCGTCGATGATGCTGCGCGCGATGAAGACGCGCACGCCACCTTCCTCGACGATCTCATCTCCCTCCAGCGGTTCCGCGACGAACTGCGGCCGGACGGCGCCGCCGGCCATCCGCAGACGCACCCCCATCTGGTTGGGATCGGCCCCCGCGAGCTCGAGCGAGCGACGGACGACCACCAATGCCGCTTCGGTGATCGAGCTCAGCTGACGAAGATCTCGCGGCCTTGCGGCAAGAGCTCAACCATCGTGGCCCCTGGCGCAAGCTTGAGCGGCGCACCGGAGGAATCGATGAATCGCGTTGGCTCGCCGACGGAGCTGCGCTCCCACCTCCCGCGTATCGCCCGTCCACCCCGGAACAGTACAGCCGAGCCGCTTCCGATCATGTGGATGTCGGACGAACGCTCACCGGCGCGGTCGATCGTCGACCCCTGCGAGACGTTCACGATCTGCACGAGGACGTTGCGCACCGCGAGTTGCGTTCCACCTCCCGCCGCCTCGACCTGATGCGGCGCTTCACCGATGAACCGCTCGTAGACACCGGTCTTGCCGTCATACACGAACCGAGCCGGCGAGCCGTTGCCGGCGAACGCGATCTTCACTTCGTTCGCAGCTTCCTCGCCTCCCGACGATGCGTCCTCTGAGGTGTTCAGAAAGTTGAACTGCGGCTTCGGCGGAGCGCCGCTTCGTCCAGACCAGAGCTGGTCGGTCGAGGTGTACAGGTTGTACGGCGCCTTGCGGTTGCCGTCGCGCCGGTAGGCACCGGTCGCGCGATCGGCGCCGACGTCGGTGACTCCCGGTGTTTCTCGCAACTCCCCAACGACGGGAGCCACACCGCCGGAATACGCGAACAGCGGTGCCAGCGGTTGCACGATCTTGTGGTCGACGGTCCGGACGCTACGCACCGGTCCGACGCGCGGAGAGTCGTTGGTGGAGTACAGCGCGAGGAAACGCGTCAGCCCGCCTTCGACGAGCTCTTCGTAGATCACGTCGGCGCGATCGAGTCCGGCCTGCGGACGCTCCGCGGACGAGTTGCCGACCTTGATCGCAAGCACCGGACGCCGCTGCCAATCCTGCGGGGTGTACGACACGACGCCGGTCAGCGGATTGACGAACCCGTCGGCGCCCGGCAGCACGCGCACATCCTTGCGTTGAACACGCGACAGCTCGAAGCCGTGGGCGGACGTGCACGCCGACAGTAAGAAGGCGAGCAGGGCAAGACGCAGGAGTGGTGGGGTCGCGCGGAACATCGGCGGAAAACTAGCCGACCACCCGGGCACAGTCCATTCTCTTAGAAAGGCGCCGCACTATCGAAGACGCCCGACCAACGCAAACGTCCTGCTCAGCGCCCCGTCGAACCGAGCCCGCCCTCGCCACGCTCCGATGACGGCAACTCGTCGGCTTCCACGATCTCGACCGAGCTCACGGGGACGATGACGAGCTGCGCGATGCGATCGCCGCGTTTGACCTCGACGGCATCGGTGCGGTCGAGGTTGATCAGGATGAGCTTCACCTCGCCGCGATAACCGGAGTCGATGACGCCAGGGGTGTTGACGATCGACAGTCCATGGCGGGCTGCGGAGCCCGACCGCGGAGTCGTCAGCCCCACGAATCCTTCGGGAACCGCGATCGCGATGCCCGAGCCCACCACCGCGCGCTCGCCGGGAGCCAATGTGAGATCTTCTGCCGCGTAGAGATCGAGCCCGGCGTCACCGGGGTTGGCGTACCTCGGGAGGGGAAGGCCGGGGTCGAGTCGCCGGACGAGCAGGTTGGGCACGCGGCACCCTACCTTCGTGAACCGACAACGGACGATTGCCTTCGATGGCCCCCGCCACCACACTAGGCAGAAACCAAGGGAGGGACGATGCCCTACTGCGCGAGTTGCGGCACGCTGTGTGCCCCCGAAGCAGCCAGCTGTCCGAACTGTGGCCGCCCTCAGCAGGCCGTGTCCATGGGGGCCGGCGGCGCCCGCCGGACCGACGGCCAGGCCGTGGCCTCGCTCGTGCTCGGTATCGCCGGGATCGTGGTCTGCCCGCTCGTGTGCAGCATCATCGCGATCATCCTCGGAGGCCAGGCGAAAAAGCGGATAGCAGCCGACCCAACGCTTGAAGGCGACGGGATGGCCAAGGCCGGAGTGATCCTCGGATGGATCGGCGTCGGGCTCGGCGCGGTTGGGTTGATCTTCTTCATCCTCTCGATCGCGTTCTCCATCGGCGCCGGGCAGTTCGGATAACCATGATCGCGCCGGCGGCGGCACGCATACGCATCGCCGACACCTCGTTCGGCGTCCTCGGCGCTGCGCTGCTGATGTGCGCATTTGCGTTCGCGACCTTCGGCATCCCGCCGATGCCACCCGCGCTGCTCGTCGTTGCGGGCCTGCCGTCTCCGTTGACGGGCATGACGCGGAGCTTCGTCGCGCTCGCCGGCGGCGATCTCGCGCACGCCTTCGCGCTTCACCCGCTCGGCCCCCTGTGCTTCCTCGCCTGCGTGATCGCGATCGCCAGCCTCGTCGTGGCACGCCGGACCGAGTCGCGTCCCGCACTGGTCGACCGGATCGTCCGGATCCCGTACGCGCCGTGGATCGTGGCTGGAGCCTTCCTGGTCACGTGGGTCCGCCAAGCCGTGGTTTTCAGATGAGGGGTGTCGGCTGATGGCGTTCTGCACCCATTGCGGCGGAGAAGTCGCCGACGGCGCAGCCGCGTGCGCGAATTGTGGTCACCCGCAACTCACGACACCGGTCAAACGCACCGAAGGCACGGCCATCGCTTCGCTCATCCTCGGCATCGCCGGATTCGTCGTCTGTCCCCTCGTGCCGAGCATCGTCGCGATCATCCTCGGCACCCAGGCCCGAGCGAAGATCCGTTCGGATCCGATGCTCGACGGCGATGGGATGGCCAAGGCCGGCGTGATACTCGGCTGGATCGGGGTGGGCATCGCGGTGCTCGCGGCCGTCGCCATCATCCTCGCGCTCGTCTTCGTGGTGAGCGGGCCCGGCATCGACCCGGCGATCGACTTCGACGCAACCGCTATGCTCCGCTGAGCCATGGCATTCTGCGCGAACTGCGGACACGAGATCTCCGAGTTGGCTGTTGCATGTCCGCAATGCGGTCAGGCCAATGCGGTGCGTCCGACCTCCTCATTCGCCGGCTTCTGGATCAGGTTCGCTGCGCTGATCCTCGACGGCCTCATCCTCGCGGTCCCCAGCTTCGTCCTCGGAGGGCGCAACGGCAGCGGCATCGTCATCGGCTTCCTCTACCACTGGCTCATGCTCGCGTACAACGACGGCCGTACGCTCGGAAAGATGGCGTGCGGCATCCGCATCGCGCGTCCCGATGGCAGTGCGGTCGATCTCGGCACTGCAGCTGCGCGCGCCGGTATGGCGATCGTCTCTGGGATCCCGCTCGGCCTCGGCTACATCTGGGCTGCGTTCGACGACGAGAATCGCACCTGGCACGACATGGTCGCGAACACCCGCGCGTTCCGCACGAACTAACGGGTCAGTCAGATATGCAGAACGCACCCTTCGGCTGTAGTCCGATCGTGTCGTACCCCCACGGCGTTTGTGCAATCGGTCGCAACGTGTCGACGACCACGTTGCCATCCGCTTGGATCTCGATCGGGAATCGCCACAGGCTCGCCGGAGCAGGCCCGTTCATCACCTCGCCCGCGCCGTTGAACCTGGCTCCGTGGCATGGGCATTCGAACCACCCCGACGACTTGCAATACGGCGTCCGGCGTCCCAGGTGCGAACACTTCTGGTACAGCGCCATGATCCCGCCCGCCACCACGCCTGCTCTCGCGTAGAACCCGTCGGGATCGTTGACCTCGTACCGCACGAGATAGAACCTTCCGACATGGTCGTAGTGGCGGCCGTGCTCGTCGATCGTCGCAAGGATGTCGGTGAGCTTTCCGACCACGATCTTCGCGCCGAAACCCTTGCGTACCTCCGGCCACAGGAATGCGATCGAGCCACCACCGAACGCGACCGCGAACACGGACAGCGCGGCCGATTGAGGAACCTGCGCCGATCGAGCTCGACGTGATCGTTCACCGAGGATCACCCCCTCGTAACGTGAACAACTGACCTGTGGTCAGTATGCGCCCGCGCCGTTCGTCGGTCAACGGCACGCGCGGTGCTAGTGCTAGGGCTCGGGATCGGCCGCGCTCAGCACGGCGGGCTCGAACACCATCTCCCTGGCCTTCTTGCGCTCATCACGGACGAAGGCGGCCGCGAACACCGAGAGCACGCCGAAGATCGCTCCGACGAAGTGCGCTCGCGCGAACGCGCCGCCGAGGCGGGACCCGCCGTACACGGCGGTGAGCACGGCGATACCGAATGAGGCGCCGATCTGATGGAGCATCCGGTTGGACGCCGACGCGACCCCGACGTCCTTCTCGTCGACGGCGTTGGTCAGCACCGCCGTCAACGACGGACGGGCGACACCGTTGCCGACGCCCTGCAGCACCAATCCGACGACCATCAGAGGAAGCGACGCCTGCAAGGCGGAGAACGCGAAGAACACCATCGCCGCAGTCATCATCACGGTGCCGACGAGCGAGTTGATCCGCTCACCCACACGCATCGCGAGCCGTGCTCCGATCGGCGACGACAGGCTGAAGGTGAGCGGCCGCAGCACCATGATCAATGCGGTCTGCGATAGCGAGTAATGGAGCACGAACCGCGCGAGCAACGGTGAGAGCACGAACCCACCCATGTACGCGCCGCCCATGAACAAACCGCACACCTGCGACGCGGTGAAGTTGCGATCGCGGAAGTAGTGCAGAGGCATCAGCGGCGCTTCGGCTACGCGCTCGACACGATAGAACTTGACAAAACCGATCGGTGCGAGCAGGGCGCAAACGACTAACGCCGGGTGCGTCCACCCCCAGTCGGGTCCTTGACTGAGAAGGACGAGCAAGCCACCCGTCCCGACCGTGAGCCACGCCGATCCGGCGACGTCGAAGCGGACCTTCTCGTGCTTGCGGACTTCCTTCAGGACGACGGATGCCGCGACGAGCACGATGAACCCGAGCGCCGCCTGGATCAGGAACAGCGGACGCCAACCGACCAGGTCGATCATCGGTCCGCCGATCACCAGCCCGACCGACGGGCCGCCGGCTGCGACGAGCGACCACCACCCCAGCGCCTTCACGCGCTCTTCTGGCTTGTACACGTTGATCACGAGTGCCATCGACGTCGGTTGAGTCGCGGCGCCGATCACGAGTGCGAGCGTGCGGAATCCGATGAGCGCACCCGGGTTCCACGCCAGCGCCGTGAGCAGAGAAGCGATCGTCGCGCCAGCAAAGCCCAGGATGAACACGCGGCGCTGGCCGTAGAGATCACCCATCTTTCCGAGCACCGGAAGCGCGACCGCCGACGCCAGCATCGGCGCGGTGAGCACCCACGCAAGCACCGTCTCCGAGGTGTCGAGGTCCTTGGCGATGTCACCGAGCGAGACGACGAGGATCGTGACCGGAAACGTCGTCGCAAACATCCCCGTCAGCGCAACCCACAGCACCCACCGCGGGTAACGACCCGTCTCCTCGAGGTGCGCGAGAACGCGCGCACGAAGTCCAAACATGAAACCAAGCGTACAGAGATGGATCGACGCGCTCAGGACGTCGTTTGCTGCTCCCGGTCCGATTCACGTCCGTCCGGCCAACGCCTCGACCCACGTGTCGTACTGCTTCTCAGCGAACGCGAGCAGAGAGGCCCAAGCTGTGCCGTGGCCTTCCTTCCAGAGGGTCACGTAAGGCTCCTCACCGCTCTGTGAGCGCCGTTGCAAGGTCTCGTACATGCTTCGGATCCGCGCCACGATGGCCTCGGGCAGTTGCGCGCGGTCGCGTTCGAGCAGACCGTAGCCATCGGCGAACGCGACGAGCCGGGCACCGGCCGGCACCTCTGCCGGCCACCCAAGCGCCACGGCGTCCTCAGCGATCGGCACCATGCTGATCGCGCTGAACGCGATGTCCCAGATGAAGGGCGCCGGACACAGCACATCCCAATCGATGAACGCCCAACCGTCCTCGCCGCAAACGAGGTTCCACGCCGTCGCATCGTTGTGACAGACGAGCTTTCCTCGCTCGTCGGCGAACCGATCTGCATCCCGTTCGAGCTCGGGAAGCTGCCAGACCGCATCGGTCGGTGAGACGAATCCCGTGATCGCGTCGTGGTAGCTGCGTAGGAGCCGTCCCGCGCGCTTGAGGCTCTCGCGGTTGCCCAGCAGGCGCCGATGCGCAAGACCCCACGCGATGGTGCCCGGGATGTACTCGAGGATCTCGCGTCCCCGCTCATCGATCCCGAGCACTCGCGGTGCGCCGCGGAAGCCGACGTTCTCGAGGTGCCGAAGCACGGAATGGACCACGGGCGTCCACGCGCCGACGTGTCTGCGGACGGTGTCGCCGACACGAACCACCGGCCGCAAATTGCCGCCTCTGAGCGTGATCTCGCGCTCATCCCGCGACCCCACGTCAGCCCGATCCGCCTCGAAACCCGCAGTCGCTGTGAAGAAGCTGACCGTTGACCCAACCACCCTCCTCCGAGCACAGAAATCGGACGAGACGCGCGGCATCGTCGGGCTCGCCAACGCGACCACGCGCCGACCTCCCACTGACTTCGGCGAGCTGGTCATCGGCCATCCACCCCGTATCCGTCGGACCAGGATTGATGACGTTGGCTGTCACACCCAGGTCGGCGAACTCATAGGTCGCGGCGAGGACGATGACTCGTCGGTTGCAGCTCCGAGTTGTGCGGCGGACGCCCAACGTCACCGGTCAAGCTCGCGCCGCATCACCACACACGTCGGAGATGGCCGGCGCGCCTCCGTAAAGCCGCACGCCTCGAAGGTCGCCTGCACACCGACCATCGACTCCCGCGAGAGCTTGGCCCCGCGGGCGAATGGGAACCCCTCGATGGCAGGGGCGCCGTGGTGGCGAGCAAGTTCCACCGCCCCATTGAGCAACGCCGTGCTCACACCACGGCGGCGCCAGGCCTTCGGGACGTTGAAGCACGGCACGAACCAGACGCTGTCATCCTCGACGGAATCTCGGCCCTTGAACGATGGCGCCTTCAGCGCGCGGGCGAAGCGTGATCGCGGGCCGGCCGCACACCACGCCACCGGCTCGCCGCCGGCATACGCGAGCAGCCCGACCGGCGTTGAGCTCGCCTCGGCGAGCTCGCGGAACAAGCGCCGGTTCCCGTCGCGCCCGCCGGCGTGATACTGCGCGACCGGGATGAGGAACCACATGCAATAGCAGCCCGCCGAGTCTGAATTAGCGGCGAAGACCTGCTCGGCATCTTGGACGAGTTCGGCCGTGACCGGTTTGACCTCAAGACCCGCGGGCATGTGCTCGGACTCCTCCGTCCGTACAACGACACCGCGCTTCAGCCGCCGAGCATCGCGCCACACCCAAGCCTAAGCCGAGCTCCGAACGCAACGGCGCGATCTCGGTCGGTTGCAAGCGCGAGTTAGACAGCAACCCGTCAACCAACGCTCAGGACCCCAACGTCGATACATAGGCCAGCGAAACAGCCGCCGCGACCAACACCGGCACCGCAAGAGCCGCAACCTCCAACCAACGAGGCGCAGACGCCGGGAGCCCCCACAACACGCCAACGCACACGACGGCCGCCACAACAATCGCCCATCCACCAAATGCATTCGCCGGGTACCACACATCAGGACTGGACTGCGTGAAAGGCGTACGCAAACCGTAAATGCCATTCGGCGGCACACGACGGAGAATGAGCGGGATCCCCAACGCTCCCACAATCACCGCCGGAATCATCAGTGCAATTCGATTCGCCACATCCTCCCCCTTGTCTGTCTAACTCATCTTTAGTGAGAGCCTCATAGTCCTCATCGTGACACCTAACGCCCTGGACCACCCATATCCGAACGACCCTCCATTCCCCCTACGACCTCGGTCTTCGTCCTCCGACTGGCCCGGCCT
Organism: uncultured Actinomycetes bacterium; assembly: GCA_964520325.1. Lineage (GTDB taxonomy): Bacteria > Actinomycetota > JAICYB01 > JAICYB01 > JAICYB01 > CAZFOB01. The sequence continues at coordinate 116,729 of CAZFOB010000003.1, read as the reverse complement.
CCGCCCCGAGCGAGCGTTTCTCGTTCCGCATAACTCGTCTGCGGACCAGCGCTTGTCACGTCGGGCAGCCCGATGCGGTAGTGCAAGAGGCTCATGCCCCATTAGTTGACATCGCGCAGACCACGAACGCGTGCGGCTCAAACGCTTCAGCGGCGGCGGCCCGGGCCTCGACCGTAGTGACTCATGGCAGGACCGCAACAGCTCTCTCGCGACGCGACCGTCAGACGCGACGTTGCGGTCCGAATGGTGGAACGGAGGGCGAGGCGCGGGCCGCCGACGTACGCACGAACGAAAACGAAGGTCGTGGGTGGTTTCTTAACTACACCCTGAAGTCGATCCGCACGACTCGCATGCGAAGCAGCTCCCCGCCGGACGCATGCGCGTTCCGCAGTTCGAGCACAGCGGCGCGTCGAGCGACGGGACCAAGTCGGCCGTCGAGCCGAGTCCGCTCCCAGACACTGCAGGCGCAGAGCGCTGTTCGTCCGAGACCTTCTCGATGATGTTCATGCCGTTGGCCGGACCGTCGAGCACCTCCATGCGTTCTTGCACCGACCGGATCCCGAGCGCGAGGCGCTTGTTCTCCGGCAGGAAGTCGAGCGCGAGGCGCCGGAAGATGTAGTCCATCAGCGACTTGGCGAACCGGATGTCCGGGTCGTCGGTGATCCCGTGCGGCTCGAACGTGTCGTTCACGAACTTCTCGACAAACGTCTCGAGCGGAACACCGTGCTGCAGACCCATCGACACCGACAGCGCGAATGCACCCATCACGCCCGCGAGCGTCGAACCCTGCTTGGCGACCTTGATGAAGAGTTCCCCCGGCTGACCGGAGTCCGGGTACAGGCCCACGTGTACGTAACCTTCGGTGTCGGCCACCCGGAACGAGTACGTCACCGAGTTCCGGATCCGTGGCATCCGCCGGCGCGTCGATGCGGGCGGCGTCTCGCCGACGGCATCGTCGGTCGCCTTGTTGCTCTCGGCGGACAGAGGCTGGTCGGCCTTACAGTTGTCGCGGTACATCGCGACGGCCTTGAGTCCGAAGCGCCAGCCCTCGACGAAGATCTCCTCCATGTCCTCGACGGACGCCGTCTCGGGCACGTTCACGGTTTTGCTGATTGCGCCGGACAAAAATGGCTGCACCGCCGCCATCATCTTCACGTGGCCCATGTGGCCGATCAGGTTGTCGGTGGTGAAGGAGCACGCGAAGACCTCGTAGTGCTCGGGCTTGAGCGCCGGCGCGCCGACGACGGTGTTGTTCTCGTCGATGAATGCCTCGATCGCTTCGAGCTGCTCCTCGTTGTAGCCGAGCCGGCGCAGCGCACGCGGGATGGTCTGGTTGATGATCGACATCGTCCCGCCGCCCACCATCTTCTTGACCTTCTTGAGCGCGAGATCAGGCTCAACGCCGGTGGTGTCGCAATCGAGCATGAAGGAAATAGTTCCGGTCGGCGCAAGAACTGAAACCTGTGAGTTCTCCACGCCGAACCGCTCAGCAAGATCGAGCGTCTCAGCCCACACCTCGTTGGCGCGGGCAGCGACACGTGCGAGTTCCGCGTCCTTCGCGATCGGTTTGGCGGCACCTATGACTTCGTCGAAGTACGCGTCGACGCGACGATCGAGCCTGCGCTCCGCCTGGCTCGGCCGCTGTGTGAGGACGCGCGAGAAAGCGGCGTGCTTACCGAGCACTCGCTGAGTGGCGTCGCGGTTCTCTGGGTGCGCGTACCCGGGCAGCTCATCGGTGCCGGGGAACGGTCCCAGGATCTCAGCGAAGCGCGCCGAAGCGCGATACGCGGCCGCCTGCATCAATGACGTGATCGCACCGGCCCAGGAGCGTCCCTCGTCGGAGTCGTAAGGCACTCCGAGCGCCATGAGGAGAGCGCCGAGGTTGGCATAACCGATGCCGAGCTGGCGGAATCCTCTGGCGTTGTCTCCGATCTTCTCAGTCGGATAGTCGGCCGCGACGCACATGATCGCTTGACCAAGAAGAACAGTGAAGACCGTGTGCTCGAAAGAGTGCGTGTCGAACGTCCCGTCGGCGCGCAGGAACTTGAGCAGATTGATCGAAGCCAAGTTGCAAGGCGAGTTATCGAGGTGGACGTACTCGCTACACGGGTTAGAAGCTGTGATCGGACCCGCTGCCGGCGCCGTGTGCCAATCGTTGATCGTCGTGTGGTACTGCATGCCTGGGTCGGCACACTCCCATGCAGCTTGCGAGATCTGCTTCATCACGTCGCGAGATTCGTAGGTCTTGATGACGTCACCAGTCGTTACCGAACGCAGATGCCAGTCACGCCCTTCGAGATAGGCCTGCATGTACTCATCTGTGACTCGGACCGAATTGTTCGCGTTCTGGTATTGGATCGAGTACGCGTCGATCCCTGAATCAACCGACATGTCGAAGCCCGCTGCCTTCAGCGCACGCGCCTTGCGCTCTTCCACCGCCTTGCACCACACGAAACCCGGCGAACCATCGCGGAGCTCGATCAAGTCGGGATGATCGACGTTGAACACGACCATCTTCGCGGCGCGGCGTGTGGCACCACCGGACTTGATGGTTCCGGCAGACGCGTCGGCACCGCGCATGAACGTCACCGGACCGGACGAGTACCCGCCGATCCCGAGCTGCTCGTAAGACGAGCGAAGGTTCGACACGTTGACGCCCGAGCCGGAACCGCCCTTGAAGATGAACATCTCGTCGCGGTACCAATCCGCGATCGAGGTCATCGAGTCGTCGACGTGCAGGATGAAACACGCGCTACATTGCTGTGCCCGGCCCGGCACGCCGATGTTGAACCACACGGGAGAGTTGAAGGACGCCTTCTGCGTCACGAGGATGTGCTTGAGCTCCATCTCGAAGCTCACTTTGTCGTCGTCGGAGCTGAAGCGTCCCTGCTCGTCTCCCCACACCACGATCGAGTCGACGACGCGGTCGATGATCTGCTTGACCGACCACTCACGGGCCGGGGTGTTGAGCTTTCCGCGGAAGTACTTCTCGGCGACGATGTTCGTGGCGTTCAGCGACCAGTCGGACGGAAACTCAACGCCCTCCTGCTCGAAGCTGACCTTGCCGGTGTAGGAGACGATCTGGGAGTTGCGGCGCTCCCACTCGATCTCGTCGTAGGGATGAGAGCCCGGCGTGGTGAACAGCCGAGGGACCTCGAGGCCAGCAACCTCAGAGATCCGGCCCCCGTCACCATTGGTTTTGGTCCCGCCGTTGCGCCGCGTTTGCCCGTTGGGCATCTACACCCTCCTCATCCTCTTTGGGGTTGCGAAGCTACCCCTGACCGCCGACATTTCCTTCCGAGCGTTCGAGCTCGGAGATCACCCGCTGAAACTCACCAACGTCTGAGAACTCCTGGTACACCGACGCGAACCGCACGTAGGCCACCTCGTCCAGCGCCGACAGGCGCGTGAGCACCTCGTCACCGAGGTCTGCCGAAGCGACCTCGCCCGTGCGCTCCCGCGCTATCTCCTCGATCTGGTCGCAGATCGCCCGCATCGACTCGTCCGACACGGGACGGTTCTTGCATGCCTTGGCGATGCCGCTCACGACTTTCGCGCGGTCGAACGGCTCTCTGCTTCCATCTCGCTTGACCACCACCAGCGGCACGCCCTCGATGCGCTCGAAGGTGGTGAAGCGCTGTCCGCAATCGATGCACTCTCGCCGGCGGCGGATCGCCGCTCCCTCCTGAGTGTCCCGGGAGTCGACGACCTTGGTGTCGACACCCCGGCAGAACGGACAGTGCAAATCGACTCCCCCTACGACGGACGGCGGCCGTACCCCCTACATCTTGGGGTGGAAAGTCATTCTAGGACTACATCTGGTGTATGTCAAGCATGTAATTACGAGGCTGTGACCTGCGGGAACGCCGGATGAAACGCTCTAGTCGGCGTAGTCGGCGGTGCACGAGCTGGTTCGGCCTGCGGCAAGACCGGCGAGGCTGCCCTCGTTCGGGATCCAGATCGCCGCACCAGCTTGTGGCGGGCTGATCAGGCGGTTGTGCGCCATGATCCGCTGGACGGTCTCCCGCCGATCGGGTGCCGGGTTGCCCCCCGAGATCGACCAGAGCGTCTCGCCGGGGCGAACGCTGATACAGCGCCAAGCCTGGGCGTGGGGTCGGGCGGCGCCTGCACCGGCCGCCCCGGCGATCGCTCCGAGGGAAAGGATCATGAGCAGGACGAGGAGCCGTCCGAACGGCGTGAGCCTGGTGGTCTTGCTGTTCTGACGAGTCGGCTGTCGCGTCATTTCCCGCTCCCTGTCGATAAGAACATACGTTCTATTCTACGTTGTTCTGATCTGATGTCAAGGAGAGCTTAGAGAGCACCAGTGACAAGAACTGTGGCTGGTGTGACCCGCGAACGGCAGCGACCACTGTCCGTAGTCAGGCCCATACTCGGACCCCCATGAGGATCTCGCGACAGGTCGCTCGCTTCGCAGCAGCGGTGCTCACGTTCGCGATCGCTTTCGTCTCGCCGGGTGCCTCGGCCTTCGCACAAGCTCGGCCGACGGCCAGAGAAGGCGCTCAACACGCCGTTCCGCTCTACGGGACGGTCGTCCACGCGTGGGACGCGCCGGAGGACGATCCGTTCGCGGCCGGCCACCGCGGCATCGACGTCGCGGCGCCTGCCGGCACGCCCGTACGCTCATCGGCCCCCGGAGTTGTGAGCTTCGCCGGAAGCGTGGCCGGCAATCGAAGCGTCTCGGTCGATCACGACGACGAGGTCCGCACGACCTACTCGTTCCTCGCGTCGAGCTCGGTCGGGAAAGGCGACACGGTCACTACGGGTGAGGTGATCGGCACGGTCGGTGCCGGACACCAGGGCTCCGGGCTACCGCCACACGTCCACCTGTCGGCACGACGCGCCGGTGTGTACTTCGACCCCGTCGGGATCTACATCGGCGCAAGCTACGCCGACCTCTTGGCCCTCGTGCGCTAACGGGTGTAGATCGTCTGGCTTAGATGACGATCAGGGCGCCGGGCTCGACGGTTCGGTGTCGCTGCCCGAGGGGTCGTCTCGCCCCGTTGGCTCGTCGCGGCCCGATCCTCCGTCCGGCTCGCCGGTGACCGGCTGTTCGCTGGCCGGGGCGTCGCGATCAGCCCCGTCGGTGGCGGCGGGTGTCTCGGTCGGCTCCGGAGTCGTGCTCGGCTCGGGGTCGTCGCGTGGGATCGGAGATCCATCGACGTTGTCGGCGGGCAGCTCGCTCGGCTCCGGACTGGCCAACGGTGCCTCAGGTGCGTCCGAGCTTCCCCGCGAGCGGCGCGGCTTGGACCTCTTCTTCGCCGTCACGCACGAGTCATCCTCGAGGCACGACGGATCGGACTTGGAGAGTTCGGTCTCAGGGCGTTCCGCCTTGCGTTTGGATCCTCCGGACGAGGGGTTGCGCTCCTGCGTGATCGTGACCCTCTTGCCGTCCGTCCGTGGGATATCGACACCGACGAACTTTGCCACCCGGGACACGGCGTTCTGCGCGCGCCCGGGCAACGACCCGGTCGCGGCCAGCGCCGTCGTGCCCAGCAGGACGAATGCGACGGCGGCGATCCCCCCGCGGACGAGCAGGCGGGGATGGGCGCGTTTGGGCGCCTTGTGTCCGTTCGTGCTGACGCCGTCATCGAGGCTCTGGGCAAGTGCCTTGGCCTGCGAATCCTCCTGGTAGGTCACGGCCATCGCGGCCAGGTGCGCCGTACGCAGCGCCGACTCCGGTGACGAGGTGTACGCCTGTCTGACGTCGTCGGCGAAAGACACCAGGCGGCCCAGGTCAGGGTCGGTGGTCTTGGTCCCCGTGGTCAGGGGGTCGGCGTCGCGGTCGAGTTTACGCATACATATCGTTAACGCTCCCCACTCTCGGAAGGGTACAAGCCAAGTCGGCTGATCTCTTGGCGTAAGGCCTCCAGACCTCTTCGCTGGAGGGCCTTCACAGCCCCGATACGGCGTCCCATGAGGTCGGCAACCTCCTCGAGGGTCAGACCAGCGAACACCCGCAGAAGTAGGACGTCGCGCTGAGGCGAGGTCAGCCCGTCCAGGAGACCACGGAGTTCTGACTCGGTTGCACGATTCATGACCTGCGCTTCTACGTTCTCGGGGTCCTGGACCATGGCGAGGGTCTCGCGAGAGATCGGCGCCTCAGGGCGGCGCTTACGGCGCCTGACGTCGTCCACCAGACGATGGTGAACCATCACGAACACCCAGGACCGAAAGCCAGCCTCGTCCCCCTCGAAGCGATCGAGGTCTCTGACGAGCTGGCAGAAGACCTCGCCGCTGATCCCGTCCGGATCAGGGGCTCCCTGAGCCCTCAGGTAGCCGAGGAGTGTTGGTGCCAGGCTGTCGTAGATCCGCGTCCAAGCCCAATCGGCGCCGGCTCTGGCGGCCAGCAGCACCGCTTGGAACTGCTCTGCCGACAGTGTCCGCTCGTCGATAGAAGTCACGTCGGTCGTCCCGGTTCTCCGGATCAATCGTCGAACGCCTGTGCCCACGAACAGATGTTTGCATATACGCCTGCATACGTGCTAGTGTTCCGCATCCGATCACCAGCCAAAGTACGAGACCAGAGTACGAGAGAGGATCTGATGCCCAGGCGTGCCAGCTCCGCTGATAACAGATCCGCAGGCCACGAAGGCGCAAAGACGGGCGTCGGCACGCTCGGCCCCCGTCAGAGGAAGATCCTGGATTTCATCCTTGGAACCGTCGAAGCGCGTGGCTACCCTCCAAGCGTTCGTGAGATCGCCGATGCCGTTGGTCTGGCTTCCCCCTCAACGGTACATGCGCACCTCGAGGCCCTTCAGCGCAAAGGGTACATCCGAAAAGACGCAACCAAGCCCCGAGCCATCGAGATATCGTACGCGCCCGGCCTCGGACCGTCCGGCAGCCGCTCCGGTGTGCGCCACGTGCCCCTCCTCGGGCGGATCGCCGCCGGCGCACCGATCCTCGCGGTCGAGGAGATCGAGGAGGTCATGCCACTGCCGGCTTCGATCGTGGGCGACGGCACATTCTTCATGCTCAAGGTCAAAGGCGACTCGATGCTCGACGCCGGCATCCACGACGGTGACTTCGTGGTGATCCGCAAGCAGGAGGACGCAACCTCCGGCGATGTCGTGGCGGCTCTCCTCGAGGACGAGGCGACGGTGAAGACGCTCGTGCGTCAGGGTGGACGGACGATCCTGAAGCCGGAGAACTCGGCCTACGAGCCGATCGAGATCGATGCCGACACCCGGATCCTGGGCAAGGTCGTCGCCCTGCTTCGGTCGCTGTAGCACCGAAGGCCCGACGTCCTAGCGGACGTCGGCTCAGCTCTCTCGATGCCCTGCTGACGGCGCAAGCCCGCGTCCGGTCGCGATCAGCCGATCAACCGCGTGCTCCGCGTAGTCATAGGCCGCCGCGTAATCGATCTCCCCGTCCCGGGCCGCCTCGAGATGCAGGCACGAGGTGATGTGCGCCATGTGCGTGAACGCCTGCGGGAAGTTGCCGAGCGCCTCACCACTGTGCGCATCGACCTCCTCGGCCCACAGCCCGACGTCGTTGGCGTATCCGTTGAGCTCGGCGAGCAACGTCTCGGCCTCGTCGATGTGTCCCGAATAGGTCAGGCAGTCGATCAACCAGTACGAGCACAGCAGGAAAGAGCCCTCCCCACCCCCGAGTCCGTCCGGGGCGAGGTAGCGGTGGACAAGAGCGCGGTCTCCGAGCTCGGAGCGCACGACCTCGATCGTCTTCTGCACGAGCGGATGCGTCGTCGGAAGGAAGCCCATCGCCGGCACGAGCAGCGTCGCCGCATCCGGTGCGTCGGAGCCGACCGCTTGCGCGAACCAACCGCGCTCCTGAGCATCCGAGAGGACGTACGAATGCAACGCGTCGCGCTCGGCGCTCCACCGATCGACCGGAGCCGGAAGCTTGCGCGTCGTGGCCATCTTGATCATCCGTTCGAGAGCCGCCCAGCAGTTGAGCTTCGAGTGGACGAAGTGCCGAGGCTCGTCGCGGATCTCCCAGATCCCGTGGTCGGGATCGCGCCACGACGACGCGACGACGTCGGCGACGCCGCACAAGAAGTTCCAGTTGTCCGGTGTGACGCGCCCACCGGCCTTCGCGAACAGATACGCGGCTTCGACGATCTGCCCGTAGACGTCGAGCTGCCTCTGCGTTGCAGCACCGTTGCCGATGCGCACGGGGGCCGAGTTGCGGTGACCCGCGAGGTGCGACAGCTCGAGCTCGGGCAGCGAACGCTCTCCGCCGATGCCGTACATGATCTGCAGATCCTCCGGACGTCCGGCGCTCGTTCGCTCCATGAAGAACCGGAATGCCTCGGCCTCCTCACGGATGCCGAGCGCGAAGATCGAGATCAGCGTCAGGGTGCCGTCGCGGATCCAGGTGTAGCGGTAATCCCAGTTCCGCTCGCCACCGATCAGCTCTGGAAGTGACGTCGTCGGAGCGGCGATGACGGCTCCCGTCGGTGCATACGTGAGCGCCTTGAGCACGAGCGCGGAACGTCGAACCTTGTCCTCGTCGGCGACGTCGATGATGCAACGATCGCTCCAACCCTGCCAGAACGCGACGGTCTGCTCGAGGCGAGCTTCCAGGTCCTCCATGGTCGGACGTTCGTCGAGAGCGCGTAGCTCATGCGACGGCGCCCACGCAGCTTCGACGAAGACGAACTCTGTCTCACGGATGAGCCAGCGCGCCTTGATGCGCTCACGTTCCTCGTCGAGCGCGCGAGTCGCGGTGATGTGGATCGCGTCGGCTCCCCCGACGACCTCGGCCGACTCTTCAGACGTCAAACGAAAGTGCGGGACGACGCGAGCGTAGTCGAACCGAGGCGCGATCGAGACGCGGACGGCAACCGTGCCTTGCGTGCATCGCAGTGATCTGAGGATCGCGTGATACGAGCGCAGATCGCGTGGGTCGCGGCCCGTGGCGTTGTCCGGAAACGACACGGGCATGCAGTCGGTCACCTCGAGGACACCGGAGGCGCACGAAAACGTCGTGACGAGGACGTTCGTCCGATCGATGTAGCGACGCTTCATCTCGACGAGCTCCTCGGGCATGACATCGAAGGACCCGCCGCGCTCGTGGTCGAGGCTGCGACAGAAGACCGAAGGTGAATCGAAGCGCGGAAAGCATGCCCAGTCGATCGAGCCGTCGGCTCCGACGAGCGCCGCCGAATGGCAGTCACCGATGAGGGCGTAGTCGCCGATGCGGTTGGCCGTCACTGAGACGTCGAAGAAGCTTCACCGGCGGGCCGTTCGAGGGTGCGCAGGCCGGCCACCGCCGCGTCCGAATCGGCGACCCGCTGCTCTGAAGCCACGACCTCGGGCGGGACGACGTCCTCCGGCGCGCGATACGCGTACGCAACTCCGACGCCGATCCCGTACAGAACGACCGAGATCAGCGCAGCCATCGCACTGATCACCGCACCGATCAGGAAGTCGCTGATGAGGTCGGGACCGATGAACAAGCGGAACGAGATGATGACGTTGAACGCCGCCGCCGCCATCCCGGCAAGCAGGAGACCGAACGTCCACCACCACGCACCCGCGACCAGGGCCCACGAGCGGCGCATGGCTTGGATGGGCTTTCGTCCCTCCCGCATCACGACCGGGATCGCAAGAGAGTAACGAACGAAAACGTAGACGACCGGAATCAGCACCAATAAGGAAGCGACGTTGAGCACGCTGAACCCGGTATCCGGGCCGACGAGAGCGGCGACGATCAGCGCAAGGAGCCCGACCGCGACCATCTGCGCGACGAGCAGCAGCACGATCGTCACGTAGACACCGATCGCCTCGAGCGAACGGCTGAATGCTCGCCGGACGATCCCGCCGGCCTCGACTGCATCGCCGTAGACGGCGGCCGATCCAGCCAGCGACAGCGCGCCGATCGTGACGGGAAGAACCACGACGTTGACGAGCAACAAGATCACGATCGCGACGACGGCGGCGACACCGGCGGCGGCGACTTCCTCCGGCGAGACGGTTGTCGGATCGAGAACACCGGTGGCAGAACGCGCCACGGCGTTCGCGATCCCGATCGCGAGCGAGTAGGAGGCACCGATCGCGAGGACTCTGCCCGGATCATTGGCGACGACCGCGAAGACAGAGCGCAACGCTGTTCCGAGCGAACCGTTGGTCTGCCGGCTCTCCGGCGCGGTCATGTGTCGATCCCGTATGTCTCCGGTACCGGCGCGCGGGACAGGATGTCGGCGACCATCTCGTCTGGCGTTGCCCCCTCGTAGATCACCGAAACGACGCCTTCGGTGATAGGCATCCAGGCATCGACCTTGCGACCGAGCTCGAGGATCGGCCGACAGGTCTTGACGCCTTCGGCAACCATGTTCATCTCCGCGATCACATCGTCGATCCCACGCCCCTTGCCGAGCTCCTTGCCTACTCGGCGGTTGCGCGAGTACTTCGAGATGCACGTGACGATCATGTCGCCCATCCCGGCCAAGCCGGCGAAGGTGAGCGGTTGGCCGCCGAGGCGGCTGCCGAGCCGCGTGAGCTCGGCCAGGCCCCTGGTCATGAGCGCAGCCATCGCGTTGTCGCCGAAGCCCATCGTGTCGGTGATCCCCGCGGAGATGGCAACGATGTTCTTGATCGCCCCGCCGAGCTCTGAGCCGATCACGTCTGTGTTGGTGTACACGCGGAAGTAGGGCTGATGAACGAGATCCTGGAGCCAGATCGCCCGCGCCTCGTCGGTGCAGGCGATCGCGGTGGCAGCAGGCATGCGGCGCGCGATCTCCTTGGCGATGTTCGGGCCGGCGAGCATGGCGAACTTCTCGGACGGCACGTCCGGACACACTTCTGCCACGAGCTCGCTCATTCGGAGATTGGTGTCGACCTCCAGGCCCTTGGTGAGGCTGACGATGGCTTCGATGCCGGCGAGCTGCTCGCTCATCATGCCGAGCACCTCACGCCAGCCGTGCGACGGCACCCCCATCACGCACACCTCGGCCCCCGACATGGCTTCCTCGATGTCCCCGGTGGCCCGAAGGTTCTCCGGGAGCCGGATGCCGGGCAGGTAGCGCTCGTTGTATGCGTCCTGGTTGATCTCGTCGGCGAGCTCACCACGCCTGCACCACAGAACGACGTCGTTGCCGTTCTGCGCGATGAGAGCGGCAACCGTGGTCCCCCACGAGCCGGCTCCGATGCACGCGACCTTCGTCATGAAGTCGCCCGGAAGTTCGTCGACGTCTTCATCGGGAGGGTCATTGAGCCAGAATGTCATATGCCAGTCACGGTGGGAGCCCCGGGGATCGTCGTTCCGCCGATCGAAGCCATCGCCTACACCGCGCGGCGCAACGAGGAGAAGGGTTTCGACGCCGTCTGGTTCCCCGACCACCTCATGGGCTGGCATCCGCAGTCGTTGTGGACGCCCGAGTACTCCCCGCTGACGGCGATCCTGCCGAACGTCCACGCGTATTACGACCCGGCCGTCGCCATCACGATCGCCGCACAAGCCACCGAACGCATCACGCTCGGCACGTCGGTGACCGAGGCCGTGCGCAACCACCCGGCGCAGCTCGCCAGACAGTGGCTGTCTCTCGACCACATAAGCGGCGGACGCACGATCCTCGGGATCGGCGCCGGCGAGGGCGAGAACATCACGCCCTACGGCATCGACTTCGGTAAGCCGGCAACGCGCCTCGAGGACGCGTTGCGCGTGATCCGACTGCTGTGGGAGAACGACGACCCCGTTGACTACGACGGACCCGTCTTCCAGTTGCGCGACGCGGTGTGCGGGATGCGTCCGCTCGTCGAGGGTCGCTACCCGCCGATCTGGCTGGCCGCACACGGCCCACGCTTGTGCCGCGTGACCGGCGAGCTCGCCGACGGCTGGCTGCCCACGCTGCTCGACCTGGCTGAGTACGAGGAGAAATGGAGCATCGTCACCCGCGCGGCCACCAAGGTCGGGCGCGACCCCGATGCGATCACCGCCGGCATGTGGGCGTACACCGTGATCGCGGACGACCACGACACCGCGCACCGGCTCATCGAGCATCCGATGGTCAAGGCGCTCGCCCTTGCGCTACCGGACTCCTTCTACCAGCAGCGCGGCGCGACGCATCCGCTCGGCGAGGGAACGCACGGGTTCCTGGAGTATGTCCCGTCGCGCCTATCCGAACAGGACGCGCTCCGCGCGATCGAAGCGATCCCAACGCAGGTGGTCCACGACGCCGTCCTGCACGGATCGCCGTCCGAGATCGCGAAGAAGATCGAGGGCTACGCGGCCGTGGGGCTGCGACACGTCGCCCTGTGGAACATGACGTTCTTCGCCGACGCCGCGATGGTGGGGCCGAGCTACAAGCTGCTCGACGAGGCGAAAGACGAAATCAAGGCGCTCGCGGTCTAGCTGGTTCGCAGCGTGAGGCCGGGCGGGAGCTGCGGGAGGATCCCCTCGATGGTCGGGCCTTCGCTGGTGCACACACCGACACACAGCCGGCTGATCAAACCGAGCGCGCCCCCCGAGCTGCGGTGCAGCACGGGACCTCCCGAGTCACCGAAGGTGTCCGGACCGATCGACGTCCAGACTCCGCTGTTCTGACTGACGAGAACGCCGAACCGGGCCTCGCGGGTAAAGATGCTGACGAACCACGGGATGCCGTATCCGGAATGGTCGATCGTGTCGCCGAAGGCCGACCCGCTCGCGAACGCAACGCCGGTCGGAGCACCGTGGCCTCGAACGTCGGGCGAAACCTCGCGGGCCCGGCTCGTCACATCGATCAGCGACCAATCGGTACTGCTGTTGTCCCCGTTGCCCTTCGCGGCAACGGTTCCGACCACGGAGCTGTCGGAGAGCTTGATCGGCTCGCCCACGTGGTCCACGCAATGGGCCGCGCTCAAGAAGTAGGTGCTTCCACCACCGGTCAGCACGAAGCCGAGTGTGCATCCGCCGATGCTGGACCACATCTGGTCCCCAGGTTGGATCGTCGCAGCCGATGCCGGACGAACGGGTACGACGACGAGAAATACGATGGCCGCCAGACCCAAGAGCACGCGCTTCACGAGGACAAGGGTACCCGAATCCACTCAGGTCAGCGCTTCGCCTTCTTGGCTTTCTTGGCCTTCTTTGGCCCCTTGACCTTCGGCTTTGCAGCCTTGGCCTTGGACTTCGGCTTTGCAGCCTTGGCCTTGGACTTCGGCTTCGGCTTGGCCTTCGGTTTCGCCTTGGGCTTTTGTTTGCTCTTGGCCTTGCCACCTACCAGCAAGATCCCAGCACCGGGAGCGATGATCGAGACCCCGCCGCCTTCCCACTCGATCTCCAGACGCGGGCCGGACATCCCCTTGGTGACTGCGCGCACCACCCCAGTGCGGCGGAGCTGACCCACCTTCTTCGCATCAAGCGACACGCTGTCGCCGACCTTGACTTCCATCTCGAGCCCTCCTCTATCGGTGAACAGTTTGTGGTGCAGCGAAGAATCTACAGGCCGGACGACAGGTCCACCGACGAGAGCTGCGCTTCGGCCCGGGCGATCTCGTCGGCCACCCAACCCACGTCGGCCGGGCCGACCGCTTCGCCTTTCGGATACATGAGCAACGAGAGCTCGTCTTGCACCGCGACGTGGAACCCCTTCGCGTGAAGGTAGGCGCCGAGCTCCAGCTCCCATTGCAGCTCGGCAGTGCCGTTGTCGTTGACGATGACCCACCACTGCAAGTACGGATTCGAACGGCGCGTGTATTTCCGGCTGCCCGAACGGCTCTGCAACAGCTCGAATCCAACATCGGTGAGTTCGGTGTCGAGACTCATGATGGTGACTCTAGCTTCGCGGGTCTGCGACGGAGCAGGGCGGCGATCAATCCGACACTCGAAGCGGCCGCGAAGAGCGCGGGGAAAAGATCTCCGATCTTCGCGTACAGCGACGAAGCCCTGCGTGCCCGGACACTCGCAACGAACGCGTCCGTCGTGAACAGCTCTGTGCTCTGAGCGATCGTTCCGTCCGGGGAGATCACCGCGCTGATGCCCGAGATCGCCGCTTGGATGACCCATTGCCGGGTCTCCAGCGCACGCATGCGCGTGTGCGCGATGTGCTGCTCGGATGCGTAGGAACGTTCGAACGACGCATTGTTGGTCGACAGCACGAAGAGTTCGGCGCCGTTGCCGGCGAAGTCGAGGAAGTCGCGCGGGAACACCGATTCGAAGCAGATCGGCGTCGCGATCTTCGTCACTCGATCAGACCCGTGAACATCGAAGACGTTCGCGGTCGCCCCCGGCTCCTGGTCTGTTGGGATCTGGCTCTGCAGTGTGCCCACGAACCTCCGGAAGAAGCCGAGCGGGACGTATTCCCCAAATGGCACGGGATGACGCTTCTGGTACGTATCGACGAGGCGGCCCCTCCCATCGACGTGTCGGACGACGTTCAAGAACCGGTCGCCGTCGACGAAGGTCTGCCCGACGAGCAACGGTGTGCTCAACTCGCGCGCGAGATCTCCCACGAGCTCGAGCGCGCCGGGTGAGACTCCAGAACCGACGGACTCCTCCGGCCACACCACGAGATCCACGCGGCGGTTGTCGAGTATCTCGCGAGTAGCGTCGATGTGGTTGCGCAGGATCGCGTCGCGCTGACCAGAGACCACCGGACGCGGCACGTTGCCCTGCACGACGGCGACGTCCAGGCCTCTCCCTGGCTGCGGTGAGAACGCGATGAGATCGACCGCAACGAAGACGATCAGGACACCGGCGGCAACGGCGATACTCGTCCACGCCACTCTGCGCTCGACGATGAACCACGCGATCGCAGTCGCCGTGAGCATGATGAGGAACGACAATCCGTAAACACCGATCACACCGGTCAGCCAACGCACACCGGGAACCGACCCTTGTGTCGTTCCGACCGATCCCCACGAGTAGCCGCCGAAAGGCCAGCGGTCCTTGAAGAGCTCGACGCCGGTCAACGCCCCCGCGATGAGCAGTGGGGCCAAACGCGAGCGACGGAGGACCCCGGCGACGAGCGCTCCGATGCTCACCTCGACGGCGAGGAAGACGCACAGGCCCGTCCACGCCATCCAGCCGAACAGGAAGATCCAGGACAGCTCGACGCCGAAATAGACAAGACCGAAGACCAGACCGTACGACCATGCGCGGCGCGGACGCTCGGCCGAGAGAACCGCGACCAGGAGCGGGACCAGCGCGATCCAGGCGAGCGGGCCCCATCCCAGCGGCTCTCCGGCGCCGAACAACAGCAGTGCCGACACAACGGACAAGGTGAACCCGTGGAGTGCCCTCACGCCGCTATCCTTACCTGCCGTGGCCAACAAGAAGAAACGCAAGCGGCAGCACCGTCGTCCCGTCGCGCCCCCGGTCCATTCGGCGCCCGGCACGGCCCCCGTGCGTGTTCCGCCGTCCACGCAAGCACCCTCGGGACATCCGCCTTCGTCGGCGCGTGGCGCCGAACCACCATCACGCGGGCCGGGTTCGCCCGTGCGTTCGGAGGCAACGCGTCGCAAGCAGACGCCCCATCAGCGCCTCAGCGTCCGCAAGCGGAGAGCTCGCCGGCGCAACTACGTTATCGGCGGCACCATCGTTCTGGTGATCGTCGCGGCCATCGTCACGAGTCAGGTGCTCGGCAGCCGTGCTTCGAACGAATTCAACTCGCTCGCGAAGGCCCAAGGCTGCAGTGAGGTTCGTGAGACCAGCAGCAGCGGCAGTGGTGAACACCTCACCGAGGGCGAGCGGACCGAATACGACGTCTCTCCGCCGACGCACGGCGAACACCAGCCGACGACGCTTCCGGAGGGCATCTACGACGAGCCGCTGAGCGACGACCCGACTCAAGGCCTCAACATCTACAAGTCTGTGCACTCACTCGAACACGGCGCCGTCGTCATCTGGCACGACAAGCTCAAGAAGGACGACAGAACCGATCTCGAAAGCGAGTACCGCAACGAGGACAAGGTGCTCGTCGTTCCCTACCCGCCGCTCGAGGGCGACACGAAGGTAGCGCTCTCGGCCTGGGGACGGATGGTCACGTGCGACAAGTCTTCGCCGAAGCTCATCGACGCGTTCATCGACCGGTTCCGCGGCGCGCGCACGGCTCCCGAGCCGAACAACACGATCTAGCGATCAGTACCCCATCGCCTGGAGCATGTCGCGGCCTTCTTCGGTCATCTTGTCCGGACTCCAGGGCGGGTTGAAGGTGAACTCGACGACGGCATCGCTCACGCCATCGACGGTCTTCACAGCCTCTATTGCCTGAAACTCGATCAGTCCGGTCGCCGGACAGCCCATCGACGTGAGCGTCATGCGGATCTTCACACACTTGTCCTCGCCGATGTCCACGCCGTAGACGAGACCGAGGTTCACCACGTCGATCCCGATCTCGGGATCGGTGACGACCTTCAGGGCCTCCCAGATCTCTTCCTCGTTGATCGCTTCTTGACTCATCTGTCGCCTCCGCTTCGCTCTGGCGTGACAACCTGTCCGAGCGCGTCCTTGAGGGCCATCCATGCCAGCAGTGCGCACTTCACGCGTACCGGGAACTTGGCCACGCCCTCGAGTGCCATCAAGTCTCCAAGATCGGAGCTCGGAGGCTCTCCGTGCATCATCAGTCGCACGATCTCGGTGAGATCGAGTGCGTCGCCGACGGTCTGACCTTGCACGGCCTCAGTCATCATCGAGGCCGAGGCCTGGGAGATCGAGCATCCCTTGCCGTCGAAAGCCACGTCGGAGAGGGTTCCGTTGCGGACATCCACCGCCAGGTGCAACTCGTCGCCGCACAACGGGTTGTCGTGCTTGACGGCGATGGCGCCCTCGACCCCGCGCCGCTTGTTCCGCGGGCTGCGGTAGTGGTCAAGGATGATCTCGCGATACAGGTCGTCGACGCTCATGGCTTACCCCTCGAGAAGAACACCCTAGCCTTGTCAACGGCTTCCACAAGGACGTCGATGTCGGCTTGCGAGTTGTAGACATAGCAGCTTGCACGGTTCGTCGCCGGGACGTCGTAGCGCTTCATCAGCGGCTTCGCGCAGTGGTGTCCGGCCCTGACCGCAACGCCTTCGCCGTCGAGGATCGTGGCCACGTCGTGGGGGTGGATCAGCTCGCCCTGGTCGAAGAGATTGAAGGAGAAGGTCGATCCTCGGCGCTCGGGGTCGGTGGGTCCATAGATCTTCACCCCGGGGGCGTCGCCGAGTACCAACAGCGCGTACCGAGCAAGTTCGATCTCGTGTTTGCGGACGTTGTCCATCCCGAGCTCTGACAGGTAGTCGACCGCCGCCCCGAAACCGACGGCTTCGGCCACCATCATCGTGCCGGCTTCAAACTTGTACGGGATGTCGTTCCACGTGGAGCCGACGAGGGAGACGTCGCGGATCATCTCGCCGCCTCCGAGGAACGGGTCCATCTCCTCCAGTAGCTCAGGCTTGGCGACGAGCGCCCCGACGCCGGTTGGTCCGAGCATCTTGTGCGACGAGAACGCAAGGAAGTCACATCCGAGCGCGACGAAATCCGTCGCGCTGTGCGGAATGAGCTGCGCGCCGTCGACAAGGACGAGGGCTCCGACGGCATGAGCGGCCTCGATGATCGGGTGCAGGTCGTTGATCGTGCCCAGCACGTTCGACATCCCGGTGACCGTCACGAGCTTGGTCTTATCGGTCAACAACGTGTCGAGATCAGTGAGGTCGAGCTCGCCGGCGTCGGTGATAGGCAGGTAGCGCGTCGTCGCACCGGTATCTGCCGCGGCCATCTGCCAAGGGACGAGGTTGGAGTGATGTTCCATCACCGTCCCGAGGATCTCGTCGCCCGGCTTCAAACGCCGGCGGGCCCACGCATAGGCGACGAGGTTGGTCGCCTCGGTCGTCCCTCGCGTGAAGACCACGCCCCGCGGATCTGGTGCGTTGACGAACGCGGCGATCTTCTCGCGAGCGCCTTCGTAGGCTGCCGTCGATTCTTCGCCGAGCTGGTGCACCGAACGGTGCACACCGGCATTGGTGTGCTCGTAGAACGAGGTCATCGCGTCGATGACCTGGCGCGGCTTCTGCGATGTTGCGGCGCTGTCGAGGTAGACGAGCTTGTGACCGTGGACCTCGCGGTCCAGGATCGGGAAGTCCTTACGAACGCAAGCGACGTCCACCGTCACCCCTTCGGAGCCTCCTCGAGCTCTGCTTCGTCGGTCTCGATACCGAACTCCTCGCGCAGAGCCTCGTAGCCGACCTCTTCCAGGTGAGCACCGATCTCGGCACCACCCGAACGCACGACCCGGCCCCCGAGAAGGATGTGGATGACGTCGGGAGTGATGAAATCGAGGATCCGCGTGTAGTGGGTGATGACCACGAAGCCGATGTCCGGGCCTTTGAGTTGGTTCACGGCCTCGGCCACGATGCGCACACCGTCGATGTCGAGGCCGGAGTCGGTCTCGTCGAGAACGGCGAGCTCGGGCTTGAGCAGCGCGAGCTGCAGGATCTCGGCGCGCTTCTTCTCTCCACCGGAGAATCCTTCGTTCAGGTTCCGTCGCGCGAACGATTCGTCGAGGCCGAGCTCCTTGAGCGTGGTGCGGAGCTGCGTCATGAACTCGCGCACGGGGATGTCTTGTCCGCGAACAGCGTTCATCGCGGTGCGCAGGAAGTTCGACACCGAGACACCGGGGACCTCGACCGGGTACTGGAACGCGAGGAACATACCGAGGCGCGCGCGCTCGTCCGGTGCGAGCTCGGTGACGTCCTCGCCCTTGAAAGTGATCGATCCCTGGGTGATCTCGTACGCTGGATGGCCGAGCAGCACCTGCGCGAGGGTCGACTTGCCGGAGCCATTCGGCCCCATGATCGCGTGCACCTCGCCCTTCGGGATCTCGAGGTCGAGCCCGCGCAGGATCGGCTTGTTCTCCACGCTCACGTGGAGGTCCTGAACTCTCAGAATGGGATCCGCGTTAGCGCTACTCACTCTTTGGCTACCTCCACATACACGTCGCCGTTCTCCACTTTCAGGTTGTAGGTCTTGACGTCCTCGGTCGCGGGAAGCGACTTCACCGCACCGGTGCGGACGTCGAAGATCGAGCCGTGGAGCGGGCACTCGATCTCGAACCCTTCGCAGAACCCTTCGGACAGATGCGCGTGTTCGTGCGTGCAGATGTCGTGGACGCAGAAGACGTCTTCACCCACGCGGATGAGCGCGAGCGATTGTCCGCCGGCCTCGACCTGCAGTGCCTCGCCGGTTGGGATATCGGCTACTTTCGCCACCTTGACGAACTCGCCCATCACACCTCCATCTTTGTCCGGATCGCATCGGCGAGCTGTTCCTGCATGCCCGACCAGCCGACCTTGTCCAGCACCTGGTTGAAGAACCCGAACACGATGAGCCTGCGCGCTTCCTCGCGCGGGATGCCACGCGACTGCAGGTAGAAGAGGTGTTCGTCGCTGACCTGTCCGACAGTCACGCCGTGTGTGCAGCGGACCTCGTTGTTCTCGATCTCGAGGCGCGGATGCGGCAATGCTCGTGCGTTCGGTGAGAGAGCGAGGTTGCGGTTGGCCTGATAAGCGTCGGAGTGATGGGCGTCCGGACGGATGTGGATCGTGCCGTAGTAGAGGGCCTGCGAGGTGTCCTCGAGCGCGCCTTTGTACAGCAGATCGGACGTGCAATGCGGAGCGACGTGGTCCTGCATCGTCCAATGCTCGAAGCGCTGTTCGCTGTGCGAGAAGTACAGACCGTACATGTTCGACCGTGCGCCCTCGCCCGCGAGTGTGCATTCCTTCCACGTGCGCGAGTAGTCGCCGCCGAGGGTCACAACGAGCGTATTGAGCAGCGCGTCGCGATCGAGGCGAGCGCGGACGTTCGCGACGTGCTTCACGCCCGGCCCCCAGTCCTGCCAGGTCACCCAGCCGACCTCGGCCCCTTTGCCGATGAACATCTCGGTGACCGGTGCGGCGAGCGTCGACTGCGACAACGGGTCACTGGAGTACACGTCGTTGAAAACGACCTTCGCGCCGTCCTCCACGATCACGACCGTGCGTGGAAGAACCGTCGATCCAGCGGCGTCCGGTGTGATCGTGTGCGTCGCGTGGAACGGAGCGCTGCACTCCACACCCGTGGGGACGTAGAGGAAGGTGCCGCCGTTGTGCGCAGCCAGCGAGAGCGCCGTGAAGGGGTCGGTAGCCCCGATAAGGGAGCCGAGCCGGGGCTTCAATAGGTCGCTGTGGTCGCGCACGGCCGTCGCGAGGTCGCAGAAGATGACGCCGCGCGCCGTCACGCCCTCGAGTGTCGGCTGCGATGCGGCGTCGCTCAGACGGAAGTTCCCGGGTTTGATCGCGTCGAGGTCGGTGAAGCGCCAGTGCTCCTCGCGTCCGCCCGGGAACGGGATCTCGCGGCTCTGGGCAAGGCCCTGCTGACGCAACTCGGCCAGCCAATCCGGCGATGCGGCGCTGAGAGCAGCGACGCAATCTTCGATCTCGTTGGTGATTGTCGTCATCGGTCCGTTCGTGGACGTGCTGGTCGGGACTCTAAATCCTATCGTCGTTGGCTAAAAGGCGCGGTCGCGCCCCGTCCTTCCAGGAAAACCGGGCAGCGGCCTACCGGCAGAATTGGCCGGCAGAACTGGACGCCGCAGAGGCGATCCGATACCAGCGGCAGACCGCGTACACGCATGAAGGGTGCTCCGTCGCCCAACGCGCGACGTTGTCGGCGTCGAACTGACTCCCGAACCCCCTAGCCGACTGAGCCTTCCATCTCGAGCTCGATGAGGCGATTGAGCTCGACGGCGTACTCCATCGGAAGCGACTTCGTGATGGGCTCGATGAATCCGCGGACGATCATCGCAGCCGCCTCGGCCTCCGGGATCCCACGGCTGCGGAGATAGAAGAGCTGCTCGTCGCCGATCTTCGACACCGATGCTTCGTGGCCCATCTCGACGTCGTCTTCCTGGATGTCCATGTAGGGATAGGTGTCCGAGCGCGACTCCTCGTCGATGAGCAGCGCGTCGCATACGACGTTGGACTTCGACTTCTTCGCGCCGGGCATGATCCATACACCGCCGCGATAGGAGGTGCGTCCGCCGTCCTTGCTGATCGACTTCGAGATGATGCGCGAGGTCGTCTCAGGCGCGACGTGGGTCATCTTCGAGCCGGTGTCCTGGTGCTGACCCTTGCCGGCGAAGGCGAGCGACAGGGTTTCACCGTGGGCCTTGCGTCCCTTGAGCACCACGGCCGGGTACTTCATCGTGACTTTCGAGCCGATATTGCCGTCGACCCATTCGACGACGGCGTTCTCTTCGGCAACGGCACGCTTGGTGACGAGGTTGTAGACGTTGGACGACCAGTTCTGGATCGTCGTGTACGTCAGACGAGCATTCGGGTGCGCGATGAGCTCGACAACGGCCGAGTGGAGCGACGTCGAGGAGTACGTCGGCGCCGTGCAGCCCTCGATGTAGTGAACGTAGGAGCCTTCGTCGGCGATGATCAGAGTGCGCTCGAACTGGCCGGCGTTCTCCGCGTTGATGCGGAAGTAGGCCTGCAGTGGGACGTCGACCTCCACACCAGGGGGCACGTAGATGAACGAGCCACCCGACCACACCGCGGAGTTGAGCGCTGAGAGCTTGTTGTCGTTGATCGGGATGATCGTCGAGATGTATTTCTGGACGATCTCCGGGTGCTCACGCACCGCTGTGTCCATGTCGGTGAAGAGCACGCCCATCGCCGTGATCGACTCCTTCACCGAGTGGTAGACCGACTCTGACTCGAATTGCGCAGACACTCCGCCGAGGTACTTCTGCTCGGCTTCGGGGATACCGAGACGGTCGAAGGTGTTCTTGATGTCTTCGGGGACGTCGTCCCAATTCCGCTCTGAGCGCTCTGAGGCCCTGAGGAAGTAGTAGATGTCGTTGAAGTCGATCCCCGAGAGGTCGGCGCCCCAGTTCGGGACGGGACGGCGCTCCCAGCGGTCGAAGGCTTTGAGCCTGAACTTGCGCATCCAGTCGGGCTCGGACTTCATCCACGAGATCTCCTCGACGACCTCTCTGGACAGGCCCTTCTTCGGCTCGAACATGTAGTTTTCGGGCGTGCGCCAGCCCCAACGCTCTTCGTAGGTGCCTTGGGGGTCCATCTCGAGACGCTGCGCCATGCGTGACCTCCTTCTACTTGCGTGCCGGTTCCTAAATACTACCGGCGTTGGTTAAACACGTCGATATCCCCCCATCTATGCCACAAGGCGCCCCGAAGGGGCGCCTTGTGAGATCCAGATCGGAGCGGCGGCTGGGGCTAGAAGAGGCTCCCCTCATTGTCGTCAACCGTGATCAGCGCAGACGTACCGCGAGAGCACGTGCGGTTGCCACGCTTGCGCACACCGACCACCTTCGCGTAGTAGGAGTCGTCGCCCGGGTCCTCGACCTGCACGGTCCAGTCGCCGTTGCTCGACGCCATGACCTTCCCAACGGTGCCGCCGGCACCACGGAAGACCTCGACATCCTGGCGGCCGTCACATCCCTTGACCTTCGAGATGGTGCCCCTGAACTCGTCAGTCGGATCCGGGAGCAGCAACCTCAAACCGCCTTCCGGCTCCGAATCGAAGAAGTCGATCGTGACGTTGGACACGCTAGCGTTGTTGTTCCTGCTCTTCTTGTCGCGGCCCTTGCGGCGACGAGCATCGGCATCGGCGCCGACCATCGTTGCCGCCAAGGCCGCCATCAACACAACGGCGCCGAGCTTCTTCAGTCGCTGAGTCGTCTTTTCGCTGGTCATGGGCTTACGCGTCCTCGACGCTCAGAAGGGCCGACGTCCCGCGCGAACATGCCTGCCGCCCGCGTTTGGTGACTCCGGTGACCTTGGCGAAGTAGGTGTCTGTGCCCGGATCCTCGACGTAGATCGTCCAGTCGCCGTTCGAAGTCGCCTCCGTGGTGCCGACGGTGCCCTGTCCGGCGCGGTGAACCTCGACGGTTTGGTTCCCGTCACAGCCCCTAACCTTCGAGATCGTGCCCGCGAAGAAGTCGGACGGATCCTCGAACAGCGCCGGGAGCGGGATCGCCGGCTCTCGATCGGTGAACGAGATCGTCACGCTGGACACGCCAACTTCTTTCTTGTTCTTCCGATTTCGCCTTCGGGCGTCGGCGTCTCCGCCGGTGAAGGTCAACACGAGGCAAGCAAGCATCACGAAAGCCACCAACTTCTTGGTCATCAACTGCCCCTTTCCTACGATCCGACTGGCATCACGATAGTGGAGTGTGGCAACTGGGACTCGGTTCTTCCATGTCCTCATGCATACAGGACGCTGGACGTCCCCCCAGATCCACGATTCCGCCTACCGGGAAGAAACGAAGGCTGCCCGAGATAAGTTCGGAGTCGCTACGCTTCAGGCGGTGGACACATCACTCGACCAGGTCGCGGGCTGGATCGCCGCCTGCCGCCGG
Organism: uncultured Actinomycetes bacterium; assembly: GCA_964520325.1. Taxonomy (GTDB): domain Bacteria; phylum Actinomycetota; class JAICYB01; order JAICYB01; family JAICYB01; genus CAZFOB01. The sequence goes on along the minus strand of CAZFOB010000003.1, from coordinate 93,427 downwards.
GGCGTGGTTTTCACGGGAGCGGGGATCTCCACAGAGTCCGGGATCCCGGACTTCAGGGGCCCTGGTGGCTTCTGGGAGCGCAACGACGCCTCGGAGTTCACCTTCCAGAACTACGTCAAGAACCCGGCTCACCGCAGGAAACGGTGGAAGATGGCTGTCGAGGGCTCATCCTTCATGCGCACCGACGTCGCGCCCAACGACGCCCATCGCGCCGTAGCCCGTCTCGAGGAGATCGGGCTGGTCACGGGGGTGATCACCCAGAACATCGACCGTCTTCACCAGGACGCCGGCAGCCGCCGCGTCCTCGAGCTTCACGGCACCTCCCGCCTGATCAAGTGCCTGTCGTGCAGCCGGACGTGGCCAACGGTCGAGATCCTCGACCGGGTCCGTGCCGGGGAGGAGGACCCGGCGTGCATCGACTGCGGAGGGATCTTGAAGAGCGCGACCATCTCCTTCGGGCAGCAGCTGCCGGAGGACGTGCTCGAGCAGGCCCACCGGTGGTCGCTTGCAGCCGACTTCTTCCTCGTCGTCGGGTCGTCGCTAGTGGTCTACCCGGCGGCCGCCCTTCCCGGTGTGGCGAAGCGGTCGGGAGCCAAGCTCGCGATCGTCAACCGTGAGCCCACCGACCAGGACGCCATCTTCGACGCACGTATCGGGGCCGACGCCGGTCCGACCCTGTCGGCCATCGTCGAACGCGTGGAACGGATACGAGCGGGCTGAAGCGCGTGCCTCAGGCGCCCTCGACACCCTCTTCGGCAACGACCTTCAGGCGCTCGAGAGTCTGCTTGATGCCGAGCTCGGTTTGCGCGCGGCGGCGATCCATGAGCGTAGAAACCCCAGGTATCCGCCGCGCGATCTGCTCTGGGATACGCAGCACCGGCGGCGTGAACGCCACGCTGTACGACTCGGTGACCTTGGTGCCGATCCCGTCCGGCTCGAAGTCATAGCGCCATCGCGTCATCTCCCGGCCGCGCACCCCGAGGGAGAACGGGAACGACACGTCTACCGTCCGGAACTCGAAGACCTTGCCCTTGACCGACTCGGTCACCTCACAGATCGTCCACCACTTGGCCGGCGAAAGCTTGTTGTAACCCTTGAACCTCGCGCTTTCTTGGGGGCCGCTCGCACCAGCGAGCCATTCGCATCGGTAGGTGATGGGAGACCATTCGCCCATGCGCGTGACATCGGACACCATGCGCCACAGCCGCTCGGGCGGCGCGTCGATGTGAAGGCTTTCTCGAGATTGCATCAGGACATGTTGCCACGCTGAGACGATCGCGGAACGCGCGGGGAGCGAGATCCTTCGTTATTTCGCGACGAGGACGTCGTGGCGATGTGGTGTGCTGAGCTCGAGCCACCGACGAAGCCGAGCGTCCGAGCGCAGACCCACGGCCGCCAGCCTTGGTCCTTGAAGATGTGGAGAGCCACGGCGACGTTGGTCGCAGCGTCGGTGAGGTCCTTGCCCTTCTTGACCTTCCTGATCCGCCAGCCGTGATCGACCGGCCGTATCTGGAAGACGCCAACTGCGCCGGCGCTCGAGACGTCATCGGTGTCGAAGCGTGATTCGCAATGGGCGATGCGAAGCGCTTCGTCAGCGCGGTGACCGAACTCGTCTTTGATCATGCCGGTGATCGACGCCGGCTCCTTCCTGTGCTTCTTCCCGACTTGCTTCTTCTTCACTTTCTTCTCGGCGATCTTGGCCGGCAGCCGGGCCGCGCCCGGTGACGTCATCATCGCCGGAGGCGGCGAGAACGCGGCCGCCGCCGGTGCAGCCACAAGCGTGGCCGCGGCGACGAGTGCCGCGAACTTCCAGGCCCACCTCCCCCGCACACGATCCCGTACAGATGACATGACTGCTCCTTGTCGTGGGCGCACGACCCCACGCGTGCGCCAGCAAGGCGACGTCGTGGAAGCGCGTCTGCGCCGTCCGCCCGGGACGGTAGGGCCCCGGGGTGCCTGTGAGGAAGCACCTCAGCTGGCCCCGTCAGGGGCCGGCACGGAGGCGACTATAGGAGAGTTCCACCGATCGTGGGTGGAACTCCTTCACAAGGGCACGAAGTTCGCCAGGGGGCGATGTGCTACCATATAGCACATGAGGATCGGCGTACGAGAGTTGCGACAAAATGCGAGCGAGTACCTGCGACGCGTTGAAGCGGGAGAAACGATCGAGGTAACTCAGCGCGGGCGGCCGGTTGCACGTCTGGTTCCGTTGCAGCGCGCACGTAAGGAACAGCTCATCGCGGACGGCCGCTTGCGTCCCGGCCGGGGAGACTTGTTGAAGCGGAAGCCCGTGGCCCCCCAGGCGGGCGTGCCGCTTCCCTCAGAGATCCTCGAACGGATGCGGGAGCACGAGCGGTGAGCGAGGGCGACGCGTATCTCGATACGTCGGCCTTCGTAAAACTCATCGTGGCCGAACCGGAGTCGCCCGCGCTGTTTCGCTATCTCACCGATTGGCCGGCGCGTACGTCATGTGCGCTCCTTCGCACCGAAGCTGTGCGTGCCGTTGAGGAACACGGACCGGAGGCGACGATGAGAGCTCGTGAGGGTTTGATCGAGATCGGCCTTCTCACCCTCGACGAAGCGCTCCTCGAAGCCGCCGCCGGACTCGATCCCGGGATCGTTCGAAACCTCGATGCGATCCACCTCGCAGCCGCATCGTCACTCGGTGATGCCCTCGGCGTGCTCGTCACCTACGACGATCGGATGATCGAAGCGGCACAGCTCCTCGGCTTGCCGGTCGCCTCGCCGTCGTAGGCCGTCGGGCCTGCGCCGGTGGGCTATAGTTGTCGTCGCGACGCGGGGTGGAGCAGTCAGGTAGCTCGCTGGGCTCATAACCCAGAGGTCGCGGGTTCAAATCCCGCCCCCGCTACTAGAGAAGCAGCAGGTCAGAGGCCGTTCGGGAGACCGGGCGGCCTCTCTTTTTGGCCGCGGGTACACATCCGCCGCGACCGACGCCCCTTAGCGTCGGTTTCGCAAGTACAAGACGGACGCCATGTGAACCGTCCCGCCGACGAAGCAGATAAGGGTGAAAGGGCCGGGTGTGCTACGCGCCCACTCAACGACGAAGCCGATCACCGCGACGACGATGACGGCGTAATGCGCGTAACGAAGAGCCTCACCATCGATCCGTTGCGCACGTTCGTCTCCTGTTCCGGCGAGCAGCTCGGTTCGCTCGCCCCGTGCGAAGAACAGCAATGCCCCAAAGCCGCCGACCCACAGCAGGGCGAAGACGCCTCTGCCAACCTCACCCGCTCGGATCGCGATCACCAAGAGGAGCGCACCGCACAGGATCGAGAAGATGAAGAGCGAAAGTCGGGCGCGTCTACTCGATATCACCGAACACCTCCTCGACTGGGAGCTTGAAGAACCGACACAGACGCAAAGCCAGCGGCAGCGACGGGATGTAGCGGCCCACCTCGATCGAGTTGATCGTTTGCCGCGAGACGTTCAGCTCCTTGCCGAGCTCCCCCTGTGACAGCCCTGCACCTTTCCGCAGCTCGCGTACCTTCATCGCGGTTGTCAAGTTAGCTTGTCAGGTCTTGGGTGTCAAGCCGACTTGTCAGCCTGTAGTACCCCGCGCACGCACGTCCGCGACACCGTCGCAGAGGCCCGCGCATGAGCGGGAATCGCTACTTGTTCTTCGGTGCTCGCGCCTTCACCGCCGACTTCTCGACGTAGCCCGCGACGAGCAACGGCTTCGCCTCTTCCTCGGGCACGTCGAGCGTCTCGCCGGGGCCGTACACCTCGCCGCCGACGTTGACCTGGTGCGGCTCTTTACGCGGGCCCGCATTACAGACCCGTCACCTTGCACACCGCGGTCGGGCGGATCACCCCCACCGTTGGGCCTTCGCTGCTCCGCATCGCCCTCTTTGTCCTCGCCGGTCTGATCGCGCTCGTGGCCCTCGCCTTGGCCTGGCAAGCTCTCGCCGCGCTGTGGACGAAGGTTCTACAAGCACTCGGACGAGCGATCAAAGACGCCAGCGACGACGAGTAGTGGGTACACATCGGGTACACATCTGCATCACCGGATCACCCGTTCGCGGCCGCGATCGGGGAGCCCCGCGAGCGTTGGTCAACCCGCGCCGATAACAACTGTTGTTACAATCCACGCATGGGAAGGACCGCAAGAACCGTGACCGTGTCCTTGCCGCCTGAGTTGGCGAAGAAGGTGGACGCGCTTGCCCGCGCCGGCGGTCGGACGCGCAGCGAGTTCTTCCGGGCTGCCGTCCTGCAGTACATCGACCGGCTCGAGCGGTGGGAACAGATCTTCGCGTACGGGCGCCGGCGAGCTCAGGACCTGGGGATCTCCGAAGAGGACGTTCCCAGGCTCGTGAGGGAGCATCGGGACGAGCAGCGCGCGTAGTGCGCATCGCGCTCGACACGAACGTCCTCGTTTCCGCCACGGTGTTCGGAGGCGTCCCAAGAGCCGTCCTCGCCCTGGCCATCGAGGGAACCGCACGCCTCGTGGTGTCCCGTGTACTCATGGACGAGTACGAGCGAGTCCTTCACGCCAAGTTCGGGTTCAGTGCTCGAGCTGCGCGCGAGACGCGAAACGAGGTCGAGTCGATGTCGGACCTGATCGACCCGGACCCCGTCCCGGCGACGTCTCGCGATCCCGATGACGACAACGTCCTCGCAGCCGCGGTCGCGGGGATGTGCGACGCCATCGTGAGCGGCGACGATGACCTCCTCGCGCTCGGATCGTTTCGGGGGATCCGCATCGTTACCCCTCGCGAGTTCCTCGATCTGTCCGCGTGAAAGAGCGCTGAGGCACGAAACGCGGCACACATTACGTATGAGCGCTACTGAGGCGCCCGGCGACTTGACCGGCGCGTGCGCGCTTGCGGAGCATCGGTAGATGCCCGTCGCACAGGTCAACGGCATCGACATCTGCTTCGAGACCTTCGGCTCGTCCAACGACGAAGCGCTCGTCCTCATCAACGGGCTCGGGAGTCAGATGATCCGCTGGCCCGAGGGGTTCCGCGACCTCATCGTGACGAGCGGCTTCCACGTGATCACCCTCGACAACCGCGACGTCGGACTGTCATCGAAGTTCGACGACGCGACCGAGAATCCGCCCTACACGGTGGACGACATGGCAGGCGACGTCGTCGGGATCCTCGACCACCTGGGGATCGACAACGCACACATCGCCGGACAGTCGATGGGCGGCATGATCGGCCAGATCGTCGCCCTCCGTTACCGCGACCGAGTCCTCTCACTCGCGTCGATCATGTCGGCGATGGGAGACGACCCCATCCTTTCAACGGACGCCGACGTCGCCGCGATCTTCACAGAGCCCGCAGCAACAACGCGCGAGGAAGCCATCGAGCAGGACGTCCGTCACCGGCGAGTCATGGCCGGGTATGGGTTTCAGTTCGACGAGGACGCGATGCGCGATCTCGCCGCGAAGACGTACGACCGTTGCTATGCCCCGGCGGGCCGCGTTCGGCAGGTGCTCGCGGTGGTTGCGGCCCCCGGTCGCGCGCAATCGTTGTCGCAGCTCGACCTGGCGACGGTCGTCATCCATGGCACGGGAGATCGCCTGGTTCCGGTCGCCAACGGCGAGAAGATGGCGGCTGTCGTCCCCGGGGCCGAGCTCGTCACGATCGATGGCATGGGCCACGACCTGCCTCGCGGGGCGTGGAACGATGTTGTGTCTGCCATCGTGCGCAACGCGAAACGGGCCGGCGCGCACGTAGTCACCGGACCTTAGGCTCAAACTTCCGGCGCATGGGACAGGATGGACCGGTGACCGCGCGCGAGAAGCTGACGGCGAGACCATCTAAAATCGACGGCGGGTTCAACACCCTTCGCGTCCCGACGACGCGTTCCCAGCATTACCCCGGCCGAAGGTTCAGGTGTCGCTTGCCGCTGACGGCGGCCAGGCCATCGCCGACGGCATCGAGGTAGTCCCACCACTCCCCGGCGTCCATGGATGGCAGCATGCTCGTCCAGACGGGAAGGAACGTTCCGAGCAGCTGACGCGCTCCGAGCGGACGTCCGAAGATCCAAAGGTGAAAGTGAGAGCCGCCGTCACCCCAGCGGCTCACGTGGACGCGTCCGATCTTGCCCGTTGCAAGGAGCGCGGCCTCGATGCGCTGGATCATCGGACCGAGCGCTGAAGCGAGCTCCGGCGGCATGTCCGCGAGATCGTGGTGCGCTCGAGTCTCGAGCAACATCACCGGGACGGCCGACGGGTTCGGTGAAGCTGCGACCCGCCAGTGCTCGTCCGCCCACAAGCAATGCTCGTCGGGGCGCCGGCAGGGTGAGCATGGCTCGCCGCCATCCTCGCCCGACCGCGGCGGCTCGGGGATGACGGGCGGCTCCAGCTCCTTGAGGTGCATCTCGCCGACGAACGGGAAGATGTCCCACTCGGTCATCGGTTGGCGATCGGTCATCCGTCCTCTCCTCTATCCGTTACGACCGCTCTGCGTCGGGGCGCAGGATGTTGAACCCTTCTCGCGCAAAGTCGTCATCGAAGGCGAATACGTCCTCGACGCCGCGTGAGGTCATCACCGCGAAGGAGGCAGCGTCGACGATCGTCACCCCGCGCTTGCGCCTGTCGAAGAGGATCGCCTCAGCTTCACGGTGGAGCGTTCCGTCGATCCACACGACCTCCACCGTGTGTATCGCGGCAGCGAAGAGCTCGAGGGGCTTCCATCCGAGCCGGCGCTGCATGAGGCCCATCGTCTCGGCGATCGTGTACGAGCTCGTCAACAGCGGCTCCTCGCGATCGACGAGCCCGGCGTAGATCGATCGCGCGGCGGGATGGTCTTGATCGGTCGATGACGCGAGGGCGTACCAAGCCGAGGTGTCGACAAAGACGCTCAACGGCGCCGCGACGCGTATGAGTACCGATCGTGGTGCCGGGCTGCGTCCCGGGCCTGCTCCGAGTCGCGGCCCGAGCCGACGAACGCGAGACGAGCCGATCGGACGTCCTCGGGTGCAGACCCGCCCTCGGCGAGCGCCATATCGACGATGCGGCGAAGGACGGACGACAGCGACCTACCGTCGGCGGCGGCGAGCCTCTTCAGTGCGACGTACTGGCGCTCCTCGAGCTGGATCTGGGTCCGCACCTTGGCCATCCAGAAAGGCTACATCATGCAGCATGATGTAAGTACTCAACGCGCTTGTCGTGAGGCGCTCAGCGTCACTGACGTGCGGACGGTGCCGGCGCGCTGATGGCGTGCTGCGAGATCGATCGTCGTGCCGGCCCGCGCGGTCACGATCCAGTCGACCTTCCCGATGTCCGGGGTGCCGTCCATCGCCGCCGTCACCGCGCTGCGCTTCAGGACGCGGCCGTGCAGCTGGCCGATCTCGACCTTTCGGTCCCCCACCACCTCGGCCCCCTTCGGCAGCACGATCTCCAACTCGAGAGGACGCACGACGCCGCGCTCGACGGCCTTGTTCGTCACCTGCGTCGGCAGCCACCCCGTGTTCTGCACCGCGAAACGCACCCGCCAGGTTCCCTCCTTTCCCCTGGCCTCTCCCTTGGCTCCGATAGCGATCGCGGACGCTTCGCGCAAACCAAGTCGCGGCGTCACCAGAGCGTGGTGGATCGCCCAATCGGCATGCGGTGCGATCTCCTCCTCGAGCAGATGCAGCGGCGGATTGCGCCACAGCTTGGACGTGTCCCACCCGCCGATCTCGACGGGGCCGAGTTGTGGGTGGTCGAATGCGTACCAGTCGACGTACCCGCCCGGGACGTTCTCGTCGGTCCAGGCCAAGAGCTTCACGTCGTCGTCCTGCGGATGCTGACGGCCCCAGTCGAGCGGCTTCTTCGGATCGAACTCGATCCCCGCGCGCGTAAGCGGCGTCCAGAACTCGGTGACCCACGCAAGCAGTCCGAGGTGGTCGTAGGCCCAGTCGAGTGAGACTCCGGTGATGACGTCCTTCGGGTCGTAGCGGAACTCGTGGTGCACCGACAGCACCGGATACCCGGTGATCTCACTCGCTTTCTCGCCGAGTTCCTTGAACACGCGCAGGTCGAACGTCGGAAGTGTGTCGTCGGCCTGCGCGCACGGCGGACGCAGGTGCACACCGGAATAGGTGTGGTACTGGATGTAGCCGCAGACATTTGGCCGATCGAGCATGGCCTCCACGACCGCGCGGATCTCGGGCTCCGATGTCGGGAACGGTCCCGCGCCGGACTGCCCGCTGCTCGGCCGCCACTCGGCCGGGTAGTTCCGGTTGATGTCGAGCCCGGCCAGCGGCGGCGCGCCGCGCACGGTGATGCCGTCGTAGTTCTGGATCGTGCCTTCGGCGATCAGACGGTAGTACGGACCCGGTCCGTCCTCGTCGGGCCCGCGCGCGACGAGCAACCGCGGATGCTCTGCGTGGGGCTTCCAGGCGCCGTTGCCGTCGCTGATGCGCATCGTCAGGATGCGTCCGTCGCCGTCGAGATCCTCGGGGACGAGCCCGTCGCGCTGTTCGGTGCGCGGGTACGGACGCGTCGACGATCGGACGTAGCGCGGACTGTTCGCCATCGCTTCCTCCGCACCGTCGGCCGAGATGCGTGGAACGACGTAGAACGTTCGAGTCTTGAGCGCGCGCGTGATCTTTTCGTCCCTCTTGTGGCCGCGCAGGAGCTTGTTGATCAGGTAAAGCGCAGCCGCCGAACCGGTGAGCTCGGTGGCGTGGATGTTCGCGTCGACCCAGATGGCGGGCTTCTCGGCGTGGTCACCGGTCGAACGATCGGTGATCGTACACAGCCAGATGTCGCGTCCTTCGAAGGTCTTGCCGATGCTTCGCAGATCGAACAGGTTCGGGTAGCGATCCGCCCACGCGCGGAGAAGCGCCGTGAGGTCAACGAAGTTGAGGAACCGGTCGAACCGGACGTTGATCCGCGTCTTCGGCTTGGCCTTCGCTCTGGTCTTCGCTTTGGCCTTGCCTCGCGCGGCGACTGTCTTCGCTGCCTTCGTCATCCCACGCCTTTCGCCTCGGCAGAAAGCGACGAACCTTCGACCTTAAGCGGACGTAGCGCCCGGTGGCTCTTCGTCGACGCACTCGGAAAGGCCGTAGCTCCGCGCCCATGGATCCTGTTCGTCGGCGATCCGATCGAACACGGTGAACGCGTCGTCCAATACCTCGTCGGCCGCCTCGATGTCGTCATCTCGATCTGCTTTCTCGAGTTTCGGCAGCGCACTCTCGAGAGCGGTCGCTTGTGCCTCGTTCTGACGTAGGTAGCGGTCGTAGTCGTCCTGTGCATCGGCGGGTGGTCGCGCCGCTTTCGACTTCTTTTGGATGTGGTCCAGGATCCCGATGTACTTCCGCAGCCACGGGGCGTACTCGCCGGGCTCCGGTTCGCCGAGCGCGTCGACGCGCGAGTCGTACTCTCTGCAGATCGCGTTCTCGGCCGCGACGAACGCCGTCTTGCTCAGAACGCGCGGACGAGTCGTCGCGACGCCACCCCTCGTAGAAGGTGCGCGCGGTGTTGCCGCGCCGGGATCCGTTGGAGCATCCGATGCCCGCCTACCCTCGGTCCCGCAGGCGACAAAGATCGCGGAAGCCAAGATCACGGCCGTGAGAGGTCTCCTCATCAGACGATTATCCGCGCTCAGAGCGGGGCGCGTTCGATCGGCGTGGCGGCGTCGAGCGCATCGGGTGAGGTGAGCTCGAGACTGACGACGAGCGATTCGAGCGCGACAGCCCAACTCTCGTAGTACCGACGTTGCGGCATCTGCTCGATGGCATCCATCAGACGGAGCCGGAACGCGTCCCACGGAAGATCGAGTTGCTCGACGAGTGCGACGGCGAGGGCGAACGCGCGCGCTTCCCATGGCGCAGCGAACGTGAGCTCGCCGTTGTCACGTGGCAGCGCAGCAGGTCCGTCCATGAACGCAACGTCCTCAGACCCGGTCACAGTCTTTCGACACCGATCATCGAGTCACGGCTGACGAGCGCGGCGAGCTCTTCTTCCGACAGGTCGTCCGAATCCTTCGGACGCTCAGGCAACACGAGGTAGCGGACCTCGGCGCTCGAGTCCCAGACCCGGATCTCGACCTTCTCCGAGATCGGCGTGCCCATCTCCGCGAGGAGGGCGCGGGGCTCGCGCACGGCACGCGATCGGTACACGGGCGCCTTGTACCACTTCGGCGGAAGGCCGAGCGTGGGCCACGGATAGCACGAGCACAACGTGCACACGACGAGGTTGTGGATCTCTGGCGTGTTCTCCACGACGACCATGTGGTCGCCCTCCGGTCCTCCGAAGCCGAGCTCGGCGATCGCTGCGGTGCCGTTGTCGAGCAGACGCGCTTTGTACTCGGCATCCACCCACGCACGCGCAACGACCTTGGCGCCGTTCTGGGGGCCGAGGTTGTTCTCGAAATTCTCGACGATGGTGTCGAGCAGCTCGGTGTCGAACAGCCCGCGCTCGACGAGCACCGACTCGATCGCGGCGACGCGCGCTTCGATGGGCGCTATGGGTTCCGGATGATGGTCATGGTCATGGTCGTGGTCGTGGTCGCTCACGCGTCCTCCTCGAGGTAACGCTCCCACAGATCGACGTTGATGGTTTCGCCGTCCGCGCCGCCGTCGCCCCATAGCTCCCGGGAGGTGAACCGAACCGAATACGTCGGATCGAGGACACGCCCTCCACCATGAGCTTCGACGTCCGGAAGGTTGAATGCTCCGTCGCATCGGAGCACGACGCCGCGTTTTCCTTGCACATACCGCGGAGCACGTGTGTGGCCGAGCGGGTGCCACTCGCGCACGCGCACGCGCTCGCCCACCGCAAAGGTAGGTTCGGTGCGGTCGATCTCGGGCCCGGAAGACGAGACCCCGCAATCCGGGCGCGAGAGCGGGAACCGCCCACCAGCCCTGCGTTCGAGCTCGTCGATCGAGACCAGGCCGGCCTCAACGACCAGCGTCGTGGCGCCGGTCAACCAGTGCTCGTAGTAGGACGACGTCAAGTAGTGCGCCGGATCCATCCGCTCGATGCTGTGCCGAAACGCCGCGCCGCCCGACCGCGACGCAGCCAACGACGCCATGTTCACCTTGAAGGCACGTCGTTCCCATTCCTCGAAGAACACAGGCTCGGACGGTGTGGCATCGACGGGACCGAACCCCGCAACACCACCGAGATCGTGGACGCCGTCCATCACGGCGATCCTGACACGGAACGGAAGAGGCCGCGACCGGTGATGAGGGGGAGGTCGAGCGCTGTCACCAGACCAGGTTCCGCCGCGATCACCGCGGGCACGGCGTTGACCAGACGCATGGCAGTCGCCTTCAGACCGGCGGTGTTGTGGTCGCCGTCGGTTCCCAGCAGTTGCAGGTCGAGGGTGTAGACGGGTTCACCGGACACGATGACGCGGTAGCAACCGTCGCCGCTCGGTTGCGGCCAGTCGGGCGCGAGGTCGTCACGCAGTCGCGTGACGTGCTCGAGGACGACGGCCGCAGCTCCGTCCTTCATTCCCCGGACCTCGAACCGGATGGCGGCCTGCGTGCCCACTTCGATCGTGCCTGCCGAGACCTGGAAGGTTTCGGGCGCCGCGACTCTCTCGTAGTGCTCCTCGATCCCGTCGAGATCGATGTCGAGCCCGGCGGCGATCTGACGAACCACGCTTCCCCACGCCGTCGTCGGCACTCCGGGCGTCAGGATGAACGGGACGACGTCCATCGGACGACCGAACCCCATGATGTCGAAGAGCACCATCGGCTGGTTGTACGTCGCGTAGTTGAGGATCTCCATGCATCGCACCTCTTCGATGCGCTCACAGATCGACGTGAGCACGAGCGGGAGCCAATCGTTGGCGAAGCCCGGGTCGATGCCGTTGACGAACAAGCTCGCGCCGCCTTCCTTTGCGGCGGCGACGATGGGATCGATCATCGCGTCGGGCATCACGCCGTAGGGGTACTGCAGGAAAACGGGTCCGCTCGCGACGACGTTGATGCCGGCCTCGAGGAAGCGGATCAGATCCTCGATCGCTTCGCCGAGGCGGTGGTCGGCCATCGCGGTGTTGACGATGCAATCGGGCTCGAGTGCGAGGAGCGCATCGGCGTCGGTCGTTGCCCTGACGCCGAGCTGGCGGCCGAGCCCCGCGAGGTCACCGGCGTCTTTGCCGTTCTTCGCGTCGCTCGAGACCCACAGACCGACGAGATCGAGTTCGGGGTGCGCGTCGATGCCGGGGATGGTGTGACGTCCGACGTTTCCGGTTGCCCACTGGACGACTCGGTACACGCTCGCTCTCCTCGCTTGCGAAGCCGGCGACTCCTGTCTCTATCATCTTTCTCATGACCGTTGTCCGGCAGAAGCGCGATGGCGAGGTGATGCGCCTGACGCTCGACCGTCCGGAGAAGCTCAACGCGCTCAATGGCGAGGTGCTCTCGGAGCTCTCGGCTGCCGTCGAAGAGCTCGAGGACGATCTGTCGGTGCGCGTTGTAGTCCTGCGCGGCGAGGGACGCGCGTTCTCGACCGGCGCCGACATCATGGGCGGCACGGGGACGCAGAGCGGAAGCGATGCGTCATGGGCAGATCGGCGTCATCGCGCGGGTGCTTGGCAACGGTTGCTCGATCGGTTCGAGGCGCTGACGCAGGTCACCGTGGCAGGACTGCACGGACATTGCATCGGCGGTGCGGCCCTGCTCGCAAGCGCATGCGATCTACGGATCGGCGACGACACGTTGCTGGTGCGCATCCCCGAGCTCGCGATCGGGATCCCCCTCACGTGGAGCGGCAACCCCCGGTTGGTGCGCGAGATCGGACTGCCGCTCACGCGCGACCTCGTGATGACCGGACGCACCATGGAAGCCGATGAAGCCCTGCGGTCGGGTTTCGTCCAGAGGCTCGTCGCCTCGGGTGAGCTCGATCCGGCCCTCGAAGGGATGGTCGGTGAGTTGCTCGCGATGCCGGATGCGCCCTTGCGCATGACCAAGGCGATGACCACCGCCATCGGACGTACGCAGATGGGCGCCGCCGCGTGGGCCGACGCCGACCTCCTCGCGTGGTCGGGGGCCGAGCCCGAGGGACGCGAAGCGGCAGCCCGCTACATGGAGCGCACGAGAGCGAACAAGCAAAACAAGAAGACGTAGCTCGGTATCCCAGCCGACACACCCGCGAAGCGGCGGTCGTTGTCGGTGGCACGCGGTCATGCCAGCATGGCGGCGACCATGTCCCGGCCACTCCATCCCTTGCTGTTCGCCGTCTTCCCGTTGCTGTTCCTCGTCGCGCATAACGCCGACGTCATCGGGCCGAGTGAGGCCGGAGTCCCTTTGCTGATCACGATCGCCGTGGTCGCGTTCGCGCAGATCATCGGTTCAATCGTCTTCCGCTCGTCGCGCAAGATCGCGATCGTCATCTCGATCTTTGCGCTGCTGTTCTTCTCCTATGGACACGTCTGGACGGCGCTGCATCTAAGCGACGGGCTACTGATCCCCTTGTGGCTCTTCCTTGGCGGATCCACGATCTTCAGCGTGGTTCGCTCGCACCGGCGGCTGGCCGATCTCACGCGGGTGCTCAACATCATCGCCGTCATGCTCACCGCGACAACACTCGCGGGGGTCGTCTCGGATCTCGTCTCTACCGAACCAGCGAGAACAGTCACTGCAAGCGGCACGGCCACCCACAGGGCGATCGGACGTCCGCGCGACATCTACTACTTGATCTTCGACCGCTACGCCGACCAGCAGACCCTCAAGACCCACTTCGGTTTCGACAACGCTCCATTCGTCACGGCGCTCGAAGACAAGGGGTTCGTCGTCACGCCGGGCTCACGCGCCAATTACCAGAACACACACATGTCGCTGGCGTCGTCGCTCAACATGCAGCATCTCAGCACACTGACGGCCGATGTGCCCAAACCATCGACGGACCGGGAACCGATCTTCGATCTCGTCCGAAACAACGACGTCGCGCGGTTCCTGAAGTCGAGCGGCTACCGCTACGTGCACGTCGGCTCGTGGGCGTCCTACACCGCCTCGAGTCCACTCGCCGATGTGAACCTCAAGCCCCTTGCCACGTCCGAATTCACACGCGCTCTGTACGGATCGACTGCGCTCGCACCGATCCTTCGTGGCGGTGGAACCACCGAAGGTGACGACAGCGAGACACAGCGGGACGCAACGCGGGGCGCATTCCGAGCGCTCGACGGAGCCATCGGCATGGACGGCCCGAAGTACGTGTTCGCGCATTTCATCATTCCCCACCCTCCCTACGTCTTCGATCGAAACGGCGACTACTCGAAAGAAGGCAAGCGCGAGGGCAACGTCGAGGGCTACCTCGAGCAGGTGCGTTATGCCAACAAGCAGATAGAGCGCATCATCGACCGACTGCTGTCCGTCGCGGCGGAGAAGCGACCGATCGTCGTCATCCAGGCGGACGAAGGCCCCTATCCGCGTCTGTCCACACGTTTCCCCACGTCGTGGGCAACCGAGCCCGCCGCGGACGTTCGCGTGAAGTACGGGATCCTCAACGCCTACCATCTGCCGGGCCAAGCCGACGTCGTCTATCCCTCGATCTCGCCGGTGAACAGCTTTCGCGTCATCTTCAACCGCTATTTCGGCGAGCGCCTCCCTCTCTTACCCGACGAAAGCTACGCCGTGGCACGCAAGAGCGACGCCTATACATGGGTCCCACTCGGAGATCTCGTCAAAGCAACGCCGGCTCCATTCGTGCGCTGAAAAGACGCGCCTCACCGCTCAGCATTCGGCAAGATAGTGGCATGACCAGTGACGCCGTGTACGCCTACTACCCCGTCTTCAAGGCTTCGCCGGACCTGCGAGCGAAGGACCAGGCGTTCCGGTCCGAACAGGCCGACGAGGTTGCCACGCTCTTCGAGAAGTTCTCCGACCGCGTCACCGTTCGCGGGACATACCTCGCGACGGGATTTCGCGCGGACACAGACATCCTCTTCTGGTGGGTTGCCGCAAGCGCAGACGACCATCAGGACCTCTTGGTGGAGTTCCGACGCACACCACTCGGACGGGGACTCGAGCTCACGCATACCTTCATCGGCGTCGTCCGTCCGGCGGAGTTCAATCCCGATCACCTGCCGGCCTTCCTCCGGGGCGAAGAACCCAAGCGCTACATCTCGGTGTACCCCTTCGTCCGGACCGAAGAGTGGTACCTGATGCCCTCGGAGCAGCGATCGCTGCTGTTGCGCGACCACGGACAGATGGGACGTGAGTTCCCCGACGTCCTGCCGAACACCACGAGCGCGTTCGGGATCTCGGACTGGGAGTGGATCCTCGCCTTCGAAGCCGACGACCTCATCCGCATCGTCGACTGCATCCGCAGACTTCGAGAGGCCGAAGCTCGCCGATATACCAAGCTCGACATCCCCTTCGTCGTCGGCATCCGCGGAGACCTCCATGAGGTCATCGAGCGTCTGGGTTAGTGAGCGAGAAGCGACGTCACGTCCTCGGACCGATCCGGCGCGGACCATGGCACGCGCTCGCATTCGCCAGCTTCCCCATCCTCTTCCTTCTCAAGCAGAACCTCTGGGGGCTCCGGCTCTCTGAGATCGCGATGCCGCTCGGCGTCACGCTCGGCGCGGTCGCGTTCCTTCAGCTCGCGCTGGGCGCATCGACGAGAGAGCCTCGCAAGGTCGCGATCTGTCTCAGCGTGGTCGTCCTGCTCTTCTTCTCCTACGGCCACGTGTGGCGGGTCACCGCAGGCGAGACAACGAGGCTCTTCTCGATCGACGCGGACTTCGTCTTGGGCAGTGCCTGGGTCGTCATCGCGCTCGTCGCGATCGTTGTGACGGTTCGCACCAAACGGCAGCTTATCGATCTCACACGCGTGATGAACGTCTTCGCGATCGCGATGGTGGCAACCGTGGCCGTGCCGCTCGGCCTCGAGATCTTGACGAACCGTGCGGACGCCTCTGCCGCCGTCGCCGGGGAGGCGCAACTCTCCTCGGCCGCGTCGAGAAACTCGGACAACCCCGACATCTACTACCTCGTCTTCGACCGATACGCCGGAGCCGCAACGCTGCAGGAGCTCTTCGACTACGACAACAGCGACTTCCTCGACCATCTGCGCGCGAAGGGATTCGAGATCGCCGACCACGCCCGCGCGAACTATCAGGCAACGGCGCCGTCGCTCGCGACGTCCTTGAACATGAAGTACCTCGATTGGATCGCAGAGCAGGTCGGCGACGACACCGAAAACACCCAGCCGTTGTACGACGCGATCGGTCGTCACGAGGTCGGTCGATTCCTCCAGTCTCGCGGCTACCGCTATGTTCACGTCGGTTCTCGCTGGGACATGACGCGATCGAGTCCTATCGCCGATATCACGATCCACACCGACCAGACCTCGGAGTTCACGCGTGTCTTCTTCGGCTCGACCGCGCTGCTGCCCGCTATGCGCCGCGAGGTGCTCGGTCCCGCCACCACCGACGAACCGGAGACCGCTCGCACGGTCACGCGTCGTCAGCTCGAGCAGGTCACGGCCGCTTCGCGATTCAAGGGGCCGACGTTCACGTTCGCTCACTTCGCGTTGCCACACCCGCCGTATGTGTTCGATCGGTTCGGTCGTCCAGTCGACGAACGCCAAACGACCGTGCCGGGCAAGGCTCGCGCCTACCTACAACAGCTCGAGTACACGAACGCAGAGATCGGAAAGATCGTCGACAAGTTGATGGACGCACCCGAAGACCGCCAGCCGGTCGTGATCATCCAAGCGGACGAGGGCCCGTACCCGAGCTTCGGATGGATGACACCCAGCGCCTGGTGGAAGACCACCGACCAGCGATTGCGAACGAAGTTCCGCATCTTGATGGCCTTGCGCCTGCCCGGCGTTGACGACACCGGGATCTACCCGACGCTTTCACCCGTGAACGTCTTCCGCACGGTGTTCAACGCCTACTTCGACGCAGGCCTTCGGATGCTGCCCGACGAAAGCTTCGTCCCGACCGACAAGGACAAGCCCTTCCGATGGACGAACATCACCGACCGGCTGCATGACCCGGCCGTTTTCGGGCCTCCGGTCTATCCACCCCGTTCCCCGATCCTGCCGCTGATCCGCAGGAGCGCGTAACCGGCCGGAGCGTTAGATCGAGGGCGGGGGCTGGTCGGTAGCCGTGCTGTTCGATCCCGACAGGTCCTGTTCCGGGGGGCGGCCTAACGGCCGATCCTGTTCCGGGGGGCGGCCTAACGGCCGATCCTGTTCCGGGGGGCGGCCTAACG
>CAZFOB010000003.1:0-76194 GCA_964520325.1 uncultured Actinomycetes bacterium | reverse complement strand
GCCGATCCTGCGCGGCCGGTGGAGCACCAACAGGCACCGCCACCGGACTCGGGGTAACCGCGGGGGTCGCCGCGACGGTGTCGCCGCCGAAGTCGCCACTTCCCCGGCGCTTGCTGATCACGATCGCCATAACGATGCCGACCGTCGCCACACTCGCGACAACAGCGCGGACCATCGGATCGTCGCCGTATCCGACGACCTGGGTGACGATCAGCAGCGCCACGAGGTTCATGACCTTGATGAGCGGGTTCAGGGCCGGGCCGGCGGTGTCCTTGAAGGGGTCACCGACCGTGTCGCCGATGACTCCGGCCTTGTGGGCCTCCGATCCCTTACCGCCGTACGCGCCTTCCTCGATGAGCTTCTTCGCGTTGTCCCACGCACCGCCGGCGTTGGAGAGCATCACTGCAAGGAGCTGACCGGAGACGATGACGCCGGCCAGGAACGCACCGAGCGGGGCCACACCCAGACCGAAACCCACAGCCACCGGCGTGAGCACGGCCAAGAGGCCGGGCGTGGTGAGCTCTCGAAGCGAATCTCGCGTGACGATGTCGACGACGCGTCCGTACTCGGGCTTCTCGGTGCCGGCCATGATGCCAGGGTGCTCGCGGAACTGACGACGCACCTCGACCACGACGCGTCCGGCAGCGCGCTCGACGGCGCGGATCGTGAGCGAGCTGAACATGAACGGAACCGAGCCGCCGATCAACAGACCGACGAGGATCAGCGGGTTGTCGATCGAGACGCTGAACGCCTTATGCGTCAACTCACCGACGGTGTCGCGGAACGTGCCGAAGAGCGACGTGGCCGCGATAACGGCCGTCGCGATCGCCATGCCCTTCGTGATCGCCTTGGTCGTGTTGCCGACGGCGTCAAGGTGCTCGATCGACGCGCTCCCCATCTCGCCGAGGCCTCCCGACATCTCACCGATGCCCTGGGCGTTGTCGGCGATCGGGCCGAACGTGTCCATCGAAACGATGACGCCGACCGTGGTGAGCATTCCCATACCGGTCAGCGCGATCGCGTAGAGCGCGAACGCGATGTCGCCGCCTCCGAGGAAATATGCGGCCGCGATCGCGGCGCAGATCACGAGGATGGAGTACACGGTCGACTCGAGCCCGTACGAGAACCCGGACAAGATGGTCGTCGCCGGGCCGGTTTGGGTCGCGGCGGCGATGTCCTTCACGGGCTTTCGCTTCGTCGAGGTGAAGTACTCGGTGAGCACTTGGATCGCCGCCGCGAGAACGAGGCCGATGACGACTGCCCATGCGACGCGCAGATCAGAGGCACCCGTCTCCGGGTCCTTCATGTAGAGCTGAGCAACGGCGAACACGCCTGCCGCCGACAGGACGGCCGACATGAAGAACCCGCGGTTGATCGCCTTCATGCCGTCTTCGGTCTCGCTACGCGGACGAACCGAAAGGATCCCGATGATCGACGTGATGACGCCGACCGCGCGTACGAAGAGTGGGAACATCACGCCGAGAGCAGCGCCCTGAGGGTTGCTCTCTCCCCCGAATGCGAAGAAGCCAAGGATCATGGCGGCTACAAGGGTGACTTCGTAGCTCTCGAAGAGGTCGGCGGCCATGCCGGCGCAGTCACCGACGTTGTCACCGACGTTGTCGGCGATCGTCGCGGCGTTGCGCGGGTCGTCCTCGGGGATCCCGGCCTCGATCTTCCCGACCAGGTCGGCGCCAACGTCAGCCGCCTTGGTGAAGATCCCACCCCCGACACGCATGAACATCGCGAGAAGCGCTCCACCGAAACCGAAACCGACGAGCACCTGAGGAGCACCGCCCTTGTAGCCGAGGAAGATCGCCGTCGCTCCGAACAATCCGAGCCCGACCGTGAACATCCCCGCCACCCCGCCTGAACGGAACGCGATCTCCATGGCCTTGCGACGGCTGGTTCGTGCTGCGGCCGCGGTGCGGACGTTGGCTCGCACTGCCAAGGACATCCCGACATACCCGGTAAGTGCCGAGAACGCTGCGCCGACGATGAAGGCGACCGAACGTGCGATACGGATGTTCCACGTCGGCGCCGGAAGCCCGAGCAGGACGAATGTCAACACGCCGACGAAGACCGCCAACGTCCGGAACTGACGTCCGAGGTAGGCGGACGCGCCCTCCTGGATGGCCTTGGCGATCTCCCGCATGTTCGGAGTGCCTTGATCGGCACTCAACACCTGACGAACGAGGTACCCGGCGAAAGCCAGGGCGACCACCGACAGACCGAGGATGACCCACAGCCACGTGATGTCGCTCGGCTTGAGAAGGATGTTCAGAACTTTGGCTTCAGGCACCCGGGATTCCTCCTAGCTGGAAACAGTTCGTAAACAGCGGACCGGCCTCCCGAAGGAGGCCGGTCCGGATAATACCCCGTGGAGGCCGGAGAAAATGCGGAGGCGGATCAGTCGAATCCGTACCAGCGCGTCAGATCCGTCGCCGGCTTGCGCTCTGTCGTATCGCGCTCTCCGGCTGGGTACCCGAGATAGATCATCCCGAGCACTCGCTCGCCTGTCGCGAGTTCGAGTTGCTCCGCGATCGCCGGGTGGTACGCGGCCGGACCGGTGCGGAGCATCGCGCCGAGCCCGGATGCATGGGCGCCGAGCAGGAAGTTCTGCATCGCCATGCCGACGGACACCACGTCCTCCACGTCGATGACCTTCGCGTCGTCAGAGAAGACCATCGTAAAAACGACGATCACCGGCGCTCGCTCGACTTTGGCGGCCGCATCGGCCAGCGCGCGTTTCGGATCGCCGCCGGAGGAGATCGCCTCGTCGGCGATCGCTCGCGCGATGACGTCCCTCCCGGCCCCCGCGAACACGTAGAAGCGCCACGGCTCGCTGCGGTGGTGATTGGGAGCTCGGACGGCTAGATCGAGCAGTCGCTCGATCTCCTCACGACTCGGCGCTGCTTCCCCAACGCGCGGAATCATCCGCCGCGACAGGATCGCTTCGATCGCGTCCAGCGTCAGCCCCCGCGCCGGCGCGCTTCCTCGACGGCGCGTCGACCGGCCTCGTTCTCGCGCTGGTAGGTCGCGAGATCGCCATCACGCAGTGCCGTCTCCGCTTTCTCGAAATGCTCGACGGCCTGATCCAGGAGCTCGCCGACGTCGCCGGTCGGCGCCGTCGGCTCAGGCTCCCCTTCGTCGGGCGGCGTTGGAGCGGCACCGCCGTCCTCTTCGACGATCGGTGCTCGGCCCCGCATCACCGACTCGAGCGACTTCTGGAAGGTCGACTCGAAGCCGATGCGGTCGCCGGCGACGACGATCACGCGACGCAGCTCCGGGAGCGCTCGCGCTGATTCGGCGGCTTCGAGATAGATCGGCTGGACGTAGATGATCGAGTCTCCGATGGGGACCACGAGCAGGTTCCCGCGCACGACGTTGGAGCCGGCGCCCTGCCAGAGCGTGAATTGCCGCGAGATGATCTCGTTCTGCTCGATTCGGGCGGCGATGTTCTCCGGTCCGTCGATGGCTTGCGGGAACCGCAGCCCGACGAGCTCGCCGTAGTGCCCTGGGTCCATCCGCGCGGCTACCCAGCCGTTGATCAACGGCCGTCCCTTCGGTGTGAACGGGAGCATGAGGAGGAACTCTTCCTTGTCCTCACCAGGCAGCTTCATCATCACGTAATACGGGTCCATCGCCACCGGCACCTGTTCGGTCGAGTGCACCGGATCGTTCGGGATGTCCCAGATGTCCTCGCGTTCGTACAACCGTTGCGCGTCATTCTCGTCGATGTGGTACGCGCGGTACTGGATGGCCTGCGCCTTGAAGAGATCTTCCGGATAGCGCAGATGCTGGCGGAGCGACGCCGGCATCTCGTCGTCCGGAGTGAACAACGTCGGGAACGCCTTCTGGTAGGTCGCCGCGATCGCGTCTTCAGGCTCGACGAGGTAGTAGTTCGTGGTCCCGTCGTACGCGTCGACGATCACCTTTACGGAGTTGCGCATGTAGTTGACGCTTCCGGTGAGACTCCCGCCGACGGTTGTGCCGAGGTCGAGACGCTCCGAGTACGGGAAACGGTCGGTGGTCGTATACGCGTCGATGATCCAGTAGTACTTCTGGTCGGCGACGACGAGATACGGGTCGTGGTCGTACTGCAGGAACGGCGCGCCCGTCTGGATGCGCTCGACGATGTTGCGGCGCATGATCAGACGTGAATCCGGTGTGATCAGATTCGAGATCGCGAGATCCGTGTCGCCGAACCTCACGGCGAACGCCAGACGGCGCATCGTGCTCGAAAGCTCGATCCCGCCTTTGCCCCTGTAGCTCCCGGTAACGACCTCCTCTTCGCCGCGCGAGTAATCGATCTCCTTCTGGTTCGTCTTCGCTACGACGTAGCTTCCGGCAGGCGAGCGTTCGCCGAAGTAGATCCCGGGCTCCCGAGCCGTCAGCTGCTCGGGCCCCTTCGGCGGGAGCCCCTTGACGACGAGCTTCGGAAGACCTTCGTCGGTGACCGCGTTGGCGGGGTTGGCAACGATGCCGTAGCCATGGGTGTACGACAGCTTCTGGTTGACCCAGCTCTCGGCCCCCGGGAGCTTCGTGGCGTCGACCTCACGGCCCGCGAGCATGATCTGCGTCGCCTTCCCATCAAGCTCGTAGCGATCGATGTCGACATCGTCGAAGTCGTAGTAGGTACGGATCGCTTGTAAGCGCTGATAGGTCGGGTGCAGGACGGTCGGATCCCACACACGGACGTTGTCCACCGTACCTTCGTTCTCCGAGACCTCCTTGGCCGTCAGGGTTTCCTCCGCGGCGAAGCTCTCTTCGCGGATGCGATCGAGGCCGAAGCCGACCCGCGTTTGCTCGATGTTGCGTTCGATGAACGGCCGTTCCCGCTCTGACTCGTTCGGCACGACCTGGAACCGCTGCACGGCGGCCGGAACGATCCCTCCGACGACGATCGAGGCGAGCACCCAGAGGCCGAGAGCTGCGCCCGGCAGCACCCAGCCTTGCGAACGGAAGACGTTGACGAAGAAGATCGCCGCCGCAACCAGGGCGATGATCATCAGCAGACGAAGAGCCGGACGCTGCGCGTTGACATCGGTGTAGGACGCCCCGTCAACGACGCCACGCGACGAGTAGACCAACTCGTAGACGTCCAGACGATAGGCCCATGCCTTGAGGAGTGCGAGCACCCCGAGCAATGCGGAAACGTGCACCTTGACAGCTGTCGCGATGCGCACACGGTTCTGCTCGGGTGATATCGAACCGTTCAACAGGTGAGCGACGCCTGCCAGAAGCAGGGAGATGACGATGATCCCGAACAACCACGAGAGGATCGAGCGCTGGAACGGGATATTGAACACGTAGTAGGACACATCGCGCCCGAAGGGAGCGGGAGCTTTCACGCCGAAAGGCGTCGCGTTACGCCACAGTAGGAAACGGTCCCAAACCGCCGAGGTGGAAAGGCCGGTGAGGAACGCGATGACTCCAGCAACAGCGAAGTTCGCCAGGCGCGCGTAGGGCCGGAACGCCGAGCGGTACTGCTCGGCAAGGTCTGATCCGGCAGTAGCGAATCGGTTGCGCGGGGCGGTGCGTCGCGCGATCTCGAGATTCGCAAGGACGATGAGGCCGGCACCAACGCCGCCGATGACGCCGACACCGATGCGCGTCCACAGGATCTTCCAGAAGACCGCCGTGATCTTCAGCTCGTCGAACCACAACAGGTCGGTGTAGAAGCGAACGACGGAGCTGATCGATACGAAGCCGACGACGAGGATGCCGCCGAGGATCAACCAACGACGCTGCACCCGAGGTCTGCCCGGCTGCCGGCTCAACTGTTATTGCTCATCTGTGGCGGGACGTCGTCCGAACCGGCATGCGCGTTACTCTACTCGCTGTCGGAAGGGTGAACGAGCAGGTCGTTCCCTTTCCGGGTGCCGTGGCGATCTCGAGCACACTCCCGTGGGCAGCGAGGACTCCCTCCGAGAACGCGAGCCCCAGACCGAGTCCGCCGTAGCGGCGGGTGTCTCCGGTGTCGGCCTGAGTGAATGCACCACGAAGCGCCTCTACTCGCATCGCGTCGATGCCCGGACCGCCGTCGGTCACGGCCAACTCCACGCGATCCCCAGAGCGGCGCGCCCGGAGCTCGATCGCGCCGTCCGGCGCGAACTTGATGGCGTTGTCCAGCAGCTCGTCGAGCACGCGTCCGATCGCGCTGGGGTCGGCGACGATCATCGGAAGCGAACGCGAAACACTCACCGTGATGTTCTGGCGCGGTTCGTCCCGTCGGTCTCGAGCTGCGCCGAGCAGCTCGTCGGGCGAGAGGGTGTCGGTATCGATGCGGAAGCGTCCGGCTTCGATCGCCGCAACGTCGAGGAGAAGCGCGATGATGCGCTCGAGGCGCAGCGCGGCCGAACCGATCTCATCGAGATACCCGCCGGCGTCACGCGCGGGGACGCGTCCGCGACGGAGGATCTCGGTGTAGCCCCGGATCGGTGTAAGCGGCGTGCGCAGCTCGTGAGAAAGACTCGAAAGGAAGTCACGTTTCACGCGCTCGGCCTCGTCCGCGAGGTCGAGCATCGGCCTGGCGATCCGGGAACTGAGCCAAAGCGCGGCGACCACCGCGAGCATGGCTGCCGTGAGGATGGCGATCAGGAACGCACGGACCAGATCGGTTGCCGATCCGATCACCACCGCTAAAGGCGTGGTAACGACCACGCGGCCGGTGCCTTCCGGCAAGGGGACCGCCACGGCCAGCCGGTCCTCGTTATCGCCTTCGCCATCGACCTGGATCGTCTGGAGCGCAACGCTCTCCCCGTCGCGCGTGACGGGAGCCGGGATCTCGATGTTCGCTCTCGTCGATGCCGATGCGTCCGCATCAACGAGAGCGAGCTCGACGCCGGGCTCGGCGGCTGCGTGCTTGAGTTCTGCCGGGCGCCGCAGCACTCCGATGGCAATGACGCCGACGACATCGCGCGCGACACGGGCGCCACCGGGCCGGTAGATCGGGGCCGCCGCCACGACAACGAGGCCGTCCGCAATGACATCGGTTGCCGACCCGATGTCGCCCTGGCGAGCCGTCGCAACCGGTGCGAGAGCGCCGAGAGCGCCGCGCGCGTAAGGGATCCGGGCACCGACGGCGGCTACGCGCACGACAGCGACGTTGCTGCGGTCAAAAGCGACGGCCCACTCCCCCTCGAGCAGCCGCGCGCGGTCGAGCGATGGTCGTCCCCGGACGAGTCCGGTCGAAAGGGTTGGGGAAAGCGCAGAAGCGCGTCCCCGAAGGAAGTCCCGGTCGTTGATAACGCTGCGCCGCACGGTCGCTGCGTGAAGCGAGAGCCGCGAGAATTGCTCGCTCCGGCTGTTCACCGACGCGACACGAGCAACCGCGCCACCGGCGACGATCACTGTGACCGCAAGCACCGAGATAAACGCAGCGAGCACCCGCATACGAACAGACGGACGCGCGGCCTGCCAGACCCAGGCGATCAGTACGACCGAACCCAACAGACCGAACAGGTGGGGGCCGATCACGACGTTGAGCGCGTCGCCGTCGGCGCCTCCACCAGATAGCCCGCCCCACAGCGTCGCGACGGCCAGGCCGAGCAGGCCACTCCCGAAGAGAACGCGCCCGATGTCCATCGGCACGACCGATGCAGCAAGACCGACGATCGCGGCGACTCTGAGCACGAGCAGCCATGGATCGTCCTCCAGGAGGAATCGTCCGGCGTGAAGACCCTGTGCGACAACAAGTGCCGCCGAAGCGGCAGACGCCGTCCATCGGCGCCGCAGCGCCGACCAGGCCAGCAGGAGCCCTGCGGCCGAGAGCGTCACGGTCTCGAGTGTGAAATGAAGCGGGATCGCTGTTG
The DNA here is from genome assembly GCA_964520325.1 of uncultured Actinomycetes bacterium. Lineage (GTDB taxonomy): Bacteria > Actinomycetota > JAICYB01 > JAICYB01 > JAICYB01 > CAZFOB01. The sequence continues at coordinate 68,380 of CAZFOB010000003.1, read as the reverse complement.
TTGGGTCCATCAGAGAGTTGGGTCCATCAGGTTGTTGGGTCCATCAGCAGGAGCGGCCGGCGGGGAGCTTGGCGCCGCGCAACGCCTGCACGGCGTCCTTGAGGTGCTCGACACCGATCACAGGCATATCCCCAGCGCGAGAGCACGCCTCGCGAAGTTCGATGAGTGGAACCAAGAACAGACCCGCCTCCGCGCCGCGCGCGGCCGCGATCTTCTGCCGCACGCCGCCGACCGGTTCGACGGTTCCGTCGAGCGTGATAGAGCCGGTTCCCGCCACCGTTCGTCCCTTCGTGAGGTCGGCGTCATCGAGCAGATCGACGATGCCCAGCGCGTACATCAGTCCGGCGGACGGACCACCGATACCGAGCGAGTTGATGTCGATGGCCAGCGGGAGGTCGATGCGCGGCACATTGTCGAGGAAGACGCCGATCACGGGGATCGACGGATCCTCAGGGCTACCGACGGTTCTTGTCTTCACCGTCAACGTGCCGGTTCCGCGGCGGATCTTGAGGACGATGTCGTCGCCTACCTTGTGTCGACGGATAACCGCTTTCAGGTCCTCGTGCTTCGACACCGGCAGAGCATCGGCCCTCACGATCACATCGCCCGGACGCAACACCTTCGTGGCCGGCGACCCCTCCGTCAGGCCGGTCACGCGTGCTCCTAGTGGGGTGATCTTCACGTCGTAGCCGAGCAGCGCGAGGGCCGACGCTGCGGCGTGCACATGCGATTCGTCCATCTGGGCAGTCGTTCGCAGCTCTGCGTCCTCTTCGGTATCGCCTTCTGGGATGATCGTCGAGCGCGACAACACTTCGTAGGTAGTGTCGAACCATCCGCGGATCGCCTCGGCCACAACGATCGGGTGGAGCGAGACGGTTGTGAGGAGCAGTTTTCCGTTCACCGGCTTGGTCTTTGCGCCCGAGATCGAGATGAGCTCGACGACGTTCGGCGCCGGCCCGGGCTCGATCGCGAAGTACGGGATCTGAAGGCTGAGGACGGCGAAGATCAGGATCAGGAAGGCTCCCAGCAGCGACGCACCACCGGGCACGGCGCGCCGAAGGAGAGGGCGCGCCCTGATGTCCGGGCCCCCTGTTTCGCTGGAGTGTTTCGTGCCGGGGTCTTTGATGGTTAGGCTCGCCACGTGACCGAGTTCCTCCCGCCTAGCATGCACGAACCGAGCGCCGACAAGACCTCACAACGCGACGCCGGTGCCGCTTCAGTTGAAGTCCCTTCACGATCGGTCGCAGCGGCAAAACGAGCCCGGCAGGACGCCGGGCGCAGGCCCAGCGGCCTTGGTCGGCTCATCTCATTGATCGTGACGGTGGGTCTTTCGTGGGCGCTCACCGTGGCCATCACAGCCTGGCTCCTCGGACTCTTCCTGGCTCGCGGCTAAGCCCGTGGGCTTGCTCGCGGCTAAGCCCTCAAGGACCGACGTCGCGTTCGCCACAGTAAGCCGAGGAGGCTCACCCCCGCAGCCAGCAGGGCGAGTGCGAGTGCGATCGGCGGGCCCGATCCCCCGTTCGCCTTGCCGGTCGCCACGATCTGAGGCGTGGAGCCATCGTCAACCTCCGCCGTCGCCTCACCATGAGACCCCGGCTCTATGGATGTCTTCTTCGGCGCCACCTCAGCGGGGCCTGTCCGTTCCGGTTCGTCGTCGCGAGAGATGGGAACCGCCGGCGCGTCTGTACCGGAGGCGGCCGGTTTCGGTTTGACCCTTGCCGGCGGCTTCAGTCCGGCGACGGCGGCCGAGACGTCCAGGAGACCAGCGCCAAACGTGAACTCGTCCCCGATGTTCCTCGCCGTCGCGAGGATCCGATCGACGGCCTGCTGCGGGCTCAAGCCGAGTCCAAGCAAGACAGCCGCCGCGCCGGCCACGTGCGGCGTGGCCATCGACGTCCCGGCTGCCCAGCCGTAGGTTGCGGCACCCTTCGCGTCCCAGATCGTCGAGAACACCATCTCGTCCTTGCTGCCGCCCGCCGCTCCGCCGGGCGCGGCGATCCCCCAATCCGCGAACCCCACCGATGTGGCGTAACTCGCCTTGGCATCGTCGGTCGTCGTCGCGGTCACGATCATGGCGTGAGCACCCTGGAACTCGGTGCGGAACAAACCGCCGTTACCTGCGGCGATCACGGGGATCACGCCCTTCGACCAGGCGTACTCGACGGTGCCGCTCAACGAGCCTCCGGTAAGCGCCTCGCTGATCGCCTCATCTGAAAGCGAGAGGTTCACGACGTCGGCACCGTGCTCGACCGCCCAACGCACACCTTCGTTGATATCGCTCGCCGATCCGGAGCCGTTCTTGTCGAGGACACGGATCGCCATCAATGTGGCCTCCGGTGCGACACCGGCGATCCCGACGTCATTGTTCGCCCGGGCCGCGGCGATGCCTGCGACGTGAGTGCCGTGTCCTTTCTCGTCACTCGGATCAGCGTCGTCGTCGACGAAGTCGTATCCCGGGACGAACTTCCCCTTCAGGTCTTCATGGGTTCGATCGACGCCCGTGTCGACGATCGCGATCGTGATGCCCTTGCCCGTGCCGGCCGCCCACGCACCTTCGGCACGGACCTTCCGAAGTCCCCATTGGCGCGACGTGTATTCGTCGTCGGACGCGCGGGCGGGAGCTGCCGTTGAGACGACGGCAAGCAGGACGATGAGGATCCGGGTCGCGCGAGTGAACATGTTCTGCATCTAGAACGACTGAAACGTTCAAACGGTTTCCAGCGGCTACCTCGGCTTCGCACGATGACGCCCGAAATCCTGCGGAAACGCCAGGGGGATACAATCGCCCCCGTGAGAAAGAGGAGCTTCGGCACGTCCGATGTCGAGGCGTCGGAAGTTGGTTTCGGCGCCTGGACGCTCGGACTGGATTGGTGGGGCAAGGTCGACGCCGGCGAGGCCAAGCGTCTCGTTGCGGCGGCCATCGACGCCGGCATCACCTTCTTCGATACCGCGGACACCTACGGCGCCGGCGTCGGCGAGGAACGCCTGGGTGCGGCTCTCGCGGGCCGAACAGACGTTACCGTCGGGACGAAGTTCGGCTACGACATCACCGTCCAGCACGACTCTTCAGCTCATTCGGAGCGTCCAACGAACTGGGATCCAGATTTCATCCGCGAGCGTTGCGAGGACTCTCTTCGCCGTTTGAACGTCGACGTGATCGACCTCTACGAGCTTCACAACCCTCGCATGGACCAGATCGCAGACGACACGATCTTCGAGGTGCTCGACGACCTCAAGCGCACGGGCAAGATCCGGGCGTACGGTGTCGCGCTGGGTCCGGCGATCGGTTGGCAGGACGAAGGGATCCGGTCGATCCAGGAGCGCAAGATCGACGCGCTCCAGACCGTGTTCAATGTGCTCGAGCAAGAGCCGGGCAACAGTTTCCTCGAGGCCGCCGGCCTCGAGCAGAATGGCGCCGCCGGCCTGGAGCACAACGGCGAGACCGGAGGAGGACCGGGGGTCATCGCGCGGGTCCCGCATGCGTCCGACGCTCTCTCGGGGACGTACACCATCGACACCGTCTTCCCCGCCACCGATCACCGCTCGTTCCGCAAGCGCGAGTGGCTACTGCGCGCGCTGAAGAAGGTCGAACAGCTCGAGTTCCTCCTCGACGACCGCACGATCGCTCAGGTAGCCATCGCGTGGCTGCTCGCCAACCCCGGTCTCGTCACTGTGCTCCCGACGATGACCACCGTCGAGCAGGTACAAGAGTTCGCGGCCGCGGCGGCCAAGCCGCTCACGGCAGACGAATTCGAGAAGGTTCAGGACCTCTACCGGCGCGACTTCGATCTTCCACCAGCAACCGAAGAAGAGAAGATCGAGCTCAGGGCTTCTACGGGATAACACACAGGCACAACGACGAAGGAGGGGTGTAGGTGGAGCTTCGTCTCGGCGAGATCATGACGCCCGAACCGCTCACCGTGCCGCCGGGAAGCTCACTGGCGGACGCAGCAGCAGCTATGGGCGACCGCAGTGTGGGCTCGATCATCGTGGCCGACGAGGGTGGCGTCGTCGGCATCGTCACCGAACGCGACCTCGTCAGAGCCGCGGCAGACGGCGCGCACCCCACCGACGCGACGGTCGATCGCTGGATGACGCCGAACCCAATCACGATGCCGCCGGACGGCGACATCACGCACGCCCTTGATCAGATGATGGAGCGGCACTTTCGCCATATCCCGATCGTCGACGGCACCAAACTGGTCGGAGTCGTTTCCTTCCGGCAGCTCGTCGAGGCGGCCAAGATCCGGAAGGTGGACCCGTGGGCGCCGGGCACCGGCAAGGGTCTCGAGAACATCACGGTCGCAGAGTCCGAGGTCTCATACATCGACGGCCAGCAGGGACGGCTGATCTATCACGGCTACAACGCTGTCGATCTCGCCCTCAAGAAAGACTTCATCGATGTCTGGCATCTCCTCCATTACGGCGACTTCCCACCCGACGATGCCTTCGCCCGCAAGATCGGCGGCATGCGGGAGTCACCGCTGCCCGTACAGACCCTGCGCGACCTCGCCGAAGGACAAGGGACCTTCATGGGTACGCTCCAAGCCGCGATCGCGGCGGCGTCCTCGGCGCTTGGTCTGACTGCGTGGCTCGAGCGTGATCCCGACGAAGTCCAAGAGGAAGCACTCCGGCTCGGCGCGGTGATGCCCACGCTCGTCTGCGCGCTGTGGCGACTCTCGCAGGGCCAAGACGTCATCGACCCCGATCCGGGTCTCGACGAGGCGTCCAACTACCTGTGGATGATGCGAGGAGAGCTGCCGACCGACGACCAAGTCCTCGCCGTCAATCGTTACCTCATCCTTCTCGCCGAGCACGGGATGAACGCATCGACGTTCACCGGTCGCGTCATCTCATCGACGGGCGCCGACATCGGAAGCGCCGTCGCCGGCGCCGCCGGCGCGCTATCGGGTCCGCTCCACGGCGGAGCACCGTCGCTCGTGCTAAACATGCTCGACGAGATCGGATCGACCGACAAGGCCGAAGCGTGGGTCAAGGACGCCGTCGAGAACGGAAAGCGGATCATGGGTTTCGGTCACCGTGTGTACAAGGCCGAAGACCCGCGCGCCGCATGCTTCCGCGATACCTCGGTCGATCTGCGCAGCGAGCGCGTCGATCTCGCGAAGGTCGTCGAGGCAACGGTTCTTGAGGAGCTCCGCGCCACGAAGCCGGGACGTGCGTTGTACACCAACGTCGAGTTCTGGTCAGCCGTCGTGCTGGAGCACGCGGGGATCCCACGTCCGTTGTTCACGCCGACGTTCTGCGTTTCGCGGACGATCGGATGGACTGCACACATCCTCGAGCAGGTACGGGACAACCGGTTGATCAGGCCGACAGCCGACTACATCGGACCAACAGACAAGACACTCTGAGTCGGTAGAACCGCGAGGTCAGGCGCCGCGGCGCCGTTGGTGCTGGACTCGAGGTGCACGCACCCGACGTCCGGATGGATGCAGTGATCGTGCCCGAGAGCGCGCAGCGTCGCGCAGTGTGGTCTGCGCGCGGTGGATCTTATGCAGCGAGTGGCGTGTGCGCTCAAATCGCTCGAGCGAAGTGCGCGGCGAACGACCCGAGCGCTCAAAGGCCACGACGAACAACGCAGCCGCTGCGAAGAGGGCGATCCCGCCGACAAGGAACATCAATCCGGCGTATGAACTCACCTCGGCATGCTATCCACCCTCGCGGGCCGACTCAATCTCGCAGACGAGCCCGTTCAGTCCACGCACCGCTACAATGGTCGCCCATGAAACCCACCATGCCCGAAGGTCTCGACAAGCACCTCCTGAATCTCGCCCAGAAAGAAGTACCTCTTGTTCCGCGCCCGTTCGAAGCGCTCGCGAACGAGCTTGGAACGACCGAGACGGACGTCATCGAACGACTTCGTGTCTGGCGCGACGAGAAGAAGGTCATCCGACAGATCTCAGCGATCTTCGACACGCGCAAGCTGGGTTACCGCTCGATGCTCGTCGCGCAACGGATCCCCGCCGACCGCATCGACGAAGCTGCGCAACTCGTGAACGAGCATCCCGGTGTCTCGCACAACTACGAGCGCGAACACGAGTTCAATCTGTGGTTCACCGTCGCAACACCTCCGGGGATGTCCCTCGAAGCTCACGTCGACGCCCTCCATGAGCTCACGGGGGCTGAAACCACACGCATGCTCCCGACGCTCAAGATGTTCAAGATCGAGGTACGACTCGATGTCGAAACTGGAGTGTCGAACGCCGACAGTCCTGCCCCGAAGAATGTCGAAATACCACCGTTGGGCGAAGACGACATCCGTGCGATCCGCGCGCTGCAACAAGACATGCCATTGGTGTCACGTCCGTTCGCGGTAGAGGCTGGGACCGAAGGTTTCACAGAGGAAGAGCTCCTCGGATTCGCGCACAAGTTCGTTGCCGACACGCGGATGCGTCGCTGCGCCGCGATCCTCGCGCACCGCCGCGCAGGATTCCTCGCCAACGGCATGGGCGTGTGGAAGATGGACGAAGAGCGTGCCGAAGAGCTCGGCCGACGGATCGCCGCGTTCCCGCAAGTTACGCACTGCTACGAGCGTCCGATCTACAACGACTGGCCGTACAGGGTGTTCTCGATGGTGCACGCGCGCACCGAAGAGCAGGTGCGCCAGGTCATCCAGGAGATCTCGGACGAAACGGGACTGCGCGAGTACGACATCTTGTTCTCAACCAAGGAATACAAGAAGACACGCGTGCCGTACTTCACGGGTGAGTACGAGGCTTGGGAGGCCAAGTACATCAGGTCGGAAGATCGAGCTACGTCCGCCGTCTAGCGCTACGCGCGTCGTCTAGCGCCCCGTCTCTGAGATCTGGCCCTCACGGCCGAGCCGAGGAGCACCGCTCCGAGCGTCCCACCGACGAGCGCGACGCGTCGCGGCCGGAAACGGATCTTTCCGACGGCCATCCATTCCTTCCGAGCCTGGGCCGCCGCACGGAGCGCCTCGTCCGTCGAATGTGCTGGTGAGAACCCCGCGGCGCGCAGCCGAGCGCTGCTCATCACCTGCGGATACATGAGCATTCCGACATCCGACGCGGGCACAGAGAGCCCCAAGCGCGCTGTTCTATCGAGGACACGCTTGGCCCGATCGAGGTCGAGAGTGACTCGTCTCTGCCCGAGGATCTCCTCGGGCCGGTCGACGGTGTCTTCAGCAGCTACGTTGAAGACGCCGGGAAGATCGTCGGTCACCGCGTAGGCGAGCGCTCCGCCGGCGTCGTCCTCATGCAGCGCCTGCAGAGGTGGTTCATAGCCCTCGATCACGAAGCGAACCTTCGCGTCAACCACGAACGCGTGGCTGGTCGGAAGCGTGGGTCCACACACCCAGCCGAGCCGCAGCACGGTGAGAACGGTATCCGGATGGGCTTCTGCGTAGTACGAGACCACGCTCTCGGCCTCGGCCTTGCTGACCGCGTACGCGTTGTCGTGGCGGGGACGCACGGCAGAGGCTTCGGTGATCGGAAAATCGTTGTCCGGGTGCTCACCGTAGACCGAATGACTCGACGCGAAAACGACCTTGCGAACGTTCGCCCGTCCTGCAGCGTCGGCAACGGCACGCGTGCCCCCGATGTTGACGTCACGGATCTCGGCGGCATCTGCTCCGGATCTCGCAGCGAGGTGGACCAACGAATCGCATCCCCGGATCGCATCCGCGAGCTGCGGAGAACGAACGTCCATCCGGTAGAACTCGAGGTTCCTCGTGGTGAATCCCGGATCGACGGTATCGATCCCCACCACGCGCACGACACCGGGCTCGCGGGCAAGGCGTCCGAGCAGAACACGGCCGAGGTAGCCGGATGCTCCCGTGACGGCGACGGTGGCCATCGGCTGAGGGTATCTGAAAAGAAAACTACACTCGATATCGTGACCGACCTGCCGAACATCCCAGACCCATGGGGCGACGTCGAGATCCCGAAGCCTTCCGACGGCTGGTGGCAACGCGTCCCGGTGCTCAACGAGCTTCACAAACTCTTGTCGTCCGCCGAGCCTGTGAACTGGGAGCTTGCCCGCCAAGTCGGCGTTGCTCTTGCGTCCGAGAACGAACCGCAGGATGCGCCGAGAGGCGCCCCCCAAGAGGATGCGCCGAGAGGCGCTCCCCAAGAGGGCATCGACCGCAAAGAGCAGGAGCTCGAGGCGATCACGCGGGCGGCGGCGGTTGAAGCTGAGGAGTTCTCCGAACTGACGGCGGGCTCTGTGGCCGAGGTCGAAGTCGTATCGCGCGCGGAGTGGGTCGAGGCCAACATCGAGACCTTCCGCGCGGTGATGAATCCGTTGGCGAAGAAACTCACACCGGCGGGCGCCGACCTCGCGATGCTCGGGCAGGGGGCCCAGGTGCTCACGCAGATCTCCGGTGTGTTCATGGGCCTGCAGACCGGATTCGTGCTCGGCTACATGGGCCAGCACGTCATCGGACAGTACGAGCTCGCCCTCCCAGCCGCATCACCGCAGCGCCTGCTCTACGTCGCGGGCAACCTCGAGCGGATGGAGCGTGATTGGGATCTCGACCCCAAGCAATTCCGTTACTGGGTCGCGCTGCACGAGGTGACCCACCACCTCGTGTTCAGCCGTCCGTGGGTTCAGCAGTACTTCACGTCGCAACTGCAGACCCTGATCGAGTCGCTCGACTTCGATCCGGCGCGGATGCAGACGGCCTTCGAGGGCCTGGAGATGCTCGATCCCGAGCGGCTCGCCGAGACGCTGAACGACCCGGACCGCCTGATCCAGGCAGCATCGACGCCATTGTCGAACGACGCAACGCGACGTCTGCAGGCCTTCATGACGCTCGCGGAAGGGTACGCAACCTTCGTGATGGACGCCGTCGGAGCGCGCTTGCTCTCAGAGCATCCGAAGCTTCGGGAAGCAACGGACCGGCGCCGCCAGTCGGTCTCCCCCGGCGATGCACTCCTCGAGCGCTTGCTCGGTCTCGAACTGAAACGGCGCCAGTACGAAGATGGAGCGAAGTTCTGCAGGTACGTCGCGGGGATGCACGACGTGGCGTCACTCAACCGAGTCTGGGTGAACCCGCAGATGTTACCGACGGGCGATGAGCTCGCTGATCCGGACGCATGGATCGCTCGCGTGCTGGACGCCGGCTAACCCTTCTTCTCGAGGAACCGCTTCAGCTTGGCCCACGGCCAGGTGTTGATCACCTGATCGGTCTCCGCCCAGCCACGCTGCGCCGTCGCAACACCGAAGTGCATGTTGTCCAGTTCGGCGATGGAGTGTGCGTCTGTCGAGATCACGAAGTTGACGCCGTACTCGCGCGCCCAACGCACGTGGTCGTCACGGAGATCGAGCCGGTACGGATGCGCGTTGATCTCGAGGGCAACTCCGTGCCTGGCCGCAGCCTTCGCGACAGCTTCGACGTCGAAGTCGACGCCCTCACGGCGGTCGAGCCGTCGTCCAGACGGATGTCCGATGACGTGGACGTGTGGATTCTCGATGGCCCGCAGGAATCGCTTCGTCTGATCGCGCTTGGAAGCCTTGAAGCTCGAGTGGATCGACGCGACGCAGAGGTCGAACCCGGCGAGCACACCATCGTCGTAGTCGAGGCTCCCGTCGGCCCCGATGTTCAGCTCGACTCCGTGGAGCAGCCTCATGCGCTTTCCGAGCTCGGCGTTGATCGCGCGAACCTCGGCGCGTTGTGCCTCGATCTCTTTCGGACCAAGGTTCTTCATGTAGGTGAGACGTCTGCCGTGGTCGGTGATGCCGTAATAGGCGTAGCCACGATCGGCTGCTGCGAATGCCATCTCGCGGAGGGACAATCGTCCGTCGGAGTACGTCGAGTGGCTCTGCAGGTCGCCCTTGATCTGATCGATCGTGATGACGTCCGGAAGTGCGCCCGCGAGTGCCGATTCGACCTCGCCTCTGTCCTCTCGCATGGTCGGCGGCACCCATTGCATGCCGAGCGCCTCGTAGATCTCCTCCTCGGTCTCCGACGCGATGCGCTTGTCGTCTGACGTGGAGAACAAGCCGTACTCGGAGAGCTTGAAGCCGAGACGCACCGCGAGCGCGCGCACCTTCACGTTGTGAGCCTGTGAGCCGGTGAAGTACTGGAGGGCGGCACCGAACTCGTCCGGCTTGACGGTTCGGAGGTCCACCTGAAGCCCCGACGCCGTCGTGACACTCGACTTCGTTGGTCCGTCCGCGTTGGAGGTCGCGATGCCCTGAAGCGAGCGGAAAGCGTCCATCACTTCCTCAGACCGCTCTGTGGCCACCAGGAGATCGATGTCGCCGATCGTCTCGCGCATGCGCCGCAGCGATCCCGCGTAGGCGCTCCTGATGACGGCGCTACGCTCCGACAGCTGACGCAGCATCTCCCGCGCAACGGGGAGCGCTCTGGCGAGCAACACTCGTTGCTCGGCAGTAACGCCCCGCGAGATCGATGCCAGCACCTCTTCTTCGAACTTCCTTCCGAATCCCTTCACGTCGGCGATCCGGTGCTCTTCGGCCGCCTGCTTGAGCTCCTCGATCGTCGAGACACCGATGGCCTGGTAGAGCTGCATCGCACGCTTGGGGCCGAGGCCGGGCAGAAGGGTCATCTCGCGCAGGCCGATCGGCACCTGCGCGCGCAGGTTGTCGAGCGCATCGATGCGCCCTGTTCCCGACAGCTCCTGCACGCGCGCCGCCATCCCTTTGCCGACCCCGTTGATGGCAACGAGCTCGGCCTCCTTCATCTCGCTCACTTGCTTTGCCACTCCCTCGATCGCTTCAGCCGCGCGGCGGTAGGCGAGGAAGCGGAAACGGTTCTCCCCTTTGATCTCGAGGAGGTCGGCGATCTCGTGAAGCGCCGCTGCGACCTCTGCGTTGGACGTTTGCGTCACAGCTCCGACGGCGCGCCGAGGACCCGATCGAGATACGCATTGCGGAAGACGCCGGTCGGATCGAGCGCGTTGCGCACGCCGCTGAACTCGTCCCACTTCGGATACGCCGGAGCCAAGTCTGCTGCTGTCCGGAAGTGCAGCTTGCCCCAGTGGGGCCGTCCGTCGAAGGACATCATCAGCTTCTCGACGGCTCGGAAGTACGGTTCGTAGTCCATCTTTCGGTACATGTGCACGGCGATGTAACACGTCTGTCGTCCGTGAGCGGGGCTCAGCGCGATGTCATCCGCTGCGACGACGCGGACCTCGACGGGAAAGCTCACGTTGAAGCCGTTGGCGTCGATGAGCCCGCGAAGCCCGCTTATCGCTTCGCGGGCATGTTCGCGCGGGATCGCGTACTCCATCTCCGAGAACCGGACGAGGCGGGGACTTGTGTAGACCAGGTCGCTTCGTGCCACGCGGCGGATGCGTCCGACCCCGGGAGCCACGAACTTCTGCGTCAGCGCTGGGATCATCGATGGTCGCGCACGCCCGACGCGGCACACCGCACCGAATGCGACGTTCGACATGATGATGTCGTTCTGGAACTCCTTCCAGCGGCGCCGGGGGCTCGGTGCGTCGGTCGTGCGGTTGTTCTGTTTCGTCCACGCAGCTTCGGTATGCGGGAACCAATAGAACTCGAAGTGCTCGTTCTGCTCGACGAGATCATCGAATCGCGCGATCACGTCGTCGATCTTCATCGCATCTTCCTTCGCGCGCAGATTGAACGACGGCTCGCACCGGAGCGTCACCGTCGAGATCACGCCGAGGGCACCGAGACCGACCTGCGCCGCGCGGAAGGTCTTCTCATCCGCATCGAGGGAGCAGCGGAGCGTGCTGCCGTCCGAGAGCACGAGCGTGAGCTCCTCGACAAAGGTGGCGAGGTTGCCGAAGTCGCGTCCCGTTCCGTGCGTACCGGTCGATATCGCGCCGGCGATCGACTGGTAGGCGATGTCGCCGAGGTTCGACATGCCGAGACCTTCGCGGGCGAGCGCCTCGTTGAGCTCACCCAGCCTGATGCCGGCTTCGACGGTGACGGTCCGCTTCGATCTATCGACGTCGAGCACACGGTTGTGCCGGTCGAGGCTGATCATCACGCCGTCGGTGCACGCGATATCGGTGAACGAATGTCCGGCGCCGACGACCTTCACGCGACGCCGTTGTTTGATCGCGTCGACGATGACCGAACGGATCTCATGCTCGCCGGACGGCTCCGCCGAAGCGACGGGATCACATCTCTGGGTTCGGCCCCAGTTACGCCAAGTCATGGACGATAGAGTGTCGCAAACCAAGCCGGGCCGAGCACAGGCCACGCGTATAAAGGGGCGATGGCGATGGACCTCAACCGGACTGAGCTCACCCCGCTGCTGTTCCTCGAGCGGTCCGAGCGCGTGTTCCCCGACCGCACCGCCGTGATCTACGGCAAGCAGCGCCACACCTATGCCGACCTCGGACGCCGGTGCCGCCAGCTCGCCACCGCTCTGCGGAACGCCGGCCTGCAGAAGGACGATCGCGTCGCCTTCCTCGTCCCGAACACACCACCGCTGCTCGAGGCCCACTTCGGAGTGTCGCTCGCCGGCGGCGTGCTCGTGGCCATCAACACCCGTCTGAACGGCGACGAGATCCAGTACATCCTCAACCACTCGGGCGCGAGGTTCTTCTTCGTGGACGCCGAGCTCGCGCCGGTCGTCGAGGCGGTCGCCGAACAGCTCGGTGGTATCGAGATGATCATCACGGTGGAGGATCCTGAGTTCGCACCGGGCGTCCGACGCATCTTCGAGGGCCCCACCTATGAAGACTTCATCGACGTGGAGCCGGACGCCTCGCTCGCTTTCCGCGTGCCCGACGAGAACGACATGATCTCGATCAACTACACCTCCGGGACGACCGGCCGTCCCAAGGGAGTTGTCTTCACGCATCGCGGTGCCTACCTCAACGCGTTGTCCGAGATCATCGCCCACCAGGTCGGATCGACGTCGAGGTTCTTGTGGATCGTGCCGATGTTCCATTGCAACGGGTGGTGCTTCACGTGGGGGGTCACCGGCGCCGGCGCAACGCACGTCTGCCTGCGCCGCGTGGAGCCACCGATGGTGTGGCAGCTCGTGCGCGAAGAGGGAGTGACGCACTTCAACGGCGCCCCGACGGTCTTGATCATGCTGATCAACGATCCGGGCGCACCGTCCGAGCGGCTCGACCAGACGATCCGCATCGCAACCGGCGGTGCGCCGCCGTCGCCGACGCTGCTCGGTCAGTGGGAGAGCATCGGCGCGGTGATCACGCATCTCTACGGCCTGACCGAGACCTACGGGCCGCACGCCTATTGCGACTGGAACCCCGACTGGGACGGCGAGTCGGCCGAGCGACGCGCGCTCCTGCGAGCCCGGCAGGGCGTCCCGCATCTCGTGGCATGCGAGCTGCGAGTTGTCGACGAGAACATGAACGACGTCCCGGCCGATGCAGCGACCATGGGCGAGGTCGTGATGCGCGGCAACAACGTCATGAAGGGATACTTCGACCAGCCCGAAGCCACAGCCGAAGCGTTCCGCGGTGGTTGGTTCCACTCGGGCGACGTCGCGGTCATGCACCCCGACGGGTACATCGAGCTGCGCGACCGCAGCAAGGACATCATCATCTCCGGCGGCGAGAACATCTCGACCATCGAGATCGAGCAAGCCGTCGCGTCGCATCCGTCCGTGCTCGAAGTGGCTGTGATCGCCGTGCCGGACGAGAAGTGGGGCGAGGTGCCGAAAGCCTTCGTCGTGCTCAAGGAGGGCCTAGACGCCGGCGAGTCCGACATCATCGAGCACTGCCAACAGCGCATCGCGAGATTCAAGTGCCCGAAGTCGGTCGAGTTCGGCGAGCTGCCCAAGACCTCAACCGGCAAGGTGCAGAAGTTCGTGCTGCGCGAGAAGGAATGGGCCGGTCAGGACAAGCGGATCAACTAGTCAAGACGTGAACCTGCACGACATCTTCACAACTCTCGCGAGACTTCTTCAAAGCTGCGTCCTAAGCTGGCCCTGATGGCCCCCCGACCACGTACGATCCTTGTCGTCGAGGACGAAGAGCCGATCAGAAACGCCGTCGCGGACAGACTCCGCAGCGACGGTTTCGACGTTTCCGTCGCTGCGGACGGACGCGCGGGCGTCGAAGCGTTTGACCGCGACGACCCTGATCTCGTCGTGCTCGACCTCATGCTCCCGGAGATCGACGGACTCGAGGTGTGCCGTCGCATCCGCGCAAAGGCCGCGGTACCCATCCTGATGCTCACCGCTCGCGACACCGAGACCGACACCGTCGTCGGCCTCGAGGTCGGAGCCGACGACTACATGACCAAGCCGTTCAGCCCTCGGGAACTCGTCGCGCGCGTGCACGCGCTCCTCCGCCGTGCCGACCGTGCACCGATCGATCCGTCGCCGATCAGGATCGGTGAGCTTGTGATCGATCCACTCACGCGCCGCGTGACCAAAGCCGGCGAGATCGTCCATCTCACGCCGACGGAGTTCGAGCTCATCACGCATCTCGCGAGCAAGCCCGGTGTGTACTCGCGCGAACGCTTGCTATCCGATGTGTGGGGATATCAGGACTCCGCAGGCGCGCGAACGGTCGATTCACATATCAGAGCCATCCGCCGCAAGCTCGGCGACTCGGTCATCCGCACCGTGCACGGCGTCGGGTACGCCATACGCGACGACGCGCAAACCGGCGGCGACCACGAGAAGGCCACCGCATGAGACCGCTCGATTTCCTCCCGTCGATCAAGCACAAGCTCGGCGCGATCATCGTCGCCGCCGTCGGTGTCACCGTCGTCGTGATCTCCGCGGGCGTCAAGCTCGACCTCTGGCCGTACCTCACAGTCGCTCTAGCCGGGATCTTGTCCCTCGCGATGGTCCGCGTGCTCGCACGCGGGATGACATCGCCGTTGCGCGAGATGGCCGAAGCTTCCGCTGCGATGGCTCGAGGCGATTACGACCAGCGCATCACTGCGACATCACGCGACGAGATCGGCGAGCTTGCCCGTGCCTTCAATGCGATGGCTGCCGAGCTCGGTGAGGTCGACCGCGTTCGACGGGACCTCGTCGCCAACGTTTCCCACGAGCTACGCACGCCGATCACAGCGCTGCGGGCGGGGCTCGAGAATCTCGTCGACGGCGTCGCGCCATCAGACCCAGACACGCTGCGTACGATGCTCGAGCAGGTCGAGCGTCTCGGACGACTGGTCGCCCAACTCCTCGATCTCTCGAAGCTCGAATCCGGTGCCGTGCCGCTCAACCGCCGACGCTTCACGATGCGTCCGCTGCTCGATCAAGCGGTGCGCGAGGCACGGCTTCATGCTCCGGACACCGTCGAGCTTGCCGTCGACGTCGACGCGCGTCTAGAGGCACACGCCGACCCAGAGCGCGTACACCAGGTCGTGGCCAATCTCGTCGAGAACGCGGTGCGCCATTCCCCGCCCGGCGGCACCGTGAACGTCCACGCGCACGCGTACAACGGCTCCGTCGAGATCGAGGTCACCGACGAAGGGCCTGGGATCCCGGCTGGTGAAGAGGAACGGATCTTCGAACGCTTCTACCGGGCGGACGCATCACGCGCACGCGCCGGCGGCGGCTCAGGGCTTGGTCTCGCGATCGCGAAGTGGATCGTCGACATGCACGGCGGCGCCATCAGAGCAGACCGCGTCTCTCTGGAAGGTTCCCGGCCCAAAGGGTGCCGGATGGTCGTCTCGCTCCCGAGGGCGTCGTGACCACGACACGCGAGAGCCTCGCGGCACCGGCACCAGGACAGCCGGGCTGGATCGCGACTGAGTGGCCGCGGTTCCTCGATGCACCGCTGGAGCGCACTCGGACGCCATTCGTGGTCTTCGGGGTCATCGCCATCGCGGCGTCCTTCGACCTCGCCATGCGGTCGGGCCTCGCCGGTGTGGCGGGAGCGCTCTCGATCGGCCTCGCAAGCGTGTCGCTCCTCATCAGTGGGCGCGTCCGCAACGTCCAAGCCCGCGTGCTGATCGCCGCGGCGCCGCTGTTCGGAACATGGATCGCGATCCGAGCGAGCGTCTGGCTCCTCCCACTCGACGTGATCGCTGCGTGCGCGCTCGTCCTGCTTGGTGCGACGCTTTCGTCTGGAGGAAGCCTCTTCGATCTCTCGATCGTCCGGGTCGTCGGACGCACGCTTCAAGCGCTGACGCAAGCAGTTCTGGGGCCGTCCTACATGATGAGCGGCGCCGGTCGCGAGCGCCGGCGCTTCGCGGGTATCGCGCGCGGACTCCTCCTCGCGATCCCGATCCTCCTCGTCTTCGGACTGCTGCTCGCATCCGCCGACGCCGTATTCGCATCGATCGTTCGCTTCGACGCCCGCGATGTCATCGGTCATCTCGTACTGCTCGCCTTCGGCGCCCTCGCATCCGCTGCCCTCTTCCGCATGGCGTCGTTGACGCACGCCGAGGTGCCCGTGATCAGTGGTCCGCGCCTTGCGTCGATGGAGTGGACGGTCGTCCTCGTCGCCCTCAATGCACTGCTCGGCGCCTTCGCGGTGGCACGGTTGATCGCTCTCTCCGCGGGCGGACGCAAGGTCATCGAGTCGGCCGGGCTTACCTACGCCGAGTACGCCCGCTCGGGCTTCTTCCAGCTCCTCGCCGCGGCCGTCCTCGTCACCGGCGTCATCGCCGCGCTCCGTGCGACCGCGCAACGCTTGACGCGACGTGAAAAAGTCCGCTTCACCGCAATGACGTTGAGCGTGATCGTCCTGACGCTCGCGCTGGTCGTATCGGCCTTCCACCGCCTCGTCCTCTACGAGTCGGCCTTCGGCCTCACCATGCTGCGGCTGTTCGCACAAACGGCCATCGTGTGGGTGGGCCTCGTGCTCCTCATGCTCGGCGCATCGGTCGCGGGCTTGGGCGGTCGACGCGTCTGGGTGTGGAGCGCCGCGGGCATCACCGCTCTCGTGCTCCTGTTCGGGATGAACGTCCTCAACCCGGAGGCCTTCGTCGCACGGCACAACATCGCGCACCAGGCAAGAACCGACCGATCCGACACGTCGTACCTATCCGAATCAGGGGATGACGCCGTGCCGGCCTTGGCCGAGCACGACGACATGCACGGGTATGTGTGCGCGGTAAGCGAAGATGAGCCGTTCGAGGGCTGGGCGGCGTATAACCTCGCGCACGCGAGAGCGAACGACATCAGAACGGCACTCTGCGTTGGGGCTAAGGACTAAAGGAGCGAAGCGTTGACCCACGTCTCGATCGAACAGGCACTCGAGCGCATACGCCACGGCCAGATCGTGATCGTGGTGGACGGTCCCGACCGTGAGGATGAGGGCGACCTCACGATGGCGGCGGACTTCGCGACGCCGGAAGCCCTCAACTTCATGATCACGCACGGGCGAGGCCTGCTCTGCATGCCGTGCGAGGCCGCCAGGCTCGACGCGCTGCGCATCGGGCCGATGGTTCGCCTCAACGACGCGTCGTGCGACACGCCGTTCGCGGTGCCGATCGACCATCGGTCGACGACGACAGGCATCTCCGTCCACGACCGAGCACGGACGATCAGTGCCGTCCTCGATCCGGACACCCGTCCGTGGGACTTCAGGCGCCCCGGCCACGTTTTCCCGTTGCGGGCTCGCGACCATGGGGTGCTCGAACGCGGCGGGCACACCGAAGCAGCGGTCGACCTCTGTCGAGTCGCCGGCCTGACAGCGTGCGCCGTGATCTGCGAGGTGCTCAACACCGATGGTTCGGTTGCACGCGTTCCCGACCTCGAGCGGTTCGCAGCCCACCACGACATCGCGATCGCGTCGATCGAAGAGCTCATCGAGTACCGAACCCGCACCGAATCACCAGGCTCTGCCGCCGCCCTGGCGTAAAGAGATGTAGCGTCTGGGCCGCCTGGTTGTGGCAAAACGTTCGTACTGCCCATAGCGCCTTTCGTAGTGCCTCCCATCGGAAGCGATGGCCTTGATTCAACGGCAAGACTAGATTGGCTCCCGTGCGCATGATCTTTGTAGGTGGCACAGGCTTCGTCGGTTCCGCGACCGTTCCCCTCGCGCTCGCATCTGGTCATGAGGTCCTCGTTGCTCATACCGGCACCCATGAGTTGCCTCGGAGGGTCAACGAGCAGGTAGAGCATCTCCACGGGAGCCGCGGGAACTTGCTGGCTGAAGACGGCGAGGTACAGCGCGCTCGACCCGATGTGATCGTAGACACCTTCAACGGGGCGACGGCCGCGAAGGCACAAGAGTTGGCCCGTTGCGCACGGGCGTGCGGCGCTCGAGTGGTGGCCGTGAGCTCGTGCGACGTTTACCAGGCCTCACTGGATGCGGGCATGGGCGACGGACGGTTCCGTTCCCTGCTGGCATCACACACACTTCCGATCGCGGAGGATGCGCCATTGCGCCTCGATCCGTTCCCGCTCCCCGCCGACGTTCTGCCGCCGGGGTTCGAGCACGACAACGCCGAGATGGAAAGGGAGTTGCAGACGGCAGGAATCGACGCTGTCGTTCTTCGCCCGGGGATGATCTATGGGGTCGCGCCGTCAACGCGGCAGATCCGCGAGGCATGGCTGGTTTCGCGCATCGCCCGAGGTGAGCGGCAGCTGGAGCTGCCGTGGCAAGGAACTCAACTGTTCTCCCGGGTTGCTGTTGAGCGCGTCGGTCGCGCCATCGTCGCAGGGGCGGAACTGGCGCCAAACGGCTACTGGGCTTGCAACGTCGTCGACCCTTACGGCTGGACCTTCGCTGGACTCGCCGCGGAAATCGCCCGCATTCTCGGCTGGGAATGGGAGCCGATCGTGACCGAGTGGGTGAACCCGTTCTCCGACGACCCGACCGCACACCATCCGTTCAACGTTCCCAGCCCGTGCTGGTACTCCGACGAACGGCTACGCACCACTTTGGGCGTCGGAGCCGACGAACCCGACCCTCGTTCGGCGCTCGAAGACACCGTACGTTGGCTGTGGGAAACCCACCAACAGAAGGGCGTCGCGCGTCTCTGACTCCCTCCCTCCGATGAGCACGCGGAGACCCGTCCTCTGCATGAAGGGAAGCGAGGTGCGACACATAGGCGTATGACGGGGCTATGGCTCGAACGCAGACCATGGTGCAGCTCACCGACGAGCTCCTCCGCGCGCTCGATGCCGAGGCGGCAGGTAGTGGCATCTCCCGGTCGGCCCTCATCCGCGAGGTTCTGCACAACCATCTCGAAGCTGATCAAGAAGCGCTTCAAGGGCGGGCGATCGTCGAGGGCTACCGTCGGATCCCCCCCGGGACGCCGGACGAGTGGGCGGATCTGGAAACCCTCCAGGACATCTCGACGCGCGAGACCCTTCAGCGTCTGGACGCAGAGGAGCGTGCGGCAGGATGTGAGCCGTGTAGCTCGCGGGGAGGTCTGGTGGTACGAGCATCCCGATGCCAAGCGCAGGCCGTACCTCGTCCTCACGCGCTCTGAAGCCATCGGAGTTCTGAATCAGATCCTCGCCGCGCCGATCACGGGCGTCGTTCGCGAGATCCCAACCGAAGTCACGCTCGATCGTTCCGCCGGCATGCCGTCGCACTGCGTGATCACACTGGACAACGTCAACCTCATCCGCCCGACACTGTGCACAGAACGGATCACGACGCTGCCCCCCGACAAGATGGCCGCAGTCTGCGAAGAACTACGCGTCGCAACGGCCTGCTGACCTGCGTCGCCGAGCGGGAAACGGCGCTCTTCGCTACACCAGCTTCGCGGCGGCGAAGGCGAGGGCTGCCACGGTGACCATCGACCCGCTCACCGTCGAAACTAGCACCATCGTCATGTGCCGTTGGAGCGCAGCCAGCTCGCGATACACATCGGACATGATTCCTGCATGCATGCGGGCTTCTAGCTGGTCAAGATCCCGCTTGGTTGCCACGTCGGCCCAACCAACCGGGGGCAGGTGCTCCATCAACGTGGACGCCTGCTCCGGTCCGAGGATCTCCTCGAGCCGTACGAATAACGCGTGACGTGAACGCTCATCGATAGCCATTGTCTTCCTCCCGTCATATGGACACAAGCGGACCTACGGGGGAAGTTTGAGAAAGGTATACGGAGCTACCGACAGAAGCGCAGGAGCATCTCGCGCACGAGCAGGGCCGCGGCGGCTTGCGTGATGCCCGAGGGGTCGAGTGGTGGGGAGACCTCGACGACGTCGCATGCGACGACGTCGAGGCCGGACAGTGCCTCGAGGGCTTCGAGCAACTGCTCGAAGCCCGGCCCCCCCGCTTCCGGGTTTCCCGTCCCGGGAGCCACGCTCGGGTCGAGCACGTCGATGTCGAGGGTGACGTAGAGCGGACGTCCAACCAATCGCTCGCGCACCGAGGACGGCATCTCCAAACCGACAGAGCACCACTCGAGCACCGTCGGCACGTCGTCCCACTCAGAGCGCGCGCCCGAGCGGGGGCCGAACACGAAGCACTCGACTCCGGCGTCGGAGATGCGCCGGTACGTGCACGCATGGTCACCCGGGTAGTCCTCGCGCAGGTCCAAGTGCGCATCGAAACCGACGACCGCCAGCCCAGGGTGCCGCGCGGCGACGGCATGGACGGCGGGGGGCGTCACGGAGTGGTCGCCGCCGATCGAGAGCAACAACGGTTCCAAAGCGACATCGAGGATCGCGGACACAACGCTTTCGACCGACGTGCGCTCGTCGTGGTCCCCGAGATCGATCACGCGAAGATCCTCCAGGTCGCGCTGCGCGCGCGGCGACCACGTCTCGATCGAATCGGAGAACTCCCTGATCGCCGATGGCGCGTACACCGCGCCGGGACGGAAACTCACGCCGCCGTCGGCAGCCAGGCCGAGGATCAGTGCGTCGGCCTGCGCCGAAGCACCTCCGGGCTCAGCGGCCAGGAATGGATGCGGGTGCGGCGGCCGCAACGAGGTCATGAACGAACGGAGGGAGTGCGAACGAGGCCGGATGGACGTCTGGTGCGTACAACTTCGTGGAGATTCCGCGTGAGCTGAGCCGTGCGGCGATATCGTGCGGCGGGACGGCGGACAACGGGAGACCACGGGTCGCCGAGGTGTAGCTCCACACCGTGCCGGGATACGTCGGAACGAACGACACGTACGGCTCGACCACCGGGAAGGCAGTCCCGAGGTTGCCGACGGCCATACGGAACTCGTCGGTCTGGAAGAGAGGCGATCCGGTCTGGGAAACGAACACCCCGTCGGCGCGGAGCGCTCTGCTGCAGGCGGCGTAGAAGCCCTCGGAGAAGAGCACGGTGGCCGGACCGACAGCATCGGATCCGTCGACGATGATCGCGTCGAACGCATCTTCGTGGTTCGCAACGAAGGCCGCACCGTCGTCGAAGAGAACGGTCGCGCGGGGGTCGTCGAAGGCGCCGTCGGAGAGTCGCGGCATGTGCTGCCGGCACACGTGCACAACCTGCTCGTCGATCTCGCACATGACGACTTCGGAAGGATCGTGCATCATTACGTGGCGGAGCGTGCCACCGTCACCACCCCCGATGATCAGTACGCGATCGACCGACGCACGCGAGCACAATGCCGGGTGTACGAGCATCTCGTGATACGTGAACTCGTCCGATTCAGTGGTTTGCACGAGTCCGTCGAGGACAAGGACGCGTCCGAAGTGCGGGTTCTGCCAGACCTCGATCTTCTGGAATGGTGAGGAACCGGACCACACCAACTCGCCTTCGAAACGGCTGAAGAATCCGTCGGCGACGCGCTCCCCGAACCCCACGGCCTCAGCCATCGCTCAGCAAACCTCGGCGCACTTCCATGATCTGGACCCGTCCCGGCATGAAGTACTTCGTCATCGCATCGATGCCGGCCTGGATGTCGGATTCGAGATTGCACGTGAAGATGTCGACGGCGGCATAGCCGTGCTCGGGCCAAGTGTGAACGGCCACGTGAGACTCGGCGATGATCGCGAAGCCGGTGACTCCATGCACGGGGAACTGCACGGTTCGAACGTCCAAAAGCGTTCCGTCGATGGCTTCGACGGTGTCGCGTAATGCCTTCTCGAGGAGAGCGGCGTCGTTCAGATTCTCCGCTTCCCACATCTCGATGATCAGATGGCGTCCAAGCGTCTTCACAACGTCACCTCCCCGGGGGTGTGGGGGCGTCCCCCACATGGATGGACTCGAGGAGGAGGACTGCCGCACAGGCACAGCCGAGACGCTCGACCGTGTGTTCGGCGGTGGCGTAGTGGATGTCGTCCAGCTTCCACCCACGCCGCTCGAAGCCCTCCTCCACCATGGATGTCACGATCCGCTCTGCGTTGGAAGCCGTGCCCTGGTGGTGGTACTCCATCAGCACGCCGCCGTGCTCGCCGACACCGCCGGCGATCACCGCTGAGATCACCTCTCCGGGCACGCTCGACGTGATGTGGGCGTACACGGTTGGGACAACGGTCCCGACAGGAAGGTCGGGCCTCGCGCCCCAGCGCGCGTCCTTGGGCACGATCGAAGAGACCTTGACCAGGTTGAGGTTGTCGATCCCGGCGTCGCGCAGGGCGTTGTCGAACGCCGTGAGTTCTGTCAGGCCTTCGGAGTTGCCCCGCGTGAGGTGCAAGAGGCGGGGTAGGTATAACAACTTTCGTCCGACATAAAAAAGCCACCCCCAGCAGTCGGTGGGCACTTCTCCACCCCGCGTTCAAGAGCGGGCCAACGCAGGCCAGTATACGGGTACGGGCCGAACGTGGGGCGGCGACGGTCAGCCGGTAGGATTTCCTCGCTTCACGAAAGACCGATGCCTCTAGGAGGTCACATGGAAGTCATCTTCGGCGTACCGGCGCGTGATGGAGCGATCCGTCTTCAGCTCCCGGACGACCAGATCGCCGAGCTCAAGAAGCAGATCGAGGAAGCCTTCAGCGGTGACGACCCGAAGGTTCTCTGGGTCACCGACAAGGACGGACGCGAGTTCGGCATCCCGTCCGACAAGCTCGCATTCGTCGAGTTCGGCACCGAGAAGTCCAACAAGAGAGTCGGCTTCTCCTCCGCGGACTGACACCCACCCATGGATGCGCTCGGTGGAGTGCGGGTCGTCGACAACAGCACGGGACTGGCCGGACCTCTGGCTGCGATGCTGCTCGCGGATTTCGGTGCGGAGGTCGTGAAGGTCTCGGATGCTCCCCCGAAGGCTCTCTCGCAGGCTCCGGGCCAACCCTTGTGGGATCGGGGCAAGACGATCGTCCCAAGTGACTCGTCGCTTGATGAGCTCATCCTCGGCGCCGACATCCTCGTCACATCCGACGCCGACGACGCGCTCGCCCAGCGCGCGCGCGAGCGCAATCCTGCGATCGTCGTCCTGCGAACGCCGCCCTGGCTCGGCGAGGCTCCGTGGGCCGGTGGTGCGGCGTCGGATGCGTTCGTCGCCGCGATGTTCGGTCTGCCGCTCCGTCAGTTCTCCTTCGATGGCGGTCCGGTCGACGTGATCTCCCCTGTCATCACGACGATCCAGGGCGTGTGGGCCGCCGCGTGCGGCGTGGCAGCGCTTCTCGAACGGGAAGGCTCTGGGTGCGGCCAGATCGTGACGGTGTCCGGCGAGCACGGTGCGATGGTGGCCGCAGCCGGCGCACTCACGTTCACGCGGGAGGCGCTCGCGATCGCCGAGGCGCAGCCGCGCCGGCGGCCCTCGAGCCCCGCCAAGAGCCCAGGAGGCAGCATCCCGTTCTACCGGACGTACAGGTGCGCGGACGATGAGTGGCTCTTCTTCGCCGCGCTCACACCGCGCTTCACCCAGCTCGGCTTCGAAGCGCTCGGCATCACCGACCTCTTCGACGACCCCCGGCTCGAGCGGCGGGGGCGCGCGGCGATGATCGCTCCCGAGCACATCCCGTGGGTGTCCGAGGAGATCGCACGCGTCTTTCTGACCGCGGATCGAGACGAGTGGCTGCAACGACTGCGCGAAGCCGGCTGTCCGGCGGGTCCGGTGCTCGATCGCGACGCGTGGTTCGACCATCCGCAGATCGACGCGATCGGAATGGCTGTGGCCATCGAGGATCCAGTCTTCGGTGAGGCCGTCGTCCCCGGGCTTGCGCTGAAGTTTGCGAGGACACCGGGCCGCGTGCGTCCACGCATCCATGGCTCCTCTCCGCGATGGGATCCCAAGACGTCACCGGCGGCTGCAGGAAGCCCCGATGCAGGTCCTCTTGCCGGCGTCCGAGTGCTCGATCTCGGCGCGATCATCGCCGGTCCGTTCTCGACGTCGCTTCTTGCCGACCTCGGTTCCGACGTCATCAAGGTCGAACCGCCGACCGGCGACAGCTTCAGGGGGCCGGGTTTCGCGGCCTACAACAAAGGCCAACGCGGTATCGCGCTCGATCTTCGCCATCCAGACGGCAAGAACACGTTCCTCGATCTCGTGCGCACCGCCGACGTCGTCGTCGACAACTACCGGCCGGGTGTCCTGCAACGACTCGGGATCACATGGGAGGACCTACAGGACGTCGCACCGCACGTCATCTGCCTGTCGATCACCGGGTTCGGCGATGGAGGCCCGCACGGTGGCGACGCCGGATTCGATCCTGTGCTGCAAGCGATGAGCGGGATGATGAAGGCGCAAGGCGGCGACAGCGATCCGGTCTTCTACACCGTGCCCGTGAACGACGTTGCCGGGTCGGCAACGCTCGCGTTCGGTGCGGTGGTTGCCCTGTTCCACCGGCAACGTTGCGGCGTTGCGCAACAGGCGTCCACGTCGCTGGCCGCGATGTCGGTGCTGCTCCAGGCCGATGCGCTCATCCGATGGGCCGGACGCCCGGAGGCTCCACGCGGATCGCGCGACCACCCGGGTCCGTCGCCGCTTGATCGGTTCTACGCGGCGACCGACGGCTGGATCCGCATACGAACGAATGGTGCTCAGCTGAGCGCCGCCGGCATCGACGACATCGGCGAGTGGACCGCAGCTCGCTCACGGGAGCACGCCCTCGATCAGCTCCACACCGTCGGTATCGCCGCCGTGCCCGTTCGCAAGACGATCGAGCTCGCCGACGACCCACATCTGCTCGAGCACGGCATCCTGCATCGGGATCCGCGTCCGGATCGTGACGGGTTCACCGCCGGGCGACATGCACACTTCGACCGGACGATGCGCGGCGACACGCTGGTGTCACCCCGACTGGGGGAGCACACTCGCGAGGTCCTCGCCGAGATCGGCTACACAGCGGACGCGATCGAGCGCCTCGTAGAAAGCGGTGCTACGAAAGTCTTCTAGGAGCCTTCAGCGGCTTCCCTAGAGAAACGCGCGCGAGACGAACTCCGCGTGGATCTGCGCGAAGTGCTCCCCTTGGCAGTCGCCGATCGCTCCGGCCGGGTAGAGGCTGTCGTCGGCGCATTCGACCGCGGCGGCCGCTTGAGCGAACGAGACGTCGGGGGGCATGAGGAAATGAGCGGCGAGGATGACGCGATCCATGACGCTGCGAGCCGAGACATCGTCGCCGAGTGCGGTCCGTAGCGAGAAGAGCGCGCTCGACCACACCTGTCCGATGCAGTGGATGCTCAGCGCGCAGCGCGCGTTGCCAAACGCCTCCGTCAACGCGCGCGGATCGTCGAGCCGGCGAAGGCAGCCAACACTTCCTTTGATCGCAAGGCCGAACCACTCGCTCATGCAGAGCTGGTTCTCGATGCTCGTTGTCGGCGAGCGCTCGGCCGATAGTGCCGAGGCCAGATAGTCGGAGAACCCCTCGCCCATGGCGCCTGCGTCGAAGCTCCGTCCGTATCCGGGGACTTGGTTGTCCTGGATCGCGTGACCGTACTCGTGGACGATAACGTCGGCGTCCTCCGCTGAATCGATACGACCGGTGCCGAACTGGATGCGCTTTTTGAACGGTGAATAGAACGCGTTCTGAGCTTTGAAAGAGTCCGCGAGCACAAGTTGCTGTCGGTTGTTGACGTTGGTGAAACCGATGCTCTGGATGTACTCCTGCGTGCGGTCGATGTGGAAGTACGCCATGAGCGCCTCGAAGTCGTTCGACGATCTGGTCACATCGGTCCAGTCCAACGCGCCGTCGCATACGCGCTTCTTCTGCTTCCGTACCCTCACCTCGACGAAGGCGCCGATAAGGCACGTCTGACCGGGATCGATGCGAGGAAGGGCAACCGGTGTGCGAAGAGCGGTCAGCAGGTCCGAGTCCTTGTCCTTCCTGTCTTCGAGACCCGCCGACCCTCCGTTGCTCACGGGCGGGTTCGGATCGAAAAGTGCTGCGGCGCCCGTCTCGTACCTGAGCAGATCGGTCAAGCGCAACACTTCACGCGTTGCCGCGTCGATCAAGACCTCGAGATCGGCGAGTGGTTCACCGGCGGCGATCTCGACCTTCCAGACCAGTTTGCCTGCGCCTACCGGAAGGATGGCGAGTTGTGCGGTGGCTTCGCCTTCGCGTAGCACTCTGACGCCAGCGTGCTTCATCGCGATCTCGATCGCGCGCCCGCGCCCGATGGATGCGTCTGACGGCCTGGATAAGCCGGCCTTGGTCGTATCGCTGAGGACGCGCGACGCGCCCTTCGTCTCACTGACGATGGCGAGGCTTCCGAGAACCTCGATGCCGGACACCCGCTGCTTCACGCGATGGACCCTCGCGTTCCCGAGCGGGATCGTCCGATCCACGACGAGCTCTGAGCTCGGCGCGCGGACCTGCGACGTGGCGGGACTCTGAGCGTCCCCGACCGAGCGCGCGCCGCTCCCCGAGGCGGCACCGACCGACACGAACACCAGAACGGCGGCGAGCGCGGTCGACCGGCGAAGGCTCAAGATCGTTCCCATCCCTCTGACACATTACGCAACATCACGCGGCCGCTTCGAATCTGTACGCTAGGTCAGGGCGCCGTAACGCCGCGACCGGGACGTCGGGCGGCATCTTCCAAGCGATCGAGGATCCCTTCCGGAGTCGTGCAATTGCCGACGACGTGCCCGGCGTCGCCGTGGAAGTCGGAGCCACCGGTCGCGATCAGTTCGAGTTCGGCCGCGAGCTTGCGCAGCGTTGTGCGCACGAGCGGTGGATGGTCGGGGTGATCGACCTCGAGGCCGGCCAGGCCGGCGTCACACAACGCTTCGACAAGCTCGAGTTGCACACCCTGCGGACGTCCTTCGTGATGACCTACCCCAGGATGAGCGATGACCGCAGCGCCGCCGGACTGCCGGATCAGTCCCACCGCGTCGTGGGCGGAGAGCGTTTGCTTGGGAACATCGGCCTTCCCGCCATCTTCCATCAGTGCCTGCGTGAAGGCCTGTCCCACGTGATCGATGTAGCCCCGAGCGATCATCGCGCGCGCGATATGCGGACGCGCCACGACGCGGCCACGGGCCTGTGCGCGTACCTCGTCCATCGTCAGCTCATACCCGAGCGCGCACAGCTTCTCGACGATGCCGACAGCACGGTCGACCCGCGATGCAACGATCGCCTCGAGTTCGGTGTGCAGCTTGCCGGAGCCCGGATCGAGGAAGTACCCGAGCATGTGGACGTTGGCTCCATCGTGGACGGACGAGAGCTCGATCCCCGCAACGACGCGCACGCCGATCTCACCTCCGGCTTGCGTCGCTTCGGCAACACCATCGACTGTGTCGTGGTCGGTCACCGCGATGACATCAACGCGGTCCCTTCGCGCACGCGCGACGAGCTCCGTCGGAGAAAGCACGCCATCCGAAGCTGTCGTATGACAGTGAAGGTCGATGCGCAACATCGGGCTACTCTAGGTGCCCCTACCGCGAAGGAGGTCGCATTGACCGTCACGAAAACGATCGATCTGTCCGGGTCCTCCACTCAGTCGCTCGAGGCCGCCATCGGAGAAGCAGTCTCGCGCGCGGCGCTCACGATCTCGGACGTCCACGAGTTCGAGGTCCAGAAGATCACCGGCACAGTCAAGGATGGCAGCGTCGACGAATACCGCGTGTGGCTGAAAGCGACGTTCGTCGTCAAGGAAACGCTGCACGAGTAGTTGAACGAGCACGCACAGCGCCCGTACTTCGCGATGCCCTCCCCGGGCATCTACCGGCTGACGTGCCCGACGCCGCTCTCGGGCCTGCCCCACGTGCACGTCTACATGGCCGAGGGGACCGACGGTGGCATCGTCGTCTTCGACACGGCGATGCCGTACGAGGACTCGTTCGACCGCATCCTGCAGGGCATCGGCTGGATGGGACGCAAGCCCACGGACATCGAGCGCATCTACCTCACGCATGCGCATCCCGATCACTTCGGATGTGCGGGCCTGTTGCAGGAAGCCTCTGGAGCCCCCGTCGTGTGCCACCGCAACGCCGAGCGGACGCTCCGCGCCATGGCCAACCCAGATCCCGACCGCTGGCTGACACGGATGAACATGTTCAACGAGCACGGCAAGTTCGCAGAGGACATGCCGGAAGCACGCTCGATGGCGAGCTCGTTCATGTCGATGAAGTTTCCGACGCGGATGGAAACCATCGACGAAGGCGACGTCGTCTCGTTCGCAGGAAGCGAGTGGGACATCTACTGGACGCCCGGCCATGAAGAGGGCCACGTGCTCTTCCATCGCAACACCGACGGCGTGGCCATCGTCGGTGACACTGTGCTCGGCAAGATCACTCCGCACATCGGCTGGATGCCCGGGGCTCCCGAAGAGCCGCCCCCGGATCCGCTCGCGCAGTTCCTCGACTCGCTGGAGAAGATCGCAAGGCTCGACCCGGCTCTCGTGCTGCCCGGGCACGGACGTGCGTTCGATCAGGGGGCCGAGCGCGCGCGGTCGATCGCCGCGCACCACGCGCAACGGCTGCGCCGCTGTCTCGAGGTCGTCGTCCGCAACGGCCCGCTCAACGCCATGGACATCTCGCGCAAGCTCTTCGATCGTCAGCTCATGCAGTTCGAGGAGCGGCTCGCGCTGGCAGAAACCCTCTCGCACCTCGAGTACCTGCGGCTGCGTGGACGGCTGCACCGCGACATGGTCGACGGCGTGTGGCTCTACGAAGGCCCACAGCAGCTCATCCCGTGACGGGCATCCATCGCACGAGCTCCGACGGCTTCGTCCGTCCCGAGGTCTACGAGCGAGGACGTCCGGACTATCCGCCCGGTGTGGTCGATGCGCTCCAGATCACCGAACGCACCCGTGTGATCGACCTTGGCTGTGGTACGGGGAAGCTGACGCGACTCATCGCGCGCGCCGATGTGATCGGCGTCGAACCGCTCGAGACGATGCGCGACGGATTCACTGCGCGCGACGTGCCGCTCGTGGGCGGAGCTGCCGAAGCTCTGCCGTTCGCAGACGAAAGCGTCGACCTCGTCGTCTGCGCCTCGGCATTCCACTGGTTCGACCATGCGCGGGCGATCCCCGAGATCCACCGCGTCCTCCGTCCGGACGGAGCACTCGGCATCATCTGGAACCGGCGCGACAAGCTCGACGGCTGGGCGTCGGAGTTCTGGCAGATCACCGAAAAGCACCGCGGCGACACTCCCGGTTACCGCACCGGCCATTGGCGCGACGCGCTCGAAGCCTCGCCACTCTTCGGTGAGATCGAAGAGCACTGGTTCGACCACACACAACGCATCGATCGCGAAGGACTCCTCGCGCGCATCGCCTCGATCTCGTTCATCGAGACGTTGCCGGACGACGTCCGCGTCGGTGTCCTCGCCGAATCCATGCGTTTCATCGACACGCACCCCGAAACGAGAGACCGGGCGTCGTTCGCGCTGCCCTACAACACGGTCGTCTATAGACTCACCCGCACATGAGGGACGCCGTCGCCGCCATCGAAGCGGCTCTCCGGGAACTCATCGAGGCGCGTAACGCCCTGCCGGAAGAGTTCGCGACCGAGATCGACCGCGTGATCACGCAGACGCGCGTCTTGCTGGACTCCCTCACAACGCAGAGCGCGCAGCCGGCGAGAGAGCCCGGCTAGGAACCGCGCTCGAGCAGCTCGTTCGCGAGATCGAGCGCCTCGGGCAGGGACAACGCGCCTCCGCGTTCGAGCTCCAGATCGAACAGCTCATCGCCCAAAGCGTCGCGGGCGGCTTTCCGCCCACGGTCGACCATCTCCTGCGTCGTCGCGTATCGCATCTCGATCCCCGTATCGCGTCGAAGCCGATCCACCGCACCGAACAGCCGGGCGGATCCGACGGCGTCGCCTTCGAGCGCAGCGAGGGCGGCGGCTGAATCGAAGGGGTTCGGGAATGCGCCGAGGAGACCAGTCCTTCGCGCGCGCCTGAGCAGATCCGCGAGCCGCCGGCGTCCGGTCTTTTGGGTCGACTCCTCCGTCAACTCGAGGGTGCCGATGACGTTGAGGCACCACAGACCCATCGGATCCTCGTTGCCCGCGGCATCGACGAACTCGCTGAGGAGTGTGGCGATCGCGGGTTCGAAGGTGTTTGCAGCCGCCTCGTGATGTCCTTCGAGGAACAAGCAGTACCCGAGGAAGGCGTAGATCCCGAGGCGCGCGCCGGCATGTCCGTCTTCGCCGGATCCGAGGACCTTCCGGCTCAGGGCGCGAACGGTATCGATGTCGCCGTTCGTCATCTGTTGCCAGGACTCAAGCAGAGGGATCAACGAGATCGCGACCTTATCGTCGACCTCGAGAGCGATCTCGAGAGCACGTTCGTAGACCTCATGCTCTTCTTCGTACTCGCCGCAGAAATGCAGACCGTGCCCGAGGTAGACGAGAGACCACAGCAGGGACGAGCTGTTCCCGAGGGCTTCGAACATCGCACCCGCTCGACGCTGCAGCTCAACACCCCGTCGGGCGTCCCCGCACAGATCGAGATTCGCAGCGAGCGTCCCGATCGTCGATGCCGTGAGGTCCGACACACTTCCGTCGCTCTTGTCGAGAGCCTCGGTGAGCCAGGCGTCCGCTTCGGCCTGCTGGCCGAGCCAAACGAACACACCGTTGAGCGGCGTGGCGATGCGCATCGCTGATGTGGCGTCACCGGAATCGAGCGACCACCGCATCGCCGCTCGGAAGTTGTCAAGCTCCGGCGTCAGCTCAGCCAGGCGACCATCACTCGAGTACAGGACGAACGACTCGTCGCCGGTCTGACGGACGAACCAGTCGCGATGATGGTCACGCGTCGCCGCGTCCTCGCCGGCCCGCACGAGCTTGCGCTCCGCGAACTGACGGACCGGCTCGAGCAAACGGTAGCGGACGCCGTTGCCCTGGTCGTCGGCCACCACGAGCGAGCGATCGACCAGATGTGAGAGCAGATCGAGGACGCGACCGCTTGCAAGTGGTTCAGCCACACAGATCGACTCCGCGCTCTCAAGCGACCAACCGCCGTTGAACACGGCGAGCCGCCGGAGCAGCACGCGTTCGTCTCCGTTCAAAGCGTCGTAGCTCCACTCGAGCACACCCTCGAGGGTGCGATGGCGCTCGACGACGTCGCGACCGGTGGCCGCGAGCAGGTCGGGGGCTTCTGCGAGCCGTCGAGCGATCTGCGCCGGCGACAAGACGTTGGTACGCGCCGCGGCGAGCTCAAGTGCCAGCGGGATCCCGTCGAGCTGCCGGCAGATGTCGGCCACTCCCGCGGAGTTGGCCTCAGTGAGTTCGAAGTCCGAACGGGCGGCACGCGATCGATCGCAGAACAGACGCACCGACTCACAGGCTTCGAGCGTCTCGACGTCCTCGGGGTCGCCGGCACGAGGAGGCGTGAGCGGAGGCATCTTGTACACGTGCTCGCCGGAGACCCCGATCGGCTCCCGGCTCGTCGCGAGCACCCGCAGCCCCGGACACGACGCAAGCAGCGCACCGATCAAGCGAGAGCTCGCGTCGATCACGTGCTCGCAATTGTCTGCAACGATCAACATCTTGGAATCTCGAAGGACGCGAACGAGGTGGTCGGTCAACGCCTTCGCGGAAGACTCCGGGGCGTCGATAGTCGCTTCGACCGCCGGGTCGGCGACGTCGAGAGCCAGCACGAACGTTCGCGGAACCGTCGTCTGATCGCGGACCGGAGCCAGGTCGATGAACGCGATGCCGTTCTCGAAGCGCTCCGCATGCTCCGCCGCCGCCTGGAGCGCGAGCCGCGTCTTGCCTGCACCGCCGACACCGGCGATCGTCACGAGCCGCGCGCCGGCGATCAGTGTCTCGAGCTCACGCAGCTCGCCGGCGCGTCCGACGAAGCTCGTGAGCTGGACGGGGAGGTTGTGCATCCTTGCGTTGAGGGAGACGAGAGCCGGGAAGCTCTTCTCCAAACCGGGTGCGACGATCTGAAAGATGCGTTCAGGTTTGTAGAGATCCTTCAGCTGGTGGCTGCCGAGGTCGACGATCTCGATCTCTTCCGGCATCGCGTCCTTGGCCGCCTCGATCGTCGCCGAAGAGGCAACCACCTGCCCGCCGTGCGCCGTTGACATCAGCCGCGCGGCGCGGCTCAGCGTCGGACCGAAATAGTCGTTGTCGCGGGTTTCAGCTTCACCGGAATGGACGGCCGCCCGAACGCGCAACGTTGCTCCCTCGGGCCATGGTTCCGCCGAGAACGAGCGCTGCACGTCCACTGCGCACGAGATCGCGTCCGCCGCACGTGCGAACACCGCGAGAGCGCCGTCACCCCTCGATCCTGACTTGACGAGGTCGCCGTTGCGGCCTGCGATGCAGGTGGCGAGAAGGTCGTCGTGCCGCGCGATCGCGGCCGACATCGCCTCTGGAGCGTCCTGCCACAGGCGCGTCGATCCCTCAACGTCGGTGAAGAGGAACGTGAAGGATGAAACCACATGATCGGTCAACGCCCGCCCCGCTTCCGTGTCAGCCGAGCCTAACGCTTGACACGGGCGAAGAAGCCCGCAAGCGCTTCGTTCACGACGTCCGGCGCTTCGAGCGGCGTGGTGTGTCCGGCGTCGGGTACGCGGATCAGCTCGGCCCCCGGGATGCCGTCGGCGAGCTCGACGGCCTTGTCGATCGGGATCGCCTGGTCGACCTCACCATGGATCACGAGCGTCGGCACGCGGATCGCACCGAGACGATCGACGACGGTCTCGCGCCCGAGCAACGCGTTGAGTCCCTCGACGAGCGCCGTCGCCGGCATCTTCATCTCGCGATCGACGTGGATGGCGAGGACGTCGGGATGTTCGTCCATGAACATCGGTCCGTAGAAGATCGGCAGTGTGCCTCGCGCGAGCTCATCGGTGATGCCGTCGTTGTCGGCGATCGTTTGCTGGAACCCCCGATAGACCTCGGCAACGTCGTCCGGCTCGGAGTCGGCGGATGTGTCGATGAGGACGAGCGAACGCACGAGGTCCTCACGCTGGATCGCCAAGCGAACGGCGATCATCCCGCCGATCGACATGCCGACCAGGTGGCAGGGAGCCGCGTTGGTGTCCTCGATGAAACCGATGAGGTCGACGACGAGGTCCTGCATCGACCACGGGCCCGGCGGACACTCGCTTCCCTTGTGACCACGCATGTCCCAAGCGAGGCAGCGGTAGGAGTCCGGGAGGTCCTCGAACTGCGACAGGTACATCGTGTGATCCATGCAGAAGCCGTGCGCGAAGACGACGGACGGGCCGTTGCCCTCTTCGACGTAGTGGATCTTGAAACCGCGACCAGAATAGGTGGGCATCGTTATTGGGCTCCTGTTGTTGGGTCCCTATTGGGGCTTGAGTCCGAGTTGGCGGGCGAGGACGAGGTGCTGGATGTCGGTCGTGCCTTCGACGATCGTGTAGTACCGCGAGTCTCGGAAGAGACGCTCGATCGGGAACTCTCCGGGGATGTACCCGTAGCCGCCGAACGTCCTGAAGCATTCCGAAGCTGCCTTCACCGCAGCCTCGGACGCGATCAGTTTCGCGATGGCGACGTCCTTCCGTGACTCCTTGCCTTCGTCCCACCGGCTGGCTGCCCAATAGACGGTCACGCGTGCCGACTCGATCTCGGCGGCGGATTGCGCGATACGGAACGCAACGGCCTGGAAGCTACCGATCTCCCGGTCGAACGCTCGGCGCTGCTTGGCGTAGTCAACTGAGACGTCGACCGCGCGCTGTCCGGTGCCGAGGGCGCCGCCGGCGACGACGAGTCGGCCGCCGTTGAGCGTCCGCGCTGCACGACGGAAGCCTCCCGTCGGCTCGCCAATGAGGGCGTCGTCCGGAACCTCGATCTGATCCACGACGACTTCGCCCACCTCCGACGACCGGTGTCCGAGCGTCTTGAGCGGGATCACCGCGTCGGCGGGCAGCCGGTCGCGATCGAGGATGAAGTTCGCGATGCCTTCGTAGCCGAGCTCGCGATCGGTGTAGCACGTGAAGATGAAGAAGTCGGCCGACGGGGCGCAGGTGATGAACATCTTGCGTCCGGACAGGATCCACGACCCGTTCTTCTTCTCGGCCGATGCGCGGATGCCTTTGACGTCGGATCCGGCCTCCGGCTCGGTGAGGGCGAATGCGCCCATCTTCTCGCCGGCGCACAGCGGCGGTAGGTAGCGCTGCTGCTGCTCCGCGCTGCCGAACTCGTAGATCGGATAGGAGCCGATGTTGCCGGGGACGGAGAGCGCCGAACCCATTCCTGCGCAGTGGTAGCTCGTGGCTTCGCGCCACAAGACCTCGGCGAGGATGCCGGTGCCCTGTCCGCCGAGCTCGGTCGGATACCGCATGCCGATGAATCCGGCTTGCCCGGCCTTGGTGTACAGATCGCGCGGGAACTTGGCTTCTGCTTCGGCCTCTTCAACCCTTGGCGCGATCTCGCGCGACGCGAACGAGTCGGCCGAAGCCTTGAGGGCTTGGAGTTCGTCGGGAAGCTCGTAGGACACGGGCCTCATCTTAGTGTCGCGAGAAGTAGTCTGACTCCCGTGTCTGCACTCGACGATCTCCTCCGGCGCCGGGCACTGTGGGTCACGGGCAAGGGTGGCGTCGGGAAGTCGTCGATCTCCGCAGCGCTCGGACTGCTCGCGGCTGAGCGCGGCCTGAGGACGCTGATCATCGACGTCCAGGCCACCGGTGACGTCGCCAACTTCCTCGACGCCGGTGCGTCACGCTACGACGCCCGCGAGGCCGTGCCGAACCTGTTCCATCTCGCGCTGCACCCCGAAGAGGTGCTCGATGAATATCTCGGTGTCGCACTGAAGGTCCCGCGCATCCGGCGGCTCGGCCCCCTGCGCAAGATCTTCGATTTCATCGCGACCGGTG
Source organism: uncultured Actinomycetes bacterium (assembly GCA_964520325.1). Taxonomy (GTDB): domain Bacteria; phylum Actinomycetota; class JAICYB01; order JAICYB01; family JAICYB01; genus CAZFOB01. Next base: position 33,476 of record CAZFOB010000003.1, on the reverse strand, counting down.
CACCCGGCGTGAAGGAAGTGCTCGTGCCGGGCAAGGTCGGGTTCGAAGAGCGCGCGATGGAGGGCGGACGTCCGCGATGGGACCTCATCGTCGTCGACGCCGCACCGTCGGGACAGGTGGTCTCGCATCTGCGCGGACCTCGAAGCATCCAGGAGATGGTCGGCGTTGGCATGATCCGCAACCAGACCGAGTGGGTGCGCGTGATCCTCGAAGACCCGGAGAAGACCGGCGTCGTGGTTGTCTCGCTTCCCGAAGAGATGCCTGTGAGCGAAACCGAGGAGCTCCTGCACAAGATCCCCGAGGCTGTGAAGACGCCGGTGCTCGCGATCGTCGTCAACCGCATCGTCGAGGCGCCGAGCGACCGCGAAGCCTTCTCCGCCCTCGAACGAGCACGCGACGTACTGGGAGAAGCTGAAGCCGCGGTCGATGCGGGACGCCTCGCTATCGCGCTCGCGGACGAGCAATCCGACCACATCGAACGCCTCCGCTCGCTCGGTCCGCCGACGATCGAGGTGCCGCTGCTCGCGTGGGAGCATCACAGCTTGGCAGCGACCCGGCGCATCGCACGGGCGCTTTCGTCGTGAGCCTGCGCGAAGCGCTCGAGAAGAAGAAGATCGTCGTGGTCTGCGGCGCCGGTGGCGTCGGGAAGACAACAACCTCAGCAGCCATCGCCATCGAGGCGGCACGGGACCGCAAGGTCATCGTCGTGACGATCGATCCGGCCAAACGTCTGGCGTCCGCGTTGGGTCTGGACGCCGGCCTCGCACATATGGAAAGTCGTGTCGACCTGCCCGGCAGCTCCGGTTCGCTGCACGCCGCGATGCTCGACATGAAGACCGCGTGGGACGACCTCGTCGACCGGTATTCCCCCACTCGCGCGCAAGCCACGCACATCAAGGAGAACCGCATCTATCAAGGCGTCTCAGAGCAATTCATCGGCTCCCAGAGCTACATGGCGATGGAGCGCTTGGCCGACCTGCACGAGCAGGGCAAGTACGACCTCATCGTCATCGACACACCGCCGACGCGCAGCGCCCTTGACTTCCTCGAGGCACCCAAGCGCATGACCGACTTCATCGGCGGGAGCCTCTTGCGATGGATGGCCAAGCCCTACGCGGCCGCGGGGAAGATCGGGTTCCGCGCATTCAGCTTCACGGCTTCGCCGTTCCTCAAGATCGCCGATCGCGTGCTCGGCTCCCAGGTGCTCGAGGACCTGTCCGCGTTGATGATGGACTTCCAGGGCCTGTACGAAGGCTTCAAGGAGCGCGCCGAGGAGGTCCTCAAGATCCTCAGCTCCGACCAGACCGGTTTCGTCGTGGTGACAACGCTCGAAGGCCCGCCGCTCGAAGAGGCCGGGTTCTTCATCGATCGCCTGGTCGACGAACGGCTCCCGTTCTCCGGTGTGGTCGCGAACAAGGTCGTGCCGCTCGAGTTCGCAGGGTCGGACGCGTCGGCCGTCGATCGACTCGACGTCGCAGGCGTAGCCGACGCGGCGTCCCTGCCGGTCGAGAGAACCAAGGCCGTGCTCCACGACGTCCGAAGCTGTCTCGAGACCTTCTCCACACTTGCCCGTCGCGACTCCCGGCATCTGGAAGAGCTCCGGCGCCGCTCCAGGGCCCCGGTCTGCCATGTCCCTCTGCTCACGCACGATGTCCATGACATCGAGGGACTCAAGGAGCTCGCGACATACCTACTCACCACCTCCGAACCAGCCAAGACGCAAGCGAAGTGATCCGCTCGGCCACCGACGTCCTGTCGGAGGTCTTCGGCTACCCCGAGTTCAGGGGCGACCAGGCCGAGGTCGTCGATCACCTCATCTCGGGTGGCGACTGCCTCGTTCTCATGCCGACGGGTGCCGGCAAGTCACTCTGTTACCAGGTCCCGGGGATCATCCGCGATGGAACGGCCATCGTCGTCTCACCGCTCATCGCGCTCATGCAGGACCAGGTCGCGGCGTTGCGCCAGTACGGCGTCCGCGCGGCATTCCTGAACTCCTCCCTCGACGCCCGCTCGGCGCGCGAGGTCGAGGCATCACTCCTCGAAGGCTCCCTCGACCTCCTGTACGTGGCGCCCGAGCGCGCGCTGCAGGCGCGGTTCATGGATCAGCTGGACCAGACTCGCATCGCGCTCTTCGCCATCGACGAGGCCCACTGCGTCTCGATGTGGGGACACGACTTCCGTCCGGAGTACCGGAAGCTTCGCGTGCTGCACGAGCGCTTCCCACACGTCCCGCGGATCGTGCTCACGGCAACGGCGGACAAACCGACCAGGCTCGACATCCTCGAACACCTCCAGCTTCGTGGCTCCCGCGTGTTCATCGCGAGCTTCGACCGTCCGAACATCACCTATCGCGTCGAGCAGAAGAACGCGCCGCTTCGCCAATTGCTCTCGTTCCTCACCGATCGTCGAGACGAGAGCGGGATCGTCTACCGGATGTCCCGCAAGAACGTCGAGGAAACGGCGGAAGCGCTGCGGACGAGCGGCTTCAACGCGCTCGCCTATCACGCAGGCCTCGATGCGGCGACACGACGAGATCATCAGGACCGCTTCATCCGCGAAGACGGCGTGATCATGGTCGCGACGGTTGCCTTCGGGATGGGCATCGACAAGCCGGACGTCCGGTTCGTCGTCCACCTCGACCTGCCGAAGAGCCTCGAGGCCTATTACCAGGAGACCGGCCGCGCCGGACGCGACGGCCTCCCCTCCGACGCGTACATGGTCTACGGCACGCAGGACATCTTCGGCATGCAGCAACTCATAGACCGAGGAGAGGGGGGCGAGGAACGCAAACGCGTTGAGCGCCAGAAACTCTTCGAGCTCCTCGGCTACTGCGAGTCGGTCGGGTGCCGACGCCAGAGCCTTCTCGCCCATTTCGACGAGACCCACCCAGGAGCGTGCGGTAACTGCGACAACTGCCTCGAGCCCCCGCGGAGCCGTAACGGAACCGTCGACGCGCAGAAGGCGCTCTCGTGCGTGATCCGCACCGGCGAACGATTCGGCGCAAGCCACCTCATCGACGTGCTCCTTGGAAAGTCAACGGACAAGATCGCTCAGCATGAACACGCCGAGCTCACGACGTTTGGGATCGGCACCGATCTGTCCGAGGCACAGTGGCGCGCCGTCTTCCGTCAGCTCGTTGCTCTCGGCCTCCTCGTCGCCGACCCAGAGCGGTACGGTGCGCTGCGCCTCACCGACGAGAGCCGTCCGGTTCTGCGCGGGGAGCGCGAGATCACACTGCGCGAGGATGTCAGGCGTGCGAAGAAGAAGCGCTCGCGATCGGAGCCCGCGATCGCCAGAGGGTTCGGTGAGGCGAGCTCAAAGGACCTCGAGCTGTGGGAAACGCTCCGCGAGCTGCGGACGTCCCTCGCGAAAGAGCAGGGCGTGCCTCCGTACGTGATCTTCCATGACTCGACCCTGCGGGAGATCGTCGAACGTCGTCCGCAGTCTCTCGAAGCCTTCGCGACCATCACCGGCGTCGGCGCGTCGAAGCTCCAGCGCTACGCACCGCATTTCCTCGCCGTTCTGACTCAGGACTGAGGTGGCTCGCTCGCAGGCTGCGGCTCCAGGCGCGGGTAGAACCGAAAATAGAGGAAGCAGTACGCAAGGTTGTAGATCACGAACGCGACCCCTTTCCCGCTCTGGATCTCGTCGCGCGCGATACCGGCGATCGTCGTCACGGCCATCATCAGCGGCACGAGGAACAACGGGACGAGCAGTCCGCGGCTGCGATGCGGTTGCATGGCCGCGAGTGCGTACCCGACACCGAGCGACAGCATCACGCCACCGAGCAGTCGCACGATCCCGAGGCCTCGCTTGGGGATGTCGTAGCCGAGCACCGACTCGAGCATCCCCGTCCAAACGAGCCCCCACACCCCGATGGCCACCATCACGACAGCGCCTACGACCAGGACGAGCCGGAATCCGCCATCAGATGTCTTCTTCTCGCTCACACCCGAATCATCTCACCGCGGAACGACGCAGACTGTGAACATGTCCTCCGACGTCCACCTCGGCGGCGCCTCCGGACTGATCGTCATCGACGGCAAGGTGGTGCTGATCAAGCGAAGCAAAGATCCGCACAAGGACCACTGGTCGCTCCCCGGCGGCGGCATCGAGCCCGGCGAGCGCGTCCGCGATGCTGTGAAGCGCGAGGTGCTGGAGGAGACAGGTCTCGAAGTGGACGTCGGTGTGGTCGCGGGCTACCGGGAGACGATCGTGGACGACGAGCATCACATCGTCCTGGCGTTTCATTGCGCGGTCACAGGCGGTGAGCTGCGTGCCGGCGACGACGCTGTCGAGTGTGAGCTCGTCGACCCCAGCCATCTGCCGGGGCGCCTCACAACACCGGGCTTGGACGACGTCTTCCGCGACGCGGGGCTTCTGCCGAAGTCATAGCCGTCGCCTCTCCGAGATCTCGGGCTCTTAGGCGCCCCGGAGCATCGCGCGCTTGCTCTCCAAGAAGTCGAGCAGGACATATTCACCCAAGTGCTCGGGTGAGGTGAAGAAGGCGCGGCCCTTGTTCAGCGCCGTCATCCGCTCGATGAAGCGCATCAGGTAGGGCGAGCGATCGAGCATAAAGGTGTTGATCGTGATGCCGTCCTTCGAACAGCGGGCAACCTCCTTCAGGGTCTCATCGAAGGTTTGTGGGATCGGTGGCCAATTGAAGAGCACCTCGCCGTTGGGAAGCAGGTGAGCTGTGGGCTCCCCGTCGGTGACCATCAGGATCTGACGGCTCGCGCCCCTGTGCTGGCCGAGGAGGCGCCGCGCGATGAGCAGCGCGTGCTGCATATTCGTCCCGTATACCTCCTCCCAACCGAGATTCGGAAGTTCTTCGGCCTGGATCCGGCGTGCGTAGTCGGAGAAACCGATCAGGAACAAGCGGTCGCGCGGGAACTGCGTCGTGATCAGCGCATGCAGCGCAAGCGCGACCTTCTTGGCCGCTACCCAGTTGCCGCGCATCGGCATCGACAGGCTCAGGTCGATCAGCAGGGCGGTCGCCGACTGCACCTTGCGCTCCGTGCGTTCGACCATGAAGTCGTCCGGAGTGATCTTCACCGGCGTGCCGCTCCCCTGCCGGCGCACGGCCTCGAAAACCGTCTCCTTCACCTCGATATGGAACGGGTCGCCGAACTCATAGTGCTTGAGCTCACCGGTGATGTCGCCGCCAGCTCCGATGTCCGGTTGATCATGTTCGCCTTGCAGCGCCGACTTGAGCCGTTGGTACACCTTGCCGAGCGCCTGCTTACCGATGCGGCGCACGCCCTGTGGTGTGAGGTCGAGCCTTCCCTGCTTGCGCTCCACGTATCCGGCTTCCTCGAGCATCTTCTCGATCTCGCGGAGGCGCTTGACGTCGAGTGCGGCGTCCTCCCCAAGGAGGTTCGACACACGCTCGAGGTCGACCTCGCCCAGATCGGAGGGCTTGGACGCACTGCGCAGATAGCGTTCGAGGTCCTCCGATTCCTGCATACGCTCCATGACTTGCATCGCTTCCATCATCGAGAGCGATTCGTCGCCACCGAACTGGTACTGCTGGTCCCAGAAGTCACCGGGCATCGCCTGGCGAAGCGCGTTGCCGAGCTCGTTCATCTGGAACATGAGGTCGGCGTCGCCCATGAGCGAACCCATGAGGTCCTGAAGACGCTGCTGCATCTCCGGCGACATCGAGTTCATCATCGCCTGTGCCTGCGCCATTCGATGCGCGAGTGATTCGAGCAACTCTTCGAGGTTCTTCGGGTTCTCCGGGAAAAAATCGCCGTACTGCTGCATGAAGTTCTGGAAGTCGTACGGCTCGCTGTTGTTGTGCTTGCGCACCATCTCGTTCAGGTCGCTAAGCATGTTCTTCATACGCTGCATGTCCTCGGGCGTCATGTTCTGCAGCGCTTGCTCAGCCCCCTTGAAGTACTGCTGCATCATCTGCTGGCGCATCTTGTCGACGAGCTCGTTGAACTTCGCCTCGGCCTCCGGCGAGCGGAAGTCGTAGCTCTGCAATCCCTTGATCGCGTCGGCAGGACGTCCTTCGAGCGCATCGAGGTAATCGAGTCGCGGCGACAGACGCTGGCCGAACGGCGGCTGCGCGAACTCAGCCTCAAGCGCGGAGAGCGGGTCGTCGTCCGGGAGTGCCTCGAGATCGGGCGCAGCTTCGCCGTCGGGCGTGGCACCTGTCCCCCGTGGTTCGTCGCGGAGGCTCAGCCGGTCTTGCACTTCCTTGCGCTCCATCGAACGGATCTCACGGAGGTCGTCCTCGATGCCCTGCACGACCGAATCCATGTCGTACCGGCGCATCGCGTCGCGGCGCAGGTTGCGCAGGCGTTCGGAGAGCGACTGAAGCCCGGTGATGCGCTGTCCTTCGAACTCGAAGCCCCGCTGCAGCATCCGGCGTAGCGCCTGCGACAGATCGCCGAACTCGAGCAGATCGTCGGAGAGCCCTTCGAGGATGTCGTCGGGATCGGCCCAGGGGTCCTGGGAGCCGTCCCAGCGGGTGTAGTTGAACCTCGGCGTCATCTGACGCCCAGCCTAGCCCCGCCGCTCGCGCAGCGGACGAACCGGAGCAGGAGAAGGCGGGAAGACCTCGGGCCTTTCGGGAGGCGCGGACCCGCCTGGAAGCTCGGCCCCGCCCGGCGCCTCGTCCGCCGTTTCGGACGACAGCTTCGCCTCGAGTTCCCTGACCTTCGCCTCGAGCTCGCGTACGGTCGCGTTCTCAGCCTGCAGTCGTGTCTGGAGCTCGCGAACAGAATCGACGAGCGAGTTGTGCAGCCGATCTTGGTGCTGCGCGAAATGACGGATGATCCTCATCACGAGCTTGCGTGCGAGGCGGCTCATGAAGCCGTAGCGGCTCGGCGACTCGATATCCGGACCGGCGGCCGCGTAGTAGTCGGCCGTCTCCACAGGACTCCAGGGACGGAAGTCCTCCTCGTCCGCGCGCTGCGCCGCTCGCGCTGCGATCACGCCGAATCGCTCGATGACAAACGGAACGCGCGTCTGCGGTCCGTGCAATCGCGCGATGTCCTCGGCCGCACGCTCACCGCGTTCACTCGCGCGCATCGGGTCCGCGACGATCTCTCGCATCACGACGGCGGCCGCCTCCAGATCCGGATCGGCCCAGCGCGCTTGGGTCGGATAGGGATCGCACCCAGCGGGCACGTGAACCATCTTGTACGGGATCAGCCAGCTGTTTGTGTCGTCCATGAACTCGAGGTTGCCCGAGTAACCCGTCGCGACAACCGGCCTGCCGAGCGCCATGGCCTCGGCGAGGTGCAGGCCCAAACCCTCAGCCCGGTGGAGCGATACGTAGGCTCCACAAGCCGCGGTCAGCGCGTGTTGTGAGTCGGTGTTGAGATAGCCGTCGATCACATGGATGTCCGGACGTCCCGCGACCGCGCCGCGCAGCCGTTGAAACTCCTCGGGATGCGCCTCGCCGCGCACGCTCTTGATGACCAGCTGTGGACCTACCGGCGACGGGAATGCGCGTCTGAACGCCTCGACGACGCCGATGGGGTTCTTTCGTTCGAAGACGCTGTCGAAATCGAAGCAGCAGAGGAAAAAGAACCCTTCCGGCAGACCGAGCTCGGTGCGCGACACGGGCCGGAAGGTCGGCCGAACGATCGGCGGAGGCACGACGAACACAGGACGGTCGGTGGTCGGACGGATCGCTTGCGCAGCGTGCTCGCTGTAGGTCCAGATCTCGTCGACGTGAAGACAGGATTCCGCCATCCACTCGGGGAAGATCTCGACCTCCCACGCCCACACCCCGATGCGGTAGCGCCCGATCGGACACAACTCGGCGGCGTCAACGAGGAATGTCGGCAGCTGGTCCGCGTTCACGCATAGGACGTTCAGATCATGCGTCGTCGATCCGTGCTCGACGACTGGGTGTTCCTGGCGGCTGGGCGTGTTGTGGTACGGAAAGACGGTCGCCTCGACTCCAGCGGCTTCGATCACGCTGATGATCGATCGAGCGGCTTCGCCGACACCGTTCTCGGCCGCGACGTAGCCGGCCACGTTGACGCCAAAGATCTTCGGACGGCTGGCGGGACGCGGAACGAGTCGCGGCGGAATGCCCTCGTACTGCCCTCCTTCGGTGCGCACCCAATCGACGAACAGCCGCGCGTCGTCGGCGTCGATATCCGGAAACGCCGCGCGAACGTCCTCGCGCTCGTCGTAGAACGCGCGCAGATACCTCGTGACCTCATGCGGACCGACGTGGTCGTTCAACCAGCGCTCGAACGCGTCCGGACTACGCGTTGCGAACGGATTCGGGGGTTCCTTGCCGTGTCCACGTTCGGATCGGACGAGCTCGTGACGGTAGATCCTGCGCGCGCGACGGTCGAGCGGCAGACCCGACGACGCGTGGTCGTATGGATAGGAGATGCGAGTCCACGCGCGGTGGCCGGCCCCTAAGAGCCGCTCGGCGTAGCGCGCGCACATCTCGGCGAGCGCAGGCTGGTCGCTGAGCCGGATGCGCGGGTGGTTGCCAAGGTAGTAGCTCAATCGGTCGGGTCGCGCGGGATCGAAGCCCGAGTAGTGGAAGAACCGGAGCGCCTCGCCGTTGACGCGGTAGCCTCCGCCGTTGCGCTCGAGCGTTCTCGCTGGAAGGTTCCAGTACGCCACGTTGTAGCCCGGAGAGCGCAGGACGTATGGGTTGAAGTAGTTCGGAACGAGATCGATCCACCGCTGATCGACGAACAGTCCTTCCGGCTTGGCGATCAAGCAGTCACGCTTGAGCCGCTCCGCCCACCAGTCGAGGAAGCCGATGGCCTCGCCACCGACGGCGATGAACCCGAGGTTGTATGTGCCGGACTGCAATATCGTCAACTCGTTCGGGCCGTACTCCTCGAGCGGCAGCGGCGCGACGGTGTGTGGCGTCAGCACGATCCCATTCGACGCCGCGTGCTCGAAGACCTCACCCATCGGAAAGAACAGCTCGATGTCGGGATCCAGATAGATCACCGGCGATGGGTCGTTGCCGAGCATCGTCCTCAAGACCCACGGCTTGAGCGCTGTCGATAATTCGAGGACGTCGTAGATGCCGGCCATCCGGCGGAGCTCGGCACGGTCGACACCGATCACGTCGGGCAGCAGAACATCGAAACCCTCTCGCGCGGATGCCCGGATCGTCTCGCGATCTCCGTCGATCACCAGAACCGTGATCGACGCCTCTGGATGGTGCTGTCGGATCGATCGAGCGAGAACCCGAGCATGCGCCCAGTAGTTCTTTGCGATGATCGTGCAGAAGCGCAACGGCCCCTCCACGGTTGGTCTAGGGACTGCTCAGGATAGCGTCCATGTGGGTCAGCCGCCGTCCGAGCGTCCCACCGAGGCGTGCTGGCGGCGGGCACACTCGGTCGCCCCAACCGCCGCCGCAACAGTGAGAGCCCACAGCGCCTCGCTCGAGACGAAAGCGCTTTCGGAGAAGTTCGTGACCACGGCGAACACGATGAACGAGAGCGGCCACAGGCTCGACATGTCCCGGCGCTGCCACGCGAACTCGAACGCGCGCCAAGTGGCCACGACGAGGAACCCAAGGAAGATCGCAAAACCTACACGACCCACGCTCAGCAACATCTCGAAGTAACCGTTGTGAGCTGCATACGGCCACCCACCGGGCACACCCGGCCCCATGTGGGCATGCAGGGCGCCCCGCGCGGCTTGCGCCTTTCCGATGGCTCCGGAATTCGCCCAGATCGCCTCGAACCCCCAACCGAACCACGACTTCTCGCCGGAGAAGAAGCGAACGAGCTGCCAGATGTCGGTGCGCCTCGTGAGCGAAACATCGCGCCCGAGCCAGCCCAGGATCTCGACCCAGTAGTAATGGATCGTAAACCCGACGGTGCCGAACGTCGTGAGGAAGAACAGCGCGCCACCAGCGGCGGTCATGCTGGTTTTCGCGTTCTTCCGCAGCCAGTGAACGGAAAGCGTGATGACCACAGCTACCACCAGCGCGACCGGGCCAGTGCGGTTCTTCGTCGCGAACAGCATCGCGAGTAACAGCACTGCGCCCGCCGCGACCCACGCCTTGCGCTTGGTCTCCCAGAACAGGAACAGCGACGCGAGCAGCCCCGTCGAAAGCACCAAGCCCAAGGCGTTGCGGTTCACGTAGGCGCCCGAGAACCATCCAAGGTTGCGGCCCGACGACGTAGCGAGATCGGGCCAGATCGCAAGAGCCACCAGGGACGTCGCGACCCCGACCCACGCCACCCGTATGACGAGCCGAGCCTGGTCGCGCGGTGAGAAGCGATCGCCGATGTACCAGCCGACCACGGCCGTGCCGGCGAAGAGCAAGGAGCGACGCAATGTCACTGCGGGCTCGACCGACCATGCCACAGAGAGCCAGGCAACAGCGACGGTTGCGAGCAACAGCGGCTGGTGAAGCAATGCAGCGACGTTCGCGCGTCGTGCCGCGATCACGACCATCACAGCGATGATCGCCGCGAAGCTGAAAAGAACGACAAGATCGTCCTGCCAGAGCGGGCTCGTCCGTCCGCCGAACAGGCCGGCGAGCCGGAGCCGGAGGAACAGGATCGGAGTCCGGCCGAGCAGGAACAGCGCGGCCACGGTAACGACCCATTCCCAGTTCGCGAGGTGCTCGGCATGAAGCGCGCGCATGAGCGCCTGCGAGATCTCCGATGCCTGCGTGCGAGCAACAGACTTTCGCCGCGGCAGCCTCGCCGCAACGCCCAAAACCTCTTCGACCCGTGCGTCCACATGCCCATCTTGCAGGGAACCGCGACGCTTCGCTAACCACTGGGAAAGGCCCGGAACTGATCAAGAAGACGCCTTTGGGGGCTTTGGCCGGAGCTTCGGTTCGCGGCCCGCACGCTTCAACGACTCGATGAGCAGGTACTCGATCTGCGCGTTGACGCTGCGCAGCTCGTCCGCCGCCCACTTCTCGATCGCAGCGTACGCCTGCGGTGATATATCGTCTGAGCGCTCAGGAGAGGGACATGACCGAACAAACGCGCGCCGCCGAACTCATGCCGGATGCTTCGGCGTTCCCCTTCGACCCACGCGATCCCGTCTTCCGCGCGAACCCCTACCCCACATACGACGCATTGCGTGAGAACACTCCCGTGATGTCGACGCCGCTCGGACTTCTCGTGCTGTCGCGGCACAGCGACTCGGTGCGACTGCTGCACCACCCGACGACGTCCAACGACCAGCGCAACTCTGCGCTCTACCAGGCGTTCACCGAATCGATGGCCGTCGACCCGTTCGAAGGTCGCGAGCCGTCGTTCCTCTTCCTCGATCCGCCGGATCACACCCGACTGCGCGGCCTCGTCTCGCACGCGTTCACGCCGAAGCGTGTTCGCGATCTCGCACCCCGCATCCAGGAGATCGTCGACGAGCTGATCGATACAGCACTGCCGGCAGGGCGCATGGAAGTGATCGAAGAATTCGCGTACCTCGTGCCCGTCCGCGTGATCTGCGAGCTCCTCGGCGTGCCGGCGGCCGACCACGAGATCTTCAAGGACTGGTCGCGCGAGCTCGCTCGCGGGCTCGACCCCGAGTTCATGATCCCAACCGAAACTCAGGAGCGGATGAACGCGGCGGCCTTAGCTCTGCAGAACTACTTCGAAGAACTGATCCAACAGCGGACGGCCGACCCCGGCGACGACATGCTCTCGGCATTGATCCAGGCTGAGCAGTCGGGTGAGAAACTCACCCACGGTGAGCTCCTCTCCACCCTGTCGCTCTTGCTGATCGCGGGACACGAGACCACGGTGAACCTCATCGGCAACGGCGTCCTGCAGTTCAGCCGCCATCCCGAGCAATACGCGAAGCTCTGCGCCGACCCGTCGCTCGCCAAGAGCGCCGTCGAAGAGGTGCTCCGGTTCGACCCGCCGGTCCAGTTGTCCGGGCGCATCTCGATGACCGACCTCACCTTCGACGACCACGTCCTCACGAAGGGACAACAGGCGCTGACGTTGATCGGGGCGGCGAACCGCGACCCCGAAGAATTCGGACCAACGGCCGGCGATTTCGACATCACTCGAACACCGAACAACCACGTCGCGTTCGGCGCCGGCATCCACTTCTGTCTCGGTGCGCCACTCGCGCGCATGGAGGCCCAGATCGCCTTCGCAACGATGGCGCGCAGGATCGGGACATTCCGACTGGCGGACGAACCGTCCTACCGGGAAAACTTCGTTCTGCGCGGATTGAGTAAGCTCCCGATCGAGTTCGCAAGCAGTTAACGGAAAACAGAAAGGGGAAAGTACATGGCACTCGAGTTCCTCTCAGACGAGTGGTTCACCGAAGTACGCAAGATCACCGAGGGTGCTGATGCACCATCCGGTGCGGCCGACCTCGTCATCAACATCGTCGTCACCGGAGGTCCCTCCGGCGACAAGGAGGTCCACATCGCCGGTGGTGACTTCGGCGAGGGTTTCCAGGACGGCGCGCCGACCAAGCTCACAGTCCCCTACGAGGTCGCGAAGAAGACCTTCATCGACAACGACCAGCAGGCCGCCATGCAGGCGTTCATGCAGGGTCAGATCAAGGTCGAGGGCGACATGTCCAAGCTCATGGCCATGCAGACCCAGACGCCGAACCCGGCGCAGGCCGAGCTGCAGAAGAAGATCGCCGACATCACGGCGTAACGACGGACGGAAGCATCGCTCTTCGTAAGCGAACGCCTCGCCGAACAACGGCGGGGCGTTCGCTTTTCCCGGGGGGCCAAGTGTGTCGGGGGTGTCCCCCCGATGACCGGGGTCGGGGGTGTCCCCCGATGAATAGAGTGCTGGTGTGCCGGAGCGATCGAGCAAGATCACCGAGCTGCGCCGCTTCGCCGCGGTTCTGCGACGGATCATCGAGCGGCTCGCGTTGGTTGACGCACCGACCGAAGAGCTCGCAACCGCCGCAGATGCCGCCGCCGCCTTCGCCGACCGTATGGACGAAGAGTTCCCGAAACGCCGGTCCTGGTACGAGGCCGCCGAGACGGCGGTGTCCGAGATCGCCGACATCCCGGCGTCCTCGGAATCGAGAGCTGAGGACGGGTTCTTCGACCGCAGCCCGATCGTCGGTCTGTCGAATCCACTCGCGGCGCCACTCAACCTCGAGATGGGCGAAGAAGCCACCGAGAACGGCACGCAGCGCTTCGTCGTCGGTCGCGTCGTCTTCAACGCCGCCTATGAGGGTCCGCCGGGAAACGTCCATGGAGGGATGGTGGCCGCCGCTTGGGACGAGGTTCTCGGTATGGCTCAGTCACTCTCCGGACAGGCGGGGTTCACCGGCACGCTCACCGTCAGGTACCGCAGCCCGACGCCGCTGTACGAAGAGCTCCTGTTCAAGGCGTGGGTCGTGCGCGTTGAAGGTCGCAAGATCTTCACCGAGGGGCGGTGCTACGCCGGGGAACGGCTGACGTCAGAGGCCGACGCCGTCTTCATCACGGTCAATCGCGAGAAGTTCGAGGAGCTCTTGGCGCAGCGTCAGGCGAAAGCCGAAACCAGTTAGCGCCCGTAGCGCGAGCCGTTTGCGGACGGTGTTTTGTTCAGTCGCTTGCCGAGATGAAGCCCCTCGCAGACGAACTCGAGCGCGGCGGCCGTGGTCTGCGGCGATTCGCCCGCTTCGAGCTTCTGTAGCGCACGAGCCATCCCCTTGAGCTCACCGAATTGGCGGCAGAACTCCTCGGCTCCCATCGATGGCGCTGACTCGATCGACAGGCCCTCGTCGTCGAATCGTTGGATCAGCTCGGCGAACGCCTCCCCTCGCAACTCGCGCTGGTACACGGCGAAGATCGCCTGTCGGACGAGCTTGCCGAGGATGTCACCTTCGCGACCCTCCTCGAGTGCCTCGACCTCGATCTTGCCGAGCGTGGAAGAGCCGATGGTCTCGAGGTCGGAGATGCGAGGAACCGCTTCGGTCTCGCCAAGGCGAGTCGCCCGCTTCACCGCTGATGCCGCGATGGTCTCGAAGTTGCAGATCGACAACCGCACCGAAACTCCCGAGCGCTGGTTCACCTGCGGAGACCTCCGCGCCTGGTGGGTGAGCTCCGCCACGATCTCCTTCATGTATCGAGGGAAGCGCACGCTGATCCCGACATCCAGCGGTCGAGCCTCCTGCTCGATGATGTCGACCTCTTCATCGACGGTCTGCGGATAGTGCGTACGGATCTGGGCACCGAACCGGTCCTTCAGCGGTGTGATGATGCGACCACGGTTGGTGTAGTCCTCGGGGTTGGCCGAAGCGCACAGCAAGATGTCGAGCGGCAGCCGCACCTTGTAGCCACGGATCTGGATGTCTCGCTCCTCGAGCAGGTTGAGCAACGACACCTGGATGCGTTCGGCGAGGTCGGGTAGCTCGTTGATCGCGAAGATGCCGCGGTGCGTCCGCGGGATGAGGCCATAGTGGATCGTGAGCTCGTCGGCGAGGTACCGGCCTTCGGCCACCTTGATCGGGTCGACCTCGCCCACGAGATCGGCGACCGAGATGTCCGGAGTGGCGAGCTTCTCGGCGTAGCGATCCTCGGGTGCGAGCCACTTGATGGCGGTTTCGTCGCCCTGGTCAGCGAGCTGATGCTTGCAGGCGCCGCAGATCGGGGCGAACGGGTCGTCGTTGATCTCGCAGGAGGCGATCGCGGGCACCTCGGGGTCGAGCAGCTTGATCAGCGCGCGCATGATCCGCGATTTCGCCTGACCGCGCTCGCCGAGGAAGATGATGTCGTGTCCGGCAAGGATCGCGTTCTCCACGGCCGGGATCACCGTGTCGTCGAATCCGACGATGCCGTCGAAGACCGATTCGCCGGCACGGATCCTCTGAAGCAGGTTGTCCCGAAGCTCGTCGCGGATCGGTTTCGGACGGTAGCCGGACTCCTTGAGCTGACCGAGGGTGGCTGGTTTGGTCACGGATTCTCCTCTGCAAACGTTCCGGACGACCCGGGCAAGCCCTCAGTATAGTGTTGGCGCCTCAAGCGACCGGACCGGCGAAAGACCGGAAAGATCAGGGAGATAGACGAATGGCGTACGTGATCTGCGAGCCCTGCGTCGACATCAAAGACAGGGCGTGCGTGGAAGAGTGCCCGGTCGACTGCATCTACGAGGAAGGACCGCAGCTCTACATCCATCCCACCGAGTGCGTGGACTGCGACGCCTGCATGCCGGTTTGCCCCGTCGATGCCATCTTCCCCGCCGATGACGTCCCCGGGGAGTGGAAGGAGTACACGGACATCAATGCCAAGTTCTTCACCGACCACCCGGACGCTCAGGGCGGCGCATCGCAGAGCGCCTACGCGCCGCAGATGGAGAGCTGATAGCCCACTCGATCAAGCCGTCGGACGTCGGCAAGCGCGTGACCTTGCAGTACTTCGACGAGGACGGCGCGCGCAATGAAGTCGTCGGGATGCTCGAGAAAGCCGAGATGATTGAAGGACAACCCGTGCTCTACGTCCGGAAGAAGGACGATACGCTGGTCATCGTGCCCGTCGGGCGCATCCGCGCAGGACGCGTCGTGACTCCCCGGAGCTAGAGGCCATGCCACCGAAAACACGTCAGCAGCGACGCGCCAAGTCACGCAGCCCACTCAAGAGGAAGGGTCGCGGCGCCCGCACGTTCATGTTCTTCATGATGGTCGTGCTCTTCGGCGGCTCCGGCCTCATCTACCTCGCACGCGCCAACCCGCCGCCGCTGACCAGGGGCGCCTCGGCCGGTGAGCATTGGCACGCGAACTACAAGATCTATATCTGTGGTCGGCAGATGACGAACTTCCCCACACCCCCCGGAGAATACGGGCTGGCAACACACAGCGACGCGTTCGTCCATCTTCACCCGACATCGGCGGCGGAGAGTGGCGATCAAGCGAATCTCGCGACGTTCCTGCGCACGTACGAGACGAGCATCGGCACGGACGCCAAGGGCAAGCGCCAGCTTGCCTTCCCTCCCGTGCCCACCGGCGAGAGGAACGCCTACGCCGACGGCGACTCGTGCAGCAAGAAAGACAAGAAGAAGCACGAGATCGTGGTGACGAATAAGGGCAAGCAGGTCGAGGGTGACCCGGGGGACTTCATCCTCCACGATGGCGACGCCCTCGAGATCAGGTTCGGGAAGAAAGGCAAGAAGCCGCTCCTGAATCCTTACTCGTTGAGCAAGGGCATCCCCGACGTCGGATTCGGCGGCGACAAACCGGCACCCGACGGAGGCGCGCCTGCTGATGCACCTCCGGCAGAAGCACAGCCGGAGCCGAGTGCCGAGCCTTCCACGTCCGACTCCAAGAAAGAGTCCTCGAAGAAGGATTAGGGACGGCGGCTACGCTGCCGCGGTTTCCATCGATGGCGTGTAGCGCCCGTCGCGCGCTGCGCCATTGCACTTCGCACGGTGCAGGAGAGCGTTCTGTCCGGCCTCGACGTTGCTCGTCTCGCCCTTCCACGCCGCTAGGGACGGCGCCTGCAGTGCGCGGCCGTACGAGAACGAAAGCGCCCATGGCAGGGGGCCCATCGTGTTCATCTCGTTGAGGTGCGCGGTCGCGGGAACGTCGTCCTGTCCACCGGAAAGGAACACGATGCCGCCGACGGCCGAGGGAACCGAGTTGCGGAAGCTGCGCAACGTCTTTTCGGCAACCTCTTGGATCCCAGCCTGCGTGGGCGCGTCCTTACCCGGCAACACCATGTTGGTCTTGAGCAGGAGTCCATGGAGCGAGACATCGTGCTGCGCGAGTTGGTCGAACAGCACGCGCAGAGTCGTCGTCGTCGCGTCGTAGCACTGCTTGATGCTGTGGTCACCGTCCATGATGATCTCGGGCTCGACCATCGGAACCATCCCGGCTTCTTGAGTCAGCGCAGCGAAGCGCGCAAGCGCGTGCGCGTTCGCGTCGATACAGAACGACGTCGGGATGGATGCGCCGATATTGATCGTCGCGCGCCACTTCGTGAACTGGGCGCCGAGCGTCGCGTAGTCGGCGAGACGCTCTCTGAGCCCGTCGAGGCCCTCCGTGATCGTTTCTCCGGGGAAGTTCGTGAGCGCTTTAGCACCGGCGTCGACCTTGATGCCTGGGATCATCCCCGCGCTCTCGAGGACCGTCGTGAACGGAGTCCCGTCCTTCGCGGCTTGCCTGATGGTCTCGTCGAAGAGGATCACTCCGGAGATGTGATCGCCGAGACCGGGAGTCCTGAACAGCATCTCGCGGTACGCACGGCGGTTGTCCTCGGTGGATTCGAGACCGATCGAATCGAAGCGCTTCTTGATCGTTCCCGAGCTCTCGTCGGCAGCGAGGATCCCCTTGCCGGAAGCGACCAGTGCGCGCGCGATGTCATTCAGACTCATGCTAAACCTCCCTGAAAGCAGTTCGGAAGATTTGATTATCGCGCTCGACGCCACCCATTGACCACATGCGGCAACGGAGCTATGGTCGGGTTACCTGGGCGGTCAGTCGGGGTGATGTCCTCCAGGCCACCGGACGGAGGTTCGGCGGTGCCCACTAGGGCGCACGACACGAACGAGCCTCGCCAGGCAGGTGACCATCGGAGGAAGTCTTCCCGAGGGCCGCCCAGCTTTTCGCCCGGACTATTTCTCCGGTGTCGGACTCTCGGCCGAACCTTCGAGCCCTGGTTCGCCCGAAGGTCCGTCCTTCTCCTTCTGGAACTCGGCCTTCGCCTCTCGCAGACTTCGGGCGAGCCGTGGCAGGCGGGCCGAGCCGAAGAGCAGCAAGATGATCAGGATGAGCAGGATCAATTCAGAACCAGCCGGTAGACCGAACATTGTGAAACCTCCTCGTCGGCCCTACGATACCCCGCAGGGCCTTCGCCGGAGGACCGACCGGGGTAAACCGACGGTTCCTGCACCGGCGCTTCTAGGGTATTTTCAACAGCGATGTTGGATTTAGAAAGATCCGTCCGCGACGCCCTCCATTCCGTACGCGACCCCGAGATCGCCAGGCCACTCGACGAGTGCGGGATGCTCGGCGACGTCAGCGCGGAGAGAGGCGACATCTCGGTCGAGATCCTCCTGACCGTCGCCGACTACCCGCTCAAGGACGATCTTCACCGCAGGGTCGCCGACGCTCTCGCGACGGTGACGGGGGCCGGGCGCGTCGCCGTCCGTTTCGGGCTCATGGATCCCGTCCGCCGGGCCGAGCTCGCTCTCAGTTTGCAGGCTGAAGCGCCCATCGGCGGACAGAACAGCCGGACGACGGTCATCGGTGTCTCCTCCGGGAAGGGCGGCGTCGGCAAGTCGACCGTCACCACGAATCTGGCCGCCGCCATGCAGGCTCTCGGGCACAAGGTCGGTGTGCTGGACGCCGACATCTGGGGCTTCTCGGTTCCCCGCATGCTCGGCCTACGCGGCCAGAGACCGATCGCCTACGACGGCGTGATCTTCCCGCTCCGCGCAAAGGGGCCGGCCGAGAGCGCGGCAAGTCAGACGCCACTCAAGGTCATCTCGATCGGCTTCTTCCTGCCGAACGAGGAGGAGCCCGTCGTGTGGCGAGGGCCGATGCTCCATAAAGCGCTCGAACAATTCCTCACCGACGCGTACTGGGGAGAGGATCTCGAATACCTCCTCATCGATCTGCCTCCGGGAACAGGCGATATCTCGCTTTCTCTTGCAACCTTCCTCCCGAACATCGGGATGGTCGTCGTCACCACACCCCAGCCCGTTGCGCAGAAGGTGGCGGAACGCGCGGCGAACATGTCCGAGAAGGTGAAGCAGCGGCTGCTCGGAGTCGTCGAGAACATGTCCGGGCTCCGATGCGCGCACTGCGGCGAGCTCACGCCGATCTTCGGCGAAGGCGGCGGAGCCCTGCTCGCGCAGACGCTCGAGGTCCCGCTGCTCGCGAAGATCCCACTGGTGCCGGAGATGCGAGCGTGCTCCGACGACGGCATGCCGTTCGTCTGGGCTTACCCCGATCACGAAGTGAGCGAGACGTACCGCACCATCGCGTCGCAACTCAGTTCGTTCCGCCCACGCCGGCGGCTACCCGTGATGGAGATCGGCTCCCGCTAGCTGACGTGAGGCAACACGTCCTGGCCGAATCGGGCGAGGTCGTCCGGATCGTCGAGGCCGAACGGGAGGCTCGAGAAGCACAGGACGGCGTGCTCGACACCTCCACGATCGCGGAACGCGCACAGTCTGTCGACCTGCTCCTGGGCCGATCCCTGCACGTACTGGCCGACCGAACGGCGGACCGGAGCGTCGCCGAGCAGTGCTGCCCGCTCGCGGTATGCGTCGACGTCCTGGAACCACGCAGCGTTCCACCCGTCGGCGACCTCGGCGATCATGCGCATCGCGCGGTCGCCCTTGCCGCCCACCCAGATCGTCGGACGAGGGTCTTGCGCGGGCCTCGGAGCTACGGGTAACCCATCGATCGTGTAGTGCTTTCCGTTGAAATACACCGGATCACCGGAGAAGGCGAGCTTCAGGATCTGCACGGCCTCCTTCAGGCGCTCCAACCGAACGCCCGGGCGTGGGAATCGGAGCCCCGCCATCGCGAACTCGCGCTCGTACCAACCCGCGCCGATGCCGAGCTCGACGCGTCCGCCCGAGGCGAGATCCAATGCAACGACCTCCTTCGCGAGCTGGATCGGATGACGGAACTCGTTGCAGAGCACCATGGTGCCGAGACGGATCGTCGTGGTTTGTCCGCCGATCGCAGCGAGGGTTGTGAGCGGTTCGAGGGAGCCGATGAGCTCGGGCGATCCTCCATATTTCTCGAGATCGAACACCAGATGGTCGCTGAGCCAGACCGAGTCGAAACCGATCCGTTCACACTCGCGCGCGATCGCAACGACACGCTCGACCGACGCATCGGTCCCGTAGTGTGGCAGCGCCAAACCGATCTTCACGGAGCGAGACTACGACGGACGCCGCGAGTGCGGCTCCCGCGAACAGCGACAGATGCCAGAGCTTCCCGAGGTCGAAGGATTCAGAGCGGTCGTCCAGAGACATGTGGTCGGAGCGCGCATCGAGCGAGCTCGTTTCCTGGACGACTGGATGCTGAAGGAGACATCTCCATCGACCGCGGCGATCCGGCTGAAGGGTCAGCTCGTCACTTCCGTCGATCGCAAAGGCAAGATGCTCGGCATCTTCACCGAGACCCGTAAGGGCCGGCCGCCGGGTTCGAACGGGCCCGTGCTCGCGCTCCATTTCGGCATGACCGGCCACCCGCTGATCGAGGAGGTGGCCAAGCCCGTGCACCGCTGGGACCGCCTGATCCTCGATCTCGACTCGGGTGAGCAGTTCCGCTACCGCAACAGCCGGCGACTCGGCTTCATCCGCGTCGTCACGCGCAACGAGTTCGCCGACATCGCATGGCGACTCGGCCCCGATCCGCTCGAGGCGCCGTCGAGCTATCTGGCCGAGGCACTTCCGGAGCGACACGCGCCCGTCAAGGCTCTGTTACTCGATCAATCGTTCATCGCCGGCGTCGGCAACATCTACGCGGACGAAGCACTTCACGCGGCCGGCATCAATCCGTTGCGCCCCGGCAGCACGTTGCGTCCGGATGAGATCGCCAAGCTGCACAACGCGCTCCGGAATATCCTCAAACGCGCAGTGGCGTCGCGTCGTGCGCGCTTCCCACTCCTCGCGATCCGCGAGCGCGCATCCCGACAACTCGGCGCATCGGGATCCCCGAAGATCGGCTGTCCGAGGTGTACGCGTCCGCTACGGTTCGCCAAGATCGCAGGACGGACGTCCTTCTATTGCGCGAGCTGCCAGCGCTAAGTCATAACCGGCAGGACACCGTTCAACGATCTGCGCTCAGTACCGGGTCGGATGTCTTCGTCGAAGGTCCCGAGGCGCGCCCGATGCGTTGCGCGGCGATCACCGAAGCTCCATCGGCTAGGTCGAGGCGAGGCGTTCGCAAATGCGGGCGATGAGCGCCGGTCGCTGAAACGGCTTCGGCGGAAAGGCTTCAGCCCCTGCCGCGAAGGCTCGGTCCTTGTCCTCCTGTTGGCTCTTGCACGTGATGATGAAGACTGGGATGTCGCGCAGCAACGGATCGCGCTTGAGCTCGGACAGGCATAGCCAGCCGTCCTTCACCGGCATCATGAGGTCGAGAAGGATCAAGTCCGGCCGGTCGTTCCGAGCGACCTCGAGCGCCTCGAGACCGTTCGCCGCAAAAGAGACGCGGAAGCCTTCCATCTCCAGGTACATCTGGCAGAGCAGACGCAGATCTTCGTCGTCATCCGTCACAAGGACGCACGGCTCCGGCATGGTCACCTCGCTCGTTGTCTCAGCAGAGTCGGCTCGCGGGCACCTCCGGATTACCCGCCGAGCTCCAGCGGACCAAACCAGCGGATCAACGCAAAGCGAGCGAAAAGACGGCTACCCAGGAGGCAGGTTGCCCATCGGGGAAGGGCCGACGATCGACACCTTGGCGAGCTCGGCAACGTCCCTGGCGCCGTTCGGCTTGAACTTCGCCTCGGGCGTGCCGCGTTTGTGCATCGCCTCTGCCTCCTCGGCGTTCCACGGCTCCACCTTGCCCTGGTCCATCCAGAGCTCGATGTTCCGCGTGCGCCGCCGCTGCCGTTTGGAGAGACGCTCCATCAGGTCGTACGCCTTCGGCTCTTCGGTATACGGACGCGTCGTGATGTGCCCTGCCGCGATGGCTTCGTTCCAGAATTGCTCGCCGCGCTCCGTGCGGATGACAACCATCGACCAACCCTCCATCCCCAAGCCCCCGAGCGAGATGTCGGCGTGCTCAGCCGCGAAGTCCGGACAGAAGGGACACCCCCAATCACGTGCGAAGGAACGGCACTCGGCGAGTGGGATATCGACGTCGTGGCCGTCGTCCATCGTGACGACGACACGTCCCTTGATGTTGATCTTCTCCACCTTCGAGATGTCGATCCCATAATCGCCCTGCAGCTTCTGCTCGATGAACGGCTCGGGAAGGAACGTCTCAGAGCACATGAGGCCGACCGTGAGCGCGATGCGGTTGGACCACGTCCGCACACCGGAGCTCGCCATCTTCGGCGCAGCCGAGATCTCGCACGAGACACCGACCATCGCGACCTTGCGCAGCCTGAGCTTCTTGGCTTCGGCGAGCGCCAGCGGTGTCGGACAGTACGTATACCGCGAGCGAGCCGTCCCAACGACCTCCTCCTTCGTGCGGACGAGCTTCGGTGAGGTCATCTGCTTGCCGTCGTACGCCGAGACGGCAGCACCGTCGAGGGACCCCGATTCCAGACCGTGGATGAGCAATGCCGACGCGACACCGCCGTCCTGGGCAGCCCTCAGAACCTCGGCATCGGACGCCTGCCCCAGCACGACTTGGCGGTAGACGCCGAAAACGTCGTCGGCTTGCCGCGTAACGCCGAAGAGCTGCTCCTCGAGCGTCGGCCAGTTCCAGCGCCAGATCCCGGCGTCGTGGTCGAGGCGGGGACAGGCGAGCGCGCAGATCTCGCAGCCGGTTTCGCCGTGCGAGCAGCTGTCCGGACGCATCACGTCGGTCTGGAACGGCTTCTCCAGTGCGTAGTCGTAGTCGAGCACGTGGTGAGGGCAGACGAGCACGCACGCCGCGCAACCACAGCACACGTCGGTGGCAACGATCTCGCGGAACAGATCCTTCCAATGGCTCACGCTGTGGAGCGTAGCGACTCCCACAGGTTGGGCGTGCGGCTATAGCCACCACGTGACCATGACGCCTGAGTTGGATCTCGATGAGCGCGAGCAGATCCGGTCGACGACGAGTACACGTGCCACACTGCTCGACCTCCCTCCGACCTTCCTCAGGATGGGTCGGTCGTAGCGCGATCCGGATAAGGCCGCTCTCATGGGCCTGCCGCGGCGGCCGAATCACACACAGGTTCGCAACACATGAAAGGAGGGATCAACGTGAAGCAACGCATTCTCATAGTCGATGATCAGCCGGACATCAGGAGACTCCTTCGGACGGTCCTCGTACTGCGGCAGGCCTCATGAAGCCTCAGATGCGACCACCTGAGAGCGTCCTGGTCATCGAGGACGACGCTTCGATCGCAGAGTTGCTCCGGATCGTCCTCGAGCGACGGGGCTACAACGTGTCGGTCACGAGTGACTGTGCGAGCGCGACGGCCATCCTCGGGACGTCGGTTCCCGAGCTCATCCTTCTCGACCTCATGCTCCCGGACGGCGACGGCCTCGAAGTTCTGCGCTGGCTGCGCGACGACGTTGGCAGCGCGGTTCCGGTTGTCGTCCTCACGGGATTCCGTCAGGAGGAGAAGGCACTTCGAGCGTTCGACCTCGGTGCTGCGGACTTCATCAGCACGCCCTTCCGTCCCCGCGAGCTGGTCGCGCGGATCCAACGGGTCCTGGCGCTCGCTCCCGCCTCCTAGGGGGCGAGCACGCGCTACACGCGCGTCGCGTGGCCGGCCCAGAACGGCTCACGCAGATCGCGTTTGCGGATCTTGCCGGCGTCGTCGCGCGGGAAGTCGTCGCGGAAACTGACTGAGCGCGGTTTCTTGTAGTCGGCGAGGTTCTCGCCGACCCAGGCGATGACGTCCTGTTCGGTCAGTGTCGCGCCGGGCTTGGTCTGCACGATCGCGTGCACCTGCTCACCGAACTCCTCGTGCGGGATGCCGATCACCGCGACGTCCCACACGCTCGGATGCGAGTGGATCGTGTTCTCGATCTCGGCGCAGTAGATGTTCGCGCCGCCGGAGATGATCATGTCCTTCTTGCGGTCGGAGATGTAGAGGTAGCCGTCGGCGTCGAAGTAGCCGACGTCGCCGACCGTGAAGTAGTCGTCGCGCCAGGCTTCCTTCGTCGCATCGTCGTTCTTGTAGTACTCGTCGATCATCCCCGCCGCCCTGATGTACACCTCGCCCGGCGTCCCCGCCGGGCACTCGTTGCCTTCCTCGTCGACGATCTTGATGTCCTGGCCTTCGACGACCTTTCCGCACGAACCAGGCTTGCGCAGGTGCTCGTCCGGCGTCATAAGCGTGTTCATCCCGGTTTCCGATGCGCCGTAGAACTCGTACAACGCCGGACCGAACAGTTCGAGCACCTTGCGCTTGACTTCGAAAGGACACGGCGCTGCGGCCACGACGATCGACTTCATCGCTCTGACGTCGTAGCGCTTCTTTGTCTCTTCGGGCAGATTGACGATGCGCATCAGCAGCGTCGGCGCCATGAACGTCCAGGACGCTCCGTACTTCTCGATGAGACGAAGCGCGTCTTCCGGCTCGAAGCGCGCCATGACCACGACACCCGCGCCGGACAGGACGCCGGCGCCGGCGAAGGCATAGGGGGCCGAGTGGTACAGCGGCCCGGCCGCGAGATGGGGGCCGGGTTGCACGTTGAACGCATTGCCTCCACCACCGGCCGCACTGCCGCCCAGGCCGGCCTTTCGGTGCGCACCCTTGGGGTTGCCCGTCGTGCCGGAGGTGTACAGCATCAATCCCCCACTCGCGCCTTCGGGGATCTCCGGCTGGGTCGGGGTGCCCTGCTCGATCACGTCCCCAAGGGTGAGCCAGCCGTCCGGGACGACATCGGTTCCCCACGCGATGGGGTACTTCAAG
Organism: uncultured Actinomycetes bacterium; assembly: GCA_964520325.1. Taxonomy (GTDB): domain Bacteria; phylum Actinomycetota; class JAICYB01; order JAICYB01; family JAICYB01; genus CAZFOB01. The sequence goes on along the minus strand of CAZFOB010000003.1, from coordinate 9,052 downwards.
TTCGGAGCGCTCTTGCGTGCCGCGTCGACGACGTCGATCTGGTGCGGCCCTACGAAGATCGCCGTGCAGTCGGAGTTGTCGATCTGGTACGCCATCTCCTTGCCCTTGAGCCGAAAATTCATCGGGACGTTCGTCCCGGCCATCTTCGACACGGCGTTGGTGCAGATGAAGTGCTCCGGCGCGTTGTACCCCGTCGTGATGACTTTGTCGGCAAAGCCGACGCCAAGCTTGATGAGTCCGTTGGCGAGACGATTGGCCTGCTCGTTGAGCTCTTTGTAGGTCAGGATCCTCACATCACCGCCGGATCGGTCGTCGATGACCGCCGGGGTATCGGGACGCCCTTCTGCATGCATCGCCAGGATGTCCAACTCTTAACTCCCCTCGAGATATCGGACCCAATCGGCGCGCTCAGCCCCCACCGACGACTCCGATCCATGACCGGGCAGCAAGCGCAGTTCGTCGGGCAACGGTAACAATTTCGTCCGGATCGACTCGCGGAGCTGTGCTCTATCGCCACCCATGGCCATCGCCTGTCCGATGTTGCCTTTGAACACCGTATCCCCCGCGAAGCACATGTCGTCGACGAACAGGCAGGCGCTTCCTTTCGAATGACCTGGTGTGTGTGCCACGCCGACGGAGAAACCGCCGACCTCGAGGGTCTGAGCATCGTCTACTGTTTCGAGCCGTGCCGGGCGCATGCGGCGCACCGCCGAGATCGCACGGCCCACCGTGCGGACGACCTGCAGGTGGCGTCCGGTGGCCGGGTCGGCGAACCAGGCGACATCGTCGGCGTGGATGTAGGCCGGGATGTCGTAGCGTTCGCAGATGCGGCGTGCGGTCCAGATGTGATCGGGATGGCCGTGAGTCAGCAGGAGCGCCTGCGGCTGTAGGCCCTCCGCCGTCACGAGATCGAGCACCTTGCGCGCCGCACCGACACCTGCGTCGACGATGAGCGCCCGGGGTCCGTGCGGCGCGTAGACGTAGGCGTTCGAGTGGGCGCGTCCATTGACGAAGCGCTCGAGCATGCGGATGGAGCGTAGCGACTCCCCCGAGATAGCTGGAGCGTAGCGACTCCGACATGACTAGTTCCCTTGGGTTACTGATTGCGGTCGTCCAGCGACCGACTCCCTAACGAATGAGGTACAGGAGGACGTCGATGGCAGCCAACGTTGTGGCATTCGGGATCACGATCGCAGCGCTGTCGCTGAAGGCTGTGACCGGACTCAGTCGCCGCCAAGGCAACGACGCCGCCCGGGAGCGACCGAGGTTGGTTGGGCAGATGCTGTACGTCCCGGTCGGGCTTCCGGTCCATCGACATCATCGCGGAGCGGCGTAGAACACGCGGAGCGGCATTGCGCGATGGCCATGCCGTTAGCATCGCGGCGTGCCCGCCGAGACGATCCCTCCTCCCACGCAGGTCCTCACGCTCGTGTTCCTCGCGTGGCTCGCGGGCACTGCCGCCATCGGCGCGCTCACGAGGGTATGGGGCCAGATCGGGCCCGGTCACTTCAAAGTCATCTGGCTGGTCATTGCCGGCATCGGCGTCGCTGCCGGGTTCGGACACCGGCCGGCATGGGTATTGGCGGCCGCCTCGATGCTCACGTTCGCAGCCATCTACGTCAGACGTGACCGCGAAGGCGGTGTGCTCACCGCAGCCGGATCGGCAGTGGTCCTCGCGTTCGCCGCGCCGGCTTACGCCTTCGCCGTCGCCGCGATGCTCGGCGCGGTCGGCAACGCGATGCTCCTCGGACACTGGCACCTCAACCAGCCGAAGCTGTCGACCAAGCCCATCGCGCGGCTGGTCTTGGTGCTCCTTGCGTCCCTGGTGGCGTTCATCGCCGCGACGACCTTGGTGCTCGTCGGATCCCCGTCCGGGATACGGATGCTGGGCGGCGTCACCGCCATCGCATTCGCCGTCCTCGCCGCGGGACTTTCGGTGATGGTTCGCCACCTCGTCGCGACCCGCTCGATCATGTCCGCAACGGGTGTGCTCTACCTGCAGATCCTTCTGACCTTCGTGGCCGCATTCACCGGATCGCTGGCCGCGCTGTCGAGCTGAGTGCCGCCGGCACTGGTGTCGGGAGCGCCTGCGGCGGGGTCGGGAGCGCCTGCGGCGGGGTTGAGAAGGTGGCCGTCTTCGCCTCGGCCAAGAGTTCCGTCAGGGCCGCCCCGTAGCACACAGCTTCGGCCGACTGGCGGAAGAACGCGTAGACATCGCGTCCCTCTCCGATGACATCGGCGAGCATGTCGCCCCACACCACGAGGTCGGCATAGGTGTAGGTCTCCCGCCGGAAGCGGACGTACACGAACGGGAATTCGTAGCGCTCGGCGAACGACCCTCCCGGGAGCAGCTCCCTGGCACCACTCTCAGAGAACTCGAACGCCTCGGTGATCACGGGACACGAATCGCGCTGCGCAAGCAGCTCAAGCACTTCGGGACAGAACCACGACGGATGGCGGAACTCCCATGCGGTGCGCACGCCGTCCGGGATCGCGTCGAGCACACGCGCGAAGCGGTCGACGTCGCAGCCGAACGTCGGAGGCGTGGTGAACAGCACGGCACCGAGCCGAGAAGCGAGCGGCGCGACCTGCTCGACGAACTCCTGCGTGCGCCGCGGAACAGTCAACAGGTCGACGTGGGTGATCTCGCGCGGAACGCGGATCGAAAAGTGAAACGTCGCCGGCGTGTTCTCCCGCCAGCTTTCGACGGTCTCCGGAAGCGGACGCCGGTAGAAGACCGAGTCGAGCTCGACGGCACCGAACAGTGTCGCGTATGCAGCAAGGAGGTCGGGCGCCGATGCGCCGTGTGACGGAACCGATCCTCGCATCGATGGGGAAGCGAACCCCGACGTCCCGACGAAGAAGTCGCCCACGGTGCGCAATGTTTGCGATAACGCGTGCGCGCGTCAATCGCGGGGGCCTGACCTGCTACGTGACTTCGTGCAAAAAAGCGTGACGCTCTACGTGCCTCGTTGGGTACGTTCCCCGCCTCAGCGCTTCCAGGTTCTGACCTCACGGCGGAGTCGTGCGATCGCGTCTGAGGTCCGGCGCTGTGGTCGCAGCCGCCCGGCGTCCCACCCGATGGGCAGGCGCGGAGGTTCGCTTGCCGTTTCGCGGCGCTCGGAGACCGGCGCCGGAGGTGGGGATCGGTAGGGCGGAGCGCGATCGAGCACTGGTTCTGTGACGGGCTCGTCCTCAACGAGCAGCGCAGCCACCGGATGCTCGACGCGAACGGGCTCAGAGACCGGCTCGGACTCCACCACCTCTTGCCGCTCCGCCCGCTTGCTTTCTTCGCGTTCAGCGAGCGCGAAGTAAGAGGGCTCGAAGTCATCGTCCACCGGCCCCCGCTCGAGGGGGATCGGGAGGTCGTCCGGCTCCCAATCAGGATGCGGGTCGGTGTGGGTGTAGGTCCAGACCGGCGCGGCGATGGGCAGCGCAGGCACGGGCTCGGGGACCACGATCGGTGGCTGCTCAAGGTCGGCCGGTTCCGCAGATCGCCGGCTCTCGGGAGCCGTGGGCTCGAAGCTCACGAGCGGGTCGGGGTCGTCGTCCTCGAACTCGAGCCACTGACGAAATCCACTCGCTCGGAACGCACCCTCGGCGTTCCAGGCCTCCGAGCTCTCTCGCTCCGCGTCGAGATCGCCGTCGCCTTCGTCGTCGTCGTCGTCCAGGAAGTACGTCCGGCCGCCGCTCGTCGCATCGATGGCGAAGGGCCCGGCCCCCGGCGCGGAAGCGGGTTCGCGAGCGAGGCGACCGAACGGGAGCTCGTCCAACTCCCTCGGCAGACGACTGAAAGGCGACGGGGTCGAGTCGTCGGTTGGGCCCGGCGTACGATCCTCGCGCACATCCATTTGGTTCTCGGAGGCGGCCGCCGGGGCCGAAACCTCTGCGCCCGCCGTGGCGTCGAAACGCTCGTCGAAAGCTGCGCGCCACGCGAGCTGATCGAAGGCTTCGCGAAGACGCTCTGTCTTCCAGCGGCGGTAGGTCAGTGCCGCGAGCACCACCACGCCGGCCGCGAGCAAGAGCCCCCAGACAAGGAACAGCCCGTTGAGATTTGAGCCCTCACCAGAGCCCTTCCCGGCCCGCAGGCTCAGCGCACACGTCGCCGATCCGCGTGCGTCGATCGCGCGGATGTTGGCCTTGCCATCGGTCACAGAACCGGGCACGGTCGCGTCGTCGAATGCGAAAGCGCCGAGATCATTGGCAGCCGCCCGTCCGAGCTCGACGGTCCGTGTGCCTTGCTGGAGGCTGACCAGCACGAGAGAGCCGGGACCGAACCCCGTGCCGCGGACGACGATCTTCTCGCCCCCGGTGAAGGTGGACGACGGCTCGTTGGTGGCGTTGAACGTGCGGCACGTCGCGGCCCGCGCCGGTGCGGCACCAGCGATCACGGCAGCAGCAACGACGAAGCCCACTACCCAACGCTTCATCGACGTGGACGCTTGCACCAGGCCCATTGTCCCAGGGGGCACGACGTATTCAAGCGTTACATCAGCCCTCGTCGGAAGAGCGCGGCGAGCGGCCAGGCTGATTGAGCGTGGCCTCGATCTCCGAGGTCAAGAGATACAGATCCAAACAGTCAGGATCGCTCGGGTCGAATGCTTGGAACCCGAACCGCTCCCACCACTCACGAGCCCGAGGATGCAATGACGTCACGACCACGGCACGGCAGGCTGCCTTCGTGTTCAACTCGACGGCGGTCGCGAGAACGTGAGCGACCAGTGTTGTGCCTACACCGAGCCCTGTGTAGCGCTGATCGGTTGCGAGGCGGCCGAGGAGGAGCGCAGGTACCAGATCGGGGGCGCCTTTTGCGAGCCTCGACGGGGCAGCGGATCGGTCGATGCCTGTCATGGCGACGCTTGCGTAGCCGACGATCGCGTCTGCTCGGTCGGTGATGACCCAGGTGGCCGCAGTATCCCGGCGCCTGTTCTGTCCGGCGTAACGAAGGAGCCACTCGTCGAGCGCACCTTCGCCGGACTGGAACCCTGAACGGTTGTGCCGATCGACGTCCAGCGGAACCGGGCGTCGAAGCTCAGTCAATCCAGGCGAACGCTCGTGGCCTGTGCAAGGCCTCGGATAGCCGCGCATTCACCGCGGCCGGCCGTTCGAGCGCCTCGCTGAAAGCGGCTGCCGCCGAAGGGGAAAGCCGAATAGCTTCTCGCTCCGCGAGCAACCATTGCGCCTGCGCGGCGGCAGCACTCAGAACGAATGCAGACACGCTCAGATGCGCCGCCTCGGCGGCCCGCTCGAGCAAGCGCTTGTCTGCTGGGTCGACCCGGATCTGCAGCCTGTCGTCCTTGATCGTCATGTACTTACGATGGCAGTACAAACCAGAATCGTCAAGGGGTTCCCGTTCGTCAGGACGGGTCGGCCCAGCGACGCACGTCGTTCTTCAGCCGCGCGACGAGCTCCGAGGTACCGCTTCCGTTCGACGAAGACGCCGCCCGTGCCACGTCCGGCGAAGGCCGCTTCGACGGCCACGACCGCGCGCGCGGCGACGGGGTCTTCTTCTTCACCGGCTTACGCACCCGCTTCACGTCAGGACCGTTCGGTGCACGGCGCCGGCTCGAGTACTTCATGAGCCCGCCGCCGGCGGCAACTAGCGCGATTCCGCCGATGGTGTAGAGGACGATGTCGCTGTCACCAGAGGGGATGTTGCGACGCCCAAGATCCGCGCTCGGGATCGGAGCGACGTCTTGAGCCAGGGCTGGGCCAAACGCGGCGATCGCCATAGCGCTCACCGCCAGAAGAAGCACCCAGATCGACCGACGAGCCATACACAACGCATATCAAACGCGTGCAAATCGGCGCGAGGCCCGATCCGTCCGGATCAGGACTGATCGGTGCCGAAGTTGTCGCCCTCGAGCACCCTCGAGAAGCTCGGGTCGGCCGGCACTGGGTTGATCTGGTTGTTCTCCAGGAACGGGAACTCGTGCAGGAAGCTGTTGCGTAGAGGGCCGAAGGGGCTGTTGCCCTGGCGGTAGAGCACATCCATGCGTGCCTGGTCATCGTCCGGGTCGGTCGGGGGCCGTGGGAACGGCCCATAGATCATGTTGACCATGCCGGCGTCGCTCGCCTCGTCGACCGAGAGAGGGACCGGGATGCCGAAGTTCTCGAGCAGCTCGTCGGGGATCGTGACCTCTTCCTCGGTGAGCCAGTTCACGAAGAGTCCAAGATCTTCACCGGGCACGCCGACAGCCACGTCACCGAAGCCGTTGCCGTCGAAGTCGGCTGCTGCGATGGAGGCCCCGAACTGGTCTCCTTCTTCCTCGACCATCAGCGTCGGCGAGTAGTCGGGAGGCCCAATCAAGCACTCGTCGAGGATGCCGAACAGTGGACAGCTCGACGCCAGATCCGAGGATGACTGGGCGAACGCTGCGCCGTCGTCGTCGGTGATGCCGAATCCCGCCGACCCGTACATAATGCGGATACTGCCCGCGCGCTTGTTCTCGAAGAGCGTCTCAGTAGGCACACCGATCGCGAGATCCTCGGGGCCGGCGCCGTCGAAGTTGGCCACAGCCAGGGACGCTCCCATGCGATCGTCCGGTTTTGCCACACCGGGAACGCCGCCGTCGTCCTCGGAGAAGACCTGATCGGGGATCCACGAGTTGCCGAGCGGCGGAGTTGTGCCGGGATCGACAGACAGACCGGTGAGCAGACCGCTGTTGTAGATGATCTGCACGATGCCCGCCGACGTGTCGGTGCCGACGCCTTCGCCGGGCACTCCGATCGCGAGCTCGTCGTCGCCGTCGGCGTCAAAATCGCCGGCAGCCAGCGCACAGCCGAACCGGTCTGCGCTCTCGCTGGCGTCGGCGACATTGAGTGTCTGTTGATGGAAGAAGTCGGATTCGACCGTCGAGATGCCGGTCGCGCCCCGCGAGTACAAAACGCGAACGGCACCTCCGTCGGGGACGCTGCGGACATCCTCACCGGGCGCGCCCACCGCGATGTCGAGCGGAGCACTGTTGTTGAACTGCCCGATGGCGATCGAGCCGCCGAAGAAATCGCTCGGCTCTGCGCGGCCGACCTCGGGATTCTTGAGCTGTCCGGGGCCTTGCTCGAAGACCTGGTCGGCGAGAACGCCTGCCGGTGCGCCTGCGGGGTCGAGTCCGTGCGGGGTTCCGTAGACGACGTGAATCACCCCGGCATCGCGGACGGTGCCGACGTCCTCCTTCGGCGCACCGATCACGAGGTCGGCGAGTCCGTCGCCGTTGATGTCACCAGCCGCCAGCGCGTAGCCGAAGTTGTCGCCGGGCTCGGCTTTGCCGTCGAGGTTGGCCGAGCCCTCCGTAATGACTCGGTTGAACTGCGACGAACCGGGTACGCCGGTCGACAGACCAATGGTGTCGAAGGGATCAGCCGTCGTGGCGTTGAGGGCGCCGGAATAGAGGATGTGGATCGCGCCGCTGGCATCGTCGCCCTCACCGGGCACGCCGATCGCGAGGTCGTCGCCCCCGATCCCGTCGAAGTCGCCGGCCGCGAGCGCGATGCCGAAGCTGTCGCCCTTCTCGGCGTTCTCGATCATGCCTGGGGTGTTCTGGCTGAAGAACTTGCGGGTGCTCGAGCTGATCTGCAGCAGCGGGTTCGGTCCGGACGAATCGGAGTACACGACGCTGATCGATCCGGCATCGACGACGCCCTTGGTGATCGACCCGTCCACCTCGGTCTGCTCGAGGTCGTCGCCTGGAGCGCCGATGGCGAGATCGGGTCGTCCGTCGTTGTTGAAGTCGCCTGTGATGGAGCCCGCGGACGTGCATGGGAAATCGAAGAGCGAGAGCGCGGCCTCGGCTTGGTGGGAGACGAGCGGAAGGATCGAAGCAAGACCTCCGAGCGCCAGCCCCAGCGCGAGCTTCCTCGTACGTGTGCTCTTCATCCTCAACTCCACCCCTGTTTGGCCCTGTTTGGCCCTGTTGGGCGCACCCCGCCTGTTTACTCTCGTTCACAGAAGGCACCTGGAGGCACATCCTTTGAGGCGAGCGTACAGGCTGCTTCAGCCGGGATAAACGCACTCACACGGGTGGAAGTTCGGGCTGAAGCCGAGCTCAGGGGCCGTCACTCAGGTCTGGGGTGGGGGTTCGAGCAGCTTGCGCACCCGCTCCAGGCGGCGGAGCGTCTCCTGTGTCGAGCGAGCGGCCCGAGGATCGGAAAGGCGCCAGGCCTCGTCACCCACTGCCTCCTCCAGGCCGCGCAGCGCCCGCATCGCGCGGTGGACGGCCTGAACCACGTTCTCCGACGCCTCGAGCTGCCACGGCGGCTTCCAGGGGCCCATCCGTAAGAAGACCCGAAGCGCGATCGCCCCGCCGACCGTCACAAGGACCACAACACCCCACGCGACGGACGGCGTCGACCGGGCAACGACGACCGCGAGGCCGCCGAGAGCGGCCTGTGAGCCCCACAACAACGCTGCGGCCTGACGCACGGACAGCCCCCGACCGAGGAGTCGGTGGGAGGTGTGGTCGGTTCCTCCCACTGCCGGTGACCGGCGGTCACGCAGGCGCGAGACCGTGACGAGCACGGTGTCGAAGATCGGCACCCCCAGCGCGATCACCGCCACGGCGATGGACAACCGCGGTCCCGCTCGGGCGCTGAGCGCGAGACCGAGCGCGGCGAGCGCGAAGCCGAGGCCCGAGGCGCCCATGTCCCCCATGAAGAGGCGAGCCGGCGGAAGGTTGTGGACGAGGTAGCCGAGGCATGCACCGCACAGCGCCGCCGCGGCGACAGCGACCGGGAACTGACCCCCGAGCATGGCGACGACAGCGATGGTACCGGCTGAGGCCGCCCCGACACCGGCCGTCACCCCGTCGAGGTGGTCGAGCCAATTCACCGCGACGTTGACCGCGACGAACCACAGCACGGTCAGGGCGGCGTTGCCGAAATCGGCGGCGCCGTCTCCGGGGAAGACCTCGGCTCGCAGTCCCAGCAGCCATGCCGCTCCGCCGGCGAGCGTGGCCCACACGATCCGCACACCGGCTCCGAGGCCGGCGATGTCGTCCACCAGGCCGACGAGCGCGATCGCGACGCCGCCGGCGCCGGCCGCGGCGCCGACGGCACC
>CAZFOB010000002.1:0-316029 GCA_964520325.1 uncultured Actinomycetes bacterium | reverse complement strand
TGGCGACCACGGCTCCGTCCGCGCCTGGGATACGGGCAATGAGGTGGAGCACGCCCTCGTGCTCGTCCCAGTGCTTCCTGAGGTAGCGCTGCTTGAGCGTGGCCTCGGCCTCGCGTCGGTTCATGCGCCGTGACTCCCGGACCCACGATGCAAGGCACGCCACGTTGTTGGAGATCGTCTCCTCGGCCCACAGGGCATCTGATTCCGGAGTGGCCACCGTGGCCACGAGCACGACCTTCTCGAAGGAGATCTGTCCTGAGGAGAACGCTTCAGCGAGCAACGGGAGCTCACCGAGCTTCCAGGCTGTTCGGACCATCTCGGCCGCGACCTTGTGCGAGTAGCCGAGGCGGAAGGCCACCCAGTCGGTCATCGACGTGGCACCGTCTTCTTTCCAGGCCGCCAGGCGGTCGACCTCGACGATCTTCTCGAGGAGCCGGAACCTCACACCGTTCTCGACGGCGTGAAGCCCGTCGATGGCGTGGGCGAGGGCGTCCGTCGTGGGCCGTTCCATGGCAAGACGATCATACGTTCTGGTAGTGACAGGAACGGACCTTACGGCAGCATCGGGAACTTCTGGCGTACCGCTTCGGCGAACTGGGCAGTCACGCGCAACCCTTTCAGGAGGATCGGAAGGTCGAGCGGAGCGCTCACGCGCACAACGCCGTCCTCGGCCGGGGTAACGTCGAGTCCGCCGGCCTCGAGCATCGCGATCATCCGCGTGTTCTCGGCAAGGACCTCCGCGCCGAAGGACTTGAGTCCGGCCCCTCGGCCGATCTCACGCATGCGATCGAGGATCGCGGTTCCGAGTCCTTGGTGCTGGTAGTCATCACGGATCACGATCGCGGCTTCGGCGTTGCCCGGGTGGTTGACGTCGAATCGACCGACGCCGACGATCTCCCTCGTCCCGTCGTTAACGATCTCGGCGACGATCGCGAACCGATCGTGGGAGTCGACGTTTGCAAGGTATTCGGCCTCGGTCTCGCTGAGGTTTGGTTTGGGTCCGAAGAAGCGGTAGTACTGCGATTCGAATGACAGATGATCGTGGAGATCGATGAGCAGCGGAGCGTCGGTTCTTTCGATCGGCCGGAGCACGACTTTGCGGCCGTCGCGTAACTTGAAGTTCTCTCGAAACAGTCTCGAAGGTCGCATGGCCGCATTGTAGGACGGCGGATTGAGAACGGGGGCCCCGCCCTGTTGCGGTGCGGTAACGGAGGGGTGAACGTCTGCGGCTACGGCGCGCTACGCGATGGCGTCCAGGACTTCTCGAGTGGCCCGCAGTCCGGACTCCACGGCGCCGTCCATGTAGTTGGCCCAGCGCGTGGCGGTCTCGGCCGATGCCCAGTGCACGGCGCCGACGGGTTCGCGCATCGCGAAGCCGTACCTCGTCCAGGTGCCGGGTGGGAGGTTCGCGCCGTAGCATCCCCGGGTCCATTCCTCGTCGTCCCAGTTCACGTCAACGTAGTCCGCGGGCTTGCGCGCCTTGGGTCCGAAGTGAAGCGCGAAGCACTCGAGCACCGCTGCGCGGCGCTCGTCCGAGCTCACGCGGCCGAAGCGACGGGCTTCGTCGGCTTCGAGGAACCCAACGAGCACGCCGGGCGATCCATCGGGCGGCGAGTTGTCGAAGCCGATCGTCACGGGGCCGACGGTGTCGATGATCTGTCCGGACAGGCCATCGTCGCGCCAGAAAGGCTCGTCGTAGATCGCGTTGCACTTGATCACCGATCCGGCCGCCATCCGGCGTTGCAACTGCGCTCGGTGGCCGGGGAGTGCGGGGTCGAACGTGATTCGGTCGCAGACCGTCGGTGGGACGGCGACGATGCATCGCTGTGCGCGCGTATCACCGTTGAGAGTCACGCCGTCATCGTCCTGCGCGATCGTTCGCACTGGGGTCGAGAGCAGGATGCGGTCTCCGAGCTCGTCTGCCATGAGTTCCGAGATCCGTTGTGTGCCTCCGACGATGCGTTGCTCCTGCGCTCCGCCCTCGATAGCTGTGAGCATGGGGCTGAGGCTTCCCGCCGAGCGGATGTAGAAGAGGACGTGAAGCAGCGACAGCTCGTCCGACGAAGCCGTGAAGATGGCTCCCGCCATGAGCTCGAGGAGCGCCCGAGCGTCGGCGTCCTTCGTCGTGCCGTCGATGAAGGTGCGGAGCGTCTGTGCGTCCCACTCCGATGCGCCCTCGCATCGCCATGGCGCATCGAGATCGAGCGTTGCCGCCATCGTCTCGAGCTGGCCCATCGACGTCGCGAGATCGTTGAACGTTGCTTCTGAGAGCGGCGGGAATCCGTGCGCGCGTCCGGTGAAGTCACCGACGCGGCACGCGATGTCACCCGTTGCGTAGGTCGGAAAGGTCTCCAGGCCCAGCTCGTCGACGAGCGCCGCGATGCGATCCTGCGTTGGGCCGATCCACTGGCCCCCGACCTCGACGATGTTCCCGTCGCCGATCGGGTGATTGAGGGTGCGCCCGCCGACGCGCTCTCGAGCCTCGAGAACGATGACGTCCTTGCCGGCTTTGGTCAGCTCACGCGCGGCCACAAGACCGGCGATGCCTGCTCCGACGACGACGACATCCGCGCTTCGCACCGTGGAGGCATCATTCCACGTCGGCTCCGTCGAGGGATCACCTTCGCAGCGGCGGTCCGACCGGGCTCAGCGTCGGTGGCAAAGAGGGTCGTTAGCGGGCCGTACACTCCAGGTTCGGATTCGAAGGAGCGGCTATGCCAGCGGAGCGGATCAGACTACGGGTTGGCGACCTGTCTCGAGCAGTGCTTATCACCGGTCAGGCCTACCAAGACCCGAAGGACGCGCTCAACGAGCTCGTCTCCAACGCCGCCGACGAATACGCGCAGTCCGAGCGACGAGGCGCGCGCATCCGCATCATCCTCCGGCGCAAAGGCAAGCGTCCGGTGATCGCGGTCGAGGATGAGGGACGAGGCATGTCGCCCGATCGCATGCGCGAAGTGGCCAGAAGCCTGTTCAAATCAGTCAAAGCCGGCGACCCGCGCACGATCGGCGAGAAGGCCATCGGCATCCTCGCGTTCCAGCAACTCGCCGGGCGCTGCGACATCGTGTCACGCGCGGAAGGATCGACGACGAGCCACGTCCTGCGCCTCGAACGAGGCAGCGCCACGGCGCGTCTCGATCGCGCGGAACGCTGGCGCATTCGCTCGACCCCCGGTACGACCGTCTACCTCTCCGACCTCGACCCCGACGCGCTTCGCGTGCTCACCAGGCGCAAGATGGTCGATTACCTCACGCGCCGGCGCTCGGTCGCGCTCGAGCGCGGTGATTACGTCATCGAGGTCGTCGAAGGCCGTACAGCTGAGCGGGTCACACCGCACACACCCGACGGCGTCCGCCTCGCGATTCCGTCGCGCAACACCTTGTGGGGGCGCATCGAGTTCTCGCTTCACGTCGCGCCCGTCCCCGACCAGCGCCGGCGAGTCGCCGTGGTCGGGCGCGGTGGCACGACGATCATCGACGACATCGCCGAGCTCGACGAGTTCTCCGACCAGCCGTGGCCGTCCGACCAGATCGGGGGAATGATCGCCTTCGACGCGCTTCAGCAGACGGCGGGACGTCGCGCGCTGCTGCGCGACCGCGAGGCTTTCCCGGTCTTCGTCGAGGCCGTGCGCTCGGTCGAGCCGGCCGTGCGGCGTGTGCTCGAGCGCATCGCCCGCGAGGTCGACGCAGGCACGGTGGATCGCCTGGCGGACGCCATCAGGAGGATCTTCGGCAAAGTGCTCAAGGAGCTCGACGATCTCGACAATCCGATGCGCGCGATCGTCGGTGGCGCAGCCGGCGAGGGAGCGCTTCTCGAGGAGCCGGGCTCGCTGCTCAGCCCAGACCCACCGTCCGAGACGTCGGACGAGAGCGAGCCGGCTTGGGCCCCCATCCCGAGCGCCGCCGACCTCGCCGCACCCACCGGTCAACCCGACGAGGTCGAGGCGACCCCGCCGCCCGCTGCCGGGACGGAAGGCGGACGGTCACGAAGTCTGCCGGTCGTTGCGCCCGACCCGAATCCGGACGGTGTGCGCAGCCGCTATGACGCCGACGAGCGCGTCGTGTACTTCAACGACCAGCACGCCGACTACCTCCTCGTCAAGGAGGACGAGACGGCGCTGCTCGAGTACCTGTCCACGCTCGTTGCCAAAGAGCTGGTGATCTACAACAACCCGCGATCGCAGCCGGGAGATCTGGGCGAGGAGATGGTCCGCATGCTCGTGCGCATCCGTCGCCACATGCCGAAACGCCGGTAACACGGGGCAGTCTTCGAAGATGTCGAAGGGTACGATTGCTTCGTGCACGCGCAGCTCACCGCCGAGGTGGTACTCGATCGCTTGGACCCAACGGAGCGAGCGTGGGTGGCGACGTTTCGAGACGAGCTCCGGCGGATGCTGGGCCCTCGCCTGCGCGACCTTCGATTGTTCGGATCGAAGGTCCGTGGTGACGATCACGAAGAATCGGACATTGACCTCTTGGTTCTCGTCGACCAACTCGACTTCCAGACTTGGACCGTCATCGTCGACCTGTCTTCTTCGATCGCAACCTGGCTTTCGCCGGCAGTCATCGACTTCGATGGCTACCATGCCCCGCGATCTCGAGCGACCGGCTTCTATGCGGAGATGCGGCAAGAGTCTGTTCGCCTATGACCCCGGGTCAGGCCGACCACGCGCAGGATGAGTTGCGCCTCGCAGACCAGGCTCTCGGCGCCGCACGACGGGAGCTCGCCGCCGGAGCCCTCGAGGACGCGTGCAGTCGTCTGTACTACGCGGCGTTTCACGCCAGTCGCGCGGCGCTCACGCTCAAAGGACGACACTCGCGGACCCACGCCGGACTGATCCACCTGTTCGAGCAAGAGTTCGGGCCACACCCGCTCCTTGATCGGCTCCTCAAGCTTCGAGCTGCGGCCGACTACGAACATGACCGTTTCAAGGTCGGCAACGAAGACGTTTCGGGGCTCATCCAAGACGTGGAGCGATTCATCGAAACCTGCCGCGAGATCACGACGCCATTGCTCGCTGATGGCCCGGACGAACCCGACCCACCTCCCGACCTCTGAAGCGCGGGCCTCATTCCACGTCGGCTCCGTCGAGGGCATCACCTTCTCCCCACCAGGGCGCCGCCGCGATCTCGCCGAGCTGGCGCTGCGATTCGTCCATCACGTGATTCGCGTAGAGGCGCATGGTGATCGCCGGACTCTTGTGGCCGAGGAACTTCGCGACTTGGACCCAGTCGTGGGTGCGGTTGTAGAGGACGGTCGCCACGAGGTGACGAAGACTGTGGAGCGTGTAGGGACGTCCCGTGTCGCGGGCGACGAGGCCGAGAGTGGACACGAGTTCCGCGAATCGGTGGCTGGCGCTCGATGGATGCCAGCACTTGGCTTCTGTTTGTTCCGTCCGCCTCGCTTTGTCGCGAACCCAGCCCGGAAAGAGGAAATCCGTCGGTGGTCGCCCGTCGAGCTCGTGACCGATCGAGCTCCAGAAGCCAACGTTGGGGATCAGGAGCGTTCTCGGCTCCCAGGACTTCGGTGCTTTCAGCACGAGTCCACCTCCGGGTGAGCTTGCTGCCGCTTCATCGATGTTCACGCGGCGACGTCCGGCGTCGAAGTCGTTCACGCGAAGCGCGCATGTTTCCGCGCGGCGTGTGCCGAGCGTTGCGGTCAGACGACAGAAGAGGTCCAGTCGACGATCGACCTCGGCTGCTGCGGTAAGGATCTTCGTCACCTCGTCAAAGGTCGGGATGCCGCGTGCAATCGACGTGGTGGGTGGCAACTCTTGCATCGCGCACGGGTTGGCGGGGATGCGGTGTTCGGGACCGAGGCGCCCACGGAGTGCAGCCTTGAACGCAAGGTTGAGGATCGTGAACATCTTCCGCGCGTTCTCCGGCGTGAGATCCTCGTGGAGGAAGGTTTCGAGGATCAGCGGGTCCTCGATCAGGGCGAGAACATCGTGATGCGCGATCAGCGGGATCTGGCTCCGGATGCGTCGTTCGAAGTCGGTCACCGTGTTGGGGGAGAGGGGTTTGTTCTTGCGGTTGCGGAAGCCGCGTTCTGGCGCGTCGGGTGGACCGTTGAACCACCGATCAACAAGCTCTCCGACGTTGATCCGGCCCGAGACAGTGGCCTGCCGAAGTGTCTTGTCGCGTTGCAACTGCGCGAGCAGATCGTCGCGATACGCGATCGCCGCTTCAAGAGTGTCGAAAGACCGCTTTCGGTATTCGCCGTCGATCGATTTCTCGACGCGCCACCGGGCTCCGTGACGACGGATGTGGCGAAGATCCAGGTCAACCTCCCTAAACCATCCGCCCTCGACTCGAAGATAGCCGGCGCCAGTGACAAGGAGACGGTGGAAGTGGCTGGGGCAGGTTTCTGCCCAGAACTGCCCCAAACTGCCCCAGCGCGAGAAGTGGCGACAGTCGGGAAAAGCGTTCTACCTGCGGAAACCCGAGCCACCGCGGGGATTTGAACCCCGGACCCCCTCCTTACCAAGGAGGTGCTCTACCCCTGAGCTACGGCGGCGAAGCTCTAAGCGTGCGAGTCTACAGTGACTCCTTCACGGCCTTGATGAGCGCGAGCGTTCGCGGGTCACCGGACAGGTTCTGCTGCATCTTGTTCATCACGTAGCCGAACCCGATCTCTGCGTCCGCGTCGGCGAAAGCCAGGGATCCACCTGCGCCCGCGTGCCCGAACGACCTCGGCCCGAAGAGCGGAGCGAAGACGGAGTCGAGGAAGAACCCCGAACCGAAGCGCGTCGGGATCATCAGGACCTTGTCCGGGCCGTTCGACTGTTCGACGAGTGCGTCGTCTACCGTCGAGGACTCGAGGATGCGCTTGCCGTCCACTTCGCTTACGCATGCCGCGTAGAGCTTGGACAGACTCCGAGCCGTCGCGATGCCGTTCGCGGCCGGGATCTCGGCAGCGTGCACCTCGCGGCTGTTGAAGTTCAGCGGCGGGTTCGTGACGTTGAGCGCGCGCTGCGTGAGCGAGTTGGGGTCGGTGAACGCCTTGATCATCTCGCGCTGCGCTTCGGGCACACTGGCGAGCATCTCTTCGGTCACGCCTCCGCCGCTCATCAGCTCGAGGAGCACCAACGGCGCGACGCGCGATTCTTCCGATTCCGGAAGCCCGATGAAGACGTCCAGATCGAGAGGGCCCGCGATCTCGTCGGCGAGGAAACGTCCGATGTTCTTCCCGCTGACACGCCGGATGACCTCTCCGACCAACCAGCCATACGTCAGCGCGTGATAGCCGTGTGCGGTATCCGGCTCCCAGATCGGCTTCTGCGCCGCGAGCGCCTCGACCACGGGGTTCCAACCGAGTACCTGCTCGGGCGTGAGCGTGGCGTCGACAACCGGCAACCCGACGCGGTGGCTCATCAGCTGCCTGACGGGGACGTTCTCCTTGCCCTCGGCCTTGAACTCCGGCCAGTACGTCGCGACGGGCGCGTCGAGATCGAGCTCGCCGCGCTGCGCGAGAAGGTGAGCGCAGATCGCGGTGACACCCTTCGTCGTCGAGAAGACGAGTTGCAAAGTGTCTTCTGCCCACGGACGTCCGGACTTCTCGTCCGCGATTCCACCCCAGAGGTCGACGACCTTCTCGCCCTTCACGTACAGACAAAACGCCGCTCCGACGTCGCCGTGCTGCTCGAAGTTGTTCGCGAACGCCTCACGCACCTTCTCGAAGCCGGATGCAACCTCTCCGCTGACCTGGGCCATGTCTCGTTCTCCTTTTCGGCGTTCGCGGACCTCGCGCACGTGTGCCGCGCTTTCCTCGTCGGCTCACAGTCAACGCGGTTGCGGCACGGAGGACAACTCGCATCGTCGGATCCTGCTCCGCGCCGGGCAAGTTACATGCAGTCCGGACTGTATGTTACGCTTCCGCCCAACATGGCTCTCCAGGTCGAGGACGACGCCCGCCGCTCCGGGTTCCGCGCCGAGTTTCGGACGTGGTTGCGCGGTAACGAACCCGCTTGGGTCGAGGCCATCGAGGTCGGCGACGACGACGCCTACCGTGCGGCCCGGAAAGCCGCGGAGAAGAACGGGTGGAACCTCTTCTCGTGGATGAAGACCATCGGCGAGAGCGGCTACGGCGCCCCGCTGTGGCCGGAGGAATACGGCGGGCTGTCCGGTGAACCGTGGATGCAGATGGTGATCCGCGAGGAGCTTGCGCGTTATCGCTTCCCCTCGTTCTCGGTGAACATCCTCGGCGTCGGCCTCGCGGGCCCGACGATCGTCGCTCACGGCACGCAGGCGCAGAAGGAGCGGTACCTCAAGAAGATCCTCACGGGCGAAGAGATCTGGTGTCAGTTGTTCAGCGAACCCGGTTCGGGTTCCGATCTCGCTTCACTCGCGACGCGCGCCATCCGCAGCGGCGACGAGTGGATCGTCAACGGCCAGAAGGTGTGGACGTCGATCGCGCAGATCTCGCACTACGGGCTGCTCCTCGCTCGGACCGATCCCGATGTCCACAAGCACGCGGGCATGACGTACTTCATCCTCGACATGCGCGCACCGGGTGTCGACATCCGGCCGCTGCGACAGATCACCGGTTCGGCAGAGTTCAATGAGGTGTACCTCACCGACGTCAGGATCGACGACGATCAGCGTGTCGGTGATGTCGGCGACGGGTGGCGGTGTGCACGAACGACACTCGCGAACGAACGCGACACGATCGCGGGCATGAGCCTCGACATGACGTCGGTGCTCGGCGGTACGCGCAAGGATCCGTGGGAGGCGTTCCTCGACGGGATCCGCGACCGTTCCGATCCGGTGATGCGCCAGCATGTCGCGCAGGTCTACATCGAACAACGCACCAAGGACGCAACCGTGGCCCGCGCCAACACGGCTCGGATGCGCGGTGAAGCGCCCGGCCCTGAAGGCTCGGTCAACAAGATGTTCAACGCCGAGTTCAATCAGCGGCGCGCAGCCCTCGCGATGAACGCGGCCGGACCTGCGGCGATCGCCTGGGATGTGGACGACGCGGATGCCGAGTCCCGTGTGCATTCCTTCCTTCGCGCGCGCGCGAACACGATCGAGGGCGGTACGTCGGAGATCCTTCGCAACTCCGTCGCCGAACGCGTCCTCGGGCTCCCTCGAGAGCCCGAGATCGATAAAGAGCTGGCTTGGAGAGATGTCAAGCGCAACTGACGCCGTTGCGGCCGCCGACTTCGATCCGTTCTCTCCGGATCTGGTTGCAGACCCGTACCCGTGTTACGCCGGGCTCCACGCCGGACCGCGGGTCCTTTACCAAGAGCAATGGGACATCTGGGTACTTTCGCGACATGGCGACGTGAGTGCGGCGCTCCGCGACCACAGCCGCCTCTCGTCGGCCAACGGGATCACCTATATCAACGCACCATTGCCGATGATGCTGACGAAGGACCCGCCCGACCACGAGCGTCTGCGGCGGATCGTCGGACGCGAGTTCGCGCCGCGTGACATCCACCGTTTCCGCCCCGACATCGAGCGGTTCGTCACGGAAGGCATCGACGCGATGGTCGGGTCGGAGATCGGCGACATCGTGGAGTCGATCGCGTTACCTGTTCCCCTCCGTGTGATGGCGAGGATCCTCGGTGTCCCCGACGGGGATCTTCCCGAGCTTCGACGGATGGCGAACGACCTCGTCCATGGTTTCAAGCTCGCCCCGGCTGAGTTGACGCCGGGGCAACGGTCCGATGAGATCGCCGCGAACTTCGACTTCATGCGGATCGGTGGCGCGATCACCGAGATCCTTGGGTACTTCAGCGCGATGGTCGGCAGACGCCGCGCTGCGCCCGAGGACGACCTCGTCACGAAGCTCATCCAACCCGCCGAGGACGCGATGCTCGACGAGGAGGAGCTGCTGTGGTTCTGCCTCCTGTTGCTCGTGGCCGGCATCGAGACCACGACGAATCTGATCGGCAACATGACGATCGCCCTTGCCGGGCATCCGGATCAATGGGACGTTCTGAAGGCGCGGACGGACCTCGTCGGGTCGGCCGTGAACGAAGCATTGCGGTTCGACGCACCGATCCAGGGCTTCTACAGGACCTCGCTCGCTCCGTATGCCATCGGGGATGTCGAGATCCCATCGGGGTCGCGTGTTCTCCTATCGTTCGGCGCCGCCAACCGCGATCCCATCCGCTACCCGGACGCCGACACGTTCCGGGCCGACCGTGACCCGACTGATCATCTCGCGCTCGGCGGTGGCATCCACAGATGCTTGGGGGCCGGGCTGGCCGAGCTCGAGGGTCGGATCGTTCTCGAGCAGTTACTCGAGCGGGCCGACGAGATCACGATCGCCGGCCAGGTTGTGCGAACCACGAATCCGACCCTGCGCGGAGCGCGCAGCGTGCCGGTCGCAACAAAAGGATGGCGCTGATGACGACGACGGTTCCGCGGCGGACGCAGGAAGAACGCAGCGCCGCGACGCGAGAGCGCCTCCTCGACGCAACGATCGAATGTCTCGTCGATCGCGGCTACGGCGCAACGACTACGACAGAGATCGTGCGACGCGCCGGAGTCTCGCGCGGCGCCCAGGTGCATCACTTCCCCACGAGGACGGAGCTCGTCCAGCAAGCGATCGTTCGTCTTGCCGAGAGACGTCAAGAGGAGCTTCGGGAAGAGTTCATCCGGCTCGACCCCAAAGCCGACCGCGTTTCGGCGGCGATCGACCTGTTGTGGTCCGCGTACGCCGGCCCGCTGTTCGTTGCGGCACTCGAGCTGATCGTGGCCGCGCGAACCGATCCCGACCTGCGTCCGGCACTCGACGCGTTGTTGAGCGGCGTGAGGAGCGGGATCGAGAGCTTCTGCCGGGAGGCGTTCGGCCCCCGGACGCTGCAACGGCGTTCTTTCCGCGACGGGCTCGAGCTCACGATCGATGTGATGCACGGCCTCGCACTGGGGGGTCTGCTCACCGGTGACCGAGGCGATGCGGGACGCCTGCTTCAAGTGTGGAAGAGTCTTGTCCGGCCTGTGTTCGAAGGAACTGACCGAAAGGAGCAACACCATGGCTGAAGCGGAGGCTGGCGTTCGATTCGACGACCGCGTTGCGATCATCACCGGCGCCGGAGGCGGTCTCGGCAAGCAGCACGCGCTACTTCTTGCCTCACGCGGTGCTTCCATCGTCGTGAACGACCTCGGAGGCAACACCGACGGGACCGGCTCCGGGCACACGATGGCGGAGATCGTCTGTAAGGAGATCGAAGCCGCCGGGGGTCGCGCCGTTCCGAACTACGACTCGGTGGCTACGCCTGAGGGGGGCGTTGGGATCGTGAAGACCGCCCTCGACAGCTTCGGCCGGGTCGACATCGTCATCAACAACGCCGGGATCCTTCGCGACAAGTCATTCGCGAACCTTCCAGTCGCCGACTTAGAGATCGTCCTCGACGTTCATCTCAAGGGCGCCTTCTTCGTGACGCAGCCGGCGTTCCGCGCTATGAAGGAGCAGCAATACGGACGCATCGTCCTCACAGCTTCTGCTGCCGGAGTGTTCGGCAACTTCGGACAAACGAACTACGGCGCAGCGAAGATGGGTCTCGTTGGTCTGTCCAACGTGCTGGCCGTCGAGGGCAAGAAATACAACATCACCTCCAACGTTATCGCGCCGCTGGCCAAGACGCGTCTGACGGAAGAGCTGCTTGGCCCCCTCGGCGACAAGCTTCAGCCCGAGCAGATCTCGGGGCTTGTCGCGTACCTCGTAAGCGAGGAGTGCACGCTGACGCACGAGATCTTCTCGGTCGGTGGCGGGCGCGTCGCTCGAGTGTTCGTCGGTCTTGCGCAGGGCTGGGTCAAGGGCGCCGGCGAGACTCCTTCGATCGAAGAGGTGCGCGAGAACATGGAGCAGATCATGGAGACCGAAGGGTTCACCATCCCAAAGAGCGCCCAGGACGAACTCATGGCACTCGGTCCGATCCTCGCCGGCTGATGCCGATCGACATCGCGCAAGCGGTTGGCGCGGATCTTCCGTCGGGCGAGAGCTCGTGGGGGCCGGACGACGTCATGCTCTATCACCTCGGCCTCGGCGCCGGCGTTCCCGCCACCGATCCGGGTGAGCTCGAGTACTGCTACGAAGCCGGTCTCAAGGTGCTCCCGAGCTTCGGTGTGGTTCCCGTGTTCGGGACGCTGCTGGGGATCCTCACCGCGCCGGGGATGCAGATCAATCCGATGATGATCCTGCACGGCGAACAGGACCTCGAGATCCACACACCCATCCCGACGCAGGCCAACGCGAAGCACGCCGCGAAGATCACCGACATCTTCGACCGTCAGAAGGGCGCAAGCGTCGTCGTCGAGGCAAAGACGACCAGCTCGGACGGCGAGCCGCTCTTCACGAATCGTTTCTCGGCCTACGTCCGTGGCGAAGGTGGCTTCGGCGGAGAGCGGGGCCCGCGGCCGGGCAACATCCCGCCCGAGCGGGATCCCGATCACGTTGTCGAGTCGACGACGCTGCCGCAGCAGGCGTTGCTCTACCGGCTCTCGGGGGACAAGAACCCCCTGCACGCCGACCCGAGCTTCGCGGCGATGGGCGGCTTCGATCGTCCGATCCTTCATGGACTCTGTACGTTCGGGATAGCGTGCAAGGCGGTTGTCGACATCGCGCTCGGCGGCGACGTCACCAAGGTTGCGCGCTACCAAGCTCGGTTCTCCGGTGTGGTCTTCCCGGGTGAGACGATCGAGACGTCGATGTGGCGCGAGGGTGACCAGGTCATCCTCCGTGCAATAGCGAAAGAGCGCGAAGCGCCTGTCCTTACGAATGCAGCGATAACCGTCAACTAGGAGGCACCTATATGGCACGCCCAAGTGGAAGACCAAGTGGAAGACCAAGTGGAAGAAAGGTGTACGTCGTCGGAGTCGGCATGACCAAGTTCGAGAAGCCGCAGTCCAAGGACTGGGACTACCCGGACATGGCGAAGGAGTCGATCGGGAAAGCTCTCGAGGATTGCAAGATCCCCTACGAGGAGATCGAGCAGGCCTGTGTCGGCTACGTCTACGGCGAGTCGACGTGCGGCCAGCGTGCGGTCTATCAGTTCGGACTCACGGGCATCCCGGTCTACAACGTCAACAACAACTGCTCGACGGGGTCGACGGCGCTCTTCATGGCTCGTCAGCTCGTGGAGGGCGGTCTCGCCGACTGCGTCCTGGCGCTCGGTTTCGAGAAGATGCAGAAGGGCTCGCTCGGCGCCAACTTCACCGACCGCACCAACCCGATGGACAAGCACATCACGGCGATGATCGAGAAGCGCGAGTTCACCGGCGCTCCGGCCGCGCCGTGGATGTTCGGCAACGCCGGACGCGACCACATGGAGCGGTACGGCACCAACGCCGACCACTTCGCATGGATCGGCTGGAAGAATCACAAGCATTCGGTCAACAACCCCTACGCGCAGTTCCAGACCGAATACTCGTTCGACGACATCAAGAACGCGACCATGATCTACGAGCCGCTGACGAAGTTGCAGTGCTCGCCGACGTCCGACGGCTCGGCGGCTGCGGTGCTGTGCAGCGAGGAGGTCGTCCGCAAGCACGGACTCGAGGACCAGGCCGTCGAGATCCTCGCGCAGGCGATGGTCACCGACACCGGCGCCACCTACGACGCCGGCGACTCGATCCACCTTGTCGGCTACGACATGTCGAAGCAAGCTGCCGAGAAGGTGTATGCGAAGGCCGGGATCACGCCTGCCGACGTCCAGGTGATCGAACTGCACGATTGCTTCTCCGCGAACGAGCTCATCACCTACGAGGCGCTCGGCCTGGCTGAAGAAGGCAAAGCCGCGCAACTCATCGACAACGAAGACACAACCTACGGCGGACGTTGGGTCGTCAACCCTTCAGGCGGACTGATCTCGAAGGGCCACCCGCTCGGCGCCACCGGACTTGCGCAGTGTGCTGAGCTCAACTGGCAGGTGCGAGGCCTCGCCGAGCGGCGCCAGGTCGACGGAGCCAAGATCGGCCTGCAGCACAACATCGGTCTCGGCGGCGCAGCCGTGGTGACTGCGTACAAGAAAGCTGCCCTCTAGACCGATCCGGCGGGGAGTGTCGTGAGTCAGAAACCACCGATCAAAGCAAGTACGTTCCCGATGTGGGTGATCGGGCTCGTCATCGCGGTCGACGCCACCGACCAGAGCATCGTTCGCGGCGTCCAGACCCTGATCCAGAAGGAGTTCGGCCTCACCGACGCATCGGTCGGGTTGCTCGCGTCTGCATTCGTGTTCGTCCACGCGGTGATGACGATCCCCGCCGGCTACCTCGCAGACCGGATGAATCGCAAGCGTGTCGTGGGGGTCACTGTTGTGCTCTGGAGCGGGATCACCGCGATGACCGGCCTGGCGCAGAACTTCGCGCAACTACTCGGCGTTCGCGCCCTCCTCGGCTTCGGCCTCGGGATAACCGAGCCGTCCGCGAACAGCTTGCTCACCGATTACTACCCAAGCCACCAGCGTGGTCGGGCGTTCTCGATCCAACAGCTACTCCTCTTCGTCGGGTTCGGCCTCGGGATAGGCCTCGGGGGCGCCGTGGGTGCCGCGCTTGGCTGGCGCTGGGCTTTCGTGATCGTCGGCGCTCCCGGTGTGGTCACCGCGCTGTTGGTGCTGCGACTGCGTGAACCCAGACGCGGGCACGGAGATCGCTTGTCGCTCGGCATCGACAGTTCGCTCGACGACGAACCCGAAAAGCTGCCGAAGCTGTTCGAGGACGGTGTCGCGACCTTCATCGGCGACCTCGTCCGCGGACTGGCTGCCGACGTGAAGACGATCATG
This sequence comes from uncultured Actinomycetes bacterium, assembly GCA_964520325.1. Classification (GTDB taxonomy): domain Bacteria; phylum Actinomycetota; class JAICYB01; order JAICYB01; family JAICYB01; genus CAZFOB01. Next base: position 301,297 of record CAZFOB010000002.1, on the reverse strand, counting down.
CGGATCCCAACGATGCGCTACGTGCTCGTCGGTGTCGGAGTGCTGATCTTCTCGGTGAACGGGATCGGCTATTGGTTGCAGGTCTACCACGAGCGGTTCTCAGGACTGAGCCTGACGGAGGCGACGTCGGCGGTCGGTGCGATGCTCGTTGTCGGTGGCGTCGGCGGGACGGTCGTCGGTGGGATCCTCGCCGACCGCTTTCAGAACAAGATCAAGGGCGGACGCGTCGCCATACCTGCGTACTGTGTGATGGGCGGCACCGTGCTGTTCTCAGCTTCCCTCGCGCCGATGCCGGCAGCACCGAGCCTGACGATCCAGACGTTCTCGATCTTCGTGTTCGCGCTCGCGACGCCGAGCCTTCGGGCCGGTCTTGGGGACGCCGTCCCAGCGCACCTGCGCGGAGCGGGCTTCGCCGCCTTCGCGCTGATATCGGCACTGTTCGGCGCCGCCGCGGCACCTCCGGTGATCGGTGTGCTCTCCGATCTCACCGATCTGCGCATCGCGTTCCTGATCTGCATGCCGACGATCTTCCTCGGCGCCGTGATCCTGCTCAGGGCGAGACACCATCTCGACGAGGACGTCGGAAAAGTGATGATGGCTGTGCAGCACGCGTACCAGGAGCAGATGGCCCTCGAGGCCAAACGGCACGCCGAGCCGGCAGCGTCCGACTGACCGCTTCCCCTCATCGACCTGCGGTTTCCGAGTGCTTGCTACTGGGTATTCAGCAAGCATCCCAAGAAGGAGGAACTGATGATCGGTGTACGCGAAGCGTCACAGGTAAGCAGGGCGTTCGGTGAGAAAAGCGTTGGATTGACGCTTGAGTTCGTCGGAACGGTCACCGGCCGTAAGCGGCTGCGTGATTCCGGGCGACAGCTCGAGAAGTCGGCGAACGAGCGCCTGAGCGCCGTCGGAGAAGAGCTCAAAGCGGCTGGACGTCAGGCTGAGGCTCGCGCGCATGACACCAAAGAGCGCGCGTACCAGAGCAAGGACAAGCAGAGCAACGACAAGGCGCCCGGCAACGACGCATCGGCCGGCCGGGCCGCGGCGGAGACCGTCAAGGGCGCAGTGAAGCAGGCCGCAGGCGCGGTCACCGGCTCCGACGACCTCAAGAACGAGGGCAAGGAGCAGAAGGAGCGCGGCAAGGACGAAGGCCAGGCTGCCAAGCACGAGGTCAAAGCGGCCGCGCACCGCGAGAAGGCCGACCTGCACCGCGAAGCGTCCGACCAACTGCGCAAGTAGTCATCACTCTTCGAGCCATCACAGGGTCCATACGAGGCCCCTCTTCGGAGGGGCCTCGTGGGGTTCGTACCTTCTGACACGATGAAGCCCGGATGAAGATCGGCATGATCGGGCTCGGGCGCATGGGCGCGAATATGGTCGTCCGCTTGCGCGAACACGGCCACGACGTCGTCGGGTACTCGCGCAGTCGTCCGTCCGACGTCGACACCCTCGAAGAGCTCGCCGCGGCTCTGCCACCACCGCGGGTGGCGTGGTCGATGGTGCCGGCCGGAGAGGCCACCGAGGAGACGCTCGTCACGCTCGCGGACCTCTTCGAGCCGGGCGATCTCGTGGTGGACGGAGGCAACTCGAACTACCGCGACTCGATCCGCCGCGCAGCGCTCCTCGAAGACAAGCGGATCGCGTTCATCGATGCCGGTGTGAGCGGCGGCGTGTGGGGACGCCAGAACGGCTACTGCCTCATGGTCGGTGGTGCCGCCGATGACGTCGCGCGCCTGCAACCGGTCTTCGACGCGCTCGCGCCGCCTGAGGGCGGATTCGCGCACGTCGGGCCGACCGGCTCCGGCCACTTCACGAAGATGGTGCACAACGGCATCGAGTACGGGCTGATGCAGTCCTTCGCCGAGGGCTACGAGATCCTGCGCAGCTCCGAGCTCGGCATCGACGTCCCCGGTGCTCTGACGGCGTGGCAGCAGGGGAGTGTCGTGCGTTCGTGGTTGCTCGAGCTTCTCGTCACTGCGCTCGAGGCCGACCCCGAGCTGACGGACGTGCGCGGGTACGCGGAAGACTCGGGAGAAGGACGCTGGACGGTGCAGGAGGCCGTGCGTCTCGGCGTTGCATCGCCGGCGATCACGGCTGCGCTCTACGCACGCTTCGTGTCGCAGAAGGACGATTCGCTCGCGATGCGCGTTGTCGCCGCACTGCGGAAAGGATTTGGTGGCCACGCGATCAAGGACGCCCCCAGGCCAGCCCCAAGCCAGACGGACCCAAGCTGACGTGATGGCCGGACCGAGCGACGTGCTGATCCTGTTCGGCGCCACCGGTGATCTTGCGAAGCGATCGCTCTACCCCGCGATCCATGAGCTCGAGCGCAACGGTCGCCTCGGGATCCGGGTTATCGGCGTCGCGCGCTCCGACTGGGACGACGACGAGTTCCGCAGCAACGCACGCAAGGGGATGGAGGAGTTCGCTCCAGACGGCCTCGACGAAGCTGTGTGGGAACGCCTCGCGCCCAAGCTCAGTTACGTTCGGGGCGAGTACGACGCTCCGGAGATGTACCGTCGCCTGAAGCAGAAGATCGGCGATGCGAAGCGTCCGCTGGCGTATCTCGCCGTGCCGCCGAGCGTTTTCGAGAGCGTGATCAACGGTCTGGTGTCGGCCGGTATGAACACCGATGGACGTGTCGTGGTCGAGAAGCCCTTCGGACGGGACCTCCGATCGGCTCGCAAGCTGAACGAGTGCGTCCTCGGCGCGTTCGCCGAGGATTCGGTGTTCCGGATCGATCACTTCATGGGCAAGGAGTCTGTGCTCGATCTGCTCGTCTTCCGTTTCGACAACCTCATCCTCGAACCGATGTGGAACAGGCACTACATCAGCAACGTGCAGATCACTTTGGCAGAGGACTTCGGTGTGTTCAGCCGGGGAAGCTTCTACGAAGAAGTGGGAGCGCTACGTGACGTTGTCCAGAACCATCTCTTCGAGCTCGCCGCCCTCGTTGCGATGGAGCCGCCGGCGGCTCCTCACGCGGATGCGATCCGTGATGAGAAAGTGAAGGTGCTGCGGGCGACGAGATCGATCGACCCAGGCGACGTCGTGCGCGGTCAGTACGCGGGTTACCGGGACGAGAAGGGCGTGTCCGGTGATTCGGAGGTCGAGACCTACGTCGCGATGCGCATGTATATCGACAACTGGCGATGGTCTGGTGTGCCGTTCTACCTTCGGGCAGGCAAGAGCCTCGCCACGACATCGACGCAGGTGCTCGTCGAGTTCCAGAGGCCACCGCGTCCGCTGTTCCGCAAGCAGGACCGATCACTTCCGCATCCGAACCACTTCTGCTTCCGGCTGAAGCCGCGGGAGGGCTTGTCGCTCGCAGTCCAGATCAAGCAGCCGGGCGACGAGCTCGTGAGTGCTCCGGTCGAGCTCGACTACGCCTACGACGAGCATCGCGAGGCGCTCGAAGAGACCGCCTACGAACGGCTGCTCGGCGACGCGCTCGAAGGAGATCCGACACTGTTCGCGCGCTCTGATGCGATCGAGGAAGCGTGGCGGGTCGTCGATCCCGTTCTGGCGGCTCCGCCGTCCGTCATACCGTACGAACCGGGCAGCTGGGGGCCGAAGGACGCCGACACCCTGCCCGACGAGGGCTGGCACGATGTTTCGACCTGAGGTCGAGGCGTTCTCCACGATAGATGACCTCGGTGCACGCGCGGTAGAGATCTTCGAAGAGCAGCTCCGTCTGGCGTCGTCCGAGCGTGGCCGTGCATCGGTCGCGCTGAGCCGTCCCACTCCGACCGACGTCTTCATGCACCTCGCGACGGTGGAGATGCCGCCGAACACCCACCTGTTCCAGACCGACGAACGCGCGGCCGAGGAAGGTTCGAACGACCGTAACCGCACGCTTATCGAACGCGATCTCCCCGGCTGGGTGGATGCCGCGACGTTTCATCCGATGCCCGTGGACGCTTCGAGTCTGGAGCGCGGAGCGCAACGCTGTGCCGATGAGCTCGTGTCCGTCTGTGGTCGTCCGCCGCGCATCGACCTTCTTCATCTGGGTCTTGGTCCGGATGGACACACCGCTTCGCTCAAACCGGACGACCCCGTGCTCGACGTCACCGACACTTCGGTCGCGATCACGAAGAAGCACGACGGGTTCGCGCGCATGACGCTCACGTACCCGGTGATCGACGCCGCCCGGCTCGTGGTCTTCATCGTCATCGGGTCGGAGAAGGCCGAGGCACTCAAGCGAGTCCTGGACGGGGATCAGGCCATGCCGGCCGCGCGTCTGCAGGCACGCAACGTGGTCGTTCTCGTCGATCGCCTCGCCGCGGCGCTGTTGTGACCCGGGGGCAGCCGAGGGCAACCGAGGGCAACCGAGGGCAACCGAGGGCAACCGAGGGCTAGGCGGCGCGATCTATGGGTTGTTCTCAGCGGTTGCTCATGGGAAAACGTACGGCGTGTCCCAAAGCGTGAGTCTCGAAGCCCCCGGAGCTCCATCTACCCCTGGGGTGACGTGGGGCGCCGTCTACACCGGCTCACGAGACGTGTGCTCCGTACTCACAGCCTTGATCCTGGGGATGGGAACGGCCTACCGAGCGCGAAATGCAATCTTCGGCTGGAAGTCGGAGTCATGGAACGATTCTTATCTCAGCGCTCTCCGGCTTGCGAGGCGCTCCCTCGGCCTGTGAACGGCGGAGTGGGGAAGGGTGCAAGTCATCTGACAGCTAGGCTAGGTGACCAATGGCCTGGCTTCACCTGCGCTGCACGGTGGTATCGGGGCTGCCCGATGTCAAGAAGCGGTGCAAGAGGCTCGGGCACGGTGGTATCGGGGCTGCCCGATGTCACGGTGCCGGAACGCTATTCGGATCGTTGGTAAGCGGCTTAACATCTCCGCTCCGGAGGACTCGATGCGTAGCTCCGTCTGTTTGGTGACCAAACACTTCCCGATGTTCGAAGGCCTCGAAGCGTTCTTCTAAGCTTTAGCGTGGGATGTCGCTGAAGGGGATGCCTTTGTCGACCCGCGGCTCCCGGGGAAGACCGAGCACCATCTCACCGATTATGTTCCGCTGGATCTCATCCGACCCGGCGGCGATGCGGTAGCCGCAGGTGCCGAGGATATGTTCGGTCCACGCGTAGGTCCCGAACTCATCCGTGTCGGCCAGCAGGCCGGCCCCCACCACCTCGGTGGCTACCTCGTCCATCGTGCGCATGCCTTCGGTCCACGCGAGCTTCCCGAGCGATCCTTCCGGACCGGGCACGCCGCCGGCCTTGCTCACCGCCCTGACGCGGGCTCCGTGGAGCGATAGCAGCCGCTGGCTGATGTAAGCCTTCGCCAGCGCCTGGCGCACCCGCGGATCAGAAACCGTCCCGCGACGAGTGGCTAGCTCCTTCAGCAGGAAGAACCGTTGGTCCACGCCTGCGGCGCTGCCGGCCACGCCGCGCTCGAAGCCGAGTGTGGTCAGCACCACACCCCAGCCGCCGCCGACATCGCCGATGCGCAAGTCGTCGCCGATGACGACGTCGGTGAAGAACACCTCGTTGAACGACGACCCGCCCGTCATCTGCCGCAACGGTCGCGCTTCGACACCGAGTACGTCCATCGGGACCAGGAAACACGTCAGTCCTTTGTGCTTCGGCGCGCCGGGGTCGGTGCGGCACACCACGTAGCCCCAACCGGCGTACTGGGCCCCCGACGTCCACACCTTCTGTCCGTTGAGCACCCAGCCGTCATCGGCGCGTTCGGCCTTCATCGACACGCCGGCCAGGTCCGATCCGGCACCTGGCTCGCTGAACAACTGGCACCACAGCACTTCGCCGGATCGCAGCGGCACGAGGAAGCGCTGTTTCTGCGAAGCCGTGCCGCACACGCGGATGGTGTTTCCGATGAGACCCCACGTGATGCCGTGCGCTTCGTGCATCGGCGGCGTCTGGAACCGCGCCTCTTCTCGACGGAACGCTGCCTCGAAAGTGTCGGGCAGACCGCGGCCTCCGTCCTCCTCCGGCCAGGAGATGTCACCGTAGCCTGCCGCGTACTTCGCGCGCTGCCAGGCCAGCCCGTTCTCGATGAGTTGACGTTCCTCATCCTGCAACAGCGTCGAGAACAACGCTACGGAGTCCGAGCCTTGGCCCCACACGATGTCGTCGACGCTTTTCTCAACGCGAGGTTCGAGCTGGCCGGACAGCCAGTCGCGTGCTTCGGCGGCGAAAGTCTCGAGATCGAGTTCGGTCATGTCGCGGAGTCGTCCACACGCAAGTTAGAGTCAGGACTGTTTGTTTGTCAATGAGCGGCAACGACAAGGAGGAAGACACATGGGAACACTCGACGGACGCGTTGCCGTTATCACCGGTGCCGGTCGCGGCCTTGGACGTGAACACGCGCTGTTATTCGCCGCACAGGGCGCCAAGGTCGTCGTCAACGACCTCGGCGGCGACACGGCGGGAGGCGGCGCCGACAAGACGCCTGCCCAAGAAGTTGTCGAAGAGATCCGAGCCGGCGGGGGCGAAGCCACGGTTAACGGCGACGACGTCGCCACGACGACGGGCGCATCGAACCTCATCACGCAAGCCGTCGATGAGTTCGGCGGGCTCGACATCCTCGTCAACAACGCCGGCATCCTGCGCGACCGAGTGGTCTTCAATATGGAAGAAGACGAGTGGGACGCCGTCATCAACGTGCACCTCAAGGGCCACTGGGCCCCGACGAAGTTCGCCGCGCAGTACTGGCGCCAGCAGCAGAAAGACGGCAAGGACATCAACGCCGCCATCGTGTCGACCTCATCTGGTGCTGGATTGCTCGGCAATCCCGGACAGACCAACTACGGCGCAGCCAAGGCCGGCATCGCCAGCTTCACCATGATCGTGGCCCGCGAGCTCCAGCGCTACGGTGTGCGCGCCAACGCCATCGCGCCAGTGGCCCGCACGCGTCTGACCCTTCAGACCCCGGGCATGGACCAGATGGTCAAGGCGCCTGACGACCCGGACGCCTTCGATGTCTGGTCGCCCGGCAACATCTCGCCGCTGGTGGCCTATCTGTCGACGGCCGACTGCCCGTACACCGGCACTGTGTTCCATGTGTTCGGCGGACAGGTTGCCATCTACACCGGCTGGCAGCTCGGTGAGATCTCCGACAACAAGGCGCGGTGGAATGTGGCCGACCTCGTTAAGACACTCGACGGGATGCATCCCGGCGGCGACCGTTTCCCGTCCGATGGCACCAACATGGCCGACATGAACAAGATCATGATCCAGGCCCTCTCGGGCTAAGCCTTGGGCAAGCGTGGTATCCCGGCAGGCGTCATCGTCTTCATCGGTGGCGCCGCCGGGGTCCTGCTCGCCCTCGCCGATGCACCGCGTTTCGTGCCGGTCGCCCTTCTCGTTGCGCTGGCCGCCGCCACCGTCGCGCAGTGGGCGCCGGTGTGGTCGGTCGCCGTTGCCGTCTTCGTGGGTGGATGGCTGGCCGGTTGGGGGGCAATGGCCACCGATGGATCGCACGTTGGTGAGACTGCGCTCAGTTTCGTCTTCGGAGCTTCAATGGCTGCCGTGGTGTGGTTCGGGTTGCGTGCCACACGCGTCATCGGTGCAGTGGCGGTGAGTGGGGTAGTCGTGCTGATCGCGTTGAGCTCGGTCGCGACGCCGACCATCGTTGTCCGGGGGGCGGGAGGAGACCCCGGGCTCGACGCTGTGATCATTGACGCCATGCCGCGAGTGCCCGGTGCATCTGTGGTCGTCATCCGGGATGGGGTCGAGCCATATGTGCGAGCTTTCGGCACGGCCGGAGATCGCGACATGACCATCCGCACACCGGTCCTGCTCGGCTCGGTGTCGAAATCGTTCACCGGCTGGGCAGCGGCATCGCTTGCGGTTGACGATCGGATCGACCTCGACGCGCGGGTCAGAGAAGTCGCACCCGAACTCGATCTCGGCGGCACGCCGGCGGATCTCACCACCCGACAGCTGCTGCACCACACCAGCGGCATCCCGACGCGTCCGACCGGATGGATCCCACTGGCCGGCTACCGCGCCGATACCTCGGTGGTCGAGGCCACGGCACAACTCGCCGATGATGCGCCACGCACCGCCGGGGACTTCCAATACTCCAACGCCAATTATCTCATCGCCGGTGCCGTGCTCGAAGCCGCCACCGGACGAAGCTTCGCCGAGATCGTCGAGGACGAAGTCTTCGGCCCGCTGGGCTTGGACGACGCGATGGTCGGCGCCTATCGACTCGGCGATGTCGCGTCGGCCGGCTACCAATCCTGGCTGGGCAACCCGATGCCGGCTCGCGCCGAGATCCCGCCGAGCCACGGGCCCTTCGGCGGGGTGGCCGCATCGGCTGAAGACATGGAGGCCTATCTGTCGGCTCTGCTGGCCGGGGGACCGATCGTCGAGGAGATCCTCGACGCACCAGACGACTACGGCTTCGGCTGGTGGATCGACGGCGACCGCATCGAGCACGGCGGACTGACCATCGGTGCCAGCGCCGATGTCGTCTGGGATCGGGGTGAGGGCATCGCCATCGCTGTGATGACCAACGCACAGTCGGCATCCGGCGGCAACGCATCGCGCATCCGTCGCGCCATCGAAGACCACCTAGCCGGCGAATCACTGTCGCCACGGCCACTCGATCGAACGAACTTGATCATCTCGATGACCTGGGTGCTCCTAGTCGCGGTCACATCCGGCGCCGGCATGCGCGTCATCGATCTCGCTGCTGGGCGCCGATCATCGACGCGTCGCCGGATCCTGGTGGGACTGGCGGTGAGGGTCCTCGCTGCGATCGCACTGGTCTGGGTCGTCGGCCGGGCCGCGCCGTGGGCGCAGGTGTGGCGGTTCGGCCCCGACGTCGGGGCGCTGGTCGTGGCGACGGCGGCAACCACGGTTGCCATCGGCCTGGCGCGACTCGTTGCGGCAGCTCCCGGTAGCGGAGATCCCTGTGCACCATGACGGTGGGCGGTCTCTCCCCGGTAGAGGGTGAGATGCGGGCCGGATAACATGCAGGGTTGACGGTATGTTTCTGCGCTCGCTAGCGTGACTCAGCATGGCAAAGAACGCTCGTGCCGCCAAGCCGCGCCGGACGCAAGAGGAGCGTAGCGCGCAAGCGCGAGCCAGGCTGCTCGATGCCACTATCGAGTCCCTCGTCGAAATCGGCTACGCCCGCACCACCTCGGCCGAGGTGGCCGAGCGCTCGGGATTGTCGCGCGGTGCCCAGCTCCATCACTTCCCGACCAAGGCCGATCTGGTCGAAGCCGCTGTCGAACAGTTGGCCAAGAAGCTGGCCAAGCAGCACCGTGACGAGGCCAGCAAGCTGCCGCGCCGGGCCGATCGCGCCGAGGCCTGCGTCGACCTCATGTGGTCGAGCGCCCAGGGACCATTGTTCGCTGCAACGCTCGAGCTTCTCGTGGCCGCGCGCACCGACCCGCAGCTTCGAAGCGCGCTCGACCGATTCTATTGGTCGCTCCGCGATGAGATGGCCACGACGTTCCTTGAGCTGTTCGGCGAGGACGCGAACGGCGGCACCGCCATGTTGCTCGAGCTGAGCCTGGCGTTCATCAACGGGTTGGCCCTGGAGACCACCGTCAACGGTTCTATCGGCTCCAAGAAGCTGCTGAACCAATGGAAGCAGATCATCGCATCGCGTTTCGACACCTAGAGGAGCAACATGCCGATCGATCCAACCAGAGCCCTGGGGGCCGAGCTCCCAGCCGCGTCCAGTTCGTGGAGCGCCAACGACGTCATCCTGTATCACCTGGGCCTCGGCGCCGGCGTGCCGGCGACCGACCCGAAGGAGCTCGAGTACACCTACGAGAACGGTCTCAAGGTGCTGCCGAGCTTTGGCGTCATCCCGGTCTTCTCGTTCCTCATCGGTATGGCCGGCCTGCCCGGGCTTGAGTTCAACCCCGCGATGCTCCTGCACGGCGAACAGGACCTCGAAGTGAACGGGCCCATTCCGACTTCGACCGAAGTGCATCACACCGGCAAGGTCTCGCAGATCTATGACAAGGGCAAGGGTGCCGTTGTCGTGGTCGAGGCCACCACCAAGACGCCTGACGGTGAGACGTTATTCGTCAACCGCTTCTCCTCATTCATCCGCGGGGAAGGCGGTTTCGGCGGTGAACGCGGTCCCGAGCCCGGCAACGTCGCGCCCGACCGCGAACCCGACTTCGTCGTCGAGGCACCGACGCTGCCGCAGCAGGCTCTGCTGTACCGATTGAGCGGCGATAGGAACCCATTGCACGTCGACCCGAGCTTCGCGGCGATGGGCGGGTTCGACAAGCCCATCCTGCACGGGCTGTGCACATTCGGCGTCGTGTGCAAGACCGTCGTCGACCATGCGCTGGACGGCGACACCGGACAAGTGAAGCGCTACCAGGTCCGCTTCAAAGGTGTCATGTACCCGGGCGAGACCATCGTCACTTCGGGCTGGAAGCAGAACGGTCAGATCATCATCCAGGCCACCACCAAAGAGCGGGGCGAGCCGGTCATCACCAACGCCGCCATCACGACCAAGTAAGTCCATCGTGGCCACGGCGCGGGGCGCGACGGGGAACTCCAAGAGCCTCCGCGTCCGCGTCACCGAGGCCACCGACCGACTGCGAGCACTCACGCTTCCCGCCGCATTGCGCGCGAGATGGGACCGCATCTCGCGGCGCCTCGGCATCACCCGGTCGGGGCGCGCGGCCATCGCCGGCGCCATCGTGTTGTGGCTCATGGGCCGGGTTGTGGCAGGCACCGCCATGTACCTGGCCGCCTACGGCGTGGTGATGCTGCTGGTCGTGTCGTCGCTGCTGGCCCCCCGGCGACTGAAGGTCACCGGGAAGCGCACCGGTCTGTTCGACCGCGTACAACAAGGAACGACGCTGGATGTCGAGGTCTCGCTCACCGCCGAACGCAGCGTATCGACGTTCATGCTCGAAGAACACACGCCCGAGGTCCTGGGACACAGCGTGAAGGTGCCGGTCCTCAAACTGGCCGGCGGCGCTTCGGTCTCTCACCGCTATGGACTGCGAGCCGCCCGGCGCGGCGTCTATGAGATCGGTCCACTGGTGGCCATCACGCGCGACCCGCTTGGGCTGATCGAGCGCGAGTCGGTGGTGGCCGAACCATTCGAGCTGCTCGTGCACCCGCGCGTCGATCTCGTCTCCGACCGACCGCTGACCCGCAACTACGAGGATCCCCCCATCCGACCGCCGGTCTCCAAGCCGTGGCCGTCTGGCCTCGAGTTCTACGGCATGCGCGACTACCAGCCTGGCGACGATCTCCGGCGCATCGTCTGGCGAGCATCAGCTCGTACCGGCAAGCTCATGGTCCGTGAGGCCGAGCAAGGCATCACCGACCGCATCACGATCGTCCTCGACACCGACGCCACTCACCACAGCCCCCACGGTGCGGCCGGCTCTGAGTCCTTCGAGATGGGGGTTCGGGTGGCGGCATCGCTCGGCGTCAAGCACCTGGTCGAGGGCTATGAGGTGCGGTGCGAGACCAACGCCGGCCCGCTGACCCGGCCCATGCGCGGACAAGCACAGCAGCTCATACTCCTCGACGGACTGGCCCGCGTGGAACTGCAGCGCGCGCCGCTGTCCACCACGCTCCAACGACTGCTGCTGGGAACCGCGCAGCGCGATGCGCATAACGTGCTGATCACGCCGCATCTTTCGATCGAGTCGGCCAAGCATCTCCGCCTCCTGCTGAGTACCGGAGTGTCCGTGCTGGTCGTGGTGTTGGAGTGGGACGAAGACGATGAGTCCCTGACCAGGGCGGCGTTGCTCGGATGTCAGGTGGTCAGTATCGGCCCGAACACCGATCTCGCAGGTGCGCTCGCGCGCGACGTGGGGGCCGGGAGCCGCTGATGGCCACTACGCAAGAGGTGCTGCTGGAGCCACCAGCAGGCACCGAGAACGCGCCGGCAGCAACCGAGGAACAGCCCCCGGGCTTCGAGGTGTCGATGCGCATGGTTGTGGCCACCGCCTTTCCCGTCATCGCGGCTGGGATCATGATCGGCGGTGTCTTCACCGGCATCGGTGGCCGGTTCTACGCCATCGCCGGTGGCTTGGCCGGGCTGGCGCTCGCGGCCGTCGTCCCTCGACTCGATCGAGCCTGGGCATCGAACGTCGCCGTGGCCGGCGGGTTGTTCGCCATCGGTTTGGCTCTGGCGCTGCCGTCCGGCAACGACGCCATGACCGGACTCCGAGCATTGGTCACCGAAGCTGCACAGTCCGGCGATGTCCTTCGACCGCCCGTTGGCCTCACGGCCGGCTGGCAAGCCATCATCGGCTGGCTGATGGGAACGGCTGGCTTTGCGGCCGGCTGGACAACGCTTGTCCACCGCCGGCCGTCGCTCGGGTTGCTGGTACCGTTGCCGCTGGCCGGCATCGGCGGCATCAGCGTCCCAAAGGTCGAACAGGTGGGAAGCGGTATCGCGGTGCTCGTGTTGTTGGCCATCGGGCTCGGCCTGTTGTCGTCGGGATCAGGCGACGGCGAGGAGCGCACGCCGCTGGCCTTCGAATTCCGCCGAGCCATTCGAGCACTGCCGGTGGTTGCACTCATCACGCTCGCCTTGTTCGGGTTGTCCAAGGCGAGCTTCCTGTTCCCGGCCCCCTACGTCGACCCAACCACCGAGCCGCAGAAACCCAAGACGACGCCGTTGTCGGAGGTCGAAGATCGCGTGTTGTTCGAGGTGTCGTCATCGATCAGCGGGCCGTGGCGGATCGGCAGCCTCGATGTGTACGACGGCACCGATTGGAGACTGCCGGCCTTCAACGACAGTGAGCTCACCGCGGTGCCCGATGACGGTGTCGTCGATCCCGAACTCGAACCGAAGGTCAAGGCGACGTTCACCCTGGCCGGGATGAGCGGCATCGTCCTGCCCGGACTTCCGAACACCGTCGGCATCGTCGGGCGCGGTGACTTCGCGTATGACGCTCGCAGCGGCAGCATCCGGCTGGTCCAGGGCGAGCTTCAGGCGGGCATGGAGTACACCATCGCTGCTGCGCCGCTGCCCGCCGCAGCTCGCTTACGACGCGCCGGCGGCGACGTGCCATCTGACGTGGCCCCCTTCGTCGACATCCCGGATCCGCCGGCGGCCGTCGTCGGACTGCTCGCCCAAGCACCGAAGGATTCCAAGTGGGACACGTTCGCCTTCCTGCACAGCTTCGTGTTGACCAACGTCACCGCGGCCGGCCAGGGAGTGCCGGTCAGCATCACGCCCGACCGCGTGCAGGACATCTTGGCCGGGTCGCAGGAAGCCACCCCCTATGAGATCGTGGCCACCGAAGCCATGCTGGCGAGATGGGCCGGGATCCCGTCCCGCATCGCTTACGGATTCGACGGTGGAGACGTGGTTGACGGGGGGTTCCAAGTTCGCCCGAAACACGGCGCCACCTTCATCGAGGTGTACTTCCCGGGCTTCAAGTGGCTCCCCATCATCTCGACGCCGCAGAAGGCCAAGGCCACCATCGGTGACTCCGACCCTCAGCAGGTCAACCCGGCTGTGCTGCCGTCCGAAGACATCGCCGTCGAGCTGTTCGTACCGGTGGTCACGCCGCCGGCATCGAGCTTCACGCAGAACCTGACCCGGGTCGTCATCGCGGTGGGAGGTCTGCTGGCGGTCGGACTCATCGTCTACATCGCGGTCCCCGCAATCGGCAAGGTCCGGACACGAGCGCGTCGCCGACGGCTGGCCTTCCATTCCGGTCCGCATGCGCGCATCGCGCTGGCGTATGCCGAGTTCCGCGACGCGGTGACCGACTACGGGTATCGCTTCCACGGCGACACTCCGCTGGCGTTCCAGCAGCGGTTCAGCGACGACTCCACTCACGCCGAGCTGGCGTGGCTGGTGACGCGGTCCCTCTGGGGCGATCTTCAAGATGAAGTCACCGACGACCTGGCGATCACCGCCGAGGACCTGTCGCGGACGTTGCGTCGCCGTCTCGGCCAGGGACACCCGGCCAGCCTTCGGGTGATCGCGGTGTTCTCGCGCTTGTCGTCACATCATGCGTTCGCGCCAGACTTCGAACGGGAGTTGGCCGATGCGAAGTAACCGGTTGGTGGCGGCCGCCAGCCTGGCGGGACTCCTGGCGTCGGCATGTGTGTCGTCCGGACCAGGGGTCGACATTCGCAGCGTGCAGACGGCGATCGTGTTCGGGGTGAAGGATGTATCTGCCGGCGTTACGCCTCCGGGCTTCAATGGTCCGCTGACGCCGACGCGGCTCCGCATCGAGCCACTCGAACCGCGACCGTTCCCAACCGTGCCGATAGCCGAGAAGGTCAAGTGTCCCGAGGCCGCACTGACGGCCTTCGCCGGCGAGGAAGCTACAGGCACCATCGATCACCCACCGGCTGTCGGGCACTACGTGTGGCAGCGATCGGGCAAGGTCGAGCTGACGGCGCTGCCGTTCCCGGTGCCCATCGACGGCTTCGACATGCGTACCGTCCAGGAGATCGGTGACGCGTTGACCGGTGACTTCACGTTCCAGACCGTGCAGACCGACGTGATCTACACCGCTACCGGGCCTATCTCAGAAGTCGTTGTCACGACGTGGGGAGTGAAGAACGAAAGCATCTCGCAGCCGGTTGACGTCCCCGAATCGGAGGTGCGGCTGCGGCCCGGGGAGCCCGAGAGCGGGCTCACTCTGGATCGCATCGACCGTTTCACCCCCAAAGGAGAGGCCATCGGGACGTTCGAGCCGGTGCCACCCATCACGTACCTGCCGCTGCCGGTCTTCATCGGTGAGACGTGGACGGCCGGCGGCACCGATCCGGTCAGCGGCCAGTCCTTGACCCATCAGGCCCGTGTGCTCCGCCGGCAGCGGGTCGATGCCTGCGGCGAATTCGTCGACGGGTGGTACGTCGAGTCGACGCAGCAGTTCGTCGGCGCGTCGAGCAGCACGCGGGACTACGACTACGTGGTGGGCACGGCCATGGGCGGTCTGCTCATCTCCGAGCATGTGCAACTCACGAGCGTCGAGGCGAAGGTGAACGCGCTGTACGAGATCGGCCAGCTCACTCCGGATCCACCGAAGGACGGATCGTGACGTCTCGACGTCGTCAGCTGCTCTGGACGATCGGCGCCATCGCCGGAGTGCTCGTCCTGACGCAACTCGTGTTCCCGGGGCGCGGCGGCGGGCGCGGCACTCCGGCGGCCATCGTGTTCGATGCCATCGTGTTCGGTTCGATGAGTGCGCTGACCGCCGCCGGGCTGATCTTGGTGTACCGAACCGTCCGCGTCATCAATTTCGCCCAGACGGCGTTCGGCGCCGCCGGCGCCACCCTGGTCTTCCAGTTGCTCGAGTTCACTCCGGTCCCCTTCCCTGTGGCCTTCGTGCTCGGCGTGACGCTGGCTGCGTGCGTCGGTCTGATGTTCGACTTGGTGTTCGGACGACGGTTCTTCCGCGCGCCGCGCCTGGTGCTCACGGTGTTGACCGTTGTGGCGGCCGGGTTCCTCGGCGCCGTCAGCTCGGGCCTTGTGCTCAAGCTTCCGTTCTTCCCGCCGCTCGAGAGCCGGGGCATCGACGAGCTGCTGGGGGGCGCCAATCTGGCCGCCCATCTGCCGTTCGCCGGCTTCTCATTCACCGTCGGAGACCTCCCGGTGCCGTTCGGATTCGCTCACCTGCTGTCGATCGAGATCGTCGTCATCACCCTGGTCGCGTTGGCGGCGTTCTTCCGATACACGCGGGCCGGGGTGGCCGTTCGGGCCATGGCCGAGAACGCCGATCGGGCCACGTTGCTCGGCATCAGTGTCGGCGCGCTGTCGTCGCTGGTCTGGGCCATCGCCGGTCTGTTGAGCGGGATCTCGGTGACGCTGTCCGGCATCATCTCTTCGCCGGTCGTGGCCCAGGGGTTCGCCCCCGAACTCCTGCTGCCGGGGTTGGCCGCCGCCGTCATCGCCCGGATGCGGAGCATCCCGATCGCCGTGGGCGCCGCCGTCGGCATCTCGGTCCTGACGTCGGCTGCCGCGTGGAGCTTCCCGTCCGATGGACCGCTCATCGACATTGCCGTCTTCTTGGTGATCGCGGTTGGTCTGTTGATGCAGCCGCGGCGCGGGCGCGCGGACGCTATCGAGGCCGAGACGTGGGAAGCCGCGGAGGAGCAGCGACCCATCCCGGCCGCTCTGATGGGCGTCGGATCGCTTCGATTCGGCTACCGCGTGCTCATCGGAGTTGGCCTGATCGGCGCCGGGCTGTACCCATTCATCGCGTCGACCGGCCAGACCAATCTCGGCGCCGTCATCGCCATCACCACCATCGTCGCGATCTCGCTGGTTGTCTTGACCGGCTGGGCCGGCCAGGTCAGCCTGGGACATTTCGCGTTCGTCGCTGTGGGAGCCATCGTTGGTGGTGCGCTGAGTTCCAAGGTCGGCCTGGGGTTCTGGCTGGCCGTGCCGCTGGCCACCGTCATCACGGGGGGCTTCGCGGCGATGGTCGGGCTCCCGGCGCTGCGCATCCGCGGGCTGTATCTGGCGGTGGCGACGTTCGCCTTCGCCGTGGCCGCCTCGACGTTCCTCTTCGACGAGCGCTACTTCTCCTGGCTCCTCCCGAACAAGGTTGACAGGCCCAGCTTCTTCTTCTTGAACTTCGACGACGAGCGATCGATGTACTTCCTGTGCTTGGCCGCATTGGTCCTCGCCGTTGTCGTGGTAGTCAACCTCCGGCGCAGCCGGTTCGGTCGAACGCTCATCGCTCTGCGAGAGAACGAGGTCAACCTCCAGTCCTTCGGCATCGATGCCGTCAGGACCAAGCTGGGCGCCTTCGCGGTGTCGGGCGCGCTGGCCGGTTTCGCCGGCGCGCTGTTCGTCCATCAGCAGCGCGGCATCAGTGCAGCGTCGTTCACCACCACGGCGTCCATCGATATCTTCGTCCTCACCGTCATCGGCGGCATCGGATCGATCGGCGGTGCGCTGTTGGGTTCGGCCTACGTGAACATCAACCGCTACGTGGTCACCGAGCCGATCCTGTCGGCGTTCCTGACCGGCGGAGGAACATTGGTGCTGCTGTACGTCGCTCCAGGCGGACTCGTCTCACTCCTGAACCGACTGCGAGACTCGCTGCTGCGCATCGTGGCCCAGCGCCGCGGGCTCGTCGTGCCGTCGTTGTTCGCGCAGACCGACGCGATGGAGCGCAGGCTCATCCCCATGGCGCCGCCCTCCACGTCGACCGGGCTGCGAGCCGTCATCGAGCGGTTCACGATGCCGTGGAGCATCCACGACCGGCGAAGTGAAGACGGTCCCTCCGTCGACCCCGACGAAGCGGCCATCAGCCAAGCCGCCGAGCGAGCCGACGAGGCGGTGACGACGTGACCGAGCGACGGGGCCTGCGCGGCGTCTTGGCCGAAGCTGCCGATTGGCGTGCGGTCCGGACGTCGCGCTACGGGATCCGTCCGGTCGTGCTGCTCACGCTGGTGGTGTTCATACAAGACTTCAATACGGCGTTGTTCAGTGCGCGCGGCGGCATCGCCGGTCCGGACATCGCGTCCGATCTCGGTATCGACCTGCGCGGCATCTCGGGGTTGATCGCAACCGTCGGCGCGGTGACCATCGTGGCCGGCGTCGGTATCGGCTGGCTGGCCGATCGTCATCGGCGGACATGGTTCGTTGGCTTCGGGACGGTGATCTCGGGTCTGTCTGCCGTCTTCACCGGCCGTGTCGGCTCGACGTTAACTCTCGGCGCCACGCGCGTGGGTGAGGGGCTGGGGCGAGACGTTGCCCAGGTGCCGACCTTCTCGCTGCTGGCCGATTACTACCCACCGACCGAGCGCGGGAAGGTGTTCGCCATCCTCGGCATGCTGTCGCGCGTCGGCGACCTGATGGCACCGGCCGTGGTCGGTTGGATGATCATCACTTGGGGATGGCGCACGACCTTCCCCATACTCGGCGTCCCGCTCGTGATCGCCGGCATCGTTGTTCTCGTTGCGCTGCCCGAGCCCATCCGCGGCTTCATGGAGCGGTCCTCACGTGGGTCGAAGGATGCCGAGCGCGAGGACGACCCTCAATCCTTCGGTGAGGCATTCCGCACCATCTGGGCGGTTCGCACGGTGCGCCGGTTGTTCATCGCCAACGTGTGGATCGCGGCCGGCGCCGGGTCGTTCTTGATCTTGTTCCCGTTCTACCTGGCCGAGCACTACGGGCTCGATGCGCTCGATCGCGGATTGGTGACCATCCCGGCAGCAGCGGCGGCCATGGCCGGCGGCTTCGTCGGGGGCGGCTTAGTCGACAACCTGACCAAGCGGAACCCGGCTCGCGTGCTGCCGGCCGTCGGTGCGTTCGCCGTCGTCACCATCATCGGCTTGGCCGGCATGGCTTTCGGCCCACCTCTGTGGTTGCTCGTCCTGTTCAACACCGTCTTCGGGTTCGGTATCGCGATGACCGGCCCGGCCACCGCCGTGCTCTTCGCGCAGGTGATCCCGGCGTCGGTTCGCACGATGGGCCTGCAGATGGCTCAGGTGTCCGCGCTGCCCGGCGTGATCATCCTGCTGCCGCTGGCCGGACAGATCGCCGAGACCTACGGATTCACTGAAGCTCTGCTCTTCGCAGTCCCCTTCATGGCCATCGGCGCGCTCGTGGTCATCTCGGCCGGACGATTCTTCGACCTCGACATGCGCAATGCTCAAGCTGCCGCCTCGGCGGCGCAGGACTCCCGGGTGACCGGGGACGATGCGCTGCTGGTTTGTCGTGACGTCGATGTGGCCTACAACGATGTGCAAGTGCTGTTCGGTGTCAATCTCGACATCAAGCGCAGCGAGATCGTGGCGTTGCTCGGCACCAACGGTGCCGGCAAGTCGACACTGTTGCGGGCGATCAGCGGTACCCAGGAGGCCTCGGGTGGCGCCATCGTGTTTGGCGGCCGCGACATCACGCACATGCCGCCGCACGAGATCGTCGGTCGTGGCGTCGTGCACATGCCCGGCGGCCGCGGCGTCTTTCCGGGACTGACCGTGCAGGAGAACCTGTGGCTTGGAGCCTGGGCGAACCCCGACGCCGGCAGCGATGAGATCGATGGTGTCGTGGCGATGTTCCCAGTGCTCGGTGAACGCCTGGGCGAGCTGGCTGGTTCTCTATCCGGGGGCGAACAACAGATGCTGTCGCTCTGCCAAGCCTTCCTCGGCCGCCCGACCTTGCTCATGATCGACGAGCTCTCGCTCGGCTTGGCGCCGGCCGTCACCGAGCAGCTCCTCGAAGTGGTCCGGACGATCAACGAGCGCGGCACCACGGTGGTTGTAGTCGAGCAGTCGGTCAACGTGGCCATCTCTTTGGCCGACCGCGCCGTATTCATGGAGAAGGGCCAAGTCCGCTTCGACGGGCCGACATCGGATCTGCTGGCTCGACCCGACATCCTGCGGGCGGTGTACGTGCGCGGATCTGCCGCCGTCGGTGGTGGGCCGCGTCGCGGGAGCGACGCCAGGCGTCGCCGGGAGCTGGACGAGGGGCGTCCGGTCCTTGAGGTCGAGGGATTGACCAAGCGGTTCGGCGGCATCACCGCGGTGGACGACGTCAGCTTCGCGCTCCGGGACAGCGAGGTGTTGGGGTTGATCGGTCCGAACGGCGCTGGAAAGACGACCATCTTCGATCTCATCAGCGGCTACCAGGTGGCGGACGCCGGTACCGTTCGCATCGAAGGCGCCGACGTAACGACCCTGAGCCCGGCTGAGCGTGCACGCCGCCGTTTGGTTAGGCGGTTCCAGGATGCTCGGCTCTTCGGTTCACTCACCGTCTTCGAGAACCTCCTGGTCGCACTCGATCAGCATCAGGAAGTGCGCAGTATTGCCCTGCACGCCGCCAGGATGCCGGGGGCACGGCGATCCGAGCGCCGATCGCGAGAGCGTGCTACACGGCTGCTCGAGCTTCTCGGTCTCGAGGTCTACCGGGAGAATTTCGTGAAGGAGCTCTCTACCGGTGTCCGGCGATTGACCGACCTGGCCTGCGTGCTGGCTACCGAGCCGTCGGTCCTGCTCCTCGACGAGCCGTCGACAGGCATCGCGCAGGCCGAGGCCGAGTCACTGGCGCCGCTGTTGCGACGCGTCCAGTTCGAAACCGGATGCAGCATCTTGATCATCGAACACGACATGACGCTTATCTCGAGCGTGGCAGACGAGCTGCTCGCTCTCGACCAAGGCAAGGTGTTGACCAGAGGCGCCCCCGACGACGTCCTCGGCGACGATGCCGTCATCGAGGCCTATCTCGGAACGTCGAAGTCTGTTCGGAGGAGGTCAACAGTATGAAAAACACGGTTGTCGTCATCGTTCTGCTGCTGCTCGGAGCGGCGTGTGGTAGCGGTAAGGAGGTGGGGAACTCGAAGCTCCTGGACTTCGACGACGAGGTCCAAGAGCGGCTCGGTGAGGCCACGCCGAAGCCGAAGGCGACCAGCGCGGCCGTCGGTACGCGACCGGCCAAGCAGTCCATCACCACTCCGGCGCCGGCCGCGACCGAGCCGCCGGCGCTCATCGACATCGCCATCCAATCCGACGCCGCCGGCACGGCGTTCGATCCCCCCGTCGTGCAGATCTTCGTCGGCTCGATCGCCCGATGGACCAACAACGACACCGTCGGGCGTTCGGTCGAAGCCGATGACGGCACATTCGCTTCGGGTCTGCTGGCGCCAGGGCAGAAGTACTCCTACGAAGCAAAGAAGGTTGGCAAGTTCAACTACCACGACGGTACTCGTCCGTATGCCGTTGCCACACTCGAGGTTCGCGAGTGACCAGAGCCTTCTTGATCCTGGTGGTGTTGGCGGCCGCCTGTTCATCGTCGGCGACGACCGACTTCGGACGCTCGGGCAGCGATATCGCCCGGCTCGATGCGGCTTTGCCGAAAACGTTCCTCGGACTCGAGGTCAGTCAGGAAGCCGACGTCGGATCGCTCGACGGGCTCGGTGATACCTACGTGGAATCCAACGCGTTGTTCAGTATGCGCGCCGACGATCTGGTGCAAGCTACTCTCCAGATCACCCGGCTCACAAACGACGCGCCGAACGACGACTCGTTCCGCTCGACGGTCGTCAGCCGCATCGGCTCAACCCAGCCGACGCCCTACCTGATCGACGAGCAGACGATCCACCTGACCACGGGGACCAAGCAGACTCTGGCCATCTGGTTCACCGAGCGTGACTTCTTCGTCCTAAATATCCGCGATGACTTCCCGCGCCCGCGCAGCCTGATCCGTGCATCGTTGGCGCTTCGTCCATGACGCGACGACTCGCCGCTGCCACCGCCGTCCTGGCGCTGATCGTCGTCGGTTGTAGCCAGGCCGGCCAACACGAGCTGGACATCGTGCGAGAAGCCGTCGCCCGCACCGGGCAGCTGCCACGCCGGTATACCTACCTCGAGCGTACGCCCGACCGGTCGGTCACCGTCAAGGGCGTTGTGGCGGACGACTTCCGCTACCAGTCAACCATCTCCATCAACGACGCCTCCGCAGCCGAGGAGATCGTGGTCGATGACGACGTCGCGATGCGTGTGACCTCACCGGGCCTTTTGCCCTCGCTCGGTGACCGGATGCGGTTGGGCGTGTGGATCATCGACATCCAGGGGGCCCCGCCCCTGGCGATCAGCACTGAGCCCGACCCCGGCGATGACCCGGCGCTCGATGCCCGGACGGCACTCGCCTACGTGCAACAGGCGTTCACCGAAGGCGAACGGGTCGTGCGCTACAACTCCGAATCCCTCGACTACGACGCCCGTGAAGACACGTTTCCGCCACCATCGGACGACGTCGAACGGTACGACGTCGTCCGGGTGCCGTTGGCAGCAGCTGCGGCCGGCGCCGGTGGAGCGCCGGCGCCCGGCGTGAACGCGTTTCGGCGGATGTCGGTCTACGTGCGGGACGGATCGATCCTCCAGGTGCTCGAAGACATCGACGTCGCCTCGCGTCTGGATGACATCGCACGCGTCTACGACGCCGATGTGCCCGACAACGAAGATGCCGCAACGATCGCGCAGGCCTACATCGGCGCGATCAACGCGCTACGGACCGGACAGGGCAATCAACCCATCCGGGTCAGACAGATGTCACTCGAGTTCTCGGATGTGGGCGGAGCGTTCGACGTCTCGTTGCCGAAGTCCAACGGACGCGGGAGTGCCGCACCCATCCGGCAGGCCCTGCTGGCGGCGGCGCCACGCGGATCGGTCAGCCGACCGCTGGCTCTCGGCTCGGACCTCGACGTCGGCCAAGGCGTGTTCGGCCGAGCCACGCCCCGCCCGGCCCGGGTACCGGCCCGCGCATCCGGCGGGGTCGTGGCCATCTGGCTCGTCCTCATCCCGCTCTTCGCTGCCGGCGCGCTGTGGCTGGCCTTCCGTCGCCGCACGTTCGCGCGCACGCTCGCATCGTGAGCCTCGCGGAGATCCTCGCTGCGGCGTGTTCCGAGCACGGCGCGGTGGGTGCCGTTGCGGCGGTGTCTGCCGCCGGCGAGTTGACGCAGGCTGCCTACGGCCTCGCCAACCAGCCGGCCGGCATCGAGGCCACTTCGGACACCGTCTTCGCCCTCGGTTCGGTAAGCAAGGTCTACACCGCCACACTGGTGATGCAGCTCGTGGATGACGGCCTGATCGACCTCGACCAGCCGATCGTCTCGTACGTGCTCGATTTTCCGCTGGCGGCGGAGATAACGATGCGGCACATCCTCACCCACACAAGCGGCATCGACGGTGACGTCTTCGAGGACTTCGGCCGGGGTGACGATTGCCGCGAACGACTCGTGGGTTTCCTCAGCACCATCCGCCCGCTCACCGAGATCGGGGAGATCTTCAGCTACTCCAATGCGGCCTTCGCCGTGGCCGGCCACGTCATCGAACGCGTCACCGGAGCGACCTACGACCACGCTCTCAAGACCAGGCTCGCCGGCCCTTTGAGTCTCGAGCGCACCGTCACGATGCCCGACGAGGCGGTGCGCCATCGTGTTGCCTTCGGTCACTTCCGCTTGGGCGGCGCCGACCCGTTCCTGGCGCCGGCGTTCAAGCTCTCGACCGCCCAGGACCCGGCCGGCGGTATCCACGCCACGGCCTCGGATCTGCTGGCCTTCGCGCGACTACACCTCGACCACGGCCGGAGCACGAAGGGCGAGCAGGTGGTCTCGGAGGTCTCGGTCGCCCTGATGCAGAGCCCACAGCTGGAACTCTTAGACGGCGTGAGCGATGCGTCGGTAATCGGGTTGGCGTGGAGTCTCGGTCGCACCGCCGGACACTCCTACCTTCAGCACGGCGGTCTGACCATGGGCGGCAACGCACTGCTGCGGGTGTTCCCAGATGACGCGATCGCCATCGGTGTGATGTGCAACACCCACGGCGCACCCGTGTGCGCAGACGTCGTTCGCGAGGTCCAGCGCGAGCTTCTCGATATTAAGGAAGACGATGCGAGCCAGCCTGATGAGATCGAAACGGAGCTCAGGTCGGCGGAACGGTACCTCGGGATCTACGAACGTCACGGCGTACGGATCGAGGTGCGTCCGGGCCCCAGCGGGCTGGAAGCCGGAGCCACCGGCGATGGGATGATGGCAGTGCTCATCGCGCAGGCTGTGCCCCCGTGGACCGCGTTACGTCCAGTCGGAGATGCGACTTTCGCATTACCAGCTGGACGCGTGGCTTTCCTGCGCGACGAGCCTGACGGGCGTGCGAGGTTCTGCGCCTTCGGCGGGCGCCTGCTGCGCCGAGCCGACTGACGAACCGCCGACGCGTGGCTCCAGCTGGTCGCCGGTGCCCGACGCCGACGCCGCACGAAGCCGAGTACTGACCCGGCCACGGCCAGCATGGCCAAGGCGGCCACTGACCCACCACCGGTTCCAGGACGATTCCACCGTGTCGGGAGCCACGGCATCCGGCCCGAACTTCTCGGTGATCGCTTCGAGGATCTCCTTGTCGCTCCGCCCGGCAGCGGTGGCCTCACGGATCTCCGTGCCGATGGCCAACGCCTCGACTGGACTGGACGGCTCGGTCTGGGCTCGCAATGACTCGGTGCGATCATCCGGTTCGGGTTCTGATGCGAAGACCGGCTCGCCCGAGTACACCGGCAGCGTGATGGACCCGCCGGAGATGGTGAGTGTTGGCCGGCGGGTCTCCGGGAACAGCTCGCGGACGTAACCGCCCACCGCAAGGATCAGGCGCTCGCCCTTCGCTACGCGGCTGGACAAGGGGTGGCTGTGCATCGTCACCTTGGTTGGCGTGGCCACCGGAAAGTCGGCACCCGCCGGCTGGTCGTTGATGTGACGCAGGTCGACCAGCGCCCGCCTTGCTTCGAACGGTGCGTACAGGTAGCCGTCGAGCGGGTTGGCCGGCGGCGGTTTCGGGTCGGTGCACACATCGATCTGGTCCTTGTGGAACAACAACGCTGCGACGTTGCCGTCCGGCAGCGTGGACGCCAACGTGAGATCAAGCCGGAAGTTGCCGGCGATGACGATGTCTCGATCCATCGGCGCGGAGACGTAGACGGCTTGCCGGTTGGTACAGGTAGCCGGTTCGGGGTCGTACTCGACAGTGTTGAACGACTGCGTCGGATCTTCAGTGGCCTTGCCGTCTGCAACGAGCGAGGCGCCACTGAGCTTCAAGGTGAGGGTCCGTGGTTGGTGGCGGCCATCTCGCGCTCTGGTGCCACTTTCCGTCGTCGGACTGGAAGTCGACGACGTCTGAGGCCACTTTCGCCGGTCCACCCCGCAAGTGATGGTCGAACCAGTCGACCATCATCTGCTGCCACGTTTTGTGTCCGGCGGTGTGGGGCCACTGATGGTTCCACTGGCCAAGCACCATCCGCCGATCACCACCGAGGAGATCCCACAGCCCTTCGATT
The DNA here is from genome assembly GCA_964520325.1 of uncultured Actinomycetes bacterium. Classification (GTDB taxonomy): domain Bacteria; phylum Actinomycetota; class JAICYB01; order JAICYB01; family JAICYB01; genus CAZFOB01. The sequence goes on along the minus strand of CAZFOB010000002.1, from coordinate 276,582 downwards.
TGGAGGATGTGACCTTCCTGCTGGAGTCCGTTCGCCACCAGTACGGGCACGTCGGTCGCGGCGATCTCGTCACGGATATCGACGCCGTCCCAGTATTCGTTGCGGTCGCCGCCGAAGACCATCTCGGCCGAAACCGCCGTGTCGTCGAGGAAGCGCGGACACGCGACGTGGTCGGGCGGCGTGGCCAGTGTGTTGGGGACGGCGCCGGGGAAGTCACGCTGCCAGCGCAGCAGCGCCAGGGCAAGTGCGCCTGTGGCGGCCGGCATGGCCGGGGGCCGAGGCTGAAGGCCGCTCCGTTGCGGGTCATGAGGTTCCACGGATCGATGATGCCGCTGGCGATGGCCAGCGCATGAAGCGACGGTGGCTTGCCGATCATCGCCATGTAGGCCATCCACGCCGGGTAGGAGTGGCCAATCATCCCGACTCTGCCGTTCGACCACGGTTGGTCGGCAAGAGACTCCACGACGGCGAAGGCGTCGGTCGTGTCGACCGGCGTTCCCCACTGGAGACACCCGCCACTGTCGTCGGTGCCGCGAACGTTTACCGCGGCCACCGCGAACCCATTCTCGATGAATGGTGCCAGCCAGCCGTAGAGGGTCTCCCGGCCGCTTTTTTCGTCGATGACGGCCAGCGCTCCGGCTTTGGGGTGGTCGGTGCCCCAGTACGGCGAGTACTCGAGAACGGTCGCGAACGGACCTTTTCCCGGCGGCAGCTACACGTTGCCGCGGATCGGCGTGCCGTCGTCGGCCAGCACTTCGAAAGGCAGACTCTTCGCGATAGCGCTTTCGGCAGCCGCACTCGGCACCATGGCGGCGCCGGTCAATATCGACACCGCCACGATGGCGCCGATGAGCGATCGTTTACCCAACCTCTGGCCGCCGATCGTGCCAGGGCATTGCCCGCTCGAGCTGGCCGGCCAAACGGAACAATGTCACCTCGTCGGCCGGACGTCCGACGAATTGGAGGCCGATAGGCAGTCCGTCGTCATCGGTGTACAGCGGGAGCGTGATGGCCGGTTGACCGGTGTGGTTCCACGGCATCGTGAACGCCGCCATGCCCCGGAAGCGCGGCAACAGGTCCGGCGAGGCGAAGAGGTCATCGAAAGCGCCGACCAGAGGCGGTTGGATGGGGACCGTCGGCGTGACGAGCACGTCCCAGTCGTCGAAGAACGACACCAGCTGCCGGCACTCGACCTGGAGCTTATTCAGGTATCTCACGTAGTCGGCAGCTGTCACGTTCTTGCCGGCTTCGTAGAAGATCCTCGTCATCGGGCCGAAGGTCTCTGGGTCCGGGAGGTCGTAGCCGGCGTGGAGCTCGGCCCCGCGGATGGGTGTGGTGGTGGCGTCCTGTGGCGGGTAGTTCGGCGAGGCCTGCTCGACGTGATGCCCGAGCCCCTCGAGCATCTCGGCGACGCGCTGGGTCGCCGCTGCTTGGGGTGCATCGATCGGGGTTCCGTCCACCGGGGCCAGGTTGGACCACGCGATGCGTAAGGGAACCGGGTCGACGCCGACCTCGTCTACGAACGGGCGCGCGGGCTCGGGGGCCCACATGGCATCGCCCGTGTCGTACCCGGCGGTGGCGTCGAGGAACGCGGCAGCGTCGGCGACCGTCCGCGACAAGGGGCCAGAGCTCCCGAACAGGTCGGGGAAGTTCGGATGGTTCGAATGACGACCCCGGGCCGGCTTCAGGCCGACCGCTCCCGTGCATGCCGCCGGGATGCGCACCGAGCCCCCGCCGTCGGAGCCGTGGGAGATCGAACACAGGCCGGCCACCACGGCGGCGCCGGCGCCCCCGGACGACCCGCCGGTCGTCCGTGAGGTGTCCCAAGGATTCCTTGCCGGGGGATAGGCCACCGACTCACTGACGACCGAGAGCCCGAACTCGGGCAGGTTGGTCTTGCCGATGACGATGCAGCCGGCCTGTTTGAGTCGGCGGACGATGTAGTGATCGGCGGTGGGCACGCGGTCGAGCCAGGCGGCCGTCCCACATGTGGTCGTGATGCCGGCCGTGTCGAAGCGATCCTTGATGGACACGACCACACCGTTGAGCCGTCCGGCCTCGTCGGTGCCGACCAGCGCTTCCGCGCGCTCGGCGTCGCGGAGGGCGAGGTCGCCGGCTACGGCCAGGAAAGCGTCGAGCTTCGGGTTCAGTGCTGCTATCCGTTCGAGGTACAGCTCAACCAAGTGGACGGGAGAGAACTCCTTGGAGCGGATGAGGTGCGCTTGGTCCACCGCGGACAGGTAGGCGATGTCGTTGCCCGCGGCGGCCATCGTGTCATTCAGGTTAGAGTCAGGACAGCTTGTTTGTCCATCGGTCGCTCAGGGGCGCGTCGGCTCGATAATGAAGAGCTGGACATATCGGTTCCCGCCATTAGCTGCAATCGCGGTGGCGTTCCTGCTTGCCATCGTGATCTTGCCGTCGGCACTGAACGTGCCGCAGACGAATCCGGCCACCACGCTGTCCTACGCGCCGGTGCCACCGGAGGACTCCGACGTGCCGCCACCCGGTGGCAACGTTTCGTCGCTCGGCCTCGGTTCGTCCGGCCTGCTGGCCCAGGCCCTGGAGAAGGAGGCCGGTCCGCCACCCCCCGAGGTGCGGGGCAAGACACCGGTCGGCAAACGGTGCGTCGGGAAGCCACCGCGCCAGACTGAGGATCCGCTGTCCCCTCCATGCGTCGCCTACTTCAATGGCAACAACGGCGGCGCAACCTACAAGGGCGTGACCAAGGGTGAGATCCGCGTGGTGTTCTACATCCAGGGAGGCATCAGCTGGATCTCGAGTCGCGGCCTCGACAGTGCACCGGCCGGCAAGTACTTCGACATCGACGAGCCCGGCGGCGAGAACCTCATCTGGGTGCGTGGGATCCGCGCGTTCCAACGATTCTTCAACAATCGCTTCCAGACCTACGGCCGCCGTGTCCACTTCTGGGTGCACTTCTCGTCGTTCGGCCCCGGCGGGACAACGCCAGAGAACCGCCGAGCCGACGCCGCCGACGAAGAAGCCAAGATCGATCCCTTCGCCGTCATCATCGACGCCGAAGGGCGGCTTGAAGAGCCGTATATGGAGGAGCACGCCCAGAACGACACGCTGGTGTTCAGCTCGCGATACTTCCGCCCGGCCGCGTTCTTCCGCAGCTTCGCCGGACAGTTCTGGGGCTACCTGCCCTCCCGCGAGCAGCAGGCCGAGCAGTACGCGAGCTTCGTGTGTCAGATGGTGCTGCCGTTCCCAGTCAGCGGCGGCGACAACCCCGGCCAGCAGGGGACTCCCCGCCGGCTCGGCTTCATCCGTACAACCGACCCCGAGTATCCGAGCCTGATCAAGTTCTCGCTCCTGGCCAAAGAGAAGATCGAAGCCTGCGGAGGGAAGTTCATCGCCGAGGCCACGTTCCCCGAGCACTTCTCCATCTATAACCAGGACCGCAACCCGCCGTCCTACGCCGTTCAGAACATGGCCGACTTCCAGCAAAAGGGCGTGACGACGGTCATCTGGCCGGGCGGGTTCGAGTCGAACCAGTCTCGTGCGGCTGCTTCCCTGACCTACCGCCCCGAGTGGATCTTGGCCGGCGACGGCACGTCCGACGGTGCGACGGCGAACGCACACCAGGAGAAGTCGGTCTGGCGACACGCCTGGGTCATCACGAGCACCACGATGGAGCCCGAAGTCACCGCCACCGAGTGCTACCGGTCACTCAAGGAGGCCGACCCCGATATCCCTCACGAGGACGCTCGCGAGATGTGCTCGTTCTCCGACTTCTACGAGGCCATCCGGCAGCTGTATACCGGCATCCAGGTGGCGGGCCCGCGGCTCAGTACATCCTCGATCAACCAAGGTTTCCACGCCATCCCAGAGGTGCGATCGACCGACCCCAGCTTGCCGGCCTGCTATTTCAACCCTGGCGACTACACCTGTGTGAAGGACGCCGTGTTGATGAGGTGGGACCCGGCGGGATCGTCCGGCGTGTCAACCGCACCCGACGGCACCGGGTGCTGGCGTGGCGCATCCGGAGGCATCCGTTTCCACGCCGGCGAGTGGCCCGACAAGGACTTCGCCTCCCTCGAGCGCCCGGACGACCCATGCAACAGTTACGGGGGACAGGTCAGCCTGCGCTGACTAGCACTAGGCAGCGAGGGATCTAGTGGTGCGTAACGATGTCCACGAGCCGCTTCGCGAGAACCTTGAGCATGGGGATCGCGATCTTCGGTTCGTCGTGGAGCAGTGCGTCGAAGTCGTCGCGAGAGATGCAGTATCCACGGACGACGGTCTTCGTCCGGACGCGCGTGGTGTGAACCGCTCGATCGTCCAGCAAGGCCAGCTCACCCACGATCTCCCCGGCCCCGAGCTCGACATCGCGATCTTGCACGGACAAGGTCGCCGAACCTTCCTCGATCAGGAACAGTCCGGCTCCCACCATCCCGGGCTGGACGAGGACGTGCCCGGCTTCGGCTTCGAATTCGGACACGAGCTTGGCGACCGCCCGCAGATGGTCGAGGTCGAGGTCGACGAAAAGGGGAACGTTGCACAGCCGGTCTGCGAGGCGTTCGTCCATGGGCAAAAAGTCTAGCGCGAGCCTGCCAACAGGGGCTCTGAGCAGCCAAAACGGCAACGGTGCTCGCACGCCAGAACGACGCGAGCTATCCTAGAGAAAGCGCCCGAGAGGCGCACCACGGTTTCGGTGTTTTTGGTGTGGGCCTCGAGCCCACTTTTTTTTGGCGCTCAGACCCCCGAGGAGGGAGCGATGGTGACGGCAACCAAGCGCGCTCCGAAAGACCTGAGCCGCGACGCGGGATCGATCGCAAACGTGGTTCGCCCCGTCGCGGAGGCGGTCGCTGCCGCCAATGACCTCGTCCTGTGGGACATCACCTACCTGCGGGACGCCGGACGTGAGACCCTCCGCGTGGCCTACGACCGCTTGGGTGGAGTCAATGCCGACGACCTGGCCACGTACTCGGAGCAACTCTCGCGCGAACTTGACCGCGCGGAGGTCGTCCCGGGGGAGGCGCGCTACGTCCTCGAAGTCACGTCTCCGGGCGCGGAGCGCGAGCTCACGACGCCGGAACAGTTCGAGGTGTGCGTCGGCCGGGTGGCGAACCTCAAGTTGAAAGACGGACGTAGTCTGGAAGGTCCGATCGCCACGGCTGGCGAAGTCGCCGTGGAGATCCAGGGAGAAGATGAGACGTTTGTTGCGTTGTTCGATGACATCGCACGAGCACAACTGGTGGTGAAGCTCTAAATGGCACGCGCAAGGAAGAAGTCAGACAAGAATCTCGAACTGATCGACGCGCTCGCAGTGCTCGAGCGCGACCGTGGCATGCCCGCGGAGACGATCTTCGAGGCGCTGGAGGCCGCCCTCGGCGCCGCTTACCCGAAGACCCCCGGCGTCACCGCGACGCACGCGAGGATCGAGATCGACCGGGAGTCCGGTGAGATCCGTGCCTTCGAGCAAGAAGTGGACGAAGAGACCGAAGAGGTCATCAAGGAAGCATTCGTCGAGACCCCGCCGGAGCTCGGACGCATCGCCGCGCAGACTGCCAAGCACGTCATCCACCAGAAGCTCCGCGAGGCCGAGCGACAGATGGCTTTCGAGGAGTACGAAGACCGCGCGGGTGAGATCGTCACAGGCATCGTCGAACAGCACGACCCGCGGTTCGTGATCCTCAACCTCGGCAAGGCCGAGGCGATCATGCCGTACTCCGAGCAGATCCCCCGGGAGCGGTACGAGATCGGCGATCGCGTCCGTGCGTACATCGTCGAGGTCCGCGAAGGACGCGGTCCGACCATCGTCGTGTCGCGATCGCATCCGGGGCTCGTGCGCAAGCTCTTCGAGATGGAAGTGCCGGAGATCCTGGACGGCCTGGTCGAGATGAAGGCGATCTCACGCGAGGCCGGGCACCGCACGAAGATCGCCGTGTCGTCCAACGACAACAACATCGACCCCGTGGGGGCCTGCGTCGGTCCCAAGGGCATGCGAGTGCGCGCAGTGGTCAATGAGCTTCGAGGCGAGAAGATCGACGTCGTGTCATGGACCGAAGACATCTCGCGCTTCGTCTCTGAGGCGCTTCAACCGGCGCGCGTGCGCGGCGTGAGCATCGATCCAGACACCAAGACGGCAACCGTGATCGTTGCCGACCGTGAGCTTTCGCTCGCGATCGGCAAAGAAGGACAGAACGCCCGCCTGGCAGCCCGGCTGACGGGGTGGCGGATCGACATCAAGAGCGAGAGTCAGCGAGCGGCAGGCCAGGCGGCACAGCCTTCACATTTCGAGCCGACCGTCCCCGAGAAGCGGGGTCGGAAGGCCGCCGAGGGCGAGAACGGTCAAGCCGAGGCCGAAGCATCAGTCACCGAAGCTCCGGCCGAAGAGGCTCCGGCCCCAGAGGCTCCCGAAGAGGCTCCGGCCGCAGAGGCTGCAGAGGCTGTTGCCCCAGAAGCTGCTGTCGAACCCTCACCGCACGAGTCGGTGCCGGACGAGGAGCAGACGCCAACGCCCTAGGCGGCCCCACCCGCACCTGCATCGGGTGCAGGCGCAAGGCCCCGAAGTCCGAACTGGTCCGCATCGTCTGCGGAAAGCAGGGCCGCGCGGTGGTCCTCGATCCGGACGGCACGGCAGCGGGCCGCGGGGCGTACGTATGCTCGAACGTAGGATGTTTGCAGGAAGCCGTCCGTAAGAAGCGGATCGGGTCGGCTCTGCGGATGACGATCGACCCCAAAGAGTTGCCGGGGTCGCTCGAAAGATCGCTCGAAAGACTGACGAAGGAGTTTGGCGCTTGGCAAAGGTGAGGGTCTACGAAGCTGCGAAAGAGCTCGGGGTTCCTGCGAAGGAGCTCGTCGGGCGGTTGAAGGCGCTGGGCGTCGACGTGAAGTCTCATTCCTCGAGCGTGGACGAAAGCGTCATCGCCGGCCTCAAGGCTCCGGCTCCCGCTGAGGCACCTCCGAAAGCTGCCGCCCCGAAAGCTGCCGCTCCGAAAGCCGCAGCCCCGAAGGCCTCGAAGGCCAAGGCTGTTGCCGCGAAAGCGGCGGCTCCCGAGCCGGCCAAGCCCGTTGCCGCGGCTGCGCTGCACGTCCAGCGCGGCATCACTGTGAAGGACTTCGCGGAACGCGTTGGACGCGGCGCTGCCGAAGTCATCAAGAGTCTGATGAGCCACGGCGCGATGAAGTCGATCACGCAATCGCTCTCCGACGAGGAGATCCTCGTCGTGGCCGACGACCTGGGCATCGACGTCGAGGTCGTCGACCCGACCGTCGAGGAGCACCTCATCGATGGCGACGACGAAGAAGCCGTAACGGCCGATGGCGTCGCGCCTCGTCCGCCGGTTGTCACCGTGATGGGCCACGTCGACCATGGGAAGACCACAGTGCTCGACCGCATCCGCCAGGCGGACGTCGCAGCCGCGGAACACGGCGGTATCACCCAGCACATCGGCGCCTACCAGGTGACGAAGGACGGGCAGCGGATTACCTTCATCGACACACCGGGCCACGAAGCCTTCACGTCGATGCGTGCTCGCGGCGCTCAGGTCACCGACGTCGCGATCTTGGTCGTCGCTGCCGATGACGGTGTGATGCCGCAGACGCTTGAAGCGATCGATCACGCCAGGGCGGCGAACGTCCCCGTCGTCGTTGCGGTCAACAAGATGGACAAGCCCGAAGCCGACCCCACCAGAGTGCGCACAGAGCTTTCCGAGCACGGGCTTCAGCCGCAGGAGTGGGGTGGCGACACGCTGTTCATCGATGTTTCGGCGAAGACTGGAGCCGGGCTCGACGACTTGCTCACCGGCATCGTCCTCGTCTCCGACGATCTCGAGCTCACGGCTGCACCGACCGGTCCGGCGCGAGCTGTGGTTCTCGAGGCCCATCTCGACAAGGGCCGGGGACCCGTCGCGACCGTGATCATCCAGCACGGAACCTTGGAAGTAGGCGATGCCGTCGTGGCTGGTGCCGCGTGGGGCAAGGTGCGTGCACTGATGGACGAGTGGGGCGACCCGGTCGACCGGGCCGACCCGGCGCGTCCAGTTCTCGTCCTCGGCTGGAACGCTGTTCCCGAGGGCGGCGACGAGGTCCGCGTGGTCGCCGACGAACGCCGAGCGCGGCAGATGGCGCAAGCCCGCGACGCGGCCCGACGGCAAGCCGCTTCCGTCACGACGAGACAGATGCTGACCCTCGATCAGATGCTCGCGCAGAAGCAGCAGCTCGACATCATCGTGAAGACCGACGTGCGCGGATCACTCGAGGCCGTCACGAGCGAGCTCGGCAAGCTCGACATCGGCGGTATCAAAGTGAACGTACTCCGTTCGGCGGTCGGCGGGATCGTCGAGAGCGATGTCGTTCTCGCTCAGGCATCCGGCGCTGTGATCATCGGATTCAACGTTCGACCCGACGGCAATGCGCGCACTGCTGCCGAACGCCACGGTGTCGAGATCCGGACGTACAGGATCATCTACGAGCTCCTCGAGGACATCGAACGGGCGCTGAAGGGGATGCTCGCGCCCGAGTTCCGGGAGCGGATGCTCGGCACTGCGGAGGTGCGCGAGACGTTCAAAGTTCCGCGCGCGATGGCCGCCGGTTGCATGGTCACGCAAGGCGAGATCCGCCGCAACGGGCAAGCACGTCTCGTGCGCGATGGGACCGTCGTCTTCGAAGGCAAGCTCGCGTCGCTGCGGCACCACAAAGACGACGTGCGCGAGATCGGTCAGGGCTTCGAGTGCGGCATCGTGTTGGAGAACTTCAGCGACGTCAAGATCGGCGACATCATCGAGGCGTTCGAGACCGTCGAAGTCGCGCGGACGCCGTAGCGCTGGTCGAAGAGTGTTCATCGGGGTGATGAGATTGGAGCTTCGCATCCCGGCTTCCGGGTCGCTCAAATCGAAGAGACACGTCGTGAAGGGACTTATCGGAGGCCTGCAAGCGAAGTTCCATGTGGCGGTTGCGGAAGTGGACCATCAAGAGCAGTGGCAACGCACGTCGCTCGGCACGAGTTGCGTGTCGGGAACCTCGTTCCACGCGCAGAAGATGCTCCGCGAGATCGAGCGCTACGTGTCATGTGATGACCGCGTCGAGATCCTGGACGCCTTTACCGACGTCATGAAGTGGGAGGACTGAGCAGTGTCGACGAGAAGAACACAGCGCGTAGGCGAGAACATCCGCGAGGTGCTGGGAGAGCTCATCCAGCGCCACGTCAAAGATCCCCGCGTCGGCTTCGTGACGATCACTGCGGTTCGCGTGACTCCTGATCTTTCGCGTGCACACGTGTACTACACGGTGCTCGGAGACGAACAAGAGCAGCGGGCTACGGAGGCCGGACTCGATAGCGCCAAGCCGTTCCTCCGTACCGAGACGGGCCGGCGCGTGCGCCTCAAGAACACGCCGGACATCGAGTTCCACCTGGACGACGCGCCCGAGAAAGGACGAGAAGTGGACGCCATCATCGAAGAGATCCACAAGGGCGACGTGGCCTTCGGGTTCCAGCTCCCGCAACTGCCTCCGGACGTCGACACGGCGCTCGATCGCGCGATCGAGATGATCGAAGGGGCATCGTCTCTCGCGATCGTGTGCCACCTCGCGCCGGACGGCGACGCACTCGGTTCCCTGCTCGCGCTCTCGATGGCCCTGAAAGGACGCGGCGTCCCACTACAACCGAGCTGGGACGGCCCGACCAACGATCTGCCGTCGCAGTACGACTTCCTTCCGGGTGCAGATCTCATCGTTGCGACGAACGACGTCCGCCCGCCCGACGTCGCGATCGCGGTCGATTGTGCGACGGCCGAGCGTATGGGACGGCTCGCGGAGCGGATGAAAAAGGCGAAAGTCGTCGTCAACATCGACCACCACGTGTCCAACACGAAGTTCGGCGCCGTGAACGTCGTCGACGAGAACGCATCCTCAACGGCCGAGCTCATCCTGCACCTGCTGGCTCGCATGGGCGCATCGATCACTCCCGAGATCGCCACCTGCCTCTACACCGGACTGGTCACCGACACCGGCCAGTTCGGCTACGCAAGTGTGAGCCCGCGCACGCATGCGACCGCGGCGTTCCTCATACAGCGCGGCGTCGATGTCGCCGACGTCTCACAGAAGCTGTTCGAGTCGTACAGGTTCACCCACCTCAAGGTTCTCGGTCGCGCGCTCGATCACGCGTCGCTCGAGAGCGATCCGGGCTTCGTCCTGTCCTATCTGTCCCAGGCCGACCTGAAAGAGATCGGCGTGTCGATAGACGACACAGACGACGTGATCGACGTCCTCCGGTCGGTGCGTGATTCGGATGTCACCGTCCTTTTCAAAGAGAGGGAGGACGGCAAGTGGAAGGGGTCGCTCCGCTCGAAAGGCTCGACGGATGTCGGCGCCATCGCGCAGCAGTTCGGGGGCGGAGGTCATGCGCTCGCCGCCGGCTTCGAGCTTGAGATGTCATTCGACGAAGCGGTCGCGACGATCCGGCGGGCGCTCGCAGCCGGAACGACGTGACCGGCTTCGTCCTCGTGGACAAGCCACGGGGGCCGACGTCCCACGACATCGTCGACAAGGTCAGGCGTGTGTTCGGCGTACGTCGCGTTGGCCATGCGGGCACGCTCGACCCTCCGGCGTCCGGATTGCTCGTCGTTGCGGTTGGTCCGGCGACTCGTCTGCTTCGGTACGTGCAGGGGTTGCCCAAGACCTACGAGGTGACCGGAGTGCTCGGTGTGCGGACCAGCACGCTCGACGCAGCCGGAGAGGTGCTCTCGAGGTCGCCGGTTGATGTGTCGTCGGATCAGATCCGCGAAGCAGCACGAGAGTTCGTCGGCGAGATCGATCAGACGCCGCCCGCGGTCTCGGCGATCAAGGTCGACGGCGAGCGAGCGTACAAGCGGGCAGCGCGTGGCGAGACGGTCGAGATCGCGTCGCGCAAGGTCACGATCTACGACCTCGAGATCCTCCGAACCTCGCCGGACGCGTTCGACGCACGCGTCGTCTGTTCGACCGGCACATACATTCGCACGCTCGTTGCCGACATCGGGGAGCGCCTGTCGTGCGGCGCACACGTGGAGCACTTGCGAAGGACGGCGATCGGCGATCTCTTGGCCAGGGAGGCGACGGTGCCCGACAGGCTCGAGCTGTCGGCTCTTCGGAGTGTCGAGTCGACCCTCGTGCATATGCGTCGCGTCGATGTCGACGCAGATGCTGAAGCGCTCGCCCGCAACGGGCGGACCGTGAGCTTCGAAACAGATGACGGTGAGCACCTGGTGGTCGGTCCGGGCGGTGTGGTCGGAGTCTTCGAAGCGCGCGACGGTATCCTGCGGCCCACCACCGTGCTCGCCACTGACCTCGCCAATGACCCCGCCAATGACCCCAGAGGAGAGAAGTAGCCGATGGAGATCCTGTGGGGAGCCGAAGCGCGACCCGCTGAAGCCTTGCCAACCGTCGCCACCGTCGGCATGTTCGACGGCGTGCACCGCGGACATCGGATGCTTTTCGAGCGGGTGTTCGAGAGCACGCGTGCGCTGAACGCTCGCTCGGCGGTCGTGACGTTTGACCCGCATCCGCTGGAGGTGCTCGCGCCCGACAAAGCGCCGTGCTTGCTCACGACACTCGATCAGCGGTTCAAGCTCTTCGAGGAAGCCGGGTTCGACATCGTTCTTGTTCTGCCGTTCAACGGAGAGCTCGCTGCGCTCTCGCCGGAGCAGTTCGCCAAGGCGGCGCTCGTCGATGAGCTGAACGTGACGAAGATCCTCGTCGGCGAAGACTTCCGGTTCGGCCACGGACGTGCTGGCGACGTCGACACGTTGCAGGAGATCGGCAAGAAGGACGGATTCGACGCGGAAGCCGTCGAGTTGCTCGGCGATGCTGAGTCGAAGATCTCATCGAGCGTGATCCGCCGGTACCTGGCGGAAGGCAAGGTCGAGAGCGTTGCTGAGCTTCTTGGCCGCCCGTGGCGCCTGGCCGGGGAGGTCGTCGAAGGCGACAAACGAGGACGCACCCTTGGCTTTCCGACCGCCAACATCAGGGCGCACCCACGATCCTGTCTTCCCGGGCTCGGGGTCTACGCCGGGTGGTGGGTATGGAAGGGCGACCGCCTGCCGGCGGCGATCAACGTCGGTGTCCGTCCAACGTTCAAGGAGAACGACCCGCCGGTCTGCGAGGTGTTCGTGCTCGACTTCGAGGGCGATCTCTATGGAGAGCACGGCGAGGTCGAGTTCACGCAGTTCCTGCGCCCCGAGGAGAAGTTCGACTCGGTCGATGCCCTCCTCGCCCAGATGCACGCCGACGTGGCTCGGGTCCGCGACCTGTATCGCGACCTGTATACTGGCGAAAACCCCGATCTATAGGAACTTTTGCATGTCCAGAGGCCTTCCCAAGGAACAGATGCAGACGCTGGTGTCCGAATATCGGACCCACGAGGGCGATACAGGCTCACCTGAGGTCCAGGTGGCCATCATCTCCAAGCGCATCGAAGGGCTGACCAAGCACGTCCAGGTCAAGAAGAAGGACCACCACAACAGGCTCGGTCTGCTCAAGCTCGTCCACAAACGTCGGCGCCTGCTCAAGTACCTCGAGCGGGAGGACTACGACCGCTACAAGTCGCTCATCGAGCGGCTCGGCATCAGGAGGTGACCACTCCCCGGTAGCCCTTCACACATTCAAATAGCTGGTAACTCGTGCGGAGTGGCGAAGCGCCGGGAACCAGTTATCAGTCGAGATCCCTGAGCTCGCTCAGGGACCCCCGCTGAGAACTGACCCCGCGCTTCCCACCGCGAAGACATCGGAGGAAGCCCCGCACTTTCGTGGGGTTGTCCATCCAGACCAACGAAGGAGTTGGCATTCGCATGGAAGCGAAACAAGTAGCGACTCAGATCGAGTCGAAGAACATCACCCTGCAGACGGGCAAGCTCGCCAAGCAGGCCAACGGGGCAGTTGTCATCGCCGTCGGCGAGACGATCATCCTCGTAACCGCAGTTGCATCACCCAGCATCCGGGAGGGGATCGACTTCTTCCCTCTCACCGTCGACATCGAAGAGCGCGTGTACGCGGTCGGTCGGATCCCCGGTGGCGTGTTCCGTACCGAGGGACGCCCGTCCGAGAAGGGGACGCTGACCGCCCGCCTCACCGACCGTCCACTGCGACCGTCCTTTCCGGACTGGTTCCGCCACGAGACTCAGGTCATCGCGACCGTCATGCAGTTCGACTTGGAGAACGCCTACGACGTGCACTGCATCACCGCGGCCAGCTGCGCTCTGCTCATCGGCGGAATTCCGTTCGCTGGTCCGATCGCCGGCGTGCGCGTTGCGCACATCCACGGCCGTTGGGTGGCCTTCCCGACCAACACCGAGCTCGAGAACGCAACGGTCGAGCTCGTGCTCGCCGGACGCGTGAACGATTCCGGCGACGTCGACGTGCTCATGATCGAGGCGGGTGGCTTCGAGCACACGTATCGCTTGATCTCCGAAGGCGCCACCAAGCCGACAGAGGAAGTGCTCGCCGATGGTCTGGAAGCTGCCAAGCCGTTCATCAAGCAGCTCTGCGACCTTCAGACCGAGCTCGTGAAGCAGTGCGAGATCCCGGAGCGCACGTGGATCGAGGTCAACGACTACGGTCAGGACGTCATGGCGCGCGTGAGCGCGATCGCCGAGGACAAACTGCGCGACGCACTCGCGATCGTTCCGAAGGCGGAGCGCAATTCGGCTCTCGACGGGATCAGCGCGGAGGTGAAAGCCACACTTGCCGGTGAGTTCGGTGAGGACCGCCAGAAGGAGATCAAAGAGGCGGTCCGCTCCCTGCAGAAGTCGATCGTGCGCAAGCGCATCGTCAACGAGGGCAAGCGCATCGACGGACGCGGGCCGAAAGAGCTCCGCAACCTCTCCGCTGAGGTGGGCCTGTTGCCCCGCGCGCATGGAACCGGATTGTTCCAGCGCGGCGAGACTCAGGTGCTCTCCGTCGCGACACTCGCGATGCCGCGGATGGAGCAGTTCATCGGCGTCGACGAGCTCCTCGACAAGCGGAAGCGGTTCATGCACAACTACCGGTTCCCGCCATTCTCGACAGGTGAGGCGTATCCCATGCGGGGCCCGCGCCGTCGCGAGATCGGACACGGCGCGCTCGCCGAGAAGGCTGTGCTCGCCGTCGTCCCGAGTGTGGACGAGTTCCCGTACGCGATCCGTGTGGTGTCCGAAGTCCTCGAGAGCAACGGTTCGACGTCGATGGCGTCGGTGTGTGGAACCGTTCTCTGTCTGATGGACGCCGGCGTCCCGTTACACGACATGGTCGGTGGTATCGCGATGGGTCTGATCGTCGAAGGCGACAAGCACGTGACCCTCACCGACATCATCGGAGCCGAGGACGGTTACGGCGATATGGACTTCAAGGTCGCGGGAACCGAGGACTACGTGACGGCGCTCCAGCTCGACACGAAGACCCTGGGCATATCGACCGACGTCCTGCGCGGTGCGATGCAGCAGGCGAAGGAGGCGCGGCTCGAGATCCTGGCCGCGATGCGTAAGGCGATCGACAAGCCGCGCGCGGAGATGAGCGAGTACGCACCGCGGATCCTTATGGAGCAGATCCCCGTCGACAAGATCGGCGAGGTCATCGGCCCCAAGGGCAAGACGATCAACGACATCATCGCCCGCACTGAAGCCCAGATCGACGTCGACGACGACGGACGCATCCTCGTCGCCGCCGCAAGTGGTGATAAGGCTGAGGCGGCGCTCAAGATGATCCGTGACATCGTCAACCCGATCCCGCTCGAGCTCGGGATGGAGTTCGACGGCAAGGTCGTCAAAGCGATGGACTTCGGCGCTTTCGTGAACATCGTCCCGGGTAAGGACGGGCTCGTTCACATCTCGAAGCTCTCGCAACTCGCAGGTGGCAAGCGCATCGACCGAGTCGAGGATGTCGTCAACGTCGGCGACACGCTCCGGGTGCGCATCTCTGAGATCCGGGCCGACGGGAAGCTGAATCTCGTGCCCGTCGAAGAGAGCACGAACGGTTCGTCAGGTGATAAGGAGCCGGGCGACGACGAGTAGCCCTGCGACAACCTTTGTGAGATCGGAGCCCCTTCCGGGGCTCCGTCTCGTTACGGAGTCGATGCCCCACGTCCGATCGGTCTCGGTCGGGCTGTGGATCGACACCGGATCGCGTGACGAGACCGACGACATCGCCGGCGCTTCCCACTTCCTCGAGCACATGCTCTTCAAGGGCACCGCGACGAGGGGCGCGCTCGATATCGCCGCCGCATTCGATGCTGTCGGCGGCGAGGTCAACGCGTACTCCGCGCGCGAGCACACCTGCGTGTACGCGCGCGTGCTCGACGATGATCTGCCGATGGCGGTCGAGATCATGGGCGACATGTTCTTGCACGCCACTCTTCGTCCCGATGAGTTCAGCTCGGAACGGCGTGTGATCCTCGAAGAGATCCACATGGCGGCCGACGTCCCCGAGGACCTCGTCCACGACGTCTTCTCGATCACGGCGTGGCCGAACCACCCGCTGGGTCGCCCCATCATGGGCACCGAGCAGACGGTCGGATCGATGTCGGTCGGCGACCTGCGTGGCTTCTACGAGCGGGGTTACCTTCCGGACAAACTCGTCGTCGCCGTCGCCGGAAACGTCGATCACGCATCGGTGGAAGAGCTCGTTGCCGGGGCGTTTGCCGGCGGGGGAGCACCAAGCAGGCGCGAAGCCGGTCGCAAGCCCGCCTTCGGCTCCGGCGCAAGCGTCGTCGACGGCCGCGACAGCGAACAGG
The DNA here is from genome assembly GCA_964520325.1 of uncultured Actinomycetes bacterium. GTDB lineage: Bacteria > Actinomycetota > JAICYB01 > JAICYB01 > JAICYB01 > CAZFOB01. Next base: position 260,879 of record CAZFOB010000002.1, on the reverse strand, counting down.
TGCACATCGTGTGGGGGGTCGATGGCCTCGGACGCGAAGACCCAGACCGCTATGCTCTCGCGGTGCTGTCCGTGCTCTACGGTGGCGGGATGTCGTCGCGTCTCTTCCAGGAGATCCGTGAGAAGCGGGGGCTTGCGTACTCGATCTACTCGAGCGAGCACATGTACCTCGAAGCCGGGTCGCACACCGTCTACGCCGGCACGTCGGTCTCCTCGGCCCCCGAGGTCATCAAGATCGTGCGTGAGGAGGCGACGAAGCTCGCAGAGGGCGACGCGTCCGACGAAGAAGTCGATCGGGCGAAGGGTGCGGTCCGTGGAGGTCTCGTGCTCTCGATGGACGACCCCGGCGGACGGATGTCCCGCATCGGACGTTCCGAGCTCGTGCACGGCGAGGTGAACACGGTCGACGATCTGCTCGAGCGGGTTGACGCTGTATCACAGGACGACGTCACGCGGGTCGCGCGGCGCCTCTACGGCGCCGGCGCACCGGCACTTGCGTGCGTGGGGCCGGTTGACGCGGCGTCACTCGACTTCGCGGTCGATCCGCTCGCACACTAGGCGCGTGACGTTACGAGTTGGAGTGCTCGGAGCCGTGGGGCGGATGGGCCGGACCGTGTGCGACGCGGTGGACGCCGATCCGGACCTCAAACTCGCCGCACGCGTTGATCCGGCCGGAGGCGAGGGCATCGTCGCGAGCGTCGGCGAGATGTCGGATGTCGACGTCGTCGTCGACTTCACGCAGCCGGCGACGGTCAAGAAGAACATCGAGGCGTGCGTCGCCAGGGGGATCCATTGCGTCATCGGAACATCGGGTCTGTCACCCGACGACTTCGCCGAGATCGAGAAGCTCGTCGCCGACGGGAAGGCGAACGTCTTCGTCGCGCCCAACTTCTCGATCGGGGCGGTGTTGATGATGCACTTCTCCAGGCAGGCTGCTCGATACCTCGGCTCTGCTGAGATCGTCGAGCAGCACCACACGCAGAAGCTCGATGCGCCATCGGGCACAGCCCGCAAGACCGCTCAGGACATCGCCGAGGTTTGGCAGAAGCACGGACGTCCGCCCGGTGGACAAGCCCATCCCGACGAGAAAGAGACGGTCGCCGGGGCACGAGGCGCCGACGTCGACGGTGTGCACGTACACGGGTTGCGCGTTCTCGGACGACTCGCACATCAGGAAGTGCTCTTCGGGGGCCCGGGGGAGAACCTCACCATCCGCCACGACACGATGGAGCGCACGTCGTTCATGCCGGGAGTGGTTCTTGCGGTGAAGAAAGTCGGTTCGCGCCCGGGCCTGACCGTCGGTCTCGAGCACCTTCTCGACCTCGACTAATTGCTGCCCGACTTCCTCATCATCGGAACCCAGCGCGGCGGAACGACGTCGCTTTACAGCTACTTGGCCCGACACCCCAAGGTCGCTCCGGCGAGCGTCAAGGAGGTGCACTACTTCAGCTTCTTCTACGAGCGCGGCTCGAGTTGGTACGAGAGCAACTTCCCGCGATCCCGGGGGTTGCGCGGGCGCATCAGCGGAGAGTCGAGTCCGTATTACCTGTTCCATCCGCACGTGCCGGAACGCGTGCTTGCGGTCTGCCCCGACGTGAAGCTCATCGCCTTGCTCAGAGAACCTGTTGCCCGCGCCTACTCGCACTACCGTCACGAGTGCAGGCTCGGCGAGGAGTCATTGTCCTTCGAGGACGCGATCGCAAAAGAGAACGAGCGGTTCGCGGGGGATCCGTTCCTGGACGGCTCCCACCAGCATTTCTCTTACGCCGCGCGTGGACGCTATGCGGAGCAACTCGAGAACTGGTACCAACACTTCCCGCGCGAGCAGATGCTGATCTTGCGCAGCGAGGACCTCTTCAACGACCCCGAGCGGGTGTGTGCGGAAACGCTCGGGTTCCTCGGCCTGCGTCCGCACCGGCTGAGCGCGTACGAGCGGTACAACGCGGGAGCCGAGCTCGCCGGGATCAAGCCTGGGCTACGCCGAGAGCTCACGGAGTACTTCCGTCCGCATAACGAACGGCTCTACACGCTCGTCGACCGCGACATGGGTTGGTGAGCCGCTTGTGGGAGAATCTGACATCTACGAGGAGGAACTGATGGCCTACACGACTGCTGGTGACGTCAAGCTTCGCGCGCGCCGTTCGTGCCTGTCCGTTCCGGCGTCGAGCACGAAGATGCTTGCGAAGGCGCCGGGGCTCGACGCGGACGAGGTCTTCATCGATCTCGAGGACTCCGTGGCGCCGGCCGAGAAGGAGGGCGCTCGCAAGAACGTGATCGCGGCGCTCAAGGACCAGGACTTTGGCAACAAGACTGTGGTCCTGCGCATCAACGGCGTGTACACGCACTGGTGCTATCGCGACATCATCGAGGTCGTTGAAACGGTCGGACAGCACCTCGACTGCATCATGATCCCGAAGGTCCAGTGGGCGTCCGACGTCACGTTCGTGGCGGACCTGCTGCGGATGATCGAAGAGACGAACGGCTTCACCAATCGCATCGGCCTGGAAGCTCAGATCGAGAACGCGCAGGGCCTTACTCACATCGACAAGATCGCTCGTGCCTCGGACCGGCTCGAGACACTGATCTTCGGACCCGGCGACATGGCGGCGGCCATGGGGATGCCGCATTCGACCGTCGGCCAGATCGTGCGCGAGTACCCGGGCGATCACTGGCACTGGATCCTCATGCGTATCCTCGTGGCCGCTCGCAATCGGAACCTGCAAGCCATCGATGGACCGTTCGCCGCGATCCGCGACCTCGACGGCTTCCGTGAGATCGCGATCCGCTCACGCCAGCTCGGCTACGACGGGAAGTGGGCGCTGCACCCCGACCAGATCACGATCCTCAACGAGGTTTTCACGCCGTCGCAGGCGGAGTACGACCGGGCCGAGGACATCATCGATGCCTACCAGAAAGCGACCGACGACGATAGAACGGGAGCCGTGCTCTTCGGTGACGAGATGATCGACGAAGCGTCCCGGAAGATGGCCGCCGTCCACGCCGCGCAAGGACGCGCTGCCAGCCTCAAACGCTCGAACAGCTAGATCTTCACGCGCCCCTGCCAGCGATCCAACAGCGACGCATCTCCGGACACGTCGAGTGCGCTCGACGGGACACGTCCCCAGAGGAGGAGCAGGAGGTCTGATGCTGTCCCGCGGGCCGTGACGCCGGGCGACGCAGCTCCGTCGTACTCGAATCGATCGGGGTGCGCCGTGAACGTGATCGCATCCGGGAGGTCGGTGGGTTCGAGCCGGAAGGTCTCGCCGTTGCCGGAGAATCGCTCCGACGCGCCGCGGTGCTCCTCCAGGCCGGTCGCCGGACCGAAGACGAACAGGATCTCGTCGATGCCGTCGACGGCGAGAGTCGGGTCGATCGCCGCCGGGTTGCCGACCGCGTTCTCGAAGTCCCATCGGTGGACGGCGAACTCCTGAGCGGCTCGGCGGTACCAGAAGCGCACCTTCCCTTCGCCGGCCCAGGTCCACGTCGACTCGTCGGGATCGCGGCCCCCGAGTCGCTCGACGAACCCCTCGAAGGCGCGACGGTGCGCGTCCAACGGGTCGTCGCCAAAGTTCGGCATGTCGCCTTCCGGCATGCGGTTCTGTTCCAGCACGCCGGTCCAGAAGGCGCACACGGCCATCGTGTGCAACAGGAGGCTGCCGACCGTGTTCCCCGGACACGTCGGAACCTCGACGTCGAGATGTCCTTCCGCGACGTCGCCGATGCGGACGCCGTCACGGCGGATGTGCTCCAGATACGTCTGTGCGTCGATCATGGCGGAGACTCTACCGCCACTTCGACAGCGCATCGTCCAACGCAGCCGGCAGATCGCGATCGCGGTTGTACCCGCGTTCGGTGATCAGATCGATCGCGTGACGCGCCTCGTCGAGGTCCTCGTCCGTTGCTACGACGACGAGTGCGTGAAGATCGATCAGGTCGTTGGGGCGATGATCGCCTACCGCCAAGAGCTTGAGGGCGATGAGATATCCCTTTCCTGCCACAGGGACGCTCTGCTGTGGAAAGACCTCGTGCTCGGACGCGCTCCCGACGAGTTCGGCCTCGATGCCGCTCGACGAGAACAGCAGATCGAGGACGGGGTCTTCGTCGTCGGCGCCGGGCGGTACGAGACGGACGGTAGCGAGCGTCCCCGTGCGCTCCTGCTCGAGGACCGTGTGAGCGGTGTACCCCAGCTGGCGCATCTGGAGCACGATACGTTCTGCCTCTGCGTCGTCTGAGACCGCGAACGCGATGTCTACGTCTCGCGTAAACCTGGGCTCGCAATGGGCGCCTACGGCGAGTGCACCAACAAGAGCCCAGCGTGCCCCGGTCGGCAGGAGGTCCCGAACAGACTGCCGCAGGAGTGCCTCAGGGTCGCTCAATCGGCGAATCGACGCGAGACAACCCCGGGCGCGTCGCCCGGACGATCGCGCATCCAGCTTCGGAGCATCTCGTCGATCTCGCTCTTTGATGCGTCCGCGTTGCGACGGATAAAGTTCTGCCGCATCATCCGGATGCCGCTACGCTGCAGCCCGAGAGCGACTCGGATGCGTTTTCCGATCAGGAGCGATGGGTTCTCCATCCCCCTATTCTACCTGCTCAGAGGGGCATTCACGCCTTCGTTGGTAGGCTACAGCGCGCTGCGCGAGGAGGAACCATTGACAGTCATCGCCGATCTCACAGACATCCAGAAAGAGATCGTCCAGACCGTCCGCGACTTCGTGGACAAGGACGTCATTCCCGTCGCCAACGACCTCGAGCACGCCGACACCTATCCGGCCGAGATCGTCGAGAAGATGAAGGAGATCGGGCTCTTCGGCCTCAAGATCCCTGAGGAGTACGGGGGGCTCGGCCAACCGCTGACGACCTACGCACTCGTGGTCATCGAGCTCGCGCGCGGATGGATGTCGCTGTCCGGGATCCTCAACACACACTTCATCGCCGCGTGGCAGCTCGAGACGTTCGGCACCGAGGCCCAGAAGCAGAAGTACCTCCCGCGCATGGCGACCGGCGAGATACGTGCCGCGTTGTCGATGTCCGAGCCCCACGCCGGATCGGACGTCCAGGCCATCAGTTGCAAAGCCATCCGCGACGGTGACGTCTACCGCGTGAGCGGGACGAAGATGTGGGTAACGAACGGCCTTCGCTCCGGGATCGTGATGCTGCTGTGCAAGACCGATCCGGCCGCGAAGCCGGCGTCCAAGGGCATGGCGATGCTCATCGTCGACAAAGAGCCGGGCGTCGACAGGATGCCCGGCCTCGAGATCCCTCCGAACATCGAAAAGCTCGGCTACAAGGGCGTTGAGACGACGGAGCTGATCTTCGACAACTTCGAGGTTCCCGTCGAGAACCTGCTCGGCGCCGAAGAGGGCCAGGGCTTCTACCAGGTGATGGCCGGTATAGAGGTCGGACGCGTCAACGTCTCGGCACGCGCGATCGGGGTTGCGCAGCGCGCGTTCGAGGAGTCGATCCGCTACGCGCAGGAGCGCGAGACCTTCGGACGTCCGATCGCGCATCACCAAGCGATCCAGTTCAAGCTCGCCGACATGGCGACGAAGATCGAGGCGTCCAGGCTCTTGATGCTGAACGCCGCGCAGAAGAAGGACAGGGGAGAGCGCACCGACCTCGAGGCCGGCATGGCGAAGCTGTTCTGTGCCGAAACATGTGTCGAAGTCACAATGGAGGCGATGCGTATCTTTGGCGGGTACGGCTACTCGAAGGAGTTCGTTGTCGAGCGTCTGTACCGCGACGCGCCGTTCCTGGTCATCGGCGAAGGGACGTCCGAGATCCAGAAGATGGTCATCGGACGTCAGCTCCTCGAGCGGTACAAGATCTGAGCACCGATGGACTCTCCTGAGCGCGACGTTTTCGAGGTGCAATGCAAGGAGCTCGTTGCTCTAGTCGGCGAGCTCGCTCCGGAAGATTGGGAACGCCCGACGCGGTGTCCCGGATGGACGGTGAAGGAACTTGTCGCTCACTGCGAAGGCATGCTCGTCCGCCTCGTCGGCGACAACGCCCAACCGTTCGACGGTACGCCCGAGATCGACCGGGTCGGCTACTACGGCTACGACCCCGACGGACCCCGCGAAGGTGAGGATCCGTCCAAGACGTTCTCCGACGTGATCAAAGAACGGGTCATCGAAGAGGCCGGTGGACGTACTGGCGACGAGATCAGGACGTCACTCGAGTCGGCGGTGGACGGCGCGATGGCCGGTCTGGCGGAGATCCCGGCAGACCGGGTGATCAAGCGGTCGGGCCACAGAGCGATGCTGTTCGGGGAGTTCGTCGCTTCCCGCGTGCTCGAGTTCGGTGTCCATACGATGGATCTCAGCCACGCAACGCTGCGCGGTGAGCGTTTGCATCCGGACGCCGTCCCGATCGTGAAGGGGATCCTGTCCGGGCTTCTCGGAGCCAAGTTGCCGGTGGGCATGGGCTGGGACGATAAGACATTCATCCTTTCGGGAACCGGCCGCCGCCCGCTCGAGAGCAACGAGCGTTTCACCCTCGGGCCCCTGGCCGAGAAGTTCCCGCTGCTCCGATAGCGGCACGCGAACATCGAACTGGAGGAGAGATGAGTCAGGAGTTTCCGTTCGGACGTTGCCTCGAAGACTTCACCGTCGGTGACGTATACAAGCACTGGCCCGGTAAGACGATCACCGAGTACGACGACCATCTGTTCTGCATGATCACGATGAACCACCATCCCCTTCACACCAACGACCACTACGCGAAGGAGGCGACGCAGTTCGGCCGCAACGTCGTTGTTGGGAACCTCGTGTATTCGCTCGCGCTCGGGATGAGCGTGCGGGATGTATCGGGTTCGGCGATCGCGAACCTCGAGATCGAGAACCTCAAGCACCCGGCGCCCACGTTCCACGGCGACACGATCTATGCGGAGACCGAAGTGCTCGAGGTCGCACCGTCGAAGTCGAAGAACGACCGCGGCATCGTCAAGGTGCGCACGATCGCCTATAAGCAGGACGGTCAGGTCGTCTGCGAGTTCGTTCGCAAGGTGATGATCCCAACCCGCGAAGGCCGCGGCGGCGACCAGCCAGGCCGTCCTACACCTCAGACCGGCTGACCGTCCGTAGCATGCCGGTGTGACGACAACCGTTGTGCGTGAAGCAACGCTGGATGACGCAAGAGCGATCGCCGAGGTCCACGTGCGGACGTGGCAGGGTGCCTATCGGGGCATCGTGGACCAGGCGATCCTCGACGCGATGTCCGTTGACGAACGAGCGCGACGATGGCGCTCGTGGTTTGGCGGCGACGGCGAGTCCGAACTCAAGCACGTGTACGTCGCTGAGGATGAGCGCGTCATCGTCGGTTTCGTTGGTGCAGGATCATGCCGGGACGCCGACGCTTCACCCGCGGTGGGCGAGGTGCACGCGATCTACGTACTGCCGACGTCCTGGAACCATCGTGTCGGTTTGTCGTTGATGCAAACCGCCCTCGAGGCTCTTCGCGTCGTGTACAGCGAGGCAAAGTTGTGGGTGCTCGAAGGAAACGTTCGCGCGCGACGCTTCTTCGAACGCGGTGGATGGTATGCGGATGGGACGTCGCAGTTCCTCGAAGGACTTGGCGTCGACGAGGTCCGATACAGGATCGATCTCAGCGGTGAGTGATCAGGTCGGGTCGGTTGCCCCAATGCTGACGGAAGCGTCCGAAGTTCTTGCGCGAGAGATCGTCACGTTCAGGCGTGTTCTCCCACAGTCGATGCTCATGACGCGCGATAGGTAGCGTCGCGTCGACGATCGTTCGAAGCCCGGCGTCGCGTACCTGGAACGAGAAGTCGATGTCGGCGTTGCGGTAGAAGCGGAACTTCGGGTCGAAGAGACCGGTGCGTGACAGGTCGGCCCTGCGCATGGCGATGAAGTAGCCCTCGACGCCGTCGACGTCCGGGCCTTGCGAAGGAACGAAATGATGGTCGCCTTCGACGACAACGCCCCATCTGCCGATGAGACCGACTTCGGGATCGGCGAAGATGCCGCCGAGCTCGAGATCGCCTTCGATCTCGACGGAGGTGTCGACGACGCAAACGATGCGCCCGCGGGACTTTCGGAGGCCGATGTTGCGCCCGGCGCCGTAGCCGACCGCATCGCGAAGCGGAACGTGACGAACGCGATCGAGGGAGCCGATGAGCTCCGAACCCGCGGCGTCCACCGGATTGTCCACCACGACGAGCTCCCAGTCGGCGTGGAGATGCTCGACGGCTGAGGCGTGGAAGCGCTCGAGGTCCTCCACCCATCCGTCGAAGCCGACCACAAAGGTGAGGTCCACCTCGTCGGGAGCCGAGAGGTGGTCGGTGAGCTTCTGGGGGTACTTGATGCGTTCCAGGCGCCGACTCTACCGCGTATGTCTGTGCTTCCTGTGCTTGGTGTTGTTCCTGCTCTATATTGGGGCAGTTCCCCGGTGCGAGAAGGGCCTAGACTGCTCGGTCCAAGGCTCACAGGAAGCCCCGGGGAGGAGGACACATGGCTCGGTTCGGACGTGTTATCACCGCGATGGTCACCCCGTTCCACGAGGACGGGTCGGTCGACGTCGAGGAGGCTCAGAAGCTCGCTCGACACCTGATCGGCCATGGCTCGGATGGTCTGGTCGTGGCAGGTTCGACCGGAGAAGGGGCCACGCTCTCCGACGACGAGAAGGCGACCCTCTTCCGCGCCGTGAAGGATGCGGTTGGTTCCGACGCGAACGTGATCGCCGGCACGGGCACGAACTCGACCGAACACTCCGTCCATCTCACTCGCGAGGCGGAGAAAGCCGGCGTCGACGGTGCGCTCGTCGTGACTCCGTATTACAACCGTCCGCCGCAGGACGCGCTCCTTCATCACTTCCGCACGGTCGCCGACTCGAGCAACCTTCCCGTTCTCCTGTACGACGTCCCGTTCCGTACTGCGCTCAAGGCCGAGGTCGACACGATCGTTCGCGCCGCCGAGCACCCGAACATCGTCGGCATCAAGGACGCCAGCAAGGACATCTCGGCATCGACGTTGCTCGTTGCGCTTCTGCCGGAGGACTTCGAGCTGTATTCGGGTGACGACGACCAGACGATCGCGTACCAATCCATCGGTGCGGTTGGAGTGATCAGCGTTGTCAGTCACGTGATGGGCGATCTCATCCACGAGCAGTTCGACGCGTGGGAGCGAGGCGACACGAAGCGCGCGCTACAGATCCAGTTGCTCGAGCGGCGGGTGCACGGGGCACTGACCACCTTCAACCCGACACCGATCAAAGCCGCCGTCAACATGCTCGGGTTCAACGTTGGTGCTCCGCGTCCGCCGCTTCGTGCGGCGAATGCGGACGAGGTCGAAGACGTCAGGAAAGCTCTCAGCGAACTCGGCGCGCTCTAACCCGCTACTCGGTTCAAAGAGCGTACCGGTTTGATGAAAGGGGCGGGTGTGCTCGGAACACAACGCAAAGGTTCACGCAGGCCGAAGGGCCGAGGCCGAAAGAAGGGAAGGGCCTCGCGGCCGCACGCGCGCACCAAGACTGGGGGGCCACCCCGCCGGCCGAAGACTCGGCCGGCGGGATGGCGTTCGCACGGCCCCGATGCACTGGGACTGTCGGTGCTCTTCCTCGCGATCCTCATGGGTTTGTCACTGTTCGATTCCGCAGGTCCGGTCGGCTCATGGGTCGGCTGGGTCCTGCGGGGGGCTTTCGGCAAGATCGCGTACCTCGTTCCGCTCGCGACGCTCGTCATCTCGGTGGCCGCGTTCGTCCGGCGTGAAGAGGCCGGACGTATCCTCGTCGGCTCGACGCTGATCACCTTCGCCGCCGCGGGAGTCTCACATCTTGCGAGCGGCACGAGTCCATTGACCGCCGGATGGGACGGCCTTGCGGCCGGCGGAGGTGCAGTCGGTGCGCTCGTCGCCGTTCCGCTGCGCACCTATATCGGCGCGTGGGCCGGCGCGCTCGCTTGCACGTTCGCCGGTGCTCTCGGTGCGTGCATCGTGACGAAGACTCCACTCAAGCGTGCGGCGCAGGCGTTATGGATCTGGTTCTGGGCTGTCGTCATCTGGATCGGCAAGCATGCGTACTCGGCGTTCCGTTCCCTGTGGTCGCGCGAAGCACGCACGGAGCTCGAACCCGCATCGCCGCGCGTCATCGCCGACGAGACGCCGGACGAGGTCCTTGTCCCGATCGACGACTCCGTGAGCCCGGACATGTACGTCACAACCGAGCTCGACTCGGTCGTGAAGGCGCGGTCCGGCGAACCTTTGCCGCCCGTTCATCTTCAGCAGGCCAGCCTCGACATCAAGCTGCCGATGGACGAGGCCGCGCGCGGCGGAACCGATCGCTGGAAGGACTACAAGCTTCCTCCGCCGTCGATCTTTCGCCGCTCTGAGGGCAAGGCCAAGTCAGGGCGGGGAGCTGAAGAGGTCGGACGAGTGCTCGAACGCACCCTGCAGGACTTCGGGGTCGATGCGGCGGTAACGGCGATGACTCGTGGTCCTCAGGTGACGCGGTACGAGGTCGAGCTCGGCTCCGGGGTGAAGGTCTCTCAGGTGCTCCGTCTGGCCGACGACATCGCGTATGCGCTCGGTTCGCCCGACGTCCGGCTCATCGCGCCGATCCCCGGTAAATCGGCGATCGGCGTCGAAGTACCGAACCGTGATCGCGATCTTGTCATGGTCGGCGACGTGGTGCAGTCGCAGCTGTGGCGCGACGAGACGCATCCGCTCACGGTCGTGCTCGGCAAGGACATCTCCGGAGCGCCGAACGTCATCAATCTCGCGGAGATGCCTCACCTGCTCATCGCAGGATCGACCGGCGCCGGCAAGTCGTCGTGCCTGAACGCGCTCATCGCCTCGCTGCTCGTCCGTGCGCGTCCCGACGAGGTTCGTCTCGTCCTCATCGATCCGAAGATGGTCGAGCTCTCGCACTTCGCCGACCTTCCGCACCTCGTCTCACCGGTGGTGACCCATCCCAAGCGCGCCGCCGAAACGCTGTCGTGGGTCGTGCGCGAGATGGAACGGCGGTATGAACTGTTGTCGGGTGTCGGGATGCGCAACATCGACTTCTACAACGAAGCTCAGAAGTCGGGACAGTTGGCGCTCTACGACGATGGGGAGGCGCGCGAATGGCTCCCGTACATCGCCGTGTTCATCGACGAGCTTGCCGACCTCATGATGGTGGCCGCGCGAGCCGTCGAGGACTCGATCTGCCGCATCGCGCAGATGGCGCGTGCGGTGGGGATCCACCTCGTCATCGCGACACAGCGTCCGTCGGTCGACGTGGTCACCGGGCTCATCAAGGCCAACGTCCCGTCGCGTATCGCCTTCGCTGTGGCATCGCAGACCGATTCGCGCGTCATCCTCGACATGGGTGGCGCCGACAAGCTCGTCGGACACGGCGACATGCTCTACCTGCCGACGGGAACGTCCAAGCCACGCCGCGTGCAGGGCGCCTACGTGACCGAGAAGGAGCTCGAGGAGCTCACGACCTGGATCCGCAACCAGGCCAAGCCCGTCTATGAGCCATCGGCTCTCGTGGCCGCGACGAGCGATGACGACCTTGATGGCGATGACGATGGCGACGCGCTCTTCGACGAGGCGATGGAGCTTGTCGTGCGTTCGCAGATGGGTTCGACCTCGATGCTCCAGCGCAAGCTCCGCGTCGGCTTCTCGCGCGCGGGACGTTTGATGGACCTGCTCGAGCGCAAGGGCGTGGTCGGGCCGCAGGAAGGCTCGAAGGCGCGTGCGGTGCTGATCACGCCCGAGATGTGGGCCCAGATGCACGCACCCAGCGACTCATAACGGGCATGTGTATGCTGTGTGTATGTACAGCGAACGCATGCAGCTCTTGCTGACACCCGAACAGCGCCGGAGGGTCGACACCGAAGCGAAGAGACGGGGAAGTTCTGCTGCCGCCGTGATCCGCGAAGCGATCGACGCGCAGATTCAGCCATTCTCGAGAGAGGAGAGGCGAGCCGCGCTCGAACGTCTTGAAGCGATCCGGATCCCGTTCGTCCCCATCGACCAGCTCAACGCGATGATCGACGAAGGGCGGGACGTCGTCCCGCCGATGTGAGCTTCCTCATCGACGCGAACGTCTTGATCTACCGACTGACGGACTCGGTCTACAGAGAGCCGTGCCGCGCCGTGGTTCTCGCCGTGGCCAATGGTGAGGTCGAGGGCCGCGTTTCAACCGCCGTGCTCGAAGAGGTGTGGCATCTAGAGCTTCGTGGCCGTTTAGCCGAGGCCGACGGTGCCACGAAGTACTACTGCGAGACGTTGTCGCCCATCTTGTCGATCACGGAGGACATTCTTCGACGCGCGATCGCGCTTGATGTGGGTCGCGCGCTCGGCGCCAACGACCGGATCCATGCGGCGACGTGCCTCGAGCTGGGATTGCGGACGATCGTGAGCGCCGACGCTGCGTTCGACGGCGTCAGAGGACTGAAGCGCGTCGACCCCTTGGACGAGCGGGCGGTCGCACGCTTGCTTCGCTCTTCGCCCAAGACGTAGGGTCCGGGCCATGCGCATCGGCGAGCTCGAGATCACGTCGATCTCAGACGGCTTCTTCAAGATGCCGCCCACGTACTTCGGGGCCGACGACTGGGGTCAGCACGCTGCACTTGCCGGACCTGACGGGATGCTCGAGGTGCCGATCGGGTGCTTCCTCGTGCGTACCGGCGAGCTCACCGTGCTGATCGACGCGGGACTCGGTCCGATCTCGACGCCACAGTTCGCCGGCGGCGAGCTCCCGGCCGGGCTCGAGGCTGCCGGATGCAAGCCCGAGGACGTCGACCTCGTCCTGCTCACCCACCTGCACCTCGATCACATCGGCTGGACCGTGCAGAACAACGCGATCTACTTCCCGAACGCCACGATCAGGTTCGGCGAGCAAGACCTCGCGCAGTTCGTACACACCGAGAATCCAGACCCGTTCAGCGCTCCGGTGATCGAGGCGTTCCTCGAAGCGGGGAAGGCCGATCCGATCACGCAGGATGGTGAGGTGGCACCGGGGATCTCGACGATGCACGCGCCCGGCCACACGCCGGGGCATCGGTGCGTCGTGTTGTCATCGGGGACGGAACGCGCGCTCTTGCTGGGCGACGCGATCACCTGCCCGGTGCAGCTCGAGGAAACCGACTGGGGCGCGATGTCCGACGTCGACCCCGAACTGTCCAAGCGCACGCGCGAGGCGCTGTGGAACGAGCTCGAGGGCAGCGGGGACCCGACGATCGGCGCCCACTTCCCGGGTCTTCAATGGGGCCGGGTGCTGACCGGGAAGGGAAAGCGCTACTTCTCGTAAGTCAGCTCAGCCCAAGACGCCGGCGAGGTCGGACCGAAGCGCGGCGATCTCGGAGGTCAGATGCTCGAAGTGACGATCCTGCCGCTCTTCGAGGGCATCGAATCGACCCTTGTTGATCCACGTTTGGATCAATGTGAACAACGCAAGGAGTGCACCTGTTAGCACCGGCGTCATGAGATCCATACCTTCCCCCAGGTTACGCGGGCCATGCCACGTCGGGCGGGGCCACGTCGGGCGGGGGAAGGAAGCCGACGATAGACGACGGCGAGGACAACCGGATGGTCCAACGACGGTCCGGCCGGTACTCTCGCGGTATGCCTTACATCGTGATGAACGCAGTGACGGTTCCGTCCGAACGGGCAGCCGAGTTCGAGGAGCGGTTCGCGAAACGCGCCGGCAAGATCAAGGAACAGGACGGCTTCGAAGCGTTCGAATTGATGCGTCCGGCCGATGGTAAGGATCGGTTCATCGTGTACACGCGGTGGGCATCGAAGGATGCATTCGACGCATGGGTCGCCTCACCGGACTTCGCGGCCGGACACCGTCAGCACTCGGAGAGCGGACCTATCGGCACGGCGAGCGAGCTGTGGAGCTTCGAGCTCGTCGAGGGCGAGTACGCGAGCCAAACCCCGAACGACCCCTGAAGATAGGAGGCGCCGGATCGCGCCTCCTATCTCCGGAGCGTTGAACTAGCTCGTCGCCAAACGGCGGCGCACTTTGAGCAGCAGGAAGCCTGCGCCGAGCAGCGTCACACCGTCGAGCGCGACGCTGGCTGCGTCGACGCCGGTGTTCGGAAGGCTTCCGGGACGTGCCGTCCCAGCCGTGCGTCCGGTGCCGGGTGTTCCCGGAGTGCCGTCGGTTCCCGGAGTGCCGTCGGTTCCCGGAGTACCGGGGGTTCCCGGAGTACCGGGGGTTCCCGGAGTGCCGTCAGTTCCCGGAGTACCGGGGGTTCCTGGAGTACCGGGGGTCCCCTCAGTGCGACCGGTGCCGTCGGTGGGTGCTGAATCCGCTCCGGCCCACGTCGTGTCGCCGGGATGAGCGGACGCCGCCGGAGCGAGCGCAAGCACTGCAGCTGCCACAAAAGGCAAAACCAAACGCCTCATACAGACTCCTTCCCCTGAATGGGTTCGGGAACAACCATTCCCGTCCTGTGGATAACCGAACCACCTGTGGATATAGCTGGTCTCAGCGTGCGGCGTCCAACCGGGCGAGGATGGTCGCGAGGACATCGTCGACCCCCGCCGTTGCGTCGATCTCCTCGATCCGGTGTCCGGCTCTTCGAAGGACGTGAATAGCCGCCGCGTATCCGCGTCGGAGCAGTTCCTGTAACTCAGGGTCCTCATACCGGTCGGACCTCCCGCGACCGGACATGCGCTCGGCGCGCACGTCGTCCGGCACCGTCAGGAAGAACGTCACGTCGGGGCGGTCGAAGCCCACCGAGGCGGCAAGTACGGCGTCCATGGACACTCCGTTGGCCCCCTGATAGGCAAGGGTCGAGAGGATGTAGCGATCGCAGACGACCAACCGTTGCCTCCGCAAAGTGGGTCTGACCAGCGAGTTCAGGTGATCGGACCGGTCGGCTGAGAAGATGAGGGCCGCTGTGGAGGCGTCGAGGGTCACCTCGCGACGGATATGGCGCCGGAGAAGCCGTCCGAACGCACCATCGGTCGGTTCGGCGGTCAAGCGAACCTGCCGGCCACGGGCCTCGAGGGTCTCGGCCAGCAACGAGGCTATCGTCGTCGTCCCCGCCCCGTCGAGGCCCTCGAGCACGACGAAGGCGGCCCTGGACTCCGGAAGTGCCGATTGTTCGCTTGACGGCATACACCTATAGTGTGGGCCTCTCGACTCAACTGGGGTGTCCCCACATTCATGAGTCCCGCTAGCCAAGCCATCCGACGAGGCATCGGCGCGACCTTGCGCGCCGAGCGCGAGCGACGGCACATCTCGCTCGACGCGGTGGCGCGCGGCACACTCGTTTCCCAGGACTACCTCGAGCTGATCGACGACGATCGACTCGAGGACCTGCCGGGCGGCGCGTACGCCAAAGGCTTCATCCGCAGCTACGTCGCCTACCTGGGTCTTGAGCCCAAGCCTTTCCTCGAGGCCTATGACAAGCGGTGCGGACAGCCCGATCCCGAGCTTTCGCGATTCGCGCAGCAAGGCGTACGCGTGCCGCCCGCCGCGCACAGGCGCGGCTGGCAGGTAGCCGTCGGATCAGCCGGTGTGATGATCCTGCTTCTCGCGCTCTTCGGCGCGTTCCGCTCGGGCGATGACCCCGCCGACATGCCATCTGTTGCCGCCGCGGCAGCCAGGGTGCCGGAGCTTTCGACCGGCGCTGCCGAAACTGTTGTACGCCTCGAAGTGATCGGCCAGAAGACGTGGGTCGAAGCCGAGATCGACGGTCATACGGTCTTCGCGGACACGCTTGAGAAGGGTACGTTCGAAACGTTCAAAGCCGATGAGGACGTCGTCGTGTTCGTCGCCCGTGCCGATGCGGTACGGATCACTGCGAACGGTCAGATCCTCAGCAAACCGGGCCCCGGTGCCTACCGCGGGGTGTTCAACGCGAAGACCACGAAGCTGCCTGCCAACGATACGGCGACGTCGGAGTCATCGCAGGCAAAAACGGCGGCCGCGCGGTAGTTCGCCCGTACCCTTGTAGCCGTGAGCATCGCGAAGACCAGGACGATCTACATCCGCACTCTCGGCTGTCCGAAGAACGAAACGGACAGCGACCATCTGCTCGGACTCCTCGAGCGCTCGGGATACACCACCGTCGAGGACGCCGATGACGCCGACGTCGTCGTCGTCAACACGTGCTCCTTCATCGACGCGGCGCGCAAGGAGTCGATCGACGCGATCCTCGATGCCCTTCATCAAAGGGCGGCTGGACGCAAGACGGGCCAGAAGGTGCTCGTCGCGGGATGCCTCGTCGAGCGCTATGGCAAGACCCTTGCCGACGAGCTGCCCGAAGTGGACGGCTTCATGTCGCTCGGCTCCTACGCCAGGGCACCCGACATCGTCGATCAGGCCGTGCGCGGCGTCCGGCAGCTGTGCTTCGACGCCGGAAAGGTGTCGCTGGCTATCGAATCGCGACCGCAGCCGAACTCGCCGAGCGCGTTCGTCAAGATCTCGGAAGGGTGCGACCGTGTGTGCACCTTCTGCGCGATCCCGTCGATCCGTGGTGGGCACCGCTCGCGCGACGCCGGCTCGATCGAGGCTGAGATCCGCTGGCTCGTCGAACGAGGCGTGAAGGAAGTCGTGCTCGTCGCGCAGGACATGTCGCTGTACGGACGCGACACCGAGTCGAAGTGGATGCTGCCGTCGCTGTTGCGGCAGCTCGGTGAGGTCGACGGACTGCTCTGGCTGCGGATGCTCTACCAGTACCCGCAGTACGTCTCGGACGAGCTGCTGTCGGCCGTGGCCGATTCGACGCCGGCGGTGCCGTACTTCGATCTGTCGCTGCAGCACGCGTCGGGCAAGCTCGTGAAACGCATGCGCCGGTGGGGAGACGCCGAGAAGTTCCTCGCGATGATCGACAAGATCCGTTCGTATTTCCCGGACGCTTCGCTGCGCTCTGCGTTCATCGTCGGGTTCCCGGGCGAGACCGACGCCGATGCCGAAGAGCTCGCCGACTTCCTGCCGAAGGCCCAGCTCGATTGGGGCGGGTTCTTCCCATACTCGAAGGAAGAGGGAACGCAAGCCCACGGCTTTTTGCGCGGACGCGTGTCCGAAGCCGTGCGCGACCGACGCGTCGAGGCGCTCGGCGAGATCCAGTCGGAGATCGCAGAAGCCAAGCGCGCCACGTTGGTGGGCTCGGAAGTGGACGTGCTTGTCGAATCGCGTGACGGTCTGCAGATCCGCGGACGCACGTGGCGCGAGGCCCCCGAGGTCGACGCCGAAGTCCGGCTGCGCAACGCGCGCGCCGTGCGTATGGGCGACCTCGTCCGCGCGCGCGTGACGGCCGTCGACGGTCTCGACCTCATCGCCCAGGCGATCTGAGCCGCAGGTGGGACCCCCCGTTAGGCTGCGCGCCTCATGATCGAACAAGAGCGTTCCGTCCCGCCGCTGAACCTCGCGAACGCATTCACCATGCTCCGCGTCGCACTGGTCCCGGTCTTCGCGTGGTTGCTGGTCTTCCGTGAGCCGTCGGCGCCGGCGCTTGCCGCGGCCGTGTTCGCGTTCGCGGCGGCCACCGATGCCGTCGATGGTTGGGTGGCACGCCGTCTCCGCCTCGTCTCGGGCCTTGGACAGACCCTCGATCCCATCGCCGACAAGCTGCTCGTCGGAACTGCTCTTGTCGCGCTCGCCGCCGACGACCGGCTCCCGTGGTGGGCGGTCGGCGTCATCCTCGTGCGAGAGTTCGTCGTCGGTGTCGGTCTGCGCATCTGGCTCGCTCGACGCGGACGCGCCATGCCGTCATCGCGGATGGGCAAAGCCAAGACGTTGACGCAGATCCCCGCCGTCATCCTGCTCACGTCGCTTCCGGTGGGAAACGCACTCGCGCTCGGTGTCCTCTATCTCGCTGTTGCGCTGACCGTGATCTCGGGCTACCTCTATCTCTCTCTTGCATTTGCCGGACGAGCAGGGGAGCCCTGGAGATGAGGGCCAAGATGTTCCGATGAGCAGGTCGGTGTTGATCTGTATCGGTGACGAGCTGCTGGCCGGCGTCACGGTCAATACCAACGCCGCGATGATCGGTGAGCTGCTCATCGCGGCTGGCCTGCCGGTCGAGTGGTCGGCGAATGTTTCGGACGATGTGGACGAGATCGTCCGGTTCCTCGAGATGGCGTGCGCAGATGCCTCGTTCGTGATCGTCAGCGGGGGCCTGGGTCCGACGCAGGACGACAAGACGCGCGACGCGCTCGCGAAGCTCGTCGGCACCGAGCTCGAGCGCGACGAGTCGATCGTCGACGACATCCGCGAACGGTTCAAGGCCTTCGGACGCGCGATGCCGGAGGCCAATGCCAAGCAAGCTGACATCCCGCGCGGCGCTGCGAAGATCAGCAACCCATGGGGAACAGCACCCGGCATCCGCGTCGAGCACAAGGGCGCCGTTCTCTACGCGATCCCGGGAGTTCCGGGCGAGGCGCGTCACATGATCGAGGAGCAGATCCTCCCAGAGCTCGCCGCCACGGGTAGCGCCGCCATCATCCGCGCGCGCGAGCTGCGGTGCGTTGGCGTGCCGGAGTCGGAGCTCGCCGACGTCTTCCCCGATCTCGCGACGGCGGACAATCCGCGCATGGCCTTCCTTCCGGGAGGCGGCGAGATCAAGCTGAGGTTCGTCGCACGGGGAGCGACCCCGGAAGATTGCGTTGTTGCACTCGACCAAGCCGAGGCGATCGTGCGCGAGCGGGTCGGCCCGTTCGTCTACGGCGTCGACGCCCAGACCCTCGAAGCGGTCACCGGTCACCTTCTCGCCAAGCGCGGCCTGACGCTTTCGACGGCCGAATCGTGCACGGCCGGCGGATTGGCTGCCCGGATCTCGAGGATCCCGGGATCCTCGGACTACTTCGTCGGCGGGATCGTCGCGTACACCGCCGACGTGAAGGTGAAAGAGCTGGACGTTGCTCACGCGGTGATCGAGGAGCACGGACTCGTCTCCGCGGAGGTCGCCCAGGCGATGGCCGTCGGCGTGAAGAAGCGATTGGGAACCGACTACGCACTCGCGATCACGTGCGCGGCCGGACCGGATCCGCACGACGGCGCGCCGCCGGGGACGATGTGCCTCGGCATCGCCGGACCGGACGGTTTGCTCGACGGCCGCTGTATACGCGTGCCGGGGGACCGCGACCAGGTGCGGGCGTTCGCTGCAACGTTCGCGCTCAGCCTGCTACGCACACATCTGCTCGAGGCCGGCTCGTAGGAGCCGATCCGTGAGGCTGTTCGTTGCGGTCGCCGTGCCAAGCGCGCTCAACGCAGCCATCGAAGATCGGGTCGTCGATCGGCTTCGTCCCGCACTTGCGGGTGCCCGGTGGACGCGTCCCGATGCACGCCACGTGACGCTTCAGTTTCTCGGCGAAGTCAACGAAGGCCGCGTCGATGCGACCACGACAGCGCTACGCAACACAGCGGCAACTCACGCCCCGTTCGACGCGACCTTCGACCGCGTCGGGGGCTTCCCGAACATGGGACGTCCGCGTGTCTTGTGGCTCGGCCTCGGGAATGGCACGGACGAGCTTGCGGCGCTTGCCGCCGACGTCCGGCGCAGTCTCGAAGCCGCAGGGTTCGAGGCGGAGGACCGACCGTTCCGTCCCCACCTCACTCTGGCGCGTTTTCCGAAGCCGAGCGCGATCGGAGACCTTTCCGAAGTGGACGTCCCGCGCGAGGCGTTCGTCGTCGAGGAGGTCGTCTTGTTCAGATCTCAGCTGCACAACAAAGGTGCGCGCTACTCGGTGATCTCAGCGTCCACACTAGGCGGAGGAGTCGAGACGAGATAGGAGGTTTCGATGTCGCTTGATCGCCTGGGCGATGTGAACTATCTGGCCGTGCTCGTCGCGGCCATCGTCAGTGTCTGGCAGTGAGCTGAACGCAAAGAGCAGGCCCACGCGGCGCGCTCAGCGCGAACACATCATCGAGACGCGCGGACTGACGAAGCGCTTCGGAGGATTGACCGCCGTCGATTCGCTCGACCTGGCCGTCGAACGCGGTGAGGTCTTCGGCTACCTCGGCCCCAACGGCGCCGGCAAGAGCACGACGATCCGGATGCTGCTCGACTTCGTCCGTCCGTCCGCAGGAACCTTCGAGATGCTGGGAGCGCAAGGTGCCGACACCGAGGTCAGGCGCAGGATCGGCTATCTGCCGGCCGAGCTCAGGATCGATCCGCGATACACCACCAACGACGTCGTCGAGTTCTACGGCGCGCTGCGCGGCGGCTACGACAACACATACGTCCTGCAGCTGCTGGAGCGGTTCGATCTCGATCCGGGCCGTCGCATGGGCCAGCTGTCGACGGGGAACAAGCGCAAGGCCGGGATCGTCCAGGCGTTCATGCATCGTCCGGAGCTGTTGATGCTGGACGAACCGACGCAAGGACTCGACCCGCTGCTTCAGCACGAGTTCCACCAGCTCATCGCCGACGTGAAGCGCGACGGGGCGACCGTGTTCCTGTCGTCCCACGTCTTGCCCGAGGTCGAGGCGCTCGCCGACCGGGTCGGGATCCTTCGCAACGGCAAGCTCGTCGCCGTCGCCGGTATCGCCGAGCTCCAGAAACGCGCGCGCCAGCGCATCGATCTGCACGTCACCGGACGCGCGAGCGTGACGCCGTTCCAGACGCTTGCCGGCGTGATCGAAGCGACGAAGTCCGGCAACGTCGTCAGCCTCGTGGTTGAAGGTCCGGTCGATCGGGTGATCAAGGAGGCGGCGAAGCTCAAGGTCCGCCGCATCGTCACCCGCGAGTTCGACCTCGAGGACGTCTTCCTTGCGCTCTACAGAGGGGATGCGTGATCGCGTTCCGGCGTTTCCTCAAGGATCGGCTTCGCTCGACGCTGTGGTGGGCGGGAGGACTTTCGGGCGGCCTGCTTCTCAGCGTCGCGTTCTATCCGAGCATCAAGGATCAGCCATTCCTCGACGATCTGTTGAAGGACGCGCCGGAAGGATTGAAGGCGTTGGCCGGCGCACAGGGCGGGCTTTCGTTGACATCGCCCGCCGGGTTCCTCAACAGCCAGGTCTTCGCACAGGTGTTGCCGGTGGCGATGCTCGTCCTCGCGATCGGAGTTGGCGCTCGCGCCATCGCGGGATCAGAGGCAGACGGCACGCTCGAGCTGATGCTCGCAAACCCCATCACGCGACGGCGGGTTGCCGTCGAGCGCTATCTATCGGCGGTAAGCGTCGTCGTGGTCATCGGTGTGGTCTCGACGATCGTCCTGGTGGCGGCGGCGCCCGTGTTCCAGCTCTCCGACGGCCTTTCGATGGTCGATCTGATGGCCGCGTGTCTGGCGTGTACGTGTTTCGCGATCCTGCATTGCACGCTCGCTTTCGCGGTTGGTGCGGCGTCCGGGAGCCGGGGCAACGCGATCGCTGTCGCGGCTGCGGTCGGAGTGGGTGGATTCATCCTCTTCGGACTCGTCAGCGGCGGAATCGTCGAGCCGTTGCGCTTCGTCTCACCCTGGTGGTGGTACCTGAGCCGGAACATCCTGGCGTTCGGACTTCCGCCAGAAGCGGTACTCGCTCCGCTTGCGCTCTCAGTGGTTCTTGCTGCCGTAGGCATCGTTTCCTTCGAGGCGCGCGACCTGCGAAGCTCGTGAGATGCCCGGACCGCATCTGCGTAAGTCCGAGTGACGTGACACGAACGAGTGTTCGTGCTATCTCTATTGCTGTGTCAGTGGGGGGTTCTACGGTAACTGGGCCCTTCCCCCCGTTCGATGTGGGAGGTTTTCGGTATGGACAAGGACAAAGCGCTCGAGATGACGCTCACGCAGGTTGAGCGCCAGTTCGGCAAGGGCGCGGTCATGCGCTTGGGGGACCACGCAGCTCGACTGACCGTCGAGGCGATCCCCACGGGATCCATCGCGCTCGATATCGCCCTCGGCGTGGGTGGTTTTCCGCGCGGGCGCGTGATCGAGCTCTTCGGCCCCGAAGGTTCTGGGAAGACGACGGTGGCCCTGCACGTCATCGCCGAGGCGCAGAAGCTCGGCGGGATCGCGGCGTTCATCGACGCAGAGCACGCCCTCGACCCCAAGTACGCGGGCAATCTCGGCGTCGACATCGACGCGTTGCTCGTTTCTCAGCCGGACACCGGCGAGCAGGCACTCGAGATCTCCGACATGCTCATCCGCTCGAGCGCCATCGACGTGCTGTGCATCGACTCGGTGGCGGCGCTCGTCCCCCGGGCCGAGCTCGAGGGCGAGATGGGTGACACCCACGTTGGTCTGCAGGCGCGCCTGATGTCTCAGGCCTTGCGCAAGCTCACGGCGTCGGTCGCGAAGTCGCGCACGTGCATGATCTTCATCAACCAGATCCGCGAGAAGATCGGCGTGATGTTCGGCTCGCCCGAGACCACCCCAGGTGGACGTGCCCTCAAGTTCTACTCGTCGATACGCCTTGATGTGCGGCGCATCGAAGGGATCAAGGACGGAACCGAGTTCATCGGCAATCGCGTCCGCGCCAAGGTGGTGAAGAACAAGGTCGCGCCGCCCTTCCGCCTGGCCGAGTTCGACCTGATGTACGGCAGCGGTATCTCGAAGCAAGGCTCGCTCCTCGATGTTGCGGTCGAGCACGGCATCATCAAGAAGTCCGGTGCGTGGTTCACCTACGCCGAGGAGCAGATCGGTCAGGGACGCGAGAACGCCAAGGCGTTCTTGTCAGAGCACACTGACATCGCCGCCGAGGTCGAGCGGCTGATCATGGCATCGCTGGCACCGGCGACCAACGGCGAGATCCCGCCGACCGTGGAAGAGCCACCGCTCGAGGACGAGGACGAGAACGATCTGTCGAAGATCAAGGTCGACGATCTGGTTTCGAGCATGGCGGCCAAAGCAGGAGCCAAGAGGAAGTAGCACTCACCAGGACCCGCGTCGGCGCGGCGTTCCGGAGCTACGCTCGAGAGTGTGGAGCCGGAGCGCTGCGCTGAATGCGGTTTCGACGGGACACGATTGACCACCGCCGACGCGGTCGTTGCCCTTCGTTCGATGGGCAGGCGCTGGCGCGAGGCATTCGAGGCGGTTCCGGTCGACATCCTGCGACGCCGGCCCGATGTGAACGTCTGGTCGCCACTCGAGTACGCGGCCCACACCCGCGATGTTTTGACGCTGCTCGGCGGGGGACTCAACGAGGTCCTTGACGGCGAACGTCCCGAATATCCGGCCACCGAGCCCGAAGCCGACGCTCCGGACCACGGCTACAACGACTTGGATCCGGAGCGCGTCCTCGCTTCGCTCGAGAAGCGCGCGGTCGCGATCGCCGTGCGAGCCGCCAAGGCGGTTCCTGATCACTGGTCGCGAACCGGATCGCTCGGCGGCGAGGCCGTTGACGCCGGGTGGATCCTGCGCCACGCGGTCCACGACGCGAGCCACCACCTCAAGGACATCGACCGGATCCTGAGCTCCGCTCGCTGAGCAGCCTTTTGGCCCCCTTCTTGCGTTCTGCGGCAGCGCGGACGCCGGCGAACCGCGGCGGCGCGGATCTTCGGGAGTGGTTGGCTCGTGCCCCCGATGTGGGTCCATAATGGGAGTGGCGCGGAAGCGCCAGGTGCGTACCACAGCCGGCCGAACGAAGAACGAAACGATCAGGCCGCCGAACAGAGTCAGGACAGACGAGACCGTGAAACTGCAGGTCACGACCGCTTTACGTGAACCTCCCTGTAGACACCACTGATCCTCTACGTCTGATTCCGGTCGCACCGGTTCCCTTCCGCGCTTAGTACTCGCGTACGCGCGTGCTACGAACGACTACGGAAGGG
The DNA here is from genome assembly GCA_964520325.1 of uncultured Actinomycetes bacterium. Taxonomy (GTDB): domain Bacteria; phylum Actinomycetota; class JAICYB01; order JAICYB01; family JAICYB01; genus CAZFOB01. The sequence goes on along the minus strand of CAZFOB010000002.1, from coordinate 237,227 downwards.
AGGTGCCCGGGATGGAGCTCATCCTTGGGTTGATCCTCGGAGTTGCGCTCGGCGGCGGCATCGGGTTCGTCATGCGCGCCCGGATGGCCGCAGCCAAGATCGGTTCGGCCGAGCAGCGTGCCAACGAGCTGCTCGAGCAGGCGAAGAGCCAAGCCCGCACTGAAACCGAGGAGATCAGAAGGCAGGCAGAGGACCGCGCCCGCCAGCAGACCGATGACATCCGCCGCCAGGCGGAGAATGAGGCCAACAAGCTTCGCAGTGAGATCGGCCGTCTGGAGAAGACGAACTCCGCTCGGGAGGCGACGATGGACACCCGGGCCGAACAGCTCGACGGCCGTGAGAAGAAGCTCGAAGGCTGGGAGCAGAAGACTCTCGAACGCGAGAAGCACGTCGACCAACTGCGCGAGGAGATCTCCGAGCAGGTCGCGCAAGCCCGTGAAGCGCTCGAGCGCGCTGCCGGGATGTCCCAGCAGGACGCCAAGGACTTGCTCATCAGGTCGGTCGAGGAGGAAGCCAAGCGGGATGCCCTTGCGTTGGTGCGCGACTTCGAGGCCCGTGCGCGCGAAGAGGCCGAGCGCCGGGCTCGAAAGATCGTCGTGACCGCCATCCAACGGCTGGGGGCAGAGGCGGCGCAGGAGTCGTCGACCTCTGTGGTGCAGCTGCCTAGCGAGGACATGAAGGGACGGATCATCGGCCGCGAAGGACGCAACATCCGCCACTTCGAGCAGGTAACCGGAGCGAATCTGATCGTGGACGACACCCCGGATACCGTGATCTTGTCCTGCTTCGATCCGGTCCGGCGCGAGGCGGCACGGATGACCCTCGAATCGCTGATCTCTGACGGCCGGATCCACCCGGCGCGCATCGAAGAGCAGTTCGAGCGGGCCCGTTCTCAGATCGAGAACTCGATCAAGTCGGCCGGCGAAGATGCGGTGCATGAGCTCGGACTCACAAGCGTCCATCCTGAGCTCGTCCGGGCCCTCGGACGCCTCAAGTACCGCTACAGCTACGGACAGAACGTGCTGCGACACTCGATCGAGGCCGCCCAGATCGCTGCGCTGATGGCCGGAGAACTCGGGTCGGACGTCCAGCTCGCGAAACGGTGCACGATCTTTCACGACATCGGTAAGGCCGTAGCTCAAGAGGTCGACGGCACGCACGCCCACGTCGGGGCCGAACTTGCTCGGCGACTCGGTGAGGTGCCTGCGGTGGTGCACGCCATCGAGGCTCACCACGGCGAGGTCGAGATGCGGACGCTCGAGGCCGTCATCTGCCAGGCCGCCGACGCCATCTCGGGATCGCGTCCGGGAGCCCGCCGCGAAAGCTTCGAGGCCTACGTCAAGCGCCTGGAGCGCCTTGAGGAGATCGCCAAGTCGTTCAAGGGCGTGGAGAAGGTCTACGCGATGCAAGCCGGGCGTGAGGTCCGGGTCATGGTGGTGCCCGGTGAGGTGGACGACGTCGCCGCCCAGGTCATGGCGCGTGAGATCGCCAAGCGCGTCGAAGAGGAGCTTCAGTACCCCGGCCAGATCAAGGTCGTGGTGCTCAGAGAGCTGAGATCGATCGAATACGCGAAGTAGCATCGGGCGATGGCCTACTGGCTGCTCAAGACCGAACCTGAGAGCTTCTCGATCGACGCGCTGCATCAGAAGGGCATCGAGCACTGGGACGGCGTCCGCAACTACGGCGCCCGCAACAACCTCATGGCGATGGAGGTGGGGGACCTCGGTTTCTTCTACCACTCGAGCTGCGACGTTCCGGGTGTCGCGGGCATCTGTGTGATCGTTCGAGAGGCCTATCCCGATCACTTCCAGTTCGATCCGCAGAGCAAGTACTTCGACCCCAAGGCCACGCCGGACAAGCCACGCTGGTTCATGCCGGACGTACAGTTCGTCAAGAAGTTCGAGCGGTTCGTCCCGCTCGCGCAGATTCGGCAGACGCCTGGGCTCCAGGAGATGCAGCTCGTCACGTTCGGCCGTCTCTCGGTGACCGGCGTTACGGAGAAGGAGTGGGAGATCATCTGCGACCTGGCGGAGCGCGCGTGAGCAACAAGTCGTTCTATCTCGAGACGCACGGCTGTCAGATGAACGAGCACGACTCTGAACGCATGGCCGGCCTGATGGAGGTCGCGGGGTACAGCCGCGTGCCGACTGCGGATGACGCCGACATCGCCATCCTCAACACGTGTGCGATCCGCGAGAACGCCGACAACAAGCTCTACGGCCACCTGGGGGCTCTGAAGCCGATCAAGGAACGCACCGGACTGAAGATCGCCGTCGGCGGATGCCAGGCCGAGAAGGACCGCGACGGCGTCCGCGAGCGTGCGCCGTGGGTCGATGTCGTCTTCGGAACGCGAAACATCGACGCGCTACCGCGACTCATCGGTGTCGTCGAGCGCGCGGGCGTGCCGATCGTGGAGTTCGCGGAGCAGTTCGCGGTCAACCCCTCTGCGCTCCCGGCCCGGCGCGAGTCCGCGTTCCACGCGTGGGTCGCGATCCAGTACGGGTGCAACAATGCGTGCACGTTCTGCATCGTTCCGTCGGTTCGCGGCAATGAGGTTTCGCGTGCACTCGGTGAGGTCGTCGGTGAAGTGAAACGGCTCGTTGACGAGGGGGTCACCGAGATCTCGCTCCTCGGACAGAATGTGAACTCGTACGGACGCGATCTCACCGGACGTCCGATCTTCGCGGAGCTCCTCTACGCGATCGATGCTGTTGCGGGAGTAAGGCGCGTCCGATACACCTCTCCGCATCCAAAGGACTTCAAAGAGGACACCGCCCGCGCGATGGCGGATTGCGCATCGTTGTGCGAGCACCTGCACTTCCCGGTGCAGTCGGGTAGCGATGCTGTGCTGAGGCGTATGAAGCGCGCGTACTCGCGCGCTTCATATCTCGACAAGGTCGCGATGGCGCGCGAGACCATCCCGGGTCTCGCGCTGACGACCGACATCATCGTGGGCTTCCCCGGTGAGACTGAGGGCGAGTTCGCCGACACGCTCTCGCTCACCGAGAAGGTCGGCTTCGATTCCGCGTACATGTTCCAGTACTCCAAGCGCCCGGGCACGGCAGCAGCGACGATGGACGACCAGGTACTGAAGACGGTCGTCCAGGAACGATTCGGCCGCCTGTTCTCGCTCCAGGAACGCTGGTCTCTTCAACGCAACCGTGAACTCGTCGGATCCGATGTCGAGATCACGATCGAGCACACGACCTCGAAGAAAGACCCCACCCGCGCCACCGGGCGCACACGCACGAACAAGCTCGTGCACGTCGATGCCCACGCTGCCGAGCTTGGGGAAGCGATGATCGCTCACCTCACCGCCGCCCACACTCATTACCTGGTGGGCCACCCTTCGTAGAGGAGCGCGTCGCCCGCGGTCGTGCGGTAGTAGACCTGCCATGCGTGATACGCGTGATAGGTGCGCGGATCGCGGCGCATGACGCCGGCATAGAGAGTGATGGCCTTCACGTAGTGATCACTGTGGTTGTAGGCGAAGAGCGCTCGTGGCATATTCGCCGGAGCTCCGTGAGCCTTGAGATATCGGGCCGCAGCTGCGACGGCATCGCGTGGATCGTCGATGTTTCCTTTGCCGTAGGCGGCCCAGGTCGACGGGAGGAACTGCATAGGTCCCTTTGCGCCCGCGATGCTCGTCCCCCGGATGCGTCCCATCCGGGTCTCGGAGAGATGGATGGCGGCGAGGTACTGCCAGTCGATGCCCGACGTTCGTCCGGCGTCCTGGTAGTAACCGAGCAGCGCTGCTGCCGATGGCGGCTTCACGATTCGCCAGGGTGGGAGCTCCTCGCGGGCCTGCGTGAGCGCGCGCAGCTCGGCCCCCGCCTGGACGTTCGCCCGCGCGTCTTCGACGAGCGGGCTCGGGAGCAGCTCGTATGTCTCGTCACGCCACGATGGCGTGACGACGAGCTGCCGGTAGGCAGCTTGCTGCACACGCGCGCGCTCGGCGATATCGCCGCCGGCGCGGATCGCGGTTTCGGCCTCGATCAAGCGGTCCGCGAGCTCGCTGACGCTGTTCGCCTCATAGCTCTGGGCGAGCGCGAATGGATCCGGAGCGCGGGTAGACGTCGGAGAGGGCCGGGCTGTTGGTGCGCTCGTGGCAGACGGGGTGGCCCCCGGCCCATTGCCGCTGCAGGAAGCAAGTGCGATGACGACCAGGGCGATCAGTCTCATGCGCGACATGGCCATAACTGTCGACACTGCTCCGTCAGGTGGACGTCGTCGAGGCTGCTGCCACGTACGCTTCCGCGGCCTCGCGGTCGCGCCAGCCATCGATCTCCGTGATCTTGCCTTCGAGATCCTTGTAGATCTGGAAGAAGTGCTCGATCTCCTTGAGCCGATGAGGTGGGACGTCGACGAGCTCATTCACGTGGTTCCACGTCGGGTCGGCGATCGGCACGCACAGGATCTTCTCGTCGGCGCCCATCTCGTCCGACATCAGGAAAACACCGACGGGGCGCGCGGTGATCAGGCATCCGGAGAACGTCGGCTGTTCGAGGAGCACCATCGCATCGAGTGGATCGCCGTCGCCGCCGTGAGTGTTGTCGATGTATCCATAGTCGGCGGGGTAGTGCACCGCCGAATGCAGCACGCGGTCGAGATGTACGCGGCCGGTCACGTGATCGATCTCGTACTTGTTCCGGCTCCCCTTGGGGATCTCGACGACGACGGTGACGTCCACGGCGTTAGGCCGGGAGCCGGTCGGCTGGGATGTCCGCGAGCGAGGGGTTGTCCTGATCGCGGCCGGACAGGATCGGCTCCGCGTGCGGCCAATCGATCTTGATATTCGCGTCGTCCCAGGCCAGCCCGTTCTCGTCGTCGGGGTCGTAGTAGTTGTCGACGAGGTACGTGAGGGTGACGTCGGTCACCGCCTGGAAGCCGTGGGCCACTCCAGGGGGGATGTACACGCCCACCTCATGACCCTCCCCGATCTCGAAGCCGAGCGATGTGCCCTGGGAGGGTGAGCTTTGCCTCAGGTCGTAGAGTGCGACGAGCAAGCGGCCGAATGGGACATACCAGTAGTCCGCCTGGTGCAGGTGGTAGTGCAGACCGCGCAGCGTCCCGGCGGCCGAGTCGGAGCGGTTGCCCTGGACCATCGGCGGTGCGTCCGGGAACCACTCCTGGCGGAAAGTCTCCATGAAGCGCCCTCGGTCGTCGCCGTGGCCGACCAGGTCGACGATCAGGACGCCGGGGATCTCGCAGGTGTCGATGCTGGCCACGCCCTATTCTGTTTGCACGCTACGTTTCGCGCCAGGATGGAGGGCAACCGACTCCATCAAGAAAAGCGCGAGCGACTCGATCGTTAGGAGGATCCGCTGGGGCTCGTATACGGCTGCGTCGTGCCCCATTCGCCCAACATCGTCCCCCAGGTCGGCGGTGCGCGTGCGAGCGAATGCTCGCGAACGCGCGAAGCCATGACGGAACTGGGGATGATCATCTGCGAGGAGCGGCGGCTCAAGAATTGCGTGATCGTCTCGCCGCACAGTCCGTTCCTCCCCGAGGCCTTCGGCGTGTGGGAAGGCAAGAAGCTGACGGGGTCGATGGAGCGTTTCCAGGCGCCCGACGTGACTCTGACACTCAAGGTCTCAACGGACCTCGCCGAGGCGATCGTCGACGTCGCCGGACGGATGGAGCTTCCGATCGGACGGCTGAACAAGGACTGGGAGCTCGACCGTGGTGTTACCGTCCCCGCGCTCTTCCTCATCCGCGCCGACGAGACCCTGGTCTGCCCGGTCTCCATCTCGATGCTCGGATGGGACGAGCACTGGCTCTTCGGCACGGCGATCGCCAACGCTGCGCAACAGATCGGTGAGGACGTTGTCATCGTGGCATCTTCGAATCTGTCTCACCGCATCACTCCCGACGCACCACACGGCTACTCGGCAACCGGCGGTGAGTTCGACGGATTGGTGCGCGACGCATTCGACTCGGGTCAGCTTCGTCGTCTCCTCGACATCCCTCAAGACTTGTGCCGTGAAGCGTCCGAGTGTGGGTTCGCGCCATTGCTCGTGCTCGGCGGTGCGTTCGACGGTCAATCGACAAAGGGACGCGTGTTGTCGTACGAGGCGCCGTTCGGGATCGGTTACCTCGTCGCCGAGATCTCGCTCGACGATCGCAAGCAGGAGCCTCTACAGTTCGCACGCGCAACAGCCGAGCGATCGTCTGGTGCGGGCGAGGAGCGGGCACGGGGGTTGCTGCGACGGCGGCGGTGAGGAAACTGATGTGCATCGTCGGCCCCACGGCCGGCGGGAAGACGCGGATGGGGATCGAAGTGGCGCTGGGTTTGACCGAGGGTGCCGGGGAACCGCTCGCAAAGACCCGCGAAGGCCCTGTGGAGATCGTCTCCTGTGACTCGATGGGCGTCTACCGCGAACTCGACATCGTCGCGGACAAGCCGAGCATGCGGGAGCGCCGGGGAGTGCCTCACCATCTGTTCGACATCGCCGCCGTGTGCGAGGAGTTCACCGCTCCTGCGTACCGTTCCCTGGCGCGCGCTGCGATCGACGAGATCGCATCGCGCGGTGCGCAACCGTTGCTGGTTGGCGGTTCTGGCCTGTACTTCCGCGCGGTCGTCGACGAGCTCGAGTTCGCTCCAACCTCACCCGAGTTGCGAAAGAGACTCGAGTGCGAAGACCCGGACGCGCTGTACGCGCGCCTTCTGCAGGCCGACCCGGCGAGCGCGGCGCGCCTTGACCCCCGCAACATCCGTCGAGTGGTTCGTGCCGTTGAGGTGCTCGAGCTCACCGGACGGCCCCCGAGCGAGCTCCGCACGTCCTGGAAGCGCGGGGGAGGACCGTACGACCTGACGGTCGTCGGCCTGACCTGGAACCGCGACGAGTTGCTGCGCCGCGCGGAGGTTCGGGTTCAGCGCGAGCTCGAGAAGGGCTTACTCGAGGAAGTTCGGCGGATCGGCACCGGCAACTTCTCGCGGACGGCGCGCCAAGCGCTCGGGGTCAAGGAGATGATTCCGGTGATCGAAGGTGTCGAGACACTCGAGAGCGCCACGACGCGACTGGTGAAGAACACGAAGAACTTCATCAGGCGCCAGATCTCCTGGTTCACTGCCGACCCGCGAGTGGTCTGGGTCGACGCATCGGCGTTGTCGTGGGAAGGCGCGCGGGACGAGATCATCCGGATCTTCGCTGCTTCCTGAAAGTCCGCTCTAACTGGCCCAGCGGTCGAGCACGAACCAGTCGCCGCTGCGGCCGTCCGCGGTGATCGCTCCGACCAGGGAATGGACTGGGAAGTGACCCGAGCTGACCGGCTCGTCGGCGATGCACAATCCGTCGAAGACCTTGCCAGTCCCGTTCCAGCCATCGAGCACGGCGCTTGCGCGGGCAGGCAGGCGATCGTCGGCGTAGCGGTTCACCGGCGCGAGATACCAAGGCAGTCGGTCTCGGTAGTGGACGGTCGGACGATCGACAACAGGGCCGCGGCCGATGGGGTCGAGACGAAGTCCACGCTCGCGAGCTGTTGCGCGTGCCCAGGCGATCCGATCCAGGTGGCACTGCTGAAGCCAGGCCGCGCGAAGACGTTGCGCGCGACGGAGAAAACCTCCGGCCATGGCTCGGTCGAGATCGTCGAGGAGCCTGTCGGCGCGATCGTGGTCGCCGTGCCAGACCTCGTCGTCGGCGCAGACGTGCACGGTGGGGGCAGGAGGGATCATCCGGATGTTGGCTTCCGAGAAGGCCTCCCGCTTCCACGTTTGCTGGTAGGAGCCCCACAGGTCGTGCCTTGCCGCCTCCACGATGACCTCCGTCGCCTCCGGCGCCTTCTCCGGATCGAATCACAGACGTGTAACGCTAAGAACAATAGTCACAAGACGAACGGTCGTTTACAAGCCTCTCAGGGATGCTGGGACGTATGCTCTTCTGCTCGCGGGACGAAGGTCGGGAGAAGCGCTGCTATGCGGCTGTGGTGGGAGGTCGCACGCCGGGGGTTCCGTCGGTACGCCACGTATCGGTGGGCGGCCGTCGCCGGCGTGTTTACGAACACGGTCTTCGGGTTCATGCGCGCCTACGTCCTGCTGACCCTCTTCCAGAGCGTGGCCAGCGTCGGCGGCTACTCGAGCAGCGACATGCTGACGTACAGCTTCGTCTCGCAGGGCCTGATCATGCCGCTGTACCTGTGGGGCTGGTACGAGATCTCCGACACGGTGTATTCGGGGCAAGTTGCCACCGACCTCTACCGGCCGTTCGATTACCAGTTCTACTGGCTCTCGCAGGACCTCGGCCGCGCCGTGTATCACGCACTGGTTCGCGGGATCCCGCCGTTTGTCGTCGGGGCGATCGCATTCGATCTTCGACTGCCGGAGAACCCTTTGACCTGGGCGGCGTTCGCGTTGAGCGTCGTGCTGGCGGTTGCGGTGAGCTTCGGGCTGCGATTCATGGTCAACCTCACCGCGTTCTGGCTCATCGACATCCGCGGTATCCACACCCTCGCGGCGACCGCGTGGACGATGCTGTCCGGTTTCACGATCCCGCTCGCCCTCTTCCCCGATGGCATCCGCGACGTCCTGCGCGCTCTTCCGTTCGCCGCGATGCTCGAACTGCCGATGGACGTCTTCCTCGAGCGCGTCAACGGACCTGACGTCATCGCAACGCTTGCGATGCAGGTGTCGTGGGCGCTGGTGCTCCTCGGCGCCGGACGGATCGTGCTGCGCGGCGCGACGCGGAAGCTGGTGGTGCAAGGTGGCTAGCGGATCGGTGAGTCACGGCGCCGTGTACGGCAGGCTCGCCGGCTCCCGGATCCGATCACACCTGCAGTACCGGCTCTCGTTTCTCGGACAGATCATCGGCTCTTTCTTCTTCTCCTTCCTCGACTTCGTGATGATCCTCGTGATCTTCACGCGACTCCCGCACATGGGTGGATGGACGATCGAGGAGGTGTCGTTCCTGTACGGCTCGTCCTACATCACGTTTAAGTTCGCGGACATCCTGATGACCAACCTCGACCGGCTGCCGGAGTTCATCCGGATGGGCTCGTTCGATCAGGTGCTGACGCGCCCGCTCGGCACACTCGGTCAGGTGCTGACCGGCGATCTCGACATCCGCCACGCCGGAGGCATCGTTCAGGGCGCGGTCATCTTCGGCTACGCGCTCAGTCACGTGTCCGTCGACTGGACGCCGGGACGGATCATCATCTTCGCACTCATGCTCGTGAGCGCTGTTGCGATCTTCTGTGCGATCTGGGTGTCGACGAATGCGATCTCCTTCTGGACGATGGACGCTCGTGAAGTCGCCAACGCGTTCACCTACGGCGGCAACATGCTCACGCAGTTCCCGTTGCACATCTTCGGTGTGTGGATGCGTCGGCTTCTCGGATACGTCATCCCCCTCGCGTTCGTGAACTACTATCCGTCGCTCTATCTGCTCGACAAAGCCGATCCGACGAACGCCCCCGAGTTCCTGAGGTACATGTCGCCGGTGGTCGCCGTTGCGGCGGTCGTCGTGGCCGGTTACATCTGGCGCGCGGCCGTGCGTCACTACCGGAGCACGGGGAGCTGACGATGGCGATCATCGAGCTTGAGGCACTCCGGAAGACCTTCAACGTGTACCGCGCCAAGCCGGGTGCGCGCGGCCTCGGTCGCCTGCGTCGCGAACGGACGCAGGTGCGCGCAGTCGACGATGTCTCGTTTTCTATCGAACGCGGCGAGATGGTGGGCTACGTCGGCCCGAACGGAGCGGGGAAGTCGACGACGATCAAGATGTTGACTGGGATCCTCGTCCCCTCAGGCGGGAGGATCCGCGTGCTCGACCTCGAGCCGACGCGACAGCGCATCGATCTCGCGAGAAGGATCGGTGTGGTGTTCGGTCAGCGAACGCAACTCTGGTGGGACTTGCCGCTGCGCGACTCGTTCGAGCTCCTCAAGCACATCTATCGCGTTCCCGAAGATCGATACCGGGCCAATCTGAGCACGTTCGCCGATGTCCTCGACCTTGAGCCTTTCATCGGGACGCCCGTTCGTCAGCTGTCCCTCGGACAACGGATGCGCGGCGACCTGGCCGCCGCCCTCCTCCACGATCCGGAGATCCTCTTCTTGGACGAGCCGACCATCGGGCTCGATGTTGTTGGGAAAGCACGCATCCGTGAGTTCCTGACGCTGATCAATCGCGAGCGTGGTACGACCTTGCTGCTCACGACCCACGACATGGACGACATCGAGCAGCTCTGCCGGCGCATGATGATCATCGACCACGGCCGCGTCATCTACGACGGCGACCTCGACGCGTTGCGCCGCCGCGTCGGCGGAGAGAGTGTGCTCGTGATCGACCTCGTCGAGCCGGGTCCACCTGTGGACGTAGCAGGCGCGCGGGTCGAGAGGATGGACGGTCCGCGTCAATGGCTCAGGTTCAGGCGAGACGAAGTGACCGCAGCTGCGCTGATCGGTGCGGTGGCCGCTCAGGTGGAGCTCCGTGATCTCTCTCTGGAGGAGCCCGCGATCGAGGACGTCGTCCGCCGCATCTACGAACGGGGGATCGACTGAGGCCGCCACGGGGGGGTGCGGGGGGTCTCCACCCGCCAGAGGAGCTCCTCGACCGCGTTGCCGCGCTCGTAGGGTCGTACCCCGTCGACTGGGTGCGCGGAGCAGGCGGCTATTCGATCGCGCAACGGTGGTCATTGGACCTCGAAGACGGCCGGCGCGTGTTCGCGAAGATGGCGCCGACCGACGACCTGGCGTGGAGGATCCGCGACGAGTACCTGAATATGACGCCGCTTCCGACGGACTATCGGTGTGAGGTCATCGCATGGGAGGACGGCGAGCGGCCGCTCCTCCTTCTCGAGGACTTCCGCGACGCCCGTTGGCCGCCGCCGTGGGAGCCGGGTGAGGTGGAGCGCGTCCTGGCAACACTCGATCGCGTGTGGACGACGCCCCCGCCACCCCATCTTGCCGACGCCGCTCGCTTCCTCGAGATGTTCTCCGGCTGGGAGCGGGTGGCAGAGGACCCCGAGGGCTTCCTGACGCTGCGGATCGCCGGCCGCGAGTGGTTGGAAGAATGCCTTCCGACACTCATCTCCGCGGCCCGGAGCGCGCCGCTGCAGGGCGAGGAACTGCTTCACCTCGACGTCCGAAGCGACAACCTCTGTTTAACCGAAGACCGGGTGGTGCTCGTCGACTGGAACTGGGCGGCCCGCGGGCCGCGAGACCTCGATCTTGCCTGCTGGCTCGCTGCGCTTCGTCTTGAAGGTGGTCCTTTGCCGGAGGAGGTGGCGCCGGGCCTGGGCGCCTACGCATCTGGCATCTCCGCGTTCTTTGCGAGCTACGCGTCACTGCCGGCCCCAGCAGGCGCGCCGACCGTGCGGAGGTTCCAGCTTCGCCAGCTCCGCGTGTCGTTGCCGTGGACGTGCCGAGAGCTCGGCCTGCGACAGCCCGACACCCCGTACGCGCAGATCGAGATCGACGCGCTCGACGCTGCGCTCGCCTCAGAGCAGATCACCGAAGTGCAGTGGCACGAGGGTGTCGAAGAAGTGCTCATCGACGCGTACCTTGCGTCCGACGATCCGCGCGGCCAGTCCGGCAAAGGGGGGGACGAGCAGGACTGGCGCTGGGCGCGCGAGCTCGTGCTCGACGTCTTCCCGCGACGGGGAACCTTCCTCGACGTCGGATGCGCCAACGGGTATCTGATGGAGAGCGTTCACAGATGGGGCACTGAGCGCGGGATCGAAGTTGAGGCATACGGTCTCGACATCTCTTGGCGCATCGCAGCGCTCGCGAAGCATCGGCTCCCGCATTGGGCGGATCGGATCTGGGTCGGGAACGTCATCGACTGGGAACCTCCAAGACGCTTCGACGTCGTCCAGTCGGGCCTCGATGAAGCCACTCCGCGGCGACAACGCGAGCTCGTCGATCGGATCCTGCGTGACTTCCTCGTCCCCGGTGGGGTGTTGGTAATCCGTGCGAACCGTGTGCTCACGGGCCATCCCGACCGAGTCGAAGAGCTGAGGGCGATCGGCCTGGAGCCGGACGGAGTGATCGAGGCGGTTCATCCACAGACGCATGACATCCGCCGCACCGCGTGGCTCCGCGCTGGTTAATCTGGCTTCACGATGCGTTTCAGCAAATACCACGGCGCCGGCAACGACTTCGTGATGATCGCCGACCTCGAGGGCCGTCTCGGCCCCCGGGCGTCGCTTGCGCCCGATCTCGTTGCCGCATTGTGCGACAGACACACCGGCGTCGGCGCCGACGGTGTGATCCGCATCATCGAAAAGGGGGCGGAGGATGGCGAGGCCGCCTACTACATGGACTACTACAACGCCGACGGGGGCACGGCTGAGATGTGCGGGAACGGCATCCGCTGTCTCGTCCTGCACGAGCGGCACGCCGGACGCCTGGACGAGGGCGACCACGTGATCGCGACACTCGGCCGGCCGGTGCTGGTTCGTGCTGCGGGCATGGGGTGTTTCACCGTCGACATGGGTACGCCCGTCTTGGAACGGGCGCACATCCCGATGACTGGCTCGGGTTCGTCGATGCGTGTCGAGATCGACCTCGACGGTGAGGTCCTCCGCGCGAGCGCTGTCTCGATGGGTAACCCGCACCTCGTGCTCTTCGTCGACGAGATCGGCCGGTCGCTCGACGACCCGACGGTGCTCGGCCTCGGCCCCCGTCTCGAGGTCCATCCGGATTTCCCAGCCCACACCAACGTCGAGTTCGTCCAGATCATCGATGCGACGTCCATCCGCATGCGCGTGTGGGAACGCGGCATCGGCGAGACGCTCGCCTGCGGTTCGGGCATCTGCGCTGCAGTCGTCGCATCCGCCTCGCTCGAGCGCACAGGTTCGCACGTCGCCGTGCACATGACGGGCGGTGAGCTCGAGGTCGAATGGGAGCCGGGCGGTGGCGTGTGGCTCACCGGACCGGCCGAAGCGGTCTTCAGCGGCGAGATCGACCGCGCATGGCTCGATGCACGCGGACTGACGCACCACGTGACATTGGTCGCGGCGTCATGAGCACGTTTGTGCCCGCGCGCCGGATCGCAGACATCCCGCCGTACCTCTTCGCCGAGCTCGACAAGCGAGTCTCCGCCAAGCGGGCCGAAGGCGCGGACGTCATCTCCTTCGGCATCGGCGATCCCGACTTCCCGACACCGCCGCACATCGTCGAAGCGTTGCGTAGCTCGGCACTCGACCCGAGCACGCACAACTACCCGTCGTACGCCGGACTCCCCGAGCTCCGGAACGCGATCGCCGAGTGGATGAACAAGCGATTCGACGTCGTGCTCGATCCGGACACCGAAGTCCTGCCGTTGTGGGGTTCAAAGGAAGGTGTCGTGCACCTTCCGTGGGCCGTGATCTCCGACGGTGACGTTGCGCTCTGCGCCGACCCTGGCTATCCGGTCTACGACGTCGGCACGCGCTTGGCCGGCGGCGAGCCCGTTCCGGTTCCCGTGCGGCGCGAGAACGGGTTCCTTCCCGAGTTCGGCGAGATCCCTGCAGAAGCCGCGAAGCGCGCCAAGCTCATGTGGCTGAACTACCCGGGCAACCCAACAGGTGCAACATGCGACCTCTCCTTCTTCGATGTTGCCGTCGAGTACTGCCGGACAAACAACATCCTGCTCGCACACGACGCCGCGTACTCCGAGATCACCTACGACGGCTACGTTGCACCGAGCGTCCTGCAAGTCGATGGCGCGAAGGATGTCGCCGTCGAGCTGCACTCCTTCTCGAAAACGTTCAACATGACGGGCTGGCGCATCGGCTGGATCGCGGGTTGTGCTGAGGCCGTCGAGGCGCTCGGGCGCCTGAAGACCAACCTCGACTCCGGCATCTTCAACGCGATCCAGAAGGCGGGCATCGCTGGACTGACCGGACCCCGAGACTTCCTCGATGCGCAGCTCGAGGTCTTCGCGAGGCGCCGTGATCGTGCGGTTGCGGCCTTGAGAGACGCAGGCCTCGATGCAGAAGCGCCCAAGGGCTCGTTCTACCTCTGGGTGCCGGTCCCGGACGGTCACACGTCGACGTCCTTCGCTGCATTGCTTCTGGACGAAGCGGCAGTCGTGGTGGCGCCGGGCAACGGCTACGGCGCCTACGGCGAGGGTTACATCCGCTTCTCGCTGACGCTGCCCGACGACAGGCTCGAAGAAGGTGTCGAGCGGGTCCGGAAACTGGCCCTCTAGCGATCACGCTACGCGCTAGGGATCACGCTACGCGCTAAGGATCACGCTAGCGCTCGATCAGTCCGTCAGATCACCGCACGTACGGTGTGCAGGATCGAGGCGGCGTGGTCATCGCCGAAGGGGACCGGGTAGCTGATCACCGAGTCGACGCCGGCGTCCTGATACGCCTCGAGCTTGCGGCTCACCGTCGAAGCGTCACCGCCCGCGCAGAGCACGTCGACCAATGCGTCCACTGCCTTCTCGTCGCCGGCCGCCATGGCGTCTAGGTTCTGCGCGAACCCCACTTGTCTCAGTGAGTTCGCGTACGTCGGAAGGCTGAGATACGCGTAGACCTGTTCGCGAAGCGCGACGCGCATGTCGTGGTCCTGCTCGGATGTGCCGATGACCGCCGTGCGCACGTAGGCGACGATACGCACGCTTCGTCCTTTGTCCGCAGCCGCTTCCCGTGCGAGCAGCGCCGCCTTCTCGATGCCTTCCGGCGGGAGCCAGTTGAGGATCACACCGTCCGCAACCTCACCGGCCAGACGTAACGAGGGTGGCGTGAGAGCGGCGAGGTAGATCGGGACCGGCGGGGGTGTCGAGCCGAGGTGGAATCCGTCCAAGTGGACGAGGCCGCTGTGCGTGACCCGTTCGCCGGCGAAGATCCGGTGCAGTAGTTCGATCGTCTCACGCATGCGCTTGCGTGGTTTGTCCCACGTGTGCTCGTACCACGCCTCGGTGGTGAAGCGGTGGCCGGCGCCGATGCCGAGGACGAAGCGTCCGCCGGAGGCATCCGCGGCGGCAGCGACCGAAAGGCTCAAGCTCGCGATGTTGCGGGCGTATAGCGGAACCACACCGGTGCCCACCGTGGCCGACTTGGTGACCGATCCGTACAGCGCGCAGAGCACGATCGCGTCGCGGGAACCCACCTCGGGGGCCCAGACGCTTTCGTATCCGGCGTCGTCGGCGGCTCGGGCGAGCGTCATGAGGTCGGAAACGTGCAGGCCGCTGTCTCGCAACGCCACGCCGAGCATGCGTCGAGCCTATCCCCCTATCCCCTGTGGCCCCATGTGACCCGATGTGGCCCCAGGTGGCCTGGTGGATACTGGACGCATGCCACAGCAACGCGATATCCCGACACTCAGCAGCGACGAGTCGCGGCCCGAGCGAGTCGTCCTCGTCGGCGTGCAGCTCGACGGTGCGACCGGTTACGACACAGACGCGAGCCTCGACGAGCTCGCCTCGCTCGTCTCTTCGGCCGGCGGCGAGGTCGTCGGCCGGCTTGCACAGCGGCGCCTGCGTCCCCATCCCGCGACATTCATCGGCAAGGGCAAGGTCGGCGAGGTGATCGAGGAGATCAAGCGGACGGAAGCCGACACCGTGGTCTTCGACGAGGAGCTCGCGCCCGCTCAGCTGCGCAACCTGGAGGAGGCGATCTCAGGAAAAGTCATCGACCGGACGATCCTGATCCTCGACATCTTCGCGCAGCGCGCGACAACGTCCGAAGGAAAGATGCAGGTCGAGCTCGCGCAATTGACGTACGGCTTGCCGCGACTTCGTGGCTGGGGTATCGCCCTGTCCCGTATCGGCGGTGCTTCAGGTGGTGGAGGACGAGGCGGCGGCGGCGGACGTGCACCGATCGGGACCAGGGGGCCCGGTGAGACCCAGCTCGAGGTCGACCGTCGTCGCATCCAGCGCAGGATCAACAAGCTGAAGAAGGAGCTCGTAGAGCTTGGCAAGCGGCGTTCTCGCTCGCGGAAGCGGCGCGAGGAATCGGTGCCGACGATCTCGATCGTGGGTTACACCAACGCCGGCAAATCAACGCTCCTCAACCATCTGACCGATGCCGGCGTGGTTGTCGAGGACCGGTTGTTCTCGACACTCGACCCAACCGCACGACGCCTCCGGCTTCCCGATCGCAACCCGGTCGTGGTGACCGACACGGTCGGGTTCATCCGCAAGCTTCCCCACGGACTCGTTGAAGCGTTCCAGTCGACCCTCGAGCAAGTGGCAGCAGCCGATCTGCTCGTTCATGTTGTCGACGCATCACGTGCCGATCCATCGGTCGACGTCGCTGCGGTCGACGAGGTGCTCGGCGAGATCGAAGCGACCGAGGTGCCGCGCGTGCTCGCGTTGAACAAGCTGGATCTCCTCGGGCCCGCGGAGCGGTCCGCGCTCCGCACCCGCTTCCCGGATGCCGTGGCGATCTCTGCTGTGTCCGGAGAGGGCGTCGACGAGCTCCTCGAGACCATCGGCCGGCAGATCGAGCGCCGCGCGGTCGAGGTGGAGGTGCTCGTTCCGTACACGGAGGGCACGCTCATCGCGCGCTTGCACGACGAAGGCCGAGTGCTCGGATCCGAGCACGGCGACAAGGGTGTCCTCCTGAAGCTGCGCGCCAGACCGGCCGACCTCGGCGTGCTCCAGCCGTACTTGGTTACGTCAGGTGATACGGCACGGACGTAACGATCACGTCCGGCTCGGTCAAGAAGGTCCGTTTGACCTCGAAGGCGTTCTGGTTGTGAAGGAAGTTGTGCCACCATTGCTTCACGACGAACTCAGGAAGCACAAGAGTGACCAGCGTGAGGCCGTCGTCGGTGATCCGCCGAACGTAGTCACGCAGCGGTGCTACGAGATCGCGATACGGCGAGTCGACGAACTGGAGCGGCTGCTCGGTTCCAAGGGCTTCCCACTCTTCGCGATGATGTCCGGTCATCTCCGGATCGAGGACAACGTGGATCGGCCGCACCTCGTTCGCATCGAGCGTCTTGGCGTATTCGAGCGCACGCAGCGTCGCGTTGTGGGCGGCCGGGACGAGCACTATCACGATGTGACGGATGGGCTGGCCGGTATCGAGTGCGCACGCGCGCGCAGCACCGACCACGACGGGGACGTTCGTGACGACGACGTCTGGTGTGAAGAGTAGCGCGAGCTTGAGTCGCAGCCCCGTTCGTGTCCCGATCTGAAGCAGTCCGTCCGTGATCCGCTCCGAGACGATCACAGTGACGAAGTCCTCGGTGGGGATACGGCTGCGCAGACGCTGGATGTATGCGCGGAGCATCGCCGGCAACCCGCCTTCGTCGCGAACGATCTCGAGCCCCGGTGAAGTGGGGAGCAGACCGATCTGCCGTACCCATAGCGCCTCTAATCCTTTGGGATCGTCGCGCTCGGCGAAGTGAACCGCGTGGAAGTCCTCCGTACGGACGCGATCGGCGTACCAGAACGCCCGAAGCTCTTCCTCACTCGGACGGCCGACGAGGAGGATGACGTGGTTGCCTTGGGCCGGTTGCGGCCGGCGGGACGGATCCCGGAGCCCCACCCGAACGTGCATGTAGTGGCGATGGATCCGGGTGAGCCCCCAGACCAGGACCGGGATGAATCCCACGACGAGGTAGGCGCCGGCAAGGAACTTCGTTGCGAGGACGATGCAGAGGACCAGGAACGTCGTCGTCGCGCCGATCCCGTTGATGAACGCGTTCCGTCTCCAGCGGGAGTCGGTCTCGCGACGCTTGCGCCAATGCTGCACCATGCCCAACTGCGACAACGTGAAGCTCGTGAAGACGCCGACCACGTAGAGGTTGATGATCTGACTCAACTCAGCCCGGTAGATGGCAAGCAGGACGGCCGCGAGCGCTCCGAGAGCGATGATCCCGTTCGAGAACGCAAGGCGGTCTCCACGGTTCATGAACTGGCGTGGCGCATATCGATCGCGCGCGAGGAAGTTCGCGAGTCGAGGGAAGTCGGCGTAGCTCGTGTTAGCGGCGAGGAACAGGATCAGGAACGTCGCGATCTGAACGGCCGCGAACAAAGGTCCATTGCCGAAGACGGCCAAGGCAACGAGCGCGACGACGGTGCGGTGTGGTTCTTCGCTCGGACCGGTGATGTCGTAGAGATACGCGAGGACGGTGATGCCGATGAAGAGGAACGCGAGCAGCAGACCCATGATCACGAGCGTTGTACCGGCGTTGCGCGCTTCGGGCTTGCGGAATGCTTGAACTCCGTCGGATACGGCCTCGACGCCGGTCAGAGCGGTGCAGCCGTGGGAGAAACCTCGCAAGACGAGGAAGATCGTCAGCTGCTGGGCCCCCGCGCCGTGCGCGCCCGGAAGAACCTCGACCGGGCCGAGGCCGAGCGCCGAGCGGACGAGGCCCCACACGACGAGGCTGCCGACCAGCACCACGTAGGCGTACGTCGGCACCGCGAAGAGCACGCCTGACTCTTTCGTCCCCCTCAGGTTCAGGATCGTGATCAAGGCGATCACGGCCACACCCATCACCACGCGATACGAACGCAGACCCGGCGCCAAGGACGTGATGGCCGAAACGCCTGCGGTGACGGAGACGGCGACGGTCAGGACGTAGTCGATCAGTAGGGCCGACGCGGCGACGAGGCCGGGAAATTTTCCGAGGTTCGTCGAGGCGACGATGTACGCGCTGGCGCCGTTCGGGTAGGCGTGGACGGTCTGCCGGTACGAGAAGATCACGATCCCGAGCACCGCGGTGATCGCGATCGCGACCGGGATCGAGTACACAGCGGCCGCGGTGCCCGCGGCGATGAGCACGATGAGCATCTCTTCGGTCGCGTACGCCGAGGACGACAGGGCGTCGGAAGCGAACACTGCGAGCGCGATCTTCTTCGACAGGCGCTCGTGTTCGAGTCCGGCGGTGTCCCTCGGCCGGCCCACAAGCGCCGACTTGAGTACCTCCATGGGTCGAGCCATTAGCGGAGAAGCGTACTCCGACCGCAACGGTCGCGGAAACAACCCTCTATCGCGCGTCTTTCGTAGGCTACGGTCGTGCAGTTCGTTCTGTTCATCCGACACGGCCAAGCTGAGTTCAAGGCCGGCCACCTCTACGGCTGGACGCCGGGCGTCCACCTCAGTGCGAAAGGGTGCGAAGAGGCCAAGCGCCTCGCCGAACGGCTCGAGTCGGTGAAGCTCAACGCGATCTACTCGTCGCCGCTCGAGCGCTGCCTCGAGACCGCCGAGGCCGTGGCCGCCGGACGTCGACTGGAGATCAAGACCGTCGAGGACCTCGGCGAGGTCCGGTATGGAGGCTGGCAGGGCAAGGCTTACAAGAACCTCGTCAAGACGCCGCTGTGGCGCACGATCCAGACGGTTCCGTCCCAGGCGCGATTCCCGGGAGGTGAGAGCCTTCTGGAGTTGCAGCGCCGCGGTGTAGCCGCGGTCGAAGAGATCCGCGGACGTCATCGCCGGGGGATCATCGCGGTCGCTTCGCACGCCGACACGATCAAGACGATCGTCGCCCACTACCTCGGTATGCATCTCGATCTGTTCCAGCGGATCGTAGTGGATACGGCATCGGTGAGCGCGTTCGCGTTCTACGGCGGGATCCCGCGCCTGATCGGCCTCAACATGACCGGTAGCCTCGAGGGTCTGCGGCTGCCACCGGTCGCGAAGAAGAAGAAGAAGACGTCGTGAGCGTTCGCATCGACTTCGATCCGGTCGACCACCTCACCGCCGGGGCCGTCGGTGAGCCCGGAGAGCGTTCGTTCTACGTCCAATGCCGCAACCGAACCGACCTGGTGTCGATGCTCCTTGAGAAGCAACAGGTGTCGTTGCTGGCTACCCACATCGACGACCTGCTCGAGCGCGTCGGCGTTCCCGAAAACAACGCGGCCCTTGACGTCGATACCCTCGATCTGGAACAGCCCATCGTTGCCGATTTTCGGATCGGCCGGATCGGACTCGGCTACGACGAGGAACGCGATCTCGTCCTGCTCCAATGCGATGAGTTCTTCCCGGACGGCGAAGACGACGAGGGCGATGCGCTCCCGGATGAAGAAGATCGTGGACGTGTTCGCGTGTGGGCAACACGCCCACAGATGGAGGGCCTTGCTCGCCGCGGGGAGAGGGAGGTCACGGGCGGGCGTCCGATCTGCGCGATGTGTGGAGGATCGATCGATCCCGAAGGCCACTTCTGTCCGCGATCCAACGGGCACCACGAGGTCACACGGCTGGCGTGACGGAGTCGATCGACGTTGGTGAAGCGGTGGGATTCCTCGCGTGCGCGGAGATCGAGATCCTGGGTCTGTTGCCCTACGCGTCCAACGCGACGCTGCTCACGCGCATCAAGGACGGTGACCGGGAAGCGCTCGCGGTATACAAGCCCCGACGCGGCGAACGTCCGCTGTGGGACTTCCCGGACGGCACGTTATGCCTGCGCGAGACCGCAGCCTGGGTGATCTCGCAGGAGCTCGGCTGGGGTCTCGTGCCGCCGACCGTCCTGCGGGAAGGGCCGGCGGGTTTCGGGGCACTGCAATGGTTCATCGATGAGGACGTTGAGGCCGACGTGCGCAAGTTGCCGCAGTCTCATCCCGAAGAGCTACAGAGGCTCGTGTTGTTCGACGCGGTTGCGAACAACGCCGACCGCAAAGCCGGTCATCTGATCGTCGATACGGGCGGGCGGTTGTGGGGCATCGATCACGGGATCTGTTTCGCCGTCGAGCCCAAGCTCCGGACGGTGGTCTGGGTCTTCGAGGGCGAGCCGATCCCTGATGCGTTGCTGGCGGACTTGGAGACGTTACGGCGGACGATCGGAACCGGGCTGCTGTCCAAGCTTCTGGATCGCGAGGAGGTCGACGCACTTTGTGAACGGGTGTCGACCGTTCTCCAGGCGCGTACCTTTCCGAACCCCGATCCCGGCGGGCGACACGTACCCTGGCCTCCGTGGTGAGGCCGTGGTGAGCCCTACTTGCGGTGCTCGAAGCACCCTTCGATCTTGCATTCGGGATGCGGCACCGCGTACGGATCCTTGTACCCGGAGCCGGGATCATCAGTGGTGAAGTAGCGCTTGATGGCACGTCCGAGGGCTTCGGCGTAGAGCTCGCGCACGGATGCGTTGCGCAGGAGTAGCTCTTCGGCCTTGTTGGTGATGAACATCCCTTCGGAGATCACCGCGGGAACGAGCGTCCGGCGAAGCACGGCGTAGTAGTCGTGACCCTCGCCGTTTCGGCGGTACTTCGCGCCGGCGAAGGGATCTTTGCCCCACAGGATCTTGAACGACGCGAATGCCCCGTGGAGCTCCTCGTAGACCAGCCCGGCCAGGCGCTTGGAGTTTGCAGAGTGCTGCTGGTAGTAGGTCTCACTCCCCGGCAGTTTCGACTTCGCGTCGGGGAGCGCGTTGTTGTGCACCGACAGGAAGATGTGCGCACCGAGGCGATTGGCCAGCGCAGACCGGTACGCAAGGCCGGCGTGTCCTTCACCGCGAGTGAGGAAGACGCGCGCCTGCGAGATCTCGTCGACCAGGCTCCGAGAGATGCTGAGGTTGACTTGCTTCTCCGTCAGGCCGCCTGGGCCGATGGCCCCCGAGAGGTGCCCACCGTGACCGGGGTCGATCACGACCGTGGCACCCTCGAGCGAACCCTTCGGCCGCGCGCCGGCTTTCTCATGGCGCTTGGCCTTCGAACGATGGACCCAGCCGAAGGCCTCGTGCGGGGTGAACACCTTGAAGAACTCACCTCGTCGCTCGTACACCGGCAGCAGCACGCCGGGCGTCAGCAGCTGAACCGGCTTGGAAGCGAACATCGCCTTGGCCCGGACGGTGACCACGCCCGTTGTGGTGATGGCTCCGACCGAGGTTGCGACGGCCGGGGGCTCCGGCGCCGGTGCCTTCGTCGCCGGCGGAGGCGGTGGAAGCGTGCGTGCCGGCGGTGATGGAGTAAAGACGGCCACGGCGGACCCACTGAGCTCGCTCGATGCTTCAGAACGCGCGACGATCACGGAGAGCGATGCGATCACGGCCACGCCGGCGAAGATAGCTGTCGTGCGTTCTAGCCAACCCATCCCAAAGCCCCCGCACCCTGACGATCCCCATGCCCTGTGACGGGCCGCTGAACGGGGTCAGGCTAGCCTCCTTTCTCCCGGAGTGGGCGGCGTTGGGAAAGTTCCCTGGTCACGCTCAGGATTCAAGACGCTTGCCGACCTGCGTTCTTGCTGTTGCGAACATGCACAAGCTGTGCGCAGCGGTGGTTTTGGTGGGGATTGACCGTTCCTGAGGCTCGCCCTATGGTGCGAATCTCCGCTTCGCGAAGCGGGGGATATCGAGGTCTCGAAGGATCGAGCCCGGTTCGGGAACCATGGGGAAGGGTTTCCGGAGCCGGGCTTTTTCCTGTGCCAGCACGGCAGGGTCCCCGGCGCGGGAGCGGTCGCACCGGGGACCCTTGGCGGAGCACTTCAACGTCCGGGCTACCTGAGCAGCGGACGGATCCCCATCGCGGTTGCCCGCTCGAGCGCGCTGCACAGGACGTCGAGCTCGGCCTGTCGGAGCTCGCCGACGCGGAGCAACGACTCGGTGACGCAAGCGATGGCTTCAGCCGGCGTTGCGTCAGCCGGGAGCATCTGGCGCGGGTCGAGAAGCACCACTCGGGACAGACGTCCGGCGGCGTTGAAGCCAAGGATCAGATCTGCAACCTCACGCGTGTTCCACACACGCCGTCCGTACGAAACGGTGAGCACTGCGACGTTGTGGCGGCGGTTCCAGACAAGCTTTGGGATCTTCATCCGCTTGTTCCTTTGTTTGCGGCGACGTCGGTAGAAGACACCAAAGGACGCACTGAGAAGGTGAGGAAACTCACGACGCAACGATGAAGTGCGTCATGCATGCTGTTGGGTCATGGAGATAGGCGAACTCGAGATGGCGCTCCGCGAAGAGCTGGATCGCTTGGAGATACCGGCGCGTCCGATCGTGGTGCCCACACCGTGGGACGTCGGGCCGGCCACCGCGTACTTGTTCATCGGCGACCCGGTCACGCTCATCGACAGCGGGACGAACCGTCCCGAGAGCATCGACAGGATGCGCAAGGTGCTCTCGGAGGAAGGGCTGGAGCCCGCGGACGTGCAGCGTGTGATCGTGACGCACGCCCACACAGATCACTTCGGGGGAGCAACGTGGCTGCAGGACGACTACGCGTGCCGAGTGCTCGCGCATCCGGCCGACATCGCGATCGCCGACCCGACCGACTGGCGCGCCAACACGATCGAGCTCTTCCGGCCACTCGGGTTCACCGATGACGACTTGTCGTCCTTTTTCTACGACGAGGAGCCCGGATCACCGTGGCGGGCTCCGATGTTCGTGCCGATGGCAGATGGCCAAGTCTTCATCTGCGGGGACGCGCGTTTGCGGGTCGAGCATCACCCCGGACATACGCCGGGCCATTGCTGGATCGTCGAGGAGACCACGGGTGCGATCTTCGTGGGTGACTACGTGATCGCCGATCATCCGACCAACGCCGGACTCGAGATCGACAGGTCCAACGCGACAGGTCGTGCTCCGTTGCTCCAGCAGTACAACGTCGGCTTGAGTGAGCTCCTGGCTCGGCAAGCCCCGGCGCTCTTTCCGGGCCACGGACCGCCGATCCGCGGCCATGCCGCGCTCATCGAGCGGCGGCTCGCGAAGACGGCCCGGCGAACCCGCCACGTTGAAGGAGCCCTCACCGATGCTCCGCAGACAGCGCTCGATATCGGACGCAACCTGTATCGCAGCCGGGCCGAGCAGAGCTGGGAGGTGATGGCCGACGTGGTCGGACGGCTCGATCTGCTCGTCGTCGTTGGGCGGGCCGCGGTCAACATGGGCGAAGATGGGGCCTGGTATTTCAGAAGAGCATTTCAGAAGAGCACGTCAGAAGAGCTCACCCAATGAGGAGGCTTCACATGAGCAATGCTGTCATCGTTGCCGCGGGTCGAACGCCGATCGGCCGCGCGCACAAGGGCTCGCTTGCGGACGTACGGGCCGACGACCTTCTCGCGTTCATCATCAAAGAGGTCGTTGCGAAGTCGGGGATCGACCCTGCGTCGATAGAGGACGTCTTCGCCGGATGCGGCTTCCCTCACGGCGAGCAGGGGATGAACGTCGCCCGGGTCGCCGGTCTGCTCGCCGGCTTGCCGGAAACGGTACCCGGCACCACCGTGAACCGGTTCTGCTCGTCCTCGCTCCAGGCGATCCGTATGGCTTTCCACGCGATCGTTGCCGGGGAAGGCGATGCCTTCGTCGCCTGCGGTATCGAGGCCATCAGCCGTATCGACCAACTCGCCGGCGGGATCGAGGCGCTTCACCCCGGCCTTCTGACGGGTCAACCGTGGCAGGTCTACATACCGATGGGCCTCACCGCCGAGAACGTCGCAACGAAGTGGAACCTCGATCGCGAAGATCTCGACCGGTTCGCGCAGCAGTCGCAGGAACGTGCGGTCGCCGCACAGAAGAACGGCTTCTTCGACCGCGAGATC
This sequence comes from uncultured Actinomycetes bacterium, assembly GCA_964520325.1. Taxonomy (GTDB): domain Bacteria; phylum Actinomycetota; class JAICYB01; order JAICYB01; family JAICYB01; genus CAZFOB01. Next base: position 212,879 of record CAZFOB010000002.1, on the reverse strand, counting down.
CACCCCTACGGAAAGGCCGACGGCACGACCGTCGATCGCGACGATGGTCCGCGTCCCGACTCGACGCTCGAACGGCTCGCATCGCTCAAGCCTGCGTTCAAAGAGGACGGCGTGGTCACGGCCGGCAACTCATGCCCGCTCAACGACGGCGCAGCCGCGGTCATCGTGATGAGTGAGGACAAGGCCAAGGCCGACGGATTGACTCCGCTCGTCCGGATCAAGGCGTCCGCGGTCTCCGGCCTCGATCCGGCCTTCATGGGCGTCGGCCCGATCGAAGCCGTGAAGAAATGTCTCGCTCAAGCCAAGATGACGATCGACGACGTCGATGTGATGGAGCTCAACGAAGCGTTCGCCGCGCAGGTGATCCCGGTGTGCAAGGAGGTCGGGGTCGACCCGTGGAGCGACAAACTCAACCCGCATGGCGGAGCGATCGCGCTCGGTCACCCTTTCGGCATGACCGGTGCTCGCATCATGACCACGCTCATCAACGATCTGCAGACGATGGATCGACAGATCGGCCTCGAGACGATGTGCGTTGGCGGCGGCCAAGGACTTGCGATGATCGTCGAGCGGGTGAGCTGAGCGTGCCGTTCGAATTCGCAGGATCGGTTGCGGTAGTCACGGGAGCCGCTTCCGGCATCGGACGCGCGTGCGCTCTCGCGTTCGCTCAGCAGGGAAGCGACGTCGTGGTGTCCGACGTCAACGAGGAGCGTTCGAAGGCAGTGGCATCGGAGATCGAAGCACACGGACGCAAGGCTCTCGTGGTCCGCACCGACGTGTCGAAAGAGGACGAAGTCCTTGCGCTCGTCGACGCGTCGATCGACTGGCAGGGTCATTGCGATCTGTTCATGTCCAACGCCGGGATCGGCCTGGGCGGCGCACCGCACGTCATTCCACAAGACGCGTGGGACAACATCCTCGCCATCAACCTGCACTCACACATCTGGGCCGTGCGTCGCATCCTTCCCCACATGCTGGAGCGGGGTTCGGGCTACCTCGTCCACACCGCGTCGTCGGCGGGAACGATCGGCTTCCCGCAGCTCATCCCGTACTGCGTGACGAAGTTCGGCGTCGTCGGACTGTGCGAGTCTCTCGCCGGCTATCTCGCGAACCGCGGCATCGGTGTCTCGGTTGTGTGTCCCCTCGTCGTCGCAACCAACATCGCGGAACACTCGGAGAGCTACAACGAAGAAGAGCTTCCGGCCGAGGTCGAAGAGCAGATGCGCGGCTTCATGGCACAGATGATGGCAGCGGGGATGCCGCCAGAGAAGCTCGCCGAGGACGTCGTCCGGTGCGTCATCGAGAACCACTTGTACGTGTTCCCGCATCCTGAGCTTCAAACGATGATCGACGCGAAGTGGCGTGATCCCGACGCGTTCGTGAAGAACCAAGCTGACGCGATGGTGACCCAGCAGGAGATGCTCACCCAGCTCGTTACTCCTACCGGATAGACGTGGACCGGTCGCTGAGGGCCGCCGCTGAAGCGGCCAAGGGCTTCATGCCGCCCGACGAAGGCCTCGCGCTCTACGAGGCCGCGCTTGAGGGCGCGTTGCTCGGCCCCGTGCTGGAGATCGGCACGTACTGCGGCAAGTCCGCGGTCTATCTCGGCGCGGCGGCCCGCGTGCGCAACACGGTCGTGTTCACCATCGATCACCACCGTGGAAGCGAAGAGATGCAATCCGAGTGGGATCACCACGACCCCGAAGTCGTCGACCCGTCAACCGGACGCATCGACTCACTCCCGTTCTTCCGCCACACGATCGCGGAAGCCGGGCTCGAGGACGTCGTCGTCGGCATCGTCGGAAACGCACCGACGATCGCGCGCTACTGGACAACCCCACTCGGGCTGGTGTTTATCGACGGCGCGCACAGCGATGAACCGGCGCTCATCGACTACGAGAGCTGGGGGCCGAAGCTCGTGACGCGGGGTCTGCTCGCCATCCACGACGTGTTCGAAAGTCCCGACCAAGGCGGACAGGGTCCGTTCCGCGTCTATGAGCGAGCGAAGAAGGACGCCTTCACCGATGCGTCGCGGACCGGAAGCCTTCGCGTGGTGCGTGCGCCATGAACGGATGCGGGCGAGTGCGCGAGAGCCGATCAGCACCTCGTCCTGACGCTGCTTGATTGGGGTGCCGTGTGGACTGGCGCGAGCATTGGAGATCGTCGCGTGTTGTTCGATCGGCTCGTGTGAGCACCCGACCGGGACTCCGGGCCGGGCTGACGTTCCCGCACTGCCAGAGATTCGTTCCCCGAGCAGAAGCTGGCTCTTGCGACCGGAGCACCCCTGAATCGCGTAAAGGCGTTGTGGCCCCCGCCGAGAGTGGCCCGCCGCCCCGGGATTAGGCTGGCCCGCATAATCGCGATAAGACCGCAGACGCAAACAAGCAATACCCGCGCGGAACCTGGTCAGCGGCCTCATCGCGATGGGTTCAGTGACTATGTGAGCGCGGGATTATGCTGACCGACATGAGGATCTGCGGGATTAGTCAGGTCAGTAGAAGCAAGAGTTGGACCGACACGCTCCACCTGCGAACAAGCGGATGACAGGAGCTGACATCGACCCGTCCTTTGAGCTCGTCGACCAACCTGCACTTGAGGACATGTCCTTCCTCGGCGACCGCCTCTACGACTTCAACGTTGGCGCAACGGCTATTCGCGATGGCGTACTGCTTGGCATCTTCATGCGAGACGATAGCGGCGTGATGACGGCGGGTCTGCATGGCCATACGTGGGGTGGCACCTGTGAAGTCTCACGACTCTGGGTCAGCGACGATCTGCGTCATCAGGGGATTGGCTCGCGGCTGATGAAGGCCGCTGAGGCAGAGGCCCGGCGACGCGGTTGCCGCCAGATGTTCCTCTCCACGCATTCCTTCCAGGCCCCCGAGTTCTACGAGCGTCTCGGATTCGAGGAGATTGGACGCATCAGTGACTATCCGGTCGGGCACGACCAGATCTTCCTTCGCAAGGTTCTCGACTGAGTGATGGCTCACGATTGGCGGTCCAACTCGCCGCAGGAGCCGACCGCCGTGCGCTTCGCGCGCTCGCGGCGGCTCAGCGGCCAAAGTCGTTAGGCCGCTTCAGTTAGTTACGTTAGGGCGTGCGATGAAGCTCGGTGTCAACGGAATCCGCATTAACTACCGGATCGACGGTCCGGAAGGTGCTCCCTGGGTTACCCTGAGCAACTCCCTAGCGACGACACACCGCATGTGGGATGAGCAGATGACCGCGTTTACGAAGCGTTATCGCGTCTTGCGTTACGACTAGCGAGGTCACGGTGAGACGGACGTTGGCTCAAGCCCTTACAGCTTCGAGTTGCTCGCTGATGATGTGCTGGGGCTGCTGGATGCGCTCTCAATAGCGCAGACCCACTTTGTCGGCCTATCAATGGGCGGCATGACCGGCATGTCAATAGCCCTGCGAAAGCCAGGCGTGCTGCGTTCTCTCGTCCTGTGTGACACAGCGAGTCACGACCCGTATCGGGATCCTGCTATCTGGCAACAACGTATCGACGCCATTCGGGGTGCCGGCAACATGGACTTCATGGTCGAGGTCGCGGCCGAGCGGTTCCTCACCCCCCAAACCGTGCAGGCTCGGCCAGAGTGGGCCGACGCGGTTCGCAAAATGGTTCGGAGCACGCCGTTGGAGGGCTACATCGGCTGCTGCGTCGCGCTGTCTCAGCTTGATCTCACTGACCGCCTCTCTGAGATCGTTGCCCCAACGAGAGTTGTCGTCGGTGCCCGCGACCTCTCAACACCTATCGAGATGGCGGAGGCTATTCACAAAGGTATATCCGCGTCTGAACTCGTAGTTCTAGATGATGACGCAGCTCATCTGTCGAACGTCGACCAACCCGAAGCCTTCAACGACGCTGTCCTCAGCTTCCTGGACCGCCACCAATAGTGTCAGGCCGCCTGGCACGAGGAAGGATCTGCGAGTGTGCGACGACAGCATGCCAATACAGCTGAGAGACAGAAGAAACAAACGGCCTAACTCGGCGCTGCAGGCTCCGGCGCCTGAACGCCCAAAGTCGTTATGCCTACCACTACGGTTGCCAGGAGCCCGAGGCTAGCGGAGGATGGAACTCAATGAGCGCGTTGCGAAGAGAAGAGATCGACAAGCTTCCTGTCGAGGAGCGTCTTCGACTGCTGGAAGACATCTGGGAAAGCATCGATGCCAACCCGCAGGCTGTGCCCGTGACGGAGGCGCAACGATCCGAGCTCGACAGGCGTTTGGCGACCCATCAGGCGAATCCAGAGGCTGCGGAAGACGCTAAGACCGTCATTTCGCAACTACGTCGTAAGGATTGAGTCGGCGTGTGCGCCTCACCGCTTCAGCGAAGCGAGATCTCGCCGAAGCGGGCAGATGGTACGAGCGCGCCGAACGTGGGCTCGGTGAGGAGTTCTTCTCTGTTGTCGATTTCGCCATCGACCTACTCGCGGAACACGCGACCGCGTTCCCGGTCGTGCATGGCGACGTTCGGCGGCTCCCACTACGACGATTCCCGTACGCGCTCTACTACGTGATCGAGGAGCCAGACGTCGTCATCATCGGTTGCTTCCACGCACGTCGCGATCCCGCAACGTGGATTGAACGTGCAGAGGAACACGATGAGGCATAACCTTTTGCCGCTCGCGCGCCACGTGACGACTACACCGTTCGGCCTACGGCCAGCCTGACAAGATGACCGCATGACTCGCCGGCTGCCGCCCAATCCGGGGCGTCACGTCAGTCCCCAGGATCTGCTCGCGTTGCTCGCGGCCGAGATCGGCGAAGTCGAGGCAGCATGTGCCTGTGCGGACCTGTTGGCGGCCGACGACCCACACGACGAGGCCGAGATCCTGCTCTTCCTGGGCGGCCCTGCTGGTCAGTCGGTACTCGATGGCGGCGCGTGGAAGCCCTACTGGGCCCGGGTGTGGGGCGCTCGCGGGCTGCTGTACGTCTGGTCAGACTTGGCCGCACCGGTCGTCGTGCGCAGACTCGGGGACGAGCACTGGAGGGTCGTGGAGATGTGCGTCAAGGTCGCAGCCAAGCGCGAGATCGGAGAGGCGGGACCGGGTGTAGCGGCGTTGTCCGCCCACGAGCTGCCACGTGTCCGCGCCGCCGTCGTACGGGCGCTGGGGATCATCGGCGACACGGAGCACGTCGACCTCGTTCGGGAAGCGGAGGACGATCCGGAGTCGGAAGTACGCCGGGCGGCAGCCCGGTCACTGGAGCGCCTCACGCATCGACTCGACCTGCCCGGGAGCTGCGCCGAGGGAACTGAGCTTTAGGCCGTTCGCTCGGCCCCCGAGGCGATTTCGATCCCTGCTCCCAGGAGATGCTCGGAGACCGCGTCGGACGATAGTCCGGAGGGAAGGTCGTCGCCGTGGAAGAGGTTCCATGCTTTCGAGCGACGATCGAGAGCATCGGCCGCCAGCAGCACAGCGCCGGCCGTCCACGGTGGGGTGCGTCCCGGCCAGAAGACGTCCTCGGGGAAGACCCAGCCTTCCTGGTAGGCGCCGTCGTCCTGACGGAGGAATTGCACGTCGTCGAACAGACGCCGTGCAGCTTCCTCGTCGCCGGCGGTTTCGAGAGCGAGCACGAGCTCGCAGGTCTCGGCGGTCGTGACCCACGGTTTGTCCGAGACGCAGCGGCAGCCGCGGCCGTCGACGACGAAGGTGTCCCATTTGTCGGCGATCCGCTCCGCAGCGTTCCCGCCGCGGAGCACGCCGGTCATGACGGGGTAGTACCAGTCCATCGACCAGCGCGGTTTCGGCCAGAACGCCTGCGGACGGTTGCGGATCGCATGTGCGAGCAGACCGATCGACAGCTCCCAGTCCGGGCGCTCCTCTCCGATCTCCTCAGCGATAGCGACCGCGCACCGAACGCTCATGTAGATCGACGATGACGCCGTGAGCAGGGCGCGGCGGTCGATCGTGCCGTTGGCATGGTGCATCCATGCGATCTCGCCGCCTGGCGCCTGGTGGTCGAGCACGTAATCGACCGCTCTCTCCACGACAGGCCACAGCGCGGTCATGTACGCGCGGTCGCCGGTGAGCAGGAAGTGGTGCCACACGCCGACCGCGATGTACGCACACATGTTGGTGTCGGCATCCGCATCCTGGACGGATCCGTCCCATGCATAGGACTGCGCCCAGGAGCCGTCCTGACGCTGCGTGCGAACCATCCAGTCGTACGCGAGCTCGGCGTCTTTCCGCCGGCCGCCGAGCATGAGGCCCATCGCACCCTCGACGTGGTTCCACGGATCGGTGTGCTGTTCGGTGTGCCACGGCAGGCGACCGTCCGGCTGCTGAGCCGCCGCGATCGCCTCCGCCGTCTGATCGACCAGCGACTGCTCGAGTACATCAGGAGACAAGCGCGGCCTCTTTCTGCGGTGTTGGCAGTGGCTTGGTGAGATACACGACGAGACTCTTCCCGAGAACCGGGTTGAGCATGCGTTCGGTCAGCCGCACCAGCGGCGGGCCGGCGATGATGTCCCACTCGAGGAACGACTTGTACGCCTTCACGAGCGGGTTCTCGAGGTTCTTCGGCCCGACCGCGCATCGCAGCCACCAGTACGGCGTGTGCAGCGCGTGTGCGAAGCCGAACCCCTGTGGGCGTAAGCCGGCACTCTTGAGGCGATCCGTGACCTGGCGCTGGCGATAGATGCGGACGTGCCCGCCCGGGGTGTTGTGGTACTCGTTGGAGAGCAGCCAGCACACGACCTCTTGCCCCGCCCGCGGGATGGTCACCGTGATCGTTCCCCCCGGCTTGGTGACGCGGGCGATCTCGGTCATCGCGGCCGAATCGTCCGGGATGTGCTCGAGGATCTCCGACGCGATCACGTGATCGAACGCCCCGTCGGCGAACGGAAGTGTGAGGACGTTGGCGTTGACGCAGGAACCACGGGACGTTGACGGAAGGTCTTCGCTCGTGCCCATCGCGGCAAAGGTTGCGAGCACCTTGTTGAGCTCGGGGTTGGCGAGGTCGGCAGCCACCGCGTGACCGCCGCGGCGGACCACTTCGAAGGAGTGGCGTCCGTATCCGCATCCGATGTCGAGGACAAGGTCTGCGGGCTTGATGTCCAGCTTGTCGAAGTCGAGTGTGAGCACTAGCGCCGTCCGCTCTTGAACTGGTCGATCGAGATCCGGTACTGCTCGGCTGTCTGCTTGGCCATCGCCGCCCATGTGAAGCGCTCGAGAACTCGCTCGAGGGCGGCCGCGGCCAGACGTGCTTGAAGCTCTTTGTCCCCGAGCATGCGCTTGATCGCGCTGGCCAGCGCTCCGGCGTCGCCCGGATGCACCAGCAGAGCGCTCTCACCGTCGGCGCCCGCGACCTCGGGGATCGCTCCGGCCTTGGTGCACACCAGCGGAAGTCCGGCGGCCATGGCCTGGATGGCGGGGAGCGAGAAGCCTTCATACAGCGACGGAACGACGGCGATCTCGGCCGTGCCGTACAGGTGGATCATCTCGTCGTAGGAGATGTTGCCCGTGAAGGTCACGGCCCCTTCGAGGCCGAACTTCGCCACGGTCTTGCGCGACGGATCTTCTGGACGCATGCGTCCGATCACCACGAGATGCGCGTGCGGCACCTCGGTGCGCAGCTTCGCCAGTGCTTCGAGCAGGTAGGCGAGGCCCTTCAGCGGGACGTCGGAGGAGATGACCGAGAGCAGTCGTCCGGGTACGACCGGGATCTCCGGTTGCGGACGGAAGATGGTCTGGTCGACGCCGACGGGAACCACGTCGATGCGTTCGGGTGCCACGCCGAGCTGGTCGATGATGTCGGTGCGCGAGCTCTGCGAGACCGTGATCAGGCGCGGGAGCTTCTTGAGCACCCGCTTCTGCATGCCGAGGAACGAGTACCAACGTCGCTTGGTGATGTTGCGCCACGGGTTCTTCGTCTCGGCGAGCTCGAGCTTCTTGTCCACGGTGATCGGGTGGTGCACGGTCGCGAGCAGCGGCAGGCGCTCGGCCATCTTTACCATCCCGGTGCCGAGGCATTGGTTGTCGTGGACGACGTCCCAGCGGTCGCCCTGAGTCTTCATCCAGGCGTTCGCCCGGAGACTCCACGGGCGCGGCTCAGAGAATCCACCCGTCGACATGATCGAAAGCTCCAGCCAGTCGTAGCGATCTTTCGGCCAACGATGCGGACGGAACGGCCGCTCCGGCCGGTAGAGGTCCATGCCCTGGATGTGGTGAAGCTCGGCCCCCGTGCCGTCGAGCTCCGGGTAAGGGGGACCGGAGCCGACGTCGACGTGGTGCCCGAGATCGACGAGCTCTTTGGCCAGGTAGCGGGTGTAGACCCCCTGGCCGCCCGAGTGGGGATTGCCGCGATAGGCGAGCACGAGCACACGGAGGGGGAGTGGCATAAGGGTTAACCTTCTCCTACGAATGACCGCAGGTCAAACTAGGGTTCTTCGGTGGGCGTGGCGCTTGGAGGAGGCGTCGGGGACTCCTGTTCGTCCTCCTCTGGGGAACTCAGATCCAACCCGGGGAGATCGAGGAGCGGCGTACGCGAGGGCCGGGGCGTTGGCTCATCCGTCGGGTCGGGCGTTGGCTCCTCGGTCGGCGTCGCCGTGGGCGCCTGAGTCGGCTCCAACGTCGGCAGAGGCGCTTCGATCAAGCCCGGGTCCCGATTCTGATACCACAGGGCGAAGACCGCTGCGATCGCCGCAACGACGAGGAACGCAGCCAGGGGTGCGAGCCATCGCGAGCTCGATCCCGCACGTGGCCCTGCCCCCCTCGTTAGTACCTCCGTTCCAACCGGCCCGACTGGCCCAACTTGGACGGCACCACCCACCGGGTGCTTGGCCACCGGGTGCTGGCGGATCGCCCGCGTCGCGGGCAGCGTCGCCGCGGCGATGACGGGATGGCTCGACGAGCGTTGATCGAGTCCCGTGGCGGCAACCGCAGCTTCCATCTGCTCGGCGCTGCTGAATCGACGGGCCGGATCCTTCTCGAGGGAGCGCCTGATTACGGCTTCGAAGTCGGGTGGGACGTCCGGGCGCCTGGCGGACAACGGCGGCACAGCTTCGTTCAGGTGTTTCATCGCGACCGTCACCGGCGTGGAACCTGCGAACGGCGGTTCGCCGGTGAGGCACGCGTAGAGCAGACATCCGACCGCATAGAGATCCGATGCCGGTCCCGCGTCATGGCCGTTGACCTGTTCTGGAGAGAGGTACGCGGCGGTCCCGATCATCCCGCTCGTTCTCGTCAGTCCGCCGGTCTCATCGAGACCCTTGGCGATTCCGAAGTCCACGACCTTCGCATGTTCGTGCGTGGTATCGAACAAGACGTTGGCGGGCTTCATGTCCCGGTGCACGAGCCCTCGGTTGTGCGCATGAGCAAGCCCCGCGAGGATAGAGCGAGCGATGCGCGCGGTGTCCTCAACCGGAAGAGGACCGGTGCGATGCAACATCTGATGGAGCGATTCGCCCTCGACGTACTCCATGACGATGAACGGGGCCCCGTCCGGGTCCTGCCCGGTGTCGTAGACGGCGACCACGTTCGGGTGACCGAGCCTTGCCGCGGAGCGAGCCTCACGTCGGAAGCGTTCGCCGAACGCTGCGTCGTCGGCCAGGCCGTCGTGGAGAAGCTTCACCGCCACGATGCGGTCGAGAAGCAGATCCTTTGCCTTCCAGACCGTGCCCATCCCGCCCGAGCCGACCTTCGACTCGAGCTCATATCGTTGCGCGATCGTGCGCGGAGGCATCGGGTGACCCTACCCTGGGCCCCCGGATCCCGTAGCGAGGACCTCACGTGTTGACGACCGCGACGAAGCAAGCGCTTGGACGAGCCGCCGCACGTTCATTGCGTGACGGCGCTGGTGTGCTCGTCGCCGGACCGCACGCGGCGGCGCTTCGCCCGTACGTCCGGGATGCGATCGCCGATGCCGGAAAACGAACCAAGCCTCTCAAGGCGATCGGCCCTCACATCGGCCTGCTCGCCGCACTCCCGTTCAAAGACCAGCGATTCGATGTGGTGGTGTGCACCCGTGAGACGGGCGACGCGGTGATGCAAGCCCGGGAGCTCGTCCGCGTGACGACTCCAGGCGGCACGATCGTGGTGCAGTCGGGTGAGGTGCCGCGTCGCAAGCTCGAGATGGAGCTCGAACGACTCGGGGCCGACATCTGGCCACGCCGCGGCGTGGTCGTCGCACGGATCCCCGGCCCCCGGACGGGAGCGATGCGCATCAAGGTCGAGGAGTTGCGGGGCTGGTCTCCGGATCGCGTGCGGCGCGCGATCAAAGACCTTCCTGTGGCACGTGGTTACAACGTGGTGGTCAAGCCTCTCTCCTATCGCAAGCGCCCGCACGTCCGGGCGTTCTGTGAGTTCGACGAGCGCCAGATCACGATCCTCGTGCCGATGCCGTTCCAGCCGTTCTGTGAGGACGTTCCGTACCGGGCGAAACGTCTACGCGGCAAGGGCCTCAAGTTCAAGTGGTACTGCCACCGTGTGTACTTCGAGCGGCCACAGGAGCTGATCCGCTACCTGTACTTGCATGAGTACTACCACTGGTACTTGCGCGAAGTGCTCGGACGTAAGAGCGCGGCGGAGACGGCGTGCGACCGCTTCGCCCTGCAGCAGCTCTGACGACTGTTGTACCGGCTACGGGATGAGGACGGTGCGGATGACCTTTCCGGCCTCCATGTCCTCGAAGGCGTCGTTGACGTCGTCGAGCTTGGCGGTTTGCGACACCAGGCCCTCGAGATCGAGTTTGCCGGCCCTCCACAGATCGAGGAAGAGAGGGATGTCCCGCTTCGGGTCGCACGAGCCGTAATAGCAACCGAGCACGTTCTTCTCGCCGAGTGCGAGCAGGATCGACGGCAGTGAGACCTCGTCGGTGAAGCCCGCAACGCCGACGTAGACCGCGCGTCCGCCGCGTCGCGTCATGTCGAAGGCCTGACGCTGCAGCGCGGGTGCGCCCACAACCTCGAACGCTGCGTCGACACCCCGTCCGGTCGTGAGTTCCTGCACAGCGGTGACGGCGTTATTGTCCGACGCGTTGACGCGGTGCGTCGCTCCGAAGGCCTCCGCCATGTCGAGCTTTGCGTCGACGGTATCGACAGCGATGATCGGATATGCACCGACGAGCCGGGCCCCCTGGATCGCGTTGATGCCGACACCTCCGCACCCGATCACCGCGACCGATTCGCCCGGACGAACATGTGCGGTGTTCATCACCGCGCCGACGCCGGTGAGCACGCCGCATCCGACGACGGCTGCGATCTCGAAGGGGACGTCGTCGGTGATCTTCACCAATGCGTAGTCCCGGAAGATCGCCTCTTCGGCGAAGGTCGCTGAACTGATCCCGTGCAGGATGAGCTTGCCGTCCTTCGACAGACGCGACGTACCGTCGTCCATCATCCCCATCGCACGGACGCCCTCACACAGGTGCGTCTGTCCGCGCCGACACATGTAGCACTGGCCGCACATGGGGGTCCACATCGTCACGACGTGATCGCCCGGCTTGACCGAAGTCACACCGTCTCCGACTTCAGTGACCTCGCCGGCGGCCTCGTGTCCGAGGATGCACGGTGTCGGATAGGGGATCTTGCCCTGCTGGATCGAAAGATCGGAGTGGCAGACGCCCGTGGCTCGGATCGAGACCTTCACCTCGTGAGCTTGAGGCGGCGCGAGATCGACGTCGGTGATGTTGAGCGGCTGACCGTAAGCTTCGAGCACGGCGGCCTTCATGTGTACCTCCCTCTAGAAGCGCTCCATGTAGGGATTGAGTTCGTCGGACACGAGCTCGATCAGCGCCGCGCCGTCGGCCTCGTGATGGTCGATGTCGCCGCGGAAGAGCTCGCGACCTTCCTTCTGGCCCCAGAGAAGCCCGGCGAGCAGCTTCCAGCCGTGGGCGGGATCTGCGCGCTTGGCGTGAGCAGGAATCTTGAGCGGGAGATACGACAGACCGGCCGCGAACGCGAAGAGCGCGGTGGGGATCCAGATCACGCGGTAGTCCTGGATGATGAAGTCGTAGGCGAAGCCGGCGAGGAACGCAGCGACCATCCCCGCGAGCAGGATCGGCGCGAACATCACGCCGATCCGTTCGCCAAGGCCACCACGCCGCGGAATGACCTGCAGGTAGAGAGGAACAAGCCCGATCGCCGCGGCGATGAAGAACATGCTCGAGGCTGAGAAGAGCGCAACCGACTGCCAGAGGTCGGTCACCCAGAGATGCGCGAGAGCGGCGCCTCCACCGCTGAGGCTCGCGAGGAGCACGTTGGTCTTCCTCGACAGCTTGGCCGAGAGCAGGATCGCGAAGGGCACCGATGCGATGCCGAGGACGGCCGACCACAGTCCGGCCGCGGCGAGTGCGTCGCCACCGGCTCCCAGCACGTCGCGCGCGTAGATCGGATACCCACGATTGAATGCGCCGCCGGACGCGACGGACAGCAGCAGGCCGGCGATGAGCGGCTTCGCGTTCGGTGCGGCGAGCATCGAATGCATCGTTACGCGGAACCTCTCGGTCGGATGATCCTTCACCAGTTGTTTGGCGGCCGGAACCTCGCGCACCAGGAGTGCGATCGCGAGACCGGCGAAGACGATGTACGCCGCCGAAAGGTAGTAGGACGCCGCCCACGTCGTGGGGTCGTTCTGATCCCATGTCGCGATCGCGGTAACTCGGATCGACAGTCCGACGACGGTGCCGAGGATCGTGACTGCAACTCCGGCGCGAGCCCACCGGCTCTTGCCGAACGCTTCCGGAGTGATCGCCGCGGCCGGCACCGTGTATGCCACGAACGCGATCCGCGTGACCATCAGCAGGACGACGAGCTGCCAGAAGCTATCGGCGTGTGTGAAGAGCGCGGTGCACACGCCGGAAACGATCAATCCGCCGGCCATGTACGGCACGCGACGTCCGAGGCCGGACTGCGAACGGTCGCTCATGCGGCCGGCGATCGGGAACGCGGCCCACGTCACGATGCGATGCGCCGTCAGCGCGAGCGTGACCATCAAGAGGCTCTCGGTGTGTTCGGCCACGAGGAGCGCGAGGAAGATCCCGGCGACGGCGCCGAACGCTCGGGGGCCGAGGCGTCCGAGGACGAGCCCGAGGAAGCTCCGGATGCGACGTGGGTCGAGCGGGGGCTCGGTCGGCCGCTCGAGCGGATCGGCCGTCCGCTCGTCCGTCAATTCGAATCGAGCCCGACGACCTCGTAGGTGAAGGTTCCTCCGGGCGCTTCGTAGGTCACCGTATCGCCCACCTTGCAGCCGAGTAGCGCTTGACCGAGCGGCGAGCGCGGCGAAAGCACGCGCGCACCGGTCACCCGCTCTTCAGGTTCGGCCAGCATGAAGGTGTCCTCGACGTTCGTTGCGTCGACGTCACGCACTGTGACGACAAGTCCAGGAGTGACGACGTCCGACGTGATCATGCCTTCGCGCACGACGGCGTTCTTGACGAGCTCTTCGAGACGAGCGATGCGTCCTTCGAGAAGCGCTTGGTCTTGCTTCGCAGTTTCGTACGCCGCGTTGTCCGTGATGTCGCCGAGGTCTCGCGCCTGCCTGATCTGTTCGACGATCCTTTCGCGGCCGTTGCCCTTGAGCTCTTCGAGCTCGATCTTGAGAGTCGCGAGCGCTTCTGCGCTCAGCACCGGCTGCTCGGGGATGTCTGCCACTACTCGCGCTCCGCCTCGAGTGTGATGAGATCGTCCTCCGTGTCGAGGGCGTTGCCGATCCGCTCGGCGAGGTCAGAGTAATCGGTTCCCTCCGCATTGCGTCGCTGATCGTAGGCTCGCTGGAGCAACACGTTGCGCAGCGAAGCAGCCTCCTGCGACGAGAGCTCGAGGGTTTCGCTCTTGTCCTTGATCGCACCCATGACCATGCGTTCGACGGCGGCGAGGAGGTCGATCTCGGGTTCGCGCTTGCGCGCTGCGTGAACGGCTGCTGCGATGTCGCGGATGCTCTCGGAGGTCACCTCGAGGATCATGCGAGAAGGATATACCGGGTTCGTGTCGGTCCTGCCGTGTATGCCGTACCTGGAAGACGTCCCGCGGCGTTAACGGGAAGAGTCACGAGGGGGACACCATGGACCTGGGCGATTCGATCGGACGGGCGGCCGGGGCCGCCCGGCAAGGCGATCTCGACAGCCTCGAGATCGAGTTGGTGCAGCTCCGCAGGTTGGGGATAAGCAACGTCGCGAGCATCAGCATCCGATTCCGCGCGATGGCGCGGTCGGTCCGAGAGCACCCGTCCTTCCGCGAGATGCCACGGGCACAAGCCGTCTAGCGTTGACCCGGAGCGGCCTAGTGGTGCGGTGCTTTTTCGGCCTTGCGTAGACGAGCCGCCAGACCTCGCAGGATCTTCCGCGCGACAGCCGGGTGGCGGTCGATCAGCGTCGAGAAGCTCTTCGCGTCGAGTACGTACAGCATCATCGGAGTGTCCGCGGTGATCGTCGCCGAACGCGGGCCTTGATCGAGCAGCGCCATCTCACCGAAGAAATCGCCGGGGGCATAGCTTGCGATCTTCTTCCCCCGGATCTTCGCGGTGGCTTGGCCCTCCGCGACCGCGAAGAACTCGCGCCCGGTGGCGCCCTCCTTGGTCAGGGTGGCCCCCTTGGGCACCTCGGCTTCGTCCACGAGTGACGCGATGCGACCGAGCTCCTTGCTCGTACACGCCGAGAACAGCCAGACGTTCTGAAGGACGTCGATCTTGCTTCTCTTACGGGGCATGCGCCCTCCCTGGTCCGGCCCTGCTCCTGTCGCCCGCCGTGCGAGATTCTAACTGTCCGGCTCCCGTCCGCGACAAGCTCTTTGTTTATGCTGGACGACGATGACGGGAAGATCTGGATTGGAACGACCGCCTCCGCTTCTTCTCGTGGAGCGCCAGCTGCTCGAAACGGAGGGCTACCTGCTGGACGTCGTCGCCTCCGATTTCCCCTTCGTTTCGCTCCTCGCCCAGCATCTGCTGCAGGCGGGAGGCAAGCGCCTTCGGGTCGCTTTGACCTTCCTCGGCGCCGGGTTCGGTGACCGGGACGCCGGCCACGAGGTGAACATCCGCAAGCTCGCCGCCGCGATCGAGCTGACCCACGTCGCCACCCTCCAGCACGACGACATCATCGACGAAGCTGATACGCGCCACGGGGTGCCCTCCGTCAATGCCAATTGGACCAACACCCTCGCCGTTCTCTCCGGTGACTACCTTTTCGCGAAATCATCGATGCTTGCCGCCGAGGTGGGGGGAGAGGTGCCTTATGTCCTGGCGGCGACGATCGCTGCGCTCTGTGAAGGTCAGGTCAAGGAGATCGAAGCCGCCTATCAGACCGACCGGCACCCGGACGCTTACCTCGAAGTGATCGAACGAAAGACGGCGCGCCTCTTCGCCTCCGCTGCCTACCTTGGGGCGCGCGTTGGTGGTGCCGATATCGAGATCGCCAGGAAGCTCGAACGGTACGCGACGGCATTCGGGATCACGTTCCAGCTCGTCGACGACCTGCTCGACTTCCTCGGCGACGAGCGCAAGATCGGCAAGCCGGTTGGAACCGATCTGAAGGAGGGCGTATACACACTGCCGGTGTTGCACGCAATGGGCGAGCGTTCCGAGGTCGCCGATCTCGTCAAGGACGAGGACGAGCTCCCGCGCCTCCTCGAGACGCTTCACAACACGGGCTCGTTCCGTTACACGACCTCGGTGGCTCAGCGTTACGCCAACGAGGCGATCGAGATCGCACGCGGCCTTGAGGACGTCCCCGAGCGCGAGGCGCTCGAGTCGCTGGTCGGCTTCGTCACCGACCGCATCCCCTCATCGGCCGCCGCCTAGCCGATCACGTTCGGCAGGTCGGGTGCGTCCCCGGGCCCGGTTCCCGGACCGGTTCGTTCCGCGAGCTCCCGGAGGCCGACGACCATTCCACCGACGAAGTCGTTGCGTTTGAAGTACGGCGTCATCTCGCGAAGTGCGGCTGCGCATTCCTCGTCGGTGAGCCGTTCGCGCGCGTCCGGTGCGGTGACGATCTCGACGCGATGCTTCTCGGGAGCGACGAGCAACAGGACGGCCGGCCGCGCGTCGAGGCCGGCCTCGACGAACAACGCTTCGGCTTGCGCACGAGTGTCGTCGCTCGCGGGGCCGAGGTAGACACAGAACTGCAAACCCGTTTTGGACTCGGCGTCGGCGACCGCATCGTTGATGGTCTCGCGATCCGCTTTCGACAGACGTTTACCAGTCACCGCTCGCTCCGCCTCCTCCGAAGTCGCCACCGCCACCACCACCGAAACCGCCGCCGGAATCTCCGCCTCCCCAGCCGCCGCCACCGCCCCGTCCGCCGCCGAGGAGCAAGCCTCCGAGCAACAGGGCGCTGAGGAGGCCGCTGTTGCCATCGTCCTCCTCGTCGCCCCGAGCACCTAATCGTCGCTTGTCCTTCCCGCTTCGCACTTGGCCGCCTCCCCAGAACACCGGCGTCGACCGGCGTCTCCTGCGGAAACCGATAAAGGGAAGAAGGAGGAATGGTGCGATACCCCAGAGCCCGCTCCTCCCTCGCGGTTCTTGGCGCGGTTCTTGGGCGGGTGTGTCCTCTTGCGCTGGAAGGCCTTCGTCGTCGCCGATCGCGCGGCGGATCTCCTGGCTGCCGGCGAGGATCGCCGCGCCGACGTCGCCCTCGCGAAGCCGGGGGGAGACATGGTCGCGGATGATCCGTCCGGATTCGAGATCGGTGAGCTCGCCCTCGATCCCTTCGCCGACGTCGATGCGCAGGGCCCGGTCCTCGAAGGCGATGATGAGGAGCACGCCGTTGTCCTTGTCCGCATCTCCGATGTCCCACTCCTTGGCAAGATCGACCGAGTAGTCCTCGAGTGACTGGTTGCCGGTGGTTTCGACTACGGCGATCGCGATCTGGTTGCCCGATCGCTCCTGATAGGCCTCGAGCTCAGCGTTGACGCGGTTCTCGATGTCGTCCGGCACGACGCGTGCCGCATCGACGACATAGTTGCTGAACTCCGGGAACGTTTCCTGGGCTATGGCGACCGGAATGAGTGCCGCGAAGACCAGAAGGACGGTGGCTGCGCGCCGGATCACCCGGACGGGGCAGGCGTGAATGCGTCGTCGAGGTCGACGCCGGGTGCCTCGCGGTCCTCTGGGGTGGCCTCGAAGAGCGGCTTGGGATCGAAGCCGAACAGGCCCGCGATGATGCTGCGCGGGAACCGGCGGACGAACACGTTGAAGTCGGTCGTGATGCCGTTGTATTCGCGGCGCGCTTGTGCGACGCGGTTCTCGGTGCCCTCGAGCTGTGTCATGAGGTCCTGGATGTTGTCGTTGCTGCGGAGCGTCGGATTGTTCTCAACGATGACGAGCAGTCGCGAGAGTGCGCTCTGAAGGTCGTTGTTCGCCTCGGCCTTGTCGTCGATGGTGTTGGCGCCCCCGTAGCGTGAGCGGGCGCGCGCGATCTCGACGAACACGGCCTGTTCCTGCTTGAGGGCGGCCCTCACCGCACTGACGAGGTTCGGGATCAGATCGTTTCGACGTTGCAGCTGCGTGTCGAGGTCGGCGAATGACTGATCGACGCGGGCGTCGCGCTCGACCAGACCGTTGTACGACCCGATGAGCGGCAGCACGATCACGAGAAGGAGGCCGCCGATGATGGCGACCGGGATGAGCCACTTGCGGTTCACGAGCAGATGCTATCCGGACAAAACGCTCTCGATGCTTCTGGCCGGCACACGGAGAGGGATGCCGGCGAGATCTGGAAGCGTGGCTTGCGGAACGAGTCCCACCACTTCGGCGTCCACGATCCGGTTCGTGAGTGCGGCGACGCGGTCGTATGCCGCACGGGGGCCGAGCCGGAGGGGCTGGACGAGGTTCATGGACACCTGCACGAGTTGCCGCGAAGGGAGCTCGAACGCCAGCGCTCGAAGATCTGGACTCCGGATCTGCCGCGCGACGCGCCGAGCGTCCGCGATCGGTGCATCGAGATTGACGTTGAAGGCGATAAGCGGATCCCGGAGTCCGATGCAGACGACACCGGCGGTCGCATGGCCTCCCGGCTTATCGAATTTCAGTTCGCGTCGTAGTGAGGGAAGAGATCGTGTATCCGGGGCCGCGCGTCCGTACATGAATGTGGGAATGCCGAGACCGTGCGAGATACGTTGTGCGAACCGGCTGATCTCCTCTTCGGACACCGGGCCGATGAAGGGAAGGATGTCGACTGCACCGAACCGCGGGTGGGCGCCGACGTGCTCGGCGATGTCGATCTCCAGCACGGCGCGTTCGACCATCGCGAAGCACATCTCGATCACCAGATCCGGCTCACCTCCGTACGTGAGGACGCTTCGGTGGTGATCGGGATCGGAGTGGACGTCGAGCAGGGCGATCTCCCCGGCGACCCGATCGACCTTCGCGTGGTTGCGTCCCTCGGAGATGTTGGGAACCGCGAGCAGGGTCTGCTCGGTCAAACGCGGTCGTGACGCTTGATCGCATCCAAAGTGGCTACCGCGATCGTTCGATACTTGTCGCCACGAGACACCGCGGTTCCCGGCGCGACGACAGCGTTTCCGTCCAGATCGGCGAACTGGAGTACGACCGTCGCCACGGTGGAGTCGGGAAGGAAGAATGCGTTCTCAACGTCGGCGGCGAGTGGGGAGTTGAGGAGGTCGGAGGCCGCGCGCACCGTGGTGCGCGCGATGAGTTTGTACAGACCTGCTTCTGTGGCCGGGCCGGTGTCCGTGGCGGTCGAGACTTCTTCCCCGCGTCGCACATCGACCGTGCAGGTGGCAACGCCGGCGTCGGTACTCACCGCGACCGGTCCGACCTCGAGGACGGAGATGCTCATCTGGCTGGGCGCGATCTCGTCGGGGAACTCCGAGATGCTGACCGTCTTTCGGTCGACCTCCAACTGGTGGAGGGCCTGGCCGAGGGTCTCGATGTCGCGGATCAGCTGCTTCGGTTGTTTAGAACCATCGGAAACGACGTGGATCTCTGTGATCCGACCGCGTTCGTGCACCAGTCGGGCAGCGCGGATGCCCAGAAGCTTACCCAGGTCGCGCTCGAACGAATAAAGGTGGTCCCACCCCTCCTCCTCGCCCATATGGGGGAGCATACGCGGAGGCCCCGACGGCTACCAAAAGGGCCTGACCTGCGGAAATAGATCCGAACCACAGGAGTGCTCATTTGTTTACAAGCGTTATCGCAAGTTCTATAGTTGGGGTCCAGTTTTGCGCGCTCTTTTGGCGCGGTTGTTGCTTACTTGGGGCGAACCAGAGAAGGGGGGGCAGGGAACCCGGCCTGTACCGTGTCAGCCGCGCTGTAACGAACCCTCAGCGGAGCGGATTTCTCCTCACCACTAGCGGAGTGGGGAAGACCATTCTGAGGGGAGCTGTTTGAGATACAGCGCAAGAAGATCTGGCGGAAAATCGCGACATTGGCGACGACTGTCGCAGCAGCATTTTTGAGTGTTCCACTACTTGCTAGCGGCTGGCGGTGGTAAACGGGCCGGGTTCGCCTCCCGACTTGAGGGAGCGGAGCGGTGCGAGCAGAGCAGAACGGGCGGGGCAAGCCTAATCGTGTTCGTTTGTATGTTGCGACGACGCTTGTCATGGCTATTGCCTTGGTGGGATGGACTTTCTCGCGATGGGGTTCACCCCCGCTCGCCGAAGTCGCGTTCTTTTGGCTCGTCCATCTCCTTGCATGCTGGAGCCAAGTAGAGGTTCCTGTCCGACGCCTTTCTCTGGTTGCTGATGAAAGGCCTCGGGGTCCCAAGTTGTCGCCGGGTTTCGTAGTGCTCTTGACAATCGCATTCATAGGCAATCCATCAGTTGCCGTCGCGGTCGCTTTCTTGCCCGCCCTCCCGCTACTTAGATCCGGTCAGCGAGATCTACTCAAGACTCTTTTCAACTCGGCGCAAGAGGCTCTTTACGTCGGAGCAGCTGCGGTTGCCTTTCTTGCGGTCCGCTCATTCGGTGATGGCGTTTATTGGCTGTTTGTGGGCGCCGCCGCCGCCGCAATCGTTGAGGTGTTGATGAACCACATCTTAGTGGTCGGCGTCGTCGCCCTGGAGCAAAAGATGGCATGGCATGAGATAGCCAGAGGCATGATGTGGACTGTTCCGCATTCCTTGGCGTTCGCACTTGTCGCACTGATGGTTGCTTCACTTTATGGTCAGTTTGGGTTTTTGTCCGTCGCTTTCCTCTTTATGCCTATCGTGAGCCTCAGGATCGTTCGTCAGGCGAAACTTGAGCTTGACGTTCAAACGAGAGAGACGATCGTTCAATTCGCACGTCGCGTGGAAGAGAAGGATCCCCACACTCGACGTCACTCTGAACGCGTGGCGGAGATCGTTGTTGCTCTGCATCGCGCGCTGGGTACGCCAACGGATCGAATCGAGCATCGTTGGTACGCCGCGCTCTTGCACGACGTCGGAAAGGTGGCTGTCCCCTCCCGAATCCTCAGCAAGCCGGGCGCGCTGACGCGCGACGAATACGCCGCGATTATGAAACACCCTGAGATCGGTGCGGAGACCGTCGGCCAGATAGGCGTCTTTGCCGATCTTTGTCCTGAGATTCGGTATCACCATGAGAGAATGGACGGGCACGGGTATCCGGAACGCCTGGCGGGAGCTGAGATCCCGTTTGACGCGCGTGTTCTGGCCGTTGCCGATGCGTTCGAGGCGCTGACGAGTGATCGGCCTTATCGCCGCAGAATGTCGTTTCAGGATGCGTTTTCGGAACTTAGCCGCACAGCGGGAGACCAGCACGACCCAGGTGTCATACGGGTACTTGCGCAGCTAATCGATAGCGGGGAGATCCTTGACCGATCCAACTCTGTTCGATCGGTTACATCGGCAAGAGCGAAACTAGTAGCGGCTGGATGATTAGCGCGATCGAGGGCGGCTATGTTGTCGCAAGTGTCAGCTATGCGGTAAGCACAGCCTTCCCGATCAAACTGCCCGAGCGTGTCTTGGTTCCGATCGCTTCGGCTCTCGTCCCGGCCGTGATTATCTCCGGAACGCAGGTTGAAAGCTGGCCTTTGGGGTTAGTGGCCCTAGGACCCATCTGTCTCGGACTGGTTGTCCAAGTGGCACGCCGATCGTGGACCGAAGCCTGGCTGCAAAGCTTTTGGTACGCGGTCTGCTTTGGCGCTCTGAGCCTGACGCACATCCGAACCGCGAACTCAGCACTCGCTCTTGCCCTCTGCTTGTTTGGCACCGCAGCGTATGCGGCAAGCGAAACTTGCAGGAGAGTGATCTCTAATGGCGTGCCCCTCTACGATCAGCGCGACTGGAGGACTTGGTGGTTGCTCCTTGGTGTGCTTATTAGTGCTTCTGGGCTAACGGTTCTAGTTGTGGAGCGGTTGGCATGGCCAACCTTCATAGCGATGGTCGCCGTTCTTGGCCTGGTCAAGCGCGAGTTCGAGGATTTTGCCCGATCGCGGGTTACTTACGAGGAGACCGTTCGCGCTCTCGGGCGTCTTGATGACCTCGCGGTGCGCGTCACGAGTTCGTCCCCGACGGCTGATTGAGACTGCTAGCAGTAACTCGGGTGCTCTCACGCCACACGAAGATACTTCGGTTACAAGAAAGCTCTGAATACCTCACCAGCACTCGACATGGCGGCCAGCTCGGGTGCACAATTCTTCCTCGCTAGCAGAGGGGAGATCGGTTGGGGACCAGCGATCCTCGTGAGTCGGGACTGCTACGAGGCGGTCCCTCGTTGGACGAGGATGAAGTTCGGCCCGTGACCGCTCTGTTCGCGGACATTGTTGGCTCCACTGCGCTGGGAGAACGACTCGCTCCTGCTGAGGTAAAAGCACTCATCGGCGAATGCGTCGGTCGCATGTGCGAAGCGGTTGAAGGATTCGGGGGCGCCGTGCGTGCGCTGATGGGGGACGGCATCGCAGCGTTCTTCGGGATCGAGACTGCGCGAGAAGATGACACGGAGCGCGCTGCGCGGGCGGCCTTAGAGATTCGGAAGGTCATTGCCCAGTACTCCTCTGAGGTTAGAGAAGCTTGGGGCATAACGAATTTCCAAGTACGTGTCGGTGTGAATCGAGGCCGTGTTGCTGTTGGACTAGTTGGTGGAAACGATCCTCTAACTACGGCCCTAGGTGATCCGGTCAACGTAGCTGCGCGCCTTCAATCGGCAGCTCGCCCAGGCACGGTCCTGGTTGGCGGTTCCGTTGCTGCGCTCCTAGAGGGGCGCTTCGCGTTACGACGCATGGGTCCGATAGCCATTCGCGGGCGAACCGTGCCTGTCGAGGCCTTTGAACTATCGGCTGAGCAGACCGAGCCTCACATTCGCTACGGGTCACCGTTTGTCGGTCGGTCACGAGAGTTACGCGCGATTTCATCGATGGTCGACGAACTCCAAGAAGGCCGCGGCCAGATCTGCTTTGTTTTGGGTGAAGGAGGTCTCGGCAAGTCGCGCCTCATGTCGGAGGCTCGTGCGAGAACGTCATCCGATGTTCTTTGGCTGGAGGGTTTCTGCGATCCTATGGACCATCGGTTGCCCTTCGAACCCTTCGTGCAAGCTTTGCGTGGTTGGTTAGGTATTGCTCAACGGGCAAGTCCAATCGAGACGCGCGTTCGGCTGGTGACCCGTGGCGGAGCCCTTTTCGGTGATCGGTTTGAAGACGTTGCGGGGTACTTGGCGCGTCTCCTCGGAGTCGAGCTCACGGGCAAGCTACATCGGCGTCTTGATGGTTTGCCTCAGGCTGCGCTATCTGCCGGTCTTTGGAGGAGCTACTCAGATTGGTTAGTGGCGATTGCGCGAACACAGCCAGTTGTACTTGCGATAGACAACTTTGGTTGTGCGAGTACGGCATCGGCAGAATTGGCGAAAGCCTTGCTTGAGAGCGTGGAAGCTGCACCGATTGCGCTCTTGTTCACGATGCGCCCAGATGTTCGGTCTCCGGGTTGGGAGGCCCGTTCAACAGCACTTGCAAGTCTGCGGAGCAGGTGCGTAGAGATTGAGCTGTCAAGCCTTGCCCCGGCGGACTGCCAGGAACTTTTGGATGGTATGGATTCCAGTTGCGTGCTCGCGGATTCGTTACGCGAACTTATTGTTCAAAGAGCCGAGGGGAATCCGCTCTATGTCGAAGAGCTTTATGCAGCGCTGGTACAGGCACCGGAGATGCCACATCTCGATGACATTTCGGGAGCGCTGCCGGGCGCATTAGAGGCGCTACTTTTGTCGCGTATCGACGCGCTCCCTATCGAGAGCCGGTCTCTCCTTCAATCTGCAGCTGTGCTTGGTCGCCGTTTCGCGAGAGATGTGTTAGTGGAGATGAATCCGACATGCGACTTCAATCGAGCTCTTAGCGCTCTGCTCCGTGCGGACGTGATACGAGAGTTCGGTCGGGAACCTGCGGGATACACGTTTCGCCACGGTTTGATACGAGAAGCTGTCTTGTCGACTCTGACCCCAAGCCGTTATCGACGCTTGAACGCTCATGCGGCCCAAGCGCTCGAAAGTTGGGGCGCGTTTGATCTTGAGCGAGACGCGGAGGTTCTAGCTGGTTATTACTTGGCAGCTGGGGACATGAACAGTGCGATCTCGTCCCTAGAGCAGCTAGGGAACAGGCTGGCCATGGTGTACCGGCTGCCGGATGCTAAAGCCTTGTTCCAGCGCTGTCTCGACGAATTGGAGGACGAAGGTCCGATCGCGGATCGCTTGCGAATTAGCATGAAGCAGGCGGAAGTACAATGGTCGTTGGGCGATGTTCGCGACTCGATTCGACTAGTTGATGTCGCGATTGGACTTGAGAAGGGTCATGGGCAAGCCGCCTTGATGCTCGCGAAGGCGGAGCGATTGGTTGCGCTCGGGAAAGTGTCGGAAGCGAAGCGCATCTTGTCGAGCTGCCTTTCAAACGAGATCGATGGAAAGGAAAGAGTGAGGGCGCTTGTTCTGCGAGGAGGTCTCGGTTTAGCGCACGGCGACCTTGCCCTCGTGGATGACAGCATCCGTGAGATTGGAGAGTTCACTGCGCTCGATCCAGACAGTGCGTTCCAGGTGGCTTCCTTAATCGCTGGTACGCATGCCACGAAAGGAAGCTTGGACGAAGCGGAGTTCTGGGCTCTCCGAGCTCAAACCCTAAGTGACCAAGTCGGTCGAGTATGTGATCAACTTAGCGCGCGACGACACGTAGCGATCGTTTGCATGCTCAAGGGCTGTGTGCGTGAGGCGTTCGAACTGCAAAAGCAGGTGTACGACACCTCTGCGCGACTTCATCTCGGGGCTCAACGAATCGAAGCCGGCGTCAATCTCATCAGCGTGGCTGAACTTGTGGGAGAGCTTGATTACGGGTTGAAAGTGGGCTCCGATCTAATGAATACGATGCCTGCTTCTTCCCTGAATGGAGTTATGTGCAACCTGGCATGCATCCGTATTGAGTTGGGTGACCCAGAGACGGCCGAAGAACTAGCGAATGGCGTACTTACAGCGGTCGGGGAGACCAGGACTTGGGAGCGCTCGGTCGCTTCTCGAGTCCTTGCGACCGGCGAAGCTCTACGAGGAGAGCACCTCAAGGCGAAGAGTCGGCTCCTTCAACTTCGACAAGAATCAGAGGGCCACGAAAGAGCATCCGAACGGATGCTTGTCGACTGCTCGCTCGCCAACCTGGCGTGGCTTGAGCGGGACGCCGATGGTGCGCGTCAACGCGCGAAGGACGTGCTTGCGAGCGTTGGGACGCTGGACAAAGTCGTTGCCCTGAGTGCCGAGCGCCAGATGCTCGAGATCTTGGGTTCGTTTGGCGAACCCGTGCTTGAACGCCTCAGTGCACTCGGTGGGGCGGCTGGTCAGATGGGTCTTCGTTTAGAGGAAGGTCGCGTTTACGTGAGTCTTGGAGCGCTGGACGCCGAACGATCGGAGGATCACTTCGAGCGAGCGCGACAGATTTTCGAGGAAACAGGCTGTAAGCGCGGTCTCGACGAGATTCAAGACGCGCGACATCGGCTCCTACAATCTGCCTGCGCTTCTCAAGCGCGGTGAATCGCTCGCACGTGTTCGTCCCGATGTTTCTCTTGCAGATGTGAGGCGCAATGGCACGGATTCGGCCTAAAAAAAGGTCGGGTGAACAAGTCCACGCGCTGGATTCGGCTACGGTCAAGAGCCCCACGGCCCTTCTTGTTCTCGTTCGCGCAGTGATGAACCAAAGCCCAAAGGGAACCGTTCGCACGTCAAGTTCGGAATCGGTGGCGAGGCTTGTTGGCGTGATGGCGCTGCGCGTGAGGTGGATCTCGGAGCAGTTCAACGAGCAGGCCGCGGGCCGGATCGTTACCGCCGAATCTGGGGGCAACGAGGTCTGCGCCAGTGGGGGACTCGCGTGAGGCTTCACCGGCTTGAGTCTCTTGACGCATTCGTTGCGTTCGACTTCGACGATGCTCGGACCTCAGCCGGCGGCACTCGCTTTGCCCCCGACGTGACCGAGGAGGAAGCGGCGTTGCTCGCCAGAGCGATGACGTACAAATTCGGAGTGCTCGAGCGTCCGCTCGGGGGCGCGAAAGGTGCCGTGCGTGGCGGTCCACAGGACCGCGTCCGACTGATGGCAGCGTATTGCGAAGAGATCAGGCCGCTGGTGGAATCTTTGACCTTTCTCACGGCAGCAGACCTGGGCACCTCAGAGGAGGACTTTGCCTCGCTGCGCAACCCGGAGGCCGAGCCGAGCATCATGACGGCTTCGGTGGCCGGGGTACCTGTCGAGGATCTCGTCACCGGGTTCGGGATCGCTGTGGCAGCGGAGGTTGCCCTTGGGTCGCTCGAGCTCGTCCCCTTTGCGATCGAGGGCTTTGGAAAGGTGGGCGGGGGAGCGGCCAAAGAGATCGTCCGTCGGGGTGGACGGGTGGTCGCCGTGTCCTCGTTGTCGGGCTGCGTGTTCGACCCCGGCGGTCTCGACATCGAGTTGCTGCTGTCGCTTCGCGAAACGTACGGGGACGACGTCGTTCACCACGTGGGTGGACGAACGGATGCCCATCCGAGCTCGCTGTTCGATGTCGACGCCGATGTGCTCGTGCCCGGAGCACGAACGGGCGTCATCACTTCGCGGATCGCGGAAAGGCTCAAGACGCGTTGGATCGCTCCGGCAGCGAACGTTCCGTACACCTCGGACGCCATCACAACGTTGCGCGAACGGCGTATCCGGTACCTGCCCGACTTCGTGTGCAACGCGGGTGCGACGATCGGATACTCGTCGGGCGCGAAGGATGTCACCGAGCTGTTCGCGACCGTCGAGAAGCGCATCACTGCACTGACGTCGGAGGCCTGCGCCTACTCGCGCGGACCCTTCGAGGGTGCGTGCGCGATGGCAGAGCGGTTCATCGAGACGTGGCGGGGTCAGGACGGCATGCCACCGGGACCTCCACTCGCCTGACGGCGCTTGTAGGCATCATCTGTGGATGCTTCAAGGCGGGCTCACGTTCACCAGGCCTCTCGCCATCATCTGGCTGCTCCCGGCGGCGGGAGCGGTGATCGCGCTCGTCGCGACCAGGAGTGCACGCCGAGCGTTGCGACAGCGTGTGGTGTACACGGCGCAGTTGCTCGTGCTCGCGTACGCGCTCGGGTGCGTGCTCATCACGTTGTGGCCGCTTCAGGTGGACGTTTCCTTGGAACGGATGCTCGAGCGCGGCAATTGGATCCCGTTCGAGGGCACCCTCGGGTTCCTTCGCTCCAAGAATGAACTGCAGGTCCGTCTCGGCGGCCGCGATGCGCTGGCGAACATCGTACTCTTCATGCCGCTCGGGGTACTCGTTCCGCTCGTCGTCCGAAGATGGTTCAACGTGGTGGTCGTCGGGATCGTCGTGGCCTCGTTCGCGTTCGGCCTCGAATTGGTGCAGGGCCTCGTGATCGTTGGGCGCACCTTCGACATCGATGACGCGATCGTCAGTTTCGCCGGCGCGGGGGCGGCTCTGGGTTTGGGTCTGGTCCTGCGTCCGGCGACCGGACCACCAGACTGAAACGGACCTCCGCCGAACCGCGAGAATAGGCCCATGTCGACCCTGCTCGAGGAGCTCTGCGCGCGCGCCGGCGGCATCACTCAGGCTGAGGTCGATCATTTCCACCGTCTCGTCGCGGTCTGGCAGATGCTCGCCGATCTCGCGTTCGCAGATGTGCTGCTCCTGGCTCCCCTCGCCGACGACCCAGACAAAAACCTGTTGACACTGGCGCAGATCCGTCCGCTGACCGCGCAGACCCTCTATCCGGACGACCACGTCGGTACCGCTCTCATCTCCGAGTTCGCACCCGAAGCGATGAAAGCGTTGGCCAAGGGAAAGATCCAATCGGGACGTGTTGACAGCCGCGGCGTACACCGTGCGGCGATCCCCGTGAAGGTTGGTGACCGGGTGCCCGCGGTCCTGCTTCGCGAGGGCATGCCGTTCGGAGGACGCCGGGTCAGCAATCTCGAGGAGGCGTATTCGACGTGCGGCGACATGCTCTTCTACATGATCGCGGAGGGCGGGTTCCCGTACGGCGGCATGGAGACGTGGGAAGCGCCGCGTGTCGGTGAGGGCTTGATGGTCGTGGACTCCGCCGGACACATCACCTTCGCGTCGCCGAACGCGATCGCGGCGAGTCGTCGACTCGGCGTCTACCTCGAGCTCGTCGGACGTCACCTCGACGAGCTCACCGGAGGAGGGATGTTGTGGTCGGCGATCGAGAGTGGTTCCCCGACGGGCACTGAGGTCGAGATCGGCGGTGAGGTGATCAGCCGCCGCGTTGTCCCGTTCCGATTGAAGGGACGCAACGAAGGCGGCGCGGTGCTCGTGCAGGACGTCACCGAGCTCCGACGGCGTGACCGCCAGCTCATGTTCAAAGACGCGGTCATCCGTGAGATCCATCACCGCGTGAAGAACAACCTGCAGACGATCGCTTCGCTCTTGCGACTGCAAGCGCGAAGGCTCGACTCGGTGGAAGCGAAAGAAGCTCTCGACGAGAGCGTAACGCGGATCCGCACCATCGCTTTCGTCCACGAGACGCTCTCGCAGGCGTCGAGTGACTTCGTCGACTTCGACGAGGTGATCCGGGGGGTGCTCCACATGCTCAAGGACGCACTCGGCCTGGTGGACCGTGGGATCTCGATCGACGTGGAGGGAAGCGTCGGCGAGTTGCCGGCGGCCGTGGCGACGCCGCTCTCGCTGGTGATGACCGAGCTCGTCCAGAACGCGGCGGAGCATGCGTTCGCCGGCGATGAAGGGGGCAAGATCCGGGTCGGTCTCGACCGCCGCGACGGAACCCTTCATGCCGTGGTCGAAGACGACGGAGTCGGCATCGCCGAGGACTTCAGCTGGGAAGGAGCCGGCCTCGGTCTACAGATCGTCCAACGTCTGGTAACCGACGAGCTGAAGGGAAATCTAGAGATGCACCGCAACGGCGGGACTTGCGTCGAGATCGACGTCCCACTGCCGGGCTACCCGTCGCGATAACCTGATCACCTGATGGACCCCTTTGAGCGCGACTTCAACAAACGCCGCTTCAACGTCCAGGCGATGATCGCGTTCCTCGTCGGGGTGATCGCCGCCTACCTCGCCCACCAGGTCCTTGGATTACAGGCTTACCCCCCAAACGGGCTGTTCACGATGCTGATCGTGACCGCTGTTGGTGGGCTCTGGTACCACATCAAACGAGTCGTCTAGCGTCTCGAGGAAGGAACGCGACGCGAAGGGGGGGGCGACATGCCGGCGACAGTTGTCTTCGTACACGGTGGATGGTCCGGCTCGTGGACGTGGCAAGAGGTAGTCAAAGAGCTTGACGGACGCGGCGTCGCCAGCGTGGCCGTCGATCTTCCGTCGTGTTCGGCGGCAGACCCGGCAGTCGACTTCCGCGACGACGCGCGCCACGTGCGAAGCGTGATCGACGATGTGGGCGGGCCGGTTGTTCTCGTCGGCAATTCGTACGGTGGGCTCCCCATGACGGAGGGTGCCGCCGGACATCCGTCCGTGAAGCGCCTGGTGTACTTGGCAGCGCAGATGCCCGCTGTGGGGCAAAGAGACATGGGGGGCGCTTTGGCGCCCGAGCTCGCGTCGGCGATTCGGTTGCGCGACGACGGCTTGCTTGAAGTGGTGGACGTGGAAGCCGGGCTGAAGGTCGTAATGCAACAGGCGCCCGAGCATGCGAAGGATCTTTTCCGAACGAACATCGCCGGAAAGGCGATGTCCATAGGGACAGATCCGACGGCGACCATGAGCGCTGCAGCATGGGAGACGATCCCTTCCACCTATGTCGTGTGCTCCGAGGATCGGGCTATCCCGCCGGAGCTCCAACGCGAGGTGGCCAAGGCCCGAGCCACTGAGGTTATCGAGTGGCCGTCGGACCACGCCCCGCAGCACTCACATCCTCGCGACGTCACCGATCTTCTGGAAAAACTCGCTAACGAGGCGGGCTAAGTCCCGGCGGCGACGGCGCTGGGCGAATAACGACTAAGTGCTCTGGCCGTAAGTTCGGTGACGTATCCCATCATGCTGCTTTCCGCATGCCTTGACCTTCCAGGCGTTCGAGGACGCGATGGAGGTCGGCCTTGGTGAACCTCCATTCGAAGGGCTTGGCGATCTGCTCGTAGTGCTGCTGGAAGTCGAGCAACCGTCGCTCGACGGCCGCGAGGTCCACGAAGTCGTTGGGCGTGAGGACCTTGCGCTGCACGATCGAGAAGTAGATCTCGATCTGGTTGAGCCAGGATGCGTGCAGGGGAAGGTGGACCACTCGAAGGTTCGTCCACTCGCCCTGCAGCCGCTCGATCGAGGCCCGTCCGCAGTGTGACGAGCCGTTGTCCACGACGAGGAACACGCGCCGTGCCGACGCGTACGGCTCGGCCGCCATCACCTGCGCGACCAACCCGTCGGAACGGCTCGATCCCCGTCTTGGCCTCGCAGCGCCCGAAGAGCTTGGCCCGGTGAACGTCCCACGCGGCCAAGTACTGCAGCGACCCACCCCGGTCGTACTCGTGCTCGACGCGCATCGCCCGCGAGGCAGCCACCGCCGTGGTGGGGTGGCAGTGGCAGCGGGCTTGGATGGAGGTCTTCTCGTCGGCGGAGATGACGAACTCGTTGCGGCGCAGGGCCTTGCCCTCGAAGCGCCGGTGGTAGAGGTCGAGGACGACCGCGGCCTTGCGCTCGAAGTTTGGATCGCGCGGGAAGATCCAGCTCCGGAAGCGCCACGGCTTGAGGGCGTCCTCTGACAGCCACCGCCAGATGGTCGTGTCGGAAATCTCGGCCACCACGCCTCGGGCGATGGCCAGCTCGCGGATATCGGGCACGTGCAGCCGGGACAGCGGCACATCAAGGACAGCCGGAAGTTCGCAGGCAAGCGACTTCACCGCCACCACCACCTCAGGGGGAAAAGACCGCCGGCCGTCCCCGGCGTGGCCGTTCCTCCAGGCCGGCCAGCCGCTCCTCGAAAAAGCGCTTGCGCCAACGGCTCACCACCTGCCGTGGCAGGTCCAATCGCCCCGCGATCTCCTCGTTGGACAGGCCCTGGGCGGCGTACAGCACGATCTTCGCTCGTACCACATCCCGATACGGTGACGAATACCTCGCGGCCATCGACGTGAGCGCTCGCCGCTCCTGAGCCGAGAGCTTGATCGTGAACGGGCTCTTCCTGGCCATCTTCCCTCCTTGTTGAGGGAAGCATGACAGAAGCCGCGCATCAAATTACGTCACTGTAATTACGGGACGATGTACTAAGTCGAAGTCGAGTACGGTCAAGGCCAGGGCAGCCCAAGCGCTGCGGCCACGGAACTGAGCTTCCTTACGAACCGCGCGGAGTTCTCCGGTATTGGCTCGAAGTCGTGATGCTCGTAGAAACTCGCCGCCTTGTCGTTGATTGCATCGACGACCAGGACCTTCCCACCACCGGTTCGAGCGGCCTCGACGATCTGCTCGAGTGCTCTGATCAAGAGCTCCGAACCGAGGCCCTTTCCCTGTTCGCTTCGGTCGACGGCGAACTTCGCAAGGAGGACTGCCGGAATCTGCTTCGGTGCGCCTCGTCCTATCCTCTTCGGCGCTTCGTCACGTTCGAGAAGATGGGGCGCGATGGAGAAGTAGCCGACGACGTTGGCGGTCTCCTCTCCCACCAAGACGTAGGTTCGCGTGCCTTGCTTCGTTGCGTGAGCGGCGTATGTCTTCAGCCAATCGGTGAGTTCTTCGTTCCCGCAGTCGAAGCGCTCGAGATCGTGGTCGCCGAGCGGCTCTACCGCGTAGGTCACCGGATACGGCGACTCTGACGCGCGCGTTTGGCAGCGTGGGTCAGACGGGGCGACCGATCGGCCTTATCGATCGAAGCGAGAAGTCGGCCAAAGTAGTCCGCGGGTACTGAAGTTACGTCACTCTCAGCGATTACCTGCTCGGCCTTCTCGACCGCGGCGTTCACAATGAAGGAGGAGATGGACAGGCCCGCCAGTCGGGCGGCGCGGTCGATCCGCACGCGCTCATCCGTCGAGAGCCTGGCCTCGACTCTGTCGGTCTTAGGTGCCACGGCTGCCTCCTCTTCACAGCGGACAATCTCCCGTACCGGACAATTGTACGGTACGGACCTTCCAAGGCAATGGCCTCCTAGTTCGACTACGCCGCGGGGAGCCCGCAGAGTCGATCGATCAAGCGGTCGATGTCCGGCGGGTCGATCGGTTTGACCACGTAGGCGTCGCAGCGCGACCAGTCGGCGAGCCAGGAGTCTGCCGCCCGTTCGAGCATCAGGATGATCTTCGGAGCCGTGAGGACGCCCTGCTCAGCCAGCATCTTGAGGTCGCGTGACACGGCAAGTCCGCCCATCTGGCCAAGGCTTGAGCCCGCGATGATCACGTCGGGGCGGCGCGCCTGGCACAGCGTCACGATGTTTTCGCCGTCGGCGAGGATGAGCAGCTCCCGTCCGGGGGCGCAGAGCCCAGCCTGAAGAGCTTGCAGGTCGTAGGGGTTCTTGTCCGCGAGGACGACGAGCACTAGTTCTTCGATTCTGCGGGACGCGGCGGCCAGCGCGATTCGTACGCTTTCGCGATGAGCTTGTCCTGAACGGAGAGTGCATCCTTGATCGACCCGAGGACAGACTCAGGGTCGATCGCGAATCCGCCGGCGAGCTCGGCGAACAACGTGAGCTGGTGTGAGAACTCGGCTCCGAGCGCCATGACGCGCTCGGCGGTGTCGACGAAGGTGCCCGAGTACTGGAAGGCGAGGACCTCACCGCAGAACGGGCAATGTCCCGGACGGCTCTCGGGGTCGGTGGCCATGGAGAGCGGATACACACGCTCGCACGCCCGGCAGACGATCTTGATGTCCACGCGCCCTCCTGGTTCCTTGGCCTATCGTCCTCGGTCCGTGTCGGTTGCGTCAGCTTATCCTGTGCGCAGGTGCAACGACCTCCACGTAAGAAACCCCGCACACGCCCGCGCTGGCGGCTGATCTTCGCCTACGGGACGATCGTCCTGCTCGGGATCTGGTTCTTGCAGTCGCTCACCGGGGGATCCACCGACAAGATCTCGTACAGCCGCTTCCGCGATCTGGTCTCCGAGGGACGCGTTCTCGACGTGACCATCACGACCTCGGCGATCGACGGCCACTACCGGAAGGGCGACGACGACGTTGCCTTCAGTACGGCCCAGCTCACCATCTCCGACGAAACGCTCGTACCGGACCTCATCGACAACGACGTCCGCATCGAATCGAAGCCCGACTCACCGATCCTCGGCATCCTGCTCACGTGGATCCTGCCGCTCGGCGCGTTCTTCGCCCTTTGGGTCCTGCTGATGCGCCGCATGGGCGGTCCGGGGGCCCAGGCATTGCAGTTCGGCCGCTCGCGCGCCAAGGTCTACAACCGTAAGGAGATGCGGACGACCTTCGCCGACGTCGCCGGCGTCGACGAAGCGGTCGCGGAGCTTCGCGAGATCGTCGACTTCCTCAAGACGCCGGAGAAGTACACGCGTCTCGGCGGACGTCCGCCGAAGGGGGCGCTGCTCGTCGGACCTCCGGGTAGCGGGAAGACGTTGCTGGCCCGCGCGGTGGCCGGTGAGGCCGACGTCCCGTTCTTCTATATCTCGGGATCTGAGTTCGTGGAGATGTTCGTCGGCGTTGGCGCATCACGCGTGCGGGAGCTCTTCGAGCAAGCCAAAGCTCAGGCACCGTGCATCATCTTCATCGACGAGCTCGACACGATCGGCAAGTCGCGTTCGGCCGCGATCAGCATCGGCGGACACGATGAGCGCGAGCAGACCCTCAACCAGCTGCTGGCCGAGATGGACGGCTTCGACCCGCGCGCCGGGGTGATCATCATGGCGGCGACCAACCGTCCAGAAGTGCTCGATCAGGCGTTGCTTCGTCCGGGACGTTTCGACCGCATGGTCGTCGTCGATCGTCCCGACCTCAACGGGCGAACCGCCATCCTCAACGTTCACGCGCGGAAGGTGAAGCTCGCGACGGAGACCGACCTGCGCTCGATCGCCGCGCAGACACCCGGTGCAGCCGGCGCCGAGCTCGAGAACATCATCAACGAGGCCGCGCTCGTGGCTGCGCGGCGTGGCGAGGATTCCGTGAGGCAGGAGGATCTGCAAGAGGCGATCGAACGGGTGATGACCGGCGTCGAGCGCAGGTCGCGAGTGCTGACGTCCGGAGAGAAGGATCGCGTTGCGCACCACGAGGCGGGCCACGCGCTCGCCGGGATGTTCGTAGAGCACGGAGATCCTGTGCATAAGGTCTCGATCATCCCGAGGGGCGCCGCAGCCCTCGGGATGACGATCTCGGTGCCGCTCGAGGATCGTTACCTGTTCACCGAGCCCGAGCTCCGCGACCGTCTGGCGATTCTGCTGGCCGGCCGTGCCGCCGAGGAGATCGTGTTCCACAGCGTGTCCACGGGAGCCCAGGACGACCTGCAGAAGGCGACGGACATCGCGCGGCGCATGGTCGAGCACTTCGGGATGTCACCGATCGTCGGGCCGATCGCGGTCAGCAGAGACGGCCAGCAGTTCCTCGAAAGCAGGCTCCCCTGGGAGAGCGAACGGACGACGTCGGAGGAGCTGGCGCGCGTCGTCGATACCGAGGTGAAGCGGTTCGTCCAAGACGCCTACGAACGAGCGAAGAACCTCTTGAGGGACCACGAGCCGGCGCTGCGAGGGATCGCCGACGAACTCAAGCGGATCGAGGTGCTCGATGGCAAGGAGCTGCGCGCGGTAGTAGACCGTTTCGAAGCGCAGGCTACGGGGCGACGATCGAGCTAGCGAGGAGCTAGTGAGAAACGCGGGCTGTGAGCTCGCGCCGCATGTAGCGCCGCTCTTCCTCGGTGAGCCCGCCCCAGATCCCGTACTCCTGGTTGGAGTCGAGGGCGTACTGGAGGCATTCCTGCCGGACGTCGCACTGACGACAAACCGCCTTCGCTGCTTCGATCTGGAGAAGTGCGGGCCCGGTCGTACCGACTGGGAAGAAGAGGTCCGGGTCCATTTCCTTGCAGCGAGCGGTCTCACGCCAGTCGGTCAAAATGCCCTCCTGCTCGAACGATGTTGTTTGCCTTCCGCGCCGGTCAGCCGCGGCCATATGAATAGGCGTTGGATGTGACAGCGGGACTGCCAGTATGCCCGCTCGTGACTCCATGCACAAGACCCTTTGGGCCTCTGACCTGCGGAAACTCACACGGTTGTAGTTCCGCAGGTCACCGCGACTACGCCCAGACGGGAAGGGCTTCGGGGAGCGGTTTGGCGCTCATTTCGGTGATCTCGCCGAGGAATTCTCCGTCGGCCTGAAGCGGAACAGGACGCCGTGACCGGATGACGATGTTGGCCTGGTCCACGAGATGGACGATGGCGGAGTGACGGACATGTTTGGCCGTGGTCATCGCCTGGGTGAGCCAGCGCAGCGTCCGCCAGAACTCCACCTGCTGGCCGGCGACGAGGTCAAGCCCCGAGGCACCGTCGGCGTGCGGCACGACCCTCAAGGGTCGCTTGCGGAAGTACGTGAAGGGATCGGTCATGGCGATGCAGGCCCAGAACGCGTCTTGCGGGCCGCTCGGTGTGTCGATGATGAGATCGGGCTTCTCGGTTCGGCGCAGTTGCGAGAACGAACGAAGACCGTGCCAGACGAAAGCGCCGTCGCCGCGTCCTCGACGTGACTGGTTCACGCGACGAACGATCTCAGCGTCGAAGACAAGCCCGGCGCCGAACGCGAAGTCGCGGGTGAGGTGGCCGTGCTCGCTCTCGGCGGTGATACGCCCGATGGGCAGCCGATGGGGAGCTCCTTTCTCGACGAGCTGGATGAGGTGCGCGGTCGCTTCGACGAGATCGTTCGGGAAGCCGAGGTTGCGAGCGAGGACGTTCGTCGTACCACCCGGCAGCACCGCCAGGCTGACGTTGGTCGATTCGGCCGTTCCGAGAAGTCCGTTGATGATCTCGTTGACGGTGCCGTCGCCGCCGTAGGCGATGACCGTCTTGGCCCCCGCTTCGACTGCTTCACGTGCCAAAGCGGCGGCGTGTCCGCGAGCCTCGGTCTGTACGAGCTCGAGATCGAACGTGGCCTCGAGCGCACGCTCGGCTACGCGGAACAACCCTGGGGAGATGCTCCCGGCTTTCGGGTTCTCGATGAGGACGGCCTCTTGCATCT
Source organism: uncultured Actinomycetes bacterium (assembly GCA_964520325.1). Classification (GTDB taxonomy): domain Bacteria; phylum Actinomycetota; class JAICYB01; order JAICYB01; family JAICYB01; genus CAZFOB01. Next base: position 177,425 of record CAZFOB010000002.1, on the reverse strand, counting down.
ATTCGCCCGATGCCTTACTGCGGGCCTTGACCTCTTCGAGCGATCGCCTCAGGGCTTCGGTGAGGTCGACCACCTGGGTGGGCGCATCTTCATCGGTCGTCGGCGCCACGATCTCCTTCCCCTGGATCTTCTGCTCGACCGCTTCGAGCAACGCTTCGCGATACCGATCGTGGTACTGGGAAGGGTCGAAGTCCTCGGTGAGGCTGTCGATCAGCATCTGGGCCATCTTCTGATCGCCGTCGCTCGTTTCGACGTCGCGCTCGATCTCGGCGAAACGCGCTTCGCGGATCTCGTCCGGCCAGTACATCGTCTCGAGGACGAGGACGTTGTCGCGTACGCGCAGTGTGCCCAGGCGTTCTTTGTCGCGGATGGCGACCTTCGCGACCGCGACGCGGTCCGAGCTCTGCAGGGCTTTGCGCATCAATGCGTAAGCCTTCGTGCCGAGCTCGTCGGGGGCCAGATAGTAGGAGCGAAGATAGTAGATCGGATCGATCTGTTCTGAGGCTGCGAAGTGCACGACCTCAACGGTGTGCGACGTGTCGATCTGGACGTTGTCTATCTCGTCGTCCTCGAACTTCACGTACGCGTCCTTCTCGTACTCGTAGCCACGAACGAGGTCGTCCTTGGTGAGGTTGTCCTTCCCGCAGACCTTGCAGGTGCGATTGAAGGACACCCTGCCGTCGTCGTCCTTGTGGAGCATGTTGAACCGCAGCGTCTTCTCCTCGGTCGCCGAGAAGAGGCGAACGGGGATCGAGATCAGTCCAAAGTTGATCGCGCCTCGCCAGATAGCCTGCATGGGCCCTCCTTGCTGGTCTTCGCTGGTCTTCGAACGACCAGGGTAAAGGGTGGCTTACTCGGACGCGGGGGCGGGGGCCGGAGTAAGGGCCGGAGCAGGGGCGGCGTCGACCAGCGGGATGACCTTGTCGAGATCGGTGATCTCGAGGACGCGTTTGACGATGCCCTGGGCCCCCGCGATGCTCAGGACGCCGCCGCCTTCACGCAACCGCCGCATGGCCCCGAGCACCACTCCGAGCCCGGTCGAGTCGATGAATGCGAGGTCGGTCACATCGAGGACGACCTCTTTGACGTCCGGAGGGACGAGTGACTGGAGCGCCTGGCGCAGATTCGGCGCCGTGGCGAGGTCGCATGAGCCTTCCAAGACCGCGACACGGGTCTCGCCGGTCCCGGTGATGTGAACGGCCAGGTCCACCTAGCTGTGCCTTTGAGAGATCTCTCGCACGACAGCAGGAAGGATGCCCCCTTCGCGGAAATATCGAACCTCGGCATGCGTATCCAGGCGCGCGCGCGCCTGCAACGATCGTTGTCCATTCCCGTCCCGCAGGACCACCTCGACGCTCTGACCGGGCTCGACCTGGCTCAATCCGCGAATCTCGACCTCCTCGAGGCCGGTGAGGCCGAGTGCCTGTGGCGTGTCGGCGAGCTCGAGCGGCAGGACGCCCATCTGCACCAGGTTGGCGCGGTGGATGCGCTCGAAGGAGGTGGCGAGCACCGCGCGGACGCCAAGGAGCAACGTGCCTTTGGCGGCCCAGTCGCGCGATGATCCAGCGCCGTATTCCCGCCCGGCGAAGATCACGAGCGGGACGCCGGCCTGCAGGTACATCTCTGAGGCGTAGAAGATCGTCGTCAACTCGCCGTTCGGCCCGTCCGCCGCTAGGTACGTGGTGTAGCCGCCTTCCTTGATAGCGCCCTCGGCGTCCTTCGCGAGCTCGTTGCGAAGTCGGATGTTCGCGAAGGTGCCCCGCACCATCACCTCGTGATTGCCGCGGCGTGCGCCGTAGGAGTGAAGGCTCGCCTTGTCGACGCCGCGCTCGGCCAGCCACGCACCGGCGGGTGAGTTGGCCTGGATCTGCCCAGCGGGCGAGATGTGATCGGTGGTGACCGAGTCCCCGACGTAGACGAGCACGCGAGCGCCGACGATGTCGGCCACCGGTTGTGCCAGGGCGGCAGTTTCCTGGACGAAGGGCGGCTCGGCGATGTAAGTCGATGACTCGTCCCATGCAAAGAGATCGCCCGCCGGAACGGGAAGTGAGTTCCACCGCTCGTCGCCTGCGGAGATCGCACCGAAGCGCGTACGGAACGCTTCCTTGTCCATCGACGCGGCTACCGTCTGCGCGATCTCTTCGCTACTCGGCCAGATGTCGCGCAGATAGATGGGTTCGCCGTTGGCGCCTGTGCCGAGCGGATCGGTCGTGAGGTCGATGTCGACGGTGCCGGCGAGCGCGAACGCCACAACCAGCGGGGGAGAGGCGAGGAACGACGCCTTCACCTGAGCGTGGATGCGTCCCGCGAAGTTGCGGTTGCCGGAGAGCACCGCGGCGCATGTCAAGGAGTTGTCGTCGATGGCTTCCGCGATGGGTTCGAGGAGAGGTCCGGAGTTGCCGATGCACGTCGTGCAGCCGAAACCGACGAGATAGAAGCCAAGCGCTTCAAGGGGTTCGATGAGTCCGGCCTTGGCGAGGTAGTCCATCACGACTGGAGACCCCGGCGCCATCGATGTCTTCACGGTTGGTGCAACTGTCAGCCCCCGGGCAACCGCGTTGCGTGCGAGTAGCCCCGCGCCGATCATCACGCTCGGGTTGGACGTGTTCGTGCAACTCGTGATCGCGGCGATCACGACGGAGCCATCGCTGAGCGGTTCGGTCGTGCCGTTGAGCGCAACGGCGGTGTGGATCAGCTCAGGGTCCTGCTTGCGGCGAAGCGCCACGGTTCCGCCGGTGCTGCCCCCGCCGCGGAAACCGTCGAGCTCGCCCCGGAATCGCTTGCCGACGTCCGGCAGCGCGACGCGGTCTTGCGGCCGGCTCGGGCCTGCGAGAGACGGTTCGACAGAGGCTAGATCGAAGACCAGGTTCTCGTTGTAATCCGGGTCGACGTCGTTACCGCTGTGAAAGAGGTGCTGGGCCTTCGCATAGGCCTCGACGAGCTCGACGAGGTCGTCCGGACGTCCAGTGCTGCGCAGGTACGCGAGCGTCTGATCGTCGACGGGGAAGATCCCCTCCGTCGCCCCGTATTCGGGCGACATGTTCGAGATCGTCGCTCGGTCGGAGACGGAAAGCGAGCCGAGTCCGGGGCCGTAGAACTCGACGAACTTCCCGACGACTCCGTGTTTGCGCAACAGCTCCGTGATCGCGAGGACGAGATCGGTCGCCGTGGTGCCCTGCGGCAAAGCGCCGTCCAGGCGGACGCCGACCACGACCGGCGGGAGCATCCCTATCGGCTCACCGAGCATCCCGGCCTCGGCTTCGATGCCGCCGACGCCCCAGCCGAGCACTCCGAGGCCGCCGATCATCGTGGTATGCGAGTCGGTGCCGAGAAGGGTGTCCGGGTAGGCGACGACCGTGCCGTCCTCGCATGTGGACGTCTGTACGACGCGCGCCAGGTACTCGAGGTTGACCTGATGAACGATCCCGGCCCCCGGCGGAACCACGCTGAAGCGGTCGAATGCGCCCTGCGCCCAGCGCAGGAAGGCGTACCGCTCGCCGTTGCGTCGGTACTCGAGCTCGACGTTGTGGGCGAAGGCTTGTGAAGAGCCGAAGGCATCGACGATCACGGAGTGGTCGATCACGAGATCGACCGGGACCTTGGGGTTGACCTCAGCGGCGTTGCCGCCCAGGCGTTTGACTGCTGCGCGGATGGCGGCGAGATCGGCAACGCACGGTACGCCGGTGAAGTCCTGAAGGATGACCCGTGCCGGGAAGAACGGGAACTCGCCGGATCTTGTACCCGACCGGTCGAGGAGCAGCGCGATGTGCTCGGCCGTGGCCCCGCGACCCTGGTGGCGCAGGACGTTCTCGAGGAGGACGCGAACCACGTACGGGAGCTTGGCCAGCTCTGCCGGTGTTGCCGCCTGGTCCAAGGCGTGAAAAGCGATCTCTTGGCCGGCGACTCGAAGCGTGCGGCCAGGCGGAGTCGTCATGCAGGTACAGACCTCCTTCTTTCTTCGGGTAATGAGAGCCTACGCCGCCGGGAAGATCCGATGATCCTGGGCCATGGCCTAGGCCAGGGGATGGTCAAAGAGAGTTGACGGAGGCGGCGTTGTACCCGCACGCTCTCCTCGGTGAAGATCGGTCGTGCGCACCTCCGCACCGTCCTTCTTGTTGTATTCGCCCTGCTCAATGCCGGGTGCGCAGCGAAGGACGCTCCGCTCGACTGGTTGCGTCCCGCGGGACCGATCGCCCGCGACATCGGCAACCTGTGGACGATCGTTTTTTACTCGGCCGTGGCTGTGTTCTTCCTGGTCGAGGGGGCGATCGTCTACGCGCTCATCAGATTCCGGCACAAGAAGGGCGACGACACCCTCCCCAAGCAGACGCACGGGAACACGCGGCTCGAGATCGGCTGGACGATCGCTCCCGCGGTGCTCCTCGCGGTGCTTGCGATACCCACTCTCTCCGGAATCTTCGCCCTCGCCGAGGAGAAGCCGAACTCCTTGCAGATCACCGTCACCGGACATCAGTGGTGGTGGGAGTACGAGTACAAGGACCAGAAGGTCGTAGCGGCCAACGAGCTGCACATCCCGATCAACCGTCGAGTGCGCCTAGCGCTCGAGTCTGAGGACATCATCCACAGCTACTGGGTGCCCGCCCTCGCCGGAAAACAGGACGTCGTCCCCGGGAGAACGAACTACCTGAACATCGAAGCCGATCGGGTCGGGGAATTCGCGGGCACGTGCGTCGAATTCTGCGGACTGTCGCACGCGAACATGAGGCTGAAGGTGTTCGCGCATAGTCCTGAGGATTTCGATCGCTGGATCGCTGATCAAAAAGCGGCCCCCGCGACGGCGACCGGCCTTGCGGCGAAGGGCAAGACCGTCCTCGAGGCGAAGCAGTGCATCAGCTGCCACACCATCCAAGGGACGAAAGCGACGGGTGCCACCGCTCCCGACCTCTCACACTTCGCGGGAAGGACGACGTTCGCCGGCGGGATCTTCGTGAACAACGAAGAGAACTTGCGCCGCTGGCTTGCTGATGCACCATCCGAGAAGCCTGGATCGAAGATGCCGGCAGGCATCGCCGAGATGGGTCTGACCGACGACGACATCACTGCGCTGATCGCGTACCTACAATCTCTGGAGTAGGCAAAGATGGCGACCATCACCGAATCACTCGAGTCCACGTACGAGGGGCCATTCCGGCGTCCGCAGAAGACGTCGGGGCTCTCCGGTTGGCTCACGACGGTCGACCACAAGCGCATCGGCATCCTCTACGGTGCCACCGCGCTGTTCTTCTTCCTGCTGGGTGGTATCGAGGCGCTGCTGATCCGTCTCCAGCTCGCCCGTCCGGACGGCACCGTGCTCACGGCCGACCAGTACAGCCAGGTCTTCACGATGCACGGCGTCACGATGATTTTCCTCGTCGTGATGCCGCTCGGGGCGGCGTTCTTCAACTACCTGATCCCGCTGATGATCGGTGCGCGCGACGTTGCCTTCCCGCGCCTGAACGCGTTCAGCTACTGGGTGTTCTTGCTTGGAGGGGTCTTCCTCTATTCGAGCTTCTTCCTGGGCGGCGCTCCCGATTGCGGATGGTTCTGCTACGCGAACCTCTCGACACAGGGACTGGCCGACACGAGCGGGGTGGCGTTCTACGCGTTGGGCTTGCAGATCACGGGCATCGCTTCGCTTGTCGCGTCGGTGAACTTCGTAACGACGATCATCAACATGCGAGCCCCCGGCATGAGCTTCTTCAAGATGCCGATGTTCGTCTGGATGGCGCTCGTCGTGAACTTCCTTCTTCTGTTCGCGATGCCGGTCATCGCGGTGGCGTTGTTCGAGCTTCTCTTCGACAGCATGTTCGGGACGAACTTCTTCAACCCGACCGCTGGGGGAGATCCCGTGCTGTGGCAGCACATGTTCTGGCTATTCGGACACCCGGAGGTCTATATCCTCATACTCCCGGCGATGGGGATCGTGTCCGAGATACTGCCCGTGTTCTCGCGTAAGCCGCTCTTCGGCTACTCATTCGTCGCCTTCTCGGGCATCGCTATCGGGTTCATGGGCTGGGGCGTGTGGGCGCATCACATGTTCGCGGCCGGCCTGGGGCCGGTCGCCAACGCGGCGTTCGCACTGTCGACGATGTTCATCGCGGTACCAACGGGAGTCAAGATCTTCAACTGGATGGCGACGATGTGGGGCGGCAAGATCAGCTTCTCGACGCCGATGCTGATGTCGCTCGGCTTCCTCACGATGTTCATCATCGGAGGACTGTCGGGCGTGACGCACTCGATCGTGCCGACCGACTACCAGCAGACCGACACGTATTACATCGTCGCCCACCTCCACTACGTGCTGTTCGGCGGAGCGATCTTCGGGCTGTTCGCCGGCATCTATTTCTGGTGGCCGAAGATCTCCGGGAAGCTGCTCAGCGAGCGCATCGGGAAGCTGCACTTCGCGCTGATGTTCATCGGCTTCAATCTGACCTTCGCGCCGATGCACATCCTCGGTTTGCAGGGGATGCCTCGCCGGTACTACCGCTACCCCGCGGGTCAGGGATTCGAGATGTGGAACATGGTCGAGACGATCGGCTCATTCGTGATCGCGCTCTCCGTGCTGGTGTTCATCGCGAACGTCGTGGTCACCGGTAAGAGGGGAAAGCCGTCCGGTGACGATCCGTGGGATGCGCGCACGATCGAGTGGTCGATCCCTTCGCCGACACCGCACTACAACTTCTTGGAGATCCCGGTGGTCCAGGAGCGTGACGACTTCTGGCACAAGAAGTACGCCGAGGATGAGTCGGGACGGGCCGTTGCATTGGTCGCGGGCGCACAGGAGGCCGTCGCGGAGTCGGCAGCCGAAGAGCCCACACACGACGACGGGCATCACGCTTCTGAGCCCCATATGCCGAAACCGTCGTACTGGCCGTTCGTCGCAGCCTTCGGCCTTCCTCTGATCGCGTTCGGGCTCATGTTCCAATGGGCCATCGCCGGCATCGGTGGTCTCGTCCTGCTGGCCGGGCTGTACGGATGGGCGCTGGAGCCGGTGGAGTAGCCATGACGACCGAGGCAACTGCCATCGAGCATGGCGAGCATGGCGAGCACGAGGAGCACGGGGCGCACCGCACTTCGACGGGTCTCGACAACCGCAAGCTCGCGATGTGGGCCTTCCTCGGTTCGGAGTGCCTGCTGTTCGGCGCCCTGATCTCGTCGTACCTGCTGTATCGCGACCGCGGTCCCGGTGTGCACCCGCACGAGATCTACGACATCCCCTACACCTCGGTGAGCTCGTTCGTGCTGCTGATGAGCTCACTGACGATGGTTCTGGCGCTGTCGTCGCTGCAGCGCGGCGACGAGCGGCAATCGCGTGTGTGGCTGACCGCGACGGCGCTGCTGGGCATGACGTTCATCGGGGGGCAGGTCTATGAGTTCACGACATTCGTGCAGCACGACGGGATCTCGCTGACGACCAACCCGGCGTCGAGCGCGTTCTTCCTCCTCACGGGCTTCCACGGAACCCACGTCACACTCGGGATCATCATGCTGCTGTCGCTCGTCGGCTTCTCACTGGCGGGGCGCCTCGGTCAGAAGAACGTGCTACAGCTCGAGCTGGTCGGTCTGTATTGGCACTTCGTGGATATCGTCTGGGTCGTGATCTTTACCGTCGTCTACCTGATGCCCACACCGAAATGACGACAGAAGCGCACAGTACCGACCTTTCCGCTGGGGGCCACCCCCAGACCCCCGACGCGCACGAGAACGCGCATCCGGGTCCCGCGGAGTACGTCAAGATCGCCGTCATCCTGGCGATCGTCACGGCGATCGAGGTTGGCGCGTACTACATCAACGGGCTCTCGGACACCGTGCTGTCGGTTTCGCTACTCATCATGATGGTGGTCAAATTCGCGTTGGTCGGTCTGTGGTTCATGCATCTCAAGTTCGACAGTCCGCTCTTCCGCCGCCTGTTCATCGTCGGGATCGTTCTGGCCCTCTTCGTCTATACCGTCGCGATGACAACACTCGGCCTCCTCGTCGGGGGCTAGTTGTGCCCGCCTGGCACGTGCATCCCGACGTCCTCCTCCTTGTCGGCGCACTCGCGTTGGGTTACGTGTTCGCCGTGCGCCGCATCGGACCCACCAAGGTGCACGCGGTTGAGCGGGCGGCCTCTCGACTCCAGATCGGGGCGTTCTCCGCCGGTCTGATCGCGATCCTGGTGGCGGCGACGTGGCCGGTGCACGACATCGCCGAGGGACGTCTGTACTTCGTTCACATGATCCAGCACATGCTCTTGAGCCTCGTTGCGCCGCCGCTCCTCATGATCGGCACGCCTGACTGGCTCTGGCGGTTCTTGCTCGGCCGCCGCGGGATCGCGGTGCTGCAACGATTGTCACGACCGCTGATCGCGCTTGTGATCTTCAACATCGTGATCGCCGTCTCGCACATCCCAGATGTGGTGACGCTCGCCTCGCGCTCCGAGCTCTTTCACTTCACGATGCACGCCGTGCTGTTCACCAGCGCGATCCTCATGTGGACGCCCGTTCTGAACCCATTGATCGAGCTGCCGAAGCTCTCGTACCCGGCGCGCATGTTCTATCTCTTCCTGCAGTCGCTCGTGCCGACAGTACCCGCGTCGTTCTTGACGTTCGGACATACGGTGCTCTATCACGTCTACGAAGGTGCCCCACGCTTGTGGGGGGTCGATGCGCTCACCGACCAGCGGGCCGCCGGCCTGATCATGAAGCTCGTCGGTGGCTTCCTTCTCTGGGGGGTCATCGCGTACTACTTCTTCAAGTGGTCTGGTATCGAGGAGCGCGAGAAGATCGATGTGCTCGAATGGAGCAAGATCGATACCCCGGATAAGGAGCCCGCCAGTCGATGAGCATGAACAACCCGGAACTCCGCGAGCGAGCGATCCTTCCGATCCTGGTCCCGCTCTCGGCGATAGTGGCCACGGAGGTCATCGTCTTCAGCATGTCGCGCGTGCTGCTTACTGCGGGGAAGCAGGGTGCAGTCGTCGTTGCACTCGGTACTTCGCTCGCCATCGTGATCGGCGCGGCCTTCATCGCGGCGCGGCCACGGATCAAGAGCGCGTCCATCATCGGGCTGCTCGCGATCCTCGGACTCGGCTCGGTGGCTGCCGGTGCACTCGCGATGCAGAGGGGTGCGTTCTACGAGCGTGAAGCTGCGGCGAGTCTTCCTCATCTCGAGGTATCGGCCGCGAACCTGGTGTTCGACACCAAGACGCTGGAGCTGTCTGCGGCCGGCGCGACCATCGAGTTCAACAATGCGGACACCCAGCCGCACAACATCGCGATCTACGAGAGCGCTGACAAGCTCGACAGCGCGCTCTTCAAGGGGGACATCATCACGGCGGGTGCATCGGCCGCCTACGAGGTCCCCGCGATCGAGCCGGGCGCCTACTATTTCCAGTGCGACGTGCATCCCACGATGAAGGGCGAGGCCGTCGTGGAGGAGGGCGCGGGTTCGCCCGAGCATTCGGGGGCTCAAGAAGGCTGAGCGTTGTAGTGGCTTACTCCGGCACGTCTCCGACGACGCCCCGGACGAAGAAGTCGAGCGCGTCGAGTTCGGCGACACTGGGCTCGGCGCCGGCGGGGATGCGCATTCCCTTGTTGCGGACGAGAGCGCGCCCGGCAGGATTTGAACCTGCGACACCTGGCTTCGGAGGCCAGTGCTCTATCCCCTGAGCTACGGGCGCGAGGCGCCCATTGTGTCCCATTTCGCGCGTTGAGGAGTTAGCGCTTCGCTCCGCGGCCGGCCCGTGCACCGTCCTCGACCGGCGCCTTCGGGATGTCGAGGGCGTCGATCGGCTCGGCCTCCCAGATGCCGTACCGCAAGTGCAGGCGCCTCAAGCGTCGGGGCGCCCACCAATTCAAGTGTCCGGCGATGCGCATGAGCGCCGGAGCGAGTGTCACGCGGATGATGAACGCGTCTACCACGATCGCGAGTGCGAGGCCGACACCGAAGAGCTTCACCATGGCCACCTGAGCTGTCGCGAAAGCGGCGAAGACCACGATCAGCAGGATGGCGAGCGCGGTGATGATCCGGCCGCTGAGTTGCAGCCCGGTCGCCACCGCTTCTTCGTTGTCGCGCGTGAGGTCGTAGTGCTCCTTCACGCGTGAGAGCAGGAAGACCTCGTAGTCCTGCGAGAGACCGAAGGCGATGCAGAAGAGGGCGATCGGCACATAGACGGCGATCGTTCCCGTCGCGGTGATGCCGAAGAAGCCGGCGAGGTGTCCCTCTTGGAAGATCCACACGAGAGCACCGAAGGTTGCCGTGAGGCTGAAGAGGTTGAGGACGATCGACTTCAGCGGAACGAGCAAGCTCCCGACCATCAGGAACATCAGGACGAACGTCGCGACATTGATCAGGACCAGGGCAAGGGGAAGTCTGGAGAAGATCGACGCCTTGGTGTCGACGAGCTCGGCCGTGATCCCGCCGACCATCACCGGGAATGGCGCCTCGGCTGCGCGTATGCGCTTCACCAATGCCTCGCCCTCGAGGGTGAGCGGTTGTGCGGTCGAATCGGGCACCACGGAGAACCAGACCCCGCTCGGCACCGAGAACCGCGACGACACGGAGTTGGGTGATGCGACGAGGCGTCCGTGTCCGTAGAAGCCTGTTCGAGCATCGACGCGAGAGACCCCATCGATGGTGGAGAGACGCTTCGCGTAGTCCTCGACCAGCGTCTGGCGCTCGGGACCGCCTGCGACGTTCGTCCCGACGACGGCGATGGCTCCGGCCTCGCTGCTGGAGAAGTTCGCTCGTAGGTCGTCGTGCACCTGACGCACGGGGGCGTTGCGCCCGAGGGAGCGGTCGTCGGCGAGGCCAAGCTTGAGCCGCAGGAAGGGCAGGCCGAGCAGAACCAGGACGACGATGATCACGCCCGTGACGAGGAACGGATGGCGCATGACGCGATGGGCCTGGTGGAACCAGAACCCGCGATCGGTGGCTTCCTTTCGTTTCCTACGGATCGTCCACTTGTTGACGCGTTCTCCAAGCGTGGCGAGAACGGCCGGGAGGACGACGACCGACGCGAACCCGGCCACGGCGATGACGCCGAGACCCGCGTAGGCGAACGAGCGCAAAAACGTCAGAGGGAACACCAATAACGTCGCGACAGCAACGGCGACGCTCATCGCGCTGAACGCGACGGTGCGCCCGGCGGTGTGCATCGTCCGCAGTAGTGCGGTGTTTGGATCGTCGCTCCGCTCGAGCTCTTCGCGATAGCGGGACAGTATGAAGAGGCTGTAATCGACGGCGAGCCCAAGGCCCATACCGGTGGTGAGGTTCAGCGCGAAGATCGAGACGTCTGTGAATAACGCGAGAAGACGCAAGACCGCGAATGTGCACACGATCGCGAGGATGCCGATGAGCAGCGGCAGGCTGGCCGCGACCGCGCTGCCGAAGATGAGGAGAAGCAGTACGAGCGTGATCGGCACCGAGATCGCCTCCGCTTTGGTGAGATCTTCGTCGGCCTGATCGATGGCGGAGCTGAAGATCGCGCCGGGTCCACCGACGGCGACGCGGATCAGGTCGTCGGAGCGCGTGTACTCGGGCGCTAGGCCTCTCGTGACATGAGTGATCCGGTCTTCGTCCCCCGGGATCCGAGCAGCAACGATCGCCTGGGTGCCGTGCTTGCCTCGAAGCGGTATGGCGTTGGCGAGAGACCAGTACGAGTAGACCTCGGCAATGCCGCGCTCGGCGGCGAGCTCCTTTGTGATCGCCAAACCGCGCTGCCGGACGGGCGTTGAGTCGACGGTGCCTTCCTTCGCCGTGACCAGCAAGAGCAGATTGGCTGTGCCCGTGTCGAAGACCTCGTCGAGGACGCTGCGCGCTCGCTCGGACTCCGAGCCGACGGTGACGAACCCGCCGGAGCTGAGGTGCTCTTCGACCTTGATGCCGTACACGCCGGCAAAGACCAGCACCAGCAGTGTCGAGATCAGGATGGCTTTTCGATGGTTGATCACAAGCTGCCCCAACCTGCGCATCAGCATGTGGTCATCTCTCCCATCGCTGCCTTGAAAGCATGCGCTGCCTTGAAAGCATGCGCTGCCTTGAAAGCATGCGCGACTTTGAAAGGATGCCCGATAACCGGTCGCCCGACCATGCACTTCGGCACAGACGAGCACGCACTGAAGAGGCATACTGCGAGGCATGACGCGTCGAACGCAGCTCACCGATCACCTCAAGCAAGTCCCATTGTTCGCCGCGTGTAGCGGCGGGGACTTGAAGATCCTTGTCCGCCATCTGTCGGAGGTTGAGGTCCCGTCTGGGGCGACCCTCGTGGCCGAAGGGGATCAGGGCGACGCGTTTTACGTGATCCTCGAAGGGGAAGCCATCGTGTCCACGAACGGAGCGCGAGGGGCATCTGTTGTCGTTGCCAAGCTCGGACCGGGTGCGTGGTTCGGTGAGCTGGCCGTGCTCGACGCGGCTCCGCGTAACGCCACAGTGACGGCAACGACGCCGCTGCTGGTCGCCGTGCTCGGCGCCCGGGTCTTCCCGCGCGGTGTTGCGGGACGTCCCGGCGCTTACCGAGAAGCTGCTCGCAGGGATGGCACGACGACTTCGCGACGCGGACCAGGTGCTCAACGATGTCGGGGGTGCAAAGTTGGGAGGTTCTTCGAGCCGAGGAGCTTCTCCTCGAAAAGCGGCAACTGCAAGCGCGCCGCCGCCTCGCCGGCCGCGACGAACTGCTCGATCTGCCCAAAGTCGAGCGCGTTAGCCGCGTACGCGCGCGGACGGATCATCGCGTCGATGAGATCGGATTGTCGTTCGATGATCTGCTGTTCGCGTAGCGCCGTGACTCTGTTCATCATCGCGAACAGACCGAGTGAGCGAACCACCGCGATGTCCTCTTTGACCATCCCCAGTCCGGCGACGTTGGATGCGACGAGCCGATGCAATCCGGCGGCCCGCAGCGCGCTCGCCGGGAGGGGATCGACGACGGCGCCGTCGGTGAGCACGCGTCCGTCCACCTCGAAGGGGTCGATGACGCCAGGGATCGACATGCTCGCGCGTACCGCGTCGGCGACCGAGCCCGATGTGATCGTGACCTCCTCGCCGGTGAGCAGATCGGTCGCGACGATGTAGAGCGGGATGTCGAGATCCGCAAAAGTGCGTCCGTCGCTCCAGCGTTCGATCGCGCGATGGATCCTTTGTCCCTTGAGCAGACTCCCGCGGGTGCGGACGTTGAAGTCCATCCGGCGCAGCTTCGTCAATCGCTGCATCTCCTTGGCGTAGCCGATCAAGGTCTCGGACGGAACGCCGGCGGCGACGGCGCCGGCGATGAGGGCTCCGCCGCTCGAACCGGACACGGCATCGATGGGGATGTCGCGTTCTCGAAGTACGTTCACGACGCCGATGTGCGCCAGCGCCCGGCTGCCGCCACTCGAAAGCACGAGGCCGACCGAGCGTCCCGTCACCCACCGAACGGCACGCTCCAGGCGTGCCGGCGTGTCGGCTTCGATGAGGGGACGTTCTCCCGCTCGCTCGCGCACCCAATCCGGAGCGGGCTCGAACACGACGATCTGGTCGGCGACGTCCAGTGCGGTGCGAGCCTGCGGTGATGGACGTCGTCCGAGGGACACGAAGAGGAGGGTGAAGTCTTCGGGACGCAGGCCGTGAAGGACCATGGCCTGGAAGTCGACGTCCGTCGAAGCGATCGTACGGACGTCGCCGGCGTCCGCACCGACGGCCGCGCTGGCGGAGTGGTGTGCGTCCGGCGAGCCGGGGAGCGTCACGATGGCGGGCGCCAGCTTCTGCTCGCGACGTACCGCCCGGGCGAGCTGATGAGCGCCGGCCCCCCATACGGCGACGATCTGCTGAGTGCGGTTGCGCGTGACGTGGCGGCTGGTCGATCGGAGCCGGCGTCCGAGCTCGCGCGTCAATTCGCTCGAGATCGACGGGTAGCGCTCGATCAACTGTTCGAGGGACTTACGGCTGAGGGCGAGCATCGAGCACGCAGTGACCGCGCGCACTGTGGCGGTCCGGGGGACGTCGAGGAGCAGCGCGATCTCTCCGAGGATGCTGCCCGGTCCGAGCGACGCGAGGAGCTGACCTTCACCAGCACCCCAGACGTGCACTCGCCCCGACTCGACGATGAGCAGGTCGGTCGCCGGCTCCCCTTCGCGAAACACGTGGTCGCCCGGTTCGAAGCGTTTCCGCTTGAGCTTCTCGGCGACCGAACGAAGCGGAGCGGGAGGGGAGATCGGCGAAGAACGCGACGCCACGGAGTCTCTCGATGAGTACGCGCTTGCGGTCCGCCAAGAAGCAAACGTTAGCGCGCGGACTGGTCCCACGTTCGGACGTCCCCGCCGCCCGGCTACCCTTGAAGGATGTCTCCACGTGTGCTGTTGATCGACGACGACGCTCAGGTGCTGAAGCTCATGAGCGTCAATTTCGAGTTGGACGGCTACAACGTCGTCTCGGCGTCAAGCGGAGAAGAGGCGCTGGACATCGTTGCTTCCGCAAAGCCCGATGTCGTCGTTTGCGACGTCATGATGCCGGGGATGGATGGGCTCGAGGTCGTCCGCCGCCTGCGTGCCGACCCGACGACCGAGCATCTTCCCGTCGTTGTCGTGAGTGCCAAGGCACAGCGAAGCGACGTGAGTGACGGCAGATTTGCAGGGGCCGATGAGTACGTCGTCAAACCATTCGATCCACAGGACCTGCTGGACGCCGTAGAGCGACTCCTCAAGCGTCGCGACGCGACAACGGCGTGATCGTCCTGTGATCCAGAAGCAGCTCCGAACGCTCGTCCGGGAAGCGATCACCGTTGCGCACGCCGCGGGGGATCTCTTGACGGATTCCTCGCCCGTCTTTGACGTGACGCAGCCCCAGCGTCGCGAGCACGGCGACTGGACGACCAATGTGGCGATGGTGATCCAGAAACAGGAGGGCAAACCTCCACGCGCGATCGCCGAGACGATCAAGAAGCATCTCCCCGCGCGCGACTGGGTCCGCGAGGTCAACATCGCCGGGCCCGGATTCCTGAACTTCCATCTGTCGAACGTGTGGCTACACGATGCGTGCGCTCGAGTGCTCGAGCGAGGATCGCGCTTCGGCGCGACCGACGAAGGTGCGGGAACGTCGGTGAACGTCGAGTTCGTGTCGATCAATCCGACCGGTCCGCTGCACATCGGTTCGGCACGCAACGCCGCCCTTGGCGACTGCGTGGCACGACTGCTCGAGTTTCACGCCTACGCCGTGACCCGCGAGTACTACTTCAACGATACCGGCGCGCAGATGACGAACTTCGGACTGTCCGTCGCTGCGCGGTACCTGGAGCTGCTCGGACAACAAGCGGAGATCCCCGAGGACGGCTACAAGGGCGCCTACGTCATCGAGTACGCGAAGCGCATCCTCGAAGAGGACGGCGAGCGCCACGCTGACCTGCCGGTTCCCGAGCTCGGCGAGGTCATGCGCGAGCGCGCTGTGCCCTTCGTGAAGGAGACGATCCGAGTCTGTCTCGAGCGTTTTCGCGTGCATATGGACGTCTGGTTCAACGAGCGGGATCTCTACGAGGACGGCAGAGTGGTCGAGGTGATCGATCGACTCGATCAGCTCGGCTACGTGTACGAGCACGAGGGCGCGAAGTGGCTCAGAGCGACCGACCTCGGAGACACGCGCGACCGCGTGCTGGTCCGTTCATTCGGCGCGAAGCAGCCGACGTACCTCGTACCCGACTTCGCGTATCACCTCGACAAGGCCTCCCGCGCCGACGCGCTGATCATCGTGCTCGGTGCGGACCACCATGCTCAGGGACCGAGCCTGAAGGCTGGGATGAAGGTCCTCGGCGTCGAGCCGGAGCGGATCGAGGTGCTCATCCACCAATGGGTCCACATGCTCCGGAGCGGCACGGAGCAGTCGATGAGCAAGCGCGCCGGCGCGTTCGAATCACTCGATGAGTTCATCGACGACGTGGGCGTGGACGCCGCACGCTATACGCTCGCGAGCACGTCGGCCGACAACACCCTCCGCTTCGATGTCGAGGAGATCAAGAGGCAGACCCTCGAGAATCCCGTCTACTACGTGCAGTACGCGCACGCACGGATCGCGTCGATCCTCAGGACGGCGTCCGAGCAGGGAGTCCAAGAGAACGGCGGCGGGGACATCGTGTGGGACGAGCTCAATCGGGAGCCCGAAGTCGAGCTCATGCGGTCGATCGTCGACTTCGAAGAGACCGTCCTCGTAGCCGCACGGCAGCGAGCGCCGTACCGGATCGCGAAGTATGCGGAGGAGCTCGCGAGACAGTTCAATCGCTTCTATACCGAATGCCGGGTGCTGAACGAAGATCCCGGCCTGACGCGTGCCAGACTGGCGTTGGCGAGAGCAACCAAGCAAGTGCTCGCTAACGCTTTGGGATTGCTGGGCGTCGATGCGCCCGACCGGATGGAGCGTAGCGACTCCCATCAGACGGATGGAGCGTAGCGATGTCGTGGAATGAGTTTCGGAAAGTGCTGCCGCAGAGCGCGCGCGTCGGACGAACTGGCGCGCTCGAGATCGGCGGCTGCGACACCATCCAGCTCGCGCACGAGTTCGGCACCCCGGTCTTCGTGATGGACCTTGCCGACGTCCGTGACAGGCTGCGTCGTTACCGCGATGCGTTCGGCCCGGCCGGCGTGTACTACGGCGCCAAGGTCTTCTTGACGAAAGGGTTCGCGCAGATCGTCGCCGAAGAGGACGTCGGCATGGACTGTGTCGCCGGTGGTGAGCTCTACGTTGCGCTCGCGGGTGGGTTCCCGGCCGATCGCATCGCGTTGCACGGCAACAACAAGTCGCGGCAGGAACTGCGCGAGGCTCTCGATGCGGGAGTCGGACGCATCGTCGTCGACTCGTTCCAGGAGCTCGAGACGCTTCGCGAGCTCACCAAGGAGATGGACGTCATCACGCGCATCCTCCTTCGCGTCACGCCGGGCGTCGAAGCCCACACCCACGACTACTTGATCACGGGGGTCGAGGACACGAAGTTCGGCTTCACCATCGGTGAGGTCGCGATGCGGGCGATAGACATGGCTGCCCGGAGCGAGAATATCGATCTCGTCGGGCTGCATTCGCACATCGGTTCGCAGATCTTCGACCTCAAGCCGTTCGACGAAGCCGCGCGCAAGATGGTGCGTTTCCTGGCGGACGCACGCCGTGCGACCAACCTGGAGATCCCTGAGCTCGACCTCGGCGGAGGACTTGGGGTTGCGTATCTGCCGGGCGACGAAGCCGGCTCGATCGAGGATCTCGCGAAGATCCTTCACGAAGCCGTCGGCTCGGAGGCCGAGATGATCGGGACTGATGTCCCGAAGGTGAAGGTGGAACCGGGACGCTCCATCGTCGGCCCGGCGATGCTCACCCTGTACACAGCGGGGGTCGTGAAGGAGGTCAACGGGGCCAGCACTTACGTTGCGGTCGACGGCGGGATGTCCGACAACATCCGTCCCGCCCTCTACCAGGCCAGGTACACGTTCCTGTCGGCTCTGCGTCCCGACGTCCCACACGACCGGCTGTCGACGATCGCCGGGAAGCTGTGCGAGACCGGTGACATCCTCGGCCGTGACGTCCTTCTGCCTGCGGTCGAGTCCGGTGAGATCCTCGCGTGCGCCGGAACAGGCGCCTACGGCTATTCCATGGCGAGCAACTACAACAAGCAGCCCCGTCCGGCTGTCGTCGCGGTGTTCGGGGGCGAGAAGCGCGTGCTCGCGCGCCGTGAAACGTACGAGGACCTCGTCCGGCTCGACTGAAGCCTCTCGGACCATAGCAGCGGGCCGCTACCCTGGGTCTATGGGCAACCCTTCCATCGGCATCGGCCTGCTCGGCTGCGGGATCGTCGGATCCGGCGCGGCTCGGCATCTGCTGCGCGAGGCCGACACGGTCGCGCGGGCTGTCGGACGGAGCGTCGAGATCAGGCGCGTCGCGGTTCGCAACCTCGCGAAGAAGCGGGACGTCGACCTCGACCCATCCCTCTATACCCATGAAGTGAGTGAGGTCGTCTCCGACCCGTCGGTCGACATCGTCGTCGAGTGCATCGGTGGGATCGAACCGGCGCGCTCGGCGATCTTGCAGGCCATCGCTGCCGGCAAACCCGTCGTCAGCGCGAACAAGGAGCTGCTGTCGACGCTCGGGGCCGAGCTCTTCAAGGCGGCGGACGAGGCCGGCGTCGACCTGTACTTCGAGGCCGCCGTGGCGGGCGGCATCCCGTTGATGCGTCCATTGAAAGAGTCACTCGCCGGCGAGAGCATCAAGCGTGTTATCGGGATCGTCAACGGCACCACCAACTTCATCCTCACGCGGATGACCGAGGCCGGCGTGTCGTTCGCCGAAGCATTGGCGGAGGCCGAGGAACTCGGCTACGCCGAAGAGGACCCTACGGCCGACATCGAAGGCTTCGACGCCGCCGCGAAGGCCGCGATCATCGCGTCGGTGGCTTTCCGCTCCCGCGTGGTGGCCGGTGATGTCTACCGCGAAGGAATCTCCCACGTCACCCATCGCGACATCGAGTTCGCACAGCGCCTCGGATATACCGTCAAGCTTCTGGCGATCGCTGAGGAGATCGACGGGGAGATCGCAGTACGCGTGCACCCCGCGATGCTGCCGAACTCGCATCCGCTCGCTTCGGTGAAAGACTCGTTCAATGCCGTGTTCGTCGAGGGTGAAACCGTCGGCGACCTGATGTTCTACGGACGAGGAGCCGGTAGCGATCCAACCGGCTCGGCCGTGGTCGGAGACATCGTCGCTGCGGCCCGTCATCTGGTGCACGGTGGACGAAGCCTCGGCTGTACGTGCTATTTCGACAAGCGGGTGCTTCCGATCGACGAGATGGAGGCCCAGTACTACGTACTGCTCTCCGTGCAGGATCTTCCCGGCGTGCTCGCACAGGTCGCCATCACCTTCGGCAACAACGACGTGTCGATCCGTTCGGTGTGGCAGGAGGGCTACGGCGATCAGGCCCAACTCGTGATGGTGACCCACCGCGGGAAGGAGAGGAACCTCCAAGCGACCATGGCCGACCTCGGCATGCTCGACGTCGTGACCAAGGTGGTTTCCGTCCTGCGTGTCGAAGGCGAAGAGGAGTAAGGCGTGCCGCTGTGGCGCGGCATCATCGACGAGTACCGCGACCGCCTTCCGGTGACGGAGAACACTCCCGTCATCACGCTGCAGGAAGGCGGTACACCGCTCGTGCCGGCCGATGCTCTGTCCGCCCGCACGGGTCTTGATGTGTACCTGAAGTACGAGGGCGCCAATCCGACGGGCTCATTCAAGGACCGCGGGATGTGCTTGGCCATCTCAAAGGCGCTCGAAGAGGGTGCAGGGGCTGTGACGTGCGGATCGACGGGCAACACGTCCGCGTCGGCGGCTGCATACGCGGCGAGGGCCGGTCTGCGATGCATCGTGTTGGTGCCTCACGGCGGAATCACCCTGGGGAAGCTCGCTCAGGCTCTGGTGCATGGAGCCGAAGTGCTCGAGATCGAGTCCAACTTCGACGGAGCACTCGAGATATCCCGTGGCCTGGACGCCCGATATCCGGTGACAAACGTGAACTCGATCAATCCGAACCGGATCGAAGGACAGAAGACGTGTGCGTTTGAGATCGTGGACAACCTGGGACGTGCTCCCGACTATCACGTCATGCCCGTCGGCAACGCCGGCAACATCACAGCGCACTGGAAGGGCTACGTCGAGTACGGACCCGACCGTCCCGTGATGTTCGGGGTTCAGGCCGAGGGAGCGGCCCCGCTCGTCTACGGCGAAGCGGTGAAGGACCCGTCAACGCTTGCGTCGGCGATCCGTATCGGGAATCCGGCTTCCTGGGAAGGTGCGGTGAAAGCCACAACCGAATCCGGCGGTGAGTTCCTGGCGGTGACGGACGGCGACATCCTGGAGGCGTACCACGTGCTCGCCGAGGAAGAAGGCCTCTTCGTCGAACCTGCGTCCGCGGCTTCACTCGCCGGGTTGTTCAAGCTGATCGACGCTGACAAGCTCGAGCGTGGGAAGTCGTGTGTCCTCATCCTCACGGGGCACGGTCTGAAGGACCCGGACCGCGCCCTCGCAGAGGCGCCGTCGACGAAGCGTGTCCCGAAGGACCTCGAGACCGTCGCCCAACTCCTCGGTTGGTGAGGACCGCTCGTGACGGATGGAGCGAAGCGACTCCCTATGACGGATGGAGCGGAGCGACTCCTCTCTATGACGGGTGACTCATGAAGGTCTCGGCGCCGGCGAGCACGGCGAACATCGGCCCTGGTTTCGACTGCCTCGGCGCAGCCGTTTCGCTCGTCCTCGAGATCGACACCTCGCAGCCTGAGGAGTTGCCGAAGATGATCCGGCGAGCCATCCGCGCGGCTGGGGGAAGCGACGCGCCGGTCTTTGGGGTCACCACCTCCGACATCCCTCGAGCTCGAGGGCTTGGTTCCTCAGCCGCTTGTGTCGCAGCCGGACTGGTCATCGGGAGCGCGCTTTCGGGGAGGGACCCCGACCCGGACGAGCTCCTGCGTCTGGGCACCCCGATCGAAGGTCACCCCGACAACCTCGCCGCCGCCCTCTACGGGGGCCTGACGCTCGTTCTGCCTGATCAGAGCGTCCTCCGCTACGACCCGAGCGAGTCGGTGCGACCCGTTATCCTCCTGCCGTCGCAGGTGTTGTCGACGGCGGAGGCCAGGCGTGTGCTACCGAACGACGTGCCTCGCGGCGATGCTGTTGCGAACGTCGCCCGAGCGTCTGGGCTCCTCAGCCTCTTGACCGGCGCTGCATCGGCCACGAGGGAGCTTCTGCACGAATGTACCGCCGACCTGTTGCACCAGCCGTATCGGGCGCCACTTATGACGAGCACGTCCGAGGTGATCGAGCGGCTGCGGAGCAACGGCATCGCCGCGGCGGTTTCGGGGGCCGGGCCGTCGGTAGTGTGCCTGGTCCTGCGCGGGGATGAAGGATCCGTACGAGCTGTCGATCTCGACGGATGGCAGATCCTCGAGCTCGACTGGAACCGGGAAGGAGCGCGGGTCATCGAGTCATGACGACATTGACGAACACGCAAGACATCGCCGAACTGAAGGTGATCGCCAAGCGGTTGCGCAAGAGGATCCTCGAGATGGGACGCGCGACGGCAACCAAACCCGAGGAGGCGGGCAGCGGACATCCGTCCACGGCGTTGTCTTCGGTGGAGATCGTTACCGCATTGCATTTCTCACGGATGCGTTGGGACGCCAAAGACTCGGGTTGGCCGCAACGCGACAGATTCATCCTCTCGAAAGGGCACGGTGTCCCCGTGCTCTATGCCGCGTACGCCGAAGCGGGCGCGATCCCGGAAGACGAACTGAAGACACTGCGCCAGACCGGCTCCCGATTGCAGGGACATCCGGATCCGACGCGCTTGCCCTTCGTCGAAGCGGCGACGGGCTCACTTGGACAGGGACTGTCGATCGCGATGGGCCTTGCGCTCGGAGCGCGCCTCGACAAGGCGTCGTGGCGCACGTACTGCCTCATGGGCGACGGCGAGATCGAGGAGGGACAGGTGTGGGAGGCCGCGATGTCGGCCCCGCGGTTCGCGCTCGATAACCTCTGCGCGATCGTCGACAACAACAGGATCCAGCAGACGAGCTCGGTCGATGACATCCTCCCGACGCTCAACCCGATCCCCGAGAAGTGGAGCGCCTTCGGCTGGCATGTGATCGAGATCGACGGTCATGACCTCGAAGCAGTGCTGGCCGCGATCGACGAAGCGGCAGCGACGAAGGGCACGCCGACGGCGATCGTGGCGCACACGGTGAAGGGCAAGGGCGTGAGCTTCATGGAGAACTCGAACAAGTGGCACGGCAAAGGTGTCACACAAGAGCAACTCGAGGAAGCCCTGAAGGAGATCGACCGCGATGACTGACCGCTCGACGAGAGAAGCGTTCGGCGAGGCGCTCGTGCGGATGGGTGAGGAGAACGAACGGATCGTCGCGGTCGACGGCGATGTTGCCGGCAGCACGATGACGGCGGCCTTCGGTGAGAGGTTTCCCGACCGGTTCTTCGAGCTCGGGATCGCCGAACAGAACATGATCGGCGTCGCCGCGGGACTTGCGATGACGGGAAAGATCCCGTTCGCCGCCTCGTTCGGATGCTTCATCACCGGACGCTTCGAGGTGATCCGTATGTCGCTCGGGTACAACCGCACGAACGTCCGGATCGTCGGGACGCACGTCGGCGTCGGCATCGGGCCGGACGGTCATTCTCAGATGGCCCTCGAGGACTGTTCGTTGATGCGTTCGATCCCGAACATGGCAGTTATCCAGCCGGCGAGTGGCATCGAAACCGAGAAGGCGGTCGAGTATCTGGTTCGCCACGTTGGCCCCGCGTATCTCAGGCTGACTCGCCAAAAGCTCAAAGAGATCTACGAGGACGACTATGAGTTCGAGTTCGGCAAGGGTGTGGTTCTGCGCGATGGCACCGACGTTGCGATCGTCGGTAGCGGCGCCACGATCGAACAAGCGCTCGGGGCGGCCGACCTGTTGGCCGACCACGGCATCTCAGCGGCCGTGGTAAATATCCACACGATCCAACCGATCGACGCTGACCTGCTGGAGAGGCTTGCCGGAAGTTGCGGCCGGATCGTGACGGTCGAGGACCACGTCCCGGCCGGAGGGTTGGGCGGTGCGGTCTGCGAGGTGCTGGCCGAGCGGTCTCCGGTGCCGGTGCTGCGGATCGGCGTCCGGGGGTTCGGTGAATCGGGCGACCCCGCTGAGTTGTACGAGAAGTTCGGGCTGTCGGCTGCTCGGATCGCCCAGGCCACGGCAGGATTCTGCGACTCGCCGGCCGAAGTTGCCCTGGCAGCAAGCCGCGCGGGGTAGCCTCGTGAAGTCCGTTGCCGCCCTGAAGAGCCGTTGGTAGGGTGGCCCAACCGGCCTCAAGGCGTCCGCAGGCGCCAAAGAACGTTGCCCAAGAACGTTGCCAAAGAACGTTGAGGAATCCTCGTAAGGCGACCGCCGAATGATCAAGACCGAGCGCGTTTCCAAGGTCTATCGGGGCGACATCAAGGCCCTGGTCGACATCAACATCGATATCTCCAAAGGGGAGTTCGTCTTCCTGGTCGGTGCCTCAGGGTCGGGTAAATCGACCCTGATGAAGATCCTCACCAAGGACGAGGAGCCGACCGAGGGCGAGGTTTTCGTCGCCGGGCGCCCCCTCAACAAGCTCCCGAGGTGGCGGGTTCCCTACCTCCGCCGTGCGCTCGGAGTGGTTTTCCAGGATTTCAAGCTGCTTGAGAACAAGAACGTCTACGAGAACGTCTCGTTCGCCCTCGAGGTGATCGGCTACTCCGAGCCACGCATCCGTCCGCTCGTGCTCCAGACGCTCGAGCTGGTTGGACTCGCCGACAAGACCGACCGCAGGCCGCATGAGCTTTCCGGCGGCGAGCAACAACGAGTGTCGATCGCGCGAGCGTTCGTGAACCGTCCACAGATCCTCATCGCTGATGAGCCGACCGGCAACCTCGACCCCGGGACGTCCCTCGAGATCATCCGGCTGCTCGACCGCATCAACCGCACGGGGACGACGGTTCTCATGGCTACTCACGATCACGCGATCGTCGATGCGATGCGACGCCGGGTCGTCGAGCTCGAAGGCGGCCACGTCGTTCGCGACCAGGACCGCGGCGTCTACGGATCAACGGATTAGCGATGGCGCTCAAAGTCGGGTACTTCGTCAAAGAAGCGGCAACGAATCTTCGGCGCAACAAGTTGATGACCATCGCTGCAGTGCTGACGGCCGCGGTTTCACTCCTGCTGCTCGGGGGCGTGCTCACGCTCGGTGATTTCGTGAAGAGCATCACCCGCGAGATCGAGAACAAGGTCGAAGTGTCGGTGTTCCTCACCGACGACATCACGCGAGCTCAACAGAACGACGTCCGCACGACGTTGACCGAGCTCGAGATCGTGCGCCGGGTGAGTTACATCTCCAAGGATGAGGCGTACAAGGAGTTCAAGGACCTCTACCGTGACCAGCCTGCTCTCTGGGAGAACATCGACTCCGATGTCCTGCCGGCGTCATTCCGCGTTGAGCTCTCGGATCCGAACCGGGTCGACGTGATCAGGTCGAAGCTCGACCGTAACCCCGCTATCGAAGAGATCGCCGATCAGCGGGATACCGTCCAGCGTCTCGTTCGGTTCACGTCGCTCCTGCGAACCTTCTCGGTGGTCATGATCATCGTGCTTCTCGGTGCGGCCGTCCTGCTGATCGCCAACACCACGCAGCTGGCGATCTACGCACGCCGCCGGGAGATCGAGATCATGAAGCTCGTTGGTGCGACGAACTGGTTCGTACGCCTGCCGTTCATGCTCGAAGGGGTTGCGGCGGGTATCGGTGGAGCTGCCATCGCGTTGCTACTGCTTGGGGCCGGGAAGTCGATCGCGCGGTCGCAGTTCCCCGTGTGGATCCCGACAACGGCTTTGCACGGCGTCGCGTTCGGGCAGATCGGGTGGCTCATGGTGCTTGGGATCACGGTGGGCGCCCTCGGATCAGCGGTTGCCGTCCGACGTTTCCTCGACGCCTAGCGCGTTTGCCCACACGCCAGGCTGGCCGCTCCGACGACTAAGGGCCGCCGGCGAGTGAGAGCAACCGACGCGCCTTGAGCTCGGTTTCTTCCCATTCGCTCTGCGGATCGGAGTCGGCCACGATGCCGGCGCCGACGCCGAAGAAGGTGCGCCCTTGTGTGATGGTGAACGTTCGGATGGCGACGTTGAGATCCATCCGATCCGTTTGAGTGTCGATGAATCCGATCGCACCGCAGTAAACGCCACGTCGAACGGGCTCCAGCTCTTCGATGATCTTCAGCACGCTGGGCTTCGGAGCTCCGGTGATCGACGCGGGCGGGAAGGTCGCACGGATGATGTCGGCGACGCCGACGTCGTCGCGAAGGGTTCCGCGCACGGTGCTGACGAGATGATAGATGCCCGGATGTGCTTCGAGCTCGAAGAGGGCAGGTACATGGACCGAGCCGTACTCGCAGATGCGTCCGATGTCGTTACGTGCGAGGTCGACGATCATCACGTTCTCGGCTCGATCCTTCGCGCTTCGCTCGAGCGTCTGGGCGTCCGCCGATGTCCCCTTGATGGGTCGCGTCTCGATCGTTGTGCCATCGCGGCGCAAGAACCGCTCGGGCGAAGCGGAGACAACACAGACGCCCTCGAGCCGGATGAGAGCCGCATGCGGTGCCGGGTTACCGGCGTTCAGAACTCGAAAGAGGGCCACGGGGTCGGCTTCCGTGTCGGCTTGGAGCCGCCGCGTGAGATTCACTTGATAGCAGTCGCCGGCGCGCAGATGGTCGAGGATGGTCTCGACACCTCGCGTCCACGCCTGGAGGTCGAGGCTGGTGCGCCACGGGAGCAGACGGGGAGGGTCGAGAGCAGCAGCGTCGGAGTCCAGGAGGCGCGTGAGATCGTTCCTCGTCGGCCCGTCCCCATCGACGCGCGCCGGCCGGCCGGGCTCGAGGACGAGGCGGGCGTCGAAGCGGCCGAGCAGAAGGTCGGGCAGAGACGGGTCGGCGGACGCGAGGGTGGGAACGCGCTCGACGGCGCGACCGAGATCGTAGGCGAGGTATCCGGCCCACCAGCCTTTGAGCTGTTGCAGAACTTCGAACGCCTCGGCTCCATCGGCGGCAACGACAGCGTCGGGACGGAAGCCGATCACGGTGGTTCCGGCGTCGCGGACCACCACGGCATCCTCGGCTCGAGGCAGCCGAGACAGCACGTCGTCCAGTTCACGCACCCCTTTAGGGGACCACAAGACGCCACCCGGGCAGGGCCACCCGGTAAGAGGCAGGAGACGTCACGTCGATGGCCCGCAGCCTGTAGCTTTCCTTGAGCCGCGCGGGAGGGCACAGTACGATGGGGCACCGGGCATCTGGAGTCTTATGTTGAAGCGACCTGTAGTCATACGTGCACTCTTGAGCACCCTGTGCGTCGTTGTGGCTCTTGTGGCGCAGACACCCGCGCAGACACCCGCGCTGGCCCAGGAGTCGCGTGCCGACGAGATCCAGCAACGGCTGGACGAGATCGAGCGTGCCCGCACCGAGCTCGCCCGGCGCGAGAGTGCCATCCGCGACGAGATCGAGCGGGACGGCGTCCGGCGTGACGTGCTCACCGACGAGCTCGCCGAGCTGCAGTCGATCTACGACGATGTCAAGGGTCGGGCGGATCGGGCGTCGGCCACGCTGGACGAGATCGAGGCGAAGATCGCGGCGAAGAAGCGCGCGATCGAGCACGCGGAGAAGCTGATGCAACGCGCGCTGGACGACATCCGGGCACGTGCCGTCCACATCTACAAACGGGGACCGGTGTCGATGTTTGACATGTTCGCCGACATCAAGGGTGTCAGCGACTTCATGCGCCGCTTCTCTCTCGTTGCGCACGTGGTGCGCAAGGACGAGCGCGAGATCGTTGAGGTGCGCGAGGTGCGTAAGCTGATCATCGCGAGCCTCGACGAGATGAAGGACCTTCGCGAGAAAGCCGACGCGCAACACGTGGTTGTGAGCGCGGAGCGTAACCGTGCGGCGGCGGTCAAGAACGAAGTGTCGGCTCGACACGGCGCGGTGTCCGGCGAATTGCAGGCGTCGTACGCGGCGCTCGGCGACGTCGAACGGCAAAAGGCGGAGTACGAACGGGAGTCGGCATCGCTGCAGGCCGAGTCGGCATCGATCGCGGCTTTCCTACGAGGACGGGGGAGCGGTCCGGCTCAGGTGTCTCCGAAGGGGATGGTGTGGCCGGTGAGCGGTCCGGTCACGTCGGGCTTCGGCTGGCGCGAGCACCCGATCTTCAAGACCCAGCGCTTCCATAACGGCATCGACATCGGTGCTCCCGCCGCCAGTCCCATCGTTTCTGCCGGTGCCGGATCGGTGGTCTTCGCGGGGCCGAAGAACGGCTACGGCAACACCGTGATCGTCGACCACGGCGGCGGGATCGCGACGCTCTACGCTCACCAGTCCGAGATCGGCGTTGCCAACGGCGCGGTGGTCGGCCGTGGGACGAAGATCGGCGCCGTCGGATGCACCGGGTACTGCACTGGACCACACCTGCATTTCGAGGTCCGGGTCAACGGCGACCCCGTCGACCCGATGGGGTGGCTTCCTTAACGCTACGCTCGGACGTCATGCCGGAGAACACCGAAGGCAAGCCCGAACGCAAGATCGCCGTCGAGAATCGCCGCGCGCGGCATTCCTATGCCATCGAGGGCACCTACGAGGCCGGCCTCGCGCTGAAGGGGTCCGAGGTCAAGGCCTTGCGGGAAGGGCGCGGACAGATAGCCGAGGCGTACGGCGTGGTGGCCGGCGACGAGATCTTCCTCCACGGCATGCACATCTCGCCCTACTCGGGAGCCTCGACGCACGAAGTCCTCGATCCGGTGCGTCCGAGGAAGCTGCTTCTCCATCGCAAGGAGATCGAGGCGATCGCGGTCGCCACCCAGCAGAAAGGCATGACGCTTGTGCCCCTGCGTGTCTACTTCACCCACGGCATCGCGAAGATCGAGATCGGGGTCGGCCGCGGCAAGAAGCATTTCGACAAGCGGCACGACATCGCCGAGCGGGATGCCAAGCGACAGATGGAGCGTGTGCAGCGCAGACGCCAGAAGGGTGTCTAGGAGGTTATGCTGACTGCAGCTTTGGGGGTGAACTGGTTTCGACCGGGACGGTCCCGACGCGGGAGAAGCGAGCCGAGGTGTTCGGACCCTCGTTAAACACCGGAACGCACATAAGTGCCGAAGACAACCTGGCACTCGCTGCTTAGTTAATCGCTAAGTAGCCGTCAGCCGGAGCAGTCCGCGGTTCCGGGTCTGGCGTCAGAAGCGGAATCAACCCCGTCGGGGGACCTCGACTGGCGGGGGGATCTCACCGAGGTTGGGCCCCCGTCAGCTCGCCCGCCGGCGGGTGGGGGCCGAGATCAAACGGTGGGCTGCGCTCGGAGAAGACCCGTCTCGGCGTCGCGGCACAGGGGTTCGAATCCCCTCACCTCCACCGGTGGCCGTCGCAATTGGGTTCGAGGGCGACCTTCAGGTGTGAAAAGTGCGCGTCTTGCGGCGGCCAGCCGTGTTGCTCGTGGGACGTTTTCATGGAGTCTCATACCACGCGCAGTACGCCTGTCATTCCTCCCTCGGCGTGGCCATCGCCACGGTCCGGCGCGTCGCAGTAGTAGCGGATGAGCTTTCCCGGTCGAGTCTTCGTCGGCACGACCCACGCGAACTTCGCCGGCTTCGGGCCTGGCTTGGTGATATCAACGCGATGCTGAGAAGCAAGCAGCGGAGAGCGAACCTTACCGTCCTCGAACACCACATCGTGCCCTGGGCACTCGAAAGGACGCCCGTCCTCGAAGTCACAGAACGCATCGACGTTGGTCCAGACGACACGGTCTCCAGGATGGACGTCGATGACGCCCGCCTGATTGATCGGACCAGGTCGGGTGGGGTCGGTCCGGACGTAGCCGAACTGGCCGGGATGGCAGACGGCTCCCTGGCAATAGCGCATGTTCGACATCGAGATTGCGACGTTTGCGGTGTGCGCAGCGAACTTCCATGACTTCGATGAGCGGATCTCGTCAGTCTCGAGTCCGACGTCGCCAAGAAGGAGGCTGCTCCTCGGTGTACCCGCGGACGCCCTGAAGCCAGCCATCGCGCACGGCGCCTGCGGGGAGATCGGCCAGATCGACCATCCACACGATGACGGCTCCCCGGACGTAAGCAGTGACGCTCTTGGATCTGTAGGTGCCGGCAGTCCCCGTCCCTTGGCACTCGATGACGAGTGTGGACTGAGCCGCCGAGTCCCTGAGTCCTCGCAACTCCGACAACCAGAACACGTGGCTGGGCGAGTACACCGTTGTGAACTTGCACCCGCCAGGGAAACGCGCGCTGACCTGATAATTGGACAACTCTCTGGGGCCTAGCCTTCCCGCCAGCGTCATCGAGATCAGCATCTTCGGGCTCTGGTACTCGGTGATCTCGAGCTGGAGGCGGACGATGTCCTTCGACGGCTGCATGTCCGTGACATCGCCAACCGGGTCCGTCAGAACGAATGCGGTGCGCGCATCCGCTGCCGACGACTGAGGTGCGAGACCGGTAACACCCACTCCTGCCAGCACAAACACGGTGAGCATGCAACGGATCCGGTTCACGTTCGTCCTCCTTTGGAGTGCCCAGGCGCCCATGTCGGCACCCTAGGGCTTTGCTTCCGAACGCGAATCCGTGAAAGGACCTAGGTGGGGGTACCTAACTTCGCGGCAGCTGCTCGGCCACCCAGGTGGCGAGTTTGCCGCGAGCCTCACGGCCTCGCACAGCCGCGCGCGCCCGTGAGGAGCCGGACGGCCTCATCGAGCGTCCGGATGCCGACGACGGACGTCGTGCCGGTCGCACTACGCGCCGCAGCGACCTGCGCCGCGGGCACCAGGAAGAGGTCCGCGCCGGCACGCTCGGCGGCACGCGCCTTGGGCCCGACTGAGAGGACGCGGCCGACGGCGCCGCCCCCGAGGATCGTTCCCGTTCCGGCGATGTGGCGTCCTCCCGTCAGGTCGCTGCTGTTGAGGGTGTCTACAACCGCAAGGGCGAACATCAGGCCCGCAGATCCGCCGGTGAAGCCTTCACTGCTGATGGTCACTTCGGTGACGCCCATACGAAAGCCAACGCAGGCGAACGCCGCCACGATCGCGTTCCTTCGCGCTGCCCGCATCGCGACGATCGCGTCAGCACGAGTCATCTCGCTCGTACTTGGGCCTGACACCGCGGTAATGAGGAAGCGACCTTCGGACCGTCCTTGAGCCCCGCCGTGAACGAACCGTGCTGTGTCCGCGACAAGTCCGCGGCTGTGGTCGGTGCTCAGATCGGTGCCCGTGCGCAGACTGATCACCAGCACGGTGGGAGCCAGGACGAGCCAAAACATAAGGAAACCGATCGCCGGAAGGATGCTCGCTTTCTGCCAGGCGTTCCGGACGGGGTAAGCGTAGCGCGTCCTTTCGCAGTTCCCGGCTGAGCTGAGACGCGCGAAACTGACCGTCGCGAGCCGGATCGGTTCGGGTGTCTCGGCGTCTGCGCGGGACTCTCCGCAAGCGGGCATGCCGGCACCCTAGAGCTGTGCTTCCGAACGCGAATCCGTGAAACGACCTAGGCGGGTACCTAACTTCGCGGCAGCTGCTCGGCCACCCAGGTGGCGATCTGGGCGCGATTTCGAAGGACGAGCTTGTTGCGGATGTGCTCGAGGTGGGCGTCTACAGTGCGCTCCGAAAGTACGAGCTCCTCGGCGATCCCGCGGTTGGTAAGCCCTTTGGCGAGGAGGCCGGCCACCTGTTCCTCGCGCATGGTCAATGGACTCACTCGGGCGGAGTTCTCCTCGGCCACCGCGTACGCGACAGCTTCATCTAGGGACATCGCGGCGCCCTCGTCGCGATAGCGAAGCACTTCCTCCGGGCTCAGCGCATCCCGCACCGCGCGGACGTAGTGCCGGTACAGCCGGTACCTGCTGATAACGCGGAGTCCCCCGCCGGCGGCGCCGGGAACGTCGCGCGCGGCGCCCAGCAGTCGGGCAGTGCGTGGGAGATCGCCGGCGAGGAATGCAACGGCCGCGCACGAGACCAGCGCTTCGCTGACGTAACCGGGAAGCGAGCTTCCGTGCGCTTCATCGAGCATCTCGCGCAGAAGGCGCCTCGCCGTCGTGAGATCTCCAGCGGCGGCGAAGGCGTACGCGCAATCGGGCAGCTCGAACAGGAACGTCCCCATGACACCGCGGACCTGCTCCGAGATCTCTTGAGCTTCACGCGCGAGCTCCAAGGGGCGCTCGATCTCTCCGAGCAGATGGCGGGCCAGGATGAGGTTGACGCGATTGAAGAGCCACAACCACGTGTACTCGTCCCGGTCGAAGACCACCGCCTCGGCCGCCTCCAAGAACTCGGCTGCCGCGGCGACGTCCCTGAGAACGATCTCGTCGATCCCTCGTACCTGGAGCGCGTACGACTCCCAGACCGAGGGTAGGCCCGAACGCGCAAGTGCGATGGTTTCGTCGCACGAGCGCCGGGCATCAGCAGCGAGCTCGGGATCCCGCCGAGCCGCTGCGGCGCCGACCAGCACCGCATCTCGTTCGATCATCGCCATGACGAGCGGGCCGCTCGGTTCTCCCGACGCGGCGTCGATCGCGCGTTGCGCGTACTCGCCCGCCCGGCTGTCGAGGCGCCAGGCCGAGATCTGCGACAGCGAGGCGAAGACCGCGACCCTCTCCGCGGTCTCCAGACGGCCGGGGTCCTCCACTGCTTCCGTGAGCCAGCGCCGCCCTTCCTCCCGGTGCTGACCGATCCACCAGAGCCCGTGCAGCCGCCCGGCCAGCCGGGCGACAAGGTCGGGCCGGTTCTCCGAGGCCGACCAGACAAGCGCGGCCCTGAGGTTGTCGAGCTCCAACTCGAAAGCAACATGGCCGAGGTGACTGAAATGCTTCTCCTCCGGGACCGACTCAACCCAAGCCAGGTACCAGTCGCGGTGGCGTCCGCCGAGCCGTTCCGCCTCGCCCGCCTCGCGGAGCTTTTCCCGCGCGTAGACGCGCACCGTTTCCAGGAGTCGGTAGCCGACCTCGGCGCCTCGTTGCTCAGCCACAACGAGCGATTTGGAGACGAGAGAGCCGAGCAGATCGAGGATTGCCGGGCGATCGAGCTCTTCGTCCGCGCAGACACCTTCGGTCGCGTCGAGCCCAAAGGTGGCGGGGAAAACGGCGAGTCTTTGGAGCAGGAGGCGCTCGTGACCGTCGAGCAAGTCGTAGCTCCAGTCGAGGGCAGCCTGAAGGGTCTGCTGGCGTTGCACGCGCCGGCGCCCTCCGGTGAGCAAGCGGAACATGTCGTCGAGGCGGTCGGCGATCTGTCGGGGCGAGAGGTGTGAGATCCGCGCAGCGGCGAGCTCGATGGCGAGCGGCACGCCGTCGAGACGTCGACAGATCTCTGCGACGGCGGATGCGTTCTCCGAGGTGAGCTCGAACGCGGCTTGCACCTCTTTCGCGCGCGCCACGAAGAGGCTGACGGCTTCGGAGCCTTCGGGGGCGCCATCGACGGGAAGCGAGAGCGATGGCACAAGCAAACACCGCTCTCCCTCGAGGCCGAGCGGCTCCCGGCTAGTTGCGAGCAGGCGCACATTAGGGCATCGAGAGAGGATGTTTTCGGCGAGATCCGCGCTCGCGTCGAGGATGTGCTCGCAGTTGTCGAGCACGAGGAGGCATGTCCGGTGGGCGAGGTAGTCGAGGACGAGCTCGCCCAAGGGGACCGGGCTGCTCGCGGCGCCGAGCGATCCCTTCAGCGGCATCCCCACCCCGACGGCCACCGCGCCCCCGACCAGGTCTGCCTCCGGCAAGGGCGCCAGATCGACGAAGAAGGTACCGTCGTCGAAGTGGTCGATCTCCTCGGCCGCAACCTGCAGGGCCAAGCGAGTCTTGCCGCAGCCGCCGATGCCGGTGAGTGTGACGAGCCGGTGCTCCTCGAGATGCGTCCGGACGTCGGCGATCTGATGCTCGCGACCGACGAATGTCGTGAGCTGCGGCGGGAGGTTGTTCGGATGCGCATCGATCGAGAGCAGCGGCGGGAACTCGTCCTGGAGGTCGGGAGCGCAGACTTGGAAGACGTGTTCGGGGGCTGAGAGATCCTTCAGTCGATGCATCCCGAGGTCGAGGAGCGATGCGCCGGCCGGCATGGCGTCGCGGAGGAGGGCAGCGGTAACGCCGGAGACGAGGACCTGGCCTCCGTACGCGATGGCGCGCACGCGCGCGCAGCGGTTCACTTCCAGCCCGTAGTAGTCGTCTTCGCGAAGCTCGGCCTCGCCCGTATGGACAGCCATTCGGACATAGAGCGGTGAGGGCATCTCACTCCGGAGGCGGCGCTGGATCTTTATCGCAGCCTCGGCGGCAGCGGTCGCGCGCTCGAACACGGCAAAGCGCGAGTCTCCTTCACCCTTTGTCTTGACGAGTGATCCGCCCGCGTCGGAGATCTCTTCTTCAAAGATTCCGTCGTGATGAGCGAGCGCTTTTCGGGTCTCATCAGCGTGTTCCTCGAGTCGCCGTGTGGAGGATTCGACATCGGTGAGGAGGAACGTCACAGTGCCTCCCGGCAGGTTCACGCGACGGTTAGACGTCATTCATCGCCAACCTTAGGTTACGGCGACGTGGTGGGAGATATTTCGGAGTTTACTCTTGGTCTCGTAGCCCGACGTGACGTAACAAGCGCTGAAAATCCCGGTTCGAATAAAGTCCGATTACCTCCACGTAGGAAGCTGCACGTCACACGGCGTGTGGCTTCTTTCGTTGTGGGGGCCGAGGCCGCGGGTTGCTAAGGGATTGCTCTGAGGAAAGTTGTCGGCGGCTACAGCCATCGTTCACGGATGGCGAACTTCCAGGCAGTGTTCTACCGGACCTCGGATGGCTCCGAGCCGGTCAATGACTTCATCGATGAGCTATCGGTGAGGCGCCAGGTGGTCCTGGACAACCAGATCGACCGACTCAACACACTAGGCCCGTCGAACCCGCATCTCCCGTTCCCACATAGCTCACAGATCGAGGGCGAACTGCGGGAGCTCCGGTGCCACTTCGGGCGGGAACTCTACCGAATCTGTACCAGCGTTCGCGGAACCTGGTCGTGCTGCTGCACGTCTTTCGCAAGGACACCGGTAAGGTGCCGAACGCGGAAATTGAGACCGCGAAGAGGCGGTGGGAGGATTTCAGAACGCGTATGGGTGCCGCGAAACGCCGGCCTCCGAGAGCTGCAGGCCGCGACGCTCCATGAGACCGTTTGTCCTTATTATCAAAACTGGTAAGCTGCTCATGGAGGTCGAGATGACTAAGAGTCCGGTAGGAAGCACCTCACAGGATGGCCGCCGCCGGCGGGCCCGCACAAGCGCCACATATCGGACAGAACAGAGTCGGCTCGCTCCGTTCGAGGAGATCGCTCGTCTCGTCATCAAGTACAGGGCAGCTGTGGGGATATCCCAGAAGGAGCTGGCCGACAGGGTGGGCACTAGCCACTCGGCGATTTCTCGTCTAGAGAGCGGTCGCCACAAGACAAGTGTCGAAACGCTTCACCGAGTAGCTGACGCCCTCGGGGTTCGCTTGGTCGTCGGGTTTGAAAGTGGACCGCGTAAAGCGCCTAAGCGCGAGCTTGTGAACGCATAGCCTGCGCTGGACCAGCGTTGTCTTCGTCGGATGTGTTTCAGAAGTTGACTGAATGCTTGGATCGAATACAGCCCGATTAGGTCCACCGGACGGATCAGCATGTCAGGGGTTTGCGGACCGCGAAGCGAGCGCGACCGCTAGAGCGAGCGTCAAGGTAGACCCCTCGGCGCGTGCCGTTTCGTACGAGTCGGGGCCGAGCGCGTCGCGCGTGATGCCGACCGTCGGCTCGAGAGGCTGTCCCGCGACTTGCTCGAGGGACAACGGGTTCCCGGTCGTTGCCTCGACGAAGCCGTACAGTCGCGCCGCGCGGTCGTGGTTCCCGCGCCGGGTGTTGGCCGCGGCAGCCCGTAGCAGCGCGCCGCACAGTCCGCCCGCATCCTCGATCGCGAAGAACCCTTCTGCGGCGCGCGATGCGTCGGCTGATGCGAGGTCGAGTTCGCCGTCGATCAGGGCGATGTCCGCGCGGTAGCCGTAGCCGTAGGGGATCCCGTAGGGATGGCGCAGCGACTCCATGCGCGCGATGGCGTCCTCGAGCGTGCGACGTCCTTCGTCGTGCTTGCCGCTGAGGAACAGCGCGTTCCCGAGGGAGGCGAGCACGACCGGTGCGTTCATGTCGCCGATCTCTTCGGAGAGTTCGAACGACTCGCGGAGAGTCGCGATCCCACGGGACAGTTCGCCCATCGCGATCTGGAGCGAACCGAAATGCCACCCCGGTGTAGGCGATGTTGCTGCGATCGCCGATGCGGCGGTGCAGGGGCAGCGCTTCCTCGAAGTGGCGCTCCGCGTCCTCGAACCTGAAGGCCGCCTGTTCGACACGCCCAAGCATCATCACGGCCGCTGCCTCTAGGTTGACCCCTTTCACGTTTCGGAACCCGGCGACCGCGGACGACGCGAGGGCCCTCGCGTCGTTCAGTCGCAGCTCGACAAGCGCGATGTGTGCGAGCGCGAAGTTGCAGCGTCCCTCGTGTTCACCGCCATCGTCCACGTGGTGGGAGAGCGCCGCATCGAGGTCCATCTTCGCTCCGGCGAGGTCGCCTCGTGTGAGAGCGAGCTCCGCGCGTCCGTACAATGCAGACGCCACTGCCGCGTCGTTGTTCGTGCTGCGGTGCCATCCGAGGATCTCGACGAACGCCGCAGCACACTCATCGAACAGACCCATGCTCGGCAGCAGTGTGATGAGAGCGCCGAGCGCGTCGGCGCGCGCCTCACTCGGTTCAGGATTCGCGTGGAGCGCCTCGGTCAGCCACCGGTAGCCTTCGCGGTACGGCCCGTAGCGGTGCCAGATCGGTGACGCTGCCGACGCCAGAACGAGCATCTTCTCGTCCGTCCGGAACGAAAGCGCCGCGCGGATGTTGTCCTGCTCTGCGTAGAGGCGGTCGATCGACGTCGGCTGGCTGAAGTGGTCGCGATGCGCCTCGCGGACGTCGCCGGCGCGCCCGCTTTCGTCCAGCCGCTCCGACGCGTATGCGTGGATCGTCTCGAGCATGGTGTACCGCTCGTCGGCCGGGTCGACGAGGGAGCGCTCGACGAGGACCCCGAGCTGCGCGACGACGCTGCCGCACACCGCACTGATGGCGTCGAGCGTCGCGCCGCCGCGGAACACACTCAGCGACGCGAAGAGCGTCTGCTCCTCGGCGTTGAGCAGCTCGTAACTCCAGTCGATCGCGGCGCGCAGGGTCTTCTGACGTGGCAGGTCGGTGCGGTAGCCGCCGACCAGCGTTGTGAATCGGTTGTCGAGCGACGACGCCAGCTCGGTCAGTGACATCGATCGCAGGCGCGACGCCGCGAGCTCGAGCGCGAGCGCGATCCCGTCAAGGCGGTTGCAGATATGCGCGACGGTGCCTGCGGTCGATCCGTCCAACACGAACGAGCCATCGGCGATCCGAGCCCGGTCCGTGAAGAGCTCGGCAGCTTCCGACTCGCTGAAAGGCGGCAGCCGCCACGTCGTTTCGCCGCGGATCCGCAGCGGCTCGCGGCTTGTTGCCAGAACGGTTGAGCCCTCCGAGGAACGAAGCGCGGCTTCCACGAGCTCGGCCACCGGATCGAGGAGGTGCTCGCAGTTGTCGAGAACGAGCAGCAGATGCCGATCGCGCAGGTGATCGACGATCACGTCGATGGACGGCCTGGACGGATCGTCCTCGAGCCCGAGCGCCGACGCGACACGCGGAGCGACGAGCGCGGGATCGTCCACCGCCGCGAGCTCGACGAGCCACGCACCGTCTGCGAACACGCCGATCGATGCGGACGCTGCTTCGAGCGCCAGCCGCGTCTTGCCAACACCACCCGTCCCGAGGATCGTCACCATCGGCTGTCCGGCGATGAGCTTGGTCACCTCGCGCAGCTCGTCGCCCCGTCCGATGAATGCCGTCCGGACGATGGGGAGGTTGTGCACCGCGCTCGATGGCGCCCGTGGCGGACGCGGATCGCGCGCCAGGTCGGGGTGCTCGACCGCGTACAGCCGCAACGGCTCCTCGACGTCGCGGAGACGGAACGAACCGAGGTCGGTGAGGGCGCTGAAGTCCGGGAGCGCGGCTGCGGCTGCGGCTGCGGCCGTCGTTTCCGTCACCAGCACCTGGCCGCCGTTGGCAGCACTGCCGACGCGAGCGGCGTGGTGGACGGCCAGGCCGACGAAGTCGCCGTCCGCCGTGGGGTTCGCTTCGCGGGTGTGCATCCCCATGCGCACGCGGACCTCGACGTTCGCCGGCCACTCGGCTTCCTTCAGCATGAGCTGGGCCTGCAGACACGCGGCGATCGCGCACTCGGGCGCGTCGAAGACGACGAAGCTCCCGTCGCCCTCCGAGCGGACCTCCGTCCCGCCGTGGGTGGACCATGCCTCGCGCAGAACTGCGCGCTGGATGTCCTGCACCGACTCGTAGACATCGTTGCCGAGCCGCGTTAGCAGGCGCGTCGAGCTTTCGATGTCGGTGAAGCAGAAGGTCCGCGTCGCACTCATCCGCACATGATGCCTTGACCGCCTGATGAGGAGTTGCGTCCGTCCAGGTTGCTTGATCCCGAGTTAAGGTGCGCCGATGCCTCATGCAAGGTTCGTCCGAACGGCGTTCGTGCTCGCCATCGCCTATGCCGTTTCGTCATGCGGGACGGGTGGTGGCGCGCAAGCCGTGATCGATCCCGCATCTCAGGCTTCGCGGACTCCGGCTAGTAGTGCGCGTTCACCGGAGGCGACGACAACGGCTCCGCCGCGCAGAGTGGTCGATGAGCAGGCTTATACGCCGATGGCAGAGGTCGGCGGCGTGACGCTCAGGCACCCCGGCGCTCGCGTCGAGCGAGTGGCGTTCCATCAGTCCAACCACGAAGGTGCGCAACAGATGCAGCCGCTAGCCACGTCCGTTGCGCCGGCCACTCTGGAGAGTCGCGAACGCTTGACCGGATCGCGTACAGCGGCGGATGTCGTCATGGATCCGAGCGGTGAGGTCAGGGCACCGGTGAGCGGCGTCGTGAAGCGCGCCGGGACATACGTCCTGTACTGCAAGCACTCCGACGACTATGTCGTGATCTCCCCGGACGCTCGTCCTGAGTGGGAAGTCAAGATCCTGCACATCGACGGTGTTCAGGTGAAGACCGGCGCGCGCGTGAGCGCTGGGGAGACCGTACTTGCGCCGCGCGCGACCAAGCTGCCGTTCGAATCGCAGGTCGACGAAACGAGCGCGCGGCCCCGGTGGCCGCACGTCCACATCGAAGTTGTCGATCCGTCGATCCCCAATCGCCCCTCGCCGGGAAGCGGGTGCTGACGTCATCGCTAACGGCGGGCGCTAACGGCGGGCGCTAACGGCGGGCGCGTTTCTCGGGCGTGCTTCGAAACGGCCTCAGTGGCCTGATCCAGTCGGCCGGCGGGACGTACGGACGGGCAACCTCGGTGAGATCGATGTCCGGGTCGATCGCGCGCTGCGGGCGGCGCCCGTTGAGTGAGACGACAGAATCGACTCGCACCTCGACATCTTTGAGGCCGCGATCCTTGTAGAAGGCGTCGAGGTGATGCGCGAACTCGAGGACGAGGTCCGGCACCTCGAGCTTGGAGATCTGGTAGCGGGTCAGGTGTCTGTTGAGATCCTCGACCCACGTGCGATCAGACGCCGGATCGGTGACGAGGAAACGGACCCGCTCGTGCTTGACCCGGACGAGCATGTGCCATGAGAACCGGTTTCGCTCCTCTGTCCAATAGGCGTTGCCCGGGATGGCGAAGTGTGTGAGCGGGAGCGCGATCTGGATCAGAGTCCATGCGGCGAGAGCAGCGCCGACGCGGCGCCGGAGCACCGCCGGCTGTTTCTGAGGCGTATCGGGAGGCGGCTTCTGAACGAACGCGTGGAACGCGAACACACCGACACCGAGCGCTCCGACGAGCCCGCGCACGATCGAGACCTCCTCGGGGAGGAATGCGCCAAGTGCGAAGCCGACGATGAAGCCCGTGATCGTTGCCGCACGAGCCCGGCCCCCGGTGCGCAGGCTGCGTTGCATCCGCCGCGGCCAGTCGGGCTCGAAGAAGAGCGTCGAGCCGACGATCATCAACCACGGAAAGATCCCGATCTCGTAGATGCGTGAGTTGATGAAGTGGAACGCGAGCGCGAAGCCGAACGCCGCCACTCGCGTGCGCCGGTAGAGCATGAGGAACGGGACGAACAGGTCGAGCCCGACCGAGCCGAGTGCGAGGGTGTGGGTCAGGAGTGCGTTGTCGAAGAAGCGGCCGAGGAGCGGGAAATCACCGTGGGCTGCGAGCGAGGCGCGGAGCGGCTCGGCACGGATCAGCCAGTCGTAGTTGAGCTTGGCGATGCCGCCGAAGAAGTACGGGACACCGACCTGGAAGCGCAGCAGGGCCAGGCACCATCCGGGCACGGTGCCGCGGTGCACCGTCGTCACGCGACTGGCTCCTTGCGAACGGCGAGCACGGCGGCGCGCCCGCCGTTGCCAAGAGGCCGACCACACGGCGTCCGCCGGGACCACGACCAACAGGGCGCCGAGCACGATTGCGAGGTAGCGGTGGTTGAGGTAGGCCGCCTTCTCCATCAGGAACCAGTACGCGATGCCGAGAGCCGTGAACGCAGCCGCGATCCTCGAGAAGAGGCCGAGCGCGAGCAACGCCGCTGCGATCCCGAGGGCGACGAACGCGATGTAGATCCATACACCGGGCAGCGGCCTGACCCACTGGAAGAGCCACCAATGGAACATGAACTTCGGGAGGTCGTAGTCGGCACGGATGAGGTTGGAGTCGAACGCCCGCCAGACTTCCCACACGATGATCGATCCGTAGCCGATCCGGAAGACGGCGAGGCTGGCGCCGTCGATGGGGTCAGAGAGGCCCCTGAATCCAGGGCTCAGCCGCCCCTGGAGCTTCAACGTGATGGATCCAGCAGAACCTTCATCGTGCCGTTCTCGCAGGCGTCGAACAGGCGGTATGCCTCAGCAGCCTCCGAGAGTCCGAGGCGATGTGTGAAAACGCCGTCGGTTCGGAGCTTCCCGGACGCAACGAGAGGCACAAGTGTCTCCCACGTCGTCGGGATCGAGGCGAGCGTCACGCGGATCGTGAGACGCCGGAGGAATGCGAAGATCATCGGGAAGGGGAGCGCCGCGCTGAAGTTCGCTCCGATGATCGACACCGTCGCGCCCGGCGCGGCGGACATCACGGCGTCCACGATCGTCTGGTCGGCCCCCACAGCTTCGATGACCGAGTCCGCGCCCCACCCGTCGGTAGCCGCGAAGATCTGCGCGGTCGTTCCGCCGTCCGACGGATCGATCGTCTCGGCCCCCAGCGCCTCTGCGTGCGCTCGTCGTTCCGGGACCGTGTCGACCGCGATGACGCGCCCGGGACCGAAGAGCTGCGCGCAACGCAGCGCGAGCAAGCCGACGGGGCCGAGTCCGATCACGGCGACCGTCGACCCGGGCCTGATGTCCGCGCGCTGCGCACCGAGGTAACCGGTCGGGAGGATGTCGGTGAGCAGCACGGCCTGCTCGTCGGTGATCGCCTCCGGGATCGGAAGGCAGAAGGCATCCGCCGCCGGCACAGCAACACCTTCGGCCTGGCCGCCCGGAAGATCGGCTCTCGTGCCGAACACGAGATTGCCGGTGCGGCAGACCACCGGGTCGCGGGCGCGGCAAGCCACGCAAGCTCCGCACCCGATGACGCCGGAGACGAGGACGCGGTCGCCGACCTTGAGCGTGCGGACGTCCGGACCGACGGCGTCGACGGATCCGATGAACTCATGACCGAGCCGAGTGCCGGCGAATCCCGCCTGTGCGTGATAGAGGTGAAGGTCGGAGCCACAGATGGCGGTGCGTTCGACCTTCAGGATCGCGCCGTCGGGGCCCGGCAAGGTCGGATCCGCAACGTCGGCGACCGAGACCGCACGTTCGCCATCGAGGACTACCGCCCGCATGGGCTGATGATGCCAGGCCGGACATGTGCCGGGC
The DNA here is from genome assembly GCA_964520325.1 of uncultured Actinomycetes bacterium. Lineage (GTDB taxonomy): Bacteria > Actinomycetota > JAICYB01 > JAICYB01 > JAICYB01 > CAZFOB01. The sequence goes on along the minus strand of CAZFOB010000002.1, from coordinate 136,912 downwards.
GCCCGATTTGCGCCATCGGCCCTTCTTCGCTTTGATGGGGACCTCCCCGATGTCCAGATCCAAACGTCTGTTCGCCTGTGCTTGCGTGCTCGCCGCGGCTGTCTCCTCGGCCGGCGCAGCCCCTGCCGTCGCTCAGCGTGGCGACATCGAGGCGCAGCTCGAGCAAGCCGGCGATCGGCTCCAGGTCGTCACGGAGGAGTACAACGAGGCTCGCATTCGGCGTGCGGCACTCGATTCGAAGCTCGCGCAGGCGCAGGGCAACCTCTTGCGCTCCAAGTCACGTCTAGCGGCCGAACGCAAGAAGCTCGGAGTGGCGGTTCGCGATCTGTACATGCACCCGGCGGGCGGCATGGACGCCTTCTTCCAGGCCCGCAGCTTCAGTGAGCTGGAACGCGGACGCAGGCTCGGCGGCCACGTCGCGCTCTCCGCCGACGACCTCATCCTCAAGATCCGCAAGGCCCGCGCCGAGTCTGAGTCCGCGGCGGCCCGGTTCGGCGGCCTGCGTGATGCCGCCCGGAAGGACGAGCTCGCGATCGCGGCGCGTCAGCGCGACGCGGCGTCGGCCCTCGCGCGTTCACGAGCGCTTCTCGCCCGCACCAACTCGAGCGCACGCGAAGCAGCTCGCCGGGCCAGCCTTGGCGAAGCGGCAGCCTTTGCCGCTGAGAACATCTCGTTCGTCGGCAAGGTGCGGTCCTCAGCGATGACTGCGGTGAGCGCGGCCGCGAGTCAGATGGGCAAGCCGTACCGGTGGGGCGGTGCCGGTCCGAACTCGTTCGACTGCTCTGGCCTCACGATGTGGGCGTGGGCTCGAGGCGGCGTCTCGCTTCCTCACTCCTCACGCGCCCAGTACGCGTCGTTGCAGAAGGTGCCGATGTCGCAGCTCGCTCCGGGCGACCTCGTCTTCCGCGGCAACCCCATCCATCACGTCGGGATCTACAGAGGCGGCGGCGTCGTGATCGCGGCCCCGCGCAGCGGCGAGACCGTCCGCGAGGGTCCGGTCTCGGGTTACACGATGGCCGCGCGTCCCTAGAAGGGAGCAGGCGTAGTACCCGACCCGCCTGGGTACGGCCTCACGTGAGGCAGATGGACCCAACGGACGCGGTTTCAGACGGACGTGTGCTCGAGGACCGCTATGAGCTGATCTCGCTCGTGGGCACCGGGGGCATGGCCGAGGTCTGGTGCGCTCACGATCGACGCCTCGGGCGTGACGTGGCCGTCAAGCTCCTCACGGGCCACGCGGTCGACGACTCCGCGCGCCGCCGTCGGATCGAGCGCGAAGCCCGTGCGCTGGCGGCCACGAACCACCCCAACATCGTTTCGGTCTACGACTACGGCGAGGCGGAGGGACCGCACGGCTCGGTGCAGCCGTTCGTGGTGATGGAGCTCGTCGACGGCCCGGATCTGCAGCAGCACTTGGTGCAGACCGGTCCGCTCGAGGTGCGCGAGGCCGTTGGGATGATGTCCGGCATCCTCGCCGCGGTGGATCGGGCACACGAGGCCGGCGTGGTGCACGGCGACCTGAAACCGGCGAACATCTTCGTTTCATCGCACGGACCGAAGGTCGGAGACTTCGGCGTCGCTCGGATCCTCGAGGAGGAAACGGGGTCGACAACCGTAGCCGCCACACCAACGTTCGCGGCACCGGAAGTCCTCAAAGGCGAACGCCCGTCGACGTCCTCCGACGTGTACTCAGCCGCGTGTCTGGCTTTCGAGCTGCTCGCCGGCCGGCCCCCGTATGCCGGTGCCAACGGTTGGGAGATCGCTCAGAAGCACATCGATGCGCCGGTGCCGAGCGTGCGGTCGTTCCGTTCCGACGTTCCCGTCGAGCTCGACCGCGCGATCAAGCGGGGCATGGACAAGGACCCGCGTCGCCGTCATGCGACCGCCGGTGATCTTGCCACGGCGATCGCTGCCACGACACCCTCGATCACCACGTCATCCGGCGATGAAACCGTTGCGGTCGGAACGGTTTCTGCAGCCGGTGTGACAGCGTCCGAGGGGACCGAGGTCATCTCCGGGCTCCGGCCGAACATCGCGCGTGCCGCGGTCTTCGGGCCGATGGCCGGATGGTGGGCCAGAGTGTCGAGTGCATCTCGCGCACGCATGCCGAAGGGCAAGCGCGGACGAGCTCTGCTCGCCGTCCTGGTTGCCCTCCTGTTGCTCGTGGCGTTCATCACCCTGCGAAACCCCGCGCCGGGTCTGGTCACGGTTCCCGATGTGGTTGGGAAGAAGGTCGCCGATGCTTCCGCCTCCCTTCGACTCAAGGGCTTCAAGGTGGACGATGTTTCGTACCGCGCGATCACGAAAGGTGAGCCCGATAGGGTGCTCACCACGATCCCATCGCCGGACGAGATCGTGGAACCCGGAACGAACGTTCATCTGATCGCGAGCGCACCGGCGCGGACGCCTGATCCGGTCGTCACGTCGCAGCCGGACGAGGATGACGATGGCGATGGCGATGGCGAGCGCCGGGGTGGGCGCAGGGGACGGAACAAGAAGAACGACTAACCTGCGTGCTTGACCGCATTCGAGCTCGCGATCGCATCGCTCACGATGGCCGTCGGCGCCACGGTTCAGGGATCGATCGGGTTCGGTCTCAACGTGATCGCAGCCCCCATCCTCACGCTCATCGATACGCGACTCGTGCCCGGCCCGGCGCTGGCTGCTGCGTTCGTCCTGACGGTCCTGCTCTCGTTCCGGGAGCGCAGTGCGATCGATCGGCGAGGGTTCGGGTGGCTGTTCGCAGGACGCATCCCCGCAACGATCCTGTCGGCGATCGCGATCGCAGCACTGCCCGAGCGTGCGGTGGCGTTCACCATCTCGGCCCTCGTCCTGCTCGGCGTTGTCATGAGCATGACCGGCCGGCGCCTGCGTCGCACGCCACGGGTGTTCGTCGCGGTCGGCGCGACGTCCGGCGTGATGGGGACGCTGTCGTCGGTCGGTGGACCCCCGGTCGCGATGCTGTACCAGGACTCGGCCGGCTCGGAGCTGCGCGGCACGCTCTCGGCGATCTTCATGATCGGCACGCTCCTCTCGATCGGTGCGCTCGCCGTCGCCGGACGCTTCGGAGCCGAGGAGCTACGTGCCTCTCTCGCCATGTGTCCCGGGGTGCTGATCGGCTACGTCGCCTCTCGCTTCACGGCCCCGATCGTGGATAAGCGCGCGCTTCGTCCGGCGGTACTTGCCCTCTCGGCTGTTGCTGCGCTCGCCGCGATCGTGCGCTACGCGGTCTGAATCATGTGTTGCGCCATCCGCTCGTGAGCATGCATGCCATAGCGACGATAGGCCTCGATCGCACGTTCGAGCAGCTCGGCGGCGTGGGCGCGGTTGTCACGGTCGCCTCGACGGAGCAGCATCCACGCATAGAAGCGGCAAGTGTCACCCTCCTCGAGCTTCAAGGGCAGGGCGTCGACGTCCCGGAGCGCGTTGCGGAAGTGTTCCTCTGCCACCGTGAGGTCGTCGGCGCACGTCGCGGCGATGCCGGCGACCGTCTGCATCAGTCGGTAGTCCCACCCGCGCGCGATGACACCTTCCGCAAGGCGAGCCTGTGCGACGGCATAGAGTGCCCCCGCCTCCTCGTCGTTGCCCATGATCGCGTACGCCTCGATCGCGACGAGAGCGAGTGAGTCAGCCTTCATTGAATGTGGCTCGCCGGGCTGTGCGAAGTCAGGACGCAACCGCGCGAGCAGATCGGATGCGCGCTTGTGGTCCCCCAGGTATGCGCTCGTGAGGATGAGCCCACCCGTGTGCCCGCCGGACGCGCCCGGTGCGTCGAGTTCTGCCGCGCGCTCGAAGAACGCGAGCGCGTCGTCCCACCGTCCCATCCAGAACGCGGCGACACCTATGCGTGTGTTTCCGAGCGCGGCGAGCCACCTGAACCCTTGAGCCTCTCCGAGTTCGAGCGCGCGACGGCCGTCCTCCTCGTACCAGACAAGGTCGGGGCGGTCTCTGAACCAGCCCATCAGCTTGCCGCGTTCACAGAAGATCTGCGCAGCCCAGTTGCCAAGCCGGACGGCGAGATCGCATCCCTCATTCCCGTACCGGACGGCATCGTCGAAGCGGCCGAGCCACACCGCGGAGGCGGCGCAGTAGCCGTAGGTGTTCGCAAGGTTCCAGAGGTCGCCGACTGCGCGCAGTTGCTCGATGCTCTGTTCGCCGAACACGATCGCTTGCGCGTACTCGGTGAACGTGAAGTGGTGTGTCGTGAGTCCGTAGAGCACTGTGCCGAGGATTCGCCGGTCGTTGTGTGCCTGTGCAAGAACCAGCGCCTCTTCGAGCAACCTCGCGCCCTCGTCGTAGTTGCCTGTTTGCGTCGCGAGCGCCCCTTGGAGCGCGATGAGGCCGGCGCGGAGCGGTGAGTCTTCGTCGCCGAGGGTTCTGAGACCGCGCCGAGCGAGCTCGCTGGCTTGGCGTCCCCTGAGCCACCACGCGACTTGCGTTCCGGCGTCGAGGCAGAGCCTCGCGGCCGAACGCGCGTCTCCGAGCGCGTCATAGCCGTCAAGGGCCTGAAGCCACGTCTTGATCGCATTCTCCGGACGGCCGAGGCTGCGGTGACATGTCCCCATGTGCTCGAGCGCGCGCGCTCGTTCCCCGACGTCGGTCAGGAGCGGCAGTGCATTGTCGAAATGCTTGAATGCTTCGCCGTAGGCAGCAGCGGCCAATGTGCGCTCACCGGCCATCACCTCGAAGCGCGAGCGGCGATCGGGATCGGTCCGTCCCGCGTGCGCGAGCTGGTAAGCGACGTCGGCTGCATGCTCCTGGAGGGAGTCGGCGTGAACGGTTTCCATCGCGTCGGCAACACGCAGGTGCATCCGCTGACGGCGCGCCGGCGTCACCTCGCCGATCAGTGTTTGACGGATCAGCTCGTGCCCAAAGCGGAATCGGATCATGCCGTCATCGCTGCTTGATCCGATCAGCCGGGCTCGTTCGGCCTCGTCCAGCGCGTCGAGGAGCGTGCCCTCGTCTTCGTCGCTCATCGCCTCGAGTAGATCGAAGCCGAACGCGCGGCCGATGAACGCGCAACGGGTGAGGACATCGCGCGTCGCCTCGGACAAGTGCTCATTGCGGCGCAGGATCGTGAGCCGCAGAGATTCGGGCACCTCGAGGTCGAGACGGGCGGCGTCTGATCGCCACGCGCCGTCCTTATCGAAGAGGCGGTCGCGTTCGTCGAGGTGACGCACGAGCTCTTCGAAGAAGAATACGTTGCCCTCCGTCTGGTCGTACAGGCGTTGCACCAGTGCTTCGGGCGGTGGTGCGCCAGCGATGGACGTCAGCAGCGTCGCGATGTCGTCGGGACGGAGCACGCCGACCTCGAACTGCTCGACGAGCCGTCGTCGATGGAGATTATCGATCGCGGATCGAAGCGGCGTCGTTTGAGTGAGCTCGGTGCGGGCGTAGGTCGCGATCAACAGAATCGGCAGATCCACGAGATCTTGGGCGATTTCCTCGAGGAATGCGACAGTGGGTTCATCTGCCCAGTGCAGGTCGTCCCACACTATGCAGAGCGGGCGCACCGCTGCGATCGACGCGAGCATGTCGCGCGCGCTCGCGTGCAGGAATCTTCGCGCTTGCTCGGGCGGAAGGTCTGCGGGCGGCGGTATGGCGGGATTACGCCGCCGGACGTGGGGGAGTAGACGCGCGATCTCACCGGCTCCATCTCCGAGCGCGGTTTGGAACAGCTCGGGTGACAACCGCCGTTCGGCGGTCTCGAGTACTTCGATGAGCGGTGTGTACGGTTGATCCTGGCTCATCTCGTAACACCGCCCGATGAAGTGGTGCATCCCACGACCCTGCGCTTCACCAGCGATCTCGTCGGCCAGCCGCGACTTCCCCGCGCCCGGGTCACCGGCGAGTAACACGACTCCGCCCCTTCCATCTAGCGCAGCATCGACATGCATGCGCAACTGCGCGCGCTCGGACTCGCGATCTACGAAGGGCGTGCGGCCTTCGCTTATCGCCGGACGATACGCAGCCGGGGTGCTGCGGGTTGCTTCGTAGAGTCGCCACTGCTCTTTCAGGCCCTTAAGCCAGAACAGCCCACGATCCACGAAGGCGCAGTCGAGGTGATCCGTCGAATCCGCACGGACGCCTTCGGAGACCAGCACCTGACCGCTCCGTGCTTTCGCTACAATTCGGGACGCCGCGTTGACGGTCGTCCCGTAGATGTCGCCACTGGCCTCGATCAGGGGACCCGAGTTCATCCCCATACGCACGTGCAGCGGCCTGTCCGGATGCTTGTCGTTGTGAGCTGTGAGCGCTTCGAGTAGATCAAGTGCGCACTCGACCCCCGTTGCGGGTGAGGGGAACATGAGCATGAAGCCATCCCCCATCGACTTGATCTCGCGTCCGCCATGCTCCGCGAGCACGCTTCGGACGAGTCCTTCATGCGCACGGACGAGCTCGAGCGCGGTTTCGTCACCTTGGTCCGCCGTGAAGGCTGTTGAGCCTTCCATATCGGTGATCAGGACGGTCGCTGCGTCGATGCTCATCCGTGGCCTCTGAGGAGTTGTGTGTGTGAGTCTGCTTCGAAGAGAATCGCACGTCACGAGGGCGGCTGATCTGGAGGTAGATATGCCGAAGGCACTGATGATCCAGGGCGGCAACACACAGCTTGCTGCTTCATCGCTTCCGCGGATAGTGGAAGAGCATCCCGAAGAGGTCGAGCGTCTTGGACAGCCCGGGACGCTCGTTCCCGTCGCCAAGAAGGTGCTCGGACTCAAGGCGGATGAGGTCGCCTATCTCCAGGCGATTCCCTCGGCGCTCCAGGAGAGCATGCGCGCGGCGATCTACGACGCGCTGTCCAACGGGAAGTCCGTCCAGTTGCAGTACTCGCCGGGCTACGACTTCAGCTTGCAGTTTTGGGACTTCGGTGAAGCGGTGAGCATCCACATCACCGGCCCGTACGAGGTTCGCGGCTACGAGCGCCCGTCCGGGCGGACGACTGCCGTAGCGAAGACTCGCGAAGCCAAAACTTCACGCGGGCGGATTAAGACGCGGAAGCCCGTCGCGCGATCGCGTCGGCGCGCTCGCTGAGCTCGGCCGCATCGATCGCCGCAGAATGCTTCGTGAATGACGTCTTCGGCGCGATCCACCTTAGCTCTTCGACGTCGGCGAAGAGCGATGCGTCGCAACGCAACGTCGCGATGTCCTTGAACAGGAGCGCAAGGTCTCGGTTCTCACGGAGCGTCTGAGCGAGTGTGGCCGCGCCGCGAAGAGGGACGTCCCACTCGCGCTCGCTGTCTGGGATGTCCTCGATGCGGTCGTAGCGAGCGAGCAGCGTCGAGGCCGACTTCGGCCCCCATCCGGCTAGGCCGGGGAACCCGTCCGAGCTGTCGCCGATGAGGCCGAGGTAGTCGGGGATCGAGGCCGGCTTCACGCCGAACTTGGCAACGACGCCGGCTTCGTCGCGCATCTCGCGCTTGCGTCGATCGAACTGGACGACGTGCTCGCCGACCACGAGCTGCGCCATGTCTTTATCCGGTGTGCACACGAGCACCTGCTCGACGCGTTCGTCGGCGGCTGCCAGCCGCGCGCCGGCGCCGAGCGCGTCGTCGGCCTCGAGATCGGTCATCGCCCACACGACGACTCCCATGGCGCGTAACGCGTCTTCAAGGGGATGGAACTGCGCCATGAGATCTTCCGCCACGCCCGCGCTCGTCTTGTAGCCGGGCCACATGTCGTTTCGGAACGACTCAACAACATGGTCGGTGGCCACGGCGATGTGCGTTGTTCCACCTTCGAGCATGCCGAGCACAGAGCCGAGCACTCCGGCCAGTGCACCAACCTCGGCTCCGTCGGCGGCTTGCTTCTTCGGTACGGCGAAGTAGTGGCGGAAGAGCTCGTACGTGCCGTCCAAAAGGTGAACCCTCACGGCACCAGTCTCCGTGAGGGTTCGAACCCCTTGCGAATCGGCCGGACTTAGCCCGACATCTGGAGCGACTTGATCTCGAGGAACTCTTCGAGGCCGTACTTACCTGCTTCGCGTCCGTGTCCGGATTGCTTGAAACCGCCGAACGGCGCCATCAGGTTGAAGCCGCCGCCGTTGATGTCGATCTGTCCGGCACGGATCCTGCGTGCAACGGCCTTGGCCTTCTCGACGTCGCCCGCCCACACCGCAGCCGCGAGTCCGTAGATCGTGTCGTTCGCGATCTGGACGGCTTCCTCTTCGGTGTCGTAGGGGATGATCGAGAGGACGGGTCCGAAGATCTCTTCCTGCGCGATCGTCATGTCGTTGCGGACGTCGGAGAAGACGGTCGGCTTGATGAAGAAGCCCTTCTCGAGGCCGTCCGGACGGCCGGTGCCACCGGTGATGAGCTTCGCGCCTTCGTCCAGACCCTTCTGGATGTAGCCCTGCACGCGGTCGAACTGCGCTTCTGACGCCAGGGGGCCGAGGCGCGTATTCGCGTCGTTCGGATCGCCTGGCGTGAACGCTTCGGCGGCGGCCTTCGCGAGGGCTTCGACTTCGGCGAGCTTCGCCCTCGGCACGAGCATGCGCGTGAGCGCAGTGCAGGTCTGTCCGGAGTTGAGATAGGCACCGCCGACACCCGCCGGGACGGCCGTGTTGATGTCGGCGTCCTCGAGGATGACGTTCGGCGACTTGCCGCCGAGCTCGAGCGCGACACGCTTGACCGACTGCGACGCGACCTCGGAGATGCGCTTGCCGGCGCGCGTAGAGCCGGTGAACGAGATCATGTCGATGTCGGGGTGGGCAGTGAGCACCTCACCGACGACCGGACCGCTCCCGGAGACGAGGTTGAACACGCCGGCCGGAAGTCCGATGTCGTGGATGATCTCGGCGAGGATCCACGCGCTGTTCGGTGCAACCTCACTCGGCTTGAGCACCACGGTGCAACCGGCCGCGAACGCCGCGGCGACCTTGAGTGCAACCTGGTGCAGCGGGTAGTTCCACGGCGTGATCGCCGCGACGACACCGACCGGCTCCTTGACGACCTCGGAGGTGCCGACCTTCTCTGTGAACTCGTAGCCGGCGAGCATGCCGGAGAAGATGCCGAAGTTCATGGCGGGAAGTCCGGCCTGCACGATCTTCGAGAGACCGAGCGGCATCCCGTTCTCCTGCGAGATCACGTTGGCGATCTCGTCGGACCGGGCCTGCAGTCCCTCTTGGATGCGTAGGAGGTACTTCGCGCGGTCCTCGGTCGACGTCGTGCTCCACGTGTCGAATGCGGCACGAGCCGCCTTGACGGCCTTGTCGACGTCTTCGGCTGTGCCTTCCGGGATGGTGCCCATGACCGCTTCGGTCGTGGCGTTGATGACGTCGATCGTTCCCGTACCAGTGGACGGTACCCAGGCGCCATCGATATAGATCTTGTCCCTCACGATCATTGCCGACCTCCCCGTTTCTCGAATCCGTATCTCAAGGTACATCTCCTGACGCGCCGGATGCGCCGGGCGATCCTTCCGACGGCGCCGGCCGGCTCCACTCCACTGAGAACAGGCGGATCCGCTCGGGTAATCCCTTGAGGGCGTGACGGTCTGCGTCGTCGAAGCGGAACGTGTTCCCGGCGACGAGGCGACGCACCACATCCGAAACGAGGATCCGGGTTCGGCTTTGTCCACGATCCGGCGCGCGCTCTGCACGACCAGTCCCGTGAGCTCGTCGTCATCACGCAACGGCTCGCCGGCGTCGATGCCGATGCGAACCTGGAAGGGGGCCTCTGCGGTGCGAAGGCCCTTCTGGATGTCGACGGCAGTCGGCGAGGGCTTGACAGTTACCGACAGTAACGTTACTGTCGGTAACACATGACACGCCTCCGAGAGCGCAGACGAGAGCCCGTAGAGCGCGCCGTTGCCCGCGAACGCAAGAAGCAGAAGCTCCTCGAGGCCGCGATCCGCGTCGTCCGGCGCGAGGGCCCGGCGGTCTCGATGGACGAGATCGCGAGCGAGGCCGGCGTCACCAAGCCGATCATCTACCGGGCCTTCAAGGACCGCGAGGGCCTGACCAAGGCTGTCGCGGACCACTTCGCCGACCAGGTCGCCTACTCCCTCGAGAAGGCGATCGACGCGTCGACGGATCCTCGGTGCCGGGTCTCGGGCGCGATCGACGCGTACCTGGCGTTCATCGAACGCGAACCCGCGATCGTCCGGTTCCTCGTCCACCGCAGTCTCGGATCGGTCGAGCAAACCGGCGTGGCGATGTCCGGTTTCGTGAACCGGATCGGCCAACTCATCACCCAAGCGATCGGCGAAGCGATGCGCGAGCGGGGCCTCGACTCCGGTGCAGCCGAGCCGTGGGCCTTCGGCATCGTCGGTGCCGTGCACCTCGCGGGCGACTGGTGGCTCGAACGCAAGACCATGCCGCGTGAGCGACTCGTCGAATACCTGACCTTGCTCGTGTGGGACGGGATGCGATACGTCCAAACGCCTCACGCCGGAGAGACCGCCTCTGAGCAGCGGGGGCCGGCGATCGACATCAAAGGGAGAACCGGATGAATGCCGCACAGATCGAGCTTCAGAAGGAACTCGGGACATGGGTCCCGCTCATCGCACTATGGACCGCCTATCTGGCCGTCAACGTCGGCCTCCTCGTCTTTGGTCGTGGGAAGCTCACACTCGATCCGCGAACGTGGGCGATCCGCATCAGCAATTCGCTCGAGCGACTGACGCGCATCCCAGGGTGGGCCGCGGCGATGGTCGGAACGTCGACCTTCGGGATCCTCGTCGCCGGCATCGGGTTCTACAGCGATGTCCGCTGGCACGTGAGCCTCGGACGCGACGACCTCCTCTTCACCGCGCCACACACCGCGATCGTCCTTGGGCTCCTGACGATCTTCGGCTCAGCATTCATCGGTGAGTTCTTCGCCAGCGCAACGAAGGCGGAGCTGCAAGGTGGCGGTTGGCGCGTATTCGGCATGCGCATCCCGTACTCCGCGCTCGCCATGGGCGTCATCGGGCTCTTCGCGCTGTCCGGCTTCCCGCTGGACGAGCTATGGCACCGCGCGTACGGCATCGACGTCACGATGTGGAGCCCGACGCATCTGTTGATGATCGTCGGAGCAGTCATCAGCCCGCTTGCATCATGGATGGCGCTTGGTGAAGCCGGCGTGCGTCCCGAGAAAGGACCGTGGGCGACCGGAGTACACGTTGCGGTCGGGAGCTTCGCGCTCCTCGGTCTCAATGCCCTGCAGGGTGAGTTCGCCTTCGGTGTTCCGCAGTTTCAGCAGCTCTACCACCCGGTGATGTACGCATTGGCGGCCGGGTTCGGTTTGACCACGATCGCGCTCGTCACCCGCAAGTGGTGGGCTCCGTTGATCGTGGCCGGCGTCGGCGTCTTGCTGTTCGCCGGTGACACGCTCACCGCGGCCACATCGAGCCAGCCGCGGGCCGCATCGCTCTACATCGTTGCCGGACTCGCGGTCGCCGTTGTCGCCAAGGTCGTTGGAACAGCGCGTCGCGGTCGCTTCGCGATCGGCTCCGGCCTGGCCGTTGGCACCGTCGGTCTGGCGGCTGAATGGCGGTGGAGTCAGGGCTCACAGCAGCCCTGGGGACCGTCGCTTCTCCCAGAGGCGCCGATCCTTGCGATCGTCGTGGGCATCGCCGCGGCGACACTCGGTGTGGCGTTCGCAGCCGCCGTTCGTCGTGAGGCGATCGGTCTTTCTCGCGGAGCGTTGGCCGCAGCCGGTCTCGTCCTTCTGGTCGGGCTTGCGATCCCGCTCCCTCGTACGGGCATCGATGCACGTGCCGACATCGCGATCGAGCAAGTGACGGATGGTGTCGATATCCGCGCGACGGTAACCCCGGCGGACGCTGCCGACGACGCTCGTTGGTTCCAAGCACTCGCCTGGCAGGGTGGCGGCCTGGTGGTCGCCGACATGGTTCCCACCGGAAAGCCCGGCGAGTACCGCACCGAGAGCCCAGTGCCCGCGGTCGATGACTGGAAGACGTTGCTCCGCTTGCACAAGGGTTCAGCGATGACCGCCATACCTGTGTGGATGCCCGCCGATCCCGAGATCGGTGCGCCTGAGGTCCCCGCTGTCGACCGGAGCGCGCCGTTCCTCAACGAAACCCGATTCCTGCTGCGTGAACAGAAGCCCGGACCGTCGTGGTTCGCGATCGCCGTCTACCTCGTGCTCGCCGGCATCGCAACGCTGTGGATCGGCGCATTGGTCATCGCGGGACGTTCCATCTCAAGAGGGTCGGGCACAAAAGATCGGGAACTCGCAGTCGTCGCCTGACTTTTCGTACCGTCATGTGATGGGCAACTGGGCGATCGAACGACGCGAGCGCATCGCGCTGTGCAGTTTCGATCGTCCGCCGCGGAACTTCATGAGCTTCGCGGCGATGACCGAGCTCGAAGTCTTGCTGACGGAGCTCGCGGGCGATGAGTCGGTGCACGTTGTCGTGCTCACCGGTGCGGTCGATGGATACTTCGTCGCTCACGCCGACCTGGACGACCTCACGAAGATCGGACGGGGAGAGCCCGTGGAAGGTGACCCGAGCTCGTGGGGTCGCGCCCTGTCGCTTCTCGAGTCGATGCCCCAACCGACGGTCGCCGCCATCAACGGACAAGCTCACGGTGGCGGGAGCGAGATCTCGTGGGCGTGCACGCTGCGTCTCATCGCGCGGTCGGGGCACATGGGACAGCCCGAGGTGATCGTCGGCATCATCCCGGGGGCCGGCGGGACGCAGCGTCTGCCGCGCCTGATCGGTGCCGGCAGGGCGGCGGAGCTCGTCCTGTCGGGACGTGTCGTCCGTGCCGATGAAGCGCTCGAACTCGGCATGGTCAACGCTGTCCTTCCGGACGATGGCTTCGTGGATCACGTCGTCCAGTGGCTGCAACCGATCGCACGCAACACGCGCGCGTCGCTCGTCGCCGCCAAGCGCGCGATGGTCGAAGGAGCCCGGCTCCCATTCGACGAAGGGATGCGGCTCGAGGGACAGCTCTTCCTCGGACTTCAGACGGGGGCCGAGGCGCTCGAGCTCCAAGACCGGACGCTCGAGTCCTACCGCGCCGGCGGCGACCCGATCTAGTGACCGGCTACCTCGACGCCAACCGGCGCCTATGGGACGAGTGGACCGGTGTCCACGAGCGGTCCGCGTTCTACGATCTCGAGTCCTTCAAGGCCGGCGATACGAAGCGGCACCCGTTCGAGGCCGCGAAGGGTGTCCGCGTACGCGATTACGAGGTCGAAGAGATCGGTGACGTCAGCGGGAAAGACATGTTGCACCTGCAGTGCCATTTCGGGATCGACACTCTCTCTTGGGCGCGACTCGGCGCCCGGATCACCGGGATCGACTTCTCCGAAGCGGCGGTGACGCTCGCCCGTTCGCTCGCCGCCGAGCTCGGTCTGGACGCGCGATTCGTGGTCTCGAGCGTCCAGGAGCTGGCCGAGAACCTCGGGGGCGACTTCGACATCGTCTACACCTCGCGGGGAGCTATCTGGTGGCTGGACGACCTCGACGGCTGGGCCCGCATCATCGAGCGCTTCCTACGCCCGGGCGGCGTGTTCTACATCACGGAGTTCCATCCGATCATGCAGACGCTCGACGACTCGCCGGTACCGGAGCCACGTATCAGGTACCCGTACTTTCCGAAGACGGAGCCGCTCTCGTTCCCCGTCTCTGGGTCTTATGCCGACCCGATGGCGAAGATCGATTCGGACATCGAGTACGGATGGACGCACAGCATCGCCGAGATCGTCACCGCCGTTGCGTCCGCGGGGCTTCGGATCGATTTCTTTCACGAATTCGATTGGGTGGACCATCGATACATCGCACTCCTGGAAGAATCGGACGACGGTAGATGGCGTCTGCCTCGAAGCACACCGGGAGAGCTACCCCTGATGTACTCGCTCCGAGCGACGAAGCCGTGAGTGCCGTCGTCCGGACGGGTGAGGAGCGCGATCTCGAGCAGCTCAATGACCTCTACAACCACTACGTCCGAACATCGCCGTGCACCTTCGACATCGAGCCGATCACGATGGACGCGCGTTGCGCGTGGTTCGGCGAGCTCGGTGGACGCTACAAACTGTTGGTCGCCGTCGAGGACGACCGGATCCTCGGGTACGCGGGCACCAAGCCGTTTCGACCAAAGCAGGCTTACGAAACTTCCGTGGAAACGACCGTCTACGTCCTTGAGTCGGCGCACGGCCGAGGCATCGGCAAGTCGCTCTACGCGGCACTCTTCGATGCGATCGCCGAGGAGGACGTCCACCGAGCCTATGCGGGGATGACCATTCCGAACCCGGCATCATTCGCGTTGCACGCGACCTTCGGCTTCCGTCAGGTTGCGCTCTTTACCGAGCAAGGACGAAAGTTCGGGAAGTACTGGGACGTAGCCTGGTTCGAGAGGGAGCTCTAGATATGGCATGGGCACGGCTCGTGTTTTACCCCGGAGGCACGGAGGCGCAGTATCGCGCGGTGGTTGATGAGATCGGAGCTGCTCATGAAGATGCTCCGGGCCGGACGTATCTCGCGGCGGGTCCGACCGAGAGCGGCTGGCAGATGGTGATGGTGTGGGAATCGAAGGAGGCGTTCTTTCGGTGGGCGGGTGAACACGTCGGCCCGGCACACGAGCGCCTCGGAGACCGAGGCTGGAAGTCTCAGCCTGAGTTCGTGGACTTCGAGGTTTTCCACGCGTTGGCGTAGACGGCACACCTCTTCGATAAGGAGCTCTCGACATGGCACGAGTACTCATCACCGGATGTTCGACAGGCATCGGACGCGCGGCTGCGATCGAACTGACCAAACGGGGCTTCGACGTGATCGCCACAGCCCGGCGTCCAGAGACCCTCGAAGATCTCGATGTCGCGGAGAAGATCGCGTTGGACGTCGTCGACGACGCATCGGTCGAGACGTGCGTCGAGGCGGTCGGGCAGATCGATGTCCTTGTCAACAACGCGGGCTACGGCATCCACGCGCCCGTTGAGAAGGGGCCACTCGACGAGTTCCGGCGGCTCCTCGAGACCAACGTCATCGGAGCCACGCGGATGATCCAGGCGGTCGCGCCCCAGATGCGCGAACGGGGGAGCGGCGTGATCGTGAACGTCTCGTCGATCGCGGGGCGAGTGAGCTCACCCCTCGGCGGTTTCTACTCGGCCTCCAAGTTCGCGCTCGAAGCGTTGTCGGAATCGTTGCACTACGAGCTCGGACATTGGAACGTGCGCGTTGCGATCGTTGAGCCCGGCGGGTTCGACACCGGGTTCGACACCAACCGCAAGACGTTCGCGGTTGACGAGCCTCCCTACGACGAGCTCGACCGGATCTGGGAAGCCTCCCAGTCAAGGCTCCAGCCGGGCACCGGAGAGCGTCCCGGCCCCGAAGTCGTCGCGCAGACGATCGCGGACGCGGTTGAAGGCAAGGAGCAGAAACTGCGCTGGCCGGTGGGCGACGATGCCGATCTCGTGCTCGCCGTGCGCACGTCGATGAACGACGAGGAGTTCGAGGCAACGATGCGGGAGCAGCTCGAGCTGAACTGGTAGCTAGCTAGATCGACTTGATGCCGACGAACATCACGTGCTCGCGAGTGAAGTCTGAGTGCGCATACGGGAGCTGTATGGCCTCCAGGCCAACTGCTTCGATCAGCCGCACCCAGGTATCCCGGGGGAAGATGCCGACGACGTGGGTATCGTGCTCTGTGCGCTCGACGTCGCCCTCGCGGATGGTCATCGTGAACGCCATCTGGTAGAACGTCTCACCGGCTTTCGGTGGGAACGACCAGAGCTCGTAACGCAATGACCGGTCGCCGTCATCGTGTCCGCCGGAGTCGTGCGGAGCATCGAAAAGCTCGGTCGTCTCGTCCGGAACGAGCAGCGCCATCTCTCCCGGTGCCAGATGCACGGCAGCCGTTCGGATCGCCGCCTCGAGGTCTTCTTCAGTGGTCATGTACGCGATCGCGTCATGGATCAGCACCGCGTCAAAGGTTCGGTCGAGCCGTAGTGTTCGCATATCGCCCTGGATGTGCTCGCACTCGGGGTTGATCTTGTCGCTCTGCCTGAGCATGTCCACGGAGAGGTCCGTGAGCGTCATCTCGTAGGTCGCCTTGAGATGACTCGCGTTGTTGCCGCCGCCCGCGCCGAGCTCGAGCATCGTTGCGATCGGCCGGCGCGTATGCGCTTGAAAAGCATCGCGGTAGATGCCGGCTCCCTCGGCGTACTCAGCGGGTGAGGTGAGCACGTGGAACCAGTCGGCGAGCTCGGTGTAGAGCCTGGGGAGGCTCACGGGATCAGGAGCACTCTCCCGAACGCCTGCCGGCTCTCGATGTACGCGTGCGCAGCAGCAGCATCGGCGAGCGGGAACGTCCTGTCGATGACGACCCGGATGTCGCCCTTCGCGATGTCCGTGATGATCTTCTCGACCATCTGGTGACCATCGCCGAGCACCAGCTCGGCTCCGAGGAACACGCCGATGAGTGTGAGGTTGCGCTCCATCAGCACGCTCGGGTCGAAGGGGCGACGGCCGCGCCCGGCATCGCCGACGGTGATGCAGCGGCCGCGATAGGTGAGCGACTCGATCGATCCGAGGAGCGTGCTTCCAACCGAGTCAACCGCGAGATCGACGCCCCGCCCGTTGGTCAGTCGGCGAGCCTCTTCGACGAGCTCGACTTCGGAGTAGTTGATGCCGTGGTCGAGGCCAAACTCGGCCTTCAGCCGCTCGAGTTTGGCGTCCGAGGACGCGGTTGCAAGCGTCGTCGCTCCGGCTCGTTTGGCCATCTGGATCGCGGCGATGCCAACGCCGCCGGCGCCGCCCTGAACCAACACCGTTTCGCCGGCACTCAGATGCCCGAACGTGAACAAGCACGCGTGCGCGGTTCCATACGCGACCGGGATCGCGGAACCTTCTTCGGTCGTCAGATCATCGGGGAGGACCCACGTGGTTTGCCACGGCACCGCGATCATCTCGGCGTGGGAGCCGAAGACGTTCACTGCAACCACGCGTTGTCCGACCTCGCGATCGGTGACGTGCTCACCCACTTCCCTGATGGTTCCGGCGCACTGATAGCCCACGATGTGCGGTTCACTCGCGAGCGCGCCTCCCGCGCGGTTCAAGACATCGCCGCCCTCGATCGAGATCGCAGCGATGTCGATGAGGACCGAGCCGGGGCCGCACGTCGGATCCGGAACGTCCTCGTAGGTAAAGACCTCCGGAGGTCCGACTTGGTAGTAGACGGCGGCTTTCATCGGTAACAGTCTGGGCTTTCGACCTCACACTGTTCCAACTGAGGCCTTGGCTGAGGCCTGGGCTATGCTCGCAGTCGTCCTGTTGTTGATAGGCAGCTCGGCAGCCCCCTGAGGGTTCGCTGAAGGAGGGTTCGCTCAAGGAGGCATCCTTTGTTCAAAGGTCCCGGATGGAACCGCCTCGCGGCGGCGACCGGCATCTTCTTCGCGCTGGCGCTCGGCGCGGTAGGGATCGTTGGGGAAATGAAGGACATCGAGCTCGCCGGCGATTACGTGAAGGCGAGCAACGAAGTGTTCGGTACCGCGTCGATCCTCACGGGGTTCGCCGCCGTCTTCCTGTTCTGGTTCAGCTCGACGCTGGCCGCTCGGCTTCGCAGGCTCGAAGGGCCGCCGGGCCGGCTGGCTGCGGCCGTCAACGGCTCGGGTGCCTTCATCGCCGGCACACTCGCTCTGGGCGTCTCAGTGTTGTTTGCCGCTCGTAACTACGGGGGCTCGGATCTGGCTCCGCTCGCGTCGGGGCTCTTCGACGGCCCCGGTCTGCTGTTCCCAGCAGCGGTGTACATCGGTGCCGCTGGAGTCGTCGGCGTCCGGTGCGACGGACTCCCCACTGCAAGCCGCGTGGTGTCGAGCCTGAGCGTGCCGCTCGCCGGCGTATTGCTCGCGTTCGCCGGGCTGCAGATCTTCAACAACTACGCGTGGATCAACGAGACGGGCTACATCTGCTTCGCAGTGTGGGTCCTGGTGGTGAGCGCGATCGGCGTGTCGCGCTGGACGGAGGATATCGCGAGCCCTGAGCCCGTTGCGGCGCGCGCTGAGCCGCGGACGTCCCGGTTCACCGATGAGGATGATGAGGACGACGAAGAAGAAGTCGTTGCCCCACGACCGCGTCCGCGCAAGCCGGCAGCACGGAAGTCCACCGCGAAGAAGAAAGCGGCACCAAGGAAGCGGTAGATCGTCGTCAGTTCTGGCTCGAGCGACAGGTCCGCGCGGTCCGGCGCCCGAGCCACTTCAAAGCCTCGGTCCGCGAGAGTGGTGAGAGCTCGGGGTGATCGCTCACGAAGCGACGTACAGCGTGTTCGTCCGTCTTCGTCTACTCACGCAGTGCCCAGCCGATGGCCTTGGTGAGCTCCTCCGCCACGCGCGGAAGCTTACGCGACGTAGGCTGTGCCTCAGTCGGCGTGAAGCGGAGACAGAGCCATGACCATCGAGATGCGCGGCCAAGCGTCCATCCACATCGACGCACCGGCGGAGGAGATCTACGCTCTCGTCAGCGACGTCACGCGGATGGGGGAATGGAGTCCGGAATGTTTCGGTGCCGATTGGATGGATGGATCTATCGACGAAAACGATGGGCCCGTCGTCGGCGCACAGTTCCACGGGCGCAATCGCCGCGGCGACAACGAATGGGTGACACCGAACACGATCGTGGTCGCCGAAGCCGGCCGTGAGTTCGCGTGGGTGGTCGGCACCGAGGACTTTCAGGTGTGCTGTTGGCGATTCGTGTTCGCGTCCGAGAACGGCGGGACGACGGTCACCGAGTCGTTCGAGCTCGGAAAGGAAGAGGTGGGGTTCACCTCTGCGGTTCTGGAGGCTCCGGAAGATGAGCGCGGCGCGATGGTGGACGTCAGACGCTCGCAGCTCGTCGAAGACATGGAGGCAACGCTGCTGAAGCTCAAGGAGCGAGCGGAACAGCGCTGATCGCACGCTATGGACGAACCGACGACTCTCAAGGGCAAGCTGCTTGTCGCGACGCCCGCGCTGCTCGATGCGAACTTCTTCCGGACGGTCGTCCTGATCGTCGAACACACGGACGAGGGATCGGCCGGAGTGGTCCTCAACCGTCCGAGCGAGACTGCGCTCGAGGATGGTCCGCTCGAAGAGTGGAAGCAACTGGCGGCCCATCCGGCTGTGGTGTTCGTCGGCGGTCCGGTCGAGCCCAATGCGGCGGTCTGCATCGCTCGCGCGAGCCCGGACGCACACCCACAAGGATGGCAGCCGATCATCGGTGGCCTGGGTGTACTCGATATGGGCCGTGATGGCATCGACTTGCGAACCGAGCTCGATCGCGTCCGCGTGTTCGCGGGGTACGCGGGATGGGTGTCCGGTCAGGTCGAGGGTGAGATCGCCGAGGGTGCGTGGTACGTGGTGGACGCAGACCCGGAGGACGCGCTGTGCTCTGAGCCGGGCGACCTGTGGCGCGACGTTCTCAAGCGGCAGAGTGGCAAGCTCGCGTTGGTGGCCAACTTCCCCCTCGACCCGTCCCTGAACTGATGGAATGGAACTGATGGAATTGAACTGATGGCATGAAGATCGGTCCGATCAAGGTTCCGGATCAGATGTTGGCGCCCGTTCGTTCTGCTCTGCAGATGTACGGGCGTGTGATGTATCCGGTCATACGCATGCCGGCCGAGCCGATCATGCGCCAGCTCTTCCGCATGCACCCCGAGGGTCTCGAGCACGTCCCGAAGAGCGGACCGGCGATCGTGACGCCGAACCACCTCGGCATCATCGACCCGCTGTTCGTCGCGATGGCGATCCGTCGGCGCATCGTGTTCATCGGGAAGGCCGAGTACTGGAACGCATGGCAAACGCGCTGGCTCATGGAGATCGCGGGCGGGATCCCGGTCGAGCGTGACGACTCGGCGAAGGCGCGCGGGTCGCTCGAAACCGGGATCGAGGTGCTGCAGCGCGGAGAGCTGCTGACGATTTTCCCCGAAGGCACGCGCTCCCCGGACGGGCGGCTCTTCAAGGGCAAGACCGGTGCCGCGCGGATGGCGCTCGAGGTGGGCTGCCCCGTTATCCCTACGGGCCTGATCGGCACCGAGGCGGTGCTTCCGAAAGGCGCGACGATACCGAAGCTCTCGCGCGTGAAGGTGAAGTTCGGCAGACCGATGTACGTTCCCGAGGAAGCACATGATGACGCACACCTGCTTCGAGTGTTCACCGACGAGCTGATGCGGGAGATCACGTCGCTCACCGGACAGACCTACCGCAACCGCTACTCGTACCAGAAGAGGCGTGGGTCGGTGGACGCTCCCGTGACGATCGCGTTTGGGAACTGAGCGTGTCCGACGAAGTGCTCTACGAGCTCACGGACCACGTGGCGACGATCACCTACAACCGTCCCGACGTCCTGAACGCCATCAACGCGGACATGCGCCGGGGCCTCAATGCGGCGTGGCAGCGCTTCCTTGACGACACGCAAGCGTGGGTGGCGATCCTCACCGGTGCCGGACGCGCGTTCTCCGCCGGCGTCGACCTGCGCGATCCGGCCGGCGCGGTGGGAACGTGGCCCGGCAGCTTCTGGGAGATCCCCACCATCAATTCATTCGAGAGTGGACTCGAGGTCTGGAAGCCGACGATCGCCGCCGTCAACGGCCCGTGCGTCGGATATGGACTGACCGCCGTTCTCGCGTGCGACTTCGTGATCGGCTCCGACCGAGCGACCTTTTCCTACCCCGAAGTAAGGCTTGGCGTCCCGACGATCGTCGGCGCGTTGCGCCTGCCGCCGAAGGTCGGTTGGAGCAACGCGTTGGAGCTCCTTCTCACCGGCGACGCCATCGATGCCGAACGCGCGAAGGAGATCGGGCTGGTCTGGAAGGTCGTCGCCCACGACGAGCTGATGGACGAAGCGCGTCAGCTCGCTTCGCGCTTGTGCAGGGGCGCTCCGCTGGCGATCCGTGCGACCAAGGAGATGGCGCACCGATCCCGGTACATGGCGTGGTCAGAGGCCGTGCGCATGGGGGAGACCATGCGCCGCCAGGTCGGGGCTTCTGAGGACGCCCGCGAAGGTGGAGTCGCGCGCGCGGAGAAGCGGGAGCCTCGCTGGAAGAGTCGCTGACGCGACTTAGTGACGCACGTCGCCCCCCGGACGTTCCGGAAGGAAGGTTTCCGGAAGGAAGTTCTCCGGACGGAAGTCCTGACCGCGGAACAATGCGATGACGCCCAACTCGCCGTCCGCGATCTTCCTGATCGCTTCGGGCAGGGCCGCCGCGATGTCCGGCGGGATCGAGATAACGCCGTGCTCGTCGCCAAGAAGGAGATCACCGGGCTGCACGACGAGCCCTCCGACCGTCACCGCCACGCCGACGTCCACCACATGGACGTATCCGTGGGAGACGCCGACGCTGCCGGCGAACGCGTGGAACCCCAGCCCGCGCATCTCGTCGAGATCGCGCACGCACCCGTCGGTGATCACACCGAGCGCGCCGAAGGCTTGGTGGATGTTTGCGTTCACCTCACCCCAGAACGACCCGACCCCCTTTGGTGCGTCGAGGTCCTCGATCACGACGATCCTCGGCTCCGGCAACGAGGCGAGATGGGCCCACAGCTCACGATTGGCCGATTCACCTGGGGTTGCGGCGCGGATGGTTGCGGTGGCTGCGTATCCGAGGAGCACGCCGAGCTCGGGAAACATGCAATGCACGGACCCGTCCATGTAGCCCTCGTTCCTGGGCCGGACGTCGAAAGTCTCGATGCCGTTGGCGATCGACGGCGAACTGAAGGCCCGCAGCTCTTCGAGGACGGACGGGTCGAGCGCGGTCATGTCACGTCATGATGCACGGATGGCGGATCCGGTGCGGACACGGCTTCCCATGACGGTCTGGGTGTTGGCCGTCGCGAAGGTCGTGCTCCACTTGGGTACGACGCGTCTCTCCTTCCATCGCGACGAGCTCTACTTCATCTCGGCGTCGAAGCGGCTGGCGGCGTCGTACGTCGACTTCCAGCCTGTGACGCCGTTGTTGGTGCGCGTAGCGCGTCTTGCGTTCGGTGGATCGCTGATCGGACTGCGCCTGATCCCGGCTCTTGCGGGGGCGGCGGCGATCGTGCTCGGTGCGCTGATCACTCGCGAGCTTGCCGGGGATCGGCGCGCTCAGGTCTTCGGAGCGTTCTTTCTCCTCATCGTTCCTCTCTTCGTGGGCATGGACACCGCCGTGAACACGGTGTCTCTCGAAACGCCGGCGTTCATGCTGGTGATCCTGTTCCTGGTTCGCCTGATCCGCACCGCGGACGCTCGCCTATGGGTGGCGGTGGGCGCCGCATCGGGACTCGCTCTGCTCGTGAAGTTCACGTTCGTCGGATACCTCTTCGGGCTCGGCGTCGCGGTCCTCCTCACGCCGTTGCGCAAGTACCTCGGCTCCCTCTGGCTGTGGGCGGGGGTCGGCATCGCGGTCTTGGTCGTTGCCCCAAGCGTGGTGTGGCAGCTCACCAACGGCCTCCCCGTCCTCGAGTTCGTATCGAACCAAGGAGGTGGGGGAGCGGTCCTCGGTCTGCGAGGGCGCCTTGGGTACGTCGCGTCGCTCGTGATCCTTCCCGGACCGTTCGGGCTGTTCGTCTTGGTTCCCGGGATGCTTCTTCTGCTCCGCGAAGATCGGTTCCGCCCGATCGGCATCGCGATCGCCACGTCGCTGCTCACGTTCTTCGTCGCGTCCGGCAAGGGCTACTACGCGGCGCCCGCGATCGCGGTCATCCTGTGCGCGGGCGCCGTAGCCGCGAGCGCCTGGTCGCGGCGCCGTCGCCGTCTGCTCGTAGCCGCTCTCATCGTCAATCTCTTGATCCCGCTCGTCCTCGTGCTGCCGATCGTCCCGATGTCGCTGCTCCGAGACAATCCCGACCTCGCCGACGCGACCGAACTGGGCGAGCGGATCGGATGGGACGACCTTGCGGCGACAACTGCGCGAGTCGCTCGTTCGCTCGATGCCGATGAGCGCGACCGAGCGATCGTTCTCGGACGGAACTACGCGCTCTCATCCGCGATCGAGTACTACGCCGAGGAGTTCGACCTCCCTCCCTCCGTGAGCGGCCAGAACAGCTCTTTCCTCTGGTGGCCCGATATCGACACCGATCACGTCGCGATCGCCATCGGGTTCGAAGAGGAGTTCCTCCGACGTCTCTACGGCGACGTCGAATGCGTAGCCAAGGTCACCAACGAGGAAGGCGTCGACAATTACGAGTACGGCAAGTCGATCTGCATCGCGAGACAGCCGAAGGTCACGCCGGTGCGGCTCCGTGACGCCGTCAAGGTCTTCACGGCGTGAAGCCGCTCAGCGAGCTTGCCGACCGGATCGTGCAGCTTTCGCGTCCGGCGATCGTCGGTGTGGCGGGAGCCGTCGCGGTTGGAAAGACGACGATCGCGATCGAGCTGGCCGACAAACTCGGAGCGACGGTCGTGTCGACGGACGCGTTCCTGTTGTCCAACCAGGTTCTCGCACAGCGCGACCTGCTCATGCGCAAGGGGTTCCCGGAGACGTACGACGCCGATGCGATGGCGGCCGCGATGCACGCGATGAAGCACGGAGAGCAGGTCGCGTTGCCGGTGTACTCCCATGCCGTCTACGACATCGTTCCCGGAGATAGCGTGACGATCGAGCGCGCGGACTTCTACATCCTCGAGGGTGTCGTGGCTCTCCAGCACTACGCGCGCCCGCACCTCGACTTCGGGATATACGTCGAGGCGCCCGAGGACGTTGTGCGCGGCTGGTTCATCGATCGCTTCCTCCGCTTCACGGACGCCGCCCGCACTGATGAGTCATCTTTCTACCGGATGTTCGTCGACATGGACGCCGATTCGGTGCGCAGCATCGCGGAAGCCACGTGGGACGGCATCAACGGCGTCAACCTCCTCGAGCACATCGGTCCGTGCCGGGCTCACGCCGACGTCCTCGTGGTCAAGGGCAGCGACCACGCTGTCGCTGCGATCGGTCCCCCTGCCTGAGGCGGGCGTAGGATGTCGCCGATGGAAACGAGACGCTTGGGCCGCACCGAACATCATTCGACGGTGGCGATCCTCGGCGGTGCAGCGTTCGCGCGCTCCGACCCAGAGGAGACCAAGCGGGCCTTCGCTGTTGCCCTCGAGCACGGCGTGAACCACATCGACGTTGCTCCGCGCTACGGTGCCGCCGAGGACCTGCTCGGCCCGGTCCTCGAGCCTGTTCGAGACAGGTTCTTCCTTGCGTGCAAGACCACGCGACGCAACGCCGATGGTGTGCGCGCGCAGCTCGACGAATCGCTCCAGAAGCTTCATACCGATCGATTCGACCTCTACCAGATGCACGGCGTGACCGGCCTCGATGTCCTCGAGGAACGCGCCTCCGCCGCAGACGAGATCCTCAAAGCACGCGATGAAGGCATCGTCTCCTTCGCGGGCATCACCGGACATGATCTCGGCGCGCCCCGAGCCTTCATCGAGGCGCTGAGGCGGTGGGATCTCGACACGGTGATGTTCCCGGTGAACGCTCGGATGTGGGCTGATGCGACGTATCGTGCCGACGCCGAAGAGCTCCTCGAGCTCTGCGCGGCACGCGACGTCGGTGTGATGGCGATCAAGGCTGTCGCGAAAGGTCCATGGGACGCCGGCGAGCGATCCGCCACAACCTGGTACGAACCGTTCGACGATGCCGTTGACATCGACGGGGGAGTGGCCTTCACGCTCTCGATCCCCGGAGTCCACGCGTTCTGTACTCCGGGCGACGTTGCAACGCTCGATCTATCGCTTCACGCAGCGGAGCGTTTCACTCCGCTCGACGGATCTGCTCGCGAGGACGCGATCACCTCCGCGGCGGCGCGGCCCTCGATCTTCCCGATGCCCGTCGGCTGAGCGTCATCGAGCTCTGCTTCGGGGCCGGCGGAGCCGGTGTGACCACGGAGAGGTGACGCGGTCTAACAGACGCGGCTGAGAGACGGGTACGGGTCGATCGCGCCACCTCCGCCGGGATGGATCTCGAAGTGGACGTGCGGCGGTCCCCCCTCCGCGTTTCCCGTATCCCCGTTCGTTCCGACGAGCGCACCCGCGGCGACCTTTTGTCCCGAGCGGACATCGATCCTCTGGAGGTGTGCGTAGTAGTACTCCGTAGACCCGTCCCAGAGGTAGATGGATAGACCGCCGAGACCACCGCTTCCGGTTCTGCTGATCGTCCCTCCGTTGACGGCACGGACCGGGGTCCCGAAGGGAGCCATGATGTCGTTGCCCTGGTGCCTTCTCGAGCCTCCGCCGCGGGGTGCGCCCCAGCTGTTCGTCACCACGTTGGGCGGATCGACCGCGCACGAACTGAGCGGCACGACCCTGCCACCTCCACCTGCCCCCGTTGAGACTTGGAACAACCGCGCGATCTCTTCCCGCGCTAAGCGCCCGCGCAACTGATTCACCAACTCGCTCGCTTGTTGCAAGCTGATCGTCAAACGACGACCTTGCGCCTGAAGGTCTTTCTGCTGCGCGGTGCGCACGCCTTCTTGCTGCGCGAGTGTGCGCTCCTTGAGCTCGAGCTCAGCGCGTTTGCGCCGTAGCTGAAGGATGATGTCTTCATCCGCCAGTGACTGTCGTTGCAAGGTCGTAAGCCGGACGTTGAGATCTCTGAACGAGTCGGCGGCGAGCAGCATCTGGAAGAACCCGATGCCACGCATCCGGTACATCGCGCGGACGCGACCCTTCAGTGCTCCTTGCAGATCACTCATCTCGTCCCGAGTGCGCCCGATATCGGAGCGCGACCGGTCGAGGCGTTCGCGAGTCACCCCCAGCTGAGTTTCGCCTTCGGCATACGCCTCCGCGATGCGCTGGTAATTGCTCTTCACGCTCTGGGCGCGACGACGAGCCTCTTGGAGCTGCGAGCTTGTGCTTTGAGCCGACGTCCGAGTCGGGATGCAGACAAGAGCGAGGGCGCACAGAAGCGCCGAGACGAGTACGCGTTTGTTCACGGGTTTCGACGCCATAGGGATGCGCGGGATGCGCTCAAGACCGACGCTAACAGGGGGTCTTGACCCAGTCAAAGCCGTCGCGATCCCGCTCTCAAAGCTGCGTTGAACCCTCGACGTCTGTGCGCAGAAGGTAGCTGGGCCTGCGGGAGGTTCGATATGACCTGCCTCCGGCTGTCCCCGCCGCGAACGGTCTCCCATCTATGGTTGAGCCGACCCATGACCGCAGGGAAGAAGCCGATCCAGAGGATCACCGAGCCGGACGCTGTTTCGGAGACGACCCTGTGGCAGCAATCACTCGCGCAGCTCGACGCTGTAGCGGAAGCCACGCAGATGGATCCGGCCCTCTACCAGATCGTTGCGCGCCCGCACAGGGTGGTGGAGGTCTCGTTCCCCGTTCGGATGGACTCCGGATCGATCGGCGTCTTCAACGGCTTCCGCGTTCAGCACAGCGTTGCTCGCGGGCCGGGCAAGGGGGGGCTGCGCTACCACCCGCGGATGACCGTCGACGATCTGCGCGCGCTGGCGATGGAGATGACGTGGAAGTGCGCAGTGGTGGATCTGCCGTTCGGTGGTGCGAAGGGCGGTGTGGTGTGCGACCCCGAGGAGCTGTCCATCCGAGAGCTTGAACGCGTCACCCGAGAGTTCGCCTTCGCGATCGCGGACGTGATCGGTCCCGACATCGACATACCGGCACCCGATGTCGGTACCGACGATCGCGTCATGGGATGGTTCGCCGACGCCTACTCCGTGCGCGCCGGTCACGCCGCGCTCGGGGCAGTGACGGGAAAACCGACTGCGCTCGGCGGGTCGCTTGGACGAGCCTCGGCCACCGCCGCCGGTGTGACGATGGTGTTGCGCGACGTGCTGCGACGCCTCGGCCGAGACCCGTTGGGGCTGACCGTGGCGGTGCACGGCTACGGCAACGTCGGGAGCAACCTCGTCCCGATGCTGATCGCGCTGGGCATGCGCGTGATCGCGGTCGGCGATGCGAATGGCGGCGCGTACTGCGAGAGCGGCGTCGATCCTGAGGTCCTCGTTCCCCATGCATCGAAGCAAGGCACTGTGGCGGGATGTCCGGGGACCGAATCGGTCACCGCAGCCGAAGTTCTCGAAGCGCCGTGCGACGTATTGATCCCAGCATCCGTCGAGCGCGTCATCGACGTCCGCAATGCGGAGCGCGTGAGCCCGTGGCTCATCGTCGAAGCGGCGAACGGGCCGATCACTCCAAAGGCCGATGAGGTCCTTGCCGACCGCGGCATCCGCGTGGTGCCCGACGTCCTCGCCAACGCCGGCGGAGTCGTCGTCTCTCACCTCGAGTGGGTACAGCATCGCGAGGGTTACGCCTGGACGGAGGCCGAGGTGAATGACCGGCTGGAACGCACGATGATGCGAGCCGTCGAGGAGGTCTGGGCCGCATCCGACGGCTGGCACCTGCGGCTCGAAGCGCTCTCTCTGGCGATCGAGCGTGTCGCGAAAGCGCTGAGGGCGCGCGGCCGCTATCCGTGATCGGTTCGGAGTCTGATAGTCATGTCGTGATGCAAGAGCCTATTCGCGGTCGATCGTCCTCTCAGCGCACGCCCCGGTCCGCCACCCCGATCACTCCGTTACCGCGGCTCGGGATCGTGCTGGCCGCCGGAAGCTCCCAGCGTTTGGGCAAACTCACCGGTGGCGGGTCGAAGGCGCTCCTTCGCGTTGGCGGCGTCCCTCTCGTTGAGCGCGCTGTTCGCGGGCTGTTGCGGGCCGGCATCGAGAAAGTTGTCGTCGTTGTCGGATACCAGGCCGGCCCGGTCGCCGCAGTCGTGAAGCGACTGGCGCCCGGCCGCGTCCGGGCCGTGTACGCGCGCGACTGGGCGCAAGGAAATGGCTCGTCGCTTGCAGCAGCCGAACGACTCCTCGACGTAGACGACGATCTCTTCGTACTGGTCACGATGGATCATCTCTTCGGGGATGGGACTATCGAGCAGCTCGTCCGTACGGGCGCGCCCGCGGTTCTCGTCGACGGCTCACCGAAAGACGCGGTGTGGGCCGAGGGCACGCGCGTGCGAATCCGGAGAGGGGCCGCGTATGCGTTCAGCAAGGAGATCGAGGAGCCGCCCGTGGATTGCGGCGCGTTCCTCCTCCCTCGGGACGTGTTCGCAGCTCAACGCGAAGCGGCGCTTGAAGGCGAGCACTTGCTGGCCTCCGCGATCACGCGTCTCGCGCGCAAGCGTCCCCTGCGTGCTGTTCCGCTGCCGCGCAAGGGGTGGTGGCAGGACATCGACACGCCGGACGATATGCGGGTGGCCAAACGTCGGCTGCGTCGCTCGCTCGTCAAAGCCGGCGACGGTCCGGTCTCTCGATACCTGAATCGGCCGCTCTCAACGCGGCTGTCGATGCTGGCCGCCTCCCTCGGAATCTCCGCGGACGTCCTGTCTCTGTTCAGTGCTGCGCTCGGATCGATCGGTGCATGGTTGCTCGCGCGCGGCTCCGGCGTTGCCGGAGCACTGGCCGTGCACGGGTCCTCCGTGCTCGACGGCGTTGACGGCGAGGTGGCACGCCTGCGGCTGAGGGCGAGTGCTCGCGGCGCTCTGCTCGACGGTGTCCTTGATCGAGTCGTTGACGCGGCGGTGATCGCGGCGCTCGGGATCTGGGCGTTGCGGGACGGCGTCGTTCCGACGACTGCCGTCCTGCTCGTCGGCGCCGCGACGGCCACGGCGATCCTTTCGATGGCGTCCAAGGATCGCATCACGGCTTTGGGACTGTTCCCGGCGCCTGAGCGAGCGCTTGGTTGGCTGCTCGGGGGCCGCGACGGCCGGCTGCTGATCGTCGCAGCGCTGTCAGCGTGGGGCTACCCACTTGTGGCACTCATGGCCCTGACGGCGGTATCGGGCGTCACGCTGCTCCTCCGCGTTTCTACTGTTCTCCGTCGCGCGACCTGACAACCTCTCGTCGGTGTACGGTCGGAGGATGGCGGATCTCGTAGGTGTCGACGATGAGCGCGACGGGGAGGGTTCTCGAGTCGGCCCCGCAGAGCTGGTTCGCCCGCGCCACCCGTTCTCGATCCTCTCGGAGCACTCGTTCCGCGCGCTCTGGCTGAACACCGTTGCGTTCATGCTCATCCAGTCGACGCAACGTTTCGCCTACGTGTGGCTGGTCCTCGAGCTCGGGGGTCAAGTGCGCGAAGCCGGCATCGTCGCGTTTGCCATGGGTATCCCGATCCTGTTCCTCTCGCTTCCCGCCGGAGTGCTGTCCGACCGCATGGACAGACGGAAGCTTCTCGCCTGGAGCCAGTTCGGCGCTCTTACGATCAGCGCCGCAACGGCAGTCCTCATCCTGACGGAGCGGATCACGATCGGCAGCACGTACGTTCTTGCAGCGGCGATGGGTGCTACGACGGCTTACGGCCAACCGGTGCGACAGGCGATCGTCCCCTCCATCGTCCCCATCCACCGGCTGCAGAACGCGATCGCACTCACGACACTCGCGATGAACACCTCATTCATGATCGGTCCGGCCCTGGGCGGGGCGATGATCGCCTGGTGGGGGATCGGTACCTCGTACGCGGTGCAAACCGCGATCTACGCGATCGCCCTGGTTCCGCTGGCCGGCCTTCGACTGCCGGCCGTCGTCAAACGAGCGGAGCGCCACATGAGGCGTGAGATCGGTGAGGGGATCGCTTTCGTCGTCCACGATCGCGGGATCAGAGTGCTGGTCTTGTTACTGATGGTGTTCGGGTTACTGATGATCGGCCCGTTCCAAGCTCTGCTCCCGATCATCGCGCGTGACACCCTTGGACGCGGAGCGCTCGGCACGGGAGTCCTATTCGCCGCGCTCGGCACGGGCATGCTCGTGACGTCGCTCATCCTCGCGTCGACGACAGACCTGCGTCGCAAGGGGCTGATCTTCACGATCAACTACATCGTTGGTGGCGTCGGGTTCGCGGCGATCGGTCTGTCGAGGTCGTACGCGCTCACGATCGTGGTCTTGTTCTTCTGGGGGATGGGCGGTGGGCTGTTCATCAATCTCAACCAGACGTTGATCCAGACGCGCACACCGCACGAGCTGATGGGGCGCGTGATGAGCGTCTCGACGATCGCTTTCGCCGGCATCGGCCCGATCGGAGCGTTGATCGCCGGGGCGGGAGCCGAAGCCTTCAGTGCTGCGACGTGGATCGCCGCCTGCGGAGCGTTCATCGCGGCGACCGGTGTGGTCGCGCTCGCGACGCAGCCCGCCGTGCGCGAGCTCCGCTAAAGAGGTTCCGGTCCTACACCGTTGAAACGGCCGGACCGAGGCCCGTTAGTTCCAGGATCCGGAGCAGATGGAGATTCGGCGAACGCAAGACGACCTCCGATCCCCGCATCCTCGCGACACGACAAGCCCGGTGGATCACGCCGATATTGCCGGCGTCGATGAAGGTCAGATCGGCGAGATCGAGAACGACACACGCGAACTTGCCTTCGATATCGGCGAGCGCCGACACGAGCTCCGGCTGCGTCGAGAGATCGAGCTCACCGTGCAAGATGAGCACGGCCTCATCATGAGAGCAGCTGGTCTCGACGGCAAAGAGCACGGGAAGATCGGTGTTCGCGCTCATACCTGACCCCTTGACTCCTACCTGTGGAACCTCGCTTATCCGCAGATTACATGCACACGAACGGCGCGCACAGACCTCGGCGCGGTGCGACCGTACCCCCAGAATTGAGGGTGTTGGGAGGGCGTTCGAGCTTGGATGCTCAGTGCGTGAGGTGAGGAAGCAGTCCCTGATGGACGGCCTCGACGACGGCCTCGAGCTGGCTGTGGCTGCCGAGCTTGACAAGGAGGCTCTTCACGTGTCCGCGAGATGTGCTCAGGCTGATCCCTAGTCGTCGGCTGATCACTGCGACGTCAAGCCCCTCTCCGAGCAGCGTCAGCACTTCCTGCTCGCGGGGGGTGAGGGCTGCACGCGCCGACCCTCCCCTGATCGGCTTTCGCACCGAGCCACGCACGCGCTCAACGAGGGGAGCCACGAGCTCTCGCTCAACGAACATCCCGCCATCCTTGGCCGTTCTGATCGCCCGGCAGATGTCCTGCAGGTTGCTTGCTTTCGACAGGAATCCGCATGCGCCTTCCGACGCCGCTCTTGCCATCGTGTTCAGTTCCATCTGCGAGGTCAAGATGAGCACGCGCGTCTCGGGCCGAGCCGCCTTGATCTGCATCGTGACGCCGATCCCGTCGAAGTCTCCGTTGCCCGGAGTGGGCAGGTCCACGTCGACCACCGCAACATCCGGCGAATGTCGCAGGACGAGCTCCACTGCATCTTCTGCCGTCGTTGCGGACCCGATGTACTCGAGGTCGTCCTCCAACGAGATGACCACACCGAGCGCCTCCGAGAAGATGGGCACCTCGTCCACGAGAACGACGCGGGTCAGAACCTTCTTTCGAGTCGACTTATTGGGCGCCCTCACTGCCATCCCGTCTCCCGGAACCCATGTTGAGTCTTCAGTTGAACCAAAGCGCGCCTCTCGCTTTGGTTCCCGTACCCGTCAATCGTACGCCGCTCCTGATGGGAGCGCCAGCGCTCGGGGAGCGGCGCGTTCAGCTCAGCCGCTCGATGCCCGACCGAGGTCCTCCCACGTTGGGAACGCCCAGTCGATCGTGTCGGCGTGCTCGCGTACAACTCGACACCGACCGGTCCCTTCCGTGGTCGCCAAGAGCAGAGCGACGTCGGCGATAGCCACCGGATCGATCAGCCTGATGCCCAGCTCAGATGCGCTGGCACCGCCGAGCGCCTCGACCGTCATCGGAGTGTCGACCACCCCGGGACACACCGCATCGATGCTGATGCCGTCGGCCGTGAGCGTTGGAGCGACGGCTCGGACGAAACCGGTGACCGCCTGTTTCGTCAGCGTGTAGATCGGGTTCCCCGGAAACGCGACCACGCCGGCCACGGACGCGGTCACGACGATGGCCCCGCCGCCGTTGGCACGCAGCGCGGGCACGGTTGCGCGAGTGCCGAGCACGACACCGCCGATGTTGGCGTTGATCGTGCGCTGGAAGACGTCGAGGGGCAGCTCTTCGATCGGCCCGTGGAAGCCGTAGACGCCGGCGTTGAGGAAGACCACATCAAGCCCGCCTGGACGGGCCGCCACGGCGGCAACGGCCTCGTCCCACGGGACGGGATCGGCAACACTTCCCGCCACTGCGTGACCGCCGACCAACGTCGCCACCGAGGACACCGCCCCCGCATCGAGGTCGACGGCAACGATGTAGGCGCCTTCCGCAGCGAACCGCTCGCACGCAGCCCGACCGATCCCTGATCCGGCGCCCGTGATGATGACGTTCTTGCCCTCGAGCCTCACAACGAAAACAGTAGCGTGCGGGGGATGCCGCGTCCGAAGGCAGTGCTGCTCGACGTCGGAGGGATATTCCTCCTGCCGGATCACGACCGCATCCTTGGCGCGTTCTCACGCGCCGAGTGCCCGTGCTCGCCGGCCGCCGACCTGCTCGACTCCGTTCACTACGTGGCTGCATCGCGGTTCACCACGGACCTCGACGTCGAAGCGGATTGGTCTGGGTGCTGGCGCGGCTATCTCGATCGTTACATCGAGGCGTGCGGCGTCCCGCTCGAGGACCGCGAGGAGGTCCACCGTCACCTCGACAGCGAGTTCGCTGATGCCGCTCTGTGGATGCACGTTATCCCGGGCAGCCGTGACGGTCTGCGGGCCATCGCGAATGCCGGGGTGCGCCTTGGGATCGTGTCGAACGCCGACGGTGTGATGGCGGCCCGCTTGGCCGAACTCGAGATCCTGCAGGTCGGACCCGGCATGGGTGTCCCGGTCGACTGCGTCATCGATTCGGGCGCCGTCGGGGTGATGAAGCCTGATGTCCGTATCTTCCGTCTCGCGCTCGAAGCGATGGCGGTCGTGGCAGACGACGCGTGGTACATCGGTGACATGCCGGCCATCGATGTCGTCGGCGCGCGACGTGCCGGTCTGCGGCCGTTCATCATGGATCCGCTCGGGTTGCATGAAGGGGCCGATTACGAAGGTGTCGCTTCCCTCGCCGACCTCGCGGCGCGCATCCGGGAGTCCGACAGCGAGTAGGTGGGTTCGGTGACGCGCCGTCGGGTACCCACCAACCCATGGGTCGAGATCGCCGCTTCAGCCTCGCGTCTGCGTTCGAAGCTGCCGAGCAGGATCGGCTTGCGCTCTGGGTCGGGGAGTTCCTCGCCAGCCGAGGAAGCGACAATGCGACGCTCGCGGCCGGGCTCGCCACCCGTCGGCACTGGTGGCTCGGTCCGGTGCGGCTGCCGGTCGATGATCTCATCCGCCTTGCCGGACCGGAGGATGACGCCACCTGCCCGATCGAACCAGAGGAGTGGGAGCAGGACGTCGACGCGATGGAGGAGAGTCTCGAGCAGGGCTGGGAACCGCCGCCCGTACTCGTCGAGGATCGCGACGGCGAGCTTCTGCTCCAAGACGGCAACCACCGGTACGAGGCTTTGGTCCGGGCGGGAGAGCGCGAGGCGTGGGCGCTGGTGTGGTTCGACGATCCGGCTGCCCGCGATACCTTCGGTGCCACACATCCCGCCATCGATCGCCGTCAGTCGGTACCGATGCCAGATGCCTGAAAGCGCTGAGCGACGGGATCCATGAATCGGCACCCGTGGAATCGTCTGGTCGCTTGGCTCATCGACTGGCTGTGTGCCTTGGCATGGGTGGCAGTCACCGCAGCCGTGGGCGTGCCGTTGTTCTTAGCTGGAATCACTGATGGTTTGAGCGCAGGCGCCCTCAACATCATTGCGGCCACCATCATCGTCGTACCGCTGACGGGCGCTTTAGCCTGGCTCGAATCGGGTGCCCGAGAAGCCACCATCGGAAAGCGCGCACTTCGCCTTCATGTCGTTGACGCGGACACCGGCTCGCGGGTGCCGTTCCGACGCGCGCTGCTCCGCAACGCGGTCAAGATTGCCGTTCCGTGGACACTCGGGCACGTGGTCGCGTTCGGGATATTCCGGTCAAGCGAGGCTGGCTACATTCCTGGGTGGCTATCGGTGGCAACGGCGGCCGCATATGTTCTGCCCGCTGTTTACGTGGTGTCGCTCTTTGTGCGTCGAGGCCGCACACTCTACGACTGGATATCTCGCACAACAGTTGTCGCAGCTACTCCCTGATGCGTTCACTCCTTCGTCCTCAGGTTTGGCCCAACGCTGCATAGCTCAGCCGAGCTGTCCTCTGATCGCGCCGTCCGGGAACGCGCCGTTGTGCAGGTTGACGTAGAAGGCGCTCGGGTTCGCCGCGATCTGCTGGATCACACGACGCGGCGCGCGGACGCAACTCTTCGCTCCCGAGACCAGGCCGGTGCTGCTGAAGAGCGAAACCAGGATCGATCCCTCCGTTCCGGCCACGCCCTGGTGGATGTGCCCGGCGGTCGGAGCGTCGATCTTGTCGTGGGTGATCAGCCAGCAGACCTGCTTCTTCCTCGTCTTCAGCGTGACGTTCGCGCTTCCTGTGCCGTTCGAGTCCCCCGACGACGCGGGGACCTCGTTGTCGCCGCTCAAGGTCGCGCTCAGCGACGTTGCGGCCGAAACATGGGAGCCGAAGTAGAGCGGCGACGCAAGCGCAAGTACAAGTGCGACCAGAACGCGTACGAGCTTCATGTGCGCCTCCTTCTCCGGGCCGATGAATCTCGAGCAGTCGACCAATGATTGCGTGTCTCTGTCTATGCGATGAACGTCGTTCCGTCTAGCATCTCTTCGGCGGGGCCATCACGGCCCGACGTGAGGTCACCGGGCACCATCACCACCAGGAAGGCAATCTTGGACGCACCGCTCGTTCGTTATCGCAACCTCGTCATGGACAACGCTCGCTGGGACGGCTTCGCGTTCCGCGACGGCGACATCGTCATCTCGACACCGTCCAAATGCGGAACGACGTGGACGCAGATGATCTGTGCCTTGCTGGTCTTCAAGTCGCCCGACCTTCCTCTTCCGCTCACGGTCCTATCGCCGTGGCCCGACATGCTGCTCGACAAGATCGACGACGTTCGAGCCCAGCTCGAAGGACAGCAGCACCGGCGGTTCATCAAGTCCCACACCCCGCTCGATGGTCTTCCGTTCGACGATCGCGTCACGTACATCACGGTGGCACGCGATCCTCGCGATGTCGCCATCTCGTGGGATCACCACTTCGCGAACATGGACATGAACGTGTTCATGGAGCAGCGCAGCGCGGCCGTCGGCCTCGACGATCTCGCCGAGCTGATGCCGGACGGAATCCCGGTCCGCCCCGGATCTGAAGCTGAGCGCTTCTGGGGATGGGTCGACAGCGACGCCGGCATGGGCGGACTCGTCGACCTTGTGCATCACCTCGATACGTTCTGGCAGGCGCGCGAGAAGCCGAACATCGTGCTCCTGCATTACGGCGACCTCAAAGCCGATCTCGAAGGCCAGATGCGAACACTCGCGAAGCGGGTCGAGATCGATGTGCCCGAGGACCGCTGGCCCTCCCTGGTCGAGGCTGCGACCTTCGCCTCGATGAAAGCTCGAGCCGAAGAACGCGCGCCTGGGCCGGCCGCTTCGATCTGGCGTGATCCAGAGAAGTTCTTCTACAGCGGGACCAATGGGCAATGGCAAACCCTGCTCGACGCCGACGGGATGCGGCGCTACGCGGAACGCGTCAGATCACTCGCGGATCCAGAACTCTCGACGTGGATCCACCGATCAACCCTCGCAGCGATCTGAGAGCGCCTGCGCCTACGCCGACGCTTACGAACGTTTCGACATGACGTAGGGAACAAAAGCTGGGTGGAGCGGTTCGGTCATGAGGTCTTTTGGCAGGCCGGACAACCTCGTCACATGACTTTGCGAGTCGCGGGTGTCAGGATCCGGCTCAGCGGCCCCAGCGCGCCGAGCGTTTCGGGTGGGAGGTCCGGGAGGGCCGCCTCCATCGCACCGCGACCCGACAACGCGTCCACGATAGGAGCACTCGCGATCGTGTCACCCGGCGAAACCGGTGAGGCTGAAACCGGGCCGTTGCCGACGACGAGCCGGACCCCACCGACCACGACGTCGATCGGCTCTCGCATGAGCCCACCGACGAGAGCGAGAGAGTACGTCAAGACGGCCACGACTTCATCGGGCTCCACGACCGGCTCGATCCCCATCGGGATGAAGACGTCGCGCTCGTGCAACCATGAGTCAAAGAAAACGTGTAACGCACTCATCCACCACGCAACGTTGCCCATCGGCGACACGGAAGGAACCGACCACCGGTCGCGACCGCTTGATTCGATGTCCGCCGCCATCCCTTCGCTCGACGCGACGAACCGATCGCGCGCATCGATGTCGGACATCGCTCGTCCGGCGATCACGAACTCATGTGGCGTCGTGTTCGGGTCGAAGGCGGAGAAGGGAGACTCCCCGACCCACAGGGCGTGCATCCAGTCATCGACGTCGGCTCCATGACGGAGGACATCCGCGACACTCCATTTCGAGCACCGGGACGGCGAGGCCAGCACCGCGTGGTCGAGGTCGGCGACAGATGCCGCGAACCGGCGCCGGTGCTGGACGTAGGCCGCGAGGACGCGCGCCGGGTCAAGATCCACAGTGACCCGATCGGACTGCGGGACGTCGGTGCCGCTCATCGGCCGGATTCTAGTGTCGGAGGGGAGCGCTGGTAGGTCGGAGAGCTCCGGCCGGAACGCGGCGGAGCTCGACGATTCGATCTCGGATCATTGGCCCGCTGACCTGTTCGGGAAACATGCTTGCGTGAGCGCACTTCCGATGCGCGCTCTGCCTCGTCAATCGAGTTGCCCGGCGATTTGCGAGTTCGCCAACTGCCGTGGTGTCGTGTCCGCAGGGAGCGAACGGGCCACCAGGCTCGAGTTGAATCATGCACAGACTTCTCTATGCCTTGATAGACGCGGGTTTGCGACTGAGGCTCATCGATATTGTCGAGGACCCGGCCCCTCCAAGCGACGACGAGCGTTTGCCGAACTACGTCGAAAGGCCATGGGAAGGTCGATCATGCGATGTTCCCCGGATCTGGAGGACATTGCCTGCGTTCCCACAGGATCGATACGAAAGTCGGCCAGCGACCGCCGCGGGTGAGGAGGCAACAGCTTCTTTGCCCTGAGGGGCGTCGCCTCATGCGTCCTACGGAAGAGAGCTATCTCCGTCGTATGGGCTTCATAGCTGGAGTGGCCGCACCGCGCCGTGGATTGATGCTGAGGCTGAGTCGACGAGTTTGTCCTGGTCGGACTGGTGGGATCGCCACCGGCGCGAGGATGATGATAGGGACCTCGAAACACCTCACAACGAAGAGCCGCTACAGGGTTGGGGTGTTTCGCGCATCGTGCAACCGTAGACGACTCTGCCGCGCAATACACACGGAACGCCGACGACTTCCGGGCGATCCAGGACTTGGTCGAAGTCATCAGCGTCTGATCGGTGTTCACGAGCGTCGCTGACACTGAGGGGGTTCAAC
Source organism: uncultured Actinomycetes bacterium (assembly GCA_964520325.1). Classification (GTDB taxonomy): domain Bacteria; phylum Actinomycetota; class JAICYB01; order JAICYB01; family JAICYB01; genus CAZFOB01. The sequence goes on along the minus strand of CAZFOB010000002.1, from coordinate 99,645 downwards.
TGGGTGCCGGAGGGGGACTTGAACTCGTGCTGGCGGCGTGGTGGCTCGTGCTGTGTAGTTTGGTTCGTGCTGCTCAGAGGTACAGCTCGAAGGGCTTCGTCACGACTGCCGAGGTCCAACCGCTTCCATGGGGGACCCATCAGCATTCTAGAGGGCGATTGGGAGCCACAGCGTCACGTGATCGAGTTCGAGTCGGCGCAAGCAGCCCGCGACTGGTACGCCTCGGAGGACTACCGCCCCGCGTGCGCAATTCGTGAAGGCGCGGGCATATGGCGGATGGTCGCCGTGGACGGCGTGTAGAGCATGCTGCGGCCAGACACGAGGTACGCCAGGAGTGGTCCGGTCAACGTCGCCTATCAGGTGATCGGCGAGGGCGACATGGATCTCGTGCTCGTCCCCGGTTTCGTCTCTCACGTCGAGGTGGCATGGGAGGAGCCGCGGTTGGCACGGTTCCTCACCAGGCTGGCGTCGTTCTCGCGCCTGATCGTGTTTGACAAGCGCGGCACCGGCATGTCGGATCCCGTCCCGAGCCCGCCATCGATCGATGAACGAATGGACGACATCGGCGCGGTGATGGACGCGGCCGGCTCGACACGGGCGGCGATCCTCGGCATCTCAGAGGGCGGCACACTAAGCCTGCTGTTCGGCGAGGCGCATCCGGAGCGGACGCAAGCCGTGGTGCTCTACGGCTCGTGGTCCCGCCAGCTCGTCGGGCCGGACTACCCCTACGGTCCCACGGAGGAACAGCTCGAAGAGGTTGTCGACGGGATGGAGCGGGCCTGGGCCTCGGGCGAGTGGTGGGACGGTGGGCAGTCGAATGCGTTCGACGACGAGCGGCACCGCGAATGGTGGGCTCGCTATCTGCGCATGGCCGCCAGTCCCGCTATGGCCCAGAACGTGATCCGCATGAACATGCGGCTGGACATACGCGACGTCTTGCCGCGGATCACCTCACCCACGCTGATCCTGCATCGGGCCGGCGACACGTGGATCGACGTCGGCCACTCGCGCTACATGGCGCAGCACATTCCGAACGCGACCTACGTGGAGCTGCCCGGATCGGAGCACCGCGCATGGCTCGGCGATGTCGACGCGATCGCTGATGAGATCGAGGTCTTCCTGACCGGCCAGAAGAGCCGGCCGCGAAGGCGGACGAGTGTCGGCGCCGACGCGTTGAGCCAGCGCGAACGCGAGGTGGCGGTGCTGGCTTCACGCGGTGCGACCGCGCAGGCGATCGCCGATCAGCTGGTCATGAGCAAGCGCACCGTGGAGTCGCATTTGGTGAGCATCTACGCCAAGCTCGGCGTCAGTGCCAAGACCGAATTGATTCGGCGCGCCGCCGAGCTCGGAATTTCGTGAAAAGTCCCGTACCTATACGGAGGTAGCGCCGGCTGGGGAGCGGTACGTTCGTCGCATGAGCGAACCGACGTGGTCCACGTGGCGTGAAGCGGTCTCAGTCGTTGCTTCGCCGCAACACCTGAAGCGAACGGTGTCGATCGCGTTAATAGTCGGCTCGACGTTCTTCGCGATGAATCAGCTCAGCCCCATCGTCGCGGGACGAGCCGACGCGATCGTCTGGCTCAAGGTGGCGCTGACGTACCTGACGCCACTGTTTGTGTCCAACTTCGGCGTTCTGTCGGCCACCCGACACCGCATCCCGCGTACCCCGTCGCCCCAGGGCGCTTAAGGAAAGGAATTGGCTATGGACGAGACCAAGATGATGGAGTTCGTGGGCAGGGCCGTCGGTGATGTCGGCGCAGTGCTCGGCGGTGCGATGGTCGTGATCGGCGACAAGCTCGGTCTCTACCGGTCCATGGCCGGTGCCGGATCGCTCACCCCGGCGGAGCTGGCGGACCGAACCGGCACCGCCGAGCGCTACGTGCGTGAGTGGTTGAGCGCGCAGGCGGCGCGAGGGTATGTGTCCTACGACGGCGACGGCCGTTTCTCGTTGCCCGACGAACATGCGGTACCACTCACCGACGAGACCAGCCCGGCGTGCGTCATCGGCGCGTTCGAGACCGCAGTTGGAGCCGTCTACGCCACCGACACGATCGCCGAGCGGTTCCGGACCGGTGACGGGTTCGCGTGGGGGGCTCACGACCAACACGTCCTCGGCGGTTGCGAGCGGTTCTTCCGGCCTGGCTACCTCAATCACCTGGCCAGCGCATGGATACCCGCGCTCGACGGCGTCGAGGCCAAGCTCACCGCCGGGGCCCGGATCGCCGACGTCGGTTGTGGCCATGGCGCGTCGACCCTGCTGTTCGCTGAGGCCTACCCCGAGTCCACTGTCGTCGGCTTTGACGCGCACGAGGGTTCCGTCGACGCCGCTCGCAAGCGCGCCGCCGACGCCGGACTCGCCGACCGAGTGCGCTTTGATGTGGCCGCGGCCACGACGTTCTCCGGGACCTATGACCTCGTGTGCTTTTTCGATTGCCTGCACGACATGGGTGACCCGGCCGGTGCGTGCGCACATGTTCTGGACCACCTCGCCCCCGGCGGGACGCTCATGCTCATCGAGCCGTTCGCCAACGACGACCTGGCCGACAACCTCAACCCGGTCGGCGCCGCCTACTACGGCTATTCGACGCTCCTGTGCACGCCCAGTTCGTTGTCCCAAGAGGTCGGAGCGGCACTGGGCGCCCAGGCCGGCGAGGCTCGCCTCCGCGAGATCGTCACCAGCGCCGGCTTCACGACGCTGAAGCGCGTGGCCGAGACGCCGTTCAACATCGTCCTCGAAGCCAAGGCGTGAGCAGACGATGAAGTTCACACAGATCATCGAGTTCACAACGAGTCGGATCGACGAGTTCAACAGCAAGCTCAATGCGTGGATACGCAACTCCGAAGGACATCGCATCCCTCACCGCGCTGTTCTTCGCCGCGACCGTGACGCCGAGAGCGTGTACCTGCTCCTGGTGGAGTTCGGATCCTACGAACAGGGCATGGAGAACTCGAGCCGCCCCGAGACAGGCGAGTTCGCCGCCTTCCTCTCCGAGATCAGCGAAGGTGACCTGAAGTTCCGGAACCTCGACGTACTCCGCGAGGACGATCTCTAACGGGACTTCGCCCTAAGGGGCGAAGTCCCCGGCCTTGGGCGCGCGAGAAGAGAGTGCTTTGAGCATCGTCTCTTCTCGCAGGCCTTCAACCGCTGCGCTCGGAACCGTCGCCGGCCGATCTCAACGCCGATGAGTTCCGCGAGTTCCTAAGCGACTTGAACGTTCGCGATGGACTTGCCTCACCGGAACGCGTCGTCCAAAAGCGCTTCTACGAGGATCTCGGACTCCGCTTGACCTACAAGCCCGCTCGCCGCGAGGCCGCACCATCTCGGTGGCTAAAGGTTTGTGTCGGAGGGGCGTATAGACCCCTGAGTACAGCGCTGGCCCTCCATGGCGAGCTCGCGCTGGACGACCATTAGTTCAGAGACAGGACACGTTAGGCGGGTGCTGACGCAGGCGTCCGTTGTCGGACACGGTTGCACGCCACGGCGAACGACACGATCCACGCCAGAGCGAGACCGACGGCCAACGCATAGACGAGGATCGCGAACCAGCCGACGGGACGGTCGGCTTCGCGCTGCAGGAAACGCTGCTCGGCCACGAAGCGGGAACGGCGGTCTTCCGCCGGCACTTCTGCGAGGTCGTACTTCGGATCTGCCGGCAGCCGGATCGCGATCGCCATCATCTCGGCGCCACGATGCAGCCGGAGGAGACTCTTGGCCCGTCCGGTCATGAGCAGAGGTTCGTCCGCGACGTAGGTGCCGTTGCCCGTGCGCTGCATGTGCGCGATGGTCCGGCCGCCCCATTGCCAGCTGCCCGCGGTGAACCAACGTGCGCCGACCGCAGCGTCCGGTGGGTCGAGCGTCGCGTGGACACGCGCGTGCTCATCGTCCGTCCATTCGAGGTGTACGTCTGCCCGGACGTCGCCAACGCGCCGCGGGTTCGGTAGTCCGAGCGCGACGCCCACGCCGAGAAGAGCGAGCAACACGGCCGCGACCGGGACGGCGCGTCGATCGCGGCGGGTTGTGAGTGCGTCCGAGATGGCGCCGGCGGCGGCCGCGCCGAGCACGGCTCCTCCCAGCGCTGCAAGTCCGCCGACGAGCACGGCATCGGGAAAGAGCGCGGCCGTCCAGGGCTGGTGAGCGCCCTGGTTCCACGCCCATTCGACGGGCAATCCGACGGCGAGGACACCGAGTCCCGACGCGAGTGCGAATCGGAGACGGCGATCGGTGCCGAGCACGCGCGCCACGAGTTCGACCACGATCGCGGATCCGACGTATACGGCGCCGGGGCGCGTCTGCACCGGGCCACCCTCGTCGAGCGTGTCCAGTAGTTGGACCACGAGGATCCCCGTTGCGACCCCGAAGGCCCACCACGGTCCGTGGACGATGCGGATCGCGACGAGCGCGAATCCGGCGGCGAGGCAGATCAGGACGGGGTGGTAGAGCTGTTGCCATTGCGGGACGCCGAAACTGAACTCTCCCTGGAGGCTCGAGAGCCCTTGGAGCGTGAGTGCGCCCGCTACGACGTGCAATCCACGTCCCCATCGGCCGGCAGGACGGACGCCCGCCTCCGCGAGCACCAGCCACGATGCGAGTCCGGAGAAAGACGCGGCCAAGATCATGATCAGGTGCGGCGGACTCCACATCGTCACGTCCACACCGAAACGTCGGTGCCAGAGCTCGTCGATCGGGAACCCAATCAGCGCCGCCGTGCCGAGTGCGAGGAGCGGCACGGTCGACCACGGGAACCGCAACGGGCCGACGCGAAGTCCGCCGGGCCGCTTACGGATCGATGCGACGATCTCTCCGGCGAGCGGCGCGCACGCGATCATCACGAGGCCGACCAGGATCGCGGTGTGCGGGGAAGTGAACAGGTCGTCGTCGCGGCCGAGTCCGACGTGCCACTCGACGTCGTTGTAGAAGCCGAACCCGGCGACCGCGAGTCCGTAGATGCTGAAGAGCAACGTCGTCGCCGCCCAATCGGGAACTCCGCTGACGTGTTGCAGGCCGGCGGGGATCCTCATGAGGCCGCTGCCTCGGCTCCGTCCGGCGACGAACGCGCCGACGAGGATGGCGACGAAGACGCCCGCGAAGATGTAGAGCGGCCACCAGTCGGCCAAGGCGCTGCCGCGCGGCCCGTCGATCGGGACGGGATCGAGAGCGGCGAGGAACCTTGAGGCGTAGAGATGCACGGGAGTGTCCTGTCGGGTGAGAAGGCTCAAGCTATTACGCGACCATTACGAAAGTAGGGGGCCTCGGTGCCTGAGGTCAACCCGTACCGCTACCGTGCCGCAAGCGATAGGCCAGCGGCTCCATACGGCGCCGCAACGTTCTTGGTGCTCACGCCCCGATGCAGTAGGTCGTTTCTGCCAAACTGTCGCGATGTCCGACCAGGTCTCCGAGGAGCTGGGTTGCTACCTGCTCGCCGGTGCGCCGAAGTCACCGCGCGACATCATCGAAGAAGTCCGTAGCGCTGAGGAACTGGGCCTCGGGACGGCCTTCATCTCCGAGCGCTTCAACATCAAGGAAGCAGCCACCTTGTCCGGCGCCGCGGGCGCCGTTTCGACAAGGATCCAGATCGCGACGGCAGCAACGAACCACAACACCGGCACCCAATGGTGACCGCGTCATACGCGACCACGATGCACCGGCTCACGAACGGACGGTTCACGCTCGGTTTGGGTCGAGGGATCAAGCCGATGTTCGATGCGTTCGGGATACCGCAGATCACGACAGCCCAACTCGAGGACTTCGCCCTGTTGATGCGTCGTCTCTGGAAGGGCGAAGTCGTGATCGGCCACGACGGTCCGATCGGCCGCTTCCCGATCCTCCACCTCGACGCATCATTCGACGAGGACATACCACTCGCGATCACCGCATTCGGTCCGCGCACGCTTGACCTCGCAGGACGGATGTTCGACACCGTCGTGCTGCACACCTTCTTTACGGACGAGACCTTGCAGCGATGCGTCAAGACCGTGAAGGACGCCGCGGAGCGCGCCGGTCGTGACCCCGCTGACGTCACGGTGTGGTCGTGTTTCGCGACTGTCGGCGACCACCTCCCCGAGGATGTGCGTCTCAAGAAGACCGTTGGGCGTATGGCGACGTACCTGCAGGGCTATGGCGACCTGATGGTGGAGACCAACCGCTGGAACCCCGCGCCGCTCCAACGGTTCCGTGCCGACGAGGTCGTGACGAGTATGCGTGGAGCGATCGATCAAGTCGCGACGACCGAACAGCTCCAGCACATCGCAGACCTGCTCCCGAACGAATGGCTCGCGCCGGCCGCAACGGGATCCCCCGAGCAGTGTGCAAGAGCGATCCGCGGACAACTCGACCTCGGCGCCGATGCCGTCATCCTGCACGGGGCCTCACCGATCGAACTTGTCCCGATCGTCGCTGCATACCGATCGTCCTGACGCTTGCGCAAGTCCTCGGTCGTTCGATGACTGCTTGATTCGGATCTCTGACGGCCGACTCAGGGTTCGCGGAAGATGGCGTGCGTCCCGATCCGTCGCCAGATGACGTGCGGTTCGCCCTCGGACAACGGATCTCCGTACTGGAACGTCGCCCGGCCGTCGTCGGCCCATGTCATCTCAAAGACGCCCTTGGCGCCCTTGACTCCCTTGACGCGAAGACCTTTCCGGAACTGACCCGTCCTGAGGTCGTCGACGAACTGCTCAACAGCAAGGAGGAAGGCTGCCTGCTGCGCGCGAGTCAGCGCATCGAAGTCGGAACCGAACCGAGCCAGCCATTCGAAGGTGGGCAATCGGCAGCTAACGCGACCGTGGTCGTCCTGCGCGCTTCGAGCGTCTCTTCAACCCCGCGATGAGATCTTCACCGGACGCGAAGGTCTCTACTCGGCCAGCTGCGAGGTCTGCTTCCGCCTCCCGCTCGCCCGCCTGCCACGCGGGCGTCCAATACCAGGCCTGCGTGGCGTCGATGATCTTCTGGGGGCGCAGCAGGATGCCCTCTTCCGTGAGCTCGGCGTCCAGCAGGTCGCCCTCTTCGAGGCGGGCAGCCTCTCGGATCTCTTCGGGAAGCGTTAATTGTCCCTTCGCCCGTAGAGTCATTCGAGTCATTCGAGAATCGTACTGTCGGAAAGATGGAATGTCCACAACACCACCCGGGGGAGCGGAATTGGGAGGTGAGATAGCCTCGGCGTCGGGACGAGACCGTGAGCCAGGACTACCACGACGGACAACGAGTCTTCCAGGACCGCTTCGACACGCGCCGCCTCGCCGACCGCCTCGCCGAGGGCACCTCGGACGCCATCTCGGACAACCTCAAAGCCTTCATCGAGCGGCGGGACATGTTCTTCATCGCCACCGCCGACGAGCACGGATGGCCGCAGGTCTCTTACAAGGGTGGAGACCCGGGCTTCGTACGCGTGCTCGACGAGCACACCCTGGCCTTCCCCGTGTACGACGGCAACGGCATGTTCCTGACGGCGGGCAACATCAGCGTCAACGGGCGCATCGGCATGCTCTTCATCGACTGGGAGACCGGCACACGGCTGCGCCTGAACGGCCAAGCTTCCATCGACCATGACGACCCGCTCACCCGCACGTACCCGGGCGCCCGGTTCGTCGTCCGGGTCCGGGCCGCCGAAGTGTTCCCGAACTGCCGGCGCTACGTGCATCGGCACCAACCCGTTGAGCGGTCCGTGTTCGTGCCCACTGCGGGGACCGAGCCTCCCGTCCCCGACTGGAAGCTCGACCCCTGGTTCGAGGGGACGCTACCCGCGGACGACCCGGCGCACGACCCCGACCACCCCAGCGCACCGTCGTTCCCGAAGTTCTGATCCGCGCGTCTGGTGGTGTATATACACCACGCTAACCCCTGAGACACGCGTACATCTGGACAGCTCCGCCGTCGGAGGACCGATCTCAACCGATAGCCAACGAGCGATCCGCCTCTCCGTGCTGCTCACGTTGGCCTAGCACTAGCACACCCGTGACGGGCCACTTGCGTGGTGTAGCACGCCGTGCTACGTTTGCACAGTGAGCCGAGAGATCACTCAGCGTGAGCTGCGCAACGAGAGCGGGGAGATCATGCGCCGACTCGACGAAGGCGAGAGTTTCGTCGTGACCCGCAACGGCGTCCCCGTGGGCGAACTCATGCCGTTGCGAAGGCACCGGTTCGTCAGCGCCGAAGCTGCTCTAACGCTCTTCCGCAGTGCTCCCCGCGTCGACTACAAGCAGTTCCGCGCCGACCTGGACGCCGTTGCCGACGAGGACGCGACACCTCGTGGCTGACGGCGGGAGAGCGCAACGGGGAATCCTCGACACGTCCGTCGTGATCGATCTTGAGGCGATCGACGCTTCGCAATTGCCTGTGGAGATCGCTGTCAGCGCCATCACTATGGCCGAGCTGGCCGCCGGCCCTCATGCGACGAAGGATCCGGCTGAGCGCGGTCGTCGACAAGACCGGCTTCAGCGAGCAGAAGCAGCGTTCGACCCGTTGCCCTTCGACGGCGAAGCAGCCCGTGCTTACGGAAGGATCTATTCGGCAGTCGTCGGATCCGGACGCAAGGCGAGAGGAGCGAGGGCCGTGGATCTGCTCGTCGCCGCGACCGCTTGTGCCGCGAACCTTCCGCTCTACACACGGAACGCCGACGACTTCCGGGCGATCAAGGACTTGGTCGAAGTCATCAGCGTCTGATCGAAGTTCACGAGCTCGCTGACGCCGCGGGGTTCAACTGGCGTCGGAGGGGCGATTGCTCCGTTAGCCCTACCCGGACCAGCCAGGCGATTTCTCGACTTGAGCGCATAGTTGGCGACGAGGCGGGGAGCAAGAGCGGTACTTGGGGCCCAGGCGTAGGTGTGAGTTCGCTACCGTCTACTCGTGAACCTGAACGGCAAAGTATCGATCATTACCGGCGGTGCGAGCGGAATCGGGGAAGCATGCTGCGAGGCGTTCGCACGAGAAGGAGCAGCGATCGCGGTGGTGGATCAGAACACTGACGGCGCGCGCACCGTGGCAGATCGGGTCGGAGGGATATCCGTCACGTGTGACGTGGGGAACGAAGAGTCCGTAAATGCGATGGTCCGCTCTGTCGAGGAGCAGCTAGGACCGGTGGATGTGTGTCTCAGCAATGCAGGCATCTACGAACTCGGTGGCACCCCTCTCGACGCGCCTCCCGAAGTCTGGAACCGGCAGTGGTCCGTGAATGTCATGGCGCACGTCTATGTCACGCGTGCGGTCCTACCCAGCATGTTGGAACGCGGGACGGGCTACATTCTGTTCACTTCGTCGATCGCGGGCATCCTCACCAACCCCGACAACGCCGTCTATTCGACAACCAAACACGCCGTCGTCGGGTTCGCTGAGTGGATGTCGATCGCGTACCACAACCGCGGGATCCGCGTGTCGCTCCTCGCCCCGTTATTGGTCCGCACGCCGATGGTCGACACGTCGTCGCCTTTGCTGTCCTTGCTTGCGCCCCTGGTCAAGGAGCCGACTCAGGTCGCCGACGTCGTGGTCGAAGCGATCGGGGAGGAGCGCTTCCTCATCCTGACGGACGAGGTTTCGAAGGGATGGATCGAGGGCAAAGCGAACAACCTTGAGGGATGGCTCGAAGGGATGCGCAGCCAATACGACGCGATCCGATAGCGCGGTCGCAGCTTCGTGTCGGAGGGCCGCACTCAACCCTTGTCCACTCACCTCACCTGGGAGGACGGAACGCGGTCTTGGCCTAGGATCGGCGCGGCTGCCGATACCTCAGGCGACTGCGATGCCGAGCTGACGGGCAGCGCGCGCTTGGTCCTCGTCGCGCGTGATGAAAGTAAACTCTCCGTCGCCGGCGAGCTGCGGACACTCATGGACAGCGACCGCGAGATGTATCGCGTCGAGGGTCCGGAGCCGATGTTCCACGACGAGTTCGTACGCAGCGGGCAGGATGGGTGCCGCACGCAGAGCGAGGAGTGTGATCGGCCCCCCCTCGGCGAAGTCGGCTTCTATCCCAGCGAGCAGCGTCCGCCACCTTCTCAGTCGTCCGGCTGAGGCGGCGGAACGCACGGCACTGGCGATCTCGACTCGAGCGAGCTCGCTGGTGACGACGGATCGATCACCTTCGAGGAGGAGCGCTCGGAGCGAAGCATGTTCCGGCTCGTCGGCGAAGTAGGCTCGCAGGATCGCACTGGAGTCGGCGTAGAGGAGAGTCAGCTACGAGATCTTTCCCTCGCCAGGGCCCGACTCGCCGCCCTTCCCGCACCCTTCGTCAACGCGATCGTCGCGTCGCGAGACGGTGGACGCTTGGTTGGCTGAAGCGCAACGACGAGCCCGGCTGCTTTCGCGCGAGCACGAACAGCCGCGCGCCCGTCGCCACTCGCAAGGACCGATGAGAGCAACTCGTTCACGAGCGCATTCACCGACCGCCCTTCCGCGGCCGCACGGGCTTTCAGCTCCTTATGCAGGCGATCATCGATGCGCGTGATGAGCTGTCGCATGACGAACATGATAGCAAATGAGGCGCTGAGTGCTATCAGACTCAACGGCGGGACCATCCGGCGTGTCGGAGGGGGCGATTTCAACCCGTAGACCACGAGCGATGCACCTTCATCCGGTGTTCACGTTGCCTTCACCGGAGGCCCACGCACCTTTGCATGGCGTAGCACGGGGTGCTACGCTCGCCGCATGAGCCGAGAAATCACTCAGCGGGAGCTGCGCAACGAGAGCGGAGAGATCATGCGTCGACTCGACGAAGGCGAGAGTTTCGTCGTAACCCGCAACGGCGTTCCCGTCGGCGAACTCATGCCGCTGCGGAGGCACCGGTTCGTGAACGCCGAAGCTGCCGTCGCGCTCTTCCGCACCGCTCCGCCCGTGGACTACCGGCAGTTCCGCGCCGACGCGGACGCTGTACACGCGCGCCGGCGTCCGCCAAGCGCGCAGGGCGTCGTCGTAGTCGGTGGACCCACCGATGGCCTGTCCGAAGATGGTGGGGTTCGACGTGACCCCGGTAAGGGAGTCCCGGAGCACGCTCCGTCCGAGCTCGCCCCGATGTCACGAGCCCCCGACGCAGGTAGTCGAGCCAGACGGCCTGGCCCGCCCGATGCAGCTGCTGCAGGCGACTCAATCACGTCCCCCGTCCGGGGGTCACCGGAAGGCTCAGCCGTCGGCCCGCGGCTTGGACGAGAAGCCGACCTTGGAGTGGGTGCCGTCACAGAACGGCTTGTTCTCAGACCGGCCGCATCGACAGAGCGCAACGACCTCGCGGCCGGAGACGTCCCACTCGTTGCCGTCGGCGTCGACGAGCCGTAGCGGTCCGCGGACGATGATCGGCCCGTCGTCGCTCGGCGTGATGGTGGCCTGCTCTTCGGTCATGCGTGAGTACCTCCTGTGCGTCTCGGATCTGCTAAGCGGCCTGGTCAACCCCATACCCGGTGAGTGTCATCCCTATGCGTTCGATCCTCCTCACACCTCCGGCGGTCCGGGTAGTCGCTGCGTCGCCTCCGCCCACGCGGCGGCTCCGGCAAGGCCCGCGGTTGGGCCTCTGACAGCTCCCAAGAGGAAGCTGCATCCGATGATGGCGTCGAAGACGACGTCGGCCTCCACCGGCTCGTCGGAAACGAGGAGGTCCATGCGCCGGACGATGTTGAGCTGGTCGGCTGTTACCGGATCCAGCGCCTTGTCGCGTCGCGCGACAACGACCTGGACGAGACCGCCGCCACCGGTGCCGCCGGACCGGCGGGCGCGGGCGCGAAGGGTGTGGCACCAGGTCCGCGAGATTCCGCCCGGCGTTCTCCATCATCTGAACGAGGCCGATGTGGAGGTCGGAGACCATGACCCGATCGACTTCTCGCGTCTGGTCGGCGGTGAGCGCTGAGATCGAGTCGGCAACAACGCGCTTTACGAGACGTCGATCCTTGTGCCCCGGAAGGCGACGTTCCGCAGTGCAAGCCTGTTCACCTGGTCGGGGAGGTGTGCCTTCGACGCAAGAGATCCGCCGTCCGCGTCGAGACCGAGGAGCGTGCGGATGGCAAGTAGGGGCGCGCCGGAGGCTCCGCTCAGCTGCACCTCAAGGCTGGTGATGCTGAACCGCTGACCGAAAGCCGCATACGTGGGCTGGTACTTGGCCTGCGAGATCCGGTGAAGGCGCTCCGGTCCGCCGCACCAGATCGAAAGGCCGAGCTCTACCGAGGACTCGGGCTCAGGATCGAGTGGAGCCCGAAGATTCGCGACCAGGTATCGGTCGAGTTACCGCTCGGCATGTATACCGATGGACGTGTCGGAGGGGCGTTTGCTCCATGTAACCCACCCTCGATCACAGCGGACTTGATTCTCCCGACGGTGCAACGATGATGAAGCCGAAATGACTTCGCTATCCGGACTCCCAAAGGCCATCGCTCGCGTCTCCGAGAGCTTTGTGCCCGGTCTGCGACGGCTCGATGGAGTCCTGGAAGTTCATCGCACCGAACTTGCACCTGACGCCGTACGCGATCACATGGAGCGGCGCCAGAGCGGTTGTGCGACGTGCGATGTGACGTGGACGATCGACACGTCGGTCCCCGGCGAAGGTGCCAGGCTCATCTCATCTCGCGAGCTGACATCGGACGAAGTCGAGCGGCTCTACGAGCGCGAAGGAGGCTCGTGAGTCCTCGCGAGCACGGACTGCCGGGTTCTGCTAGACGCGCCGCTATGACGCGTCCACTCGCTGTCGATCTCACGCGCGTCGATCTCGAGCTCCGTCGTCAGCACCGCGTCACACTACTGCGGGCCGTCCTCTGGTTTGTCAGCGTGCGGGACGAGTACTAAAAAGGCCCTCAAGGCGGCTGTACGGAAGAAGGTCGCGGGCAAGGACATCGTCGTTCCACAGAGCGGTCCGGAACCGGCTGCCGCCGCCGATCTGATAGAGGCCCTGAGGCGCAGCGTCAAAGCCGTCAAGTCCGGGAAGGATCCGGTCGGCGACATCTCGCATCTGCGCTCGAATTTCACCGCTGGGATCAAGCACATGGCGGTCCGTTTCACGCAGGTGCGCCAGCTGGCGCTCGCCCAGTAGCGCGTTCGGTTGCTCGTGACGCGCCAGAACTGTCGGTGGCATCCGATCCATCAGCGCGAGTTGTTTGAGCGGCTCCGTCGAATGGGTATAAGAAATTACCTCTCCCGCTTTTCTCGCGGACGGACAGGCTCAACGACACACGGGGTCGAGGATGAAGACACGCGCACACTTAAGGTTCGTCGTCGTTAGCTCAATCGTTGCGTTGCTTGCTGCAGCCGCACCTCTGTCGACGGCGAGAGGTTCAGTGGTGGCGGCGAAGGGGATTGACCTACGCGAGCTTCGAGCCGAGGCTCGTCGACTACCGATCGGCGCTCAGGTCATCGCTGTGCTCGCATCTTGTTCAGACCTGAATAACGGGACCGTCGAGTTCACTTGTGAAGACGAGATAGATCTGCTGACCTATGTTCTCGATCCGAAGGTAGCGGAACTTAGTTATCAAGTCGTCGAAGTCGCCAACATTCTGCTCAACGAACCCGACCCACCGGCTGCGATGCAGGATTATCTCTCGGATGACGATGTGACTACTGGAACTGTGGACATGCTCGTGCAGACGCTAACGAAACCGGAGGAGGACAACGGCGCCCCGACTATGGACGAAGTGACGTATCTCGATCTCTGGCCCGTCGCAGTCAAGATCAATCTGCTGACGACCAACGACGCTTCCCAGTCGGACCCGTTTTGGCAGCGGTTCAATCCGTACTACCGGTGCGGCTCGTGGTGGCGACCCTTCCCGCGAACAGCAGACCGCTGGAACACATTCACCGAGTACACGAGCATTCCGCAGGCGACCGCTCGGCTGACCGAGATTGGGTATCACCGGACACCAGGCGGGATATGGGGAGGCGGATGGACGCGACCTCAGACGTACAGTTCGTCGATCTGTGGGCTGTCGACGTACCGCGACCACGCTTACATCATGAATAACGGCAACATTCGCGAGCAGAACTACACGGTGGATCCTGGAGGTGAACCGAACCCGGAGATTTGGCGTTCAGGTCCATGGCCGTATGCCGTATGGCCACTGTACGTTCGATGGTGGCATGCGCACCATTAGTTGGTCGACTCTCTGGAGTCCCGTGCCTATTTCCCGCGATGTCGGCTGGAATGGCCCGGTGTGGTGACCGTCCTCAGCTCGATGTCCGGTCCGAGAACGACTGTTTGGGCCGAATGAGAAGCCGTCGGTGGGGGCTCGCGGCTGTCGTCACCTTGGCAACGCTCGGGATCGGAACGTGGCTAGTGCTCGCTTCCTCGCACGTGCCGTCCACCCCTCCGTGCTCCGAGCTACCATCGCGGGCACTAGTGAATCGCGTCCTCCGGTCACACGTGGACGCAATTTCTAAGCTTGAGGACCTGCCAAACACAGGCGGCTCCGTTTGGGTCCAGGCGTCGAGCCCCCGTCAAGCGTGTCGCGAAAAGGCCGTTGTTGAGATTACCTACGACAACGTAGAGACGCGCAGCGAGATCAGAGAATTTCTGGGCGACACGTTCTTCGGGGTTCCTTACATGTTGCACAACGTGTAATCGTGTACTACCGCAGGTGCAGGCCGACCTCGAAGGTCGGGTAGCCGTCGTACTTCTCCGTAGGACGCAGCGTGATGTGGCCACCGCTCTGTGCGAAGATCCCGTCGCGGTCGTTGCGCATGTCGCCACCGCGCGAAGCGTAGGGCGCTTCACGGAATGCCGACGCAGTCGATAACGACGCGGCCAACCGTCGCCCTCATGTCTTCGGGCCATGCTTTCCCGTCGTGAGCTGCGCTTCCGGGCGACGGTTCCCACCCGTGCCTTAGGTAGTGCGAAGCGTGCCGTAGTCGAGGATGGCGTCGGCGTGGCGAAGCTGTTCACCGGTTTCGCCGCCCACGTCGGTTCCAAAAACGGTCACGATCTGCGCTCCCGTTGATAGGGGCTGACACCGAACGCTGTTCGTACCCGTGCGCCACCGCGCGGACCACGACACGACCTGCGGTGTACCGAGGGTGGCTGAGGGGACTTGAACCCCGGTGTTGGCGATCACGAGAACTGCCCGGCCTCCTGAGCCACAGTTTCTCATGCGGCGATCGGTCAGCGACTGCATCGCCTCGAAGCCGAGCCCACGACGGCTCCGATCGTGGAGCGGATCTTCCGCGAGTACATCGCTGGTCGCGGCTTCTACGCGATCGCCGAGGGGCTCACTGCTGACGGCGTGCCATCACCGTCTGCCGCCGATCCTGCTCGCAATCGTCATCGCCAGTCGAGCGGCGGTGCGTGGGCGAAGAGCGCAGTCGCGGCGATCCTCCGGAACCCGCGCTACACCGGCCGACAGGTATGGAACCGTCAGCGTCGGGACGAACGACTGAAGAGCCT
Organism: uncultured Actinomycetes bacterium; assembly: GCA_964520325.1. Classification (GTDB taxonomy): domain Bacteria; phylum Actinomycetota; class JAICYB01; order JAICYB01; family JAICYB01; genus CAZFOB01. The sequence continues at coordinate 84,310 of CAZFOB010000002.1, read as the reverse complement.
CGAAGACGTTTCGTTGGGCTACGAGACGAAGATGGTCTGGAACAGCACGGAGGACTGGGTCTGGTCGTCAGAGATCGTCCATGACGAGATCGTCTCGCCCGAGCTGTTCGCGCGGGCGCAGCAGCACCTTCGCTCAGGGAAGAACCGACCGCTCGCGCCGCGCCGCATCGAGCGTCACGAGCGCGGAAGGCCTCATCGCGCTCATACCGCGTTCGCTCGACGTTACGTTGCACCGCGGGGAACTCGGCCTCGGCCGCGGATCGTTCCTCTGACCACCGAGGCATCGCACGGACGCGGTGGTCAAGTTCGGTCCACTTGCGCATCGCGTCTCCGTAGGCTTCCGCGCATCGCCGACACTCCTCGTTGGCAGCGTCCAGCTCCGGCGAGTCAATGAGTTTCGTTTCGGTCGTCATGCTGCGTCGCCTCCGCGTGGGCCGAACTCGTATGAGCGCCGCGGTGCGTGGGTCCTTGCCCGCTCCCGCCCGCGCTCGAAAGCGTCCTTCCGATCGGCTAGCTCAGCTCGCGTCGGGCTCTTGCCGGGGGTCGCGGCCTCGCTCCGTGCAATCGCGCGGTCCGTCGCTACGCGCTGCACCTGATCGAGCCCACCGCGTGCGCGCAGACGTCCTCGCGTCTCGGCCGTCATGTTCTCCGGGTCGCGTATCGCTTCCTGCTCACCGTCTGTGAGCGGATGCTCCTGCGACTGGAACCATTCTCGAAGCTCCATCGTCTCCTCCTAACTCCGTGCGAGTACGGCGTCGATGACGGCCGTCAGTCGGTCAGAAATGCTTCGCGCTCGGAGCCATACGAGCTTGGAGCGCTCGGCGGTGTTCGGTACGGCCGTCGCGCCCAGCGCGTGAATCGCGAGGACCCACTCGGTGTCTGCTGACGACGGGCCTAGCGAACTCGCGACGAGTTTTTCATCGGTCCACGACACGTTGCCTCCTCTCGTCTTACCGTCGCCCTGCTAGGCGGCGGTCCTGTATTTGCAGTGGTCCTGCCCGCGTCCGACCTCCTCCCTCCAACACCTGAGCGGCCATTGCGAGCGCGACGGCTCGATCGTCGTGGCGGTTGCGGTCATGGTCGAGCCGGTACACGCCGGGCGATGACTCGACGAGGCGAACGTGCGCCAGCTCGTCCAGGAGTCCGACGTCGTCCGGCAGCGAGAGCAGCGCTTCCGCGATGAGCTTGTGCAGAAGGATCGCTCGCTCCGAGTTCTCGCGAAGGCTGAACGTCACCCGCTGCGTGCGGATACCGAAGTCGCGCAGACTTTCGGCCAACCGCTCCATCTGCAACGGGTCGTAGTAGACGGCGGCGCCGTTGTAGAGGCGCGACGCACCGACGATCCAGTCCTCGACAGTGGCAAGCGACACGCGCCGGTCACGAGTGCCCTCCCACACCTGCAAGCGGTCGAGCACGATGCGCGCGTCGTCGACCGGACCGCGTTGCGATCGCTGCCACCGTCGGAAGCCGTACGGGTCATCGTCCGCCGACTCCGTGGGTCGCATTGCGCTCGACCGTCGCTGCGGCTCAGCGTGACAGATCGCGACGGCCGTGCGGTCATGAACCAGTCCAACGTCAACGGTGATGACGTATCGCACCGCGTGGCGTGGTGGTAGGTCGCCAACCTCTCGAACGCAGCGGGCCAGGTCGTCGGGACGCACGAGACGGTCGGCCGATGCCGTCCAGATGTTTCGGTGTAGACGGTCGTACTCCCACGCCGGCAGCTCCGCACGGTCCTCGGCGAGATCGGACGCCGCTATCCACGGTGCCGGGCCGGGGACCTCGTTGACCAACCACTCCGGCGACGTCCGGGCACGCTCTAGGAGCTTGTAAGCGTGAGAGCTGGGATCGCCGGCTGTGGTGAGGATGACGAGCCGAGAGTCCGACACCTTGCCGAGCGCGGAGTAGAGCGCGCGCCAGAGCTGCTGGTGTGTTGGGTGGCCGGCCATTGTGCGAACTCGTCGACGATGAGCAGATGCGGCCGCTTGCCCCATGCGCCCGCTGCGTCGGCGGCGAGTATCTCCACCGATGCACCGTTCCTCGCGTTCGCAATCGTCCACGCGTCGACCGCGAGCAGACGTCCCAGCTCGCCGGACGCGTCCCGTGCGACGAACCCGAGCACGGCGTCACGGAATAGCCGGCCCTGATCACGATCGACGGCGACGACGTATGAGCGACTGTTCTCGGGGAGCTGTTCGAGGAGCATGACGATCGCGACGGCCGCGAGGTCGGTCGTCTTGGAGCCGCCGCGGGGTCGTGTCAGGTAGAAGCGACGGCGACGACGGTCGAGGATGGCTTCCGCGTCGGAGACCTGCCAGCCCGTAGCGGCGTCTCCCAGCGACGCCCGTCCTCAAGCACGAGAGCGAACAGGATCGAGAGCGCACGACTGAGCGCCGGCTTCCGGACGGAGCGAGCGAGGCCGCCTAGACGCATCATTCAGGCTCCTTCGCACAATCGTCGGCATCACGTCCGCTCCCCTCTAGGCGCAGGTCGCGGGCACGAAGAATCGCCTCACCTTCAGCGCGGAGAGCTTCGAGCCCGACGTCGCGGGCGGCGCCAGCGAGGTCAGCCTGAATCTTGGCGTAGCTCGAGGGGTCGAGCCCGAGTCGTGAGCGCAGGTCGGCGGCAAGACGTTCGAGCCGGACCTGTAGCTCGACGGCTGCCCGTGGCTTGCCATCTGCGTCGAGCGGCCCGACGTCGGTCACATAGCGGTCGACCAGAGTGACTTGGGCGGTTACGCGCGAAAGCGCGGCCAGCGAGTGCGAGAAGGCCGGCGCGGTGATCCACGGCGCAGCTTCCTTCAGCGTGGCATGTGCCAGCCGGGCAAGCGGATCTACGGCGCGCTCCGAGTACGCTCCGTGCCGTACCGCGGCAGCGTTCCCGTCCGTGAACGCCTCCCATGAGTACCCCCGAGCCAGGTCGCCAGAGGCAGGAGACGGTGTCCAGTTCGCGCCACGACCATGCCCGGACTCGCCGGCACTCACTGCGACCCTCCGGCTGCTCGTGGGCGCCAGGCCCATTTGACGTGGGCGTGGGAACGCTCGGATGTCCGACACGCACCATGCCCACCCTCGCGCGCGCATCGTTTCGACGGACGCGGACTATCGACGGCGCGACCGCGCATCTCGTCGTCGCCTGGCACCTGTCCGAGCGCGGCGACCTTACCCACGGCGACCTCGTTCGTTCTGCCGGCGTCGTCGATACGCGCGCATCCGGTGTGCGTCTGAGCAGTAGATTGCGTCGGTGCGGTGACCCCACACGGGCCATCCGCACTCGGCGCAGGCGTTACGAATCACCGGCGGAGCCGTAACGTTGCGAGGGCCGCGGAAGACGACTACCGCCGACGGGAACGGAGCGGCGCCACTGGCACCGACGAATCGCTGCCGTCCCCGCAGGAAGCAGAGATCGTCGGCTCGCTGAACGTAGCGATGCCACCACTTCGTACACGTACGAGACGGGATGAGGAGCACGACAACGGCTCCGCGCTGCGCCTCGTTCCAGCCTTTCTCAACCCATCGCGCGGTCGCTTTAGCGCCGTAAGGCGGGTTGCAGAACACGCGGTGTGGCGCCCAGGGCCGGGCTAGGCCGTCGTCGGTGGCCGTGTAATACGTGGAGCACTTTGCGTTCTCCCGGGTCGCACACGGATCGAGCGTGAAGGCGAACTCGGTGTCGAGCGCGGCGAACAGATCGGGTGGCGTCGGCCATTCGACCGATGCCGACGACATCATCGCGGGGATGCTCATGGCGCACCTTGCTCGCACTTGTGCGCCACGGTGCCGGTCGATCCGTTCCCGGACGTGAACAGGTCGGGCGAGGTGTTCGCGACCTCGGAGCACTCATTCCCCTCCGCATCGACTGCACACGTGCACACGCCCTCCTGACCTGCGGGTTCATCCTCCGGGGGTGTGCAGCTGTGCGGAAGCAGGATCAGTTCGTCCGGCAACGGATCGCCAATCACGTAGCGCGCTGGCCGGCCTCGACGTTCTTCCTGGTTCGCGAGATAGCCGCGCTCACGTGCGGCTCGCAGTCGTCGCTGTGCGGCCGACCGATCGAGCGTCAACCGTTCTGCGACGCTGAGCACGGTCGCGCCGGCTCCGTCGCCCAGGTCGCGGACAGCCTCGACGGTTTCTCTCATCGTGTCCGGCACGGTCGCGCCGACGCCGTCGCCGATGAGGTCGGCGACGAGCCCGAGAACCGCGAGGTAATCGGCCTCGATGGCGACGATCCGGCCGTCCGCGTCGCGGTCCCGGTTCAGCTGATGCAGGATGGCGTGCGTGTCGATGAGGCGCAGAATCGAGCGAAAGTCCCTGCGCAGACGGACAGCGACCGGCGGAACGTTCTCGGCGAGGTAGGGCGCATAAGGGATCACGACGCGACGCTCGGCCGTCTCGATCCACTCCTGAAGCCGATGCCACTCGGTGAAGTCGACGCCGGCTGTGCGTACCCCGGCCAGCTGCGCGAGGATCGCCCGTGTCTGATCGTTGCTGTCGTTGGTCGGCAGCGATATCAGCCGTGTCTCGTTTTCACCGTGCAGGCTCGTTGCTGTCGTGGTCACGATGAGGTTCGTGGGTCCGTTCTTGACGATGGTCCTCGTCACGAAGTTCCCGTCTTTGTCCCTCTGCGTGACGGGATAGGAGATGCGACCCTCACTCAGCAGCGACCGCACGAAGTAGGCGGTCTGGTTGCTCTCGACCTTCTCTCGCTGCTCGCGGAGCGCCACGGCCTCGTACAACACGAGAGTCCGGTGGGCGAAGTCCTCCTTCATGTAGATGAGCGCCTTCTCGGACATGGCGGTCATGGGGATATACGCCGCTTCCGGAAAGAACCTCAACGTGGTGTCGACGGTGTACGACTTCCCCGAACTAGACACGCCTTTCACAGCGAGCGAGACCGGCTCGTCCAGGACCCGGCTTGTCAACGCGAGGAACATCACCTTGCCGTTGCGGTCTTCGCCAACGACGCCGCACAGCGTCAGCGTGTCAGCGAAGCGACCAAGAATGTCCTCCTCACGAGCGAGCGGTGGGGGGGTGTGCAGCTGTGCAGCAGTCGCGCGGGGGTATAAGCGAGGCGGCCGACCGTGATCGTCGCCTTCAGAGTCGGGCGTGTCGATCAGATGATTGTTGCGGTCGATGAGCGGGCTCACGGCGTATCCCCCTGATAGATACGCGCGGCCGTGTCGAGGCTGTCGTTGTAGGCCTTCCGACCTGATGCGGCGGCGCGGACTTGCTCGACCGTTTTCGCCATGCCGACGATCGGCGCGAGCCCGTAGTCGTAGGTCGCGTCGAGACAACGGAACACGTCTTGGGGCTCGCGCCGGTGGTGAAGCTTGGCCAGAACGGCCGAAAACGTGACGGAGCCAGCCTCGACATAGACAGTCTGGATCGCGGCCACGATGATCCCGATGCTCTTGTCGGCGAAGATCGCCGGGTCGATTCCGGTGATGACGTTCATGGCGGCGCGCGCTGCTCGATGTTGGGGGTGCTCCTGCAAGACCATCGCCGCCCGTAGCGCACCGGAAACAACCTCGCGCTCGGCCTCGATGGGAACCAGATGATTCGGCACCCAGCGAACTTCGCCAGTCATGCGACCCTCGCTTCGTAAGGCGCGGGCGCTCGCATCCTCATGCGGACGTACTGTGTCGCGCCTTCGCGCCACGCGGCTTCCTCTCGCAGCCGTTTGGCGATGACTCGTCGCCTGAATCCGCTGCGGCGGCGAGCAGGATGCGAAGCAACGCGCCTGCGCTCGCACCCTCGATGCGCGGAGGTTCGGCGGGCACGATGACCTCGACCGCGTCCCGCCCACTTGAAGCGTCAGCGCGACTCATTGTCCGGCGCCGACGTCGATCAAGCGGTCGAGCAAACCCGCGTACCGCTCGGCAAGGTCTGCTCGCGGCTCGCGCCTCCCGAGTTCCCACCGCGTGACGGAAGGCACCGTCACGCCGAGAGCTTCGGCGACCTCTCGCCGACTGACTCCTGCGCGCTCGCGAATGACCCGGCGGAGGGGAGGCGCTGGCAGACGGCGACGGGCACGCGCCTTCCTTACAAGCTCATCGGGCGTGATGGTTGTCACAGGTCGATAGCGTGGCACGGTATCGGACCATGGGGAACCCCCTCTGACGGTGCACCGATTCAATAGCGCGCTGCACCGTTGACTCGATCCGGTACGCTATTGGTATGCCTCAGCGCATCGGAACCCCACGACCGGGCTGGAGCCTGCCGGCCCTCGACGACTCGCCTGGTCCCGGTCCGGTGCTCAGGCGCGTTTGGTCCCTCGCAAAGCGTCGGACGACGTTGAACGTTGTCCGAAGGCTGCTGCCACCGGTCGGAAAGCGCTTCAAGGACGCAGATGGAATCGTGCGGGTGCGTCCGGCGCCGCCACCGAAGTCGGCGGAGGAAGGGCGAAGAAGTTGGGGCTCGCCGTGGGAGGTCGAGTACGAGTGCGTGCCTCAGGACGGCGAGATCGTCGTTGCGGCGATCGTGATCGGACTGCGAGAAGGTGCCGACCTGCCGGCGGGAGGACTATCGGCTCGGCAGTTGCGCCAGCTCCGGCCGGGGAGCGACATTCAACAGCTGCGTGGCGTTCTCGAGGCGGACTTCTCTGAGGAGGTCGAACACCTCGGATACCGCATCCGCAAGAGCAAGCCCGACGCTACCGGCTCCCTGCCCCCTCGGCATTACGCGGAGATCGCGGCGGCGTACGTGGCGGCGCGGCGGAAGTCTAAGACGCCTATCAAGACACTCGCGGCAGCGTGGGGACTCAGCGATACGCAAGCACGTGACCGGGTCGAAGGCGCGCGACGCAAAGGGATGCTCACGCGCCCCACGCAGGGCCGGGTCGGCGGGGGACTCACGGACGAAGCACGCAAAGTGCTGAGAGAGCAAGGGAGACGGAAACGATGAGATTCGCGGCCTACCTACGAACGAGCACCGAAGATCAACAAGACCCCCAGTCGTCGCGAGCGTGGCAGCTCGCGCGCGCAACGCAGCTCATCGAACCGCACGGCGGCGAAGTCGTTCGGGAATTCTTCGACGTCGGCCAGTCGCGCGCGTTGCCGTGGCGCCGGCGTCCGGAGGCGTCCGCGTTGCTCGACGTCTTACCGGACCAAGCTCGCGGCTTCGACGCAGTCGTGATCGGCGAGCCGGCTCGCGCGTTCTCGGGCGCGGAGTTCGCGCTCGTCTTTCCGGTGTTCACTCACTGGGGCGTCGAGCTGTGGGTGCCCGAGGTCGGCGGCCGGGTCGATCCAGGCTCGGAGGCTCACGACCTCGTCATGCTCCTGTTTGGTGGTATGTCGAAGGGCGAACGCAACCGCATCAAGATCCGCGTCCGCACAGCTATGAGCACGCAGGCTCGCACCGAGGGTCGCTTTCTCGGCGGTAGGCCGCCGTACGGGTACGGACTCTCCGACGCGGGGCCGCACCCGAACACGAGCAAGGCCGCGTCCGGCGTGCGTCTGCACAAGCTCGCGCGTGACCCGGTCGCGGCGAGAATCGTCGAGCGCATTTTCGACGAGTACGTGAAAGGCGCCGGCCTCTACGCGATCGCCGAAGGGCTCACGCGCGATGGCATCCCATCGCCGTCCGGATACGACCCGGAGCGCAACCGTCACCGGCAGTCGAGCCGCGGCGCGTGGTCCAAGTCCGCCGTCCGCGCGATCCTGCGCAACCCGCGCTACACAGGACGGCAGGTGTGGAACCGTCAGGGTCGGCACGAGGAGCTGGTCGATGTCGATAACGTCGCGCTCGGCCACAACTCGCGAATGCGGTGGAACGATCCGGCCGACTGGATTTGGTCGGCGGAGAACATGCACGAGGAGATCGTCTCGCCGGAGCTGTTTGCAAGTGCTCAGGCGCATATGCTCGCCGGCCGTAACCGCCCGCTCGCAGGCAAGCGGGGAGCTACACGGGAGACTTATCTGCTCCGGGGGTTCATCCGCTGCGACGTGTGCAGCCGCACGATGGGATCACAGCGCAACGGTTCCCGTCACTTGTACCGCTGCCGCTATCCCGAACAGTACGCGATCCGCAAGGGAATCGAGCACCCACTCTCGGTGAGCGTCGGCGAGGCCGTCATCGTTGAGCGGCTCGACGACTGGCTGCTCCGGTGCTTCGACCCCGCAAACATCGACGAGACGCTGGACGCGCTAGACGCGGCGCAGCGACACGACCCTCCGCAGGATGCCCGCGTGGAGGGTGCTCGCCGAACCCTTGCGAGCTGTGATGCTCAGCTCGCGAAGTACCGTGCGGCTCTCGAAGCCGGTGCCGACCCGAAGGTCGTCACGACCTGGATAGCCGAGGTCCAGGGCAAGCGCATGGCTGCCGAGCAGGTAGTCGCCGATTCACGTGAGCACCGCAAGTTCACACGGAAAGAGCTGCGCGAGTTGGTCTTGCAGACCGACATCCGCGAGGCGTTACAGACGGCCGAGCGCGACGAGAAGCGAAAGCTCTACGAGTCGCTCGGCCTGAGCCTCACATTCGACCCCGTCCGGCGCGTGGTGCGAGCCGAGGCGAGGGGGTGGGTGACTGTGCGTGTCGGAGGGGGGATTTGAACCCCCACAGGATTGCTCCCACATGGCCCTCAACCATGCGCGTCTACCAAGTTCCGCCACTCCGACGTGCGGCGATGATATCGATTGAGTCACATGGGTCACGCGATGTGACCCATTCGTGACCCACTTCTGAAATCCCGATGCGTCCTTCTTCGATGTCATCACCTACCGTCATGATACGAACACCGGTTCGCTCATGGAGACCCGATGCAAGCGTTCAGCCATCGCGGAGTGAAGATCGAGAAACACAGAAAGCGATGGCGTTGGCGCGCGCGCGATCACGGCGGCAAAGTCGTCGTCGGCGGCGGTACCAGCGCCGGATTAGCGATGAGTTCGCTTGACGAGTTTCTCGACGTTCGGGCTTTGGCAAGGGCTGACGATCAGACCGCGGCGCGACGGCCCACGTCGGTCGCCGCCCTCTGTGAGAACTGGTACCGCTCAAAGAAGCCGTTCATCGCTCCGGCGACCGTCCAGCAGTACGGCATTCACATTCGTGTTCACATCAAGCCTCGGATCGGCCAGATCGACGCGAACACCATTCGACCACTCGAGCTAGAGATCTTCTACGGGGCACTGCGATGGAAGTCGGCGAAGGAGTCGCACAACATCTTGCGGCAGGCCTTCGACTGGGGGATTCGCAACGGCATCCTTGTGCGCGACTCCAACCCTTGCCTCGTCGTGCGACCTTCGCGGCGTTCGTCGATAGATCATGACGGCTTCTTCGGTACCGACGATCGCATCCGGCCTGTCAGTGACAAGGACATACCGACGCGCATTGAGCTCGAGAAGCTCATCGTGGACGCAGAGGCCCGCCGCGACCCGACTTGGTGGCTCTACCTGAGATTCGCGATCGCAACGGGAGCGCGGCCCGGAGAGATCTGTGCGTTGCAGCGGAAGCACGTCTGCGAGACGCAGGGCTCCGTACGGATCGAGTGGAGCGCCGACCGTGTGGCGGGCCGGCTCAAGCGACCGAAGACACCGTCGAGCGTCCGCACTCTCCATCTCGCCATCGAATTCTTCGATCAGATCGCGGAAGTATTGCCGGGCGATCCAGAAGTCTTCCTGTTCCCATCGAACACGCGTCCCGGAGCCCGATCGCCGCTGCCATGTTGGAACTCGTGGAGCGTTAAGCGGCGGCTCGATGACGCACTGAAGCGTACGGGTCTGCGGCATATTACCCCACACTCGTTTCGTCATTACGTCGCCACAGAGCTGCTCGACTTGAGGCTCTCGCCGCTGCAGGTCGGTCGCTTCCTCGGGCATGCGAACGACACTCTCGTGCGTTCGCTGTACGGCAACCACATCCTCGACGAGGCGCAGAAGCTCATCGGTCACGCGGCGAGCCGGTTGGTCTGAACACACTCAGCCCCCGAACCACTTTGCCTCGATCTCGGACAAGCCTCCGCGCGCCTTCAATCGCGCGAGTGCCTTGTTGACCCTCGCGATCAGACCTCCGTTGTCACGCGCGGCCGCGAGCACGTAGCTCTCTGCTGTCCCGATCGAGGCCGCGACGGCCAACTCCTTCGACTCCTTCGCAGCGAACCTGGCGATGACCAGGTCATCGATGGCGGCTTCAGCCTGGCGTTGCAGAACCGCCTCGAGCAGATCATCGGTCGTCGGTAGTGACGCGAGGACGCTCTCGTCCAGATGCTCCTTCGCCCACGCCTCCGCCCGGCTGCCTTCGAGCACCGCGACGGTACGTCCCGCGAGGTCGCCGGGTTCGGTGATGTCACGGGGGTCGGGGTTCGGTGTGAGGATCCCGAGATCAGCGTCCATGTACGGTGCCGACAGGCACGCTTGCTCCTGCAACTCCTCCGTATCACGCAGGCCCGCCGCTGCCAGGTCGTGGCGGTGCGCCAACACTCCTGTGATCAGTGCCCCCGACGCCCGGTTGGCCACGATGAGCTCGAGCTTGAGGTCGCGGGCGACGGCCCGCACCAGATCGATCTCGAAGCCCTTGGGATCTTTGCCGGTCGGGTGATAGCCGAACGGCGGATAGGTGAGGTCGGATCCGAGGACCAGCTCTCCGCCCTCGAGCAGGTCGACCGAGGTGCCGGTGCACGACGTCCGTCCGGGCGGACGCGTGCACGCACCCGCGATCAGGACGAGCACAAGAACAAGGGAGCGCAAAGCCACGATGGTAGGCTACGGGCTCCGCTATGCAACCCACTCGCGGCTTTGCGTTGGGCCGGCCGCTCGGGTCGGCGCTCTCCGTCCACCTATCGTGGCTCCCGGCGGGCGCGCTGCTGGCCACCCATCTCTCGTTCATCGCCTACGGCGACCAGGGACTCCTCGCGGCATTGAGCCTCGGTGCTGTGACGCTGCTGGCCTACTTCGTCTGCGTGCTCGTCCACGCGCTTGCGCACATCGTTGTGGGACGCATCACGGGAACTCAGCCGTCCGCCGTGAGCGTGTTCATCTTCGGTGACGTCGCCGTGATGCCTGAGAGCACCGGCCGCAGCCGTATCTGGACGGCTCTCTCGGGTCCGATCGTCAGCGCAGTCCTGGCTGCGGCCTTCCTATTCGCGTCGGCTACGACCGACGCCTCGATGAGTAGTCTCCTGCGGACGATCGGTCTGGCGAACGCCGCGATCGCGGCCCTGAACCTTCTCCCTGCGTTCCCGCTCGACGGCGGCCAGATCGTCGCCGCCGCCGGACGGCGTCGCAAGCTGACCGAGCGCCTCGGCCGCCTCGCCGGTGCGGTCGCGCTTGTTGCAGGCTCCTACCTGCTGCTCCGAGACCCCGAGCTCGTCGCGGAAACCGCATTCGGCCTCTGGCTGGCGCTGACCGGACTCTTCGTCGTTGTGCGGAGCAAGACCGCCACAGCCGTCGCTTCGCCGCTCCATGCCCTGGACAAACAGACCGCGGGCGCGTGGGCGCGTCCGTTCACCGGACGCATCGACGGCAACGCGGAGGCGCCGGCCTCGGGAGGCCCGTTCGCAGTCTCATCCGACGGTCGCCTCACCGGCGTACTCACGCAGGCGCCCGCCATCCCTGGTGTGAAGGTGGCCGATGTGATGATCCCCTGGAGCGCCGACCTCAATGTGTCCTCCGACACCTCGCTCGTCCGCGCACTGGAGAAGCTCGCGAACGAGCGGGCGCCGATCGTCGTGGTCGTCGACGGCGAGGGCGTCGTGCGCGGAGTGCTCGACGAGGAGATCGTCCGGACAAAGATGGCGGCGTCCTGATGCCACGGGTCGTTCTCCGCAATCCCAAACGCGAGGTCATCATCGAGGGCAGCTTGCGCGTCAAGGCGTTGCTCCGCGATCTCGGTATCGAACCAGAAGCAGTGCTCGTCATCCGTGGCGAAGAGCTGCTCACGAGGGAAGATCTCGTGGGGGCCGACGACGAGATCGAGATCCGCCCGGTGATCTCCGGTGGCGCGGAGAACATCACCAAGTGCAAGAGTTGCAGGGGCAAAGCCACGATCGAGTTGCGGCGCCACAACGCGGCGTTCTGCAAGGACTGCTTCATCCACTTCTTCCGGGAGCAGGTTCGTCGGGCCGTCCATCACGAGTCGATGTTCGACAAAACGGATCGCGTGCTCATCGCGATCTCCGGCGGGAAGGATTCGCTCGCGCTGTGGGACGTGCTCATCGAGCTCGGCTACGACACGACAGGTTTTCACATCGTCTTGTGGACGGGCGAGGATTACGCCCCGGAGTCGCTCCGCATCTCACAGGCCTTCGCCGATTCGCGTGGCGTCAAGCTCGTCAAGCACGACGTGCGCGATGAGAACGACTTCGACATCCCAGGGCTCGCGAAGACGACTGGACGTCCAACGTGCGGTGCCTGCGGTCTGACCAAGCGCCATCTGATCGCCAAGTCAGCCTACGACCTCGGCTTCGACGTCGTTGCGATCGGACACAACCTCGACGACGAAGCCGCGGTGCTCCTCGGCAACGTCCTGCGGTGGGAGGGCGAGTACCTCGCCCGGCAATCGCCTGTGCTTCCCGCATCACATGAGGGTTTCGTGAAGAAGGTCAAGCCGCTGTATCGGCTGTCCGAGCGCGAGACCGCCGCGTACGCGTTCCTGCGCGGCATCGATTATCAGGTCGAGGAATGCCCGCTCGTTTCCGGCAATACACAGCTCCGCTACAAGGAGGCGCTCGATCTTCTCGAGAGGCGCTCACCGGGGACGAAGTCTTCGTTCTACTTGGGATTCCTCGAGCGCGCGAAGAGCCAGTTCGTGCAGCAGCAGAAGCCCATCGAGCTCCACGCGTGTACGAGCTGCGGCATGCCCACCCCGGGCGACGTCTGCGCCTTTTGCCGGATGGGCGAGCTTCACAAGTCGAGGAAGGCATGACGCTCGCCGACGGAGAACTGGTGCTCCTCGTCGATCGAAAGGGACGCCGCTACCTCGTGACGCTCGAATCCGGCATGGTCTTCCACTCCCACCACGGCACACTCGAGCACGATGTCGTGATCGGCAGCGAAGAAGGGGGCGAGGTCACATCGTCGATGGGGCGGCGGATGCGAGTCTTGCGTCCGACGCTCGCCGAGTACGTCCTCAAGATGCCGCGCGGCGCGCAAGTCATCTACCCGAAGGATCTCGGCCCCATCCTGATCGAAGCCGACATCTTTCCGGGCGCATGCGTCCTCGAAGCCGGCACGGGATCCGGGTCCCTCACGCTTGCGCTGCTGCGCTCCGTCGGACCGAAAGGGACCGTGCACACCTTCGACGTCCGCGATGACTTCCACTCCAAGGCGCTGGAGAATATCGAGCGTTACATCGGTGCCGACCCCAACTACGGAACACTCGTTGCGAAGATCGGTGACCTCTACGAGGACGAGATCAACGTCGAGGTCGACCGCGTCGTCTTCGATCTGACCGAACCGTGGCGTGCGCTCGAGAATGTGAACCGATGCCTGCGCCCCGGGGGCATCCTGCTTTCCTTCGTCCCCACGGTGCCGCAGGTGCAGAACCTTGTCGCTGCACTCGGTCGTGGATGGACGATGGTGCGGTCCTTCGAGACGATGCAGCGTGGATGGACGGTCGATGGCCTCTCGGTCAGACCCGACCACCGCATGGTCGCCCACACGGGATTCCTCATCGTGGCTCGGCGCGTGATCGACGATGACTGATCTGCGGGACGTCGCAGCAGGCACTCCCGTCGTCGTCGGCGACAAGGTATGCACGATGCCTCGGATCGCGGACGGCGATCGCGTGCTGCCCGTTCACGCCGCCGGCGAGATCCTCACGATCCCGATCGCCGAACAGCAGACGGTCGCGGACGCCGTCGCCAGGACTCACCGAGCGTTCCGCGAGATGGCCGACGTCACCGACGAGCAGATCTCCGGGTTCTTCCGCGCGTTCGCCGACCGCTTGGCGGACGAAACCGTGTGGTCCACGATCGTCGAGGCAAACGACGCCGACGTCGAGGCCGCTCGCACGAAAGGACGCTTGGTGGCCCGGCTGGTCGCGAGCGCATCGATGCGTGAGGGGATGATCGAAGGTCTCCGCGGCTGGGCCAACGCCACTTCGCGGCGCGGCGAGATCGTCGAACGCCGCCAAGGTCCCGATTGGACCGTCGAGCGCCGTCGCGCGCCACTCGGCGTCGTTGCATTCGTCTTCGAGGGACGTCCGAACGTCTTCGCGGACGGCGTTGGAGTGCTTCGTGGTGGCAACACCTCGGTGATGCGGATCGGAAGCGACGCGTTGCGCACGGCGGGCTCGATCGAGAGCAGCGCCATCGATCCGGCGTTGCGTTCCTCGGGTCTGCCGGAGGGAGCAGTCACGCTCGTCCGGTCTGCGTCACACGCAGCGGCACACGCACTGTTCACGATGCCGGACGTCAGGCTCGCGATCGCCCGCGGCTCGGGACCGGCGACAACGCTTCTCGGCGCGATCGCCGCACAGCACGGGATCCCGGTCTCTCTGCACGGGACGGGCGGCGCATGGATGTACCTGGCCGACGACGCCGACCGCCGCACCGCCGCCGGCGCCATCGCCGCGTCGCTCGATCGAAAGGTGTGCAACACGTTGAACACCCTCGTGATCGATGCGCGGCGCGCTCGCGAGCTCGTCCCTTTTGCGATCGAGACACTCGCGAGCAGGGATCCGTTGCTTCGCTTGCACGTCGTCGCAGGATCTGAGAACGACGTCCCGCCTGAGGTCCTGACTCAAGTGGACATCATTTCGCTCGCCGATCTGCGCCGCGAATGGGAATGGGAAACCACCCCAGAGGTGAGCCTCGTCATCGCTCGCGACGACGACGACGCGATATCGTTGATCAACACCTACAGTCCGAGGTTCGTCGCCTCGATCATCACGACCGATCCCGAACGTTTCGAGCGGTTCTACGCGCGCGTCGACGCACCGTACGTCGGTGACGGGTTCACGAGATGGGTGGACGGTCAGTGGGCGTGGGACCGTCCCGAGCTCGGACTCTCGAATTGGGAGCGCGGGCGCATCATCGGCCGTTCTGGAATCCTCTCTGGTGACGATGTCTTCACGATCCGCGACGTCTTCCGGGATCGGACCGGCAACGCACAACGTTGATCTGAGGTCGTGAGAGAAGGGGGTCGAGATGGATTTCTCGCTGAGTGAGGAACAGAAAGAGCTCCAGAAGTGGGCCCACGATTTCGCCGAGAACGAGATCCGTCCCGTGGCGAGTCAGTACGACGAGTCCGAGGAGTTCCCGTGGCCGGTCGTCAAGAAGGCCGCAACGATCGGGATGTACGGATTCGACATCTTCGCGAACACGCTGACCGACACCTCGGGTCTTGGTCTTCCACTCGTGATGGAAGAGATCAGCTGGGGCTGCGCCGGCATCGGTCTCGCGATCTTCGGAACGGGTCTTCCGCTCTCCGCGCTCTCCGCGGCGGGCACGCCGGATCAGCTCATGACATGGGCTCCGCGGATGTTCGGCACCGTGGAAGACCCGAAGGTCGCAGCCTTCTGCGTGACCGAGCCGAACGCCGGCTCAGACGTCTCGTCGCTTGCCACCAAGGCCGAGAAGGTCGACGGCGGCTGGGTCCTCAACGGGACGAAGGTCTTTGCCACCAACGGCGGCATCGCCGACGTCCACGTTGTCGTGGCAACCGTCGATCCGGCTCTCGGGATCCGCGGCCAGGCTTCCTTCATCGTCTCCCGCGAGGACAACAAGGGCATCACGCAGGGTAAAAAGGAGAAGAAGCTCGGCATCCGGGCGTCGCACACCGCAGAAGTGATCCTCGAGGACTGCTTCGTTCCCGACGAACAGCTCGTCGGGGGACAGGAGAAGCTCGACGGCAAGCTCGAGCGCGCCCGCAGCGGAGGACATGGCACCCAGTCGGTTGCGCTTCGCACGTTCGAGATCACGCGGCCGCTCGTGGCCTGCCAAGCCGTCGGCATCGCGAGGGCCGCACTCGAGTTCGCGATCGGCTACGCGAAAGAGCGCAAGACCTTCGGAACACCGATCGCTGAATATCAGGGCGTCGGATTTCAGCTCGCCGACATGGCGCTCGAGGTCGACGCATCGCGGTTGCTCGTCCATCGCGCGGCGTGGATGGCCGCGAACGCCCAGCCATTCACCAAAGCCGAGGGATCGATGTGCAAGCTGATGGCCGGCGAAACAGCCGTCCGGACGACCGAGCGCGCGATCCAGGTCCTCGGCGGCTACGGCTACATCAAGGACTTTCCGGTTGAGAAGTGGTACCGCGACGCGAAGATCTACACCCTGTTCGAGGGAACGAGCGAGATCCAGCGGCTGGTGATCAGCAGAGCCCTCACGCGCTAGCTATCCGTAGCGTCTGAGGATCTCGTCGCGCATCGACGCGGCGGCGGAGGGGCTCCGCCGGATCAGTTCGAGGATCTCTTCGCGTGCGATCGCGTAGGTCACCATGTGCGACTTCGCGGTGACGGTCGCCGCGCGAGGACGTCCGGTGATCGGCCCCCGTTCGCCGACGACGTCGGACGGGCCGACGACGGAGATCGTGACGTTGCCGACGGTCACGGCGGCCTCACCCTCGGCGACGACGTAGCACTCCGGCGAATCCGTCCCGGCGACGCACAACCTTTCGCCGGGGTGGAATGCGACGGGATGCGCCGCCCTCGCCAGCTGCCGGATGTCGTCGCCGTTACACCGTGCGAACAGCGGGAGCCGGCCGATCAGGGTCATCTTGGTCTTGAGGTCCTCAGCGGTCTTCATGCTTCCTCCGTTTGTTTTCATTCGGCCCCCGCCGTCTGGACCGGCTCACGCCAAAGATCGTGAAAGATCCACGTTCCCTGCGCCGCGGGGAGCGGATGATGCGTGAGCCGGTCCTCAGACGGCGATGGTTCCCCATCCAAGGCACCGAGACGCTGCTTCCTCGAGGTTGGGGTCTCGAGGACGCGGGCGCTCGGCATGGCCACATTGTGGGGCCAACTTCACGTGAGTTCTATGTCGTATTCCACAGAAGAACCGATGAACTTGTGCAGGAGGCTGGCGCGAGCAGGGCGGGAAGCCCTAAGGTCAGGGCCGAGGTCGTCGGAGAAGGGGAGAGCGATGCCGATCAGGCGCGGAGGTTCCGACCGGAAGGTCCAGTTGCTCGGCAAGGTGCCGCTGTTCGCCGAGTGCAGTCAGAAGGAGCTGTCGAAGATCGCGTCGCTTGCCGACGAGATCGAGGTCGACAAGGGCACCGTCCTCACGAAGGAGGGCATGCCCGGACGCGAATGCTTCGTCGTCTCAGAGGGCAAAGCGAAGTGCACCCTGCGGGGCAAGCGCCTGGCGGCGTATGGCCCTGGGGATGTCTTCGGCGAGATGTCGCTCCTCGACAACGAACCGCGGGCGGCAACGATCACCGCTGAGACCGAGATGGTGCTCTTCGTTGTGGACTCCCGAAGCTTCTGGGGTCTGTGCGAAGAAGCGCCGACCGTGACGCGCAAGATCATGAAGGCGATCGCACAGCGCCTGCGCCGCGTGGAAAAGGCGCCCATGTAGTTGCGGACGGCGGTCGGACGGCGGTCGGACGCTCGCGGTAGCTACACAGCTCGGGCGCGAAGCGCGTCAACGTCCAGGACGGTGATCGCCCGGCGTCCCGTGACGATCCAGTTGCGATCCCGGAACTCACGCAGTGCCTTGCTCACGGCTTCCCGGGATGCCCCCGTCCAGCCGGCGAGCTCGTCCTGGGTCAACGACAGGCTGATGCGAACCGAGTTTCCGTCGGTGCCGTCACCCTCGCCGTATCGTTCGACCAATTCGATGAGCCTGCGCGCAACCCGTCCCGGTGTGTCGTAGGCGCCGAACTCAACCCGCTTGCGGTCGGCGTCCCGCACGCGCCGGCTCCAGGTCTGCAACAGCATGACAGCGAGGCGAGCGTGGTCCTCGAGGTACAGCTTGAAACGGTCGGCCGGGATGATGAGCGCCTCGATCGCCTCGAGCGCTGAGACCGTTGCCGAACGTGACCCTCCGTCGAGTGCGGAGAAGTCTCCGAGCAACTCGCCCGGCCCCCGGACGGCGAGCACGACTTCCTTGCCGTCCTGGGTGTAGCTCGAGACCTTGGCGCGTCCTGCCAGGAGTACGACAACGTGGTCGGATGCTTCTCCCTCGGTCATGATGAAAGCCCCGCGCCGGAAGGGACGCCGGACGCCCCGGGAGATGAGATCTTCGCGTTCGTGGGCGGTCAGCGTCGCGCCGAACCCCTCGAACCGGTCTTCCCCGCTCACGAGTCCAGATGTTATCGGTTGTTAGCACGAGAGCGCTTTCGGGACGCGTTTCCGGAAGCTCGGAGATACCGGGAAGCTGTCGGATGCGTTCCTATACTGAGAGTGCAGGCGCCCGATTCCGATCAAGAGGCGTGACACGTCTCGGGACGAAGATTGAGGTGGCGCGCAGGTGACCGAGGGCGAGCAGCAGGACGCGCATTTCGACGACATCAAGCGTGAGCTGACGGAGCTCCGCGACCAGCTCAAGCGCGCCTCGGAGCAACCCTTCCGCCGGGGCGACACGCGTTCGATCCGTCTGCTCGAAGAGCGGCTCCGCGAGATCCAGGGACGGCTCGTCCAGTCGCTCCAGCAGAACGAGCGGCTCGTCGGCATGCTCCAGGAGACCCGCCAGCAGGTGTCACTGCTGCGAGAAGAGGTCGAGAAGCTCACCGCGCCTCCCTCGGGTTTCGGCGTCTTCCTCGGTCTGAACCCTGACGGCACCGTCAACGTCTTCACCGGAGGACGCAAGCTCCGCGTCAACGTCCATCCGCAGATCGACGCGAAAGGGATCGTCCACGGCCAGGAAGTGATGCTGAACGAGGCGCTGAACGTCGTCGAATCGTGCGGCTTCGAACAGGCCGGCGAGGTGGTCACGCTCAAGGAAGTCATCGATGCCGAGCGTGCCTCGATCGTCTCTCGTGCCGACGAAGAGCGCATCGCTCTCATCGCCGAACCACTGAAGGACGTCCCGATGCGTGCCGGCGACCATCTCCTCTTCGATACGCGGTCGGGGTATCTCCTGGAGAAGCTTCCCAAGCCCGAGGTCGACGAGCTCGTCCTCGAGGAGATCCCCGACATCGCATGGGACGACGTCGGCGGCCTGGGCATCCAGATCGTGGCCATCCAGGACGCCGTCGAGCTCCCGTACATGCACCCCGAGCTCTTCGCCGAGCACAAGCTGCGCGCGCCCAAGGGCGTGCTCTTGTACGGGCCGCCGGGGTGCGGCAAGACCATGATCGCCAAGGCCGTCGCGCACGCTCTCGCCGAACGCGTGGCCGAGAAGACGGGACGCTCCGATGCGAAGAGCTACTTCCTGAACATCAAGGGACCGGAGCTGTTGAACAAGTACGTCGGTGAGACCGAGCGGCAGATCCGCCTCATCTTCCAGCGGGCCAAGGAGAAGGCGACCGAGGGGGTGCCGGTCATCGTGTTCTTCGACGAGATGGATTCACTGTTCCGCACGCGAGGCACCGGCATCAGCTCGGATATGGAGGCGACGATCGTCCCGCAGCTGCTTGCGGAGATCGACGGTGTGGAGTCTCTGCGCAACGTGATCGTCATCGGCGCGTCCAACCGCGAGGACCTCATCGACCCAGCCATCCTTCGTCCGGGACGCCTCGACGTGAAGATCCGCATCGACCGTCCGGACCTCGAGGCCGCGCGCGCGATCTTCAGGATCTACCTCGAGCCCGATCTTCCGTTCCACGAAGAGGTGATGTCGCAGTACGGAGGTGACGCGGCGAAGGCGTGCGAAGCGATCATCGATCAGGTTGTCGAGAAGATGTACGCAACGACCGAGGAGAACCGATTCCTCGAAGTGACCTACGCCTCCGGTGACAAGGAGATCATGTACTTCAAGGACTTCTCGTCCGGCGCGATGATCGACTCGATCGTCTCGCGCGCGAAGAAGGCGGCCATCAAGCGCTTCCTCGAGGACGGAGAGCGGGGCATCAAGACCGACGACGTGCTGGTGGCGATCCGCGAGGAGTTCAAGGAGAACGAAGACCTCCCGAACACGACCAACCCCGACGACTGGGCCCGCATCTCCGGGAAGAAGGGTGAGCGCATCGTGTTCATCCGCACCTTGCTCGGCCCAGGCCGCGAACACCGTCAAGTCGAAACGATCAGCCCCGGCCAATATCTGTAGTGAGTCGCCAGAACGACGAAGACATCCTTGTGTTCGGTGGGTCTGCGAGCCGCAAGCTCGCACAGGACATCTGCGCCGAACTTGGAACGGATCTTGGGAGCGGTGAGACTCTCCGATTCTCCGAGGGCAACCTCTTCGTCCGAATCTTGGAGAACGTCCGCGGGCGACACGTCTACCTCGTGCAGTCCACCGTCTTTCCGGCGAACGACCACTTCATGGAGCTGCTCTTCTGGATCGACGCGTTCAAGCGCTCCAGTGCCGAACGAGTGACGGCAGTCGTCCCCTACTTCAGCTACGCCAAGGGCGACAAGAAGGATGAGCCTCGTGTTTCGATCCGAGCTCGCGTCTGCGCGGACGCGATCGAAGCAACGGGCGTCGATCGGCTCATCACGGTGGACCTCCACGCTCCCCAGATCCAGGGTTTTTTCAAGGTTCCGGTCGACGATCTCTACGCCGCGCCCGCCCTCTGCGACGCAGTGATGGTTCTTGGCCTCTCAGATCTCGTCGTCGTTGCGCCCGATGCAGGGTTCGCCAAGAAAGCGCGCCTCTACGCGAACCGTCTCGGGACGCCGCTGGTGATCGCAGACAAGGAACGCAAAGGGCACGACGGGAGCGCGGAGATCGTTGAAATCATCGGAGACGTGGACGGGCGCAATGCATTGCTCGTTGACGACTTCACAACCTCGGGGAGCACGTTGGCGGCTGCGGCGCACGCCCTCGTCGACCGCGGCGCGCGCTCGGTCTACGCCGTCGTCACGCACGGCGTGTTCGGACCCGGCTCGATGGAAACGATCGACGCAAGTCCGATCGAGGTTCTCTTTTGTACGGATACCGTGGAGACTCAGCCGGTCCAGTTCTCAGAGAAGGTCCGGATCGTCTCCCTCGCACCTCTGATCGCCGAAGCGATCCGGCGCATCCATAACCGCGAAAGCATCAGCGGGTTGTTCCTCTAGAGCGAAGGGGTTGTCATGCGCAAGTTGATGAGGGGAGTCGTGGCGTTGTTGGTCGGGGGGTCGGTCCTCACCCTCGGCCCAAGCGTTGTTGCCGGTTGTCATTCCTTCTCGGTTTCGGCACCCGACTCCGTGTCCGAAGGAAACAAGGTACCGGTCAAGGTGTCTCGTGACGCCGCGGTGAACCCGTCGTCTGTTCGCCTGACAACCGTGGACGGGAAGGCGAAGTCGCCCGGCGACTTCACGGCCGTCGATCAGCGCGTGCAGTTCACGAACGAAACATCAAGGGTTGTGATGGTCCAGACCACCAATGACGCCGTTACTGAGGGGAGCGAGGGCTTCGCGGTCCGTGTGAGCGCCGGAGAAGGGTGCACGGTGAACCCTAACTTCCAGTACGGGGCGCCCGAGGCGATCTCGATCAAGGACGACGACAAAGCGCCGGCGACGAGCTCTCCGACGGCCGCTCTAACGGCCACCGCCGCAGCAACCGAAACGCCGTCACCGGCGGCAACCGACGTTGCGAGCCCCACGCTCTCGCCGATCGGATCGGCGGCTGCGTTGCCGGTGGAGGAGGAAGATGACGGGTTCCCCTGGCTCCCACTCGGCATCGGAGCCGGAATCATCGCTGCCGGAGCGGGAGCGCTGATCCTGACGCGCATGCGCCGGCAGACGTGATGACTGTGCTGCTCGATCGTGCGGTCGAAGAGATCGAGGCTGAGATCGGTGAGCGGGTTCAGACCGGCCGGGACGTGCGCACCGCTCACGGCACCGACGAGAGCTGGCATGCGCCGGTGGCGCCCGATGCGGTCGTAGAGGCGATGTCCACCGCCGAGGTCGTCGCCGTGGTGCGCGCGTGCAACCGTTACGGCGTCCCGCTGATCCCGTTCGGCGCTGGAACCTCGCTCGAGGGACACGTCGCCGCGCTGTACGGAGGCATCAGCCTCGACCTCGGTCGGATGACGCAGATCATCGAGGTGAATACAGAAGACCTCGATTGCCGCGTGCAAGCGGGCGTACGGCGCAACGCGCTGAACGACCGCCTGAAGAACGACGGGCTGTTCTTTCCGATCGATCCGGGGAGCGATCCAACCCTCGGCGGTATGGCGGCGACACGTGCGTCAGGGACGAACGCCGTTCGCTACGGGACGATGCGGGACAACGTCCTCGGACTGACGGCAGTTCTCGCTTCGGGTGAGATCATCCACACCGGTGGCCGTGCACGGAAGTCATCGGCCGGCTACGACTTGACCAGACTCCTCATCGGCTCTGAAGGAACACTCGCCGTGATCACAGAGCTGACGCTCCGCGTCCACGGCATCCCTGAGTGCATCGCCGGAGCGGTGTGCTCGTTCGGATCGATCTCCGACGCCGTGAGCGCCGTGATCGAGACGATCCAGCTCGGCGTGCCGGTTGCGCGGATCGAGTTCCTCGACGAGGTGCAGGTTGACGCGTGTAACCGGTACAGCGAACTCGACCTGCCGGTACAGCCGCTCCTGTTGCTCGAGTTCCACGGCTCGCCGGTCGTCGTCGCCGACCATGCGGCAGCCGTCGAGCGCATCGTCAGAGATCACGGTGCAACGGGGTGGAGCTGGTCGACCGATCAGTCCGAGCGCACGACGCTGTGGAAGGCACGCCACGGTGCGTACTACGCGGCCTTGGCGCTGCGTCCGGGCTGCCGTGCGGTATCGACCGATGTCTGCGTGCCGATCTCGCGACTCGCGCAGTGCATCGAGGAGACCCGGCACGACATCGACTCATCTGGGTTAGTAGCGCCGATCGTCGGGCACGTCGGTGACGGCAACTTCCACGTGATCATCCTGTTCGATTCCGAAGACCGTGGCGAGAAGGACAGCGCGCTCGGTGTTCACGACCGCATGGTGAGACGCGCGCTCGACATGGGCGGCACCTGCACCGGCGAGCACGGCATCGGCTACGGGAAGCTCGACTTCATGCGGGCCGAGCACGACCCCGCCGCACTCGCCGCCATGGCGGCGATCAAGAACGCACTCGACCCGAACGGGATCATGAACCCAGGGAAGGTCGTTCCCAGATGAGGTCCCGTCACGCACGGGCACCCGGCGTAACATGGCCCGATGGCGCTCAAGAAGATCCTCGGTACCGAAACCGAATACGGCGTGACTGTGTCGGGTCCCGGCGAGGTCTCTGCCGTGCTCGTCGCGAGCATGCTCGTCGGACAGTACGGACAAGCCGAGCTGCGTCGCGTGAAGTGGGACTTCCAGGAAGAGAATCCGCTTCGGGACGCGCGAGGCTTCGAGGCCGCTCGCAACCGTGAGGCGGCCGAGGAAGAGGGCGCGCTCGTCAATCTTGTGCTCACCAACGGCGCGCGCTATTACGTCGACCACGCCCATCCCGAGTTCTCGACGCCGGAAACGACCAATCCGCGCGACTGCGTGTTGTGGGACAAGGCCGGCGAAGCGATCCTTGCGGCGTCGATCAAGCGCACGCTCGAGATCCTGCCCCCCGGCGCGCGTGTCCACGTGTACAAGAACAACTCCGACGGCAAGGGGAACTCCTACGGCACTCACGAGAACTACCTCCTCGATCGCAACGTCCCGTTCGCGAGGCTGGCGGCATCCCTTATCCCGTTCTTCGTCACCCGCCAGGTCTTCGGCGGAGCTGGCAAGGTCGGGTGCGAGGAGTCGGGCGTCGACGGGATCGACTTCCAGATCTCTCAGCGCGCCGACTTCATGGAGGCCGAGGTCGGGCTCGAAACGACGCTCAAGCGTCCGATCGTCAATACACGCGACGAACCGCACGCCGACCCGGAGCGCTTCCGCCGTCTGCATGTCATCTGCGGCGACGCGAACCTCTGCGAAGTCGCCACGTTCCTCAAGGTCGGCACGACGGCCTTGTTACTCATGCTCATCGAGGACGAAGCACTCGATGTCGACGCGTTCACGCTCGCCTCGCCCGTCGACGCGTTCAAGGCGGTGTCCCGCGACCTGACACTCGGGCGCACGCTCGAGCTCGCGGACGGCCGGCACGCGAGCGCGCTCGACGTCCAATGGGAGTACCTCGATGCTGTGAAGACCTATCTGAAGACCGGCGTCCTCGACGACGTCCTCGAGGGTGCCGAGTGGCCGCACGAGGTTGCAACGCGATGGGAGCACGTCCTCAACGGCCTCGAGTCCGACCCGTCATCGCTCTCGCACCAGATCGACTGGATCGCCAAGCGGGAGCTGCTCGATGGGTACCGTGAACGACACGGGCTCAAGTGGAACGACCCGAAGCTCCGACTGATCGATCTGCAGTACCACGACGTCGATCCGGTGCGCGGGCTGTACCACAAGCTCGTGCAGGGAGAGCGGGTGGAGCGCCTCGTCACCGACGAGGAGGTCACGGCCGCGATGATCTCTCCGCCTCTCGACACCAGGGCGTACTTCCGTGGAAGCTGCCTCGCGCGATACGCCTCGAGTCTCGTCGCCGCCTCGTGGGACGCGCTGATCTTCGATCTCGACGGCCAGACGCTCAAGCGCGTCCC
Organism: uncultured Actinomycetes bacterium; assembly: GCA_964520325.1. Taxonomy (GTDB): domain Bacteria; phylum Actinomycetota; class JAICYB01; order JAICYB01; family JAICYB01; genus CAZFOB01. The sequence goes on along the minus strand of CAZFOB010000002.1, from coordinate 59,779 downwards.
CATGCTCGACCCTTTCAAGGGGACGGCCGCGGGCACGAAAGCCCTGCTCGAGGCCAACGCGGAGCCGTCGGGGCTGGTGGCCGCGCTGTCGGGCTAGCTTCTCCTGCAAACGTCGCAGGGACCGATATCCTTAGAGGCCGATGCCACAACGCGACCAGCAGCAGAAGAAGAAGAAGGCACCGCCGCCTGCGGACGAGGGCGGCGCAGCCAACCCTGCGGCGCAGACGAAGGGCAAGCGCCTCAAGGAAGACATGGACAAGCTGCTGGACGAGATCGACTCAGTCCTGGAAGAGAACGCCGAAGAGTTCATCAAGAACTACGTCCAAAAGGGCGGCGAGTAGCCGGCCCCGGCTACGTCAATCTTCCCGTCAGCAGAAGCACCAGCAGCACGATCAACAGGATCCCTCCAAGACTGATCCCGTGGCCGCGGTAGCGTCCGTCGCCGTAGCCCAAGCCGCCGCCGAACGCCATAACGATCAGAACAACGAGCAGTATCAAGATCAGCATGTTCGCCTCCCTTTTATCGAGATCCTGCAACGCATACCCAGATGCGCCTGCTTTTACGCCGTGAAGCTTGCCGACTTCGTCGGAGAGACCTGGGCCGATGTGTTCGGCGTGGCCCCGGGCGAGCTGCTCGGTGCCGGTACGCGCGTCATCGCCGACCCGCCCGGTCTTGCCGACTACCGTGGTCTCTACGTCCTGCGCCTCGGCGACGGCTGCACGATCAGCGCGGCGGCCGACATCGCTCGGCACGTCCTCGAGGGCGCTCAGAACAGAGAGCCCGATGAGGTATTTCGGCCCGAGGCCGTGCGTGCGCTCGCCGGCGCCGACGCCGGGCTTGTCCTCGGTCCATCGATCCACGCCTACGTCGATGCTGCCGCATTCATCCACCCCGGCCCGTGTGATGCTCGGCGACTCGGCCCGACGGACGCCAATGCCATCGAGACCCTACGCCTGTCGGTGCATCCCGACGAGTGGGCGGAAGGCGGCTTCGTTCATGCGGCCGACGACCTCTGGGGAATCTTCGAGGACGGCGTCCTGGTCGCTGCCGGAAACATGACGGACTTCGCAGGGCAGCCGGCCGACGTGGGTCTGCTCACCCGTCCAGACGCACGCGGCAGGGGATTGGCCACCCAACTCGCCGGTTCGATGACCGCACATGCACTCGAAACGATCCCGGTGATCCGCTATCGCGCGTTGGAGAGCAATCTCGCGTCGAGATCGGTAGCACGCAGGCTTGGTTTCGCGGACCACCGAGCGAACATCGCGGTGCGGCTGCGAGGGGGTTAGCAGGTGGATTGTCCGTGCCCGGTGCAAGCATTTGATCGTGCCTCGCATCAGTTCCTTTTATGGGATCACGGTCTGGATGTATTGGGATGAAGGCGGACACAACATCCCGCACTTCCACGCCCGCTATGGTGGGCGCTGGGCTTCGATAGCGATCGACGGCGCCGGTGTGATCGCAGGCGAGCTGCCTAGACGAGCCAAGGCGATGGTTCTGCAGTGGGCCCGGTTACACCATCAGGAACTTCTGGCAGGAACTTCTGGCCAACTGGGAGCGCGGCCAACGTGACGAACCTTTCGAGCGGATCACTCCGCTGCCGTAGGATGGAGATCAGATGGAGCACGTGATCGTAAGACGGGTCGAGGTTCTCGGCGGCTACAGGCTGCGCGTGACGTTCAACGACGGGCTCGTGGGCGAGGTCGAGGTGGATCCTCGCGACCGCGGTCCGATGTTCGAACCCTTGTTGGTTCCCGAGTACTTCGCTCGCGTGAGAGTTAGCCGCGCCTCAGGAACCGTCGTCTGGCCGAACGGCCTGGATCTCGCCCCGGACGCCCTGTACGAGCGAGTGGTCGCGGCTGGACGAGTTCACTCGACCTAGCGAGAGTCACACCGAGCTCGCTCACTTCGAGGACCCTGAGGGGAACGTCATCGGGCTGCTGAAGCCGATGTGATAGATAGTCGCGACGTCCGGCTTCGGGTTACGGAGTGGTTCCAATTGACGGCTATGTACATCTAGCTGTACATTACGTCGATGACGAAGCGATATTCGATCGCCGACGCTCGAGCGAACCTGCCGAGCATCGTGGACGAGGTGGAAGCCGGGGGCGAGATCGAGCTGACCCGCCGCGGGAGATCCGTCGCCTATGTCGTACCGAGCCGGTTGTACGACCAGATGAAGGGGATTCGACCTTCGTTCGCCGAGGCGTACGCGTCATACCTGCGACGTTTCAAACTCGAGGTGATCGGGCTGGACGAAGACGTCATCGACGGCGTTAGAGACAAAGACCCCGGACGCGCCGTCCGCCTGTGACACTTCGCTTCCTCCTCGACACGAACATCGTCTCGGCTCCGATCGCGAAACAGCCGAACGCCCGGCTAGTCGCGCGGATCGAGCAGGAAGCCGCCGAATGTGCGATCGGAGCGCCGGTCTGGCATGAGCTCACCTACGGGGTACTTAGACTCCCGAGGGGCAAGCGGAGCGATGCTCTCATGACCTACGTCGAGGAGGTCGTTGCCAGGTCGTTCCCCGTCCTCCCCTATGACGACTCGGCGGCCCGCTGGCACGCCCGCGAGCGGGTGCGTCTCGAGAAGAAGGGGTTGGCGGCGCCGTTCGTAGACGGTCAGATCGCAGCGATCGCCAAGACGAACGGTCTCATCCTCGTGACGCTGAACCCGCGAGACTTCGCGAGATACGAAGGGCTCGACGTCGAGACGTGGAGCACTGCCAGGTGAAGACCCCGAGCTTCGATCCGTTCCTGCCCGAGCTTCGCACCGACCCGTACCCGGCCTACCGCGCGCTGCGCGAGAACGACCCCGTCCACTACAGCGAGACCGTCCGGTCTTGGGTCCTCAGCCGGCATGCCGACGTCTCGGCCTTCTTCCTCGACCCCGACCGCCTCCTGTCGGACCGCACCAAGGCCAAGAAGTGGCGCGGCCCGGCGAGGAGCCCGATGCACGCCACCTTTCAGAGCGATCCACCCGAGCACACGCGGCTGCGGTCGCTCGTATCCAAGGCGTTCACGCCGCGGGTCATAGACGGGATGCGCGAGCGAGCGCAACAGGTAACGACCGATCTGCTCGACTCGATGGCCGATCGGGACGGCGTCGACATCGTCGGCGAGTTCGCCTATCCGCTGCCGATGACGATCATCGCAGAGATCATTGGCGTCCCGGCCGCGGATCACGACCTCTTCCACCGCACCGGACGTCTCATGGCCGAGCAGACGGACCATGCCTACAAGGGAGGACTCTCCGCCGGCGCCGAGATGGGCGCGTACCTGCACAGCATGGTGGCGCTGCGCAACCGTGAGCCGGCCGACGACCTGATGACTCATCTCACCGAGATCGGTGACGGCACCGACGGGCTCTCGGAGGCCGAGATCGTGACTTCGCTCGTCTCCCTGCTCTTCGCCGGGCACGAGACCACGGTCAACCTAATCGCGAACGGGACACTCGCGCTCCTGCGCGCTCCCGAGCAACTCGCGCGCGTGCGGGACGACCATTCCGTAGTCCGGACGAGCGTGGAGGAGCTCCTGCGCTTCGAGAGCCCCGCACAGATCATCTCGCGGACCGCGGGCGAGGATCTCGAGCTGCACGGACGACGGATCGAAGCAGGTGACACCGTGATCGGGCTGCTCGGTGCCGCGAACCGCGATCCCGAGGTGTTCAAGGATCCTGATCGTCTGGACGTCGGGCGCGTATCAAATCCGCACCTGTCCTTCGGACTCGGCACCCACTTCTGTCTTGGTGCCCAGCTCACTCGGCTCGAGGCCCGTATCGCGATACCAGCGCTATTGAGGCGCTTCCCGAACATCCGACTCGCTGATGACCGGGCCTACTGGCGCAAGACGGCCGTGCTCCGCGGACTCGAGGAGCTCAACGTCTCGCTCTTCTGATCCTGCTCTCGCCGACTACGTTGTTCCTTCCGTGACTCCCGAGCGATGGCGCGAAACGGTCGACCGTAACTGGGCGTACTTCTTCGGCCTCGAGCCGAACGACGTGCGCATACCGGGCATCCGCGTCGTGACGGATGCGCCAGGTCTCGACGGCTATCGTGGGATCTATCTGCTACGCATCGGCGATGCGTGTCTTGTCGGCGCGCCTCCCGACCTTCGGCGAGAGATCGAAGATCGCACCGGCGACCGGGGACCGGACGAGCTGTTCACACGTGAATCAGCGGCCGGCCTCCTCCGCCCCCGAGCCGGACTCGTCCTAGGGCCGTCCATCCATTCCTACGTCGACGCCGAGACCTTCGTCCCTGCGGCGCCGTGCGAAGCGCGCAGACTCGGTCCCGAACACGCGAGAGCGCTCGGAGATCTTCAGGCGGCCGTCCCCGATGATCAGTGGGCGGAAGGAGGATTCGTCCCGATCGTAGAAGATCTTTGGGGGATCTTCGAGGAGGGCACGCTCGTGTGCGCCGGCAACATGAGCGACTTCGCCGACGCTCCGGCGGACGTCGGACTGGTCACGCACCCGAACGCTCGAGGGCGCGGTCTCGCCACCGCTCTCGCCGGCGCTATGACGGCAAACGCGCTCGAGACGATCGGCGTCATCCGCTACCGGGCGCTCGAGAAGAACCTTCCGTCCCGCGCTGTCTGCCGGAAGCTCGGCTTCACGGACGACGGAGCGAACATCGCGGTGCGGCTGCGAGGGGGTTAGCAGGTGGATTGCCCGGTGCAAAATATTAGGCGATGGTTCTGGAGTGGGCGGCCGCGTTCCAGCCGAGGTCGAGGTGCGCGTCGACGACCGGGACGTACTGCACGTCCCTTGTTCTACCGCTCCGGGGGCACCCCGGACCCCGGGCGCAGTGCCGTTCGCAGGAACTCGATGACCTTCGGCCAGGCGTCGGCCCGCACGCGGTTCATCGACTCCGGCGTTCCGCCCCACCGCGCGAGCCGCGCGTAGCGCTCGTCGCCTCGAGGAACCTGGGGGCCGAGCACCCCGTGTCCCGCTCCTGGATAGGCGAGGATCCGGACACGCGGGCCGTGCTCCGTCGCCGATCGTGCCTTCAGCTGCCGGGCCATGGTGCACGCGGGCCAGAGCTTGTCCTCCTCGCCGCACACGAGCAGGACCGACCCGCGGATGCGTTCGACGCGGATCATCGCGTCCGGGTGGTCCGTGAAGTCCTTCAGCGCTCCGCGATACACGCGTCCGAGATCGCCGAACAATGCCACGCCGTCGTACGGGACGGTCGGCAACGGTCGTCCGTCCGACGTCCACGAAGAATCCGCGTTGAAACTCTTCCAGTCGATGCCCGGCCAGACCGCGCTCGTCGGTGCGCTCGCGACGACAGCCTTCAGCTCCGGATGCCGGACGCCGGTCAGCAGCGCCACTTCCGACCCCTTCGACTGTCCGGCGACCGCCATGCGCTTCCCGTCGACCTCCGGACGCTTCGCAAGCCACGCCAGCCCGCGGTCGAACGTCTCGAGCGGGACGAGCTCGAGCTGCTTCGGCTGCCTTGGGGCGCCGAAGTACGACAACGCGAGGACGTTGAACCCCGCGTCCTGTAGATCGACCGCCGCGGCCCGTACGCCCGTGCCGATCCCTCCTTCGGAACCGCCGACCAACAGGACCGCAGGTCTGCGCCCGTTCCCCTCCGCCGGGTAGTAGTTCCCGAAGATCCCGCGCTCGACGATCCGTTCCCCGGTCGGGCCGGGCTCCGCCAGCACGATGCCGGGGACCCACGGCTTGAGGATCCAAAGGACACCAGCCCCGACGATCAGGAACGCGAGCAGGACGAGCCCCGCGCGCACGAGCTGCTTCCGCCACTTCCCACGCGCCTTCGGCGGAGCCTCGATCTGCGTCATCGTCAAGATGTCCTCCGCTTCTTCTTCTTCGTCGTCTTCGGCGCATCGTGGTACGCGCCGGCTCGCAACCGTTCCAGCACGCACTCGCACCACTCGCGCTCGGCGGCGAGCAGGCGACGCTCGTGGTCGTAGAGATCGGCGACGCGCGCCTGCCGGCGTGGCTCGTCGAACTCGGGGACGAACTCCGGTCGGAAGATCAGCGACTGGTTCTCGAGTGCCCGCAGCCGCTCTTCCAGCAACGGCTCGATCTCTTCAGGCGACAGCTCCGACGAGAAGTGCAGGGCGATATCGACGGGACGCGCGAAGCGGGACGGCGGCGTCCAGAAGCTGCGCAGTAATCGGCGCAACTCCTCGCGACCGGACGGCGTGATGCGATACGCCGTTCGTACGGGGCGGTTCCCCTCCCGGCTGCTGCCGGCCTTCTCGATGAGACCGTCCGACACCAGTCGCTTGAGCCCCGCGTAGATTGACCCGCCCTGGACGTCCGCCCAGAAGTCCATATGCCATTCGTGGAGCGTCTGCTTGATGCGGTAGCCGTGCATCGGCTCGTTGCGCAGCACGCCCAGCAGGACCAGGCGCGTCATGTCCGGTTTGCCGGAGATCTGCGCAAGATTGGTGACGCGCATGTCAGTCATCTTTGATTAGGCAAACATGACTATCTAACCCTGTCAAGCCGGACGGGGGCGCATAACGCCCGGCCGACTAGCATCGTGCGACCACCGGAGAGGAGACCACACATGTCCAAGGTCGCAGTCGTAACCGGAGCAAGCCGCGGTATCGGGAAGCAGCTGTGCGTCGATCTGGCGGAGAAGGGCTACGACATCGTCGCCACCGCCCGATCTTCGAGCGAGTCGCCGGGCAAGCTCCCGGGCACGATCGACGAAACGGCGGCACTCGTCGAGGCGAAAGGCGGCAAGGCGATAACCGTCGGCCTCGACGTCCGGGACTCCGATGCCGTACAGGCGCTCGCCGACCGCGTCTTCGATGAGTGTGGTCGCGTCGATCTGTTGATCAACAACGCGGCGGTTGCCCCGCCCGGTCTCTCCCTCCAGGAACCGTTGAAGCGCTGGACGCTGGCCGTCGACGTCAACGTCAATGGGCCCTTCTACTTCATGCACGCTTTCGCACCGCGTATGGCCGAGGGGGACGGCGGCCGGGTCATCAACATCTCTTCCGGCGCATCACTCGCTCCCTTCTTCGGACGCGCGAGCTACACCGTCACCAAGCGGGCGCTCGAGGCACTGACCGAGTGCCACGCGTGGGAGCTCAAGGACAAGGTCGGCGTCAACTGCATCCAGCTCGAGCTCCAGGTGTGGACGGAGGGCTACACCGCCACGCTCGGCGAGGGAAACTACGACGGCTTCGAGGATCCGGTGATCATGTCGGACGCCGTGCTGTGGCTCGCCGATCAACCGATCGACTACACCGGACACATCCTCACCATCGCGAAGATGCGCGAGATGGGTGTCGTCCGGGGAGTCACCCAGGTCGGCAAAGCCGACTGACGACGCACGTGACACAGACGCAGGTGAGCGTCCTCGACAACCCCGTCTGGCATGCGATCGACGGCCCGCAACGCGAGCTGGCGGAGCACATCGGCGACGCCGGACGATTCCATCGAGACGTCGCGATGTTCTCCGGCATCCCGGACGTCCCGAGCGACCGGGCGTGGGACGACCTCGCGGTACTCGTCGGCCCTGGCAAACCCGCGATCCTGTTCAAGCCGAGGGTCGACCTCCCCGACGGTTGGGTGCGTGACCACGCGATCCCTTGCCTCCAGATGGTCGCGAGCAACGTCACCGAACGGGCAAACACGGACGAGCTGATCGAGCTCGGCCCCCGGGACGTCCCCGAGATGCTCGAGCTGGTCGCGCAAACGCGACCCGGACCCTTCTTCACCCGGACGATCGAGCTGGGCCGCTACGTCGGGATACGGCGGGACGGGCGTCTTGTCGCCATGACGGGGGTGCGAGTTCGCCCGCCGGGCTTCACCGAGATCAGCGCCGTGTGCACCGCTGACGAGGTACGTGGCCGGGGGCTTGCCCGGCAGCTCGTGCTCGCAGTCGTGGAGAGCATCAGGGCTGCCGGCGATGAGGCGTTCCTTCACGTCGAGTCGACGAACACTCCCGCGATCGGCCTGTACGAAGCCCTCGGGTTCAACGTGAGGTGCGAAGCTGAAGCCGTGATCGCGCGAAACACGAAAGAGGGCTGAGATGCCGGTCGAGTTCCTCGGCATGGGAGCGACCAACGACGGTTCGGAGACGAATCGCCGGAGCAACGGCAGCTTCGACCCAGAGTTCACGATCGCACTGGCGCGCGCGCACGAGGAGAACGGATGGGACCGCGTGCTCACCGCGTACGGATCGGGAAGTCCCGATCCTGCCCAAGCTGCTGCGCTCATCGCGATGAATACCACGACACTGGAAGTCTTGGTCGCACACCGGCCGAACCTGTCGATACCGACGTTCGCCGCGAAAACCTTCGCGACGCTCGACCGGATGAGCAACGGACGCATGCTCGTCCACTTCATCACCGGCGGCAACGACCACGAGCAGCAACGCGAAGGCGACCACCTCGGACACGACGAGCGTTACAGCCGCACACAGGAGTACATCGAGATCATCAAGAAGGTCTGGACGACTCATGAGGCGTTCGACCACGAAGGCGAGCACTACAGCTTCAAGGACTTCGTCTCCGACATCTTCCCGGTGCAACAACCGCACCCGCCCATCAGCTTCGGTGGATCGTCGGAGGCCGCGTACGCAGTGGGCGCCGCCGTCGGCGACATCTACTGCCTGTGGGGAGAGCCTCTCGCGGACACCACCGAGCAGATCTCTCGCGTGCTCGCCGACGCTCTCGCCGCCGGAAGGCCACGGCCGAAGATCCAGGTCGCCTTCCGTCCGATATTGGCTGCGACCGAGGAAGCGGCGTGGGAGCGCGCGGAGCACATCGTTGCGACGATCGAAGCACGGCGCGGGAACAAGAACCCGTGGATCAGGCGCAGCGGGGGAGGGCCGCAGAACACGGGATCGAAGCGCCTGCTCGACATCGCGAAACGGGGTGAGCGATTCGACCGCGCGCTGTACACGGCCACAGCTCGCGCGACTGGAGCGATGGGCAACTCGAACGCCCTCGTCGGCACACCGGAGATCGTGGCTGCTGCGCTGCTCGACTACGTTGACCTCGGGGTCGACATCCTGTCGGCCCGGGGATACGACACGTTGCAGGACACGATCGACTTCGGGCAGCAGGTGATCCCGATCGTCCGCGAAGAAGTCGCCAAGCGGGACCGCGAAGCAGCCGGAGCGAGCGCGACCTAGGAACTAGTTCGTCGCTGCTTCGAGCATCTCGTCTGGTTCGAAGTCCTCGATGCTCGTGTGTTCCACGTCGTCAACACTCTCGGACTTGGCCACCGCGAGCACGGCGAGCCGGCGCGACGCGAGCGTGCGGGTGATCTCGTCGCCTCCGCCGTTCATCAACGGCCCGGCCATGCGTTCCCACCGCTGCTCGACCCACTCCCAGATCCCCGGGTTCTCGGCGATCGTCCGGCGCGAGAGGTACGTGCCGTACGCGATGTGGCGTCGCTCGTCCCGTTGGATGAGCTTGAGACCTTCGCGCAGGGCCGGGAGCTTGTCCTGCCCGATGACATTGAACTGCTGGTCGAAGCGGCGGTAACCGGCGATCGCGAACACGGCCTCGATCAGGTGGTTGTAGAGCAGCGTCGCGTCGAGGATGCGCTTGGGCGAACGGTCGTTGTCCAAGCGGTTCATGACTCGCTGCAGAGAGACGAACGGATCCATCTGCGGATCGCCCCCGCCGTAGCCCGACTGCCCACCGATGCTCGGGTCGAAGTCGACCGCATCGAACCAATGGCGGAAGAAGTCGATGTGTTTGGCCTCCTCCATCGCGAACATGGAGAGGTACATCGTGTCTTCGAGGCGTCCCATCTCCGACATCGCCCGGAGGAGCGGAAGGATGTCGAGGGTGACGGCCTCCTCGCCGACCATGAAGCCGCGACAGGACATCGCGAGCATCAACCGCGCCTCATCGGGCAGGGCCGCCCAATCCTTGGTGTCCTGGGTGAAGTCGATGTCTGCGGGATCCCAGAACAGCTTCTTCGACTTGTCCCACAGCCGCCAGGGAACCGAGTCGTAGTCGATGCCCTTCGGTGAAGTGTAGGTGTGGCCTTCCTGGGTCTGGACCTTCTCCGGTGCCTGGCTCATCGTTGCCTCCCCGTCGTTGCCTCCCGTACTGCCTCCAGGGTAAGCCACTACTGTTGGGCCGTGAGACTCCTTCCCGGCATCCGTCCGCTCGTGACGGCTGCCCCGGTCGGGCATCAGGGCGGCTGGGACGAAGTGGCGCTCTTCTTCGGGGCCCCCGTCACGCTCTTCTTCCTGCTGCGCTGGCTCGGCGTCCGGAAAGAGCGCCGCGAGCAGCGCGAGGCCGAACAGATCGACGAAACCATCGAGTGATCGACATGAAGATCATCGTCTACGCCGATTTCAATTGCCCGTACAGCGCATTGGCGAGTGCGCGCGTCGCCACGTTGCTCCAACTGGGAGCCGCGGAGGTCGACTGGCGCGCCGTCCAGCACGACAAAGACATGCCGGGGGGAGGTGTATCGATGGACGGCGAGGCGGGTTCGGAACTCGAAGAGGAGATCGAGTCGGTCAGGGCGTTGGCACGGCCGGGTGAGTCATTCGAGATCAGCCTCCCCGACGTCCGGCCCAACACCGGTCAAGCGTCTCGCACGTTCGCCGCTCGCCCGCAAGCAGATGTTCGTCGCAGCCTCTTCGCATGGGCGTGGGGAGAGTCGGACGAGATCGACATACCGCACCAGGACGCTGGAACCGCGGCGGGGTGGCAGCGCGAGTGGGACGGGTTCGAGAAGAAGGTCGTCCCGATGCTCGTCCTGCCCGACGGCTACGTCTCGCGCGGACTCGGCGGTCTCAAGCGCCTGGCCGACATGATCGACGACGCCAGATAGGCGGCACCAGGACGGAGTCGTCGTCTAGTCTCGCTCTTGTCATGAGCCAACCCCCCGACTTCTCCGGCGCCGGGCGACTCGCCTCGAGCTTCACCGACTTCCTGCGAACAGAACGCCCTGAGCTGCTTCCGCAACCGGTCGCGTCGGGATCGATCGAAACCATCGAAGCGACCACGATCGTCGCGCTGCGCTTCGTCGACGGCGTCGTGATGGCTGGTGACCGCAGAGCCACCGAGGGGTTCTCGATCGCCCATCGCGCGATGGAGAAAGTCTTCGCTGCCGACGGCTACTCCGCGATCGGCATCGCAGGCGCCGCCGGGCCGGCCGTCGAGATGGTGCGCCTGTTCCAGGTCGAGCTCGAGTACTACGAGAAGGTCGAGGGCGAGGCACTCACGCTCGCCGGCAAAGCCAACCGGCTCGGGAGCCTGATCCGCGCCAACCTCCCGGCTGCGATGCAAGGGTTCGTCGTGCTGCCCCTCTTCGGTGGATACGACACGCGCAAGGGCGAGGGACGCATCTACCGCTACGACGTTACGGGCGGACTGTCCGAGGAGACCGATTACCACTCCGTCGGCTCTGGCGGACGCGACGCGAAGAACTCGATGAAGAAGCTCTACACCAGCGCCGACGATGTTGACGCCGCGCGGGCTGTGGAGATCGCGGTCGAAGCGTTGACCGATGCCGCCGAGGAGGACGCGGGCACGGCCGGTCCCGATCCGGTGCACGGGATCTACCCGACGGTCTTCATCATCGATCGGGACGGCGTGCGCGAAGTGCCCGACGGCGACGTCGAGGCTGTCGCGCGCGCGGTCCTCGAAGCGAGGACCCTATGAGCATGCCCTCGGGCTTCATGTACGCATCACCGGAACAGGTGATGAAAGATCGCGCCGATTACGCGCGACGCAACATCGCGCGTGGCAGGCCGATCCTCGGACTCGAGTACACCGACGGCGTCCTGCTGCTCGCCGAGAATCCGTCGGCGACTCTGCACAAAGTCTCAGAGATCTACGACAGGATCGCGTTCGCGGGAGTGGGGAAGTACCCGGAGTACGAGAATCTCCGGATCGTCGGGATCCGCCAAGCCGATCTCAAGGGGTATGCCTACTCGCGCGACGACGTCAGTGCGCGCGCGCTCGCCAACCTCTACTCGCAGGTCCTCGACCAGATCTTCACGAACTCCATGAAGCCGTACGAAGTGGAGATCCTCGTCGCAGGCATCGGAGACGACTCGGCGGCAAGCGAGATGTACCAGGTGACTTTCGACGGGGTGTTGACCGACGAGCACGGCTACGCGGCTGTGGGTGGACAGTCCGAAGCGTTGAAGACGCATCTGTCCGAGCACTACCAGGCCACACCCGAGCTCACCGACGCGATCAAGCTGGGCGTCGTGGCGCTCACCACGGTCGGCAACGTGGAGCTGCTGGCGACACAGCTCGAAGCAGCAGTGCTCGACCGCAACCTTCCACGCCGGACGTTCCGTCGCCTGGCAACCGCCGAGCTCGAAGCAGCCCTTACGTAAGAACGGTTTTGGGCGAAGGGCGCCCGTAGACTGGACGGATGGATCGGCGGATCTTCGGTCTCGAGTCGGAATACGGCGTAACCTGCACGTTCCGCGGTCAGCGCCGCCTGAGCCCGGACGAGGTCGCCCGCTACCTCTTCCGCAAGGTCGTGCAGTGGGGACGGTCGTCGAATGTGTTCCTCGACAACGGCGCGCGCCTGTACCTCGACGTCGGCTCGCACCCCGAGTACGCCACGCCCGAGTGCGACAACATCCCCGACCTCATCGCGCACGACAAAGCGGGTGAGCGCCGTCTCGAGAGCCTCCTCATGGGTGCGCAGGCGAGACTGAAGGACGAGGGCATCGCCGGCGACGTCTATCTGTTCAAGAACAACACCGACTCAGCCGGCAACTCCTACGGGTGTCACGAGAACTACCTCGTCTCGAGGTACGGCGAGTTCCAGCGTTTCGCCGACATCCTCATCCCGTATCTGGTCTCGCGTCAGTGCTTCGCGGGAGCCGGCAAGGTGCTCCACACCTCGCGCGGAGCACTCTTCTGCACGTCGCAGCGAGCCGAGCACATCTGGGAGGGTGTGTCCTCAGCGACGACGCGGTCGCGTCCGATCATCAACACGCGCGACGAACCACACGCCGACGCCGAGAAGTACCGTCGCCTGCACGTGATCGTCGGAGACTCGAACATGAGCGAAGTGGCCTCCTTCGTGAAGATCGGCGCAACAGCGATCCTGCTGCGGATGATCGAGGAGAACGTCGTCATGCGCGACATGACCCTCGAGAACCCGATCCGCGCGATCCGCGAGATCTCCCACGACATGACGTGTAAGCGCAAAGTGCGCTTGGCCAACGGTCGCGAGCTCAACGCCGTGCAGATCCAATGGGAGTACTTCACTCGCGCTCAGCGTTACGCGGAGTACCGCGACCTGTCGGACGAGCTCAAGACCTCGCTCAAGCTCTGGGAGCACTTCCTTACCGGGCTCGAAGCAGATCCGCTCTCGCTCGACGGCGAGCTCGACTGGGTCATGAAGTACAAGCTGATCCAGGCTTACCGCGAGCGGCACAGCCTCCCGCTCGGCCACCCTCGCGTCGCGTTGCTCGATCTCGCATACCACGACGTGCACCGGGGCCGCGGCCTCTACTACATGCTCGAGCGCGAAGGCCACGCCGACCGCATGGTCACCGAGGCGCAAGTCGAGCGTGCGATCGTCGAGGCGCCGCAGACCACCCGCGCGCGCCTTCGTGCTGAGTTCATCAAGGAGGCCAAGCGCCGCCGACGCGACTACACCGTCGACTGGGTACACCTCAAGCTCAACGACCAGGCCCAGCGGACCGTCCTGTGTAAGGACCCCTTCAAGTCGGAGGACGACCGCGTCGAGCGCCTGATCGCCTCGATGTAGCACCATCTCCTGAGAGGGATCACTCAGGAGGTACTGCGATGGCTGACTTCGTAACGCTCGGACGCTCCGGTCTCAAGGTGTCGCGTCTGTGTCTCGGCGCCATGAACTTCGGAAACGAGCAGTGGGGATGTGACGAGCCGACGTCCGCCAAGGTTATCGACGCGTTCCTGGCGGCCGGGCACAACTTCATCGATACGGCGAATACCTATTCCGGTGGACGTTCCGAGGAGATCGTCGGGCGCGCCATTGCTGCGCGACGAGAGGAGGTCGTGCTCGCCACGAAGGGCTTCTCGCCGGACGGCAGCGGCCCGAACAACTGGGGCAACTCTCGAGCCAATCTCACGCGTTCACTCGAGAACTCGCTCGCGCGGCTCGGCACCGACTACGTCGACCTCTACCAGGTGCACAACTGGGACTGGACGACGCCGGTCGACGAGACGATGGCCACCCTCGACGGCTTCGTGAGGTCAGGGAAGGTCCGCTATGTCGGCTGCTCGAACTGGCTGGCGTCGCAGATCGTCGAAGGACAATGGGCGGCCGAACGGCTGGGAGGCGCACCCATGGTGTCGCTGCAGCCGCAGTACTCGCTGATCGTCCGCGAGATCGACAAGGACATCCTCCCGACCGCGGAGCGTCACGGTCTCGGCGTCATCGTGTGGTCGCCGCTTGGAGGTGGAGTGCTCAGCGGGAAATACACGAAGGACGACGTCCCGGCCGACTCGCGATTCGGCAAGTCAGGACAAGGGGACGTGTGGGAGATGTTCCGTCGCACGCTGTTCACCGACAAGAACTTCGAGATCGTGGACAAGGTCGGAGAGGTCGCCAAGGCGAACGGAACCTCGCACGCGGCGGTGGCCGTCGCCTGGACGCTCGCGCAGCAAGGCGTGACGAGCGCGATCATCGGTCCGCGCAATGCCGAGCAACTCGAGGACAACCTGGCTGCTGCCGATCTCCAGCTGAACGCAGAAACGCTCAAGGACCTCGACCGCGTGTCGCGTGGACCGTTCGCCTACCCGAACTACATGCAGCGCCGTTGACGAAGGCCCTGCGGCCGAGATTGACTTAGTCATTAACTTAGTCTATCCTGCCCTCTATGAGCGAGGTGAGCGTCCACGAGGCAAAGACCCACCTGTCGCGACTCCTGCGGCGGGTGGAGTTGGGTGAAGAGATCATCATCGCCCGATCCGGCAAGCCGGTCGCTCGTCTCATGGCGATCGAGCAGCCGCGCCGCCGTCAGTTCGGGCTCGACAGGGGCAAGTTCGAGGTTCCCGACGACTTCAACGATCCTTCCGAAGAGATCCTGCGGCTGTTCGAGGGAGACGATGATGAGGATCCTCTTCGATAGTCACAGCTGGTTGTGGCTGCAAACCACGCCCGAACGACTTTCAGCCGATGCCCTGCGATCGGTCGAAGATCCGGCGAATGAGTTGATCCTGTCCGTGGCCAGTGCCTGGGAGATCTCGATCAAATACGCCCTCGGCAAGCTCGTGCTTCCTCGGCCGCCGATGGACTACTTCACGGAGCGCATCCCCACCAGTGGGGTCGTCCCGATGCCGATCTCTCTCTCACACGCCCTGCACGTCGCAACCCTGCCGATGCATCACCGCGATCCCTTCGACCGGATCTTGATCGCTCAAGCGCAGCTCGAAAGCCTCACGGTCCTTACATCCGACCGGCGATTCGGTTCCTACGATGTCGATGTGCTCTGGGCTCGCTGACTCACACCGCTACGACGCTAGGTCGTAGAGCAGGCGGTAGTAGCCGATGCGTTCGGCGTCCGGCTCAACGCCGTAGGCCTCGTAGAACAGCGGCTCCCACTTCGGGTCGACATTCCATGTCACGCTCCACGCTCCGATGGCGATGTCCCACCACCGGTCGGCGAGACCGAGCTCACCCAGATCGATGTATCCGGTGGCGCGGCCGTTCTCGATGAGGACGTTCGGGAAGCAGTAGTCGCCGTGGCAGACGACGACGTCCTCGCTCGTCGGTCTCGTCGACTCGAGTTGCGCCAGAGCCCTCTCCACGCCGAGGTGGTGGTGCATCGAATGCATCCCCGCAACCTCGATCGGCACGCCACCTCCATGCACGCGCCGGCGGACATGGTCGATCGCGGCGTCCAACTGGAAGTCGAAAGGACAGCCCTCGATCGGAGTGTCGTGAAAGACGCGCAGTCCGCGCGCCATGGTCGCAACAAGCGTCGCGGGATCTTCGCGTAACGTGTCGTCGGACGCGTCAACGCCCGGAAGGGCTGCGGTCAGGAGCCATTCGACGTCGTCGTCGCATCCGTAGTCGATGACATCCGGCACAGAAAGCTTCCCTTGCGCCCAAAGCATGCGGTCTCGTTCGCCGGCGAGCGTGGGATAGAGATCGTTGCTGGCGACCTTCGCGAAACGAACTGCGCCGTCCGGTGATGTCAGTTTCCAGGTGGCTGTGGCGTACGGCGCGTAGTGGATGTTCGCCGACCATCCGCGGTGCGCGTCGCTGACCTGCGTTGGGAGCTTCGCGGGAGGAGGCATGACAGAGCAGGGGTACCATACGGCCCCATGAAGGTCGAACGACTCGTCAACCTCATCGCGCTGCTGCTCAACACGCGGCGTCCCCTCACGGTCGAAGAGGTGCGCAACACCGTGCCCGGGTACCAGCAGGAGGACTACTCGTCGTTCAAGCGCATGTTCGAACGCGACAAGGAGGAGCTGCGTTCGCTCGGCATCCCGATCGAGCGCCGGTTCACCGACGTCTGGGAGGTCGAAGAGGGCTACCTCATCAGCAAGGACCGTTACTACCTTCCCGAGCTGGATCTCTCTCCCGACGAGATGGCGGCGCTGTGGATCGCGTCTCAGATCGTGGTCGAGCCGGGTGGGAAGGAAGACCACGCCCTCGTGAAGCTTTCACTTACGGGTGATGGCGGCGCCGATCCGACCTCGCCCCCGTGGCTTCGCGCCCGCTTGCACCTCGATTCGCCGGCGCTTCCGCAGATCCTCGAAGCCGTCGCCGGACGACGTCGAGTGAGATTCAAGTACAAGGGCGTCGGTCAGGCCAGAGAGGTCGAGCGTACCGTCGATCCCTACGCCCTCATCCACCGTCAGGGAGCGTGGTACGTGGCGGGCCACGATCATCTGCGGGGCGAGATACGTCACTTCAAGCTTCCGCGCATCACCTCGAAGGTCGTTTTCACGAATCGCTCGGGCGAGCCGGACTTCGAGATCCCAGACGGGTTCTCACCCGACAGGGTGAACACCGAGCCCTGGGTGGGGGAGGAGGTCGCGGTCGACGTGGCGTTCTCTCCGCGGCTGGCGTGGTGGATCGAGCAGTCGCTCGGCCTCGAGCCCACGGGAACCTGGCACGACTGGGCGGTCGTCCGGGTCAACGTGGGCGACGAGGAGGGCTTCGTCTCCTGGGTCCTCGGCTTCGGCGAGGACGCGGTCGTGCGCTCCCCGCAACGCGTGCGTCAAGCGGTCGTCGACCGCCTGCGTCAAACCGCCGAGGGCCATCGGCCGAAGCCCCCGAACCAGAAGAAGCAGAAGCAAGCGATGAAGGGATGACGCCGAGAGCGAAGGTCAAGAGCACCGGCGTGGTTTCCGAAGCCGCTCGGCGGAGCCTGTCGCGGCTCGAGCGGATCCTGTTGCTCGTCCCGTACTGCGTGGCGCATCCCGGTGTGTCGATCGGAGAGCTCGCACGGCGTCTCGGCGCACCGGAGAAGGAGATCCTCGACGACCTCAACCTGCTGTTCGTGTGCGGACTTCCGGACTACACGCCGGCCGACCTCATCGAAGTCGTCATCGAGGAGGACACCGTCGTCATCAAGATGGCCGACTACTTCGCGCGTCCGCTTCGTCTGACTCGTACGGAAGCGATCCCGCTTTATCTCAAAGCGCAAGCCCTCGTGCATCTTCTGCATGGAGCAGGCGACGACCGCTCCGGCCTGAAGGAGCTCGCCTCGCTACGCGCGGCCCTCGAGAAGCTCGGCCGCGCGCTCCTGCCCCAGGAGGGTGGAGTCGCCGAGCTCACCAAGCGCATCAAAGTGCAACTCGAGAGCGGCGAGTCGAAGTGGCTCGGTCTTCTTCGCGACGCCGTGACCGAGCACCGTCAGATCGATCTCGAGTACTACACCTACACGCGAGACAACATGACACGGCGCAAGGTCGAACCCCACCTCGTGTTCGCGTCGCTCGGACACTGGTACTTCTCGGGGTTCTGTCATCTCGCGCAGGACAAGCGCATGTTCCGCCTCGACCGGATCAAGTCACTCGAGTTGTCCGACGAGTTGTTCATCCCACCCGACGACGCGGACGCTGAGCTGCCTCCGCCGCTCGTCTACGTTCCCGGTCCGGACGACGTCCTCGTCAAGATCCGTGTGTCGCGGGCCGTGGCCCAATGGCTGCCGGAGTACTACCGCGTTGACAAGACCAAGGATCTGCGCGGCGGACGCCAGGAGCTCGAGTTCCGCACAGACGGGATCCCGCGACTCGAGAAACTTCTCCTGCGCTTCGGCGCAGGAGTCGAGGTGGTCGAGCCCGCCGACCTCGTCGAGCGGCTCCAGAACGCTGCGAAGCGCATCCTCGAGCTCTACGAGGGCCCGACGAAGCACTGAGCTCTTTACGAGATGTCGGTGCAGCGGACTACGGTCCGGGGTGTGATGAGTGCGTGATCGGCTATCTCGACATCGAGACCTCATTCGATCGTGAGGTCACCGTCACTGGGCTCTTGCGTGCCGACCGCGGCCTCGTCCAGCTCGTCGGTGAGGCGAACACGCGGGAGGCGATCGACGAGCTCTTCGACGGCCTCGACACGCTGTGCACCTTCAACGGAGAAGGTTTCGACCTGCCGGTGCTTCGCCGGGCCTTCGGCGTCGAGCTCATCGAACGTTTTCGGTCCCTCGATCTGTCGATCGAGTGCAGGCGTGTCGGCATCAACGGCGGACTGAAGAGGATCGAGACTGGTCTGCAGATCCCACGCCGGCTGCGAGGAGTCAACGGGTACGATGCGATGGTCCTGTGGGATCGATGGCGAAACGACGACCGGCACGCTCTGGAGACACTCCTCGCGTACAACGCGGACGACGTGATCAACCTGGCGCTGCTGGAACGCCGGCTGCGAGGGGATCTCGGGGTGGCGCCTCCAGTGGTTCCGACGGTGGTCGGCGCGTAGCTGCGATCTCGGAGAAGTACTGGAAGCAACGTGGCGGCAAACCCGAGCCGCGTCCGCGGCACCCGCTCACAGACTCCGAGGAGCACGACTATCTCGTCGCGGGGTCGAAGCTGTTCAACAAGCGCGATTTCTACGGCGGACACGACGAGTGGGAGGAGGTATGGCGGCGAGCGACGGGAACGCGTCGCAAACTTCTCCACGGATTGATCCAGGTCGCGGTGGGCTACGAGCACCTGCGGCGCGGCAATCCGAAAGGGATGCATAGCCTGCTTCGCCAGGGCGCCACGAAGCTTCAGCACTTCACGCGGCGCCCGGGCGTGAGTGAGCTTCGCGCGCGCGCCTTGCACGACGCGGTCCGCGCGAAGAACGAACCGGAGATCAGCCTTCGGTCGTGTCCACCACCGAAGATCCTGGTTGGTCTTGAAGGGCAGACAGCCCGACGTCCCGCGGCAGCGATAGAGATTCGGCTCCCAACACGGGCGGCGGCCCGAAGATCGGGAGCGGCGCCTCGCCGGTGATGTCCTCGAGCTCACGTCCTTTGGTCTCGGGGAAGGCGACCCAGATGATCAGCAGAGCGAGGAGTGGACCGGCGCCCAGGATCAGCGAGGTCGTCGACAGCTCCCCCGTCACGTCGATGAGCACGGCACCGAGGACGAAGCTGGTGGACTGACCGAGCACGCGCGCGACGTTGGACCACGCGCCGGCCAGCGCTCGATGCGCGGTCGGGAAGAGCTCGGACCCGAACGCGCCGAGCGTCGGCCATGAGCCGAACTGCCCGATGAACACGAGCGTGAGTGCGAAGAACAACGACCATGCGTCGCGTGCCAAGAGGAAGAACCACAGCCCGCCGACGACACTGAGCAGACCGAAGCTGCAGCCGATCAGTTTGCGGCCGTACAGGTCGGACAGCACGCCGGATCCGACGAGCACGGGCACCGCCAGCGCTCCGGCCCCGACGAGGATGAAGTTGGCTGCCGTCGGCCCGATGTTGCGGTCCTCTTGGAGGAAGTCGATCGTGAACACGCCGGCTTGGGTCACAAGGGCGCCGAGGAACGCCGTCAGACAGACCAGCCAGAGCCACTTCCTGATCGGCGGACGAAGGATCGCGTGCCAGTGCTCGGCCAGTCGTCCCGAGTCTTTCGCGGCTTCGAACCGTTTGCTCTCCGGGAGCCGGCGACGCAAGCGGATGATCCACACCAACGGCGGGAGCGCGATCACGTAGAGCCACCGCCACGAGATATCGAACGGCTCGAACAGTCCGCCGTAGATGATGGACGCGAGCCCGGAGCCCAGGGCGGTAAGCATCGCCAGCCATCCGAAGCCGAAGCCGCGTGCGCCAGCCGGGAGCTCCTCGGCCACCATCGTCCACGCGATGGCGCCCTCGACGGTCAGGAAGAGCAGCGCGAAGAACTGGAGCCCGACCATCACGGCGATGTTCGGTGAGGTTGCCGTCGCCGCGGTGAAGAGCGTGAAGCCGATGATCGACACCGAGAGCATCTGGCGTCGTCCGTGCACGTCGGCGCGCCGGCTGAACCACACTGCGGGCAGGGCACCGAGGACCGGGATGGCGAACCACAGCGAGGCCTGCGATTGCGAGAGGTTGAACGTCTCCCTGATCTGCGGAAGCGCGGCCGTGACGATGAAGGAGTCGTAGCCCTGGAAGAAGTCGGCGACGCCGAGCACGGTGAGCAGGAACCATTGCTCGGAGCTGAGCTTCGGAGCATCCGGACGCCGCACGGGCATGCACGATGTTAGTAGGAGTGTATTCCCGGGCTATTCGATCGGCGTCGGCGGGACGATCGTCGGATCGGCCGTGATGGCCTCGGGAGGGATCCCCTTCTTGCCGTACTCCGGATAGATACGCGCGATGTCATCGCGGACGAAGCGGCCGGCGCTCACGACGATGGCGCTCCCGATGAGTAGTGCGGGGACGAGGATCGTCATCCCGGCCCGGATCCCGGCGCTTCCCTCGAATGCGTCCCCAACGATCCCCACGACAGGCAGAGCGATCACACCGAGGAGCGCGAAGATCTCGAAGAACGCGAATGCGGTGGCGCGCGATTCAGGAGGAGCAGTGAGCGAGACGATCACGATCCCGCCCGTGAGGAGGACCGGCGCGAGGATGTTGATCGAGTAGTTGAACAGGATCCCGAGCCAGAGCGTCGGCGCCCACGCCAGACCGAGGATCAGCAGGGCGATGCAAGCCGCGGCCATCCCGATGATCCGGAGAGCGCGACCGGCGTCGCGGAAGAGACCGCGGTCGATGAACACAGAACCCGCGATCAACCCGACAACGAGGAAGGGCCCGTCGAAGGCCTGGATGATCCCGCGCATCTGGACCGGGACGCCGAATACCTCGTCGTAGTAGAGGGACAGGAGTGGCGAGAGTCCGATCACCACGACGGCGAGGAACGGCATGGCCATCCAGAGACGGCGCAGCGTCCGCACCCCCCAGAGCGACCGGAACGCCTCTTTGAACCTCACGTCTCCCTCGACGAGGGTCTGCCCGGTCCGTTCCGGCTCCCGCAACTTCAGCACCGCGATGAGGACGACGACGAACGTCGGTATCGCAAGGACGATGAACGGGAGGCGCCAACCCACTGCGGCCGCGATGAACCCGGCAACGAGAGGCCCCACGAACTGCCCGATGGGATTGGCGACGCGATGTGTGCTGAAGACCTTCGCGCGCGCGGTCGGCGGGTAGTAGTCGGATAGGAGGCTCGGGTGGATGGGGCTGTTCACGGCGCGGCCCAGTCCCGCACCGATGCGCATGAGGCCGAGCAGGAAGATGGTCGGCACAATCCCGGTGAAGATCGAGAAGAGACCCCATGTCGCTGCGCCCCAGACGGCGACCGGCTTACGGCGCCGGCGATCGGCGATCCTCGCGAGCGGTAACGCGAAGAGCAGGCCGGCAGGGATGATCGCTGCTTGGAGGGTCGTCACGCCCGTGAGGCTGAGCCCGAAGTCCCTCTTGATCTCTGGAAGCAGGAGCCCGAAGGCCGTGCGATCGAGCTCGTCCACCGCATTCAGAGCGAACAGGATGAAAAGCGGAGCGAGTGGAGCTCCCCCGCCGAGCCCGGCGAAGCGCTCGCGGAGCTTGGGACGCTTCTCGGCGGTAGCCATCCGAAGGGAGCCTAACGTCCGTCCATCATTGCAGCCAGTGGTAGACGCGTTCTGCGATGAAGAACACGGCAAACGTCACCGCTGCCGCCGCGACGTAACCGCTGCAGATCGTCCGTGCGGACCGGTCGGTGAATCGCTCCAGCATGGCGAGCGCGCCGACCCCGACGGCGATCCCTCCCGACACGAACAACAACAGGTGCACGCGTTCCAAGACCGTCGTATGCGGCGGCACGCCGAGAGCCTATTAGACGCTCAGTCCTTCGTTGCTTCTGGCGTTGCTTCTGGCGTTGCCTCTGGCGTTGCCTCCAGCAGTAAGCGGTGGTGCCGGACTTCGAACGCACCGTGCGCCTCGATGTGGCGGTGGATCGGCCGCAGGCGCTCGACGTCCCGATCGAGATCGAACCCGGGGAACTGCCACGGGATCGCCTTGATGTTGAAGGCGATCGCGCCGACATCGAGGTACCGCTTTCGGCAGTGCGCCTCCTGCGCATCGCGCACGACCAAGCCGGCGCCTTGAAGCTGCGCGACGTACTGGTCGAGCGACGGTGCAGTCTCGGGCGGACCGGCGCCGAGCGCCTCGTTGAGCTCCGACTCGTTGTCGCCGCCGACCTGCTGGGTGAGGAAGGTGCTGCCTGCGCTGAGCACTCGCGCGACCTCCTCGGGAAGGAACGCCTCGTGCCGGTTGATGAGGACGTCGATCGATGCCGAGCGGAACGGAAGCCTGCCCTCGACGTCCTGCGGAGTTTGCGCCGCGTTGTCGGCAGCGCCTTCGACGGCAACCACGCCCACGCCGAGGGGTAGAAGTCTGGCGCCGGCGATCGGGACGTTCGGCAACCACGCTTCGGTGGCAAACGTCAAAGGCGGACGCACGGACAGTGACGCGAGGAACTCGCCGCCGCCCGTTCCCAGGTCGCACAGCGATCTCGCGGTCGCCGCAAGCGCCTCCACTCTCGCCCGGTAGTTCCACGGCTCCGAGTCGATCTCGATCCGTCCCTGCACGTACGTGAAGTCCCATCCGGTGAAGGGCTCCGCCAGAGCGTGCGCGACGAGTGTCTCGAAACGTTTGTCCATGGCCGTGAAGGGTTAGCGTAGGAGCATCATGGCTAGGAGGGCTTGTTCGTGAACATCAACGGCGGCGAGATCGTCCTGCTTGTGATCCTCGCCCTGGTCGTGTTCGGCCCGAAGCGTCTGCCTGAGCTCGGCCGTCAAGTCGGACGAGTCGTGGCGGAAATCAGACGTGTGTCGCGTGAGTTCGAGCGCGAAGTACGCGACGTGGCGGATCCGTTCATGCGAGAGGTGCGTGAGTTGACCGAACCGATCGAGCGCGAGGTACGCGAAGCCGAGCAGCTCGCGCGCGAGCAATACGCGATGGACGATGACTTGTCGACCTTCATCACGCCCAAGTCAGAGCCTCCCCAGAGCGACCCCCAGCCAGAGCGACCCCCAGAGGGAGTAGCGGAGTAGGCGTGCAGCTCGGTTCGCGCCGCCGGCGCACACACGGCGCAACGGGGACCCTCCCCGGAAAGAGGCGACGGCGACTGCTTCCGCGGAGGCCCGAGGATCGCAGCTCGATGACGCTGCTCGAGCATCTCGAGGAGCTTCGGGGAAGGCTCGTCTGGGTCCTTGCGTGCGTAGCATTGGCCGGCGTCGGCGGGTGGTTCCTCTTCGACCCCATCGTGGAGCTGCTGCTCGGGCCGGCGCGGCCCTACCTGCAAGACCTGACGAAGGGGAACCTCGTCTTCACCGGACCCCTCGAAGCGTTCACGCTTCGGTTCAAGATCGCGATGTACGTGGGATTCGCCATCGCGTTCCCGGTCGTGCTCTTCCACGTCTGGCGCTTCATCAGCCCGGGTCTGCACAAGCGCGAGCGACGTTATGCCATCCCATTCGTCGGATCAGGGCTTCTGCTCTTCGCAACTGGAGTGTCCTTCGCCTGGCTCACGCTCCCGCAAGCACTCAGGTTCTTGATCGGCGACGCGATCACCGGTGAGAACGTGAGTCCGCTGCTCGGCGCGAAGAACTACCTCGACTTCGCCCTGCTGTACCACGCGGCATTCGGGATCGCATTCCAGTTACCCGTCCTGCTGATGCTGCTCGCGCTCATGCGGGTGGTGACGTCGAAGCAGATGGCTCAGCACCGCCGGCACGTGTTCATGGCGATCGCCATCGCTTCGGCCGTGCTCACCCCCAGCGTGGACTGGTTCACGATGCTGGCACTCACCGCGGCCATGTACATCCTCTTCGAGTCGTGCATCTGGCTCTCCCGCCTGTTCAAGCGTTAGGAGCCCTCAGCGGCGTCAGGCGGTACTCTCCAGGGACCGGCGAGGAGGGGAATCGTGAAAGCCCGAATGGGCGTCCGCACGCTCGTAGCGTTGGTGGTGGTCGGGGCGTCCACCGCCCTCGTCACACCTGCGGCGTCGGCGCTGTCGTGTGGAGAGGTGGTGACCGCGAGCATCAAGCTCAAAGCGGACCTCGGACCTTGCGACAGCGGTCTCGTCGCGGGTCAGGACGCGATCACGATCGACCTTGGCGGCCATCGGATCTTCGGGACGAACAACCCCGGAGGTGGCGACGTCGGGGTTCGGGCGACGAACAGGCACGGCGTCAAGATCAAGAATGGCGAGGTCACCGGATTCGATGTCGGGATCAAGATCGAAGGCGGCGGGACCAACAAGGTGAAGAAGGTCTCGTCCTTTCTGAACATCGGCAGCGTTTTGAGCGGCTTCGGCGACGGGATCCTCATCCGGGGGTCGTCGAACAACGTCATCTCGGAGAACAAGACATTCGCCAACGGTCCCTTTTCCGGGATATCGGTGATCAGCGCCTTGAACAACGGGCAGGTGCAGGTACCTTCCGTCGCGAATCAGATCACCGCAAACGTCGTTCGAGACAACAGCTTCGAGATCAACCCGAACGAGATGAACGACATCGGCATCAGATTGGAGCAAGGCGTTTCGCAGAACATCGTTCGCAAGAACGACGTCTCGTTCAATGGGTTGCACGGTGTCGAGGTGTTCGAGGGAGCCACCGGAAACGTCGTCTCGGACAACTTCGTCAAAAGCAACGGATTTCATCCGAAAGCACACGCCAAGGGCGACGGGATCCGGATCGAGGGGAACAACAACCGATCCGAAAGGAATCAGAGCAACGGCAACGCTGCGAATGGGCTCGTGCTTACGTCCGCCGCGTCAGGCAATGTCCTGCAGCAGAACCAGACCAAGAACAACGTCGCGGCCGATCTGCTCGAACTGGACGGGGATTGCCGCGACAACACGTGGGCCGGCAACAGGGGCGCAGTCGCTCTTCCGCCCTGCACCAGCGCCTAGTGGACCTAGGAGCCGGCCCGCTCATTGACGGGCTCTCGAACGCGATATATCGTGAGGTGCAGGAAACCTGAACCGATGGGTACCGAAAGTGCTCTTCCCATTCGGGACTCGAACGAGGAAAGGAACTCGGCATGTCCGACATCGACGTAGCGAGGGACGTAGAGAAGGCGGATCTCACAGCCATGACGACCATGGACGTTGACAACGTCTACACCCTGATGGACGTCCAGCTCCGAGAGCGCCCCGGCCCCCGCGAGCTGTACAAGCGCTGGGAGAAGCAGAACTGGGCGGTTCACGATCTCGACTTCACACAGGACAAGCAGGACTGGCAGAACATCCCCGGCGAGCTCAAGAACGAGATCATCTACGGCCTTCAGGCGTTCTACATGGGTGAGGTCTGCGTCACCGAGACGCTCTCGCCGATGGTGCATGCCGCTCCGACGACGGAGGACCAGCAGTTCCTCTCCACCCAGCTCGTTGACGAAGCACGCCACGCGATCTTCTTCGAGAACTTCTTTCGCGAGGTGCTCGGCATCGACGGACTCGAAGCTCTGAAGCAAGACCCGCTGTTCAAGGAGTACCTCGACCCGCAGATCCCCGGGTACGGCCGCGTGTTCTTCAAGGATCTCCCGGAAGTAACCGAAGCCGTGCGCAACGACCCCGACGACTACAAGAAATGGGTCACATCGATCGTGCTCTATCACATGCTCATCGAAGGGATGCTTGCCCTCTACGGGCAGCGCCAGCTTCTCCAGGCCACGCGCGCGTTCGACGTGCTGCCGGCTTTCCGCGCCGGTTTCACGGCGGTCACCCGCGACGAGTCGCGCCACGTGAACTACGGCGTCTATGCGCTACGCAAGGCCTTCGAGGCCGGCCTGCACGACCACATCGTTCAGTCGGCGAAGGACTACATGGACCCCTGCTGCGACCTGCTCACGCGTACGCTCACAAAGATCGAGCTGCCCGACGAGGCGCTTCTCGCGATGATCCCCGCCGAGCTTCAGGGCAGTTTCTTCGACGAGTGGGAGTTCCCGACCCTGCAGCTGCGCAAGCGCCTCGCTGGTGCTGGCATCCGCTCCGAGGCGATCGACGAGCTCGACCTCCAATGGTTCAAGCGGATCGACATGAACATCCGCGAGTACGAGGAACGCTTCGGCGAGCCCCACCCGGCCATCGAACGCGACCCCGATGGATACGCGAAGCTGCAGCAACGGATCAGCGCAGTCGCGCGTTAATTTAGCTGCCACAGTTCAACGCGCGGTTCGAGACGCCGGCGAAGCGGCGGCCCTGGCGCAACAGATCGTCGTCGAGTCCGTTCGTCAGGTAGCAGAACGACAAACCCGTGTCCGGGTCTGCCCATGCGACCTGTCCTCCGGCGCCGTCGTGTCCGAACACCCTGGGACCGTTCGCGAGTCCGCGGGCGGCTCCGTGCCCGTCATCTCCGGCGATGCGCACGCCAAGGCCGTAGTTCATCGGGAACCCACGCTGGACGTCCGGGTGCGCATTGCGGACGCGGCTCGTCGCATCGGCGAGGACCGTTGGGTCCCACATCTCACCAGGGTTACGCAACAACGCCTGGTAGAACATCGCCACGTCGGCGGCCGTCGATACGCCGCCACCAGCGGGGATGCCCGTCGCTCGGATCGACGGGTCGGCCAGGGCGAGCAACTGGCCGTGCATCGGCGGCGGCAACTCGGGCCGCGCTTCGCCGACGATCGCGAGGGGAGCGATCGGCTCCATCGCTTGGTCCCCGCCGAGGATGAACGCGCGGAGCCCCAACGGATCGAGCACACGTTCGCGCAGCGCATGGGTGAAATGCTTGCCGCCGTGCGTCTCGATGATGTCGGCGAGCACCCAGTGACCGGAGAGCGCGTGGTACTCGAACCGCGTCCCCGGCTCCCAGTCCAGAGGCCACGATGCGAACTCCGCGCGGCGCCAATCGACGTCCGTCCATTTGTAGGGGTTGAGGAATGCCTGCGGGAAGCCGGCGCTGTGCGTAAGGACATGCTCGAGGGTCACGTTGTCCTTGCCGTTGGCACCGAAGTTCGGTACGAGATCGGCGATGCGGTCTTCGAGTGCAACCTTCCCCTCACCGAGCAGCATCCAGATCAGACTGCAGATGAACGCCTTTGTCTCGGAGAAGATCGCGAACCGCGTCTGGTTGGTGGCTTCACCGTAGGTCTCGAAGCAGACGATCTCGCCGTCCTTCGCCACGGCGATCTGACATGCGGGAAGCAACCCGTCGTCGATCTCGCGGCGCGCTCTCGCGCTCAGATCCTCAAGCATCTCACGAAGGACCCCGCGTCCCGTCACGAGTACGAGGATGCCACGAGATCATCTATTACGTGTCGCTCGACCAGACGGTCGCTTGCCCGGCGCCATGCCTGCTCTAGCGGCTCCGACGGAACCGAACCGTGAGGTGACAATGGGCGTTGAATCAGCGGTGGCAAGAACCGGGAGACGCAACATGAGAAGAGGATCGCGAGTTCGGATGTGGGGTGGCGTACTTGCCGTTGCGGCGATCGCAACGGCGTGTGGGCAGGCCCCGGCGCAGCGTTTGGGCGCAGATGCTTCGCCCGAATCGAGTCCTTCTCCCGCGGCGGAAACGATGCGCCCCGCCGAATCTCCCGTACGCGCCACCAGTTCTCCCCAGCGAACGCTGGGCCCTCCCGTGAAGTGGACGCAGAAGGATGGGCGGATCGCTGCCACGGTCGTAGTCGTTCCGGGGAACCCCCGCGTGGGAGATCTCGTCAGCGCTGATATCACGGCCGCCTTCAAGAGTGGTTCTGAAACCTCCGGGGAGACGGGAGATGCCCTCAACTACAGCCTGACCGTCGAGGGGATAGATGCCGAGTCCAACGGCATGGCCCATTGTTCTCGTCTGCGCACCGCGAGTCAGATGAAGTCTTTCGAGCGTAGGTGGGTGTATTCCGGCACATACGAGGAGCCTGGCTCTTATGACGTCGTGGTCATACTCAGTCCTCGCTGTACCGATGACGAAAAGAGCCAGGTCGTATTGCGTAGGACGCTCGTCGTTGAGCCTGCGTGAGCCCCGACCGGCCGAGCTGTCATAGCCGCGCTTCCGTCAAGCCGAAGCAGGATGACGTCCTGCGTAGAAGACACGCGCCCTCCGTAGACTCGGGAGGGTGACAGAAGCCCTCACATCTCGCCCCCATGACTTCTCGATCGGACTTCCGTTCCCGCTCGATGATTTCCAGAACGAGGCCATCGCTGCCGTCGATGACGGTGAGTCTGTGCTCGTTGCTGCGCCAACCGGTTCGGGTAAGACGGTTGTCGCGGAGTTCGCATGCTGGCTCGCACTCGAAGCCGGCACGAAATGCTTCTACACCACGCCGCTGAAGGCGCTGTCGAATCAGAAGTTCGGCGATCTCATCGCTGCTCACGGCGCACGCAACGTCGGGCTGCTCACCGGCGACAACTCGATCAACGGTGAGGCGCCGATCGTGGTCATGACGACCGAGGTTCTCCGCAACATGCTCTACGAGAGCTCTTCGACGCTGCGGGGCCTGCAGTTCGTGGTGATGGACGAGGTGCACTACCTCCAAGACCGCTACCGCGGAGCGGTCTGGGAAGAAGTGCTGATCCACCTGCCGCCGGAGGTCCGGGTCGTCAGCCTTTCCGCGACAGTTTCGAACGTTGAGGAGTTCGGCGACTGGCTGCGGACGCTGCGCGGCCGGACCCGCGTGATCGTCGAACCGCGACGTCCGGTGGAACTCCGGAATCTCGTGATGATCGGCCACGACCTCAAGCCTCTGCTGGACGATCGAGGCAGGCTCGATCCTGAACTCAACCGTCTGTGGACCCAGGGGACGGCCGCCGCCTCCAGGTACGGACGCGTCCCAACTGGGCGTCCCGGCTCCCGCGGCGGACGACGTGGTGCACCGGGCCACGGGGGCCAAGGGGAAAGGCCCCGACAGCCCGGAAGCAACGAGACATACACCCCATCGCGCATCGAAGTCGTCGAGGCGCTGGAGCGCAACAAGATGCTCCCGGCGATCGTCTTCATCTTTTCCAGGGCCGGGTGCGACGATGCGGTCGACGCGTGCGGGCGGGCCGACATGAACCTCACGACAGCGGACGAGGCCGAGCGAATCAGGGAATTCGTTGAGCTGCGAACAACCAATCTCGACAAGGAAGACCTGCGCGCACTCCGGTACGGGGCGTTTCTGAACGGCCTCGAACGGGGCATCGCCGCACACCACGCGGGCATCCTTCCGATCTTCAAGGAGACCGTGGAGGAGCTGTTCGCGATGGGCCTGGCGAAGGTCGTCTTCGCCACCGAGACGCTCTCGCTCGGGATCAACATGCCCGCGCGCAGTGTCGTGATAGAGCGGCTCTCGAAGTTCACGGGCGAGAAGCACGAGCTCCTCACACCGATGGACTACACCCAGCTCACGGGCCGAGCCGGTCGTCGCGGGATGGACGATCTCGGGTTCGGCATCACGCTCTTCAGTCCGTGGGTGAAGGTGGACAAAGTCGCGGAGCTCGCCACCCAGCGTTCCTACCCACTGCGGTCGTCGTTCCGTCCGTCGTACAACATGGCTGTCAACCTCGTCCGCAACTACGACCACGAGACCGCTGCGCATCTACTCAACTCTTCGTTCGCGCAGTTCGTCACGGATCGCGATGTCGTGACGTGGGAACGTGACCTCGAGCGCACGGCACGCGAGGCAGACGAGCTCGGGAAGTTGATGCGTTGCGAGCACGGCGACGTTATGGAGTATTGGCATCTGCGCGAGCAAGCTGCAGATGGCCTGCAAGACAAACGCGGATCCCAGGAAGTGCAGGATGCACTTGCGAAGCTCGGCGTGGGCGACGTCGTCATGGCGGACCGGCTCGGACGCGCCGTCATCCTCGAACTTGCGAGAACGAGTCAGGGCGGGACACCGCGCATCACCGCGATGACCGTCGACCGCAAACTGCGCCGGCTCGGACCCCGCGATTTCCGCGAGCCTCCCGAAGCCGTCGCCACGCTGACCTTGCGCGGACAGTCCTGGAGATCTCCCAAGGCCCGGAAGAGCATCTCGCGCGAGCTCGAAACCGTCGACGCCAAGCGTCCGCAGAGTCGGAAGCATTCGGACGTCCGGAAGCTCGTCCAGAGCTATGAGTCGCATCCCGTCCATAGCTGTCCTGATCTGAGCGAGCACCTGAAGCTCGCGGCGAAGGCCTCCGAGGTCGAAGCCGAGGCCGGCCGGCTCAGGAAGCAGGTGCGCCGGCGGAAGAACACGATCGCCCGCACCTTCGACCGTGTGCTCAAGGTCCTCGGCGCCCTTGGTTACGTGGACGAATGGAACCTCACCGAGAAGGGCGAGCTCCTCACGCGCGTGTACAACGAGTCGGACCTGCTGGTGGTCGAAGCACTTTCCCGGGGGTGGCTCCACGGACTGAGTCCCGACGAACTCGCCGCCGTCGCATCGCTGTTCGTCTACGAGGCACGCCGGCGCGAAGAAGCCGAGGGGCCGCCGACACCGGAACTCGTCCGCTACGAACGGCGGCTTCAGGACCTGTACCTGTCTCTGCATCGTGCCGAGGCGAGCAACGAAGTCGAGCTCCTCAAGCAACCCGACGCCGGCTTCATGGCCCAGATCTACGAATGGTCGACCGGAGCGAGTCTCGAGGACGTCCTCGAGCACCGCCAGTCGTCAGCAGGAGACTTCGTCAGATCAGCGAAGCAGGTCATCGACCTCCTGCAGCAACTCCGCCAGATCGTCGCCAAGGGCGACCTCGCCGACGCGCTCAGCCAGACCGTCGACCGTGTTCAGCGCGGCGTGGTCGCGTATTCGTCCGTCGTCTAAGGTTCTTCAGTGCGCCACCCATGAGCTCGCTCCTCATCGTCAATCCGAAGGCCGGACGCGGCGTGGATGTCGGCGGCCTGCAACGCAAGATCAACGCGCGCGGCCTCGACGTGGACGTCGCCGAGACCATCCGGACCGGACACGCGACCGAGATCGCGTTCTCGGCGCGCAAGAGCGGGGTCGACATGATCATCGCCGCCGGGGGAGACGGCACGGTGCACGAGGTCGTGAACGGACTCATGCGGGCGCAAGCCACCCTGCCGATGCCCACCCTCGGCCTCCTGCCGCTGGGTTCGGGATGCGACTACGTCAGGACGTTCGATATCCCGCAGGAGCTCGACAAGGCGATCGGCGTCCTGGCAGCCGAGAAGCCACCGGTCACGGTTGATGCCGGAGAGATCGTCTTCGCAGAGGGACGTCGCTTCTTCGCCAACATCGCCGAGGTCGGCATCGGCCCGGAGACGGTTGCGCGAGCTGTGCGACTCCCACGCTTCCTCGGTCCGGCCGTGTACGGGATCGCGTTCTGCATGACCCTTCCGCGGTTCAAGCGACGGGCGGCGACGGTGCGCATGGACGAGACCACCTACGAGGGACCCATGACCAACCTGGTCATCGCGATCGGACGCGTCTTCGGCGGCGGGATGCGCGTGGCGCCCAAGGCCGACCCGTCCGACGGGTTCTTCGACGTTCAGGTGCAGACCGGAAGCAAGATGGACTACGTCCGCGGGCTGCCCAAGGTGTACAACGGAACGCACGTCCCGCATCCGATGATCCGTGAGGCCCGGGCGGCGGTCGTCACGATCGAGTGCGACCCACTCGGCCTCATCGAAGCCGACGGAGAGGTGCTCGGTCACACACCCGCAACCTTTTCGATCCTCCCGGGCGCGCTCCGCCTCAAGGCCTGACGCCGTGCGGGAGCGACTCGGTTTGAAAGACGCCGCCGCCTTCCTCGACGAGATGGAGACGCAGGACGCCGAGGACGTGCGACTTCCGGAGCCGAGCGTCGCCGCGTCGCAGCTTGCACAGATGCGGGTTCCGGACGCCGACATCGCCGAGGCGCTCGCGGCACGACCCGAGCAGCAGGAACTCCTCTGGCTGCTCACGCGATGCCGCGCGCGCCTGACGAATCATCTCGGCGAGTTCGACTGGCCGACGCCGTGGCCGGCGTTGCCCGACGCGTACGGTGCCGTGGGCCGGTACTTCTATCTGTGGGTCGTGCTGGCTGCGCTCCCAGACGTGCGCCGCTATCACGCCGAGCGCGGCATCCCCGACGACATCTCGTGGGCGACGCTCGCCGACGTGGGGGAGAAGGTGGCGCGCCACCGGGCGGTCCACGGCATCGGCGGACTACACGCGCCGGATTGGTTCTCTGCGCACTTCCGCGGCGTCCTGTACGCGCTCGGACGATTGCAGTTCAACTTGGGCTCGGTGGACGATTCGGTTCCGCATCTCGAACGAGGGACGACTGTGCTCGGTACGCACATCCCCGAGGCGCCCGGGCCCCTGTCGCCCGTGGCGTGTGATGAATCCTTCGAGCGCGCAGCGTTGTTCTTCGAGGATCACTTCGGGATCGCGTGCACCGTGACCACGTGCGATTCGTGGCTTCTCGATCATGCGCTGGCACAGTACCTGCCCGAGGACTCGAATATCGTTCGCTTCCAGCGGCGCTACCACCTCTCACCGAAGTGGCATGAGGGCAACGCGGATGTCATCCAGTTCGTCTTCAAGCGCAAAAACACGCACATCGATGAGCTCCCGCAAAGAACGACGCTCGAACGGGCGATCGTCAGTCACATCCGTGCGGGCCTTTCGTGGAAGATCAGATCCGGCTACCTTGAGCTCCGATGAGTGGCACGGGCCCGACGGGGGAGCAGACCCCCGACCGGTAGAGTTGGAACGTGAGTGAAGCGCCCTGTCCGTCATGCGGCGCCGCCTTGCCGGTCGGCGCGAGGTTCTGTTCGTCCTGTGGCGCCGCAAGCGTCCCACGTACCGACGAGCGCCGGATCGTCACCGTCCTGTTCGCCGACGTCGTCGGGTTCACGCCACTCTCGGAGGACCGCGACCCGGAGCACGTGAAGAACCTGCTCGACCGGTGCTTCGAGCGCCTGGCGTCAGATATCAGCTCGCACGGCGGACGCGTCGACAAGATCGTCGGCGACGAGATCATGGCGGTCTTCGGGGCTCCGGTGACCCACGAGGACGACCCGGAGCGCGCGGTGCGCTCGGCTTTGCAGATGCAGCGGAACCTGCGGGAGCACGCCGAAGAGACCGGAGCCGACGTCCAGATGCGCATCGGTGTGAACACCGGTGAGGTGCTCGTGGGGGCACTCCGCGCCGGAGGCGACGTCACTGCGCTCGGCGACGTCGTGAACATCGCCAAGCGCCTCCAGACCGCGGCGCAGCCCGGTCAGGTCGTCGTGGGCACCGACACCTACAGCGCGAGCAAGGACGGCATCCGCTACGAGGAGCTCGGCGCGCTCACCCTCAAGGGCCGGGAGGCGACCGTCGGCGCCTGGCGGGCCGTCGAGACGCTCGGCCCCCCGGGAGCCCGTCCTGGACGTGCGCGCACGCCGCTCGTCGGACGCAAGGCCGAGATCGGCCTCATCTGGCACGCACTGAATACCGCCGTCGACCACAACCGCCCGCACTTCCTGCTGCTCGTCGGGGACGCCGGCATGGGGAAGACCGCCCTTGCCGATGAAGCGATCGAGCTCGCCAAGGTGCAGCACGACGCGCTCGTCCTCGAAGGCCGCTGCCTGCCCTACGGTGAGGCCAACCCGTGGTGGCCGATCGCCGAGGCGCTTCGCCAAGCCTGCGGCATCGACGCGGAAGACCCGGCCGACGTCGCTGAGGAGAAATGCCGCCGGTCGATCGGATCCATCGTCGGCGTCCAGGACGAAGGGGCCGAAGCGTCACGGGTTGCCGATGGCTTGCTCTATCTCATGGGCTACGAGGGTACGCTCACCGATCTCGATCCGGCCAGGGCGCGGGACGAGGTCGTGCGATCGATCCAGATCGCACTCGCCGCGAACGCCCGCCAGGGCCCTCTCGTCATCGTCTTGTCCGAGATCCACTGGGCCGATCAGCTCGTGCTCGACCTCGTCGATGCGATGTTCGACCGGCTCCGCAACCTGCCGATCGTGCTCATCGCCACAGCCCGGCCCGACCTCGAGGAGCGCTGGACCCCCAAGCCCGGCCGCCACAACATCTTCCTGGTCAATCTCGATCCACTCAGTCGCAAGGAATCGGCCGAGTACGTCCGCCAACTCCTCGGCACCGAACCGACGGCCGAGCTCATCGACCTCATCTGCGAGCGCAGCGGTGGTAATCCGCTCTACATCAACGAGCTCGTGGCGATGATGGGCGAGTCGGGTCGATTCTCCGATTCCGGCGGGATCGCCGGGGTGGACGGCCATCGCATCGGCGAACCCGAGCTTCCCGCGACACTGCGGGGTCTGGTCTCCGCGCGTATCGACGCGCTGGAGCGGACCGATCGAGCCGTCCTCGAGGACGCATCAGTGGTCGGACGCAATGGTCCCGTCGGAGCGCTCGTCGCCCTCGCCGAATCACGCGGGGAGCAGGAGAGCAGGGCGCGGCTGGCCGGGCTGGCACATCGCGATTTCGTCACTCACGACGAGAGCGAGTACGAGTTCAAATCGGCGCTCGTTCGCGAAGTCGCGTACGAAACCCTTACCAAAGGCGACCGTGCGCGCCGCCACTCCGCGATCGCGGACTGGCTGGTGAGCTACGCGAAACGCACGGAGCGCGAGGACGAGTATCTGGAACGTATCGCTCATCACTTCGCACAAGCCGCCGCACTCGCCCGCGAGGTCGGCATCGTCGACGGTGTCCCGCCCGACATCCTCGAGCGGGCCCTCGATTGGCTCGACCGTGCAGCCGCGCGTGCGGAGTCCAGAGACAACATCGGCGTCACTGTGCACATACTCGAGCATGCGCTCGAGTTGATCGGCGACGAACACCCGGACCTCCGTGCGCGGTTCCTCCTTGGACGTGCGCGAGGTCGCGCGGGCATGCGGCAGATGGACGCAGCTCGGGCCGATAGTGATGCGGTTCTCGAGATCGCGCACACCACGGGTGACGCGACGATGCGTGCGAAGGCGCTGACCGTTCGAGGAGAGATCGACCAGAAGGACGCGGCCTACGAAGCCTCCGCGCTGACACTGAAGGAAGCCGTGCTGCTGTGGAAAGAGGTCGGCGATCGGCACGGCGAAGCCGAAGCACTGCGCTTGTGGGGCTTCACCTCGATGTATCAGGGGGACAACGCCGGAGCCGAAGATGCGATCCACGAGGCCCTCGAGATCTCCCGCGACCTCGGCGACAGGAAAGGCGAGGCGTGGGCGCTGCAGAACCTGGCGTGGGCGGCGTTCTCTCGGGGCGACAACGATCTTGCCGAGAAGCGCCTGATGAGCTCGGCTGAAGTCTTCGAGGAGATCGGCGACTTCGGAGGTCGCGCCTGGGCGCACGGACTGCTCGGCTACATCTGGCTCTTCAAGGGGCGTCTCGCGGAGGCCGCCGTCGTCGCCGAGGGCGGCATCGATATCACACGCGAGAGCGGCGATCGCTGGGCCTACGGGATGATGCTCAATCTGCTCGCGTCGGTGCGCATGTGGCAAGGACGCACGAAACAATCGCACGAGCTCGGGCGGCAGGCTCATCGGCTCTTCACCGAGATCGACGACAACATGGGTCTGGTGTTCTCCGGCATGGGACTGGCTTGGACTTCGGTGCTGACAGGCGACGGCTCGCAGCAGGGTCTCGAGCTCGCCCTTCAGATGATGCCGATCGCGCCCGACGTGTTCGCCGGCGGTTGGGCCGGCGTACTCACAGCTGCGCACCTTCACACGTTGGTGGGTGACGTCGGCTCCGCACGGCGCATCCTCGACGACCATCCCCAGATCGCGGACGAAAGCGACCTCCAAGCGATGAGCGCGCTCACGCACTTCGTCGCCGGCGCGCCCGATGCAGCATACGAGCTTGCCGGACTCGTCTGGAAGACCGATCCCCCGGACGCCGGCGAGCGTGCGAACTACGCGTGCGTCCTGTCGCTGTCGGCCGCAGCCGCCGGCCGGGCCCGTGAGGCGATCGCCGCGGGGGAGGAAGTCGGCGTCGTCGGCGGCACGTATCTCGATCAGATCCGCGCCCATCTCGGACGTGCGTTCGGCCATGCGCAGCTCGGCGAAGACGAGCACATGCGTGCCGCGCTTGACTCGGCACGCCGGATCGTGGAGGCCACGGAGGACGACCTGCACAAAGCGCTCGTGTCGCTCGCCGTCTCCTCAATCGCCTCGGAGCTCGGCGCCGACCTCGTGTCGGACGCCGATCCGATCAACAACGCACGCAACCGGCTCGAGGAGCTCGGCGTCGCGTGGCGTCCGTGGGAACAGGCTTTCGGTCTGGCGGCGACGGGCGGCAGGGATCAACGGGTCACGACACCGTCGTCGACCGGCGCCGGGCTCGGGGGCTCGCCTCCGGGCGATATCGAGTAGGTCGAAGACGCCGGCGCTCCCGTCAGACGAAGTCCGCAAGCGCATCCGCGATTCGCCCGTAGCCACCCTCGCCACGGTCGGAGCCGATGGACGACCGGACCTCGTACCGATCACCTATGCACTCGACGGCGACGTCCTGTACAGCATCGTCGACCACAAGCCCAAGCGGACGCGGGATCTCCGGCGACTGGCGAACATCAAAAGCAACGGAAACGTCACGCTTCTGGTCGATCACTACGAGGACGACTGGACGCGCCTCTGGTGGTGCCGCCTCCGCGGCGTGGCACACGTCGATGACCCAACAGACAGCGCGCTCGAACTGCTCAGGGCGAAGTACGAGCAACAGTACGGGGGCGTCGTCCTGGACGGACCGATGATCGTCGTGGCGGTCAACAGCTTCACGGGCTGGACCGCACTAGGATGACTTCTTTCGGCGGATAGGGGAGGGGACACACCATGGCCGCACGAACGATTCCGCTCGAGGTCTTACTGGGCAATCCCGAGAAGATCAGTCCGCAGATCTCACCCGACGGCAAGCGGATGTCCTACATGGCGCCCGTCGACGGCGTGCTCAACGTCTGGGTCGGCAACGTCGGTGCAGACGACGCCGCACCGGTCACAGACGACACCGACCGTGGAGTGCAGGGACATTTCTGGTGCCACGACAACAAGCACATCGGTTTCGTCCAGGACAAGGGCGGCGACGAGAACTGGCGTGTGTACACCGTCGATCTCGATTCCGGTGAGATCGTCGACCGCACGCCGTTCGAAGGCGTGCAGGCGCAGATGGTCGCGCACCGCAAGCGATTCCCCAACGTGATGCTCCTCGGTCTGAACAAGGACAATCCGGAGCTCCACGACGTCTACCGGCTTGACCTTTCGACCGGCGAGCTCGACAAGATCGTCGAGAACCCCGGCTTCCTCGGATGGGTCGTCGACAACGACCTCAAGGTGCGCGGGGGCATCGCTCCGACGGCGGACGGCGGCACCGCGTTCATTGTTCGTGACGACGAGGATAGTGAGTGGCGTCCGTACCTGACGGTCGGCTCCGACGACGCGATGGGCACGCAGCCGATCGGCTTTTCCGCCGACGGAGCCTCGATGTTCATGGTCAGCTCCATCGATGCCAACGCCGCGCGCTTGGTGAAGCGCAACCTTTCGACCGGTGACGTCGAGATCCTTGCCGAAGACCCGACCTACGACTGCGTCGGCGCACCGATCAACCCGGACACACGGGAGCCGGAGCTCGCGATATTCCTGAAGGAGAAGGTCGAGTACGTCGTCCTGGACTCGAAGCTGACTCCGCATCTCGACGCGATCAGGAAGATCCGTCCGGGAGCCGAGTTCGGGGTCGTCGACCGCGACCACGCCGACAAGACGTGGCTGCTGGGCTTCGACAGCGACACCGGTCCGGTGAAGTACTACACCTACGACAAGGAGTCGCAGCAGGCGACATTCCTCTTCGACCACCGAGCGGACCTCAACGACTACGACCTCGCACCGATGGACCCCTTCAGCTTCAAGGCCAGGGACGGCCTCGAGCTCCACGGCTACATCACCTTCCCCGTCGGTGTCGAGCGCTCCAACCTGCCGACGGTGGTCAACGTGCACGGCGGTCCGTGGGCGCGAGACTCCTGGGGGCTGAACCCCGAGGCGCAGTGGCTGGCCAACCGCGGCTACATCTGCGTGCAGATCAACTTCCGCGGCTCGACCGGCTACGGCAAGGATTTCGTCAACGCCGGAGACCGGGAGTGGGGCGCGGCCATGCAGGACGACATCTCCGACTGCGTGGCGTGGATGATCGACCAGGGCCGCACCAACCCCGAGCGGGTGTGTGTGTTCGGGTGGTCGTACGGCGGCTACGCGGCACTGGCCGGAGCAACGTTCACCCCCGACCTGTTCGCGTGCGCCATCGCCGGCGTCGGGCCATCGAGCCTCAAGACTCTCATCGACTCGATCCCTCCGTACTGGGCTCCCATGCTCGCGATGTTCAAGGCGCGCGTCGGCGATCCGGAGACTGAAGCGGACTTCCTGTGGTCGCGTTCACCGCTCTCGAAGGTCGATCAGATCACGATCCCGGTCATGGTCGCCCAGGGCGCCAACGACCCTCGTGTGAAGCAGGCGGAGTCGGAACAGATCGTGGCGGCCATGAAGGAGAAGGGGATCGACCACGAGTACGTGCTGTTCGCCGACGAAGGTCACGGCTTCGTGAAGCCGGAGAACCGCCTCGCGTTCTACGCAGCGGCCGAGGCGTTTCTGGCCAAGCACCTGTAGGCGCACGTCAGTACGTCACACTCGCGGTTCATCATCGCTCGGGCGACGGCAGTGTCACTGAGGTGGGCATGGGGCTCCTGCAGCACTTCAGATCTCCACTCTCGGCTGGGGCTGCGCCTCGGAATCGTCGAGAAAGAAGACGGCCACCTCTTCGTACGGGAGGTGACCTACGTTCACGCCCCTGTGCACTTCGTCAAAGGGTTCATCCCAACCGACCTGGCCGGGATGGACCGGGAACCGTGCAAGCTCAGTTCCGTCGGGCAACTCGATCGCTAGTGTCTCACCACTCAGGACAACTGTGACGCGATGATGCGGATCACGATGCCACGGTGTGCTCTCACCAGGCTCCAACCTCTGTCGGCGGACGAGCGTCAGGCCGCGCTTCTCAAGAATCTCCTCATGCACGCGAAGGCTCCTGGTCCGCCCAACGACTTTCTGGCGCTGAGCCGCCGCCGGGCGCTCGGTGGACGATGGCGAACCGATCTCGTCACGCGCCGTGCGGTCGGCTCCTGCGCCGAATTGTGCAGCGCGTCATGGATCCACCAGAGTCAGGATCTTCGCGGTCGCCTCTTGGATGACCTCCGTCGGCGCGGGGCAGAACCGTTCAGCTTTCCTTGCACGCCAGTCGAGACTCCGCAGCTGGTCGCACAGTACAGCGCCCTTCGCATTGAGACCGTCAGGCAACTCCACTTCGAACGGATAGCCCTTCATGTTCGACGTGATTGGACAGACGAGTGCAAGCCCTACCCTGCGGTTGTACGCCACCGGCGAGATGACCAGCGCTGGCCGTCGGCCCGCCTGCTCGTGACCCGCTTGAGGGGTGAAGTGCAGCCAGATGATGTCCCCGCGGTCAGGGGCATAAGACGACATCTACCAAGCCTCGCGACCGAGCGACTCTCCCCAGTCAACTTCGTCGTGCAGGTTGGAAGAGGTGATCTGCCTGAGTAGATCGTCAAGCTGATACTTCCGCGGAGCAACCGGCCGAACAACGAGTTCACCCCGCTCGACAGAAATGTCGACGGTTGATCCGGCCTGGACATGTGCTTCAGCTGCAAACGACTTGGGGATACGCAGGCCGAGGCTGTTTCCCCAGCGCTGAATCTTGGTCTGCATCGCCACTCCTGCTTGCCTCGGTTGGATATACAATGAGTATACCTCAATGGTCAAGGTCGCGGGTCTGGCCAACGACTTTGGCCGCTCACCCGCCGGTCGCGAGCGCCGGTCGGGTGCTGCGGCGAGTTGGGCACCAGAGCAGCACGGCCATCCATGTCGCTCGACCAGTTCACCATGGGGCGGAGTCAATTGCGGCGTCCGGTGGGGCGAAGACATCGGCGGGCGCCTCAACGAAGTGGAGGAAGTGTCGCGAGTACGTTTCATCTAGCGTCTCTTCGGAAGAGTCGATGACCCACTCGGGGTCGATCAGGTCCGCGAGGAGACAGGCGACCTGATGCTCGGCCTGACGTCGGCGCCGCTGGACGTTGTGATCGCTGGGTCGGCCTCGAACTCGTTGCCGTTCGAGGATGCTCTCTACGGACGGCCGAAGGATCCTGGTGACGAAACGGGTTCCGCGACTCCTCAGGAAGTCTTGGTAATCCGATATACGAGCCGGTGGATTCTCGTATACGAGGAATTCGAACACAACGTTCAGACCCGCATCGAGGGACTTGCCCATTCGCTCCCGTGCGCGTGCATGGACGAGCCGTTGCCCAGCCTCAGTCCTCGGTTCGTGTGAGGGATGCCCGATCTCGCCCCAGATGTCGTCTTCTGAGACATGGACCCACCCTCCGTGCTCAGCGACATGCTCACCGATGGCCGTCTTGCCACTGCCAGCCGGCCCGACCAACAGGATCACCACGAGCCAAGCCCTCCGTCCGTACAACTCTTGTTTCTTCTGACCTGACTAATCCCGCTGATCATCATGTCGGTCAGCATAATCCCGCGCTTACACAGTCACTGAACCCATCGCGATAAGGCCGCTGACCAGGTTCCGCGCTGGTATTTCTTGTTTGCGTCCGCGGCCTTATCGCGATCATGCGGGTCGGCCTAATCCCGGGGCGGCGGGCCACTGTCGGCGGAGGTCACAACGCCCTTTACGCGATTCAGGGGTGCTCCGGTCGCAAGAGCCAGCTTCTGCTCGGGGCTCGAATTTCTGCGCAGTGCGTCGACCAACTGTCCGAGCAGATATGCCTAGATCAGAAACGTCGTCGGCGACGGGTAGCGTGCGCTCGTGCTGGATCTCCTTGCCGTCGCCGCGCAGGTACGCCGGATGGGCGTTGGTGTTGCTGCGCTCGCCCAGGAGACGGCGCCTCGCCTGGCTCAGGCGCTCGTGGCCTGGGAGCACGCCGCCGCGATGGGCGCCGAGCTCCGCGACCGGGTCGAACGAGCGAAGACGAGCTGGCTCGTGGCCGAGCCCCTCGAGCCGCTCGGGGCCTACGACGTCGACCTCATGAGCCACTATCGCGTCGTCGCCTCCGACGGCTCTCAGATCCTGCCCGACCGCCACGACCACCTCTCGTGCTTCCTGGTCAACACCGGCCTCGTCGACATCTCGTACATCGATGGCACGGCCAAGCTCGGCTCCGTCCCGGAAGTGGCGTGGGCACCCGAGGACGTCTACCCCCTCGTCGGCGGCTTCCGACAAGAGGCCGATGCCCGTGTGGTCGGTGCGCGGCGCTTCGCGGCCGAGTGTGAGGCTCTGCGCGAGTCGATCGTCGATCCAACACCACATCCGACGATCGCGCTCGTCGACGGCACGCTGCTCATGTGGTGGCTCGAGCCTGAGCCCGACCGCCTGCGCGGTCTGCACCCCGACGATCTCAAAACGCGCACCTTCGATGCGTTCAAGCGCTTCATGGCAACGGCGCAACACACCGGTGTCTTGGTAGGCGGCTACCTTTCCTCTCCTCGTTCGACCGACGTCGTGAACATGCTGAAGGTCGTGCTGTGCACCGAAGACCCTGTCGATTGCGACCGGTGTCCCTACGACTCCGGCGCCAAAACGTGGCGCGCCCAGCTCGAGATCGCCGGCGCATCGTTGCTCCCGGTGCCCGACAAGCCGTGTGAAGAGGCCTCACCTGTGAGCGACGCGTCGCTCTACTGGTCGATCCTCGAGGCCGGACAGCGTTCGCCGAGGTTCCGCTCACACGCCAGGGTCAACGCCGCCTACGACGCTCCGATCGACTTCGTGTATCTGCACACGGGGGCAGAGATCGCGCGACTCGAGTTCCCGGCGTGGCTGACTCGCGGACAGATGGCGACGCTGTGCTCCGCGGTCGCCGACCAGTGCGACAAGGGCATGGGCTATCCCGTGGCCCTCTCCGAGGCCCACGAGCAGGCCGTCGTCCGGGCGGCCGACCGTCGCGCCTTCCTCGAGCTTGCCCGGCGCCAAGGAGTGTCACGGCCGAGCGCCAAACTGGCGAGGAAACGTACAAGCGTCCTGTAGGAGGTCAAGCCTGAGGGCAGCATCGGAGGTTCAATGGCAACGCATCCGAAGGGCATGGATCAGGGAGCTTCGCGGCTCGGGGAGATCGTCGAGGCGTCGACGACGGTCTGGCGTGCCGTTGCGCCGAGGACGTTCGAAGCGCCCCCCTTCGGGTCGTTCGTAAAGACCTCGGACGGATCGCGCACGACGTACGGCGTGGTGTCGCACGTTCAGCACGCCTCGATCGACCCGTCCCGGAAGGCCATCCCGCTCGGACGCACGTGGGACGAGCTTCGTCGAGAGCAGCCGCAGGTGCTCGAGCTGCTCACAACCGAGTTCGACGCGATCTGCGTTGCCTTCGCGGAAGCAGGATCGAGCGAAGCGAGCCCCCCGGTCAGCGCTATATGCGCCTACCTGCCGCCTCTTCCGCCTCGCGTACACGACTTCGTCGAGGCGTGCGAGCCCGCAGAGATCGTCGAGCTGACGAAGGATCTGAGCTTCGTCCGCACACTCGGCGCGTGCGGCCTGCCCGTCGTCGGTGAGCTCATCGCCGCGTCGATCCGCCTGGCGGCCGCACATCGCGAGGACCAGCACGCGTTCCTCGTGCGCGCCGGGCGAGAAGTGGCCGACCTCTTCCGGCAGGACTACGAGCAGGCGAGTTCGATCATCCGGCGCATCCGCCAGCCGCAAGCGCAACGCTCGAAGAGCACCCGATGAGCCAGACAGACGCTGCGTTCGATGCTCTCACTGCGGGCCTGAACGGCCGCTCGCTCGGGCGCGTCATCCGCGGAAGCCTGCTC
The DNA here is from genome assembly GCA_964520325.1 of uncultured Actinomycetes bacterium. Lineage (GTDB taxonomy): Bacteria > Actinomycetota > JAICYB01 > JAICYB01 > JAICYB01 > CAZFOB01. The sequence goes on along the minus strand of CAZFOB010000002.1, from coordinate 16,653 downwards.
GATGGCATCGAAGCCCGCCTCGACGACGACGTCTCCGTCGAGGACATCCGTGTCGGACGTTTCGTCGTCATGGAGGGCACACGCAACCGGTTCTTCTCGGCAGTGCACGACGTCAAGCTCGCGAACACGAACGAGGACGTGCTCCTTCGTCCACCGGACGACAGCTTCGTCCAAGAGGTGCTGCGCGGCACAAATACCTACGCCACGATCGACCTGCGCCCGAAACTATTGCTCACGCACGGCGAGGAGGGTGTGCGTCCGGTCAAGACCATCCCACCGCACTTCGCGACCGTTCGCGAAGCATCTGACACCGACGTCGCGCTCGTCTTCGGTTCGGAGGGTCCGACGTCGCTTCCCATCGGCACGCCGCTTGAGATGACGTCGGACGTATGCATCGATCTCAACCGGTTGGTCGAGCGCTCCAACGCCGTGTTCGGTAAGACCGGCACGGGCAAGTCGTTCCTCACGCGGATGTTGTTGGCCGGTGTGATCAAGTCGGAGCTCGCATCGCTGCTCGTCTTCGACATGCACAACGAGTACGGCATGTGGTCGGAGGACGAGGAGACCAAGCGCAAGGCACCGGCCCTCAAGGAGATGTTCGGCCAGAAGGTGCTGATCTTCTCGGTCGATCCGGAGTCGTCGCGCAGACGCAGCGTCACGCCCGACTACGACGTCGAGATCTCGGTCTCCGACATCGAGGTCGACGATCTCGTCCTCCTTCGCCGCGAGCTCGGTCTTACCGATGCGCAGATACGCGACATGGACACTCTTTCCGAGCGGTGGGGCAACGACTGGATCGCGCACCTGATCCAGCTTCAGGATTCCGGACAGCTCGACGAGGAACTGGAGAGCTTCCCGGGCGTGCACGCACAATCGGTAAAGGCGCTCGCGCGAAACCTGAAGAAGGTCCTTCGCCTGCCGTTCGTCAAGGAGAAGGTCGTCGACAACTCGGCCGACCGGATGCTCAAAGCTCTTCTCGAGCGCCGGCACGTCGTCATCGAGTTCGGCGGTCGCACCGACTTCCTGTCCTACATGCTCGTCGCCTCGATCATCACACGACGCATCCACGAACGCTGGCGCCATGAGAAGGAGACCGCCTCGGCCGCGGGCAAGATCGGCTCGCCGCCACAATTGATGATCACGCTCGAGGAAGCGCACAAGTTCCTGTCGCCGGAAGCCGCGAACCAGACGATCTTCGGCACGATCGCGCGCGAGATGCGCAAGTACAACGTCACGCTGCTTGTCGTAGATCAGCGGCCGTCGGGCATCGACGAAGAGATTCGCTCTCAGCTCGGTACACGTGTGATCGCCGCTCTGGACGACGAACGCGATCAGTCATCGGTTCTCGAGGGCGTCCCCGATGCCCGGTCGCTCAGCGTCCTCATCAAGAACCTCGAACCCAAGAAACAGGTGCTGCTCACGGGTTACGCAGTGCCCATGCCCATCGTCGTCGAGGTTCGCGACTACTACGCCTTCGCGAAGGCGATGCGCCGTGGCGTCCACCGCGATCCCCCCGAGCCGGATCTGTGGCAGCGCTGACCTCCTCTGTTACTACCGTTTCTTCGCACGTCGCTTGGCAACGCTCCGCCACGTCAACAAACCGAGGATCACCGCGATCTGGGCGCCTGCCACGACGCGGTTCACGTCGAGGGCCGGCTGCCATGACACCCGTCCGTCCTTGATCACATAGACCCCAACCGGCTTGGCGGCCAGACCGAACCCGCCGCCCGAGCCACCCTCCACCTCCGTACCGCCACCTCCGCCGGCGCCACCGCCTCCGAGCGTCGCCACGGGGATGACCGTGATGCCGTCGCGCTCGATCGGTTCGCCGAACACCCGGCTCACAGTAAGCGCGTCATGGATGCCGTTCGCGATCTCCTGGACCGATCCCATGCGAGCCATGGTTTCTCCTTTCGCCGGCCGATCCGACGGGTACAGTGTGGCCCCTTATGCGCAACCGAGTCTCCTGCGGCCTTGCCTTGGCGCTCTTGGTCGTAGCGTGCTCCGCGCAGGGAGGCATCAGAGTCACCCTCGACGAGTACATGGTCTCGCTCGGACGCACGACGGAGCAGCCCGGCGAAGTGACATTCACGGCCACCAACGCCGGGTCGATCGCCCACCAGCTCCTGGTCCTGAGAACCGAGCGCGATGCCGACGAGCTCCCGGTGCGCAAGGGCGTCGTCACGCTCGGCGCCGAGGGGATCGACGTCGAAGGGGAGATCCCGATCGTCGCCAAAGGCGACTCCAACACCCTCTCGCTCTCGCTTCGCCCGGGGGACTACGTGCTGATGTGCAACATCGCGTCCCACTACGAGAACGGCATGTGGGCGTCGTTACGGGTCACGCCGTAGCTGTCGCCCCCCGCCCATAGCGTGACGGGATGGCGCCCAGCGATCCGCTCAAACTCCTCCATTTCGCCGATCTGCACCTCGGTGTGCAGGGCGGCGGACGCCTCGACCCAGCAACGGGGCGTCCTCAGCGGATCGCCGACGTCTGCGACCGCTTCGACGAGCTGTGTGCCACGGCGGAGGCGCAGGGCGTGCACGCGGTGCTCTTCGCGGGGGACGCGTTCAACAATCAGCACCCCAACCCGACACTTCAGAGCCTCTTCGCCTCACGCGTGAAGCGGCTGGCCCGAACGGGCGCCGGGGTCTTTTTGCTCATCGGTAACCACGACCTTCCGCGCACGGCGGTCTTCTCACATCCGTTCTCCATCTACGAGGCGCTCGAGGTCGAGGGCGTGATGGTGGGGGACCGGGCACAGGTCTACCGGCTCCCATTGCCGGAAGGTGCACCCGCCCGCCACCTTCAGGTAGCTGCGCTGCCGCATTTCTCCAAGCAGCAAGCGCTCGCAGGCTTCGGAGACGACCTCGACATCGACGCGGCGATCGAGAAGCGGATCAAACGACTTGGCGACGAGATCGACCAGACGCTGCCGTGCGTCTTCGTCGGTCATTGTCATGTGAACCAGGCGGAGGTTGGTTCGACCAACGCATTGTTCGGCGTCTCCGACATCGAAGTCCTGCTCTCGACCCTGACGTCAGGACAACCCTTCCCGTACTACGCACTCGGACACCTCCACAAACACCAGATCCTTTCGGACGAGCCGTCCGTCGCTTACGCGGGATCGCTGGAGCGGATCGATTTCGGTGAAGGAGAGCTCGTGGACGCTCCATCCGATGGTTCGATCAGGCGCTGCGAAGCCGAACCGAAGGGCTTCATCCGATTCGATCTCAACCAGATGGGTGGTGCCTGGTCACTCGCGGGCGTCCCGCGTTTCCTGCCGGTGCGAGCCCGCGCGTTCGTCACTCTCCGTCTCGGCGACCTCGATCCCAACGATCCTCACGCCGACCTCGGCAAGCGCGTGGGCCACGCCCGGAATGCCGGCGTCACCTTCGATGATGCGATGGTCCGCATACGTGCCAGCCTCCCAGCGAGCGATCGACCGCGCCTCACGTATGCCATCGCCGCCGATGCGATCCCGGAGGCGTACGACATCAAGCTCAGCCTCGACGCGGTCGACGCTGCCCTTGTTCGCGATCCGCGGTTCGCCGAGGCGATGACCGAGAAGGAAGCGTTCGACAGATACCTCGAGACCCGGGCCGACTGGGCCGACGACGCCGACGGCCTGCGGAAGCTCGCGCACGACCTCATCAGCGAAGCACTGTGATCCCCGTCCGTTTGGAGCTCCGCGACTTCCTCTCGTACGCGGAGCGGGCGACGATCGACTTCACGGGCTTCTCCGTCGCGTGCCTTACCGGGGACAACGGAAGTGGCAAGTCGGCACTCCTCGACGCGATGACGTGGGCACTATGGGCACGCGCGCGCGGATGCGAAGGCGGCACCAATCAGGATCGCCTCATCCGCGACGGTGCCGACGAAGCGTTCGTCGACTTCACGTTCGAGCTGCAGGGCCAGACCTATCGTGTCGTCCGCCGCCGATCGCGTTCCGGCAAACGTGACGTGCGTTTCCTGCTCGCCGACAACGACGAATGGCGCAACCTCGGCAGCGAGACTCTGCGGGAAACCGACGAGAAGATCGAAACGACGCTGCGCATGGACTACCGCACATTCGCCGCATCGGCCTTTTTCGTGCAGGGCCGCTCCGACGACTTCCTCCGCATGACGCCGAACCATCGCAAGGAGGTCTTCTCGCAGCTGCTCGACCTCGACACCTACGAACGGCTGGCCGAGATCGCGCGTCAGGGCGCCCGCGAGGCCGATCGCAGACGATCGGTCCACAACAACGACGTCGAACAGTTCGGAAAGGCCCGCGAGCACGTTCAACGCGTCACGGCCGATCTGGCGGACGCGCGCGCGCTCCTGGCTGCAAGCGAGACGACGACGGTGGACGCGAAGGCCACTGCCGACCAAGCCCGATCGGTCCTGGCGTCATACGAGAAGGCTGAAGCTGTCGTGGAGACCGAACGCACCCAGTTCGCCGCAGCTCGGCTCGCGGTGGATCAACTGACCACGGCGATCGAGCTGAAGGAACAAACGCTTGCCGAAACCGACGCGCTCTTGGCTCGTACACAAGAAGTGGACGAACGACTCTTTGAGGCCGACGAGCTCAGCACGCAGGACCAAGTCGCCCGCGCATCCCAGGAACACGCCGCGCGTCTTTCGAGCCGGCGGGCCGAAGTTGCGGAACGGATCGAAGGCGACCGACGCACGCTGCAACGACAGCAAAACGATGCCACCGCCCACCTGGGCAGGTTGGAGCAAGAGACCGCCGAACTCGATGCCTTGGGGAAGAAGCTCAGGGTCATCGAGAGCTCACTCGCGGAGAGTAACGATCCGGGCTCGGAGATCGAAGAGGTGCGCAGCCAGCTCGAATCGCACAGTGCCGCGATCGTTCGCGCCGAAGAGCAGATGAAAGCGAACGAGCAACGCAGCGTCGAGGTCAAGGACAAGATCGCGATGCTCGCTCGCGATGAAGGGGAGTGCCCGGTGTGTGGCACGCCGCTTGATGCCGTCCACCGTACGAAAGTGAAGCAGTCGCTCCAGTCCGAGAGTCGCGAACTCGTCCACGCGAAGGATGGAGCCAAAGCCGGCCAAAAAACCGCGCGCAAAGACGTCGCGCGGTGCGCCGAAGAGCTGCGACGGCTTCAGAGGGCCCGCGAGGATCGCGACAAGCTGGTGGCCGCACAGACCGAGCTTCGAGCTCGCCTCCAACGGGCGCCCGCGGTGGCGGGCGAGACGACGACCGTCCAGCACCACCTCGACGGGATCGGCAAGCTCCTCGAGGAGGATGCCTTCGCGTCAGTGCTTCGTGAGGAGCTCGCGACCATCGACGTCGAGATCTCGTCGGCATACGATGCCGCCGGCCACCGGCAGATCCTCGAGCGCATGCGCGAGCTCAAGCCGTACGAAGCGCTCAAGGGCCGCCTGACCGAGGCGGCGCGGAGCCGGTCCGCTTTGGTCGTCGAGCTCTCCGACGCGAAGGAGCGCGTAACGGTCGCGGACAAGGAAGCTCGCGCTCACGAGACGCGCCTGGCCGAGCTCGAGGGGCGCCTGGGCCCGCCCGAGCCGCTCCACAACGCCGTGCGCGAGGCCGAGGCCGCCCTCGCAAGAGCCCATGAGGCCGCCACCGAGGCGTCCACGAGCTCGGCGACCTTGGAGGAGCGCCGGGATGTGGCCAGACGCGATCTTGCAAGCCTCGAAGCCGCCGAAGCCGCCGAGAAGGACGCCGCGCTCGAGCACCGCCGTTACCACCGCCTCGCGGAGGCCTTCGGCCGCAGCGGCATCCCTCAACGGATCATCGAGAACGAGCGCCCCCAGCTCGAACACGAAGCCAACCGGATCCTCGACCGCCTGACCGACGATCCTATGGCCGTCCAGTTCCAGTTCCAGAAGGAGCTGAGATCGGGACAACCCCGCGAGACCCTCGACGTGCTGGTTCGTCCCCACGACGGCGATCCACGGGACTTCGCGATGTTCTCGGGCGGCGAAGCTTTCAGGATCGCCTTCGCGGTTCGCCTCGCGATGTCGAAGCTGCTCGTGCGGCGGGCAGGAGCGCGCCTGCAGACGCTGGTGATCGACGAGGGTTTCGGCACCCAGGATCCTCAGGGACGCGAGCGGCTCATCGAAGCGATCAACCTCGCGCGCGAGGAATTCGCCAAAGTGCTGGTCATCACCCATCTGGAGGATCTGAAAGATCAGTTCGAGGTCCAGATCGCGGTGCGAAAGGGCCCGTCGGGCTCTCTCATCGAGATCCAGAGCGGTTGACAACGACCTAAGTGCGGGAATACGGGTTGACAGGCTGTGTTACCGTGGCGCCGCAATCAGCGAGGGCTCAACCATCGATGGTGAGCCCTGAAAGGAACCATGGCAACGAACGAAGCTGAACGAGACGACGGCTCGACCGACGAAAGTGCGGTCGAGACCAGCCTTGAGGAGTTCCTCCAACGCAAGGAGCGGCGGGGGAGCGGTCGGGCCGAAGAGCCCGACGACGAGGAAGCGCTCCTCGAGGCCATGGACGAGCGCGAGGGCCGAGGCCCGGAGTCACTGACGGTCAAGGTGATCCCCGAGCAGCCCGACGAGTTCACCTGCCGCAGGTGCTTCCTCGTCAAGCACCGCATGCAGCTGAAAGACCGCAGGCGCATGCTCTGCACCGACTGCGCCTGAAGTTCATTTCCCCCCTTTTGGCCCCACGAAATGGCCGGAGAACAGCACCGGCCGGGTCGGAGGGGAAGGGGGCCCGACCCGGCCGGCGTTACTAGACGTTTTCGAATCTCAATGGTGTAACTTACGCCCAGACCATATACCGATACACCGACACGTGTCGGGACACTCGGGCCTTCCTGGGGCGCCTTCCGTAAACTGCGGGGCCGTAAACTGCGGACGTGGGATTCGACCCGACACGACGGATACAGCGCGCACGAATGACGAGGCGAGGCGACATCGCGTTCCTCGTCGGATTCCTTGCCCTGACGGCCGCGCTGATCGTCTGGGCGATGATCTAACGCCCTTTTACCCCACGGGCCGGCGGCTCATCGCTCGCAGCGCACGCTGAAGCGTCCACACACGCCGGGACCGTTGTTGATCAGTGGTGGCTGCGAGGGACCGGGTGGCGGATCGGCCCCAGTGGTCGGAGCAGCGGTATCGCCGTTATCGGAGAACCGATCATCGCGTCGCCCGTCGGGAGCGGGGCGATCTTCCGTGGCGGTGGAATCCGCTCCGCGATTTCCGAGCACAAGATCCCCAGTGATCCCGTCGCTCATCGAGGGCACCCGGTCGGGAGATTCCTTCTCCAGGGTGCGCTTGGCGTAGCCGAAGGCCTCTTCGACCGATCCCGGAGCCTCACCCTCGAGCATCGCCTCACGGACCATCTTGATGAACAGGTACGAGCCCGACGAGCCGAGCTGGTAGGTGGGTTTGGTCGCCGAGCTCGCAAACGTGGCGATGCGGTCACGCCCGACGATGCCCGGCCTGTCGTATCCGGCGGCGTAGCAGGTCGGCAGCGCTACCCACATCTTCGACCGCACCCTCGCCAGACGCACGCCCAGCTCGCCCGCCGACACGCGAAGCCCGTCCGCGGTGAGCAGCTCGTTCTGCCCGTTGCGGATACGGGTGTGCGTCGCGACCGCGAAGACGGCGAGTCCGTTCTTCGGCGTGCGCTCGGCGAGTCGATCGAGCTCGTGCAAGATCGCGTCCCGGCTCGCTTGCGCATCAAGCAACATCGTGATGTTCTTGCGCGCGAAGCCGTACATCACAAGGGCGTCCTTGAGGTTGGTAGCGTCGGCGATCGAGCCGGGGAGTGTCGAGCCGCCCTTGGCTTGGTTGATCCCGATGATGAGTGCCGTCCGCCTGTCCGTGGCCCGAACCGTCCGCGAGGCAAACGACGCGTCTGCGAAGCCCCGTCCGGAGTCCGGTAGATCCACTTCCACCGAGGTCGAGCCAACCCTGATCTCGGGTTGGTCGGGATCCCCGACGACGGCGTGCGACGGGGGCGCGGGATCTGCGACCAGAACATAGAGGGGACGAACCGGACCGAGGAGCGCGACCATCAGTGTCACGATGGCGAAGCGGCGAAAGCGCTTGGAGTCCTGGCTCAGGTATCGCGGGACGCCGACGAAGACCATCCCCGGAAGTCCGGCGACGTAGGCGCGCGCGTCCCGCAGCGCACGAAGAAGAAGCCTCCCCGCTCCCCGCATGCGACATGCATAGGGTTGCGTGAATCGACGGGGGAGTGCAAACAACGTGGAAGGGGGCCCATTTCGGGCCCCCTTCAGAACGACGTTCTTAACAGGACGCCGTTAACGCGTTACGTCTGACGAATTCTCCGGCGGCGCATGAACAGCCCGAGCCCGAGCGCCGCGACCGCGAGACCGCCTCCGGTTGCGACAGTGCGGCGCGCTGCCACTCCGGTGACCGGCGTTTCGATCTTGATGTCGACCGGCGCCGAGAAACCGCTGACGTCAAGCCCGGCGATCGCCAGACCGCTCGCTTCTTGTCCGGTGCAGTTCGCGAAAGTGCCCGTCGCTTCGGCGATATCCCTCAGGATCCCGCCGTGGACCGCGGATTGCAGATCAAAGGTGACCGACTTGGATTCGCCCTTCTTGATCGTTCCGAGGTTCCAGACGATGTCGAGCTCCCTGAGCACACCGGTCGGGAGCTTCGGCTCTTCCGGGGTCGGCTCGGACGAGACGATCTTGAAGTCGGGATCGCTCTCATGCTGTCTGATGCGATCAGTGAGCACCGTGTCCGTGAGATCACAGTCGTAGACGTTGTAGACGGTGATATCGACCTTGGAGGTGTCCGGTTCCGCGTTGATCTGGAGGTTGTCGGGGTCGGCGCTCTTGGTCACGGGGATGGGACAGTTGACACCGCCGGCCGGAATCTCCGTGGAGACCTCCATGTGGCCGATCCGAATATCGCCGACGGCTCCATCGCCGATCCGGATGCGAACGACGTCGACCGCGGCTGAGGCGCTTGTGCCGTCGGCAGCGAGCTTCGGCTTCGAGTCGGGGTCCGGGTTGGCGCCGGGCGCCGCGATCGCGCGTGGATCCTCACCGACGGCGATGCTGATCAGCGGGTCGACCGGGATGATGAGGCCCTCGTCGCCGAAGACGTCCTGGAAGGAAAGGATGTCGGTGACCGCGTCTGCCGAGTCGATGATCCGAAGGATCGGAGTGCTCGGGCTGACCTCACCCGGACCGTAGAAGACGCTCGCGCCGCCAGATGAACCGTTGGCCACAACGCGCAGCACCCACTCACCGAGAACCTCGATCGTAATGGCGCGGAGGTCGGCCGTCGGATCGCTGTCGTCGCCCTGCAGGATCGTGACGGGCGCGATGGTCTGGCGCGTCTCGGACATGAGGCCGTAGTTGTTGGGCTTGCCGGACGGCACGAGCTTCATGCGCGACGTCGATTGCGAGACCGCGCGGTCGGGGTTCTGGTCGTCGAGTGCAAGGACGGGACCGGCACCTGTATCAAGCAGGTTGACGTCGGCCGCGAACCCTTCGCCACGGCTGAGGTCATCGCCGACGACGCACACATCGGGCACGAGTCCGCTTTCGTTGGCATTCGCGGTCGCCTTGCCTCGCACGAGCGAGGCGGAAGCGACGGGATCGCCGTCGACCGCGATCTCCTGGGTGTCGGTGGAGGAGGGGGCGGCGTCGGCTTCCGCAAGGCCGGCGAGGATCGCCTGGTTGGGATCGGCGGGTGTGGTTCCGATACCCACCTCGAGGCCACTGCCTCGGGCGTAGGAAAGCTTGCCACTCTTGTCGGGCTGGAAGATGCGGTTGAACTCATTGACCTTTGCGCCCTTCAGGCCGTCCGCATCGGCGTCGACGGTCGCGGCCGACCAGGCCACTTCGGCGTCGGCAACCCGCGTGCCGCCCGCTTCGAGCGCGCCGACATGGCCGGGCTGGCCGGTCGCAAACCCGCGCAGGTCGATGGGCTCACCGGCCTGAGCCTGAACATTCGGGCTCCACGTGAGCAGTTGTGCGAGAAGCAGGACACCGACGCCCAAAGGGGCGATCCACCGACCCCGTTTACGAGTTACGCGCATCCATATCCTCCTGGCTCAGTCCTACGTCTTGTTGGTCGGATGGACAAGATGAGCGCCGGGCGCGCACCCGCGCGCGACCCCCAACCATGCGCAAAGCTACCTGGCGGCCCGGTTCCTTACAAGCTAGCTGCCTCTGCATATATGCCTCCGACCGTCTGATATGAAACGACCGAGGGCGAGCGTCGGTTACGCCCGATCTGTCGTGTTGTCCAGACCCGTCCGGGCGGTGACCTCGTATCCGTTGCTCCTAGTCCTAGCGCCGATAATCCCTGTTCTGTCAACTACCCAACAGCCACATACGTCGGCGTACCTCGGAGAACCCTCCCCCGGACCGGGGTCCTACAGGCTGATGGCCTGGGCGGCGGCCGCAGGGGCCGTCGCGGGCACTTCAGGCGCCACGAAGCGCCCGATCGCCCCGCGGAGATCCTCGAAGACTCGTCCCAGGGCGATCCCGAAGACTCCCTGTCCCTTCTTGAGAAGGTCGACGATCTCGTTATCCGACGTGGCGGCGTAGATGTTGGCACCGTCCGACATCAGCGTCACGTTCTCGAGCGGCGTGCGGAGCTCGTCGGCGATGAACTGGATGGCCTTTCGGATCTTCGGAAGCGCCACGCCGGCGTCCAGCAGGTTCTTGATCACCCGAAGATGAACGAGGTTCTTGAAGGAGTACACGCGCTGAGTTCCCGAACCCTGTGCGTCCCGAAGCTCCGGTCGGACAAGGCCCGTGCGGGCCCAGTAGTCCAGCTGGCGGTAGCTGATCCCCACGATCGCGCACGCCTGCGGACCACGGAATCCGTCATCTCCAGCCATCTTCCAGCCTCCTCGAGAACTTCGTCGGATCCCGCCGGTCGAATCACATCCGGGAGATTCCAGGACCTATGAGTTTGGCTCAGGACGCGACCCGAGTCAATGGTTCTACACCCCTGCCTGGCATAGGTACCCTGAAAGTCGTGGGGGGTATCCGAATCCCGACACCCGGGGGACCAGTACCCAGGGGGGGTATCGGCCAGAACGCCGGGGGTAGGCGTGTGCGGCCTGAGGGCCCGGTGAGGGATGATGCAGAGGGGGCGTTTCGGGACGGGCTACTTGAAGTCTTCGGGGCTGACCTGCTCGAGGAACTCGCGGAAGCGTTCGACTTCCTTGTCCGCGTCCTGTTCCTCGTCGTCCTTGACGGCGATCGACGCCTCGTTCAGGACATCCTCGTTCGCAAAGATCGTCAGATCCATCCGCACGGCCAGAGCCAGGGCGTCGGATGGACGGCTGCTCACCGAAACCCGATCGCCGTTGCGCGACATCTGGATCTCAGCGTAGAAGGTGCCCTCTTTGAGCTCGGTGATCACGATCCGGTCGACCGAGACGGTGAGGCCCTGTAACAGGTCGCGCATGAGGTCGTGGGTCATCGGACGAGCGGTCTCGATGCCCTGCATGCCGAGCGCGATCGCCGTGGCTTCGACCGGTCCGATCCAGATCGGGAGGTACCGCTCCCCTTCTCGCTCCTTGAGCAGGACGATCGGCTGGTTGGTGGGAAGCTCCACGCGGACGCCGACCAGTTGAAGCTCGATCACGTCCATCCCGATCCTCCTGCTTCAGAGGCCCCTACCCTAGCGCGGGCGTCAGACGTTGACGTATTAACCGAGGTCGCCGATGGACTGGCGAAGAAGCGCTCGCATGAGCTTGCCGCCGATCCGCACAACCTCTGCGACGCGTTCCTGTGCGGCTTTCCGGGCCTCCGGATGCCGCTGGCGCGCAAGCGGCATCGCGACCTGTTCGGCCAAGTCGGCCCAGCGGTCGGCGGCATTGCGGAAGACGGTCAGGTGTCTGGGATCAAGCCCCAGGTCCATCAAGGCGCGGCAGAGCTTGGCCGACTCGAGGTCGTGCTCGTTGTAACGGAGCACCGGCTCACCCTCTTCGCCGTCCCGAGCCTCGCGGATCTCGGTCGGGTGCAACAGCCGGTAGGAGGTGAGCTCATCGATCTGCTCGGTCATCAGGCCGCTGGCGTGGGCCAGCTCGGTAGCAGAAAAGGACGCCGCCGAGGCGCCGAGATCGATCGAGCGTCCGGTCGGCTGTTCCGCGTCAACGGCCGCATCCGGCTGATCGAGCGCGAGGCGGGACTGGCCGGAACCGATCGCGCCGGTACGGTCGACCTCGTCCAGACGTTCACGGATGACCTTCAAGGGCAGGAAGTGGTCACGCTGCAGCTTGAGGATGAAGCGCAGCCGTTCGATGTCGTCATCGGTGAACTTCCGGTAGCCCGAGCCCGTCCGTTCGGGCTGGATCAGTCCTTCGCCCTCGAGGAAGCGGATCTTGGAGACGGTGACGTCCGGAAAGGAATCCTTGAGGACGTTGAGCACCTCTCCGATCGAGAAGTATGGCCGTCCGGTCTCGAGTGCCATGGCGTCTGTCTGCCCCCTGAAGCCGGCTAGTCCCGCGACAAGAACAGCAGTCTGAACTTGCCGACCTGCAGCTCGTCTCCCGATGCGAGCGCGCTCGAATCGACCCGCGCGCGGTTCACATAGGTCCCGTTCAGGGAGCCGAGATCGGCGACCGCGTACGTGCCGCCCTCACGGCGGAGCTCCGCGTGACGGCGCGAAACGGTGATGTCGTTGAGGAAGACGTCCGACTGCTGATGGCGCCCCACCGTCACGACGTCGGTGTCGAAGGTGAATTTCGTTCCGGCCGACGGTCCTCGTCGGACGATCAGGCATGCCTGCCCGGCGACGAGATCCCGGATGTGGGCGCTCTCCTCGGTCTCTACCTCGATCGGCGCAAAGGTCGCCGTCGCGTCGGCTTCGACGGTCCCGACCAACGGTGCGCCGCATCGCGAACAGAAGTTCGCACTCGCTTCGTTCAGATGCTCGCAGTTGGGACAGCGCATGGGGTAAGCCTCTCAGAAAACGGGACCCTCAATCTAGGGAACAGCCTGAGGCTGGTCAACGGTTGCCTGAGGGTTGCCCTGAGCTCCAGCCTAGCCTGGCCTAGCCTGGCCTAGCCTGGCCTAGCCTGGGCCAGGCTAGGCCAGGCTGGCCCAGCCCTTTAGGCTTCGTCCTCTTTGAGGCCATCCACGTACTCCTCGTAGGCCTTTGCATCGAGAAGGCCGTCGAGTTCGGCCGAGTCGTCCGCCTTGATGACGACCAGCCAGCCCTCTCCGTAGGCGTCATCGTTGACGAGCTCGGGTGCCGCGATCACCTCTTCGTTGCGCTCGACGATCTCGCCCGTCACCGGCGCGTACAGATCGGAGACCGCCTTCGGAGACTGGATCTCACCGAGCGGGGCGTCCTGGGTCACGCGAGCGCCCGGCTCGGGGAGCTCGACGTAGACGACGTCACCGAGGGCGTCCTGGGCGTACCAGGTGATCCCGACGCGGATGTTCTCGCCTTCGAGGCGAGCCCATTCGTGCTCGGACGTGTAGCGGAGGTCTGCCGGGTAGTCGCTCAATCTCGGCTCGCTTGCTTCACGCATCGTGCTTCGCAGTCGTTCATCTGTTTCCGCTTGCTCCGCAGTCGTTCATCCGACGAGAGTACGGATCAACCGCGTTTGTGTGCCAGCCAGCGCGCGCGCCTTCGCGTCCGAGTCGGCCTCGGCGAACACATGGACGACAGGCTGGGCTGTGTCGGGCAGAACGAGCACCCAATCTTCCGCGTGGTAGATCTTCACACCGTCGATCAGCTCGACGCGGTCCCCTGTGGCTCGCTCGACGATCTCCCGCATGACCGCGCCCTTCTGTTCCCACGGGCAGGCAACACCATCGTGGACGGTGAAGACCGGAGGGAGCGGCGAGATCAGTGATGACAACGGAGCCTGTGACCTGGCGCGGAACTCGAGGATCTTCGCGAGCGTGGTCATGCCGTCGGGGGCCGGGAGGAACTCCGGGAAGATGAGCGACCCGTCGGGACTACCTGCGAGCGCGACGTCGCCGGCCACGGCCGCCTCCATCATGGCTGCGGGTGAGACCTTGGTCCACCGCACCTTGAGGCCGCGCTCCTTCGCGGTCCTCGCCACCTCTCGAGACGCGTTGACCGGAAGCGCCACCGTTCCCTCGTCGATCATCGCGACGGCGAGCAAGAGCATGGCGATGCCGTCGAGCATCGTCCCGTTGTCATCGACCAGGAACACACGCTCCCCCACCGGGTCGAAGACCGCGCCGACGTCCGAACCCGAAACGGTCACGAGGTCGGCGACTCGTGCCTGATGCTCGGCGAGCTGGTCGTCATTCATCACCGCACGCACCTCGTCGACAACGGAGTTCACCGCGAGGACGTCGCAGTCCAACCGGCCGAAGAATCCGGGAAGCACCAATCCGGTGGCGCCGTGCGCGTAATCGATGACGAGCTTGAGGTGCGCGTCGCGGATCGCGTCGACGTCGAGTGTGGCAAGCAACCCCTCGGTGTAGTACTCCCACGCGCGCGGCGGATAGTGAAGCTCGCCGATCTCGCCGGGATATGCCCGCCTAACCTCCTCGCGATAGAACGTTCGCTCGACCTTGCGTTGGCGACCGGGATCGAGGTCGGTTCCCTCGTTATCGATGAACGAGATGGTGATCGCCTGCGGATCGTGTGGTGAGGTGCGCATGGCCATACCGCCCTGCGAATGGCGGGTGCGGATGTAGTACCGCGCCACCGGTACGGGTGTGAGCTCGAGGTCGTGGCAATGCACGCCCGACAGGTTCAGACCCGCCATCGCAGCACGCTTCATCGCCCGGGCCGCTCGCGTTGCGTCCCGCGAGACGGTAACGATCGAGCCTTTCTTCAAGGTCGATCCGTAAGCCATCGCGATCCGGACGACCGTCTCCGGCGTCACGTCGACGTTGACGAGACCGGTAACGCCCTGGGCGCCGAACAGTGTGCGCACGCCCCGCGATTCCCAGATGATCGACTGCGTCACGATGGCTCCGGCTTCGACCGTCTTGAAGGGATAGATACGGACGTTCGGATTGATCACGGCGTCGTTGCCGATGGAGCAGTCGTCGCCGACGACCACGCCCTCCTCGAGCCGCGCACCGCGGCGCACATCGCTGTTGCGGCCGACGATGCAGCCTCGGATGTTCGTCATCGGTCCGATATACGCGTTGTCATGGATCGTGGCGCGGTGGACGAACGCGCCTTCCTTCACCACGACGTTGGCACCCAGCACCGTGTATTCACGAAGGTGCGCACCCTGTTCGATGCGGCAGTTCTCACCGATCACGGCGGGTCCGTCGATGCGAGCGCCGGGATCGATCTCCGATCCCTCGCCGAGCCAGATCCGTTCGCCGAGTGCGAAGCCCGGAGGCTCCACCTGCACTTTCGCCTCGAGGACGTCGCGCTGCGCGTTCATGTACGAGTCGATCGTTCCGACGTCGGTCCAATATCCCTCGGCGACGTAACCGAACAACGGAAGTCCCTTGTCGAGGATGAGCGGGAAGAGATCCTCGGAGAAGTCGAATACGGTGTTCTCCGGGATGAGATCGAATATCTCAGGCTCGAGGACGTAGATCCCGGTATTGATCGTGTCGCTGAAGACCTCACCCCAGTTGGGCTTCTCGAGGAAGCGGTCGATGGAGCCGTCTTCTCGGGTGATGACGACCCCGAACTCGAGCGGGTTGGGCACAGACTTGAGGCAGATCGTCGCGACGGCGCCCTTCTCCCGGTGGTACTGCACGAGCTTGGTGAGGTCGATGTCGGTGAGCGCATCGCCGGAGATGACGACGAACGTGTCGTCCCGAAGCTCGTCCTCCGCGTTCTTCACGCTGCCGGCGGTACCGAGCGGGGACTCCTCGGTGGCGTAGGTGAGCTGTACTCCGAGGTCCTCACCGTTGCCGAAGTACGAACGGATGACGCTCGCGAGGAATTGCACTGTCGCAATCTGCTCCCGGAATCCGTGCCGGGCGAGCAGCTCGATGATGTGCTCCATGATCGGACGGTTGACGATCGGGAGCATCGGTTTGGGCTGATTCGAGGTGAGCGGCCGTAGGCGCGTGCCCTGCCCCCCGGCCATGATCACGGCTTTCACCGGTTGCGCCTCCTTGGGCGAGGTCTTCGGGGGCTGGCCGGGGTCAGTGTATTCGTTGGGGCGACCGACGGCGGCTCCTGTCGATCGACCGATTCCGTTTCGGGCGACTATCTCCGCTGCGGTCCAGCCCTCGATCTCGGTGGACCGAACATGCGCTCCTTCAGGTGAGGTCGTAGCGGGCTCGGACGGATGCGGAGGGGACGTCCGTCCGGACGCAGGAAGCGCAGGCGGTCGGCTCCGTCCTTGAGCAGGCGCCAGCCTCCGTCGTGGACCAGGCGGTGGTGGTAGGGACAGAGCAGCACCAGGTTGTCGAGGGTGGTCGGACCACCGTGGGCGTAGTGGTGGATGTGGTGACCCTGCACGCCTCTGGTTCGCCCGCAATCACCGAACCGGCAGCCCTTGTCCCGGCGTCGCAGTTCCCGTCCGAGATAGGGCGGGATGGTGCGGGTGGTGCGTCCAACCCCGATGGGCTCTCCCCGACCGCTCTCGATCACAAGCTGCAGGCGGGCATCACAGCTCAGGCGCCGGACGACCTCTGAGGCGATGAGGGGACCGTCCTCGATGGTGGCGGTGCCGTGGATGGCGTTGAGGGCCGTGGCCTCGACGTGGACCACCACCGTGGCTCGATCCGCGTCGGCGTCTGCTGCGAT
>CAZFOB010000001.1:0-318567 GCA_964520325.1 uncultured Actinomycetes bacterium | reverse complement strand
GTGCTCTTCCGCTGGCGGCTCGAGGTCAGTCTGCTCTTCGATGCAGACCCATTAGTCGAACCCATGAGGACCGAAGACGCCTACCAGCGTCTCGGGATCGCCAGGGCTCTTCTCTGCGCGGGCCTGCAGCTCCTGTCGAACAGAGGCGCAGACCGGCTCAAGGTCGGGTACGTGAGCGACGCCGCGCGGAACCTGTACCTCGGGGTCGGATTCGAAGTCGAGTCGACCGACCGAACGTATGCGCGAAGCCGTCCGGCGTGAGGGGGCCGAAGCGGCTTGGTCTCAGACGTCGCGCTCGAGCGGATGCAACCTGTTAGGGCTGGGCTGGTTTGGGTCCACCGTCCAGGACGTCGCGCATGGCCTGCGTCGACATCCGGTCCCTCGCGCGGATGTAGTGCCGGTACGGCTTCATGCTCGATGCGGACGCGTGGCCGTGACGTCCCATCACCTCGGCCTCGGGAACGCCGGCGGCGAGAAGCTGGGTGACGGAGAAGTGACGCAGCTGATGCGGCCGCAGCCCGCCGTCTCCTGCGAGCGTGCGGAACATCTTGGTGATCGACTGCGGCGCGTACGGGACGGGCCTAAACCGAAGCCTTGGAGAGGGTTGCGTTTATTTCGAATATCGGCTATCCTCAGGCAAGAAAGGAGAGCGAGCCATGCCACGAAGCGCGTACGCAGATCCCGTTGCCCCGGCTCCCGGGGAAGACGCCCTCGTTCGCGAGCTTGAGCATGAGCTCGCTGAGTCCTTCGGCGGTCCGGCGTTCCTCGTGGCTGCAGACGGAAGGAAGTTGGAGGTCCCCGGCTCAGTCTTCGAGGTGCTGACCAAGGTCGTCCATGCCATGGCTCGGGGAGACGCCGTCGCTGTCGTCCCCGTCGGAGCGCTCCTCACTACGCAACAGGCCGCCGATCTGCTCGACGTCTCTCGTCCATACGTCGTCCGTCTGGTCGAGGCCGGCGAGATTCCGCATGAGATGGTGGGAACCCATCGACGGATCCGATTCGCGGACGTCATGGCCTACAAGCGCAAGCGTGACGCCAAGCGTCGACGTGCGCTCGAGAAGCTCACGCGCGAGGCGGAGGAGCTCGGGATCGAGTACTGATCCTTGGCGTTCTCAGTCCTCCTCGATAGCTGCGTGCTCTTCCCGGTGTCCCTTCGTGACACGTTGCTGCGGGTGGCCGAGCGCGATGTGTACCGTCCGTTGTGGAGCGAGCCGATCCTCTTCGACCTGCGACTGAACGTCGTCGAGCGGTATCCCGAGATCTCGCGCGAGAGATTCGACTCGATGCTGGATGACATGCGCGAGGCCTTCGACGACGCCACCGTCACCGGCTTCGAGCCGCTCATCGACTCGATGACGAACGATGTCTCCGATCGTCACGTCCTTGCTGCGGCCGTCGCCGGCAGAGCGGACGTGATTGTCACCCACAATGTCCGGGACTTCCCGCCGTCAGCGTGCGATCCCTTCGGGATCGACGTGCAAACGCCAGATGAGTTCCTCATTCACGCATTCCATCTCGATCCGGATCTCATGGTCGAAGTTCTGCGCCGACAGGCGGCGGACAAGAAGGCACCTCCGATCGGCAGATGGCAACTGCGGGTTCGGCTAGATCGCTGCTTGCACAGACGTAACAGTTCATGCTCGCCTCCCGCCTCTTCGAACCGTCGCTAGCGCATTGGCGCTGCTTTCGCGCCCACGCTATGTTCGCATGACGCCCGCGCTATGTTCGCATGAGCGGAGTCGCCTGGCGGACAACGAGGACGGTGACCGACGTGTCTGACAGCGAGAACCCAGTCATCCCGTCACCTACTCCCAAGCCAACGCGGGCGAAGTCGAACCAGGACTGGTGGCCGAATCAGCTCCACCTGCACGTGCTTCACCAGCACTCGCCCCGGGCCAGTCCAATGGGCGAGGACTTCAACTACAAAGAAGAGTTCAAGACCCTCGACCTCGAGGCGCTAAAGCGGGACACCATCGACGTGATGAGGACGCCGCAGGACTGGTGGCCGGCCGACTACGGCCATTACGGGCCGCTCTTCATCCGGATGACGTGGCACGCCGCAGGCACCTACCGCGTCGCCGACGGCCGGGGCGGCGGCGGCAGCGGCGATCAGCGCTTTGCCCCCCTCAACAGCTGGCCCGACAATGCGAACCTCGACAAGGCGCGCCGGTTGCTCTGGCCGGTCAAGCAGAAGTACGGCCGCAAGATCTCCTGGGCCGATCTCTTGGTCTTCGCCGGCAACGTCGCCCTGGAGTCGATGGGGTTCAAGACCTTCGGCTTCGGCTTCGGGCGAGAGGACATCTGGGAGCCCGACGAGATCTTCTGGGGTCCCGAGGACACGTGGCTCGGAGATGAGCGCTACACCGGCGACCGGGAACTCACTGGTCCGTTCGGCGCCGTACAGATGGGCCTGATCTACGTGAACCCGGAGGGGCCGAACGGCAACCCGGATCCGCTCGCTGCCGCCAGGGACATCCGGGAGACCTTCGGTCGTATGGCGATGAACGACGAGGAGACGGTTGCGCTTATCGCCGGCGGCCACACCTTCGGCAAGTGCCATGGTGCAGTCGATCCGGAGTACGTCGGTCCCGAACCCGAGGCTTGCCCCGTCGAGCACCAAGGCCTCGGCTGGAAGAACACCTTCGGCAGCGGGAATGGCGTCGACACGATTACCAGCGGGCTCGAGGGCGCATGGACCAACGACCCGGTGAAGTGGGACAACGGGTACCTCGACAATCTGTTCAACTACGACTGGGAGCTAACGACGAGCCCTGCCGGTGCCAAGCAGTGGGCTCCCAAGGATGCTGCGGCACAGGACACCGTTCCCGACGCCCATGATCCGTCGAAGCGGCATGCCCCCATGATGCTGACGACGGACATTTCGCTGAAGGTGGATCCGATCTACGGGCCGATCTCGAAGCGTTTTCACGAGAATGTGGACGAGCTCGCGGACGCGTTCGCCAAAGCGTGGTTCAAGCTGTTGCACCGCGACATGGGGCCCGTCTCGCGCTACCTCGGCCCCTGGGTTCCGGAGCCGCAGCTCTGGCAGGACCCTGTTCCCGACGTTGATCATGAGCTGATCGGCGAGCAGGGCATCGCCGCCCTCAAGGGCAAGATCCTCGCCTCGGGACTGTCCATCTCCCAGCTGGTCACCACGGCGTGGGCGTCGGCGGTCACCTTCCGTTTCACCGACAAGCGTGGCGGGGCCAACGGGGCGCGGATTCGCCTTGCGCCGCAAAAGGACTGGGAGGTCAATCAGCCGGCCGAACTGGCCAAGGTGCTGCAGACTCTCGAGCAGATCCAGCAGGACTTCAACAGCTCAAAGTCCGGCGGGAAGAAGGTCTCGCTCGCTGACCTGATCGTCCTGGCCGGCTGCGCGGCCGTCGAGCAAGCGGCGAGGATCGCGGGGCACGACGTCACGGTCCCGTTCGTGCCGGGGCGCGCGGACGCCGTGCAGGAGCAAACCGACGTGGAGTCGTTCGCCGTGCTCGAACCCACCTCTGATGGGTTCCGCAACTACCTCGGTGCCGGAGAGAAGTTGCCGCCGGAGACCCTGCTCCTGGACCGGGCCAACCTGCTGACGCTGACCGTTCCCGAGATGACGGTTCTCATCGGCGGCATGCGTGTCCTGAACGCCAACGTCGGGCAATCCGCACACGGCGTCTTCACCGATCTGCCCGGGACGCTGACGAACGACTTCTTCGTGAACCTGCTCGAGATGAGCACGGAGTGGAAGGCGTCCGCTTCAGCTGAGAACGTGTACGAGGGTCGCGATCGCGGCACAGGCGAGGCCAAGGGGACCGCCACCGCCGTCGACCTCGTCTTCGGTTCGAACTCCCAGCTCCGAGCGATCTCGGAGGTTTACGCATGTGACGATTCGAAGGAGAAGTTCGTGCGTGACTTCGTGGCTGCGTGGGACAAGGTCATGAACCTCGATCGCTTCGAGCTCGCCTGACGATTGGCTCGAGTCGCACGTGCTCTAGTACAGCGGCGCGGTCACGTGGTCCGGGTGTTCACCGTCCGGCGGCGAGGCCCGCGAAGCGCACATCGCCTTCATGGCTGTTCCCGGAGTATCACCCGGACTATTTCGGTGCGTTCGTCCGCGACCCGGACGGCAACAACGTCGAAGCCGTCTGTCACTCACCGCAGTGAGCTGATGGCCGACCTTCGTCCGCGGAAGGCGACCGCGCTTCGCCGGTATCTTCATTACCCATGACGCACCCGGAACCTCCCATGGCGGGTGACGAGACGGCCACCCTCCTGGGTTCCCTGGAGCGCCAGCGCGCGACCCTGGCGTGGAAGTGCGGGGGACTGGACGCGGGCGGCATGCGGGCGACGGTCGGTGCCTCGTCGATGACGTTGGGCGGGCTGCTCAAGCACCTGGCTCTCGTCGAGGACGACTATTTCTCCCGGCGGCTGCTAGGACGGGATCTGGGGCACCCGTGGGACACGGCGGACTGGAACGTCCCCGATTGGGAGTGGCACTCGGCCGCCGAGGCCAGCCCCGAGCAGCTCCTGACGCTCTGGCGGGACGCCGTGGCCCGCTCGCGCACCGCGGTCACGGAGGTGCTGGCCGACGGCGGCCTGGAGCAGCTGGCCCGGTTCACGTGGCCCGACGGTCAAACACCCAGCCTGCGGCGCATCTTGATCGACCTGATCGAGGAGTACGCGCGGCACGTCGGCCATGCCGACCTCATCCGGGAGTCGGTGGACGGGCTCACCGGTGAGGACCCGCCGCGCTGACAGCCCCCACCCCATCGGGTCCCCGGGCGCCTGCATCACACCATCGAGCGTCAAGAACGTGTTGACGACGAGCTTCCTCATGGCCATCCCCTCTTGTTAGCCGATGGTTCTAAGACCGCCGCGGCCGCCGGAACTCATCGCTAGAGAACGTCTTCTCCTCTTTGCTCGAATACAGGCCCGCGACTGTAGGTGCTCCACAGGTTGCCTTCCGGATCGCGCAACGAGAAGCCGAGATAGCCCTCGGGGACGGCGGGGTTGCTCTCGATCGCCAAGGGCTTCACGACATCGGCGCTCGCAGCCAGCGCGCGCTCGTAGGCCTGCCGGATCGTCTCCTCGTCCGCGAGGAGCCCGATCGATACGGGCCCCATCTCGGACCATGCGCTGTCGGATGGCCGAACGAACACGGACAGGACATCGGTGCGCCACGACAGATACGCGAATATCGGGTCGCCCTCCGGCCCCCACATCCTCGCCACGCGAAGGCCGAGGATCTCGGTGAGCCACCGGACGGCCCGTCCCACATCGGTGTACGCAACACCGGCGGTTATCGCGGGTTCGATCACACGGTCAGCCATTGAGCACCAGGATCTCTTGGTAGCCGTCGCGCCAGGTTCGGCGTTCGAAGTCCGGTGCAGTGCGAAGACGTTCGAGCACGGGGGAGACCGCCCGGTGCCAGTCCTCATCGGGGACGTCCCACATCCACGAACTGAACCGCGTCTCGATGTCCCTCGCGGCGTCGGCGATGCACGTCTCGTACTGGTGCGGTCCGGACGTGACGATGTCCGTCACAACCAGGCCAGCGTCCCGAGCCAAAGCTGCGTAGTTCTGCGCACTGAGGCGCGGCTCGATGCCAAGTTCGGCCTGGATTTCGCGTAAGGCGATGGCCACCGGATCGTTCTCGTCGACCATCGGTTTGGCGTCGACGATCAGGCAGACACCGCTGACGTTGAGAACACGCGCGATCTCTCGCATCACGGTAGGTACGTCCGCAACGGTATGAAGCATCCACGCAGCAACCATTTGATCGACCGCTCCGGTCGCGAATGGCAGTGCCATCGCATCTCCGAGCACGACGCGATCGCCGATCCGTTCGCGCGCCCGGGCGAGCATGTGTTCGGAGATGTCGATACCGAGCACTCGAAGGCCGAGCGTCGCGAGGGCCTTCGCGACGATCGCGCTACCGACGCCGAGCTCGAGCACTGGGCGGTGCGCTCGGAGCAGTCGGGCGAGGTCGGGCGCAATCGTCTTGCCGCGGGTTTCTCCGCCGCGCGTTGCTTCGTAACGGTCGGCGACTTGGTCGAAGTTGAGCGATTCCGGATGCGTCATCGGCCCCATCTCATCATGGCCGCTTCAGTGGGACCGAAATGCGTTAGGAAGAAGCCGGCCTCGCAGAGGAGATCCTCCGCTTCGGCCGGTTCGAGGTTCGTCACGAACGGCTCCCTCGAGCTCTTGAACATGGTTTGGCAAGCCTTCGCTCGGTCGTTACAATCGATGGAACAACCACCACGGGAGGTTTCGGCATGACACTACGCTCCGTCCAGGCCCCCGTTTCGCCGACGCTCTAGAGCGTTTGGCTCGCGTCTAGCGCGCGCGGTCTCGGCTCCTTCGGCATACGCGGCGGCCTGCAGCAGCTCTTTCCTTCTCTGATCCCTGCTGCCCAAGGAGCCCGAATTGTTGCCCAGTCTCGACCGTGCTTTGCTCGCGAAGTACCTACGACCCCAGTGGCCGCGCGCCGTGCTGCTCGGCCTGCTGCTGCTCGCCGGGATCGGCTCCCAGCTCGCCAACCCGCAGATCGCCAAGGTCTTCATCGACCAGGCCCAGGCGGGTGAGCCGTTCGAGCGGCTCGTCCGGATCGGGCTGCTCTTCCTCGGCGTAGCCCTGCTGACGCAGGTCGCGACCGTCGCCGAGACCTACGTCGCCGACGACCTCGGATGGCGGACGACGAACGTCCTGCGTGCGGACCTGACGCGACACGTGCTGTCACTGGACGGCTCGTTCCATGCCGAGCACGGCGCGGGTGAGTTGATCGAGCGCATCGACGGGGACGTGTCGGCGATCGCGAACTTCTTCTCGCGGTTCGTCGTCTACGTCGTCGGCAACGCCGTGTTCCTCGTCGGCATGCTCGTCCTGCTGCTCGTCGAAGATGTTCGCATCGGCGCGTTCCTGACGGTCTTCGTCCTCGGGGCTTTCGTGTACATGACACGGGGAGGGGGGTTCGTCGGTCATCGTGCACGCGAGACGCGACACGCTGCTGCAGCTCTGTCGAGCTTCCTCGAGGAGAGTCTCGGTGGTCTGCCCGATCTGAAGTCGAGCGGCGCCGACGCCTACGTCATGCGGCGGCTGCACGAGCGGCTCGGAGAGCGCTACCGGAGGATCGCTGCGTCGGCGATGGCAGCGTCTCTCTTCAACGGGACGATCGGCCTCTTCTTCATCCTGGGGACTGGTGCCGCTCTGGCTCTCTCCGCCGCGCTGCACGGGCTCGGTGCCATCACCCTGGGCGGCGTGTACCTCGTCTTTCGGTACACGGCGATGATGCGCCTGCCCCTCGACCGTCTCCAGCGGCAGATGAACAGCTTCCAACAGGCGACGGGAGGCATCATCCGCGTCCGCGAGCTCCTCGCGACGCAGCCACGAGTGGTCGACGACGGCGTCGCCACCTTCGCGGACGGCGCGCTGTCCGTCGAGCTCGACCGCGTGTCGTTCGCGTATTCTGACGAACCCGTCCTGCGTGACGTCTCGTTCCGGATCGAGCCGGGCGAGGTGCTCGGCATGCTCGGCCGGACGGGATCCGGCAAGACGACGATCTCACGATTGCTCTTCCGTTTGCACGATCCGGTCGCAGGGGTGGTCCGGCTCGACGGGATAGACATCCGTGACGCGAAGCTCGATGCGCTGCGGTCGCGCATCGCGTTGGTCACGCAGGACGTCCAGCTCTTCGAGAGTACGCTTCGGGACAACGTCGCGCTCTTCGACGATTCCGTCGATGACGGCACGCTCCGCGAGGTGTTCGCGGAGCTCGGCCTGGACGAGTGGTTGCGTGCGTTGCCGGCCGGCCTGGATACCGAGCTCGGCCCCCGTGCGCGCGGCCTGTCGTCCGGTGAGGCGCAGCTCATCGCGCTCGCACGCGTGTTCCTGAAGGATCCGGGTCTGGTCGTCCTCGACGAGGCGTCGTCGAGGCTCGATCCGGCGACCGAGCGGCTGCTCGAACTGGCGGTGTCGCGCCTGTTGGCCGGACGCACGGGCGTCGTGATCGCGCACCGTCTCGCGACGGTCGATCGCGCGGACAGGATCCTGATCCTCGAGGACGGCGCCGTCGTGGAGCTCGGGGGCCGAGCCGCGCTTGCGGCGGATGCCGATTCGCGGTTCTCCCGTCTGTTGCGGGCCGGTATGCCGGAGGCTTTAGCGTGAGGCCGTTTGCGGTTCTGTTGAGGCTGGTGCGTTTCAGCCCCGGCTACTTTGGCGCCACGCTGCTCTTCGACGCGATCGTCTTCATCGTCGTTCCGATCCCGGTTGGCTTGGCGACGCGTGCGTTCTTCGACTCACTTGCTGGCGAGGCGGGTCGGGGCGCGTGGACGGCGATCGCCGTGATCGTTGCGGCGCAGATCCTGGACACGTTCGCGAGTCCCCTCACCGGCAATCCGTGGAACTCCATGCAGCAGAAGAGCCAGGTGCTCCTTGCGCGCAACCTGTTCGCCGGGATCCTGCGCACCTACGGGCGTGACGGTCTGCCCGTGTCGGTCGGCGAGGCGATCAGCCTGTTCCGCGACGACCCGCGCACGACGGCCGACGCACTGGACGCGCTCGCCGATCTGATCTGCCGGTCGATCTTCGCCGCCGCAGCCGGGGTGTTGATGTGGCGGATCGATCCCTTGATGACGATGGTGTTGCTCGTCCCGATCGTGCTGAGCGCGTTCGTCGCCAGCGTGTTCGGGAGCCGGAGCATGGCCTATCGCGCGTCGGCGCAGCAGTCGACAGCGCGGCTGACGGGGTTCCTCGGTGAGCTGATCGGCGGGCAGCTCGCCGTGAAGGTGTCGGGTGCTGTTGACCACGCCGTTGCGCGTATGGAGCGTATGGGCGAGGCTCGGCGGCGCTTGGCCGTGCGCGACAGCGTTTTCGGTCAGCTTCTCAACTCGATCCACTTCCACCTCGTCCACGTCGCGACGGGTGTCGTGCTCCTGCTCGCCGCGCGCGGCATCCGCAACGGGACCTTCACCGTTGGGGACTTCGCGCTGTTCGTCGTCTTCCTCGACCAGCTGATGTACCTCCCAACCGAGATCGGCCGTCTGGTCAACGACCTGCAGCACATCGACGTGTCGATGCAACGGATGCGGCGCCTCGTGCCGAGCGAGCCTCCCGCATCGCTCGTGGAGTCCGCGCCGGTGTACCTGAAGGGTGCGCTTCCCGAGCTGCCGGACGATCCGCCGCGCGAGCGGCTGGAGCGGATCGACGTCCGCGGGCTCACCTACGACCACCACGACGACGTGCGCGGAATCGCCGACGTCTCGTTCACGTTGGAACGCGGATCCTTCACCGTCGTCACCGGACGGATCGGCGCCGGCAAGACCACGCTCCTGCACGCGCTGCTCGGGCTCGTCCCGCGAGATGCCGGCGAGATCCGTTGGAGCGGTGTCGTCGTCGACGACCCGGCGACGTTCTTCGTCCCGCCGCGCAGTGCGTACACGCCGCAGGTACCACGTCTGTTCAGCGAGACGTTGCGCGAAAACCTGCTGCTCGGCCGTCCCGACGACGCGGCGGCGCTCGACGCGGCCATCCACGCCGCGGTTCTGGAGCAGGACGTGGAGGTGCTCGAGCGCGGGATCGACACGATGATCGGGCCGCGCGGCGTGAAGCTCTCGGGCGGTCAGGTCCAGCGGGCGGCGGCGGCGCGGATGTTCGTCCGTGATGCCGAACTGCTCGTCTTCGACGACCTGTCCTCTGCGCTCGACGCCGAGACTGAAGGCGAGCTGTGGACTCGCCTCTTCGCGCGCGACCGCGAGGTGACGTGTCTGGTCGTCTCGCACCGTCCGGCGGCTTTGCGCCGGGCCGATCAAGTGCTGCTCATGAACGAAGGACGCCTAGTCGCACGAGGGACGCTCGACGAACTGCTCTCGAGCTCGGTCGAGATGCAGCGACTGTGGGAACACGAGTCTCCGCAACGACGGGGTGCATCGTGAGGTCCCTGAACCTGGGGATCCTGGCGCATGTCGACGCCGGCAAGACCACGCTCACCGAGCGGCTGCTTTACGCCGCCGGTGTCATCGACGAGATCGGCAGCGTCGACGACGGAAGCACCCAGACCGACTCTTTGGCGTTGGAGCGCCAGCGCGGCATCACGATCAAGTCGGCCGTTGTGTCGTTCGTACTTCCTGGAACGACCGGCGATGTGACGATCAACCTCATCGACACGCCCGGGCACCCAGACTTCATCGCCGAGGTGGAACGAGTGCTGAACGTGCTGGACGGCGCAGTGCTCGTGATCTCCGCCGTTGAAGGCGCGCAGCCGCAGACCCGTGTGTTGATGCGGACGTTGCAGCGGTTGCGCATCCCTACGCTGATCTTCGTAAACAAGATCGACCGCGGAGGTGCGCAGTACGAGCACGTCCTGCAAGGCATCTCCGAGAGACTGACGCGCGCGATCATCCCGATGGGATCGGTGACCGGTCTTGGCACGCGCAGCCCGTGCTTCGCGTCCTTCGGTGCGGACGATGATGACTTCACGGCCGCACTGCCCGATCTGCTCGCCGAACACGACGAGGCACTTCTCGCCGCGTACGTCGACGACGAAACCACGGTCTCGTACGTCAGGCTCCGGGACGTTCTAGCCGCGCAGACCAAGCAAGCGCTCGTGCACCCAGTCTTCTTCGGATCCGCGATGACGGGTGCAGGCGTGGACTCGCTGGCCGCCGGCATCGAAGAGCTTCTACCCGCGGCCGATGGGGACGTCGAGGCCGGCGTTTCGGGCACCGTCTTCAAGGTCGAACGCGGCCCGGCAGGGGAGAAGATCGCCTACGTTCGCATGTTCTCGGGCGAGGTGAACGTGAGGGACCGACTGCGATTCGGTCGAGGTAATGAAGGAAAGATCACGGCGATCAGCGTGTTCGACCGCGGCTCGGCCGACCAGCGCTTCTCCGTCGCCGCCGGCCAGATCGCAAAGCTTTGGGGCCTTGCCGACATCCAGATCGGTGATGCGATCGGTGAAGTGCGGGCGAACTCGGAACGCTACTTCGATCCGCCAACATTGGAAACCGTCGTCGCACCGTGCGATCCCTCGGAGAATGGCGCACTCCATGTTGCCCTCGCGCAGCTCGCCGAGCAGGACCCGCTGATCAACCTGCGGCAGGACGATGTCCGCCGAGAACTGTTCGTGTCGCTCTACGGCGAGGTGCAGAAGGAGGTCATCCAGGCAACGCTTGCGAACGACTTCGGCATCGACGTCGGTTTCCGAGAGACGACGACGATCTGCGTCGAGCGTCCCATCGGCATCGGTGAGGCCGTCGACTACTTAGGGAAGAATCCGTTCCTCGCCACCGTCGGGTTGCGCGTCGAACCGGCTTCGATCAACACAGGTGTCGAGTTCCGCCTGGAGGTCGAGGTGAGATCGATCCCGCTGTACGTGTACAAGGCAGTCGAGGAGTTTCGCGGTGCGATGGAGGACTACGCACTGAGAACCATGCGCCAAGGCCTTCACGGTTGGCAGGTCACCGACTGCATGGTCACCATGACGCACTCCGGGTATTCGTCACCCGGGAGCACTGCCGCCGACTTCCGCAAGTTGACACCGCTGGTCTTGATGAGCGCGCTGAAGCAGTCAGGCACCGTCGTGTGCGAGCCGATCCATCGGTTTAGCCTCGAGTGCCCCGCTGAGACTCTCAGGGTGGTGTTGCCCGCGCTCGTGCGGCTGGGCGCCGTGCCGCAGTCACCGACGGTGCGCGGCTCGTTGGGAACGGTAGAAGGAGAGATCCCAGCGGCTCGGGTGCATGCGTTGCAGCAACAGCTGCCCGCGCTCACAGGCGGTGAGGGTGTGGTGGAGTGCAACTTCAACCGATACGAACCGGTCCGCGGCGAGATTCCCACCCGTGCACGATCGGACCACAACCCGCTCAACCGGAAAGAGTACCTGTTGCATGTGGTGCGGCGGGTCTAATGCTTGCTCTTTCCACTTGATCTGCCGTCGAGGACGGAACGGAGGAGTCCCCGCGCCGACCATTTCATGAGCTCAACCGCGTCGGCTCGGGAAAGCCCGGCGACATCGCAGAGCCACACGAGAGCTTCGATGCCCACTGCGCATCTGATCGCGTAGACGAGCCGTTGCAACTCCGCCTTCGGGACCTTTCCCCGAAGGTCCTGCAGGGCATCTTCGAGCCACCCGATGACTCGGCCCTGGCGCAGTACGAGTTGATCCCGATGAGTCGCTTCCGGCTCGAGAGAGAGGCGGAGCATCGTCCGGAGCTCTGGCTCGCTGTCGATCACGATGCGCGCGATCTCATCGACGACGAGGTCGAGTCGTTCGGCGATGTCGTCCGGGGCGTCCGCGCCGAGCAGCGACCGAGCCTCGATCTCCGGATGCGTCGCAACGAGCAGGTCGCGCTGGTTCGGGAAGTAGCGGTAAGCGGTCGCGCGCGCGACACCCGCTGCGTCCGCAGCCCGCTCGACCGTTGCCATCCCGTCGGCCGCGAGGAGTTCGCGCGTGGCCGCGAGGATGGCGTCCCGTGTGCGCGCCTTCTGACGTGTGCGGCCGGTGGTCTCATATGAGATTGACATACTCATAATGATACTATAGTCTCACGAAGGCGCAAGGATCGAGAGGAGATGCACATGAGCACAGCGGTCCCCGTGGTCATCGAGCAGGACGCCGGCGAAGCACTGTGGTTCGGCGGCGGGCTCTTCATGTTCAAGGTGACGAGTGAGCAGTCGGGCGGCGCATTCTTCCTCATCGAGGACACAGCGCTCCGGGGGAAAATGACCCCGTTGCACTCACATCCAGGGCACGACGAGACGTTCTACGTCATCAAAGGCGAACTCCTTTTACACATTGACGGAGCGGAGCAAACCGCTCGCTCGGGATCTATCGCTTCCATCCCTCGCGGCGTACCGCACGCCTTCAAAGTGGTGTCTGGATCGGCTCGCTTCATCACATTCATCACGCCCGGCGCTGCCGACGCCGAGGCCTTCTTCCGCGAGGGCGGAGAACCCGCGCCGAGCCGAACACCCCCGCCGGCGGGAACGCCGCTCGACATCGAGCGGATCGTGGCAGCCGGTAACCGCACGGGATTCATGGACATGCTCGGCCCCCCTCCGTTCGACCGTGACGCCGAACCGTCGGCGCAGCGCGCCGGCTGACAGTGGCCGCCGACGACACCGGGTCGATGCGCCTTCGACGGCACGATCCGGTGTCTTCGGCCGGTGTCTTCGGCCGGTGTCTTCGGATAGAACGGATGCAGTCGAACGGAAGGGTGCGCCATGTGTCGGAACATCAAGGTGCTTCACAACTTCGAGCCTCCGGCGACGCGCGATGAGATCCACGCCGCGTCCCTGCAGTACGTCCGGAAGATCTCGGGCTCGGCCGAGCCGTCGGAGGCAAATCGCGCGGTCTTCGAGGAAGTCGTCAGAGAAGTGGCCGCCGCTTCGTCCAAGCTCCTCGACTCGTTGGTGACGAAGTCGCCCGCGCGGGATCGCGAGGTGGAGATCGCCAGGGCGCGGGCCCGCAACGAGAAGCGCTTCGGGGCCCGTAGCACCTAGGCGGCCGACGAGCAGGCGCGTCGGTGTCAGAACTTGACACCTAAATTCGCGTGTGCAGAAGTCTATGAGTGAAGAACGAGTTGGAGTTCTACGCGGCCCCCGGACCGATGACGGACCTGACGGGCGCTCCGCCGGAATTCCTGGACGGTCTTCCTGCCACCCCAGTCGAACTGATGAAGGTCGTACGCGGGTGCGTTGTGACCGCCGAGATGCTCACGCAGGGCTACGGCAGACCGATGCCGCAGGGCCGTGACGACGAAGCGCAGATCCGGCCCGTTGTGCAGATGGTCGAGCGCATCCGATCGCTCGACCCGTCGCCGCTCGTCTCAAAGCGCCGTCCTGAGCAGCGTTTCCTGGGGAACTGCCGGCACTTCGCGACGCTCACGTGTGCGCTTCTGCGTCACACGGGAACGCCAGCGCGCGTGCGAGCCGGCTTCGCCGGATATTTCGCCCCGAACACGTGGGCGGACCACTGGATCATCGAGTACTGGCGTCCGTCGGAGGCGCGTTGGGTGCGGGTGGATGCGCAATACGAAGACGACTGGCTCGCGAAGCTTCATCCGAACGCAACGTCGGAGCTTCTTGCGCAGACCATGTATTGGTCGGGCGGGGAAGCGTGGCAGAGATGCCGGCGAGGTGAGCTCGATCCGGACCGCTGCAACATGGGTGGCGTGAACTGGGGGATCGGCGAAGTTCGGGGCAGTGTGCTCTTTGACCTCGCTGCGCTCAACCAGGACGAGATGCTGCCGTGGGACAGCTGGGGACGGATGGAAGCCGCGTACAAAGGCGAGACGGACGTCGCCTACGACGAGCTCCTGGATGCAGTGAGCGAAGTGACCGGCGGGGACGACTTCGATGCGATCCGCGCGTTGTACGACGGCAATGACGAGCTGCACGTGCCGGCGTCGCTCCTGAACACAAGCAGGGGATGAACGCGGCAACTTCCGGTGGTCCGATCACGCCTGCTCGCGTCGCTTCCAAGTACACGGCTGCGTTGCTCCATCGGCTGCGTGGGTTCGCGCTGTGGCACTCCGGGATACCACCGTCGCCGAGACGCAGGGCGAGGACGCGGGCTCGCACCGCGAACGCGCAACCGAACTGTTCGCCGAGCTCGGCGTGGTCTAAACCACCGATTACTCGCTGGCGTCCGCGTGATTATCGGTCGCCTGCGACCATACTGATGTCGTGACCGAACGCAACGTCCTGGGCGGCGACCTCGAGACGTGCAGTCTCGATCCCGTCACCGGCTTCTACCGAGATGGTTGCTGCAATACCGGTCCTGAGGACGCCGGCAGTCACACCGTGTGCGCGGTGATGACGGCGGAGTTCCTGGGCCATCAGCGCAGCATCGGCAACGACCTGAGCACTCCGATGCCTCAGTACCGTTTCCCAGGCCTGCAGCCCGGCGATCGCTGGTGCGTGACGGCGAGGAACTGGTTGCGAGCTCATCACGATGGGGCGGCAGCGCCCGTCGTACTGGCCTCCACGAATGCCCGGGTTCTGGACCTGATCCCGCTGGACGTCCTCCAGCAGCATGCGGTGGACGTTCCGGCCGACCTGAGCGACCTAGAGAACTGAGTTTCCGCTCGCGTGCTCCGGATCGACCTCGACTGATGAGTTTTCGGCCTTCGTACCGTCTGAACCAGGACAGAACAACCGAGGAGGGCACTATCTGTGCGTAGTTGCTTCGCGTGGTTGCGATTGGACGTACCGCGCACCGGTAGCCATTGGCTGGGCAACGTAAGTTCGAAGCCGCGCTTTCGGAATTGACGGGCTAGAAGCGGTCCAAGCCGTCGAGGAACTCGCGCGCCGCCCGCCTGGAACGGAACACGTGCAGCGCCACATGCTTCCCGTGCCGCGACAGGATCCCGAGCTCTCGTTCGCGCTCCGAGCGGCGGACTCGCCAGATCCGCCAGACCAGCCGCCATTCGTCGCGCAACTGCCGCCAGGCGGAGTCATCGCAGCCTTCGGGCACCTGGAAGCCGACAGGACGGCGAATCCCACGAACGAACGCACGCCGTGCGCAGGTCCACCACGGTGTGTCGAGGAACACAACCGTGTCCGCACGCTCGAGCCGAAGGTCGAGTGTGTCGTGGTAGTTGCCGTCGGCGATCCATGCGTCACCGGTGAGCAGGCTTCGCTGCTTCTCGCGCCACTCGTCGTCCGACGGCTCGACCCAGCCCGGTTTCCAGAAGTGCAAGTCGAGATGGATCAAAGGAAGCCCGGTCTTCGCCGAGAGCGCTCGCGAGAACGTGCTCTTGCCCGCTCCCGCCATACCTGTGACGACGACGCGGTGACCGACCGAGATCGCGGGTCCGATCCGCTCCGCGGAACGCTTTCTGCTCATCTCACGATGTTCGCAGGCTCAAGAGATGCGCATAGAACGGCAGTTGGCCCGGTAGGACTGTTTTCAAACCGCGATTTTCAGGCGCGGCTAGACGACTTGCTCGCCTCCTCGAGCGCTTGGCCGTCGCTGCTGGACCTGGGCACAGCAGGTAGGGCTACTGCCAGATGAGTTCGAGCTGGATGTTGTCCGGGTCTCTGATGACGAGCGTGGCAAAACGCATCGGTTCGGCGACGTCAGTGATCGCACCGTGGGGCACACCCAGCGCGTCGAAGTGCGCGGCCCAGTCATCCAGCGCGTTGCGCGACCCGACGTGGATCGCGAGGTGGTCGAGGCCGGTTCGATCCTCGGCGAAGCGCTCACCAACGTACGAGGGGTGACGGTCGAGGCCGAGGAACAGAGCCGTTCCAGGACGATGCATGACGACGGCATAACCGGTTCCGCCGTTGTGCTGCTCCACGAACGCTCGCCGGAGCCCGAGGACACGCGAGTACCACGCTTCGCTGGCCTCGACGTCGGCGACCGTAAGTCCGACGTGATGGAGCCCCCCGAGTGGCGGTGCCATAGGGGTTTCGCTCTCGACGACACCACCCTTTCGCAACGTGTCCTCTCCTCTCATGCCGACGTCAGCTGAGCGATCACCGAACCGCCATCGAGCCACACGTTCTCGCGGCTCATCCGGCCCTCCTTGAACTCCCAGATGTGAAGGAGCCGGAAGCTGATGTGCTTGCCGTTACCGGGGACGCCGAGGAACGAACCTGGGACCGTCCCTCGCCACTCGTGCTCGATCACGCAGAAGTCTGCGCCGTAATACTTCCGCTTCGGGACCATCTCTTCGGTCCGGATATCGGACGTGAGCTGCTCGTAGAAGCCCCGCGCGGCATCGGGTCCTGTCTGCGGACCCAGCGGAAAGCCGACAACATCGTGGACGACGTCGTCGGTGTACATCGCGACGCACCCGTCCGGGTCTCCCGCCATCTCCGCCGTCAGGTGTTGGTCGATCAGCACGTCCATCTCCTCCGGCCTCATGTGGGACCTCCCTCGATTAGTACGTTATCCGTACCATCGACCGTACGGTAACTTTACTATCGTGTCAAGACCGGTTCGTGATCCCTACGTCGGAGCTCTCCTGCGCATGGCGTGGCAGGGGTTGCGCGGGTACATGCTCGAGTACATGCGGTCCCTGGGATACACGGACATAGGCGCCGCGCACTGGAACTTGTTCCGCAATCCAGGGATCGACGGGATGCGACCCGGCGAGATCGCGGAAGAGTTGAATGCCTCGAAGCAAGCCGTGAACGACCTGCTGCGCGACCTCGAGGAGATGGGCTACATCACGCGGGAGATCGACCCGACCGACCGGCGCGCCCGGATCGTCCGTCTGACCCGAACCGGCCAGAAGCTCGAGAAGCACATGTTCGAGGCCGCGCGCCAGGCGGAGCATCGGTTGGAAAAGGGGATCGGCAAAGGACGGGTCAAAGAGCTACGAAACGCCCTGATCGAATCGGCAGAGATCTACAACGAACATTCATGATCCTGGTTGCGAAGAGAGTGTGGGACGGTGTGTCCCGTCCCAACCGAGCACGGGTTCGTGCGAGTAGAGGACACATGTGCAAAGTGACACGATGGACGTGGATGCAGGTCTCATCAATACGGAACCTGCTGACGGAGTCTGGGCAACACACGACGCCCGCTCCATAGGGCAGCCCGCTTGAGGAGCGATAATCTGACGACTCCCATGAGCGCTGCGATGCCAGAGCACGACCGCGTCCGTCGCGAACACCGGAGGCGCTCCGCCATCCGAGTGGGCCGAGGTCGGCCGACAGCCTCAACGGTCGCCCTCGCGAATCATTGAACTGGCGGACCCCAAATGAAAAACTAGCCGAGCTTGTTGCGCTGACTGGTTGAACACACCCAGGACAACCGTTCGCATCGAACGCGAGCAAGGCGCGATCCGCGACAGCCGTTGCCGGGACCGATATCGGCCGGATGCCTAGGTTGCCGGGGTGTACTTCACCAGCTCGATCTGTTCGTCGCTGCCTTTGACCTTCTTCTCGAAGACCAACCCGACACCCTTCGACGACGTCCGGCTCGAGCGGATTGATGTCCTCGGTGATGAGCACGTCGTCGAAGGATCCGGCCTTGGTCTTCACCGACTCGCCGAGCTTGATCACCTCGCCGGTGTCTTCGGCTTCGCCCTTGTAGTGCTCCTGCCGGTAGGTCTCGCCGATGGCCGGGGCGGCCGGCATGATAATGCCGGGCTGGGCACCATCGAGCCCTGCTTCCCACGCGCCCTTGTCGGAGACTCTCTTCCCGTTCTCGTACTCGTAGGTGTTTTCCCCGAAGTACCAAACGTTGCCGTCGGTGTCCTGTGCGAACCAGTCCAAGGTGTCCTCGACGGTGTCTCCGTCGATCGTGACGGTGTCGCGGACGACGACCGTTTCGACACCCATCTTCACGGTCTTGGTGTCGTCGGTGACCTCGACTTCGACGCGCTCGAGGCCGTCTTCGGTTTCACCCTCATAGACCCACTTCGTCCCGGGGACGAGCGGGAAGTAGGGGTTGTCGACGACGGTGGTGAAGTCGGCCGGATCGATGTTGGGTGTGTACGTCACGCCCGCGACGATGGCCGCCGGGTTGCCTGCGGACCCCGGCGTCGAGGACGGATCGGCGGTCCTGGTCCCCGGCTCGGTGCAAGCTCCCGCGGCGATCCCCAGCGACAGCAGAACTGTGGCAAAGCGTGTCGTGTTCGTCATCAGCATCTCCTTTAGGACTTGGGGATCCGTACCGTGAACGTCGAGCCGTCGCCCAACGTGGTCTCGACGCCGATGTTGCCCAGGTGTGCCTCGGCGATCGACCGACAGATCGCGAGCCCCAGCCCGGCGCCTCCGGCATCGCGCGTGCGATCTCTGTCGACCCTGTAGAAGCGATCGAAGAGGACGCTCGGACGTGCCGACGCGCCGCGACGCAGCAACGCCCGCAAGCGAGCGACGAGCTCGTCGAAGGCGAAGGGCTTGAGGAGATAGTCGTCGGTTCCTGCGTCCAGTCCGCGTATCCGGTCGGACACCGCATCTCGCGCGGTCAGCATCAGCACGGGGGCCCAGCGCCCGCTTTCGCGCATCTGGCGGCAGACCTCAACGCCATCAAGCCCCGGAAGCATCACGTCGAGCACGACACCGTCGTACTCGTTCTCGGTGGCTAGGTGCAGGCCGTCAACGCCGTCGTTAGCGACGTCGATCGCGTGCCCTTCTTCTTCGAGTCCGCGTCGAAGCACCCTCGCCATCTTCGGCTCGTCCTCGACGATGAGGATACGCATGACACCACCGTAGGCCTGCACAGATGAGAAGTCGATGAGAACGGCAGGCCCCTGTGCTTCGCGTCAGAACGTTGCGATCGGATTCGCCGGGCTCCCGGTCGCTCCCACCCATCGCAGGGGTGCGAGCGTGAACAGGAACTCCCAGCGTCCGGAGGTATCGCAGGTCGACGCCAGCGCTTCGAGGTCGCAATTGTCGATCAGCCACAAACCCATCGCGACGATGCCGACCTCGTGGATGGGATTGCGGAAGCTCTCATAGCCGGACGGGATGGCGTCCTGTGCGGTGTCGCAGGCGATGGCGGCAACACCGCGCTCGGACAACCACGGCAGACACGCCGCGTGCCAGCCCGCGCGTCCGTCGCGACCGACGTTGTCCGGGCCCTTGTCGCGCACCTTCCTGCCGTATCCGGTGCGCATGATGAGCACATCACCTTCGCTCACCGTCACGCCTTCATGAACTTCGGCCGCGTCGAGATCCTCCGGGAAGACGGCGTCGCCCGGTTCGAACCAGTCGACGCCGCGCGTTGCGGCAACATCGAGAAGCACGCCGCGCGTGACGATGCCGTCCTTGAGCGCCGTTATCGCGTGGTGAGTCGCGCCGAACGAAGCCGTGACGAGCTCGGCGGGCTTGCCATTGTACATCTTCCCATCCCAGAAGATGTGGGAGAGACCATCGATGTGGGTGACGGTGTGTCCGTGGTACACGAGTCCGAGGTGTTCGGCTGCGCCGGCCGACCGGTGACCGGCTCTCCCTGTTGCGATGACGCGGTGCTCGTCGGCCAGTCCCTGACCTGTACCGATCATGAACCTCTGCGGCGGGAAAGGCTGATCGGCCACCGGCGAGCCGCCGATGTCCCATGCAAGAGAAATGGTTGAGCCGACGCGTACGAGCTCCGTTGCCGCTATCCGTTTCTCCGCAGTGATCAGGTTGAGCGTGCCGAGCTGGTCGTCGTCGCCCCAGCGCCCCCAGTTCGAAAGGACGTCGAAGTACGAGAGCACTTCCTCTTCAGTTGGGATCCGGGGGTTCACGCAGTGGCTACCCGGTGTAGAGGGGCGAGGACGCCTTCATCCAACGAAGCTGCATCCGCATCTCCGCGACCCGGGTGCCGTCGGACGAATCCGCGAAGCTCTCGAACCACACGTACTCGGTCTTCGGGCTTGTACCGACCGCCACGACGTTGCCGCCGACCGAGTAGGTCTCGTCGAGGATGAGCGGGCCGTTCACATGACGGACCTCGATCGCACCGAACAGACCGACGGCGCGTCCGGCGTTGCGGCCGACGAAGCGCGCGGGGTGGGCGTAGAGGAACTGGACGATCGTTGCCGGCGACGCGATGAGCCCGCCCCACGGCGAGGTGTCCGAGTACCAGTCGAGCGGCTCGGTGATGACGTCGAGCCGGGACGTTTGCGCTTCGAGCGGCATCTCCACGTCGGCCGCCGGGATCTCGTCACCGGCGTTGATGCCGTCGAGGATCTTGAGTTCGCCGGGTTCGAAGCGCGTGAGGTCGAGTGCCAGCAGCGCGCTCGGGGTCGACGGTTCTCCCACCGCGGCGGTGCCCTCGCCGACGAGGAGGTCGTCGGCAGTCAGGATCCCGGCTTCGACCTGTGCGTCGGCTGCCTTGAGCGGCGGTTGTTCGAGCGTTGCGCGTACGGACTCGCGATCGGTCGTCGGATTTCGGAAATTGATAGAGAGCGACCCGCGCTCGAACCAGCGGGGGCCGAAGGCTTCGAGCAGAAGCGGCGGGAAGAGCTCGAGATGGATCGAACCGGCGACGGTGCCACCACGGAAGCCGAGCTTCGACGCAACGGCATCGTTGTGGATGCTGCCGGCCACCCCTTGAGCTTGGTTCACGGAGGCTCGTAACGGGCCGGCGATCAGTCCGTCTGTGATCGTGATCTCGTCGTGCGCGATACGAGCCATGCGCCTCCCCTTCTTTCGCGGATGGACGACCGATGCTACTCCCGCGGCAGAGAGGTCAGGAAGTCGAGCACCACGTTGTTCCAGGCCTCCGGCTGTTCGAAGTACGGGGAGTGGCCGGCATCGGCGATCTCACGGAACTCCGCACCGAGAAGCGATGCGACTTCCCGTACCGCCGCCGGTGGGATGAGGTCGTCGGCGGATCCGACCACGCACAGCGCCGGGACGTCCAGCTCGGCGATGTCTTCGAGTGGGTATCTCGTGGAAAGTAAAGCCGCGATCATGTCGGCGTCGGCGACGTTGCCGCGGAAACTGCCGATCTGCTGGTAGAGGAACGCCTTGTCCGGTGCAAGACCGTCACCGACCGCCGGATGGGAGCCGAGCACGCCGTCTCGGACCGGACGCCGCTCCGCCGAAGTCAATGCGCGCACGATCTCGTCGTTCACTATGCCTCCCGTGCTGTCGGCCACGACGAGTGATCGAACGCGATCGGGAGAACGGAGGACGAAACCGACGACGCACCACCCGCCCATCGACTGCCCGACGAGATGCGCGCGTTCGATGCTCAGGTGGTCGAGCAGCGCGTGCAGGTCGGCCACGGCGGTGGGCGGACCCGCGGCGCCGGCCCGGTTGGACGACTTCCCGAATCCTCGTTGGTCCCACGTGACGACGCGGAAGTGCTCGGCGAACACCGGCACCTGTTGGAACCACACCGCGTGGTTACCGCCGAGACCGTGCCCGAGGACGACGGACTCGGGACCACTTCCCGAGACTTCGTAGCAGATGTCCTCGCCGCCGGATGAGCACGTTCCGGTCGTCCACCGGATGATTCCGGGGATCATCCGAGCGATTCGGCGGCGCGTCTGGCTGCCATCTCGACGCTCACCTTGAAGGCGTCGAGGTTGATCCCTGACGTGTCGAGTGCGCCGTGGAGATACCGCGCGTAGACGCCCTCGACGATGCACGCGGTCTTCCAGTGCGAGAACGCGACGTAGTAGTCGACGTTGCTCAGGTCGCGTCCCGAACGCTCCGCGTAACGCTCGAGCAGTTCGGCGCGTGTGGGGAATCCTTCTGTGGTGGTGGGCGACATCCGGTGCGCGAGCCCCTCCTCGCCGTGCTCGGGCCATTGGTGCAGGACGTATCCGACGTCGGCCAGCGGATCGCCGAGTGTCGCGATCTCCCAATCGAGGACAGCTGCGATCGTTGCCCCTTTCTCGATGGGGGAAGTGATGCAGTTGCCGAGGCGGTAATCGCCGTGCACGACACGCGCGGGCCCCTGCTCGGGCACCTGTGTGAGCAGGGCGTCATGTACGTCGTCGACGTCTACAAGCTCGCGTGTCTTCGAGGCGTTCCATTGCGAGTACCACCGCTTGAGCTGGCGGGGGATGTATCCCTCTTTGCGTGCGATGTTACCGACCCCGATGTCGTCGGGATCTTCAGCGTGCATGTCGGCGAGTACGTCGATGAACGATTCACCGGCGCAGCGCCGGCTCTCCGGCGTGTAGTGCTCTGCGGAAACGGTCGCATCGTGCATCACGTGGCCATCGACGAATGCCATCACGTAGAACGATGCACCCGTGACCTCTGTGTCGGCGCAGTACGCGAACGGAACCGGAACCGGAACCGGAGTCGGGTGAAACGCAGAGATGAAGCGCCACTCGCGGGTCATATCGTGTGCGGTGGGAAGCAGCTCACCGAGCGGTGGACGCCGGAGCACGAAGGTGTTCCCGGCGGCATCGTCGATCCTGTATGTGAGGTTCGAGTGCCCGCCCTTGAGCCGCGTGAAGCTCAGTGGGCCCGCGAGGCCTTCGACGTGCTCCGCCATCCACTCCGTCACCGGCTCGACGGAGATGCCTGCAGGTGCTTCCTCGCTCACGCTCACGATCTCTCAGGCAGATCGTAGCCGTACTGACCGAGATCGAGCCCAGTGATCTCTTCGAGGACGCGATTGCTCGCGGCGAACCGTCCCGCGGCGATCTCGAGGGCTGTGTTGCGCCAGCGATCCTCGATCCGCTTCGACCATTTCTTCGGAAGCGTCGGACCGAGTGCGCGGATGATGCCGAGCCGCACCCGGCGGCTGCGCTTATCGGCGATCGGTCCGGCGAAGACGGTGCCGATGCCGATCATGCGGAACAGGATGTTGACATACCGGACGATCGTCACGGCCGCTGCAGCGAGCGCGACGTTGTCGCGGCTCGTCGGAACCTCGGCCGGAGCCGGAAGGCCGGCGAACTTCTGGATCTGTCCGACGAACCCCACCGCGTCGTGTTTGAGCATCTCGAACGGAAGCACGAGCACGCGGTCGGCTCCGAATAGCTTCATGTAGTAGCCGACCATCAGGTGGTACTCGTACATGTCGTAGGTCGGCCCCGGACGTCGCTTCTCGCGGATCGTACGCGCGCGCCACATGTGGTCGAACGTGTTCTTGCCGAAGCGCATGATGTGCTGCTTATAGATCGACAACATCATGTCGCGCTGTTCGCGGATCACGACGAGGATCTTGGCGTTGGGGTATGTCGCCTTGATGCGGTCGGCGATCGGCCGCGAGTCGATGTAGCCCATCTGCGGTTGCCCGCTCAGACGCTCATGTGAGATGACGAGCGTCGACCCCTTGGCTTCGGCCTCCGACTCCCATTCGGCGTAAAACGCCGAAGCATCCAACGGGTCGAACCGGAACGGATTGCAGACGATGAAGGCCTGGTCGATGATCGTCCGCGGACGCACCTCGAGGTAGCCGAGGCTTTCATCTGAGAAGATCCTGCGCTGGAGCCAGGTCGATGCCGTCTTGTGGTAGCCGACGTGGACGAGCGGTTCGATCGTCATCTTGCAGTGCCTTTCACGAAACGAAGTCTTGCAGGGCGCTCAGCACGCCTGCTGAGTATCGACCGTACCTCCCCGAGCGCAATTCTTTGGCGATGACGCCGATCCGGCGCAATCTGCCGTCGGGAAGGAACCCCCGTACGCGCAGATGGATGGCCCGATGGCAGAGGTCGGCCACAGCTTCCTCGGCCAAGGGTTGAAGGCTTGCACCGCCCCGGGTGGCGATGTAGTTCGAGGCGCCGGCGTTGATCCGCTCAACCGCCTCGTCGTAGAGCATCGACTGCGTCCGGCGGCGCTGCCGGTGCAGGTCGGCCTTTCTCAGATTGACCTTCTCCGGCGCTTGCGTGAACCTTACCTTCCACTTGCTCCAACCTCGGTCGTCGGGCATCACCGTTGCCGGAACCCCGATCTCCTGCTCCTCGTGGATGCGGTAACGCATCAGGGGCTCGTCCAGCATCGCGTATGGACGCACGCACGATGACAAGAGCGCGATCCACGCATCGTGGATCCAGCCGTGAGGGATCGGCAGGACGAAGTCCCGAAGGTCCGAGCGAAAGACCATCGTCGAGCCGGTGACGAAGGTATAGACGGCGAGCATCGGCAGGAGTCGCCCTTCGGACGCGGCCGCGCGACGGGCCGGGAAGAACCCAACGGCGTCCCACAGGCGCTTGTCGACCGCGTGCGGCCGTTCGTCCATGAGCTGGGCGTCGCTGAACGTGTAGCCGATCGCGGGATGCTGGTCGAAGGTCTCGACGGCGCGCAGCAGCTTCTTCGGCAGCCAGATGTCATCCTGGTCGCACAACGCGATCAGGTCGGCGTCGCAGAGCGCGATCGCTTGCTCGAAGTTCTTCGTTGCTCCGAGGTTGCGCTCGTTGACCTCGACGCGCACCGGGAAGGGCGCTCGATCGGAGAACTCCCGCAACAGTGCAACCGTGTCGTCGGACGAACGGTCGTCACAGACCACGAGCTCACATGGCAGGTGTTCCTGTGAAGCCAGGCTCTCGAGCAGCTCGGACAGATAGCGCTCGCCGTTGTACGTCGCGAGAGCGATCGCGACACTCGTCATGCGCCCGCCATCGTGCGGAGCCGTTCATACAACGCTTCGCATGCTTTGGCCTCTTCGCGGTTGCGTGACGCGAGCACCTTCGCCCGCATGCGGACGCTGCGGTGGTAGGCCTCGTTGACGAGCACGTCCTTCACGGGACGAGTCGCGAGCTCGAAGTCGAAACGTTGTCGAAGGACGCCGGTGAGCGCGTCGGAGTCCTGCGTGAACGCCTCGGTCTCCCACCACACGCACCTGTCCGGGTGCTGTTCGAAGAAGCGGATCATCTCGGTGTTGTAGATGCGCCACATCACGAGCGCGAGATCAGGACGGTCGGTAACCGATGCGTTGGCGGCGCGCCGAAGCAGGGAGTCGAGTACCGCCAAAGGGCGTCGGAACACGAACAAGAACGTCGCGTCTGGTAGCACGTCGGCCCACAGGTCGAGGAAGAGTGCCGTGCGTGGCTCTTTCCAACCCCATTGCACCTTGTGCTCTCGTCGCGACGCGATCTGTTGTGCACGTTCGCGGAACACCGGATCAATGGGAACAGGCACGTCGGAGTCGGTGACGGTGAACGCGTCCTCGATCCCTGCTTTCCACAACAGTTCGCGGTGCAGGTCGTGGATGAGCACGTCCTCGTAGTAGCCGAGAGGATTGCCGACATCAGCAGGAAGGAGCTCATCGCCCATGTCGAGGCCGCACTTCTGCAGATAATTCGCGACAAGGGAAGTGCCGCTTCTGTGCATCCCCGTGAGGACGAGGACGCGGCTCACGTCTGTGGTTGCTCCATCCCGAAGTTCACGTCCCCGGGTTTCACGGTCCGGTTGAACCCGTCGAGGAAGGCGTCATAGGAGATCGGACGCGGGAAGCCGAGTGAGCTGTAGAGCCCTTCGGGATCTTTCAGGTAGTCAGGGAACCAGAGCAGCGAGTGGGGGATGCCGGATTCGCCCGCGGCCGTGATCACCGATCCCATCCGGTAGATCACGGTGCTGCGGGCCTGGTTCAGCTGCTCGGCAGGTACCGCATCGGTGGGTTTGCGCATCCCCGCGTGGGCCGCACTTCCGATGACGTCCTCGACCTTGCGGAACGTGAGCACGATGTGCTCGATCGGCGCGCCGGCCGCGACCCAGACGCGAAGCGTCCAGCAGAAACGAGGATCCTTGACCACCTCGCGCTCGAGAGCGAGCTTGCGCAGCTTCTTGCCGTGCCGCTCCGCGAGCTTGTCGACGAGGTCCCAGCGTTGTGCTCCGAGTGGCTGGCGGGGCGGGGGACCGAGGGGTGCCAGCAGCTCCTCGGCGAGCATCGTGTTCATCTTGACCACGGTTCTCTCTTCGAGTCCCGCACGGATGCTGTCGTTCCAGGCGCCGCCGGGATCGAAGCCGAGGTTCTGATACAGGGTGGCCATGAAGGACGTGCCGCTGCGTCCCGGTCCGGTGATGACGATCACTGCGCGCGCGCCTCCCCGGGGACTCGTTGCTCGGGGATCCCCTCGCCGGGGATCCCCTCGAGAGCATCGGACTCCAACGTCCAGGGCAGGATCGGTGTGATGACGCCGGGCCTTCTGGCCTGGATGGTGAATCGGATCGGCATGATCTCGAAGCTCAGACAATTCTCGTGCTCGTCGAGCTTGAGCCCGCGGCGAAGCTTCGCCTGAGCGCTCACGAAGTAGCGTCCCGGACGCAGGAGCGCGCCGGGGATCTCACAGGTGTAGCGATACCGCCCCGGCTCCCAGCTCGCACGCGACGGATCGGTGTCGACGTCCTGCGTCACCAGGATCA
Source organism: uncultured Actinomycetes bacterium (assembly GCA_964520325.1). GTDB lineage: Bacteria > Actinomycetota > JAICYB01 > JAICYB01 > JAICYB01 > CAZFOB01. The sequence goes on along the minus strand of CAZFOB010000001.1, from coordinate 291,867 downwards.
CGGTGCCCGTTACGTCGGTCAGCCTGATGACCACAGCCACTCCGCTCACCGCCTCGTTGACCTCATGGTCGATCCGGATGCGGATCGGCTCCTCGAATGGAACGGCTGCGCCAACCTTGCCGTCACCGGAGATGACCTCGACCGAGTGCAGGCGCATCTGCTTTCCGCAATCGAGTCCGTCGGGGTGCGTCCAGCGCCCGTCGCTCGAGTGTCCTTCGGACAGATACGCCTCGACGACCTCCTGCGGATCACCGTCCATGCGGATCGACCCGTGCTCCATCCATAGCGCGCGCGAGCACAAGCCGGTGATCATCCCCATGTTGTGGCTCACGAAGAAGAGGGTGCGCCCACTGCCGGCCACCTCTTCCATCTTGCCGAGGCATTTCTGCTGGAAGGCCGCGTCGCCGACCGCGAGCACTTCGTCGATGAAGAGGATCTCCGGTTCGAGGTGCGCCGCCACCGAGAACGCCAGCCGGACGCGCATCCCGCTCGAGTAATGCTTCACGGGTGTGTCCATGAACTCTTCGATCGCCGCGAACGTCACGATCTCGTCGTACTTGCTCGCGGTCTCTTTGCGACTCATGCCGAGGATCGCGCCGTTGAGAAACACGTTCTCGCGACCCGTCAGTTCGGGATGAAAACCGGTGCCGACCTCGAGAAGCGTACCGACGCGCCCCCAGATCTCGGCTTTTCCCGTGGTCGGGAGGGTGATCTTCGACAGGACGCGGAGCAGCGTCGTCTTGCCGGCGCCGTTGCTCCCGATCACGCCGAGCATCTCGCCACGCTTGACCGAGAACGAGACGTCCTTGAGTGCCCACAGGAACGGGTTGCGCTGGCTGCGCGTTCGCTTCCGGAACGGCTTCAGCAGCAAGTCGCCGATGCGTTTGTACGGCTGGCGCGCGCCCAGGCGGTAGCGCTTCGACAACCCTTCGACGCGGATCGCCAGGTCGTCGGACATCGACTCGGCCATCCTTAGACGACGTCCACGATGACGTCTTCGATCCGGCGGAAGTAGACGAGGCCGGAGATCAGAAGCAGGAATGTCACGACGAGGCCGGGAACCATCAGCTTGGTGGGGAAGGTGCCGTAACCGGTGATCGCCCAACGTGAGGCTTCGACGACCCACGCCATGGGGTTGAGCCCGAACAGCCATGCGAGATTCGCCGACGTCCCCTCGGCGATGCGCTTGGAGGGGAAGATCACAGACATGAACATCAGGACCTGGATGAGGAAGGGCGTCGACTCCCGTATGTCGCGATAGAGCGCGTTGGTGGCCGACAACCACATACCGGCACCGAACGCCGTCAGTTGGACGACGATCACGAGCAACGGGAGGATGAACAGGTTCGTCGAGAACGCCTGACCGTAGCCGACCATCAGCCCGATCATCACGAGGAACGCCATGGCGAAATCGATGAGGCCGGGCAGCGTGCCCGCCAGCGGGAGGATCAGCCGCGGGAAGTAGATCCTGGTGATCACTTGCTGGCTCGAAAGGATGCTCCCCGTCGAGACCTGCAATGCCTGCGCGAAGTACGACCAGATCACGAGCGCACTGAAGAACCAGACCGGCGCCGGCACCCCGTCGGGCGGGGAGAGACGGCCGCCCTTGCCGAAGACCACGGTGAACACCACCATAAGGACGATGGGCTGGATGATCGCCCAGGCCGCACCGATCACCGTCTGCTTGTAGCGGACCTTGATGTCGCGCCAGACGAAGAAGAAGCCGAGTTCGCGGTAGCGCCAGAGCTCACCGAGGTCGAGGTGGAATACGCCTCGACGCGGCGTGATCGTTGTCTTCGTCATATGAGTCGGGGAGTCTGGGGGGCCCTGACGGCCCCAGTCGTGGCGCGGCCATTTGGAATCTGGGCGCCCATCCTATAGGCGGGCCGCAGCCTGATAGCCGCGCTTCAGCCGCTCATCAAGAGAGCCAGCTGACGCGACTGCGCGATCAGGATCCCGTGCTCGTTCCACAGCCAGCCGTCCTCCTCGATGAACCCACCGCGGGCCATCATCGTGCGATAGATGCCGAGGTACCAGGCGCCGGCAACCTCGCCGACCAGCGGTAAGGACTCCCTGAAATGGAAGGTCATCTCGATCGTCGGCACGCCGGCGCCTCCGCCTCCGGTGCCGAGCTTGCCGAACACGGCGGGGGCGAAGGAGTCCATCAGTTGTGTCGCGACTAGGTGATCGACGGGCTGGGGTTCGCGCGTACGCATCCAGACCCCGATCTCGGCCCTAACGCTCCGTTCGCCGACGTCGGGTCCGAGCGCTCGCCTGAAGTCGAACTGGCGCCCGAAGGGGAAATCCTCTCGATCGGTCACTCTCTCGATCGCGTCGGGATGAGGGACCTCCGGCATCGAGATGTCGGAGAACTCAGGGCCGTTTTGCTCCTTCGATAGAACGGCGATCGCGAGCGCGATGAGCTTGCCGTCTTGGACGAATCGCGCCGACGCGTTGCTCATCGTTCGTCCGGTGCGTTCGATCTGCGTGTTGACCTCGAACGATTCGTTGCGTGGGACGCGCGCGAAATGCACGGTGAGCGAGCGCGGCTCGCGCTCGTGTTCACCAACCGCGAGGCGGATCGCCCGCAGCATGATCGCGGCGATGTGTCCGCCGTTCGCGCCCCGGACGATGCTCCAGTCGGGTGAGATCACTCCCTCGTAGCGACCGTCGCCGATCGCGCGAAGAGCTGTGTCGTCCCCGAACTTCGTCATGCCGGCCTTTTCTGGATCGCTGCCTCCGGCTCGAACGCTTCCGTTACCTTCCCGTCGTCGTTGAAAACGAGGAAGCGATCGAAGTTGCGCATGAACCAACGGTCGTGTGTCACGGCGAGCACGGTGCCATCGAAGCACTCGAGGGCGTCCTCGAGCGCTTCGGCCGAAGCGATGTCGAGATTGTCCGTCGGTTCGTCGAGCAGCAGCATCGTCGCGCCTTCGAGCTCGAGCAACAGGATCTGCATGCGCGCCTGCTGTCCGCCCGACAACGTTTCGAAGCGTTGGTTGTATGTCGATGACAGCTCGTAGCGCCGGAGGATCCCCATCGCGCGCTGCCGGTCGAGGCCGTGGTTCTGGAGGACCTCGATGACGAGCCGGCCGACGAGCTCCTTGTGGTCATGGTGCTGCGCGAAGTAGCCGGGTACGACCCGGGAGCCGAGCACCACGCTGCCGGTGTGGGTGACGTCCTCACCGGCGACAAGGCGCAAGAAATGGCTCTTGCCGCTGCCGTTGCTGCCGACGATGCCGACGCGTTCGCCGAACCAGATCTCCGTTTCGAACGCGTCGAAGATGTTTGGGACGCCGGCGTCGCGCACGGCCAGAGCCCGGCGCGCGGTCTGACCACCCGTCAGGCGCATGCGGATGTTCTGGTCTTTGGGCAGCTCGGGTGGGGGTAAGTCTTTTTCGTACCTGCGCAGGCGCGATTCCGCGGCCTTGGCGCGTGATGCGAATTTGTCGGAGAGGGCCGCTCGTCGCTTGAACTCCCTCATGATGTCGACCAGCCGATCGTGTTCCTTCCTCCATTGGTAATGCTCGCGATCGAGGTTCGCGAGGCGTGCTTGCCTGGCGTCGTGGTACGTCGCGAAGGAAGCCGGGTGCGTCCACGCGCCGTGTCCTTCGAGCGTGACGACGGCGTGCGAGGTCTCGGCGAGCAATTGGCGATCGTGACTCACGTAGAGGACCGTCTTGTCCGTCGCGTTGAGTGAAGCTTCGAGCCAGCGCTTGCCACCGATGTCGAGGAAGTTGTCCGGCTCATCGAGGATGAGCACATCGGCGTCGGATCGAAGCAGTGCTTCGAGCGCGAGACGCTTCTGCTCGCCCCCGGAGAGCTCGCGCACCAAGCGCCGTCCGGCTTTCTCCATCGGCTCATCGAAGGCTTGGGTGGTGCAGACGTCCCACAACACTTCGGCTTCGTAGCCGCCGTGATCCCCCCAGGCGGCGAGAGCCTCGGCGTACCGAAGGTCGGCGGAACGCCCGTGAGGTAAGCGGATCGCGTCCTCAGCCCGGCGCAGCTCCGCGGAAGCCAGACGGATGTGTGTCCCGGAGAGAGAAAGCAGCAAGTCCGTGACGGTGGTTTGGTCCGCGATGGAGCCGATCATCTGCGGCATATAGAGGGCGCGACCGTCGAGACGCACACCGCCACGCGACGGTTGCTCTTCTCCGGCGAGGATCCTGAGAAGCGTCGTCTTGCCGACACCGTTGGCGCCGACGAGCGCGACGTGCTTGGCGGAGTGCACCTTGAAGGTGGCATCGCTGAACAGCTCCCGGCCCCCGGGGAGCTTGTACGACAGCTCTGAGCACTCGATGAACCCTGTCATGGATATGGATCCAGCTTAGAGCGCTGCTTCGAGCGCTTCGAACAGGCGATCGACGTCCCGTTCATCGTTGTACACGTGGGGCGAGACGCGCATCGCGTTTCCGCGGACGCTCACGAATACGTTGGCGCCTGCGAGCGCCGTGGCGATGGCTTCTGGGTCTGCGTTGCCCAGATGGACGCCGATCAGGTGAGGTGCGCGCAGGTGGCGCGGTGCGACGTCGAGACCGTGCGCCGCCGCACGTTTCGCGACGAGGTCGGCGAGCGCGGCGATAGCGGCGCCGACGTTGTCCAAGCCCCAGTCGAGAGTTTGCTGCAGGGCCGCGGCGACCGCCGGGATCATCGCGAAGTTGGACGTCTGACCGACGTCGTAGCGCCGCGCCCCCGCCCGGAGCTCGCTCTCGTAATCGACGAGTCCGGCGAAGTCGCCGGCGCCGCGTCTCGTGATCCACGAGAGCTCGAGCGGACGTCCCCGTCGGTGCGGCTCGGCGACCCACATCAGCGCGGCTCCGTAGGGAGCGAGGAGCCATTTGTAGACGGCTGTGATGAGGTAGTCCGGACAGACGGTGGCGATGTCGAACGGCGCCGCACCGATCCACTGCGTGCCGTCGACCACGAACGCGGCCCCCACCTCACGGGCCCGTTCACCCACGGAAACGAGATCGAGAAGCCCCCCGTCGCTCCAGTGGCATGGTTCGACGGAGACGATCGTGGTGCGGTCGTCGATCGACTCGACAACGGCCCGCGTCCAGTCCAAGTCTGCCGGGCGAGCGACCGTGACCACCTCGCCCCCCGTGCCGGCTGCGAGGTCGTGCCACGAGTACACGTTGGACGGGAACTGCTCGGCCAAAAGGACCACGCGATCACCAGGCCCGAGCTTGAGATTGGACGCCGCGATCGCGACCCCGTAGCTCGCTGAGGGGAGGACGGCGACGCCGTCGGCGTCGCCGCCGACGAGGGTGGCGAAGAGTTCCCGAACTTCTTCGACCCCGTCGAAGAAGTCCGGAGCCGTCACCGTCCACGGACGCATCTTCCGGGCCAGGCCGGCGTTTCCCGCCTCAACGACGCGCCTCGACAGGGGCCCCATATAGGCGGCATTGAGGTAGGCCACGTCCTCGGGGATGTCGAATTGGCCCTTGACGTTGGCGGCGTTGGCCAAAGGTTGCGTCATGGTCACAGCCTGCCAGACCGAGATTCGCAGTTTCGAAACAGAGGCGTTACCTCGCTGTGACGAAGGTTCAGCCGATCTTCACATCGCCCCCGTACGGTTGTTCGAAGATCGGTCGTAACCACGAGCGTGTCCCAGTTGTCTGTTTCCCTCGACGTCCCCAGACCAACCCGGAGGCTCTTATGGCTATTGCCCTATTCCCCGGGCAGGGCGTCCAGGCGCCTGGTATGGATCGAAGCCTCGGCGCGTGCGCGCCTGCGGTCTTCGCGACCGCCTCGGACGTCCTCGGAGTCGATGTCCTCGAGCTCTGCCGCACCGGGACGGCGGGAGAGGCAGATCTTTCCTCCACTCGCTGGGCCCAGCCTGCGGTCCTCGCCTGCAGCTTCGCGGCCTTTACCGTGCTCGTGGAGTCCGGCGAGGACATCGAGGCCGCTGCCGGACACAGCATCGGTGAATACACCGCGATGGTGGCCGCCGGCGTGCTCGATCTCGCGGACGCTTTGCGGGTGGTGGCTCTCCGCGCCAAAGCGACCGATGATGCTGCTGCGGCCACGCCAGGCGGTATGGCAGCGGTGATGCGCGCAGAGCGTGATGCGGTCGAGGAGGTCTGCCGGGACACGGGCGCCTGCCTTGCGGCAGACAACTCGTCCGGACAGCTTGTCATCTCGGGTCCGCTCGACGCCGTGGAGGCTGCCAAGACCGCGCTCAGCACGGCCGGCGCCGTCTGCCGGACCCTCGAGATCGCCGGAGCCTTCCACTCGACGGTGATGGCGCCGGCCTCCGGACCGCTGTCCGATGCCCTCGACGGCGTCGTCCTTTCTCCACCACGCATCGATCTCTGGTCCTCGACGTCCGCCGCGCCGATGAGCGACCCGGATCGGATCCGTCCGCTCCTGCTCGATCAGCTCACGTCGCCGGTGTTGTGGCGCGAGACCGTCGAAGGCATGGCGCAAGCTCACGGCCCTGCCTTCGTGGACGTCGGTCCCGGAAGGATCGTCGGTGGTCTGGCCAAACGCATCGTTGCCGGGGCGGAGATTCGCTTCGCCACCGACCTGCTCTTCACCGGAGGTTCCTCATGACGCTCGATGTTGTCGTGCCCGAGACGGCGATCCTCGATGGCCGCGAACGGATCGTTGTCGCCGCCGGTCACGGTCGCCTGAGACTGACCGAACCGTCGCTTTTCACCGCCGAAGGCGAGGTTGTGCGTGCCGGAGATGTCATCGCGCGTGTCGAAGCCGACGGACGAAGCGTAACCGTGTGTGCGCCGTGCGACGCGTGGGTGATGGGTTATCTGGTCACAACCGGCGAGCGCGTTCAACCGGGTTCGGCGATCGCACACCTTCGCGCCCTGTGAGCGGCGCGGCCGTCCTCGGCTTGGGCATGTCGGTTCCCGACGGCGTGCTCAAGAATGCCGAGCTCGAGACTGCGCTGGACACCACCGATGAATGGATCCGCACCCGCACCGGTATCGAGGAGCGACGGATCGCCGCTCCTGAGGAGGCCACGTCGACCTTTGCGACCGCAGCCGGTGCCGATGCGATCAAGGCGGCCGGCCTGACGCCGGACGATCTCGATCTCATCCTCGTCTCGACGTGCACCCCCGATTATCAGGTTCCCGGGTGCGCGCCGCTCGTGCAATCGGCCCTCGGCGCCGGACGCGCCGGTGCATTCGATCTCAATGCCGGTTGCACGGGCTTCGTCTACGGACTCTCGGTCGCGAGTGCGATGGTGTCGTCGGGGACCGCGCGGAACGTCCTCGTGTGCGGCGCCGAGACGCTGAGCCGCATCGTCGATTACACCGATCGCACGACCGCGGTGATCTTCGGAGACGGCGCCGGAGCGGTCGTCGTCGGGGAAGCAACGGGCGCGTCCCGCATCGGCCCCTTCGTCTTCGGCTGCGACGGTTCGCGCTTCGATTGGCTCTGGGTTCCCGCCGGTGGTTCGGCGCGGCCGGCGAACGAAGCTACCGTCGCAGGCCGCCAGCACATGGTCGAGATGCACGGGCAGGACGTCTACAAACACGCGTGTGACCGCATGACCGAGGCGGCGCGCGAGGTGCTCGGCGACCGGCCACTCGACAGCATCGACCTCGTTGTCGCACACCAGGCCAACGCTCGCATCGTCCGGACCGTCGCGCAACGCCTTGGCCTCCGCGCCGATCAGATCGTCGACAACATCGCCAAGTACGGGAACAACTCGGCCGCGTCGATCCCGATCGCGCTCGCGGAAACGGCGGCCTCCGGACGGTTGCAGGACGGCATGTCCGTGCTCGTCGTGGCGTTCGGCGCGGGTTTCTCGTGGGCCGCCGGTCTGGTGGAATGGGGTCAATCATGACGGAACCTACGCCAGTCAAAGGGGTAGCTCTCGTTACCGGAGCGTCACGTGGCATCGGGCGCGCGATCGCGGTCAGGTTGGCCGAGGCGGACTGGACAGTCGCGGTGAATTATCGCGCCGACGTCGAAGGTGCCAAGGAAACGGTCGCAGAGATCGAATCACGCGGCGGTAAGGCTCTCTTCGCGCCGGGAGACATCTCGACCATCGACGGTGTCGAAGAGGTGTTCGCAGCGGCCGAGCAAGCAGGACCGGTGCTCGTTCTCGTCAACAACGCCGGAACGCGACGCGACGCCCTCGTGCCGATGCTCAAGATCGACGACTGGAACGACGTTTTGCAGACGAACCTTACCGGCCCGTTCATGACGAGCAAGCGCGCGTGTAAACGCATGATCCGCACGCGCTGGGGCCGTATCATCAACATCGCTTCCGTCGTCGGTGTGCGCGGCAACGCCGGACAGAGCAACTACGCAGCCGCCAAGGCCGGCCTGATCGGAATGACTCGGTCGCTGGCACTCGAAGTCGCGCGGCGTGGTGTCACGGTCAACGCGGTGGCACCCGGTCTGGTCAAGACGGCGCTTACCGACGAGCTTGCCAACATCGACGACCTCGTCAAGGCCACACCGATCGCTCGAGTGATCGAGGCCGCCGAAGTTGCTGCCGCGGTAGCGTTTCTCGCATCAGAAGAAGCGTCCGCGATCACGGGACAAGTCCTGTGCGTGGACGGCGGCATGACGGCGTAACACCAAAGCCAAGAACAAGCCAAGAACAAGCCAAGAACAAGCCAAGAACAAGCCAAGAACAAGGAGGAGCACATGTCTGAGCAGACGGCGGTATCGAGGGAAGACGTCCTCGAGATGATCAAGAACCAGCTCGCATCGTTCGAAGTGGATCCGAGCACGGTCACGGCAGAGGCCGGGTTCGATGTCCTCGGCCTCGACTCACTCGACCTCGTCGAGCTGTCGGTGGGTATCGAGGACGCCTACGGCATCGACATCGAGGAGGACGACCTCAAAGAGGTCTTCACCATCGCGAGTGCGATCGATCTCGTGTTGAGGAAACTGGGGCAGGCGTGACCGACCAGTTGGATACGCGACGTGCCTTGAGAAGGCGGGTCGCCGTGACCGGCGTCGGCACCGTCTCGCCACTGGGCGTTGGCGTGGAGGCGACTTGGAAGGCCCTGGTTTCGGGCGAGTCGGGGGCCGGACCGGTCACTCGGTTCGACGTCTCGGACTTCGGTGCCAAGATCGCCTGCGAGGTCGACGGCTTCCTGCCAACCGATTTCATGGAGCAGCGCGACGCGCGCCGCTCCGACCGATTCACTCAGTTCGCGGTCGCCTCCGCGGTGCAGGCCGTCGAACAAGCGGGATGGCCGAGCGATCCGCCGTACGATCGCGCGCGCATCGGCGTGAACATCGGCTCTGGCATCGGCGGTATCGAAACACTCGAAGCGCAGCACAGGGTGCTGCTCGAGCGAGGCCCGTCGAAGATGAGCCCCTTCACCGTGCCGCTCTTGATGATCAACGGGGCTTCAGGTTCGGTTGCGATGCGCTATGGACTCAACGGACCGAACTTCTCATCTGTATCGGCCTGCGCGACGGGAGCCCACTCCATCGGTGAAGCCGCGAACATGATCCGCAACGGCACCGCCGATGCGATGATCGCCGGTGGCTCCGAAGCCCCCATCACGCCGCTCTCGTTCGGAGCTTTCGCGTGCATGGGCGCGCTCTCGCGGCGCAACGACGAGCCGCAGCGTGCTTCCCGTCCTTTCGATGCCGACCGTGACGGGTTCGTCATCGCCGAGGGCGGGGCCGTCCTTGTGCTCGAAGAATGGGACGCTGCCGTTGCTCGCGGCGCGGACATCCTCGCCGAGGTCGTTGGATACGCGGCGACGTGCGACGCGTTCCATCTCACGCAGCCAGACCCGGAAGGGTCCGGTGCCGCCGCGGCGATGCGGCTTGCAGTGGAGGACGCCGGCGTCGGACTCACGGACGTCGGCTACATCAACGCCCACGGCACCTCTACGCCCTTCAACGACAAGATCGAATCGAAGGCGATCCGCGGCGTGTTCGGCGAGAGTGCGCCGCCTGTCTCGTCCACGAAGTCGGCGACCGGACACCTCACCGGTGCAGCCGGCGCGATCGAAGCCGTCTTCTCGATCCTGGCCCTTACGACGGAGACGCTTCCGCCGACCATCAACCACGAGACTCCCGATCCCGAGTGCGACCTCGACTACGTCCCCAACCGGGCACGTAGTCTAACGGTCGACTACGTGTTGTCGAACTCGTTCGGATTCGGCGGACACAACGCCTGCCTGCTCTTCCGCAGGGCGGTATGAAGACCGCGTTCATCACGGGCGCCTCGCGTGGCATCGGTCGTGCGATCGCGTTGCAACTTGCCGATGAGGGCTATTCAGTAGCAGTCGGGTTCTTCCGGAACCGCTCGAAAGCCGAAGCGGTGTGCGCGGAGATCGAAGGGCGTGGTGTCAAGGCGCTGCCGATCAAGGTGCACGTTGGTGACCTCGAAGCGATCGGTCGCGCCTTCGACGACGTCCGCGACGTCTTCGGCACATTGGATGTCTTCGTTTCGAATGCGGCGTCCGGCGTCCTCAAGAGTCTCGAGGACATCGACGCGCGCGCCTGGCAATGGACGATGGATATCAACGCACGAGCGCTTCTTTTCTGTAGCAAGCGCGCAGCCGAACTCATGCCCAACGGTGGCTCGATCGTGGCGCTCACAAGCGCCGGATCGGTGAGAGTACTTCCAGGGTACGGCGCCGTCGGCGCATCGAAGGCTGCGCTCGAGGCACTTGTGCGTTATCTCGCGGTCGAGCTCGCGCCACGGGTTCGTGTCAACGCCGTGTCGCCCGGTGTCGTCGACACCGACGCTCTCACGCATTTTCCGAACGGTCCCGAGTTGATCGCCGAGGCGAGCGCGAGGACTCCGGCGAAGCGACTGGCTACACCGGAGGACGTCGCAGCGTGCGTGTCATTCCTCTGCTCGCCGGCCGCCGACATGATCCGAGGCCACGTCCTGGTGATAGACGGGGGAGCAGGTCTGCTCGCTTGACCGCATCGAGTGCGCCCCGCGCGACGTCGACGAAGGAGAGCATCCTCCAGGCCCTGCTCGATCCGGGGTCGTTCACGGGACTCCGCACCGCTGTTGTATCTGCGCACATGGAGAGCGGTCCGGCGGGGGACGGCGTCGTTTGCGGTGAAGGACGTATCGACGGCCGACGCGTCTTCGTGTACGAGCAGGATCCGGCCGTTCTCGGTGGCTCGCTCGGAGAGGCGCACGCCGACTCGATCTGCCGTGTGCTCGATCTCGCCGAGCGCTTCGGCGCGCCGATCGTGGGGATCCATCGGTCGGGTGGAGCGCGCATCCAAGAAGGCGTTGCTGCACTCGCCGGTTACGGACGCATCTTCGCCAGGCACGTGCGGCTGCGTAAGGTCGTCCCTCAGATCGCATTGGTTGCAGGGCCGTGTGCGGGCGGAGCTGCGTATGGACCGGCACTCATGGACATCGTGATCCTTCCGCGTACTGAGGCGTATCTGTTCCTTACCGGGCCCGACGTGGTGCGTGAGGTGACCGGAGAAGAGGTCACCTTCGACGACCTCGGCGGATCGCGTGTCGCCGAGCGCTCTGGTCTCGGCACACTCGTCGCCAACGACATCGACGGGATGATCGACCTCACGCGCGACGTACTCTCATACCTGCCTCAGAAGGTCGGCGCCGCGCCGCCGCGAGCTGCGGCCTGGGCGCAAGCCGGCGGCGATCCTGGTGCGCTCGTCCCGAGCGACGTGCGCGCGGGTTACGACGTGCGTCCGGTGATCGAACGCATCGTCGACGTTGGATCGTTGCGAGAGCTGCGTGGAGGCGGCGCGCAGAACCTCGTCACCGCCTTCGCGCGACTCGAAGGACAAGCCATCGGCGTCGTCGCTAACCAGCCGCGCTTCCTGGCCGGAGCCATCGACATCGACGCGTCCCGCAAAGGTGCCTGGTTCGTGAATCTCTGCGATCGTTTCGGACTCCCGCTGGCAGTGTTCGTCGACACGCCCGGGTTCCTCCCGGGCACCGAGCAGGAGCGTGGGGGAGTGATCCCGGCCGGCGCGGCGTTCCTCGCAGCGTTCGCCGGGGCCGGTGTCCCGAAGACGACTGTCGTGCTGCGCAAGGCGTTCGGCGGCGCATACATCGTGATGAACGCGAAAGACCTGGGCGCCGACTACGCATTCGCGTGGCCGGGGGCCGAGATCGCGGTGCTTGGTGCGTCCGGGGCCGTGAAGATCCTCGAGCGAAAGCGACTCGCCGCGGCGGCTCACCCCGATGCGATGCGCGCTGAGCTCGAAGGCACGTACCGCGAGCGCTACCTCTCGCCGTGGCCGGCTGCACACGGCGGGTTCGTCGACGAAGTGATCGAGCCGTCCGAAACACGCGACCGCCTCATACGCGCCCTCGCCTCAACCTGAGTTAGCCTTGCAAGTGCTCCAAGCCTCCGTCGTCTAGCGGCCTAGGACGCTGCCCTCTCACGGCAGTGGCACGGGTTCAAATCCCGTCGGAGGTACGAAAGCGCAGGTCAGACGCCTGTTACAACTCGCCTCCGCAAGGCGCGATGATCATTCGCCGAGTGTCGAGAAGTTCCCGTCCGGAGTGTTGGCCAGCGGGTCGGGGAGAAGCAGTGACAACGGGCTCTCGCGTCTATCGGTATCGTTGGCGGCCGTACCTGTCCACGCCCGACGTAAGGAGCAAAGATGAACAAGCAGGACCTCGTTGAGCAGGTAGCGGCTCAACTCGATCTGAGCAAGCGCGCCGCGACCGAAGCCGTCGACGTCGTCGTCGACTCGATCAAGCGTGCCGTCGCCAAAGGCGACAAAGTGAGCATTCCCGGCTTCGGTTCCTTCGAGAAGCGTGCGCGCGGAGCGCGTGTCGCCCGCAACCCTCAGACCGGTGCGGCCATCAAGGTGGCGGCGACATCCGTGCCGGCGTTCAAGGCCGGCAAGGAGTTCAAGGAGCAGGTCGCAGGGAAGAAGAAGAAGGCCGCTCCCGCGGCGAAGAAGAAGTCCGCCAAGCGGTAAGAGACGGTTCGTCGTCGACATCCAACGCGAAGCGCGGGATGTCGACAACTCGAGCCTGCAGGCCCGAATCCCGCGCTCGCGCAGCATGCGCGAGCGCGGAGTTCGGGCCGAACGCCACGCCCATGCGAGCGCGCATGAGCAACGCATTGGTCCCACCGTCCCGGGCTCGCGCGATCACGACGTCACCGTCGGTTGCGATCAGCGCCGCGATGTCGTCCGCGATGATGAGCGGGAGGTCTGCGTGGATGATCAACACCGGCGTTGTTGCCCGAGCCACGGCGCGATCAACGGCATCGTTGAGTCCTGGTGCTTCGTCCCGCCAGACCTCGACCCCTGGCAGGTCGTTGAGCGCGTGGGTGGCGAGGACGACGACCGGCAGCCCGGCGTCCTTGAGCGTTTCGACGACATGCTCGAAGAGCTCGCGTGCTAGCGACAAGCGCTCGGGGCTTGAGAGCACGTGAGCGAGACGACTCTTGGACGAGGAGTCGATCCGGATAGGAACGATAGCGGTGGGCACCATCGTGCTTACGATAGACGGCATGAAGATCGTCCTCGTCTCCGGCGACTCGAAGACGGCCGACTGGCTCGCCCACGTGCTCGGTGACGCCGGGTTCTCGGTCGTGATCCTTCCCGAGGTGAGTCCGGCGAGTCCGGAGCTGAAGAGTGCAGATCTGGTGATCGCCGACGAAGCGGGCGCAGCCGGCCTCGGGGACGGCGGACCATCGCGTCGGTTGCTGCTGTCCTCGCGCGGATCTACGGTCGATCTCGGTGTGATCCAGGGGCGCTTCTCCGACGTGCTCGCTCTGCCGACCTCCGGTGAGGACGTCGTGGCTCGAGTGCGACACGCCGCCGGTCAAAAGAAGAGCCACTGATGCGGGTTCTCGTTCTGTTCGGCGGACGTTCGGGCGAGCACGAGGTCTCAGTGCTCTCTGCCCGCACGGTGGTCGACGCGCTCGAAGAGCTCGGACACTCCATCGTCAGCGTCGGCATCACGCAAGAGGGACGGTGGGTGAGATCGCTTCCCCATGCCGCGGAACGAGTGATGGACGGGGGCGAGACCTACATCGTTCGTCCAGATCCGCAGGCGCACAAGACTGTCGACGTCGTCTTCCCTGTCTTTCACGGTCCGTTCGGCGAGGACGGGTCACTGCAGGGACTCTTCGAGCTCGCCGATCTGCCGTACGTAGGCTCCGGCGTCGAGGGTTCGGCGATCGGGCTCAACAAGTGGGTGCACCGGAGACTGTTCGCCGACGTCGGGATCCCCGTCGTCAACACGCGGGCGTTCCAATCAGACGCGTGGGCGAGCAACCCATCTCGGTGGACGGCCATGATCGGTGCTGAGATCGGCTTCCCATGCTTCGTGAAGCCCGTCCACCTCGGTTCGAGCGTGGGCATCTCACGCGTTGATCGCGAAGACCAGCTCGAGTGGGCGATGGACCGCGCCTTCCACCACGACGATCTCGTGCTCGTGGAGGCGTTCGGCGGCAAGCGCGAACTCGAGGTCGGCGTGCTCGACGGCGCGCCACCGATCGTCTCCGTCGCCGGCGAAGTCGTTGCGTCCGGTGCGTTCTACGATTACGCATCGAAGTACCGTTCGGAAGCGACCGACATCCGCATTCCCGCGGACATCCCGGCAAGTGTGGCGCTCCGCGTCCGCGACTACGCGATCAGGGCGTTCGGATCAGCGCGTTGCGAAGGGTTCGCCCGCGTCGACTTCTTCTGGGACCCCGTCACCGACGCACTTCTGGTCAATGAGATCAACACGATCCCAGGACTGACGAGCGTGAGCATGTTCCCGAAGCTATGGGAAGCGTCGGGCATGCCCTTCCCCACGGTCGTCCAGCGTCTGCTGGATCACGCGATCGCTCGGAACGAACGCAAGGTCAAGCTTGAGGCCGCCCGGGCGGCTGCGCACGACCAGGAGGTCGGAGCCAACCCGGCTGGTTCGCCTATGTAGGCGTCACAGGAACCAAGAGCTTGTTCATACGCACTCGCTCGAAAACGGTGTCGTGATCCTTACCTACCATCGGGCGAGAAACCCCGACGCATAGAACGCCTAGAGGTGAACGATCGGACAGGTGAGTGTGCGTGTGATGCCCGCAACGCCTTGGATCGCTGACACCACGAGCTTTCCGAGGTCGTCGACGGTCTCGGCCTTCGCGCGGACGATGCAGTCGTAGGGCCCCGTTACATCTTCGGCTGAGAGGACGCCGACGATCTTGGCACATGACGTCGCGACCTCTGCTGCCTTCCCGACCTCGGCTTGGATCAGCACGTACGCTTCGACGGCCACGCGGCACTCCTTTCGGCTGGGGTTATGTGTTCGAGGTGACTCCAAGGGGAGGCTAAGCCCGTAGCCGCCGGACGGGCAACCGGGGTAGCGTCGATCCGTGTCCCAGCTCTTCGCTGATCGCGAGCACGCCGGAGCTGAGCTCGGCGAACAACTGCGCTCCCTCGACCTGCCGCGACCGCTCGTACTGGGTGTGCCGAGGGGCGGTGTTGCGGTCGCCGCGCCGGTGGCCAAGAAGGTGTGTGGTGATCTCGACGTGCTCGTGGTTCGCAAGCTCGGTGCGCCGGGCAACGTTGAGCTCGGTATCGGCGCGGTCGGCGCCTGGGGCGAGCCGTGGCTCGATGAGTCGCTGATCGCCGCGCTCGGCATCAACGCGGAGTTCGTCGAGCGCGAGATCGCTGCGCAGCGCGCAGAGGCGCAGCGGCGCGTCGAGGCATACCGGGGAGCCGGGAGCTCGGCGCGGCCGATCGTTGGCCGCGCCGTCATCGTTGTCGATGACGGCATCGCCACCGGCGGCACCGTCATCGCCGCCGCTCAGCTCCTGCGGACACAGAACCCAGGCACTGTCGTGCTCGCCGTGCCGGTCGCGCCCGTCGAGGGTCTTCGACGCGTGGGGGCCCTCTACGACCGCGTGATCGCCCTCCACACACCGGAGCCGTATCACGCTGTGGGCCAGTGGTACGCCGACTTCCACCAGGTCGGCGACGACGAAGTTCGTGCGCTGCTGAGCTCTCTCTGAGAACGACGATCGATCCGGGCGGTGCTGGCTCCTCTCAGTTCCGGCATAGCCGGTAGGCTGGCGCGTCGTCAAAGGAGCGATGGACCATGTCGCAACTCGAAGTGAAGATGGGCCACTACGGCCTCGAGAATCACGGGGTCAGTACATCCTCCGGCAAGACCTTCTGGAATCTCACCGTCCCTGAGCTGGTCGAGGAAGCCGTCCGTCGTTACGAGGGCGAGCTGGCGTCCACGGGACCCTTCTGCGCGATCACATCGCCTTACACGGGGCGTTCGCCCGACGACAAGTTCGTCGTCGAAGAGGCTTCGTCCAAAGACAAGGTGTGGTGGGGCAAGGTCAATCAGCCGATCTCGGAGGAGCACTACGACCGCCTGCGCGAGAAAGTCGTCGACCATCTGTCCGATGTGGATCGGTTCGTCGCGGACGTCCACATCGGCGCGGACGAGCGCTACCGCGTGCCGCTTCGAGTGATCACCGAGAAGGCGTGGGTGGCGCTGTTCGTCCGCAACATGTTCATCGTCCCACACAGAGACGAGGTCGGCGGTCACGTGCCTGAGTTCACCGTGCTGCACGCGCCGAGTGTGAGGGCCGATCCGAAGAAGGACGGCACTAACTCCGAGGCGTTCGTGATCGTCAATTTCGGACGCAACGAAGCGATCATCGGAGGCACCGGATACGCGGGCGAGGTCAAGAAGTCGATGTTCAGTGTGATGAATTACTTGCTGCCGCTGCGCGATGTGTTCCCGATGCACTGCTCGGCGAACATGGCCGCCGATGGACACACCGCGATCTTCTTCGGGCTGTCGGGCACGGGCAAGACGACGCTTTCTGCCGACCCGACGCGTGCGCTCATCGGTGACGACGAGCACGGCTGGTCGGACCACGGTGTCTTCAACTTCGAGGGCGGCTGCTACGCGAAGGTCATCAACCTCTCGGCGGATGGTGAGCCCGAGATCTTCGCAACCACCCGGATGTTCGGCACGATCCTCGAGAACGTCGTGATCGAACCGGTGACACGCGAGATCGACCTCGACGACGATTCGATCACCGAGAACACCCGCGGCTCGTATCCGATCTCGTACATCCCGAACGCTTCACTCGAGGGCACGGGCAACCACCCCCAGGACGTCGTGTTCCTTACCGCGGACGCCTTCGGCGTGCTGCCTCCCATCGCGAAGTTGTCCACCGAGCAGGCGCGCTATTACTTCCTATCCGGGTACACGGCGAAGCTCGCGGGAACCGAGCGCGGCGTCACCGACCCCGAGGCCGTCTTCTCTGTGTGCTTCGGGGCGCCGTTCCTGCCTCTTCCGCCCGAGACGTACTCACGACTCCTCGGCGAAAAGCTGACCAAGCACGGATCCCGCGTGTGGCTGGTCAACACCGGATGGACGGGCGGACCGTTCGGGGTCGGCGAGCGGATGAAGCTGAGTCACACGCGCGCGATGCTCCGAGCGGCTCTCGAGGGACGTCTGGACGAAGCGCCGACCGAGAAGGACCCGATCTTCGGGCTGGAGATCCCGACCGAGTGTCTTGACGTACCGAGCGAGGTGCTCAACCCACGCGGGACGTGGAGCGACTCGGCGGCCTACGACGAGCAGGCGAAGAAGCTCGCGGCGATGTTCAAGGAGAACTTCGAGCAGTACGCCGACGGGCTGCCCGACGAAGTTCGCTCAGCCGGACCGGTCTAGCCGGCAACCGTTCTTCTCTAGCCGCGGCCCAATCTGACGAACGTTTTCGCCAGCCGCGGGGGCAGGCGGTCGCTCAGGAATCGCATGAGCGGGACGAGGCCGAGCAGTACGGGATAGATCTCCAGCCGTCCCGCGAGCATCACGACCATCAGGACGTCCCGGACGCCGGCATCCAGATCGGCGTAGTGCGCGACCGTTCCAAGCGCCGGACCGACGTTTCCGAGCGATGTCGCAACGAGTGAGATCGATGTACGCAGATCGAGGCCCCCGAGCGCCGCGACGAAAAACGTCGCAACGGCGCCAACGGACATGAACAAGGCGAAGAACCCGAGCACGCGCGTCATAACCGGCTCCGAGATCGTCTCGTCGCCGATGCGCACGATCGGAACCGCACGAGGGTGCAGCTGCGTGAAGAGATGGCGGCGCACGTGTCCGGTGAGCGCGACGAGCCGGAAGGTCTTGAACCCGCCGGCCGAGCCGCCGGGCATGCCGCCGATGACCATCGAGAAGACGAGCAGCAGCTGCACGGATCCCGCCCACGCGTTGTAGTCGACGAGAGTGAAGCCGGTCGTCGTCGAGATCGAGATGGCACCGAAGAGCGTCCGGCGGATGCTCGAGCCGTTGTCCGCGTTCCAGATGACGGCTGCCAGTGCCACAACCGCGACGAGCACGAGGTACGCGCGCAGCTCAACCGACCGCAAGAGCGAGAGCGGCTTGCCGCGCAAGGCCTGCCAATAGAGCGCGAAGTTGCCTCCGGCCACAACCATGGCAACGATCGCGGTCCACTCGATCCCCGATGAGTTGAAGAAGCCGAGTGAGTCGTCGTGTGTCGAGAATCCTCCTGTCGAAACCGTCGAGAACGCGTGGGCAACCGCGTCGAACGGGCCCATGCCGAACAGCGCGTACAGCGCGGCGACGAGCAACGTGAACCCGATGTAGACGAGGACGATGCGCTTGGCCATCTCCTGGATGCGCGAGGCCATCCGCTCTCCGCCGTAGCTGTGCGAGATGCCGGCCAGATGCTCGAATCCCGCGGTGCGGTAGTAGGGGAGCACCGAAACCACGAACACCGTGATCGCCACCCCGCCGAACCATTGTGTCGTCGCCCGCCACAGCAGGATCCCGATCGGGATGTTCTCGAGCGGCCGCAGAACCGTCGATGCTGTGGTCGTGAATCCCGAAACGGCTTCGAAGAGCGCGAGGTCGAATCGGTCGACTGCACCCGAGAGCAGATAGGGAAGCGACGCGACGACCGTGAAGGCTGCCCAGCCGGCGAGGATCGCGCCGAAGATCGCCGCCGGCGCCACACGCAATGGCGACGTTGTGCGACGCCACAGCAAGAACGCGGGAACGCCGATGCCAAGTCCCGGAGCGAGGAGCGAGGCCGCAGCGCGTCCACCGTCGATCGTCTCCACCAGACCTGCGACGACCATCGCGCAGCACTCGACGAAAAGCATGAGGCCGACGAGATGTCCCGTGACCGTTTGCTTCTTCGAGGTCAGCGAGCGGTCGCCTGTGAGCGACGAGCGCGATCGCGCGCCCGGTGCCGTGCGAAGGCTCACCCGAAGATCCGCTGGACGGCTGCCGTTGCTTCCGGCATCGCGAACGCGATCACACGATCGCGTTCGCGGAGCTTCGTGCGTCCGCGGGCGATCTCGGCGTTGCCGTCGCGGACGATCGCACCGATGAGCACGTCCTTCGGCAAAGGCAGATCGGAGATAAGCGTTCCGTCGGCCGGTGCTCCTTCTCCGACGACGAGTTCGAGGATCTCTCCTTGGCCTTCGAGGAAAGTCGTCACCGACGACAGCTCGCCGCCGCGGACGAACCGCAGGACTGCGTTCGCGATCGCCGTCCGAGGTGATATGGCGACGTCGATGCCGGCTTCGTGGACCAGTGACAGCAACGCAAGCCTGTGGACGACGGCGATCGTCTCCTTCGCTCCCGCCCCCTTGGCGAACAGGCAGGCCAGGATGTTCGCGTCGTCCTCACCGGTGAGTGCGATCACGACGTCCTGACGTCCGATCTCCTCTTCGGCGAGCAGATCGGCGTCGGTGATCTCGCCTTCGAGCACGACGCAATGCTCGAGCCGTTCGGCGAGCTCACGCGCGCGCTCCGGTTTGCGTTCGACGATCGTGACGAACGCTCCACGTTGCTGGAGACGTTCGGCGAGGATGCGTGCGGTGTGGCCACCGCCCAGGAGCATCACGCGGCGCAGCGTTTTCGTTTCGAGTCCAAGAAGTTTGAGCAGCTGCTGGCGTCCGCGCTGATTGCAGACGATGCGCAAGTGATCACCGTCCTCGAGCCGGAGGTCCTGACGCGCCATGACGGTCTTGCCGTCGCGCGTGACCGATCCGATGAGGAAGTCCCAGTGGGGCTCGTGGGCACGAGCGAGTTCGTTGAGCGTCTGACCAACCGCGGGCGCTCCGGCCACAAGCCGCGCGCCGAAGACCAGGATCTCACCGCCGACCAGCGGGAAGATCTCGCTCGCTCCGGGGAATCGCAAGACTTCGTTGATCTCCTGTGCGGTCTCGAAGTCGGGATCGATCACGTGATCGACGCCCATCGTCCGTCGGATCTTGCTCGACTCGGGGCCGCGCAGTGAGTCGTTCTGCAGACGGACGACAGTCGTCTCCACGCCGGCCTGCTTGGCCATCAGCGCAGCGACGAGGTTGACCTCGTCGTCGTTGGTCACCGCGATGAGCATCTTGCTTTTCGAGAGCCCGGCCTTCTCGAGGATGTCGGCAGAGGTCGCGCGTCCGACGATGGTTTGGATATCGAGGCGCTCCTCGGCTTCGGCGATCCGCCGCGGCTGACTGTCCACGAGCGCGACGTCGTGACCTTCCCGGCTCAGCCGGTCCGCGATATGGAGGCCGATCTCTCCTGCGCCACACACGACGACATGCATGGGTCCAGTATCAGGGGGGTTACGGTGTCAACGTGAAACTCTCGGACCTCGGCGAGTTCGGGTTCATCGACAAGATGCGAGCCTGGTTGCCCGCCCCCATGCTCGATGGGGCCGCCCTCGTCGGCATCGGTGACGACGCCGCGGTCGCGCGCTTGCGCGATGGGACGAGCCTCGTGGCGACCGTGGACGCGCTCGTTGAGGGCGTCCATTTCCGTCTCGACTGGTCATCCGCCGCCGATGTCGGTTTCAAGGCGGTTTCGGTGAACGTGTCAGACCTTGCGGCGATGGGAGCGCAACCGCGCTATCTGCTCGTTGTCCTCTGCGCGCCGCCGACGCTCGACGAAGACACGCTCGCCGGCCTGTATACCGGCATAGCCGAGGCGTGCGCGATCTACGGCACTGAAGTGATCGGGGGCGACACGGTCCGCAGCTCCGAGTTGATCTTGTCGGTGACTGCGATCGGAGAGATCGAGGGCGATCCGTTGCGCCGCTCAGGGGCCAGCGTCGGTGACGCGCTCGCCGTCACCGGGCTGCTCGGACGGGCGGCTGCCGGCGTCAATCTCTTGCTCTCGGCCGACCCCAAGGACGTCGTCCCTGAAGATGGCCTTGCGTGTCTTCATGCCCACCGTCGTCCGGTGGCGCGCGTGAGCGAGGGCACTCGCCTCCAAGCAGCGGGCGTGCACGCGGCCATCGACATCTCCGATGGTCTGGCCTCGGACGCACGACGGATCGCGGAAGCGTCTGGGGTCGGAGTCGAGATCTCGAACCTGCCGATCGCGCCGGAGGCGCGGGGTGTTGCCGAGGCCCGCGGGTGGGACGTCGCACAGATGGTGCTCGGCGGCGGCGAAGATCTCGAGCTGCTCGTTGCGGTCGATCGGTCGCAGGTTGAGCCACTCGGTCTGATCGAGATCGGCCGGGTGGTAACCGACGGAGTGTGGCTGGTTCGGGACGGCGAGCGCACCGAGCTCGATGCACTCGGATACGACCACTTCAAGCGACAGTGAAACTGCCGCGGGCGCTTACGATCGCCGGCTCGGACTCCGGCGGAGGAGCCGGCATCCAGGCCGATCTGAAGACGTTCACGATGCTCGGCGTCCACGGTACGTGTGCACTCACCGCGCTCACCGCGCAGAACACCGTCGGCGTTCAGGGCGTCCTCGCGATCCCGCCGGACTTCGTCCACCAACAGATCGACGCCGTGATGAAGGACATCGGCACCGATGCGGCAAAGACCGGCATGCTCGCGAGCGCGCCGATCGTGGAGATCGTCGCGGAGGCCGTGAGGGAGTTCTCGATCGACAACCTCGTGTGCGACCCCGTCTTCGTGTCCAAGCACGGCGATCCGCTGCTCCAGGACTCAGCGGTCGATGCCCTGCGGACGAAGCTGATCCCACTCGCCACGGTCATCACGCCGAACATCCCGGAGGCCGAGGGCCTTCTCGGACGCGAGATCTCGCCAACCGAGCCGGACGAGGACGCCGCGAAGGAGCTTGTGAAGCTCGGTCCGCGCTGGGTCCTCCTCAAGGGTGGACACCTCAGTGCCGGCGATGCGACCGATCTGCTCACGGACGGAGACCGCGTGATCCGGCTCGAGGGGCCCCGGATCGCGACACCGCACACGCATGGGACCGGTTGCACGCTCTCGGCCGCGCTTGCCGCGGGACTCGCGAAAGGTTTAGAAGTACCGGACGCTGCGCATGAAGCAAAGAAGTTCGTGACGCGAGCGATCGAGCGTCACCTCGAGATCGGTCACGGGATCGGTCCGGTCAACCCGGCGTGGGGGCTTTGGTAGGTCCCAGCGCGGAGGCGTCATCGACATGTCGGAACCACGGAAGAACCGAGCGTCCGGACTCCTCGCGCTTGCCGTTGGAGTCGCCTTCTTGCTCCTGGCGATGACCGGCGTGCCGGGTGCCCTCGCGGCCCTCCCCGTCGGCGGCGTCTTCGTGCTGATCGGTGTGGCGCTGTTGTGGCCACGCCGCACCATGGGCTGAACGCCGAGCTGAAAAACGACTGGTCTGCGAGCGGTCTTAGCCTGAATCCACCGTCCGGCGCTACCGGCTTCGCGAAGGGGGGCAGCTGAAGATGGTTGTCAAGGCTCATCCGGGTGGCTCCTTCCGTCTCGGCAGCGAATGGCGGCTGCAGGACACCCGAGACGAACGCGCGGCCGAGCGTCCACCCTCTCCGCGGAGGCTCTACGAGCGCCGGTGGCCCGCGCGAAAGGCCAAGGTGGTCGGTCTTGACCCCCCCAATGTGGGAGGGTCCGTTCCGATTTCGCGGACGAACCCATGCGTCTGCGCGTTCTGATCGTTGACGACCACCACGCCTTCGCCGACTCGCTCGCGATCGCCGTCGATGCCCAGGACGACCTGGAGTGCTTGGGCACGGCCGGGACCGTCGACGAGGCGATCTCGATCGCCAAGGACAACGAACCCGACGTCGTTCCCATGGACGTCGAACTGCCCGAGGTCGACGGCCTGGTCGGAACGGCGCGACTCAAGCAGCTGTGTCCGGAAGCCAGGGTGCTGATCCTCACCGGACACGACGAACCATCGGTCATGGCGAGAGCGGCCGATGCCGGGGCAAGCGGCTTCCTGCCCAAGCATCTGCACGTGCCGGAGGTGATCGAAGCGATCAGTTCGGCGCGCAGCGGCGGGATGATCGTCGACCGCGCCACACTCTCCTTGCTCGTCAACCGCGCCCAACCCGATCGCGCGGGCCGGCGGCTCCGCTCGACCTGACGAGACGCGAGCTGCACGTGCTTGCTCTGCTGGGTGAAGGACTCGATCCGCAGGCGATCGCGCAGCGACTCACGCTCAGCATCCACACGTGTCGTGGATACATCAAGACGATCCTCGCCAAGCTCGGGGCGCGCAGCCAGCTCGAAGGTGTCGTCAAAGCGATGAGGATGGGGTTGATCACCCCACCGGCCCGCGATCGATAGAGCGTTCGCTACCGCTTAACCGACGGGGTAGCGCTTCCCGAGGTACTTGAAGCAGCCGCAATCGGCGTTGTACTTCGCGTTCTGGGCCTCTCTCGTTCCGTCATAGCGTCCGGGACCGAACCGCGCGCCGAACACCCATGGGGATTCGAACGAGTCGCCGAGGCCCTCCACTCCGCGGCGCAGCCCATCGGGGCTGAACTGTGGGTTGCGGTCCAGCGCCGCCTTCAGGAAGAAGAACCCTTCGCAGTACGGTTCGGCGCCCCTGGCCTGTTCACCGCTGAACCCCGCACCCTTCACGATGTCGTGGCACCGCTTCTTCGCCCCGGCGTTCGGCCGGGGGTCGAAGGTCTCCCCGGTATCCACGGCCGGCTGCCACGCCACCGCCATAGCCTTCCCAAGCTGGCCCGCGCCGTGGTTCGCCGCGAGGAAACCGGGAGGATCCAAAGTGTTGAGACCGTAGGCGGGACGGAAGCCCTGGCTCTCCGCCGCTGCCAGGAAGAGAAGCGGCAACACCGCGCCGGTGGGCACGAACAGGACATGCGTGATCCCCGCCGTCTGGAAACGGAGCACGGCGTTCGACGCTTGCGCCGACGTTGCGCCGGCGTCCGATGCGGCTCGCGCCTCCGAGATGACAGCCTCGGCCGCGACCGAGATCCCGTGGGCTTTCAGTGCGGGACGGAAGACCTTCTCGGAGACGAACTTGTGGTCGGGGATGTCGTAGCGGACGATCGCGAGCTTGGGCGCCTTCCCGAAGAAGTCGGCGCGCGCCAGACCGTCCACGACGAAGCCGAGGCGGTCGCCGTCCGGGTAAGGAGGACGGTAGAGGAACGGCACGAATTTCGCGGCCGTCGATCGGGTAAGGACTTTGTGCAGCTCCCACACGAGGGGGACGCGATGCTTGGCGAGACAGGCGGGCAGGACATCGGAGGGCGAAAGGGACCTGCTGATCACGGCGAAGACCTTCTTGTCCTCCGCGAGATCCGAGCACGCCGCCTGCGATTGAGAGTCGAACGTGCCGTTCAGGGGGTCGGTCACGTGGACGAAATGCTGTACCGTCCTTCCGCCGATGCCGCCGTTGGCGTTGACCCATTTGACGATCGCCGCCACCTCGCCAGGACCCGTCGTGGGAAGACGCGCGACGCCGAACTGGCTGGCCGCGTCACCGTTCTGCGACAGGTGGACACCGATCCGCACCGTGCCGCCGCTTCCACCGCGTGTTGCCGGAAGTTTGCCGCCGGTGACGCCGCCGTCGGTTGGGACGGTGCGCCCGCTCGTTCCCGCTCGAGTGCCCGGCCCGTCACCGTCTGGAGCGGATCGTCCGGTCCTCGACCCTGACTTGGGATCGCCGACGGCATCGTCGGCCACGCCACCGGCTTCGACTGACCGGCCCTCGCGCGCGTCACGCGTTTGATCCTTCGACGTCGATCCGCAAGCGGAAAGCAAGAGGGACAGGCTGACGCCGAGAGCGAGGAGAAGGTTGTTGCGCGCACCCGTCAATTCGCCTTCCCACCCCACGTTACGGTGGCCGAGGTCTCGGCAGGCACGTAGCTGTCGTCGCCCGGGTAGGTAACCACCACCTCCTGGGATCGTCCGTGGTCGGGGACGGCCAGGCTGGCCCGGCCGACACCCCCGCCGTCTGTGAGGACCGTCGTCTGCTCGCCGTTGATCTCGAAGGTGACCGGTGCACCCGCGATCGGGGGGCCGTCATCTTCAACGAGACGGACGGATGCGTTCACCGTCTCGCCCGTGGCCCGGGTCTCGCCTCCGTAGGCGAGGACGGCTGTCTCCAAGAGGACGTCGAAGGGCGAAGCGGCACGGGATCCGGCGTAGGTGCCGTCACCTTCGAAGGTGGCGACGATCTCCGCCAGCCCGGCCGGGGCGCTCGGGGTCAGCGTGGCTTCGGCCACGCCGTCCGGGTCGGTCGTGGCTTCGGCGGATCGGGAGCCGATCGCGAACGTGACCCGCTTGTTTGCCAGGGCAAGACCGCCGGACGTCAGGGTGGCCTTCATGGGGATGGCGTCGGTGATCTGGCCGGAGGCGGACGCGTCGAGGGACAGTGACGTCGCGGGCTGGGTGATGGTGGCGTGGGCGGGGGCAAGCGGCTTCGGCGCAAGAGCGTTTGACGTGGGGGCCTGCGCCGACAGGCCGGTGTAGTGCCCCTCGTAGCGGAGCTTGACCGAGAAGGGTGTACCGGCGTCGGGGGCCTGTACGCCGAGCGTGAAGGTGCCGTCGCCGCTGGTGGTGGCTTCCACCGGGCCGCCCGTCTCGCCGCGGCCGAGGATACGGGCGTCGGCGATCGGTGCACCCGCCTCGGTGGCGAGTCGTCCGGTGACGATGACCTCCTCGTCCTGCGTGGACGCAGCAAGGTCGGAAAGCCTGGTGGGCACGCGCTCGGCGCTGATCATGTGGCGGTAGAGGAAGCTCGTCGACGTCAGGCCGCGATCGGCGTCCGGAAGCCCGTGGCCGGCGCCCGGGTAGATGCGCATCTCGCAGATATTGCCGACGGCCAGGGTCTGTGTGCACGGCGCCGTGCTCGTGGCCATCGGCACCGTTGTGTCGTTCGTGCCGTGCATGACCAGGATTGGTGCGTCGCCGGGCAGCGGAGCTCGACCCGTTACCCCCGACCCGTACGCGCCGGCGCCGGCGAGACCCGCCGTGGGCCGGGAGACCCAGCCGGGGTTGCCGCTGCCACCCACGTCCTCGTGGTTGAAGATCGAGCCGAAGGTGGTGAGCCCGCCGGCAGAGTGGCCGGCGATGACCACGCGACCGGGGTCGACACGCAGGTCGGCGGCGTTGGCCCTCACCCAGCGGATCGCCGCCAGCGCATCGTGCTGTGCGTCGCGAATGGTCTCGATGAACGCCGGCGCCAGGGTGAGATCGTTGGTGAGCGCCGGGATGCTCACCTCCTGCTCCGGTCGTATCCGGTAGTTGATGGACACGGTTACATAGCCGCGCCGCGTGAGGTCGTGGAGGAACTCCACGTCGCTCTTGCTGCCGCGAGCGAAGAAGCCGCCGTGCACCCACACGACGGCCGGCCGGAACTCCTCGGAGTCGTCGTTCGGCTCGTAAGCGTCCAAAAGGAGCGTCTGTAACTCGCCCCGGGAGTTGACGGCTTGACCATATGGCACGTTGGTCTGCGTCTTTGAAAAGGAGAACGAGGGCTCGATGTACCGACCTCCGCTCGGAACGGCGGCCAGAGGTGGAGGCACCGAGACCTGCCCGGCGGCTCCTGGCGTCAGCGCGAGCGCGAGCGCGACGGCGGCCCCGATCGCGAACTTCCCACCGCTACCCCGCTCCAGCCTCATGTCCTGCCTCCCCCGATGTACGACGATAGCCGCGGAGGCGTCCCCCATGTTAATGACCGCTAACTTTCCCCCCGCGAGCGGAGACTAACGTTTGCTGGCCGAGCCGTCAATCAGCAGATCGACGCGCACGATGCGGTGCACCGAACCCGTGTCAGCAATCGTTACGCTCCTCGGTCTGCTGCTCACGAAGGCGTTCCCATCGCAGGAGCCCTTCTTCCTTGTCGAGGTCGCCTGCGTCCCGTCGTCGATGCGTGTCCTACCTTCGCGCGCCCCCTCCCCAGTCGGCGAAGTCGTCCGGCGAATTGCCGCCGCTGAGGCTGGCTTGGCCGTAGCCGTTGGACTCCATCTTGAATAGCTGTAGCTTGCCGTCGGCGAAGCGGCTGAACACTATCTCTCGGCCGTTCGGAGACCACGAGGGCGCACGGTCGCTCGCCGGATCGTTGGTCAGGTTGATCTGGTTCTGGCCGTTGGCGCGCATGATGTAGATCTCGGGGTTACCGTCGCGCTCGGATCGGAACACGATCCACTTGCGGGTGGGCGAGTAGTCGGGGTCAGGTGGAAGTAGTTAGACGACCTTCGTGACCTTGTTCGCCGACAGGCAGGAGCTGCACACCTTCGCCCGTCGCACGGAGCCGTTCTGGTTGATCTTCATCGAGTGCAGGTTGGGAAGCCAGCGCCGTTTCGTCTTCCGATTCGAGTGGGAGACGTTGTTCCCGGTCGCCGGGCCCTTGCCGCAGACATCGCACTTAGCCGCCATATGCGCTCAACGGTAGCATGGCCCCCGATCCTGGGGGGCGAGCCTTCGGTGAGGGCGCGCATCCTGCTGAGGAGGGGGGCTCACGGAGTTTGGCCACGACAAGCGTCTCGATCGCCGACTTCGCCGCAGCCGTCACCGAGTTCTCCCGGGCGCTCTCCTCCTACGAAGAGGAGATCAACGGGCTGAACGTCTATCCCGTCCCGGACGGCGACACCGGCACGAATCTCAAGCTCTCGCTAGCGGCTGTCGTGCGCGAGCTCGAGGGCTCGACCGAGCCGTGCGCATCGATCGCGCGCGGGTCGCTGATGGGTGCGCGGGGCAACTCCGGCGTGATCCTGTCGCAGCTCTTCCGCGGGATCGCAGAAGCAGTGGGGGAAGCCGACGGCCTCGACACTGCGTCCCTCGCAGACGGGCTTCGCCGAGGCTCCGACCTTGCCTACAAGGCGGTCATGCAGCCGCAAGAAGGCACCATCCTCACCGTCGCCCGCGAAGCCGCCGAGGAGGCAGAGGCGGCGACCATCGAGAGTGACGATCTCGTCGACGCCTGCCGGCGCGTTGTCGGCCGGGCCCAGGACGCGCTCGATCGCACGCCAGAGCTCTTGCCGATCCTCAAGCAGGCCGGCGTGGTGGACGCCGGGGGGCGGGGGTTCCTGCTCTTCCTCGAATGTCTCTTGTTCACCCTCGACGCCACGCCGCTGCCGCCGCCGCGCGTGCCGGCCAAGTCGCCGGCCGATGCCGTACAGGGCGCGACCGTTCTGGGTCCAGAAGGCGGAAGCCTCGAGTTCAAGTTCGAGGTCCAGTTCCTTTATGAGGTCACCGATGCAAAGGCCGACGAGTACCGCGACGTCCTCGGCCGCTACGGCGACTGCGTTCTCGTGGTCGGCAACGCCGGCTTGTACAACGTGCACGTCCACACGAATGCGATCGGTGAGGTCATCGAGGAGGCATACGAACGCGGACGTCCACGCCAGCTCGAGGTTCAGTATCTCGAGGGCCAGGTCAACGACCTGCATACGGCCTCCGTCCTCGCGCACATGCAGGAGGGCCGGGACGACGGCAGCCCGGTCGAGCATCTCGGTATCGTCGCGGTCGCCGCCGGCGACGGGATCCTCGAGATCTTCGCATCGCTCGGCGTGCGCGGACTGGTCCCTGGAGGCCAGAGCTTCAATCCCTCGGCCGAAGAGATCCTCGTCGGCATCCGGCGTGCGCGCGCCGAAGAAGTGATCGTGCTTCCCAACAACAAGAACGTCATCTCGTCGGCGAGAACGGCGGCCGGTATCGCGACCGACGAGGGGATCGTGAAACGGATCGACGTCGTCCCGACGGAATCGCCGTTGCAGGGCATCACTGCCATCGTCGCCTTCGATCGCGACGCAAGCCTGGATGACAACCTCGTTGCGATGACGACGGAGGCTCTCGCGACCAAGCACGGTGAGGTCGCTTACGCCGTGCGGACGACAGAGACACCCGCCGGGCACGTCGAGGAGGGTCAGGCGCTCGGGATCGCCGGCGGTTCTGTGAGATTCATCGGCGACGACGCAGACGATGCCGTGCTTGGCGTGGTCGAGGTGATGCTCGACCCTGACGTCGATTCACTCGTGACGCTTGTATACGGCGCCGACGTCGACGAGTGGCACGCCCACGCACTGGGCAAGCGCGTTGGGGAGCGCTTCGGGGTCGAGGTCGAGGTGCACCGCGGCGGTCAGCCGCACTACCCGTTCCTCATCGGGATCGAATAGCGCTAGCCGTTGGCGGAGTGGGCCTCGGTGGGCTCCGGAGTGTCGTCGGGCTCGGCGGTGTGCAGGTCCTGTCGCTCATCCCATTTGTCCCTGGCGCCCTGAGCAAGTGTGTGCTCGGTGCGAACGCGAAGTCCACCTTCGAATGCGTGGCTTCGAATGCGTGGCTTCGAATGCGTGGCCCTAGCGCTGTCGTTATCCCACGTGTATCATCGTGGACTCTCTCCACTTGCGGGGGTGTCGAGAGAATGTCGAGGCGGGGGGTCCTTAATGGAGGACAAGGTCCATAGACCTGGCCCTCCGAGCGCGCGGGAGACGCGCTCGGCGGGGGCCCTGCGACGTCTTCTCCCCCATGTTCGGCCCTACCGGTGGCAGTTCGTCTTGGCCATTGCTGTGTCGGCTGGGGTGCTGACGGCGCAAGTGGCTTCCCCAGAGGTCATCAAGAGGTTCGTCGACGAGGTGCTCGAGGGCGGCATGCGCGAGCGCCTGGTTCCCTACGCCCTAGTCGTTCTCGGTCTCGGGCTGTTCTGGCCTGCCCTGGCGTTTACGCGCCGCCGCATCTCCGGACGGATCGCCCTCGGCCTCGAGTACGACATCCGCAACCGCGTGTACAAGCACTTGCAGTCGTTGTCCGTCGACTTCCACGACGGATGGCAGTCGGGTGACCTTGTCTCGCGTGCCGTGAGCGACATCTCACGCATCCGTCGGTTCATCGGGTTCGGCTTGATCTTCCTGTTCCAGATGGGCATGCAGTTCTCGCTCGTCCTCGTCCAGCTGATCCGCATCGATGCAGCGCTCGCGCTGACGGCGATCCTGTTCTGCTCGCCGGTGATCCTCGTGAGCTACCGCTTCTCGCGTCTGTACCACGAGATCTCGCGCAAGTCCCAGGACCAGCAGGGTGACCTCACGACGATCGTCGAGGAATCGGCAACCGGTGTGCGCGTCATCAAGGCGTTCGGCAGGATGCCGGAACGGTCGGCGCTCTTCCGCGCGCAAGCCGACAAGCTCTTCCAGACGAACCTGCGCGGCGTGCTCGCACGGAAGAACCTCTGGTTCCTCGACGTCTTGCTCCTCGGCTTGAGCTTCGTGGCGATCCTGCTCGTGGGTGGCCGGCGCGTCGTGGACGGCGGTATCACGGTCGGCGCGCTCACGCAGTTCGTCCTGTACCAGCAGATGCTCGTGTGGCCGGTGCGCGAGATCGGATGGATCATCGCCATGGGACAGGAAGCTTCGGCGGGAGCGTCCCGTGTCTACGAGCTGCTGGACACGCCTCCCGACATCGCCGATGCACCCGGCGCCGTTGCGCTCGTCGACTGTCGCGGTGAGATCCGTTTCGACAACGTGTGGTTCAAGTACCCGGAGTCGGAGTCTCTCGTTCTGCGCGGGTTCGACTTGCACATCCACAGCGGTGAGACGCTGGCCCTCGTTGGGATGACCGGTAGCGGAAAGAGCACTGTGGCCGCGCTTGTGTCCCGGTTCTACGACCCGACGTCCGGATCGGTCTGCCTCGACGGGCACGACATCAGGACGATCACGGTCGATTCGTTGCGCTCGCACGCGACGATCGCCTTCGAGGACCCGATCCTGTTCTCGGTCTCCATCCGAGAGAACGTGCTCATGGGCAAGCCGGACGCCGACGACACCGAAGTGTGGGCTGCCCTGGCCGCTGCGCAAGCCGATGGATTCGTCAGCGAGCTCCCTTGGGGCCTCGACACGCGGGTGGGGGAGCAGGGACACTCGCTCTCCGGCGGACAACGCCAGCGCGTCGCACTCGCGCGCGCGGTGATCGGACGTCCGCGCATCCTCGTGCTCGACAACCCGCTGTCCTCGGTCGACGTCCACACGGAGGCCGCCATCGAAACTGCTCTGCGCGAAACGCTCGTCGACAGCACGGCGCTGCTCATCGCACATCGTCCGTCGACGTTGTTGATCGCCGATCGCGTGGCGCTCATACACGAGGGACGGGTGCTGTCGACGGGAACCCACCACGACCTGCTGGCGAGCGAGCCTCTCTACCGCCGCGTGCTCGCGGCTGATGTCGAAGGTCCCGAACGCGAGCTCGAGGGGGTGAGCACGTGAGCGCCCCAAACGAGACGACCCCCGCCCCCGCCGACGTGTGGAGAGGTATCGCAGTCGACGAAGAGGAAGAGGACGCTACCGGCAGTCTGTCCGCCTTCATGCGGCGACGCAGCCTCCGACTGCTGGCAGAGCTGGTGCGTTCCGAGCGCCGGCGGCTGATCGCGGGGTCGTTGCTCGTCATCCTCCACTCTCTTGCGGGACTCGCGACCCCATACGTCGTCGGTCGCGCCATCGACGACGGCATCACGCCGGCGCTGCAACCGGGCGGCACGCTCACGAATCTCTACGTGATCATCGCCCTGTTCTTCGTCGTCCAGGTGATCGAGGCCGTGACGCTGCGCGGGTTTCTCGCGTACATCGGACTGGTTGGGGAGCGCGTGCTCTTCGACCTTCGTATGCGCATCTACGACCACTTCCAGAAGCTCTCGATCGCCTTCTACGAGAAGTACACGACGGGCAGGATCATGTCGCGCCTCGGCAACGACATGGACGCGATCGCCGAGCTGTTCCTGACGGGGCTCATCGATCTGCCGTGGGCCGTTCTTCAAGTGTGCGGGATCATCGTGCTGCTCTTCGTGCTCGATGTTCCGCTCGCCGTCGTCACGCTCGCGATCTTCCCCTTCGTATTCTTGCTCTCGTGGTGGTTCCGCAACCGGTCCGAGGTGCTTTACCGGCGCGTGCGCGAAGCCGTCACCCTCGTGTACATCCAGTTCACGGAGACGCTCGGCGGGGTGCGTGCAGTGCACGCGTTCCGGCGCGAGCCGCGCAACCAGGAGATCTTCGAGGAGATCGACGCGCGCTACCGCGACGCCAACATGGACGCGATCCGCGCCCAGTCGATCTACGGCCCTGGTACCGGCCTCCTCGGTGAGGTGGCGACGTTCGCGGTGCTCCTGGTCGGAGGTCTTCGCGTGTCCAACGGCTCGATGAAGCTCGGCGTGCTCGTATCTTTCCTGTTGTTCACCCGCAACTTCTTCCACCCCATCCAGGAGCTCAGCCAGGTCTACAACATCTTTCAGGCCGCGGGAGCATCGCTGGAGAAGCTCTCGGGACTCCTGGCCGAGCAGCCGTCGGTGCCGGAGCCGGCTCCCGAGCGCGCGGTCAGGCGTTGCTCGTGGGGCGGGCGCATCGACTTCGCTGATCTGACCTTCGGCTACCGCGACAAGAACATCCTCGAGCACGTCACGCTCGACGTGCCTGCTGGACAGACCGTCGCGCTTGTCGGTCCGACGGGGGCCGGAAAGTCGACGATCGCGCGCCTCGTGGCGCGCTTCTACGACCCGAACACGGGAAGTGTGTCCATCGACGGCGTCGATCTTCGCGATCTACCGAGCAGCGAGTTGCGCAAGGCGATCATCATGGTCACCCAAGAGAACTTCCTGTTCTCCGGGTCGGTGGCCGACAACATCGCGTTCGGCAACCCCGCTGCGACGCGCGAGCAGATCGAGCGTGCGTCGCACGTCGTCGGTGCGCACGCCTTCATCGAGCGGCTCCCCGAGGGCTACGACAGCGACATCCGCAAGCGAGGCGGACGCCTATCGGCCGGCCAGCGCCAGCTCGTTGCGCTCGCTCGCGCGTTCCTTGCCGACCCCGCGGTGATCATCTTCGACGAGGCGACGTCCTCTATCGACATGCCGTCGGAGCGGCTGATCCAGCAGGCACTCGAGGTCGTGCTGCAAGATCGCACGGCGTTCATCATCGCGCACCGCCTGGCCACCGTCGAGACCGCCGACCGGGTGCTCGTGATCGACGAAGGAAGCGTCGTTGAGGACGGCTCACCGATCGAGTTGCTGCGGCAGAACGGACGCTGGGCTCGTTTGCACGAGGCCTGGGAGGAGAGCCTCGCGTAGCGGTTGCGCTTAGTGGCCGTGGGCGTGCGATTGCGGTGGTGGTGCGTCGTTCGGGGGAGGCGCGGTGTATGCCGCGGGCGGCGCCGAACCACCGCTGAGGTCATCGGTCTCGTAGACGTAGGCGATCATGATCCCCATCACGTCAGGCGCCGCCGCCATCGAGTTGTAGTAGGTATCGAGCTGCAGATCTTCACCCGCTTTCACCACGCCGATCCGGTCGTACGGACAGATCGACATCGACTCGACCGAGCCCATGTACGCGGGCTTGGTTCCGTAGCCGGCGAGCGAGGTGCACATCCGATCGCCTCGCGTCGCGTTGGAGAGCGTGATCGAGATCCCGCCGTCGTGGACGTGGCCGCCTGCGGCGACGATGCGTCCGGTGATGTTCGACGTCCACTTCCACTTCGTCACCGACTCGCCCTTGGGGATCGCGAACTGCGAGTCGCCGCAGTTGTCGACGTCGAGCCACACCGGAGTGACGGGCTTGACCGATGTGTCGGCGCCCGGAAGATAGGTGACCGTCAACTCGAAGAACACGACGTTGACCGAAGGGGCGTCGTTCATGATCTCGAAGACCCCGGCCCACCACGGTGAGGCGATCGGAACCGCGTAGCCCTCGGGCAGGATCATCGGCGTCCGCTCGTTGCCGGCTGCGAAGACGCGGTGACCGATGAATCCGACCGTACTGTCACCGCGTCCGCACGTCGGGTCGTTCGTGAGGGTGTCGAAGAGCACCGAGTGATGGAGCATCGGGCCGGTATCCATGTTGGCCGGGCTTCCGTCGGCGTAGACGAGGTCCGGAGTCATCGACGTGACGAGACAGTTCACGCAGGGCGGAAGGATCGCCGGGAGGATCTGGTTGCGGTGGTCGTTGCCGCCGTTTGCCGCCGCCGGCAGCACGAAAGGCCCGTAGCGCATCGTCGTGACCTTGCCTCGTGGCTTGGGCATGGGGGGCGCCGCGGACGTCTGCGACGTGTCTTCTGCCGCCGGGGGCGTTTGGCCATGCTCGTGCTGCGCATCTTTAGCGTGTGGACGAGCCGCAGCCGCAACCGTGCCGTCGTGCGCGTGCGATGGAGCAGCTGCCGTCTCCGTTGTTGTCTCAGGCCCAGGTGCCTCCCCGTGGGGGTGTCCGTTCATGTCCGTATGTGCGACGTCGTTGACGGCGGTCACATCGTGTAGATGATCATCGGCAGCGGTTGCCAGATCGCCGGCCCCGTGAGCGTGAGTTGAACTCAGACCCTCGCCCCCGCCTTCTCCGTGCGAATGGCTTGGGACGACGAACGCCGGAACCGTCAGCAGCAGAGCGATCGCACCGCTGCTCGCCACGAAACGCTGTGCGCGCGCCCGTGCGAGGTGCGACGTGAGCGCTGCCGCGGGAAGTACGAGCAGCATCCCGGCCCCCGCGGCGGCCATGAGCTCGAAGAAGGTCGCCGTCGCATCGGCGATCCCGATGGGCTCGGCCTGCGAGATGGCGTCCATGATCGGTATGCCCATGGTGCGCGAGAGAACCCATACCGCAACAACAGCGAGACTGCCGAGCGCGCCGAGCGCCAGCACCCGCGGAGATCTCCGCCAGGCCACGAGTGCGCCCCACGCGAACTGCGCCAGACCGAGGAGGACGAACGACGCTGCGATGGGTGCGTGCTCGAGATGGTCGCGGGAGGCGAGGAGGTGAAGGATGCCGGCGCCGCAGGCGAGGATGCCGACGACGGCGGCCAGTGCGGTTCCGAGCTCGAGTCCGCCTTGCGTGGACGTCTTGCGCACGCTGTCCCCCAACTTCGTTGAGAGCTTCTGTGCAGCTTACTCCAGTGTGGCCTGGGTTCAGGGTCCCGGCGGCCTGGGTTCAGGGGCCCGGTGGATGGTTACCGGAACGCGAGCTCGCCGGATTCCACGATCGTCCGGCTGTATGGACGCACCAGCTCGCGGAGCCTGCTGCATCCGATCTCACCGATGGCCTCCCACGGGGGCAAGGCGAGCTCGTCGGTGCGGGTCTCGATCCACTCGCGGTGCTCAGCGCCCTCCGGTGTGAACTCGGACTCGCTCACGATCCAACCACGCGACCGCAAACGTTCCACCGCGGCGTTCCATTCGTCGTCCGGCCATTGCCGGGAGGTCTTCAGCGTTGCCGCCGGAACGTCGCCCGAAGCGGCGTGCGTCACGAGGGCCTCGCACCCGTCCAAGCCCTCGGCGGTCATGGCGGCGATGTGTCCGTCGCCGCGGTACTCGCGAAGAAGCGTGATCGCGTGCCACAGCGCCAGGTGCGGCTGGCTGGGCCAGTTCAGCGATGCGTGTCCGGCGTAGAGCGTGCGTCCATCGGGTGTGCACTGCTCGGCCGCACTCCGCGCGAGCCGGGCGGCCTCCGCCATCTCCGGAGAGTCGATGGCCGTGCCGAGGATGCGCCGGAGCATGGCGTCGGCAGCGGAGAAACGCGCTCCGAGGATCTGGTCGGGGGTGACGATGTTCCAAACCGCCGGTATCCGGTCGCTGACCAGCTTGGGGTGAAAGTTGAAGAACGTCGAGATCACGACCTCTGCGGGCACGCGGCCGAGCGGTGCCGCCCGTGAGCCGAAGTAACCCATCATCCGATCGGTGACCCCGATCGCGGCGTATGCGTCGCGAGCCTCGGGTACGAAGTAGATGGCTCCGTGGTAGACCTCGAGGGTTCGCCAGGTCTTGCGAGCGACGTTCGGCTCCATGGCCACGATGGTAGCCAAGAGACACGGCCAAGAGACACGGCCAAGAGACACGGGCGGACCATCGGTCGCGTATGTCCGGCGCATGAATACGCTGGAGCGATGCGAGAGGCGGTGGACGGCGAGCGGGCCCTCGGCTCCCAGGATCGCGGCCTGCTCGGCGGGTTCGCAGCAGCGATCCTCAGGCGCTTGCACCGAGATGCGAGCGCGCTCGGCAGCACGCGCGCATGGGCGATGGCGGCTCTGACGTCATACAAGCTCAAGGATCGCAACGAACGCGACGAAGTCGCACACCGGCTGAGCCCGCACATCCCACCGGGGCCGCGGAGCTTCGACGGCGGGGCGCCGCTCGACACACCGGTCTCGACGCTCCCCGGCGTCGGTGAGAAGACCGCGGAGCGACTCGAGTCGCTTCACCTCAAGACCTTCGGCGACCTCATCGACCATCTTCCCCGGACCTACATCGACCGGCGCGACATGCGCACGATCGGAGAGCTGAAGCTCGGACAGGAGGCCACGGTCATCGCGACCGTCCGGAACACGAAGGTCGATCGCATCCCGTCCCGTCGGGGCGCACCCCCTCACTCTCGGGGCAATCGCACGCGCACGATCGTGACGATCTCGGACGGAACCGGTTACATCGATTGCACCTGGTGGAACCAGGACTGGCGCGCAAGAACGTTGACCGAGGGTACCGAGGCGGCGTTCTCCGGCAAGGTCAAGACCTTCCGCGGCAAGCCCCAGATGGACGCGCCGGCGTACGACCTGCTCAAGACGTCCGCGGAATCTGTTGATACGGGACGCATCGTTCCGATCTATCCGGCCACCGAGCGGGTTTCGGCCACGCAGCTGCGCCGCATGCTGCACACCGCATTCGAACGGCTCGGCCGCATGCCCGATCCGATCCCAGCGGATGTGCGCGTCGAGCGCAACCTGCTCGGCAAGGACGTCGCGACGAGGCTCGTCCATTTCCCGGAAGCCCTCACGCAGATCACGGACGCGCGCCGGCGGTTGGTCTTCGAGGAGTTGTTCGTCCTGCAGATCGGCCTCGCCTTGCGTAAGCGGCATCTGGAGGAGGACCTGCGCGGGATCGCGCACGACGCTGAGGGAGAGCTGACGAAGCGCTTCGTCGCGTCCCTTCCGTTCAAGCCGACCGATGCGCAGTCGCGTGCGATGCGCGAGATCGGTCGCGACATGGCCAAGCCGCGCCCGATGCA
Source organism: uncultured Actinomycetes bacterium (assembly GCA_964520325.1). Taxonomy (GTDB): domain Bacteria; phylum Actinomycetota; class JAICYB01; order JAICYB01; family JAICYB01; genus CAZFOB01. The sequence continues at coordinate 254,788 of CAZFOB010000001.1, read as the reverse complement.
CCGGCTCCTCCAAGGAGATGTCGGATCGGGCAAGACCTTGGTCGCGGTGCAAGCGGCGATGGTCGCAGCGCAGTCTGGGACACAGGCTGCGATCATGGCGCCGACGGAGGTTCTCGCCGAACAGCACGCGAGGAAGATCCGTGAGATGTGCGAGCCGGTCGGTGTGAACGTCGAGCTGTTGACCAATGCCGTTCCGCAGGCGCGGCGTCGCGACATCCTCATGCGGCTGGCTGCCGGCGATCTCCCGCTCATCTGCGGGACGCACGCACTCATCTCGGAGGATGTCGTCTTCAAGCGTCTCGGCCTGGCCGTCGTCGACGAGCAGCACCGTTTCGGTCTGTCGCAGCGCATGCTTCTGCGCGAGAAGGGCGAGGACCCCGATGTGCTGATCATGACGGCCACTCCGATCCCGCGCACACTCGCGCTCACCCTCTACGGCGACCTCGACGTGTCGATCCTCGACGAGCTTCCCGCGGGACGTCAGCCGGTGAAGACGATGGTCGTCGGCAACCAGGCTTCAGCTCGGGCGCGCGCGTACGACATCGTCCGCGACGAGGTCGGAAAGGGACGCCGCGCCTTCGTCGTCTGCGCGCTCGTCGACGAATCCGATTCGCTCGAAGCCAAAGCGGCGGTCGCGGAGGCGGAACGTCTGCGCACCGAGGTCTTTCCCGACCTGCGCGTCGGACTGCTCCACGGTCAGATGAAGAACACCGAGAAGGACGGCGTCATGGAGCGTTTCCGTCATGGCGAGATCTCCGTCCTCATCGCGACGACCGTCGTCGAAGTCGGCGTCGACATCCCCGATGCCACCGTCATGCTCATCGAGAACGCAGAGCGGTTCGGCCTCTCGCAGCTGCATCAGCTGCGCGGACGTATAGGGCGCGGGGCGTACGGGGGGATCTGCATCCTGTTCTCGGATGCGAAGAGCGATGAGTCGAAGCAGCGGCTTGAAGCCATCGCGAACTCCAACGACGGCTTCGTGCTCGCTGAAGAGGATCTGCGCATCCGAGGTGAGGGCACGATCTTCGGCAACCGCCAAGCCGGACTGACCGACCTCAAGGTCGCGCGGATCGTCGAGGACTTTCCGATCGTCGTCGAGGCACGGGAGGCCGCCTTCGCGTTGGTGGCATCAGATCCCAAGCTCACCAGGCCAGAGCACGGACTGTTGCGGACCGAGGTGGCGCGGCGGTTCGGCCAAGATCTCGATTGGCTGTTCAAGGGATGAAAGGTATGTCGAAGCCAAGTCGAACGGCGGCGGCCCTGGGCCCGCCCTCCGTTTCACCATTCGGCGCGCAACGTCGCGCGTGTTGCTGTTCTGTCGTGATCGCTGTTGCGCGCCTGCCATGAGGCACTCCGTTCGGGCCCAGGGCCGCCGCCGCGGATCGCGTCAGCGAGTGTCGATACCTCGTCTGAGAGAGCATCGTGAGTGAGATCCGGGATCGTCCGGACTTTGGAATTGAACACCGTCGCACTTGGCGGACTCGTCCGAGCCTCCGACCGGGACTCTCGATCCGGCTGGCATACCCGCACGACGGCTACCGGGAGCCGCTGGGTTGGCATGCTCGTTTGCTAGCCGCAGCGGTGGTTCCGCGAATATTCCTGGAGGCGATACGCGTCCGTGTTCTAGCTGGTCGGAGTGTGATGAGTGGCATCGCCACCGCGATTAGGCTGCGGCGATGAATGTTGGGCCGGTCAGGTCAATCAGGAGTTGTACAGACTCACACGGAGGTACCTGATCTCGAAACGTAGTGAGCTCCGCGAGATCATCCCGCAGGAGCGAGCGCGGCTCGTCCGCGACCTGGCTGACTTACCGACGGAAGCGTGGGAACGCCCTTCTCTCTGCGAGGGGTGGAAGGTTCGTGACGTTGTAGCCCACCTCGTCAGGAGCGACGAAGCCTACCGCCGCGGATATCCACTACTCGTCGACCTCGTCCGTGGGGGCTTTCGTCCTCAGACCGCTTTGGCGAAGGCCGCGCGCCGCCGAGCTGCTCGTATGCCTCCTGGAGATCTCGTTGCTGCTTTGGACCGGACGAGATACGAGATTGGTGTTCGCGTTCACCCGACCCCAGCCGTCCCGCTCGGCGAACTGCTGATCCACGGCCAAGATATTCGACGCGCTCTGAGCGTCCCTCACGATGTTCCCCCTTCAGCTTTTCTGCTGGCGGCGGATGGCGCGCTCACGATTGCGCGACGCCTATTTGGTTGGGGACGCGCACCCAAGGGTGTCCGACTTGAGGCAACCGATATCGATTGGTCGACCGGATCAGGCGACATCGCGCGGGGTTCGATCGAAGCGATTGCCATGGTGCTCGCCGGGAGACGCTCTGCACTGAGCGATCTCGAAGGTCCTGGTGCGGCCGCCCTCTCGTCGCAGCAGGGGAGTTGAGCCGGTGACCTTTCACCTACCAAGCCGTACAACTCGGCGTAGGAGCGGACGCGAGTCGCTGCGCGGCTCCGCGCCGCTCAGCGTCCGAAGTCGTTAGGCAGATATCAATGTTCAGAATCGTGTTCGACGACAGCACAAATGACGTCCTCGCGTCTTCGGACCGTGACCTTATCCAGAAGATCGGAGAGAGAGCTGAGCCGGAGATCCGCGCACACCTTCCGGCGCTTGCATCCGACGTCGAAATCCGGGTCGAAGCACGTGCCGGCTGGGAAATCATCCCCCCAGTTCGGGTGCGGCGCTTCGGCTCTTGAGGAAGGACGCATCAATTGGATCGTCGAACCCGCCCGATCGGAGGGCGTCGCCGCCATCGTCGGATCCCATCTCCGTCACATGCTCTTCCATGAGTGTCATCACCTGGTGCGCGGCTGGGTCTTGGCCGCGCCTGCGTCTGACTCGTTCATGAACGGAGTGGTCTGTGAGGGACTCGCCACGGCGTTCGAACGCGACGCGTCAGGAGTCACGCCGCCGTGGGCTGTGTATCCCGATGACGTCCGCGAATGGGTCGACGAACTGCTCGGTCTGCCGGCGTCCGCACCGTATGCGCAGTGGATGTTCTTCCACCCGGACGGCCGACTGTGGATTGGCTATCGCGCGGGTACCTACATCGCAGATCTTGCGATCGCACGATCTGGCCAGTCTGCCGCGGAACTGGTGCAGACAGACGCGATCTCAATCCTCACAATGGCAGGTATCTCGTGAACGCTTCGGACGTACTGCCTATCAACTCGTTGCAGGAGGAGACGACGACGCCCGGCGCTTCGCGCCGGACTCCGTCGTTCCTCAGCAACAGAAGTCGTTAGGCGCACCAGCTATGAACGATGCGAGTGCGTGCAAGATCGACGCGGAGCATATTGCGATCGGATTGCTCGCTGACCACCCGCATCTCATCTCGCAGGTCGGTCAGATCCGATGGGCTGAGTGGGGCCAACCACCTGAGCCTGTCGAGTTGGAGTTCTGGGTCGACGCCACCCGCCGCGAGGCTGGGCGCGACGAGATTCCGTTGACGTGGGTCGCGATGGATGCGCGCGGACAAGCGATTGGCGCTGTCGGCATCCTTGAGTTCGATCCTGACGAGTTTCGGGATCGCTCTCCGTGGTTAGTGGGAATGGTCGTGGATTCTGGGCGGCGCCGGCAGGGTATCGGCTCACGACTTGTCCGCGAACTCGAGAGATGGGCGGAGCAGCGTGGGTTCCATCGAGTGTGGGTTGCGACCGGTCCACCAGGCGGGCCCGCGGAAGCGTTCTATCAGAAGTGCGGATGGGTCGCTATCGACACGTTCGTGACAACTACCGGCGAGATCGCAGTGATCCTCGAGCGTCGTCTTGACGCCTAACGCGGCGGGCTGGTACGAGGCGGCCGAAGTCGGCTTGGGCGCGCGCTTCCTCTGACGAACTTGTCGTCTTGGCGTGTGTCCACGTACGAAGGCATCCAAGTGAAATCTCCCGCGTTGAGGTCGCGGCTGACGGCAAAGCCGATTGCTGGCTCGCCCGTGGATGTGTGCCGCAAGATTCGTTGCGCAGTCTGGTGTGGCGTACCCTGAATCTATGAGCGGTCTAGGTTCGACGGTTCACTCCGACCCAGAGATTCTGGGCGGCAAGCCGGTCTTCATTGGCACCAGGGTCCCTCTGCGTAATCTCATCGACTACCTCGAAGGCAACTACAGCCTCGAGGAGTTCCTCGAGGACTTCCCGTCGGTGACCCGGGAGCAGGTCGTCGCGGTCTTGGAGGAGTTAGGGACCTCGGTACCGCGTGCGAGTCCTGCTTGACGAGCACGTGCCACTCCGCTTGGCGCGCGAGCTCGTCGGACACGAGGTCTCGACGGTCCGCCGAGAGGGCTGGACTGGCAAGAAGAACGGTGCTCTGCTCGCCTTGGCGGCGGAAGCTGGTTTCGAGGTGCTGGTAACCAACGATCGCAGCATCGAGCACCAGCAGAACCTGCTCGAACTTCGGCTCGGCATCGTTGTGCTCGACGCGCCGACCAATCAACTCAGAGACCTTGTCGCGATCTTGCCGCAGACACTTGAAGCCATCGCTGCCGTAGCACCCGGCGAGGTCCGTCACCTTGCTGAGTAACTCGCATAGCAGGTGTGGATCGGCCAGCCGTGGCTCCCGGTGAGGATCTCTGGGGGGGATGCTCGGGGCATCAAGCTCAAGGTCCCGAAGGGCATCAGGCCGGCGAGCGAGCGGGTTCGCCAAGCGGTCTTCGCCTCGATCGCCCACCGCTTGCCGGACGCTCGAGTCCTCGACCTGTACGCCGGCTCCGGTGCCTATGGCCTGGAAGCGGTCTCTCGCGGTGCGTGTCTGGCGGTGCTCGTCGATTCGAGCCGTGAAGCCGCGCAGGCATGCCGCGACAATGCGAAGGTGGCCGGGGGGGGCGATGACGTGAAGGTGCGCCAGGCTCCGGTCGTCCGGTACCTCAAAGGTGGGGCCCGCAAGGACGGCCCCTTCGACCTCGTGTTCATCGACCCGCCCTACGACGAGCCGGTCGCAGCGGTGCTCGAGGTCCTCGGCCCCCACCTGGAGCCGGACGGCGCGGTGGTGCTCGAGTGCCGGTGGAGAGATGTGCCAGCCCCCGCCGCAGCGGGCCTGGTTGTGGAAGCCGACCGCCGTTACGGGGATACTCGGATTCTCATCTATAGAGCAGGGGAGACGGATATGGATCTCCAGTCGTGAGAAAGGCTGTGTACCCGGGATCGTTCGACCCCATCACGAACGGACACCTCGACGTGATCGACCGCGCGGTCAAGGCGTTCGACGAGCTGGTCGTTGCCGTGTCCTCGGCACCCTCGAATCCGAACAAGCAGCCGTTGTTCACGTTGGACGAGCGGATCGCGCTCATCACGGACGTGACATCGCATCTCGAAGGCATCGCCGTTACCACGTTCGACGGGCTGCTCGTGGACTTGTGCCGGGACGTCTCCGCCGACTGCGTCGTCAAGGGGATCCGCGCTGTGAGTGACTTCGACTACGAGATGCAGATGGCTCACATGAATGCGCGGATGGGCGTTGAGACGGTGTTCCTCCCGGCGAGCCCCGAGTACACGTATCTCTCGTCGACCCTCATGAAGGAGGTCGTCTCCCTCGGGGGCGACATCAACGGACTGGTGCCGCTCGTCGTCGAGAAGCGGCTCAAGGAGAAACTCGACTGATGACGACCTATATGGAAGCCCTCGAGGCCCTCGAGCAACTCGTGGCCGAGGCGCGCAGCGTCCCGCTGTCCTCCTCGGCGGTGATCCCGCGCCAGGACGCGATCGCCTTGATCAAGCAGGTCCGCGACGCGCTTCCCGCCGAGCACGAGCAAGCGCGTGCCGTGATGGACGAGCGGGAGAGGATCCTCACCGAAGCCCACGAGCAGCGCGCCTTCATCGTCGAGCAGGCCAGGGAGGAGCGGTCGCGGCTGCTGTCTCGGGCCGAGGTGGTCCTCGCCGCCGACACCGAGGCTGAGCGGATCGTGGCCGAGGCTCAAGCCGAGGCAGAGAAGATCGCTCACCAGGCCGACGACTACATCGACGCAAAGATGGCGAACGTCGAGATCATCTTGGACAAGCTGCAACGGACGATCGGCAAGGGGCGCGAACAGCTTCGGCGGCGTATGGAGGCACACACCGGGGTGCCCGAGCCGCTCGAGCTCGAGGACTCTGGAGAGATCTCGGGACCACTCCCCCGGCCCGAATAAGTCCGAATACGCCCGACTCAGTACGATCGTGTGACGTGCGTACGCATTCTCCCCTCGTTCTCGACGTCCGTGAGCTCCTGGAATCTCCAGGAGTTCAGCGTCCGCTCAGCTTCGTCGCGCCGGTACCGGACCTCGTTTCCGGTTTGGTTGAGGTGGTCGGCGAGGTCGATTTCGACCTGATCCTCGAGGCTATCGACGGCGGCGTGCTCGCGCGCGGGGTCTTGGCGGGCACGATGAAGGGCGAGTGCAAACGATGCCTTACAGCGCTCATGCTGCCCTTTCGGTTCGAAGGAGCCGAGCTCTACCGTCCCGCTACCGACGTCTGGGAAGAGGGTTACGTCATCAAGGACTCGACGATCGACCTCGAACCGATGACACGCGACACCGTGGCGCTCGCGATGTCCACCGACCCCTTGTGCCGGCCGGATTGCGCCGGCCTGTGCAGCCGTTGCGGCGCCGACCTCAACGAGAGCGCCTGTGATTGCCCAGAAGAGGGCGATCCACGGTGGTCGGCGCTCCGCGAGCTGGGTGGGTTAAACTAGGGACTTCCCGTTCCGCCGTTCCCCCGGGCCCCCTGGCCCCCTGGGCCCTCGGAAAGGAAAGGTTCTTCATCATGCAGGCCCCCAAACGACGTAAGACCTCGGCACGGCGCGACGACCGTCGCGCGCACTGGAAGAAGGTCGCTGTGGCGCCCAACTCGAGCTGCCCCCAGTGCAGCAAGCCGAAGCTCCCGCACCGTGTGTGTCCGCATTGCGGCACGTACAAGGGCCGGGACGTCCTCCAGCTTGACTAAGCAGAGCAACAACCGCGCGGCCCCGCAGAGTTCGGGCGGCGCGGGGAGCCTCGTTCGCGTCGCCGTCGACGCGATGGGGGGCGATCTTGCGCCACAACAGATCGTCGCCGGCGCCGCAGCGGCCGCCGAAGAGGACCGTGCGCACGTCCTGCTCGTTGGTCGCCCAGACGAGATCGAGAAAGCCCTGGCAGAAGCCGGCGCATCGCCGAGCGAGGTGCTCGAGATCGTCGACGCTCCCGAGGTCATCGCGATGGACGAGCATGATCCGGCGCGCGCCATCCGCAAGAAGCGCGACTCGTCCATCGGTGTGGCGTCACGGTTGGTCAAAGAGGGCCGAGCCGACGCCGTCTTCTCGGCCGGCTCGACCGGGGCTGCCCTGGCCGCAGCGGTCCTTGAAACCGGACGCATCCGCGGCGTAGCCCGCCCGGCGATCGGCGTCATCTTGCCGTTCCCCGACGCACCGACGGTGCTTGTGGACGCCGGCGCGAACGCCGACGTCCGTCCGGAGCATCTGGTGGGTTTCGGGCTGCTCGGCGCGAGCTTCGCCCGTATCCGCCTGGGGCTTGCCTCGCCCCGCGTCGGCCTGCTCTCGGTCGGCGAAGAGCCGGGGAAGGGAAACGCCCTGGTCAAGTCGGCCTACGAGCTGCTCTCAGCGTCCAAGCTCAATTTCATCGGCAACGTCGAGGGCGGGGATGTCCCAACCGACCGCGTCGACGTGGTGGTCACAGACGGCTTTACCGGCAACGTCGCGCTCAAGCTGCTGGAGGGGTTCGGGAAGTTCCTGTTCGAGCAGCTCCTCGGCATCTTCTCGGCTTGTGACGAAGCCAAGGAGGCCGCGAAGGTGGTGATGCCGGCTCTGATGGGCCTGGCGTCTACGCTGAGTCCTGAAACCCATGGTGGCGCCCACCTCTTGGGGGTCAGAGGGGTTTGTATAATCGGACACGGCAGCTCGAGCGCAGAAGCCACTCGAGCGGCCATCCGGATCGCCTCGCAGACCGTAGAGGCAGGACTTGTCGGCGAGATCGAGCAGTCGTTGGCTGCTGAGAAGGAGTAGAAGTGACGAAAGACGAAGTCTTCATCCTCATCCGCGGTCGCTTGGCCGAGCTCATCGAGTGCGACCCCGACTCGATCAAGCTTGAAACCAGACTTGAAGAAGACCTCGAGGCCGATTCGCTCGACCTGGTCGAGCTGGCGATGTCGCTCGAGGAGGAGCTGTCCCTGGAGATCCCAGACGAGGAACTCGAGGGCATCCGCACCGTAGGGGATGCCGTCGACTTCGTCGCCGGAAGGGTCTCCGCCACCACGTAGTCCGGGCTCGGCCGTCAGGCGAGCCCGAGAAGGAGTCGTTACGGCGGATGACTGAGGCAGTCGGCGCGCTGCCTAAGGATCAGCAGGATCAAGATCCGGCACTTCCTGATATGGACGGCGCCCGCGTATTGCTCGAAGAACGGCTCGGCGTGCGGTTCAAGGACCACGCCCTGCTCGATCTTGCCTTGACTCACAGGTCGTACGCCTACGAGAAGGATGTCCTCGAGACGAACGAGCGCATGGAGTTCTTGGGCGACGCGATCCTCAACCTGTGCGTCACCGATCTGTTGTACGCAAAGTTTCCCGACTACTTCGAGGGCGACCTCGCGAAGTTGCGGGCGTCGCTCGTTTCAGAGCCCGCACTGGCCTTGGTCGCCGGCGAGCTCGACCTCGGTGAGGCGATCAGGCTCGGACGTGGTGAGGCCCAGAGCGGCGGGCGCGATAAACCGTCGATCAAAGCCGACGCACTCGAGGCCGTGCTCGGAGCGGTGTATCTCGACGGCGGGATCTCGGCGATCCGGAAGCTCGTGGGCAGGTTGTTCCGTTCTCGGATCGATGCTGCGGTCGGCGCGGAGATCCCGAAGGACGCCAAGACGCGTCTGCAGGAGATCGTGACGCGTAAGTACGCGATGCTGCCGCGCTACCGCGTGACCGGTTCCGGGCCCGACCACGCGAAGCGATTCCGTGCCGAGGTCATCGTGAACGACGAGTCTTGCGGGGCGGGCGAGGGTCGTTCGAAGAAGGAAGCCGAGCAGGCGGCGGCGGGCGAGGCATTGATCCGATTGCGATCAGAAGAGGATGCGCCGCGAGATGCATCCCTTGAAGAGGAGGCTGCTGATGCCTGAGCTACCGGAAGTCGAAACACTTCGGCGTCAGCTCGAGAAGGAGTATGTCGGTAAGCGCATCCGTGCGACCGAGGTGAAGACGCGCCAGTACGTCAAGGAAGCGAAGCCGAGCGGCAAACGCGTGACCAAACGTGCGATCGCGCCGAAGGAATTCGATAAGCAGGTTGCCGGCGGAAAGGTCAAATCCGTCCAACGCAAGGGGAAGTACCTCGCGTTCGAGCTCGACAATAAGAACTACCTCGTGGTGCACCTCGGGATGTCCGGGCATCTGGTGAAAGCCACAGCCAGGCGCGCGCCCGACAAGCACACGCACGTCATCATCCACTTCTCGCAGGGCGGGGACGTGCGGTTCTTCGACACTCGCCGCTTCGGTGAGTGCTTCGTTGCCGAGGCCGAGGCGTACGCAGAGGCGATGGACGGTCTCGGTCTCGACGCGATCAACGACCAGATCCCATGGCAGCTGTTCGGCGAAATGGTCAGCCAGCGCAAGATGAAGATGAAGTCGTTGTTGATGGACCAGGAGTTCATCGCCGGACTCGGCAACATCTACTCGGACGAAGTGCTGTTCCAGGCCGGACTCCCATGGGACAGGACCTCCGATTCGCTGACGTCGAACGAGGTGCGCCGGCTCTCGCGGTCGGTTGGCGAGGTGTTGCAGGATGCGATCAAGAACCGCGGCACGACGCTGTCCGACGGGGAGTGGCGCGACCTGTACGACGAGCCCGGAGAGCACCAGAACGGCCTGCTCGTCCACGGCAGGGAAGGCGAGCCGTGCCGGCGATGCCGGACACCGATCGAGAAGATGCGTGTCGGCCAGCGCTCGCACTACTTCTGTCCGCAGTGTCAGTCGTAATCTCAAGCGTCAGCCTATGACGCGCCTGTTTCTCGTGCGTCACGGGCAATCCGAATGGAACGCGCAGGGCCGCTGGCAGGGGCAAGCTGACCCACCTCTCTCCTCCTCCGGACGCGAAGAGGCTCGTCTGGCCGCCGATCGACTGGACGGGTTCAGCGGGTCGTTCATCGCTTCTCCGCTCTTGCGCGCCCGCCAAACCGCGGAGATCATCGCGGACGAGCTCGGCGACGGAACTGTGCATGTGGAGAACGACCTGCGCGAGATCGACGTCGGTGGCTTCTCCGGCCTCACGAACGACGAGATCGCGGAGAGGTTCCCGGACGAATGGGCGGCGCTCCGAGGCGGTAGCTTACGCGTCTTTCCTACCGGCGAGGCCCGCGAAGCCTTCCGCATACGCGTGCTCGCGGCGCTCGACGTGTTGACGTCGCTCTATCAGTCCGGCGAACTCCTGGTCGTGACCCACGGCGGCGCGATCGGCGCGATCGAACGCCACCTCGATGTGCATCCGGGAGTCGGCGTGCGCAACCTCGAGGGACGGTGGTTCGAGGCTTCGAGCGGTGTTATCGAGATCCGAGGCGACCGGGTGAACCTCGTCGGCGATCAGTCGAGCTGACGAGCGAGGCCGTTCTCAGCCGAGCTGGCGTGCCAGCTCGAGCGGATCGGACGTCGGAGCCTTGCAGACGAAGCTCTCGCACACGTATGCCGTCGGTACAGCCGTCTGCGGTTTATCGCGTAGCAGCGCGATCTTGCTGTTGCCGTTGCTCCCGCCGGCCATGACCCGGTTCGGGATGAACCGAGTGTTCACCACGCCCATGAGCTCACCCATGAGCTCACCGGTGGCCTCGTCATCGACGGGACCGGTGAATGCGATCTCCTTCGGCGTCGCCACGTAGAAGTCGAGGGCGCAGAGCCAGGTCGCAACGGCCTGGGCTGCCTGCTGCATGTATCTGAGCGCGATGCGGAGTGAGTCGACGGCCGGCTTGGCGATGCTTTGGTCGTCGTAGAGGTGTGCGAGCCGTTGCAGCACGAGCGCGAGAGTGGCACCAGGCGACGGAGTGGCCGACTCCACGATCTCCTTCTGCCGGACGATCAGATCGTTGTCGGATGCGGCGGTGAAGAAGCCGCCATCCGCTGTGTCGGCGAAAAGCTCGACGGCCTGCCGTGCCAGTGTGCTCGCCGCGTCGAGCCACGCCGGCTCGAAGGTTGCCTCCCACAGCGCGAGCAGACCGTCGGCGAGGTAGGCGTAGTCCTCGAGGAACCCGGGGATCTGCGCATGGCCCCGGTAGCTGTGGAGCAGGCGATCTGCGGCGGTCATCTCGCTCAGGACGAACTCGGCCGCGGAGCGAGCGGCGGTGAGGAAGTCGGTGCGGCCGAAGGCCGCGCCGGCTTCCGCGAGTGCGGCGATGGCAAGGCCGTTCCACGAGGCAAGTACTTTGTCGTCCTTGCCCGGACGGATGCGGTGCGCGCGATGCTCGAAGAGCTTCGCGCGCGCATCGACCGGTGGGTGGTCTCCGGCCGCTGTCGGGTTGTTCCTCGCGTCTTCGAAGTTGCCGTGCTCCGTGATGCCGTAGTAGTCGGCGGCTTCAGGTGCGATCTGCATGAACTCGTCCTGGGTGAAGACGTAGAACTTGCCTTCCTCACCTTCCGAGTCGGCGTCCTCCGACGAATGGAAGCCACCCTTCTCGTCGCGCATGTCGCGGAGGAGATACTCGAGCGTTTCGATTGCGATCCGCCGGTAGAGGGGAACCTTGTACAGCTGCCACGCGTGGGTGTACGTGCGCGCGAGCTGCGCGTTGTCGTAGAGCATCTTCTCGAAGTGGGGGATCGTCCACGTGGGATCGACCGAGTAGCGCGCGAAGCCGCCGCCGATCTGGTCGTACATCCCGCCGAGCGCCATCTTGCGAAGCGTCAGCTCGAGCGCGTCGCGCACTCCGGGCACACGGCCGGAGGAGCGGAGCATGAATTCGAGCACGGGGGCCTGCGGGAACTTCGGCGCGGCGCCGAACCCGCCGTGGTTGCGATCGACTCCTGCCAGGATCTGTGACGCCGCGGTAGCGAGCACGCTCGCCTGCAGCGGTTCGTTCGACGCCTTCGGCGTGGCGCGCTCGATGGCTTCGACGAGGCGCGTGCCTTGCGCGAGAAGGTCGGATCGCCGTGTCGTCCACAGGTGCTGCACCTGCTCGAGCACACGGCGGAACGAGGGCATCCCGTGACGCTCTTCAGGGGGGAAGTACGTGCCGGCCAGGAACGGGATGCCTTCTGGTGTGCAAAACACCGTCATCGGCCAGCCGCCTGAGCCCGTCAGGGCTTGCGTCGCAGCCATGTACACCGCGTCGACGTCCGGACGCTCTTCGCGGTCGACCTTGATGTTCACGAAGTGCTCGTTCATGACGGCAGCCGTTGCGTCGTCCTCGAAGGACTCACGCTCCATCACGTGGCACCAATGGCAGGCCGCGTAACCGATCGAGATCAGGAGGGGCTTGTCCTCGGACTTGGCTTTCGAAGACGCTTCCTCGCCCCAGGGATGCCAGTCGACCGGGTTGTTCGCGTGCTGAAGGAGGTAGGGCGAGGTCTGCTTCGCGAGCCGGTTCGACATGCGACCAACCCTATCTGTGTTAGTGAGTATCCGACGAAGGAGATCTTGATGAGCACGATCGATGTTCCCCAAACGCCGGCCGAGTGGAACGAACGCGGCCGGGAGTTCCTGCCCGGTCTGCTCGGCATCGAGTTCCTCGTGGTCGGGGCCGACGAGGTTCGCGCGAGACTGACCATCGAACAGCGTCTCTTGGCACCGAATGGCTTCCTGCATGGCGGAACGGTTGTCTCGATCGCGGACAGTTGTTGCGGTTTCGGCACCCTGCGCAACCTGCCCGACGGCGCGATCGGGTTCACCACCATCGAGCTCAAGACCAACTTCCTCAGCACTGCGCTCGAGGGCGACCTGGCCTGTGTTGCGCATCCTTTCCATCGCGGACGCACCACACAGGTCTGGGACGCCGAGGTCACCTCGGAAGCAACCGGAAAGACCATCGCGCTCTTCAGATGCACGCAGATGATCTTGATGCCGCGTTAGGCGTTGACCCCGTCCGGCGCGCGTCTGGGCGGTTCCTCGGAACCGACGTTCTTCCGTAGCAGGTACTCGATGGCGACGCTGTAGTCACAGCTTTCGCCGCCCCAGAGGGACGTGATCGTGCGACCGTCGATACCGAGGCCGAGCTCGGCGTGTCTGCGCTCGAGCGCACCCGGCTCGACCACGAACGGCGCCGTCTGCATAACACGTCCGTCCGGGTAGAGGAAGGCAACTTGGCCGTCCGCTTCGGTTCGGATGCCAAAGCCTCTCTCGTGCACGACTCTGTGATGGAACGGGCACAGCAGTAACAGGTTGTCGAGCGATGTCTTCCCGCCGCGGGCCCAGGAGACGATGTGATGTCCGTCCACGAAGCGCGTGCTTGCACAGCCCGGGAACCGGCAGTGCTGATCGCGGATGGTGAGCGCCCGGCGCTGCGCCGGAGGAATCGTCCGAGTTCGGCGGCCGATGTCGAGGACGTTGCCGTCGGCGTCCTCCACAACGGGAACGACGGCTCCGTCGCACATGAGGCGCAGGAGCGTTTCACTCGCCAACGGACTGCCGTCCTCGAGGCAGCAGATGCCGTCACCTCCGGTCAACGCGTCGGCGTCGACGTGCAGCATCACCTGATAGCGCTCGGCCGAGGCGGTATGCGTCTGGCCCCCACTGAGCTCGCGCTTGGCGATCTCCACGAGCGCGTCGGCTCGGTCGCGACGCGGTTCCGCGGAACCGTCTCCGGCAACATCCAGATGGACTCGGTTGGTCGCCCGCACCTCTTCGCGGACCTTTTGGATCGCTTCGATTACCAGCGCTCCTTCCTCGGCGGACAAGCGCGCCTTGATCAGGAGCGATCCGTCCTCGACGTAGTGCCACTCGACGTTGCGCTTCTCGTAGGCGGTGTTCACGTCCTGAAGGTCGATCGGGGCGCACTTCCGATACCCGCTCACCAATCGTTCGAGATGCGCGGCTGTGCCATGGCGAGCGAACACGAGCAGGTCGTCCTCGGTCTGTGCGGTCGCGATGCGCGTGAGTGCGCGCACCTTCGAGTAGCTGAGCTCACCGCGCGAGAACGCGAGGGAGATCACCGGAAGGACTTCGAGCGCATGCGCGACGCGCACCCATTCACGAGCCGATCGCAGATCGAGCCCGCATTTCCAATTCAGCCAGTGGGCACACGACTTGAGCCCGGCTCCGGCCCATCCCGTCCGCCGATCGAATTCGACGAGCAGGACGAGCAATCGGGACGTTGCGGCAGCGATATGAGCGGAGAGCTCGCAGATCTGATCGCTTAGCGCACTGATCGGTACCTGTTCTTCGAAGGGCAAAGCACAGTCCTTTCTTCGCCCTCCATCTATCGCCTCCACCACGAACACTAGTGCGTACCAGTGACAGAAAACGGTTCCGTGGAGCCCGTCCTGCGGAACCGATCCCGAGGCCGCGCTGGGCTTCGCGGCGTTCAAGCTTCCTGACGTCGCGCTTTTCGACGAAAGGTCAGACGTCCATGGTGTGGATTCACGCCGTATCAGAGAGTCGCGGGACGATGCTCATGAACCCACGACGTGGGACAAGAGAAGCGCTTCGAGGGCTGTTTCGTCCAGGTCGGGCTTGCGGGTGGCCATTCTCGATTCGGCCTCCTTTGGCCGGGGGCCCGTCGGGCGGCTTACCCTACGGGTTGACGTGACAGTCCTGGTGTCGAACCATGAGACGCCGCTTGACTGAAGAGTCAAGAAGATGAGTGGGCCGAAAAAGTGGCCAAAGAATGGACCAAAGACTGGAAAGGAGATCCGCCATGACTTTTGGATTCACCGAGGACCAGAACGAGCTTCGCTCGACCGCAGCGCGTTTCCTGGAGGAGAAGAGTCCTTCAGAGAAGGTGCGTGAGCTCATGGAGACCGAAGCCGGTTTCGACGAGGGCACCTGGAAGCAGATGGCCGATCTCGGATGGTTCGGGATGGCCATCCCCGAGGAGTTCGGCGGGATCGGATTCGGTTTCGTCGAAGTCACGGTGCTCATGGAAGAGATGGGCAAGAGGCTCCTTCCCGCCCCTTACTTCTCCTCGATCGTGCTCGGCGCCAATGCGATCCTCAACGCGGGTACCGATGACCAGAAGAAGGAGATCCTGCCCGGCGTGGCCGACGGCACCACGCGCGTCGCGCTCGCGTTCGTCGAGCCGAACGGCAAATGGGAGCTCGACGGCATCGAAGCTACGGTAACCGACGGGAAGCTCACGGGCGAGAAGTCGTATGTCATCGATGGGGCAACGGCAAATCTATTGGTCGTTGCGGCTAAGGAAGGCAACGACATCAACCTCTATGTTGTCGACCCGGACGCCGATGGCGTGACGCGTACTCACTTGCAGACGCTCGACATGACGCGCAAGCAGTCGAAGATCACGTTCTCGAACACGCCGGCCAAGCTTCTCGGCGAAAAGGGTGCCGGCGCAGCTGCGCTCACGAAGACACTCGACCAAGCCGCCGCCGCGCTTTCAGCGGAGATGGTCGGCGGGTCGCAAGCCTGCCTCGATGCATCGACCACCTACGCCAAGGAGCGCTATCAGTTCGGACGTCCGATCGGTTCGTTCCAGGCCATCAAGCACAAGTGCGCGAACATGCTCATGGAGGTCGAGATGGCGCGTTCGGCCGCGTACTACGCGGGTTGGGCGGCCGCCGAAGACCCCGAAGAGCTGTCGCTCGCAGCGTCACTGTCGAAGGCCTACTGCTCGGACGCCTACTTCCACGCTGCCGCGGAGAACATCCAGATCCACGGCGGCATCGGCTTCACCTGGGAGCACGACGCGCACCTGTACTTCCGTCGCGCCAAGAGCTCGGAGATCTACCTCGGCGACGCGACCTACCACCGCGAGCTCGTCGCCCAGAAGCTGGGCGTCTAACCATGCGGTGGACGATCGAGGACACGCCGGAGCGCGCAGTGTTCCGGGAAGAGGTGCGCGGATGGCTCCGCGAGGAGCTGCCGGCGGGTTGGGCTGATGCGATCGAGTCGGGCGACGACGAGAAGCTCGCCGCGGCGCGCGAGGGCTGGGACTTCCTCGGTTGGTCACGCGTCATCGGCGCGTCCGGCTACGGTGCTCCGCTGTGGCCCAAGGAGTACGGCGGGCTCTCCGGCGAAGCATGGCAGCAGAATGTCGTACGCGAAGAACTCGCGCGCTACCGTCTGCCGACCGTCGGGATCAACATCCTCGGTGTCGGACTTGCGGGTCCGACGCTGATCGCGCACGGCAGTGACGAGCAGAAGTCGCGGTACCTCCAGAAGATCCTCACGTCGGAAGAGGTCTGGTGCCAGCTGTTCAGCGAGCCGGGCGCCGGCTCGGATCTCGCGACGTGCGGAACGAAGGCAGTGCGCAGCGGTGACGAGTGGATCGTCAACGGCCAGAAGGTGTGGACGTCGATCGCTCAGCTATCGCAGTTCGGCATGCTGCTGGCGCGCACCGACCCAGACAACACCAAGCACGAGGGCCTGTCGTACTTCATCGTCGACATGAGGTCGCCGGGTGTCGACATCCGGCCGCTGCGGCAGATCACCGGTTCGGCCGAGTTCAACGAGGTCTACTTCACCGACGTCCGTATCCCGGCGGAGAACATCGTCGGGACCGAAGGCGACGGATGGCGAGTGGCACGCACGACGCTGATGAACGAGCGCGTCGCGCTTTCCGGCCTCTCGCTCGACGCGTCGTCGTTCATGGGCGGCACGCGTAAGGACCCATGGGGTCAATTCCTCGACGGTATCCCCGACAAGCAGGACGCCGTGAGCCGGCAATTCATCGCGCAGTCGTACATCGAGAAGGAAGTCAAGGAGATCACCCAGTTCCGAGCGAACTCGGCGCGGATGCGCGGCGAGCAGCCGGGACCGGAGGGCGCGGTGACGAAGGTGTACAACGCCGAGTTCAACAAGTGGCGCAGCAACGAGGTCATGAACTGCAACGGTGCGGCGTCCATCGCCTGGGAGCCGGGCGATGTGAACGCCGAGAACCGGATGCACGCGTTCCTCCGCGCCCGTGCGAACTCGATCGAAGGTGGAACGTCCGAGATCCTTCGTACGCAGATGGGGGAGCGGATCCTCGGTCTGCCGCGTGAGCCCGAGGTTGACCGCGGCGTCGCTTGGAAAGAGATCAGGCGGAACTAACCCACTTGCGTCATGCGCCGTTGGTTGGTCGTCGCTGCGCCGTTGCTCATCGTCACCCTGCTTGTGGTGTTCCTCATGCCGCGCGAGGACCTGCGCTCCGGGTCCGAGCTGCTCGGTGACGGCGGCGTGCGCATCGGCAGAAGGGTTGCGTCCGGCTACCGGATCGTTTACCGGATCGAGGATCGGTCGGGCGGTGAGCTGACGATCTCGCGGGACGACGTCCTCGTCCGACGTCCCTTTGAGGCCCGCGTCGCCTCGAAGACCGTCGAAGAGTCCGTCACGCTGGACGGGTTCGGACGCTTCTCGGTGCGCGGCCAGGCCTTCGTCGCAGAACCGGGGGCCTGACTGTGCCTGCCGTCACGAAGGCTTTGGGCAGCCCTTCAGCCCGGCTCCCCTCCGGTACTGCGCTTGACCCGCAAGTCAAGCCTCACCCGCCATGGTGGGCAGGTTGGTGGCATAACGTCAACCAGGCTCGAGAGGTTCCCTCCTGTGGTCCTCGGCCTGCGGCCTCGGGTGAGCGGGCCGGACCGTTGAGATAGGATTTGCAGCATGAGTCCACAATCGCTGTTCCTGCTCGCCCAGAAGGGCGGTGGGTCGGGGGGCGGAGGGATCGCCTCGTTCCTGCCGCTGATCGTGCTGGCCGGGGTGTTCTGGTTCATGATCATGCGGCCCCAGCAGCGAAAGGCCAAGGAGCACCGAGCCCTGCTGTCCGATGTGAAGCAGGGCGACAAGGTCGTCGCCGCCGGCGGACTGATCGGAACGGTCCGCCGTGTCGACGACGACGCCCTGTCGCTCCAGGTCGCCGACAACGTGGTGATCAAGGTGGACAAGGGCTCGGTCACAAAGAAGCTCTCTCAAGATGGCCCTTAGGGCAATCTTGCGCTGATGGGTCACACGCGACGCCACGTCATCTCGGTCGTTATCGTTCTGCTCCTGACGGCGGCGAGCCTGTTCGGGGTGCTGGTCCTCGGAGCACGGCCCAAGCTCGGCCTCGATCTTCAAGGGGGCCTGTCCGTGGTCCTGACCGCGGTGGGCGACGAGATCGACGAGGGCGTGCTCAACGAGACCGTGGACATCATCCGTAACCGAGTCGACTCGATCGGCGCGCAGGAGCCGGAGATCTCGCGCTCTGGAGCAGAGAACATCATCGTCCAGCTGCCCGGCATCCGCGATCCCGACCGCGCACTCGAGATCATCGGCAAGACCGCGCAGCTTCGGTTCCGGGAAGTGACGGGAAGCACGAGCCTTGACGATGCTGCCGCGAAAGCCCGCAAGAAGGACCTGACGTCGGGAACCGATGCGTACGAGCGGTTCATCGCCAAGGAGATGAAGAAGCAGGGTTGGGCGCTCACGAAGAACGATCCCACCGACGAGGAGGTTGTCTTCGCGTCGGCTGAGGATGAGAACGCGTGGTACCGCCTCGGCCCGGCGGAGGTTGTCGGTTCGGACATCGACCGCGCGGATGCGGCCTTCGATCAGCAGACGAGCACGGGCTGGGAGGTGTCTCTCGAGATGACAGGCGAGGGGACGAAGAAGTGGTCCGATCTCACGACGCGTCTGGCCGCCCAGCAGCGTCAGCTGGCGATCGTGCTCGATCAGCGCGTTGAGTCGGCACCGAGCGTGAGTTCTGCGATCACCGACGGCAAGGCGCGCATCACCGGTCAGTTCTCCGAGGGAGAAGCGAAGGACCTTGCGCTCGTTCTCCGCACCGGCGCCCTGCCTATCGAGCTCGAACGTTCGCAGGTGCAGCGCGTGAGCGCGACGCTCGGTACCTCTTCACTCAAAGCCGGACTCATCGCCGGCGCGATCGGCTTGGTGCTCGTCGCGTTCTACATGTTCGCGTTTTACAGGCTCCTCGGTCTGATCACGCTTCTCGGGTTGTCGATCTTCGGCGCCCTAATCATGGGCTTGATGGGTGTCATCAGTGAGTACCGCGGCTTCTCTCTCACGCTCGCCGGAGTCGCCGGACTGATCGTGTCGCTCGGGATCGCCGCCGACTCGTACATCATCTATTACGAGCGGGTGAAAGACGAGCTGAAGGAAGGCAAGACCTTCCGTAGCGCTGTTGAGCGCGCGTTCCGTAGCGCCCTGCGGACGAACCTCGCCGCAAACACTGTGGCCTTCATCGCTGCGATCATCCTCTATCTGCTTGCCGTCGGACCGGTGCGTGGGTTCGCGCTCACACTCGGTATCTCGGTCCTTATGGACGTCGGACTGCTCTACTTCTTCACCCACCCGATCATCGCGCTCATCGCTCGCAACAGGACGACATCGAGCATCGGCGGATTCGGTGTCAAGGACGCGGTTGTCGTTCCGGCTTCGGGAGGCGGCGCATGATGCGGCGCATCCGTCGTGGCGATACGACTTACGACTTCGTCGGCAGGATGCGGACGTGGCTCCTCATCTCGGGAGCGATCATCCTCGTCAGCGTGGCATCGCTCGCGATCCGCAAGGTGAACGCCGGCATCGAGTTCCGCGGGGGCACAGCCTTCCAGGTCGAATCCGCCGGGGGTGACGTCGAGGTGCCCGACGTGCGAGGTGCGCTGGACGGAGCCGACGTCGGCGAAGCCAAGATCCAACAGGTCGGGGACCGAGGTTTCCTCGTTGAGACCGAGCACCTTTCGACGAAGGCACAACAGAAGGCCGTCCAGGCGATGGCCGACGTCTTCGGCGTCGAGTCTTCTGAGGTCAACGTCACCGATGTCGGGCCGAAGTGGGGAGCACAGATCACGAGTAAGGCGGTTCGTGCCCTCATCATCTTCTTGTTCGTCGTCGCCTTCTACCTCGCGATCCGCCTCGAATGGAAGATGGCCGGCGCAGGTATGATCGCGCTGGTCCACGACATGATCATCACCGCCGGCGTGTACTCGCTGTCGGGGTTCGAGGTCACACCATCGACGGTGATCGCGTTCCTGACCATCCTGGGGTACTCGCTCTACGACACCGTCGTGATCTTCGACCGCGTGAAGGACCGCACGTCGGGGCTCTCCGCCGCCGGACGGGTGACCTATTCGCAAGCAACCAATGAGGCACTGAATCAAGTGTTGCTTCGGTCGTTGAACACAACGGTCGTGTCGCTGCTGCCCGTCGGAAGCTTGCTGTTCGTCGGGTCGGTGCTTCTTGGGGCGCAGACGCTTCGAGAGCTTGCTCTCGCGTTGTTCATCGGGCTGGCTGCCGGTGCGTACTCGTCGGTGTTCATCGCAACGCCGATCCTTGCGGCCTGGAAGGAACGCGAGCCCAGATGGTCAACGCTTCGTTCGCGCCTCGCCGCGCGATCGAGTGAGGCGACGTCGCTCGCCTTCGAGGCGCCCACCCAAACGCCGCTGCCGGTCGAGGCTGCTGTGGGACCGTCCGCCGCGATTGGATCGTCAACCGTGGGCGGTTCGAACGTGAGCGCGAAGCCGAAGCGACCGAAGGGGCACGCGCCGGGACGACGTAAGAAGAAGAAACGGCGTCGTTGAGCCCCCCCGCTGACGGGCGCGACGACCCTCGCGCCCTTTTACGCAAGCGGATCCGCGACATCCCCGACTTTCCGAAGGCGGGGATCATCTTCAAGGACATCACGCCACTCCTCGGCGACCAGCGGGCATTCTCGACCGCCATCGATCTGATCGTCGACCGGTTCGTCGGGCTGGAGATCAATCGTGTCGTCGGTATCGAGGCGCGCGGGTTCATCGTCGCTGCGCCCGTTGCGTACCGCTTGGGCGCAGGGTTGGTGCCGATGCGCAAGCACGGCAAGCTCCCGTGGAAGGTGCTCGGCGTCGACTACGAGCTCGAGTACGGGACCGAACGCCTCGAGATGCACAGAGATGGCGTTTCATCCGGCGACAGGGTGCTCATCGTTGACGACGTGCTTGCGACGGGGGGAACGGCTCAGGCAGCCCTTGAGATCGTCCGGGAGCTCGGGGCGACGGTGGCGGGTGTTGGTGTGATCATCGAGCTCGGGTTCTTGTCCGGACGGGAGAAGCTCGCGGGCGAACACGTCTTTTCGATCCTTACCTATGACTGAACCGGCCAGCGTGCTGGTCGTGGGAACTGGTGCGGTCGGCGGCTACTTCGGCGCGTGTCTCGTGCGGGCCGGCCACGGCGTCGACTTCGTCGCGCGAGGACCCAATCTCGATGCACTTCGGTCGCGCGGTCTTCGCGTGTCCGGGGCCATGGGGGACTTCGAGCTCGGCCATGTGAACGCATCGGAGGCTCCGGTCGAAGGCGGCGCTTACGACCTCGCTCTGTTGTGCGTGAAGAACTACGACCTCGCCGACGCGGCGCGTGTCGTGGCCGGCGCGGGCCGTCACGCGCTGACACTTCAGAACGGCGTCGATGCGCCGAAGGTCGCCCGAGAGGTGCTCGGTGACGTCGTTGTCGCCGGGACGACGGGCATCGTTGCCGACCTTCCCGAGCCGGGGATCGTGAACGTGATCTCGAGCTATGCATGGATCCGGTTTGGGGAACCTCTCGGCGGGGGCGTGAGCGAGCGCGTGCACCGCATCGCGTCGATCCTCGACGTCGAGGGGATCGAGCCGATACCGGTCGAGGACGCCCGCGTCGCGCTGTGGGAAAAGATGGCACTGATGTGCGGCATGGCCGGACTCACGACACTTACGCAGCGTCCGCTGGGAGAGATCCTCAGTGACGCCATGCTGCGGACCCAGTTCGAGGCGATCGTGAAGGAGTGCGAGACCATCGCGACCACGTTGGGCGTCCCGCTTCCTGATGACTTCTTCGGACAGCGCGTCGCCTACGCCGAAGGGATCGATGTGTCCGCGATGTCCTCCATGAGCCGGGACTTCGCCCGCGGCAAGCGAATCGAGCTCGAGACGTTCAACGGCGCGATCGTCCGGATGGGGGCCGAGCTTGGGTTGGACGTTCCTGCCAACCGCGCCGTCTACGAAGAGATCCTGGCGATCTAGGGGCGCACCTCGTAGTACGAGTTCAACGGATTGCCGAAGTCGTGTGCGGTGAATCGCGTGAATCCTGACTTCTCGATCTTCTCGCGAGCGACGGCCTCGTGGAACCCGAGCGTCCCGAGCCCTTCGCCGTCGGGTTCTGAGGTCGCCGACGACATGCACGAGAGGACCGAGAAGCCGTACATCATCGCGACCATTGGGTTCTCCTCGAGGTTCTCCTCGTAGGTCGGGAAGCCCTTGATGTCGGCGATGAGATACGTCCCGTCGTCTTTGATGGCCTTGCGGATCGCGCCGATCACCTGAGTGGGATGGGTCATGTCGTGGATGCAGTCGAACGTGGTGATGAAGTCGAAGCTGTTGTCGTCCGGCAACGCTTCACCGCGGACATCGTGGAACGTGACGTTCCGCAGGCCCGACTCCTCGAGGTTGTGAGCTGCGAGCTTCAGGGCCTCTTGCGAAAGCTCGAACCCGTGGTACTCGGAGTTCGGGTACGCCTTCGCCAGTGTGATGAGCGCGATGCCGGCGCCGCAACCGACGTCTGCCACCTTGGCCCCCGCCTCGAGCTTGGGCGTAACCCCATCGAGGCCGGGCAAGATCACCGGGACGAGCATGTGGCGGAACCACGGCGCGAACATGCGAGCGACGCCGTGATTGCCGTCCACGCCCTGGGCGTCGTAGGGCAGACCGATGCCCGTGCGGAACGATTCCTGTAGCGGTCCGACGAGTGACGCGAGAGCGGGCATGCCCTGGAATCCACCGGCCGCGAAGAGCACCGAGTTCTCCTCATCCGCGAGCACGGCGGCCTGCTCGGCGTTCAGCTCGAATCGGTCGTTGCCCTGGTAGACGAGGAGACCGGCCGCACCCTGGTTGCGCAGCCACTCGAGCAGCCAGCGTGGGTGCAACCCGGTCTTCGCAGCCAGCTCGTCGGCGGTGAGCGGCCCGGCGTCCTGCATCGCCTTGTAGAGGCCGAGCTTGTCGCCGAGATGGATGAGGGTCGACACGACGGCTCCTTGGAGGTGGCCGAACACCTGCTCCATGAATTCCATCGCTTTTTCCATATCGAGCTGAGCAGTCATGTGCTCTCCTTTGTTGGTTCAGTCGGGATGATGCCATTGATGACGTCGCGCACGGCTTCGCCGCGTCCGTAGTGTTTCAGATTGTCGAGCGCCGCTTGCATGATGCGGATCACCGACTCTTTTGTGGTTCCGGCGATATGCGGCGTGAGGATCACATTCTTCGCGGAGCGTAGTGGGTGATCGTCGGGGGCGGGCTCGGTGTCGAAGACGTCGATGCCGGCCATGATGTGTCCCGCGTTCGCGGCATCGGCGACGGCTTGGTTGTCGACGACGGGTCCGCGTGAGGTGTTCACGAGGATCGCGCCCGGACGCATACGCGCGATCTCGTCGGGGCCGATCAGACCGCGCGTTGAGTCCAGGAGCGGGACGTGCACCGTGACGACGTCCGAGCGTTCGAGCAGCTCGGACAGCCCGAGGGCTTCGATGCGGAGCTCGTCTTCGACGTCCTCGTCGGCTGTGAGCGGATCGAAGTACGCGAGGTTCATCCCGAAGGCTCGAGCACGTTGGGCGACTTCGCGTCCGATGTTGCCGAGACCGACGATGCCGAGCGTCTTGCCCTGAAGCTCGATCGTGCTGCCCGCGAGCGCCGGCCAATCGCCGCCGCGGATCCCGTTGTGTGCGTCTATGAGGCGCCGCGCACAGGCGAGCATCAGCAGCATCGCGTGTTCGGCAACCGTGCCCGACTCGGCCCCCGATGTGCCGACGTTGCACACCGCGATGCCGCGCGAAGCCGCGGCTTCGATGTCGATGTGGTCGAACCCGATACTCGGTGTCTGGATGAGGCGGACCGACGGCGCCTTCTCGATGGCAGCGCGTGTGAGGTTGACGATCGCGACCAGGATCGCGTCCGCCGATCGCAGCACGTCGATGTCCTCTTCTGGATCCGCGGCTCCGATGACCTCCCAGCCCTCGCCCAAGCTTGCTTGGACGAAGCCGGCGATGCCCTGGGGATTCAGGCGCTCAGGGAACAACGCGAGCAGGCGCATCAAAAGACGGTCAGCGCGATGAACACGAGCGCGAGGACCGCCATGGCGACCAACGCTATCCGGAGCGCCGGGTGGTAGTCGAAACCGTCCTCGGTGGCTCTGGTGACCTCGGGCCAGCGGGCCTGTACGCCCTCGAGGACGTCGCGTACTTCGCCGAGGTACGAGCGCGGCACCTCAACGCGCGCGTGACCGGTCTGCAGCGCGTCGCCGTAGTCCACTGGGATATGGGCGGCTTCGAGGCGAAGGCGCAGATGTTCCGCCTCGAAGAATGGCCCTTCCCATACCGGAACGAACGGATCGTCCTCATCTTCGTAGTCCGGGCTCATCGCGCCCTTTGGGAACCCGGCGCAGCCGCTCCTCCGAGATAGCTTCGCGCGAGCACTGACGACTCGAGCTCGCTCGGCTCGCCCGCCCACACGACCCGACCTCTCCCGAGGACGTACACGAAGTCGGCGAACCCGAGAACGCGCGACACGTACTGCTCCACCCACACGATCGTGCGGTTGCGATCGTCGTGTAGATGCCGGAGGGTTGTTTCGATCAGGTCCACCAGCTTGGGGGCAAGACCGAGAGATGGCTCGTCCACGAGCAATAGCTCGGCGCGCTCGTGGAGGCTCCGAGCGAACGCAAGCATCTGTTGTTCGCCGCCGGACAGCGTGCCGGCAACCTGATCGAGTCGCTGCTCGAGGACGGGGAAACGATCGAAGGTTGCGGTGAGGACGGCCCGTTCGTCGCCGACCGCGACTTTGAGATTGTCGGCGACCGTCAGTGCGGGAAGGATGCCTCGGCCTTCCGGGATGAGGCATATCCCTCGCCGGGCGATGTCGTAGGCCTTCATCGTGTCGATCCGCTCGCCACGATGTGTGATAGTGCCGGCCGACGGCGGGACGAGTCCGGCGATGGTCCGTAGCAACGTCGACTTGCCGGCGCCGTTCCCGCCGAGGATCCCCACGACGGCGCCCTTGGGGACCACGAAATCAACGGCGCTCAATGCCGCCGACGGGCCGTAGTTGACGCCGAGTCCTCTAACGTCGAGCAGCGCCGGCACGGGGCTTCCTCTTCTTCGTGGTCTTGAGGTCTACTCCGAGGTAGGCGGCTCGCACGATCGGATCGCGACGGATCTTGGCCGGCGGACCTGAAGCGATGAGCTTGCCGAAGTCGAGCACGTAGACGAACTGTGAAAGTCCAAGCACGAAATGCATGTCGTGCTCCACGATGAGCATCGAAAGCCCCGTGGACCGGTGCAGCGACTTCAACAGCTCCACCAGGCTCCCGCTCTCCTCTTCGGAGAGACCCGACGACACCTCGTCGAGCATGAGCAGCTTGGGCTCGGCCGCCAGGGCGCGCGCGAGCTCGAGGAGACGCGCGAAGCCGATCGATAGATCGGCTGCGCGTGCCTCCTCATAGCCGGTCAAACCAACGAGATCCAGGAGTTCGGCGGCGCGCCCTTGGGCGCGCCGCCGCACGTCGATGCTGCTCGGCCGCCGCAAGAGCTCGGTTGCGATGTTTCCAACGCTGCTGACCGATTCGATGGCGACGATGAGGTTCTCGAGCACGGAGAGCGACCCGAAGAGCTCGAGGCGCTGGAACGTTCGTCCGAGCCCGAGCCGTGCCCGACGGTGCACGGGCAGTCCGGTGACATCGGTTCCGAAGACGGCGATCCCCCCGCTCGATGGTCGGAGCACGCCGAGGACGGAGTCGAAGAGCGTCGTCTTGCCTGCGCCGTTCGGACCGATCAGTCCACAGACGCTTCCGGCAAGAACCTCGATCGATACGTCGTCGAGCGCACGGAGTCCGCCGAAGTCGACGGTGAGGTGCGAGACGTCGAGCGCCCGCTCCGTCACGCTCTGCTGCCACGCGCGACGTGGATGTCGTCGTCGAGGAAGCCCTTGCCCGGATTGATCCGGTAGAAGTCGCGTTTGCCGTTGCGGTCAAGCACGCGCATCGCGATAGATCGGTTGAAGATCCACTTCCAGTTGAATGAACCGTACCGGTCGAAGTTCACGCGCGTCGTCCGGAAAGGTGTTGTGCCTCCGAGCAGGCCGCTCGCTGTGAAGCCCTTCATCTTTCGGAGCGTCCCCATCAGACATGCGCGCGTCGGTGCCTCGCGGCATGGCTGGAGCGCCTCGATCAGCATCAGGCCGCTCGCGAATCCGACGACGGAGAACGTGGACGGCCGCGCGCCGGAGATCTGCTTGAGCGCATCGAGGTAGGTGCTCATCGCCGGATTGTCGCCTTCCGTGAATGGGACGTGAGGGATGAATGTGCTGACGTCGAGCGACGCGTCGCCGGCGTCGCGGATGAACTTCTGGTCGTAGGCAGAGAGCGGGACGTAGAAGACGCGGACGCATTGGGGGCCGAGCTTGCACGCCTTCGGCGGCCACACGCCGCGGTTCATCATCGCCTTGGCGAGATTGATGCTCGACTGGAGGTCGCTGTAGGCGAAGACGCAGTTCATGCCGTCGGCGATCATCTCGGCGACGATCCCCTCGTAGACGACGGTGTTCGAGAACAGACCCGCTCCGTAAAGCTGCGTGTTCCCCGCACCGAGTCCCATGCCGTAACTCTGCTCGAGTGAGACAGCTCCGACGCGCGCCTGATCCTCGGAGGCCCCGGTCGGCTCCTGGAGATAGACCACACCACCCTTCTTGCACGGTTGGTTCTTCGCCTTCACCTCGCTCTGGAAGAAGTGGTACTGGCCGCCGCCGACCAGCGTGGGCGAGACGCTTCCGATCACGCCTGCGTGCCATTGCGATTGACTCCGTGGGTAGGAGAACGCAAGTCCGCCGACGTCGGGGACGAACGAGTCGCCGTCCTTGACGGTCGGCTGAAACGGCGGGTCGCGGTCGTAGTCGAGCTGATCGAACAGCGACTCGTTGCCGACGAATGCGAGCGCCTTGCCGGCGAGCTCGCGTGCGTCCTGTGCGTGGATGGCCGGGTTGAGCGTGTCGTTTCGGTACTCGAGGGCCAGTTTGCGCTTGCAGAGTCCACCCGAACGATTGAAGAGCTTCACGAAGGCTTCCAGGCCTTCGTGGGCCGGGCCCAACTGCTGCGGGATCGAATTGGAGTCTGTGACGATCTGCCCGATGGTGATCGTCGAGTCGGTGACACCGGTCTCCTTTACCGTGCGCGGAGTGCACGGTGTTGTATCGCTTTTGATGCCGGGGATGACGCCCCTGCCGCCGATCGTGGGCGCAGCCACCGTGCCCGGTGCGTCCGTGGCGACGACATCGCTGCCGGCTGTTCGTTGTGGCGTCGACCCGGATGGTTCCGCGGTCGCTTCGGCATCAGGGCCGCGGTCGGCGATCTTCGACGCCTCGTCGTCGTTGCGCACGAGAGCCGTCGAGGTGGCCACCGTGATGACAACGAGGGCGATGCCGATCGCGGCGTACCGATTCGCTGCGAACCGTTCGATGGCCCCGGGCAGTAGCATGACGGCCAGCCTTTCACAGGCGTTTTGACCCTTCAAGTGTCAATGCGGGAACCATTGCCGGATCCGGGGCGGATGACGACATCGAGCCATCACTGATGGCAGCGTTGTTGACCACGCTGTTCCTCGGCGTCGTCGTCGGAAGCATCTATTCGCTTTCGGCGTTCGGCCTGGTGCTGACCTATCGCGCTTCCGGCGTCTTCAACTTCGCTCACGGCGCGGTCGGGATGTTCGGAGCGTACGTCTTCTATCAGCTCGCTCAGGGCGGCGAGGTGAGCCTGTTGTTCATGGAGTACACACAGCGGTGGCAGTTGCCGACCGGCGCAGCGCTCGTTGTCGTCCTCGGCGTGTTCGCACCGGCGCTCGGCTGGCTGCTCGACATCGCGCTCTTCCGGCGTCTGCGCGATGCCGGAGAGGTCGTGAAGATCGTGGCGACGATCGGACTGCTCGTCGCCTTGCAGGGATTGGCCGGTGTGATGTGGGGTACCGGGACCACGCTCACCCCGACGAGCATCTTCTCGCCCGCTGTCTGGACGATTGGCGATTTCCGGGCCGAGGTCGAACAGATCGCAACGGTGGCGCTCGCCGTCAGCCTCGCCGTGGCGCTCGTCGCGTTCCTCCGGTACTCCTCACTCGGGGTGAAGATGCGCGCCGTCGTCGACCGTGCCGACGTCGTCGAGCTCAGCGGCATCGACTCAGCCAGGGTCTCGGGCTTCTCGTGGGCGATCGGCACGAGCTTCGCGGCTCTGTCGGGCATCCTGCTCGCCCCGTTCTTCGGGAGCCTCGACCCGATCACCATGACGTTCTTCATCGTTGCAGCGACCGCGGCCGCGGTCGCCGGACGGTTGCAGAGCTTCTATCTCACCCTCGCCGGCGGCTTCGGGATCGGCATCGCCCAACTGATCGTGCAGCGCTACGCGGGTAACGAGGTCGCTCGCCAGCTTCTTCCGGCGATCCCGTTCATCGTCCTGTTCGGCCTCCTGTTCCTTCCACAGTGGCGCCGGCGACCGACCGACAGGTGGACGGTCCCGCCTTTGCCGTCCGTCATGCGAAAACTCTCCCCGAAGGATGCCGGCACGCGGATCGGCATCGTCGCGGCCGTCGCGATCGTCGCGCCATTCGTGCTCGGGACGAGTTGGCAGATCCACCTCTCCCGCGTGCCGGCCGTTGGGTTGATCTTTCTCTCGTTGGTGGTGGCCTGCGGGTTCGGCGGGCAGATCTCGCTCTGTCAGGCGGCGCTGGCCGGCCTCGGCGCATTCGTGTGCGCGCATCTGATCGCCGACGCCGGTCTTCCGTTCCTCTTGGCCGTCTTGTTCGGTGGGTTTGCGGTCGTGCCGGTCGGCGTGCTCATCGCATTGCGAGCGGCCCAACTCTCGCCATTGTTCCTCGGCTTTGCCACGCTGGCCTTCGGTGCGGTCATGGATGAGGTCGCCTTCAGCTCGAGACGCTTTTCCGGCGGACTGTCCGGCGTCTTCTTCGCGCGGCCGAGCTGGATCGCCAGTCCCCGTGCGTATTACCTCCTGTCGCTTCTGATCTTCGGAGCGGTCGCATTGCTCGTGCAGAACCTGCGTCGGAGCCAGACCGGCCTTGCCCTCGGCGCCATGCGCGATTCCGAGGTTGGACTCGGCGCGCTTGGTGTCGAAGTTGCGCGATTGAAGCTCACGGCGTTCTCGATGTCGGCGCTCATCGCTGGGATCGGTGGAGGACTGCTGTCGGGGGCCGACCAGCTCGCTACCCCTTTCACGTATTTCAAGTTTCAATCGCTGTTGTTCCTCGCACTGGCCGTGATCGGCGGGATCGGGAGCTGGCTCGGCGCGTTCGCGGGAGCAGTGATCTTCCAGCTGATCCCGCCGTTCGTCCACGAGCCGTTCGTGCGTGACAACCCGGTCACGCAGGCCATCGTTGGTGACAATCTCGAGGCGCTGTTGCCGATCTTCTTCGGACTCGGTGCGATCGGGCTCGCACATAACCCACATGGACTCGTCGAGCAGATACGCGTCTGGTTCACGCCGCGCAAGAAGGTCGCTCGTATCGAGACGTCCGGCCAACCCGCGTCGCCTGACGACGACGCGATCGTCGCGTACCCGAAGGGAAGCATGTACCACCGGACGAACTGCGTGCTGGGGCAAGGGAAGGAGCCGCGCGTGATCTCCCGGCCGGGGCATCGCGAGCCGTGTCCCGTCTGCGAGCCGGCGTGACACCCTTCGTGACGCCAACATCATGAAGGGCGTCATCGAAGCCTGGATCGCTTCGTTGCCAGCGCCGTCGACCTCAGAGCGCGTGCGCGACGGATTCTGGTACGTGCGCATCCCAGGAACCGCGCGCAGCTGGATCCCCGTCGAGATCGAGGTGAACGAGCGCTCGGTGAAGCTCACGAGCCACGTGATCATCGAGCCGGAAGAGAACCACGCCGAGGTGTTTCGCTTCCTCCTGCGCCGCAATCACCGTGCCGGCGGCGTCGCGTTCTCGATCGACGGTAAGGAAGCGGTGATCTGTCTCGTCGCGCGCCTCTCGCTCGAGGGCCTCGATGAGCCCAAGCTTGACGCGTCGATCGGGACGATCCTCCAGGAGACCGAAGAAGTGTTCCGGACGATCCTCGCGGTCGGCTTCGCCAGTCGTTTCAAGAAGCGCTAGGCCGAGTCGGGTTATCCACCCTTGCGCTTGTTGAGCTCCTCGATCAGCGCCGGGAGCACCTTCATCGTGTCGCCGACGATGCCGAGATCGGAGATCTGGAAGATCGGCGCCTCGGCGTCCTTGTTGATCGCGATGATCCGTTTCGAGTCCTTCATGCCGACCTGGTGCTGCGACGCGCCAGAGATCCCGGCCGCGATGTACACCTCGGGCTTGACCGTCTTTCCGGTCTGGCCGACCTGCATCGCGTAGGGGACCCAACCCGCATCGACAACCGCGCGGGTTGCGCCGACGGCTGAGTTTGCGATCGCTTTGCTGACCTGATCGAGAAGCTCGAAGTTCTTCGGGTCGAGAAGCCCCCGTCCGCCTGAGATGACGACCTTCGCGTCCTCGAGCTTCACGCCCGCGGCTTCTTCCTCGTGTCGTTCGATGCGCTTGGCCTTCTTCTCGCCGTCCGGGATGTCCACCGCCACCTGCTCTGTTTCGGCGGTTCCACCGACGGCGCTCGGCTCGAAGGACTTCGGACGTGTGATGACGATCTTCGGGCTCGGACCACCGAGTGCGACGTCGACGATCTTGGTGCCACCGAAGATCTGCGTCTGTGCCTTGTCGGCACCGAGGATGTCGGTGACGTTGCCCATGATCGTCGAGCCGATGCTGGCGGCCACGCGCGCGGCGATGTCGCGGGAGTCGTAGTCCATCCCGAACACGATCATGTCGGGCTGATGTTGCTCGGCGAGCTTCCACAACGTGTAGGCGGACGGCTGTGCGACGTAGTCGGTGAAGACGGAGTCGTCGCTCAGGTACACCTTCTTCGCGCCGTGCTCGCCGAGGGTCGCCGCGGCCGCGGTCGCTCCCGGTCCGAGCACGACAGCTTCGGCATCGCCGATCTCACGAGCCTTGGCGAGGTTCTCGAGCGCGCTGCTCGCGACCTTGCCGTCTGATTCACACTCTGCGAATACCCATATTGTTGGCACTTAGATCACCTTTGCTTGTGTGAGGAAGTCCGCGATCTTCGCAGCTCCCGTGCCGTCGTCCTCGATGATCTCGCCTGCCCCGCGCTGCGGGGCGTCGTTGATCCCGTCCACCGACTGCGAAGCGGCACCGTCGATGGTGAGGTTCTCGAGCTCGGCCAACGTCAGTTGCTCGAGCGGCTTCTTCTTGGCTTCGACGATGCCCTTGAACGACGGGTAGCGCGGCTCGTTCACACCCGCGGTCACCGTGATGACGCAGGGGAGTGGGCATTCGACCACGTCGTAGCCCTTCTCGGTCTGTCGGTTGATCTTGGCGGTCTTGCCGTCCGGTCCATCGGCGATGTCGATCGACTTCGCGAACGTCAGCATCGGAACGTCCAGAAGCGCCGCGACCATCTGCGGCACCACGCCCGTGTATCCGTCCGTCGACTCGACGCCGCAGATCACGAGATCGAAACCGTTGCGCGTGATCGCTGCCGCGAGCGCCTTGGCGGTGGTGAGAGCGTCCGCGCCCTGCAGGCCGTCGTCCGAGATGAGCATGCCTTTGGCGGCGCCCATCGAGAGCGCCTTGCGTACCGCTTCCATCGCCTGCGCCGGCCCCATGGAGACCACCGTCACCTCTCCGCTGTGACCGGCAGCGATCTGAAGTCCTGCTTCGACGCCGAACTCGTCTCCCGGATCGAGGACGCCGGCAACGCCTTCGCGCTTGAGCCGGTTGCCGTCGAGTGCGGGGGCGAGGTTCGGGTCGGGGATCTGCTTGACCGTGACCACGATGTTCATCACGTGCTCCTCTTCCGGGACGCGCCGGAGGCAGCGTCGCCTCCGTGCTGGATAGCGCCCGATTCTCTCAGACCTGCCCCGTCCGCGGCGAATCTATGCTTCGAGGCGTGTTCGTCCTCGAGGACCAGCAGGTCGAGACAGCCGCGCGGCGCGCAGCGGGATGGCTTTCGGCCAACGGGGTCAGGACCGGAGATCGGGTGGCGATCGTGGCCGGCAACGAGCCCTGGTATGTCCCGCTGGTCCTCGGCGCGCTGCGGACGGGTGCTGTTCCCGTTCCGGTCAATCTCCACCTGTCGGGGGCCGAGCGCGATCGGATCGTCACCGATGCGCAGCCCTCGCTCGTCGTCGACGACGAGCCCGGCGATGGCTCGCCCGTCGACCTCGCCGACGTGCCGCTCGGACGTCCGATGCACTGCACGTCCGGAACCACCGGACTGGCGAAAGGCGTCTGGTCCGGCGTGATGTCCGAACGGGACGCGCGCGCGCTTGCGGCAGACGAGGCCGAGTTGTGGGACGCCCGACCCGGCGAGACGTATCTGGTGTGCTCGCCGCTGTATCACTCGGCCCCCTTGCGCATCACGACGTCGGCACTACTCGCTGGTGCCCGCGTACTCGTCTTCGAGCAGTTCGACGCGGCTGAGATCGCCCGGGCGTTCGTCGATGAGCGCGTGGCGGGAGCGTTCCTCGTGCCGACGCATCTGCGCCGACTCCTCGCGCGTGAAGACTTCGCCGCGCCAGACGCACGACGGATCCTCCACGCCGGCGAGCCGTGTCCGGACGTCCTCAAGCGACGAGCGATCGACGCGTTCGGCGCGGACAACCTCTTCGAGTTCTACGGATCGACCGAGGGCCAGTTCACGTTCTGCTCGTCGGCCGAGTGGCGGCAACGTCCGGGAACGGTTGGACGTGCTCGAACCGGCAGACGGCTGAGCGTCGACGACGACGGAACCATCTGGGCGCAAGCGCCGTCTTTCGCACGCTTTGAGTACTGGAACGACCCCGAAAGATCCGCTCTCGCGTGGCGCGGCGACGAGTTCTCGGTCGGCGACCTCGGCCGCCTCGACGCCGACGGTTACCTCTTCATCGATGGGCGCCGTGAGGATCTCATCATCTCGGGTGGCGTCAACGTCTATCCGGCGGAGGTCGAGCGCGTCCTCCTCGAGCACCCGGACGTCGTCGAAGCCGCGGTGTTCGGCGTCCCGGACGACGACTGGGGGCAGCGCGTGTGCGCAGCGATCACCGGCGACGCGGACACGGAAAAGGTTCGTGCGTTCGCGCGTGAGCGGCTCCCCGGCTCCCACGCGCCGAAGCAGGTGTTCGTTGTGGACGCGTTGCCGCGAACTCAGACCGGGAAGGTACGGCGGTCCGAGCTCGTCTCCCTGACGCGCTGAGGTCGGCCGAACGGGCGGTGTGACAGGGCCCAACCCATTGTGGGAGGCTGCGACCCAGAACCCGATGACGGCACACGGGACGTGACTGCGATCGCCAGCGAGCCCGAGTTCGATCCGGTCGCGTTGAACGCGCTCGGGGAGCGATTCCGCGGGCAATTGGTCCTCCGATCCGATGCAGATTTCCAGGACCACTGCAAGATCTGGAACGGCTCGATCGATCGACGGCCGGCGCTGATCGCGCGCTGCGCCGGCGTCGCCGATGTGATCGGCGCTGTGCGCTTCGCTCGTGAGAGCGCGCTCGAGGTGGCGCTGCGAAGCGGGGGTCACAGCTATCCAGGCCTGTCTGTCTGCGACGACGGCATCGTCATCGACATGAGCCTGATGCGCGGGACTCGGGTTGATCCACAGGGACGGACAGCGAGGGTACAGGCCGGCGTCCTGCTCGGCGAGCTCGACCGCGAAACGCAGGCGTTCGGGCTCGCGATCCCGGCAGGGATCGTCACTCATACGGGGCTCGCCGGGCTCACGCTCGGTGGAGGGATCGGCTGGCTCGAGCGCAAGTACGGACTGACGATCGACCAGCTTCTGTCGGTTGATCTGATCACGGCGGACGGAGAGTTCGTGAAGGCGTCGAAGACGGAGAACGCCGACCTGTTCTGGGGCGTGCGAGGCGGTGGTGGGAACTTCGGCATCGTGACCGAGTTCGAGTTTCGTCTCAACCCGGTCGGGCCGACGGTGCTCGCCGGGCCCATCATCTGGGCGATGGAGGACTCGCCACAGGTGCTGCGGTTCTATCGCGACTGGATCACCCAGGTGCCCGATGAGCTGACCACGATCGTCACCCACCGCCGGGTGATGCCGTCCCCGGTCGTGCCCGCGGAGTTCCACGGCAAGCATGCCGTCATGGTCGGCTGCTGCTACGCGGGGCCGGTCGACGAAGGCGAGGAGGTGTTGAAGCCGCTCAGACGGTTCGGCTCGCCCTTGCTCGACATGTGCGAGCCGAAACCGTACGTCGCTCACCAGGCGAGCCTCGACGCGGCGTTCCCGCACGGCTGGTGGTACTACATCCGTTCCTGCAACGTCCGGGTGCTCAACGACGCGGTTGTCGACACGATGGCCGATCACGGCCTACGGATCGAGTCGCCACTTACCGTTTTCTCGATCTATCACCTCGGGGGTGCCGTGGCGCGGGCGGGCGAGGACGAAGCCGCGTTCGCCGGGCGCGACGCCGGCCACACGGTCAACGCCATCGGGATCACCAGGACGGGCGAGGGGTTCGACGTCGAGCGTGAGTGGGCGCGCGGGCTGTGGTCTGCGCTCGAGCCGCACCACCAGAACGTCTTCGTGAACTTCCTGATGGAGGAAGGCGACGAGCGGGTCCGCCAGTCCTACGGCGCCGAGAAGTACGACCGCCTAAAAGCATTGAAGCGGAAGTACGACCCTGACAACTTCTTCAGGGTCAACCAGAACATCGCACCGAACTAAAATGGTCTGCATCGACGAGCAGCACAGCCCTAGTGGTCGAGGGCCGAGGAAAGTGCATCCCACATCGGGGCGCCCTATTCCATGCATGGCGGGAGGCGTGAATGTCTATCCGGCCGAGGTCGAACGCGTTCTCACTGAACATCCGGACGTGGACGAAGCCGCAATCTTCGGTGTGCCGGACGACGAGTGGGGTCAGCGCGTCTGCGCGGCGCCGACACGGATGCGGTGAAGGCTTTCGCTCACGAGCGCCTCCCCGGCTCCCACGCGCCGAAGCAGGTGTTCGTTGTGGACGCGTTGCCGCGAACGCAGACCGGGCGAACGCAGACCGGGAAGGTACGCCGGACCGAACTCGTCAGTCTGGTTCGCTGACGACCGAGGGTTCACCGGCACCTGTGCTGCGCAACGCGCCGACATAGACACCGGCGAGGACGATCGCACCGCCCACTGCCACCTGCGTCGTCAGCGGCTCGTCAAGCAGCCAGGCCGCGAGTCCGGCCGCGACGAGCGGAGCGATCACGAACTCGTAGGAGGCCGCCGACGCCGTCCACGTCCGGAGCACGAAGAGGTAGAGCAGGAAAACACCGCACGATCCGAGCGTGACCAGGTACACGAAGCTCCAGATCGTTGCTTCACGCGACGGGAACACCCGTGATTCGCTCGCGACGAGGGAGAGCGCGGCGAGGAACACCGTCCCGACGCCCATGCCGATCGCGTTCATCACGATCGGGTGGACGGCGCGGAAGTGCCGTCCGACGATGCCGGCCTCGGCCGCGCACACCGCAGCGAGGAACATCGCGCCGAGGTTCACGAGCGGGACGTCGGCATTCGCCGGAGCGCGCACCATCACCGCGATGCCGGCGACCGCGATGACGCCGCCCGCGAGGCTGCGCCACCGGAACCGCTCCTGGCGGTGCGCGACCGCGAGGAAGAAGGTGAGGAGTGGGATCGATGCGAAGATCGTCCCCGCGATCGCGGTCGGGAGCTCCTGCAGGGCCCAGTAGGTGAAGGCGAAGAAGAGCGCGAAGCTGAGGATCCCGAAGAGCAACGCTCCACCGAACCGACGTCCTCGCGGGAGCCGAAGACGCAGGACGGCGGCAGCGACGGCGAGCAAGAGCGTTGCGAGCGCGAAGCGCAGCGCTGCACCCCAGAAGGGCGCGAGCTCCCGGTTGCTGAACCGGACGCCGACGAGGTTGCCGCCGACAAGGACACAGAGCACGAGGAACGCGGCCAGGGTGATCGTCTGGGATCGTCCGGCCGCCCGCGCCACGTGGTCAGCGTACGGGTTCGGCCGGAGCGACCTCGCGCACTCCGGGGTCCCAGCGCCGAAGCAGGTGTTCGTCGTGGAGGAGATACCGCGTACGCAAACCGGCAAGGTGCGCATGCCGGCGCTCGCGCTACTGATTCAGTAGCGTATCTCGAGCTTCCGCAGCCTCCGGATCCTCGGAATCGCCGCCCGCGAGTGCACCGACGTAGGTTCCGATCACAGCGAGCGCTCCGCCGATGGCGATCGAGATGCTCAGCGGCTCGTCGACGATCAGCGCGCCCGTCAACGCAGTCACGGCCGGGAACAAGACGAACTGATACGAAGCGCCCGACGCCGTCCACATCTGGACGACATAGACGTAGCCGACGAACAACCCGACCGAGCCGACCGGGATCAGGTACGCGAGCGCCCACCATGTCGCCGGATCTCGGGGCACGGTCCAGGGCTCACCCGCGAGCGCCGAGAGCACGAGGAGGAAGATGGTGCCAACGCCCATCGCGACTGTGTTGAGTGCGATGGGATGGACCGCCGGGAAGTGCTTGATGACGACCGCCGCTTCGGCTGCGCCGACGGCAGAGGCGACGACGGCGAGGATGTACACGAATCCGACGTCGGCATTCCCGGGCGCGCCGACCATGACCACTACGCCGGCGATCGCGATCGCTGCACCGAGCAGCGCGCGCCACCGGAAGCGTTCCTGACGCTGGACCACGGCGAGGGCGAAGGTGAGCAGCGGCACTGTGCCGAACACCACGCCGCCGAGCGCGGCCGGCACCCGCTGGAGTCCCCAGTAGAACAAGGCGTACGCGGCGAAGAAGTTGAGGAGGCCGAAGATGACCGCGCCAACCAGCCCGCGGCCGCGCGGCAGAGGGATCCGCGTGACAGCGACGATCGCGAGGAGCAGCACGGACGCCAGCGCAAAGCGCACTCCCGCGCCGTAGAACGGCGGCAGTTCTCGGTTGCTCAGCCTGACCGCGACGAAGTTCGATCCGCCGACGATCACCACGAAGGCGAACGCCATGAACACGAGGGGGCCGGGGCGAGACGGTTGCATCGGCACTAGGTGGGGGGCCGGTAACGCGCCGCCAGCTTCCCGCCATCGGGGTGACCGCCGGCTCGTGCCGCGTCGTCGAGCGCGTCGACGTCGAACGGCGCGCGGCAGAACTCGATACGGACGTCCTCGTCCTCGGTCGACAGGATCACGAACTCCGCGGCGGGGTAGAAGGAGAAGCGCTCTGGGGGCAGGTGACGGTTGTAGACGAGACCCACGCTTCCAGGGTTGAAGAACATCCATCCGTCAAGCGACGCGCTCCACTGCAGATGCGTGTGACCGCCGGACATCACCGACGCATCCCGTCCCCCGAGGTGCTCCCTCAGCTCCGCCGACGGCGTCTCGGGCAAGAGAACAGTGTCGTAGGAGTCCGGCGATCCGTGGAAGCAGAGCCACGTTCCGGCACCGTCCAGCTCGAGCTCGTACGTCTTGACGAATGTCCGGACGGCCTCGACGCCATGGGGGCCGAGTGCGTCAACGGTCCAGTCACGGACGACGCTGAGTGCGTCGGTGACCGGATCCACACCACTCTTCCCGTCGAGG
Organism: uncultured Actinomycetes bacterium; assembly: GCA_964520325.1. Classification (GTDB taxonomy): domain Bacteria; phylum Actinomycetota; class JAICYB01; order JAICYB01; family JAICYB01; genus CAZFOB01. The sequence goes on along the minus strand of CAZFOB010000001.1, from coordinate 217,142 downwards.
ACGAACGCGTCGGCGTTTCCCAGAACGACCGGACAACCGAGCTCGAGGAGCCGATCGAGCACTTCGCGCGGTTGCGGACCGCCTTGCAACGCGTCCCCTAGGCAGACCCATCGGTCCACCGGATGGTTCGCGACATCGGCGAGAACGGCGTCGAGGGCGACGCAGTTGCCGTGGATGTCCGAGATCACTCCGATGCGCATGACGCTTTATCGAACCGGTACTGATCAACGTCGCAGACCGGACGGTAGCCGATCTTCTGGTAGATCGAATTCGACGTTGGGTTGGCGAGGTCGGTGTACAGGACGCAGAACCGCCGGCCCTCGTCCAGCAGTCGACGAGTGAGCGCAGCGGTGCACGCCGACGCATACCCGCGTCCGCGGAGCTCCGGTGGCGTATAGACGGGGGCCACGCCGATCCCGTTCGGCGTCGGTCTGCCGTATCCGGCCATCGACACGATGTCGCCGTCCCACCAGAGCAGCTGCCCGGAGGACGACGCCTCGTCCAGCCGGCGGTCGACCATGTCTTCGGCCGAACCTCCGGCACCTTCCGTCGTCTCGAGCGAAAAGGCAACCTGCCAGGCGATGAGACGGTCGCGGTCTGCCGCCGTGGCCGCACGCGGCTCGCCTGCCACGTCCTTCGGCTGCGTCACGCTCGTCGCTTCGTAGATCCGCTGCGCAATGTGGATGCGACCGGGGCGCCCGGTGAGCGACGTCCAAAGCTCGACGAAGCGGGCGGCGTCCTCCTTCGCCGCCAGCACGCCGGGGATCGTCCCGAACGCGTCGTGGACGTCGCGGACGATCGGCTCGAGCGCGTCCGGGTCATCGAGGTGTGAGACCCCGACGTTGTGCGGCGGCGTCCGCCACGCGGCGGCGACGACCCGGCCGTCGCGCTCGACGGTCGCGAGGTACGCCTCGGCGTATCGGCCCTCGCGGATCTGGCCGCAGATACCGATGAAGAGATTGTGCTCGGCCTCACGCTCGAGCAGGAAGGGGAGCGCGCGGTCCTCGAAAGCATCGACCGAGTCGAATCGCGTGAGCTCGAGGTTGTGCACTTCGGCCATGGCCAACGCTACCAAGTCGTTCCTGAGTACCTGAGGCAGACTGGTAGCGATGGCGCAGACCAAGCCCGCGTCCCGAAGTCCGCTCCGAGCGATCCTCGGTCGGTTCCGCCGTTCCTCGCAGCCGTCCCCGGTTCCAGAGGCGGCCCAGTCCCTGGTCGATGCACTGCGGGCGGCACACCCGAAGGCCGACGTCGAGGACGTCGTTCGCGCGTATCGTGTGGCGCAGGAGTTCCACGAGGGCCAGTTCAGACTCTCGGGCCATCCGTTCATCAGCCACCCGCTCGAGGTTGCTGAGATCCTCGCGGGCATGGGGATGGACCCGACCACGATCGTCGGTGCGCTCCTGCACGATGTCGTCGAGGACACCGACGCATCGCTCGACGACCTGCGCGAGGGGTTCGGCGAGGAGGTCGCCGACATCATCGACGGTCTGACGAAGATCGCGAAGATCTCCTTCAAGTCGATCGAGGCGGCCCAGGCCGAGAACTACCGGAAGATGATGGTGGCGATGGCGCGCGACGTCCGCGTGATCATCATCAAGCTCGCCGATCGTCTCCACAACATGCGGACGCTGAAGGCGCTTCCCACCGAGAAGAGGGAGATCAAGGCGCGCGAAACGCTCGAGGTGTTCGTTCCGCTCGCGAGCAGGCTTGGGATGTTCCAAGTGCGTACCGAGCTGGAAGACCTGGCGTTCAGCTACCTCTACGACAAGCGGTACAAAGAGATCGTCGAGCTCACTCAAGCGAGGCATACCGAGCGAGACGCCTACCTGCAAGGCGTGCTCCAAGGCATCCAAACCCATCTCGACCAGGCGAAGATCAGCGCCGAGGTCTCGGGCCGTGCGAAGAACTACTACTCCATCTACCAGAAGATGGTGGAACGCGGACGCGAGTTCGACGACATCATGGACCTCGTCGGCGTCCGGATCGTCGTCGGCGACCTTCGCGACTGCTACGCGGCCCTTGGCGTGATCCACGCACTGTGGAAACCGATCCCCGGACGTTTCAAGGACTACATCGCGATGCCCAAGTTCAACATGTACCAGTCGTTGCACACCACGGTCATGGGCGACGAAGGCAAGCCGCTCGAGATCCAGATCCGGACACGTCCGATGCACGAAGCAGCGGAGTACGGGATCGCTGCCCACTGGAAGTACAAGGAGCCCGGGAAGGGCGGGAAACGTCCCGACTCGGACGTGCCGTGGCTCGGCGAGGTCGTCGAGACCTTTCGTGAGGCCAAGGATCCGCGTGAGTTCATGGAGTCGCTGCGCCTCGACCTGTTCCACGACGAGGTCTTCTGCTTCACCCCAAAGGGACAGGTCGTCAACCTCCCGCGCGGTGCGTGTCCGATCGATTTCGCTTACGCGATCCACACCGAGGTCGGTCACCGGACGATGGGCGCGCGAGTGAACGGAAGCCTCGTCGCGCTCGACAAAAAGCTCGAGTCGGGCGACGTGGTGGAAGTGCTGACCACGCGTGCGCAGGACGCTCGTCCCAAGGAGGACTGGCTTGCGATCGTCCAGACCTCGCGCGCCCGCTCACGCATCAAGCACTGGCTGGTGGCGCACCGCCGCGAAGAAGCGCGTGAAGAGGGCCGCGACCTCTTCTACAAGACGCTTCGACGGGAGAAGATCGCGCAAGCCGAGCTCAAAGAGGATGTGTGGCGCGAGATCTTCTCCGAGCTCAAACAATCGGGTGAAGAGACGCTCTACGAAGCGCTCGGTGAAGGACGACTGCCGACGACCGACCTGATCGATGCGCTCAAGCGTGTGCTTCGCCCCGAAGAGGTGGCGCCGGCCGAGCTTGTAGTGCCGAAGCTGAGGCCTCCGTCAGAAGCACCTTCGGTGATCATCAAGGGCACGCGCGATGTGCATGCGAAGCTCGCGCGCTGCTGTGCGCCGGTGCCCGGTGACGACATCATCGGGTTCATCACCCGCGGACGAGGCGCGAGCATTCACCGCGTCGATTGTCCGAATGCCCCGGCCCTCCAGGCGCAGCCCGAGCGACTCGTCGAGGTCGAGTGGGATGCGACGCAGGGAGGACGATTCACGGTCGTTCTTCAGGTTTCCGCGCTCGATCGCTCCGGCCTGCTGCGCGATATCTCGGACGCCCTGGCAGACGCTGGCGTCATGATCCTCTCGTCGTCGTCGTGGGCCAAACGCGACGGGACGGCCAGGTTGCGCTTCGCGTTCGAGCTCGCCGACGTCGCGCACCTCGATCACATCCAGCGCGTGGTCCGTCGTCTCGAAGGCGTCTTCGACACCTACCGCGTCGTCCCGCTTCGCGCGCGCGAGGGATGACGACGGGCGCCTGTGCGATGCCCAGCGGAAGGAGATAGCGTCGTGCGGGCGTTGGCGCAACGGGTCTGCCGTGCCGCCGTGCACGTGGACGGTGATCTGGTCTCGGAGATCGGGTTCGGACTGCTCGTCCTGCTCGGTGTTCACCGGACCGACACCGAGGCCGACGCTGCATACGTCGCCGACAAGCTCGCGAACCTGCGCATCTTCGCCGATGCCGATGGGCAGATGAACCGATCCGTTCTGGACATCGGCGGGGAGGCGCTCGTCGTGAGTCAGTTCACGCTGTATGCCGATACCCGCAAGGGCCGGCGTCCGTCCTTCGTCGAAGCTGCGCGGCCGGAGGTGGCCGAGCCACTGGTGGCATGCGTCGCGGCTGCTCTCACCGAGCTCGGTATCCAAACGGGGACGGGCGTGTTCGGCGCCCATATGGACGTCGAGCTCACCAACGACGGCCCCGTGACCGTGCTCGTCGAATCGAACTAGACAAGGGCGGGGTCTCGCGTGGGCGGTAAGCGCACCCTGTATAACCAACAGATGCCAACCCCTCAGGCACCGCGTGGCGTTCCCGACCTGCTGCCACCGAGCTCCGAGCTGCTGACCTCGCTCGAAGACGCGGCGCGTTCGCTCTTCGAACGCCACGGGTATCGGCGCATCGAGACGCCGGTCTTCGAGCAGACCGAGGTGTTCCAGCGCGCAGCGGGCGATGCGTCCGAGGTCGTGCTCGACAAGCAGATGTACACCTTCACCGATCGCCGAGACCGGTCGTTCACGCTCCGTCCGGACGCCACCGCGGGGATCGCGCGAGCGTTCATCGAGCACGAGCTTGGCAAGAAGCAGGCTCTGCCCGTTCGCTTGTCGATGATGGGGTGGATGTTCCGCTACGAACGTCCACAGAAGGGACGCACTCGTCAGTTCCACCAGATCGATGCGGAGTGTATCGGTTCGGCTCACCCGATCGTGGACGCAGAGCTCATCGGATTGGCATCGCAGTTCTTCGCGGCCGTCGGACTCGAGCCTCAGCTCTACCTCAACTCGATGGGTCATCCGGAGGATCGGGTGCGTTACTTCGAGGTGTTGCGTCAGGCGCTCGAGGACAAGATCGACGATCTCTGCGGTGACTGCCACGTCCGCCTCGTGAAGAATCCGCTGCGTGTCTTCGACTGCAAGGTGGCGTCCTGTCAGAAGATCCTCCGTGGTGGCGACGTCCCGCTGATCACAGAGTTCCTGTGCGACGAGTGCCGAGCGCATTTCGATTCCGTGCAGGAGATCCTCGAAACGCTCGGCATCGTGTGGAAGAACGATCCGCACCTCGTGCGTGGATTCGACTACTACACGCGGACGGTATTCGAGTTCGTACTCGAGGGGTTCGGTGCGCGCGGGACGATCTGCGGAGGTGGCCGCTACGACGGGCTGATCGAGCTCCTCGGCGGAGCGTCGACTCCCGCCGCCGGGTTCGCCGTTGGGACCGAGCCGGTGATGGTGGCCCTGCGCGAGCAACGTGAGCTCGAGGTCGTGCGGCCGGACGTCTACGTGGTCTGGCTCGAGGGACTTGCCGGGATCGCGATGGCAACGGCGTTCGACCTTCGCGCGGCGGGTCTGGCCGTGATCGTGTCGGATGAGCCGAAATCGATGCGCGCACAGATCAGAGCTGCCGACAGGTCGGGCGCTGCGCACGCTGTGATCCTCGGAACCGATGAGGTCGGTCGCGGCATGGCGAACATCCGCGACCTGCGGGCCGGCGACCAGCGGGAAGTGGCGCTCGGCCAACTCGTCGGGGAGTTCCAGAAAGGTCTTTCGTGATCAGGACTCACGGCGCGGGAGCGCTGACAGCCGGCGATGCGGGGAGCAACGTTGCGATCGCCGGCTGGGTGAACGCCCACCGTGACCATGGTGGCGTGAAGTTCGTCGACGTTCGCGATGCATCCGGGGTCGTGCAAGTGGTTTGCGAGGCATCGGACGTTGCCGAGGTCGCACATCGTGTGCGGGACGAATGGTGCGTGAAGGTGACCGGCGAGGTGCGCATGCGACCGGAGGGCACGCGCAACCCGAAGCTCCCGACGGGAGAGATCGAGATCGTCGCGGAGCTTGTCGAGGTCCTATCGGAGTGTCCGCCGTTGCCGTTCCCGGTGAGCGACGACGTCGAAGCCGAGGAGACGACACGCCTGCGTCACCGATACATCGATCTTCGGCGCGCGAAGATGCAGCGATCGCTTTCTCTCCGCTCTCAGGTGCGCAAGACCATCCGTGACCATTTCGAAGAGCTCGACTTCATCGAGGTCGAGACGCCGATCATGACGCGCTCGACCCCCGAGGGCTCGCGCGACTTCATCGTTCCGTCGCGTCACCAGCGCGGAAGCTTCTATGCGCTCGCGCAGTCGCCGCAGCTCTACAAGCAGACGCTGATGGTCGGTGGCATCGAGCGCTACTACCAGCTCGCGCCGTGCTTCCGGGACGAGGACCCGCGTGCGGATCGCCAGATCGAGCACGTGCAGCTCGACTTCGAGATGGCGTTCGTCGAACGCGACGACATCCTCGCGATCGTGGAACAGCTCATGGCGCGCGTGTGGCGGGAGGCACTCGGTTGTGAGATCGACGTGCCGTTCGCGCGGATCAGCTTCGACGACGCGCTCGGGTCCTACGGCACCGATCAGCCCGACATGCGCGAAGCAGCCGGGCCGGCCATCGTCGATCTGTCGGCCGTGTTCGCCGCAACCACGTTCAACGCGTTCGGCGCGACTCTTCAGGCCGGGGGAGCGGTGCGGGGACTGCGCGTAGCCGGTGCAGGTACCGACGCTTCGCGAACGATGCTCGACGGACTGATCGACCGTGCGAAGGAGCTGGGTGCCAAAGGCTTGGTGTGGATGGTCGCCGAGCCCGCCACCGACGGTTCGATCGGCCTGCGGGCGCCGATCGCGAAGTTCTTGTCCGAGGACGAGCTTGCGGGGATCAGACGGGAGCTCGAGGCCGGCAACGGTGACCTCCTCCTTCTGGCCGCCGACGAGCCACGGCTGGCGAGCAAGGTTCTCGGGGCTCTGCGTGTTCAGCTTGCGCGGGAGCTCGGATGGATCACGAGCACAGCGGAGCCAGCGGACTGGCGGTTCGCGTGGATCATCGACATGCCGATGTTCGAACAGACCGATGGCGGTGCCCAAGGGGCCCAAGGGGCCCAAGGGGCCAAAGGGGAATGGCAATCGGCCGGCAATCCGTTCTATGCGCCGACCCCGGACACGCTCGAAACGTTCGCGACCGACCCGGCGAACGCGAAGTCGCAGCAGTACGACCTCGTGATCAACGGGATGGAGCTGCTCAGCGGATCGATCCGGATGCATCGTGTGGATCTGCAGCGCAAGGTCTTCGAGGTGCTGGGCTTGAGCTCCGAGGAGATCGAGGCGCGGTTCGGCTGGTTCCTCGAAGCGCTCGCGCACGGCGCGCCACCGCACGGCGGCGTCGGGATGGGCGTCGACCGCGTGGTCATGGCGCTCACCGGTTCGACGTCGCTGCGCGACGTGCTGGCGTTTCCGAAGACCCAGACCGGAAGCGACCTGCTGACAGGAGCGCCAGCGTCGGTTGACCCGATCCTCCTTCGCGATCTCGGTCTGCGCGTTCTTGGAGAGGAGAAGTCGTGAGCCGCAGGGGTTGGATCGCGCTGATCGTCGGGGCCGTCTCCGTGGTTCTCATCGTGGTCCTCGGGTTCGGTGTCCTGATCGCAGTTTCACTCGGACGTCTGGCCGGTGGGGGTGACTGGGTCGAGAAGCATCTGCAGGGCGGTGGTTTGAAGAAAGTCGCGGTGGTCGACGTGTTCGGTGAGATCCACGGTGGAGAGAGCGCACCGAGCTTGTTCGGCGACGGTGGAGCCGGCGCACTCGACGTCATCGGACAGCTCCGCCAAGCCTCCGACGATGACAAGGTTTCCGCGGTGATCCTGCGCATCGACTCTCCGGGCGGTGCGGTCGTTGCGTCCGACGACATCGCGCGCGCGGTCTCGCGATTGAGCGAGGAGAAGCCGGTTGTTGCGTCGATGGGTGATCTCGCCGCATCCGGTGGGTACTACATCGCGTCGCAAGCCGAGCGGATCATCGCCAACCGCAGCACGATCACTGGTTCGATCGGCGTGATCGCCGTCCTCTTCAACCTCGAAGGCACCGTCCAGAAGCTCGGCGCGAAGCCGATCATCTTGAAGTCCGGCGCCTCGAAGGACACGGGCTCACCGTTCCGCGAGATGACCGACAAGGATCGTGCGATCTATCAGCGTCTGCTTGACGAGTCCTACGACCAGTTCGTCGCCACCGTCGCCGAAGGAAGAGACATGGACGAGGACGCCGTGCGCAAGCTCGCGGACGGACGTCCCTATTCGGGCGCCGACGCGAAGGACAACGGCCTCATCGACGCCTTCGGCGACCTCGACGACGCGTACGACGAAGCGCTGGGGCTCGCCGATCTCGATCGCTCAGACGCGAAGCTGGTGGAGTACCGGGCGCCCGGTGGCTTCGGAAACTTCCTCGGCGTGGAGTTCGGATCGGTCGCCGAAGAGGTCAAGCGCGAGCTCGGCTTCGAGCCGGGGCTGAAGTACCTGTTCACGCCCTGACAGACCTATCTGGTCACATACTGATGACCTATGAGACCTGTTTCGATCTCCGAACTGAAGTCGCACCTGTCCGAGCACCTGCGACGTGCAACCGCGGGAGAACGCATCGTCGTGACGGACCGGGGCCGGCCCATCGCCGAACTTGGGCCTGTCGCATCAGTACCGGAGGACGAACGCATGGCGCGACTCATCCGATCGGGACAGATGCGACCGCCGAAGCGGCCTCGGACGAAAGAGTTCTGGGACGAGTTCTGGAAACTTCCGCGTGGACAAGACCCAGAGGGAAGCGTCCGCGCAGCTGTGATCGAAGATCGCGAAGCGGGCTTGTGATCTTCTGGGACACCTCAGCCCTGGTCCCACTTCTTGTTCGAGAGCCGAACACGGCTGAAGTTCGCGAAGTCCTGGAACAGGACGGCGACGTGGTCGTGTGGTGGGCTACGCCGGTCGAGTGCCTAACTGCTGTGGCGTGGCGGGAACAGCAAGGGACGATCACGCCAGACACCGCCAACGCTGCTCGTGGTGCGCTTGCTCTGCTGAGCGAGAATTGGATCGAGATCGAGCCCACCCAGTCGGTGCGCTCCTACGCGGGCAACGTGGTGCTCCGACACGAGCTCCGTGCTGCCGATGCGTTGCAACTCGGCGCAGCGATGACGTGGGCGAATGGGCAACCGACCGGTGAGTCGTTCTTTGCCGCCGACAAGCGCCTCTCGGACGCCGCTCGACGCGAAGGGTTCCGACTCGTCCTCGTCTAGCCGTGCGACTACCGTCATGGTGTGGGCGACGACAAGCTCTTCGATGACGCAGAAGGCGTGGGGTCCCGGCCCCCACTGGCCGCGCGCATGCGTCCGGCGTCGATCGACGAGATCGTCGGGCAGCTGCAGGTGATCGGCCCCGGGACGACGCTGCGGGCACTCATCGAACGCGACGAGCTCCGCTCGGCGATCCTCTGGGGGCCGGCGGGCACGGGCAAGACGACGATCGCCCACATCGTCGCCGACCGCACCAACGCGCCCGTCGAGAAGCTGTCGGCGATCTCCTCCGGCGTCGCCGACGTCCGGAAGGTCATCAGCAACGCACGGAAGTTCGGTCGAACGGTCCTCTTCCTCGACGAGATCCACCGCTTCAATCGCGCACAGCAGGACGCCTTCCTCGGTGCCGTCGAGGAAGGTGTGATCGTGCTGATCGGCGCCACTACGGAGAACCCGTTCTTCGAGGTGAACTCGCCGCTGCTCTCGAGATCGCTCCTCTTCCGCCTGGAGCCACTCGATCCGGAGGACGTCAAGACGTTGTTGCAACGCGCCCTTACCGACGAGCGCGGACTGCCGGGCACCCAAGCCGACGACGACGCTCTCGACTGGATCGCGGACAAGAGCGGCGGCGACGCGCGCACCGCCTTAAACGCCCTCGAAGCGGGGGCCGAGGTGGCGGCAGCCCGCGGCGCATCGCGCATCTCGCTCGACGATGCGCATCAAGCGCTGGCGCGACGGGCGATCCGCTACGACAAGGCGCAGGACCGCCACTACGACGTGATCTCGGCGTTCATCAAATCGATGCGCGGATCGGATCCGGACGCTGCGCTGTTCTGGCTCTTCGAGATGATCGAAGGGGGAGAGGATCCGAAGTTCATCGCGCGCCGGATGATCGTGCTTGCGTCGGAGGACATCGGGATGGCCGATCCTCAGGCGCTGGTTGTGGCGGTCGCTGCCGCACAAGCCAACGAGTACGTCGGACTGCCTGAGTCGGCGTTCGCTCTCGCGCAGGCGGCCGTGTATCTGTCGCTCGCGCCGAAGTCGAACGCGGTCATGCGAGCGATGATCGCCGCGAAGACGGATATCCACGAGCGGTCGCACGAAGTTCCTCCGCATCTGTCCGACTCCGACAAGGAGCGGCAACGCACGCTCGCCCGGGAGGGCAAGGGCTACAAGTACCCGCACAACTTCCCCGGGAACTACGTGGAGCAGGAGTACCGTCCGCCGGAGCTCGAGAGCAAGAAGTACTGGGACCCCGACTCGACGGAGCCGATCGACAAGTAGCTCCCGACCTAGACTGAACAGTTCGGGCGTCTAGCTCAGTGGTAGAGCGCTACCCTTACAAGGTAGATGTGCGAGGTTCGATTCCTCGGACGCCCACGCCGGTTCGGCATCCAGAATTGCCTAGTAGTCGGACTTCTGATTGTGCCGATGCCCAGACCTCATAGGGGTAGAACGTTTTCGAGCTTCGATGTGATCACCTGAGGTCTCCGTTCGGAGCGCCACCTATCCTCGTGAGGAGATGGCGCGCAACCCAGAGCTACCGACCGGCACTGTCACTTTCCTGTTCACCGACATTGAGCGGTCAACGCAGACGGTCGGGGCGATGGGGAACGAGCGGTACGCCGACGCGCTCGGAGCGCATCGCGAGCTTCTAAGACAAGCCTTCAGCGCCCACGCCGGCCATGAGGTCGGGACTGAGGGAGACGCATTCTTCGTTGCATTCGCACGAGCCGAGGATGCCGTTGCAGCGGCCATTGACGGACAGCGCGCCCTCACTTCACAACAGCTTCGTGTGCGCATGGGGCTGCATACAGGCGACGCAGTCGTCCGGGAGGGCGACTACATCGGTCACGACGTGCACCGGGCGAAACGCGTGTGCGACGCCGGTCACGGCGGACAGATCCTGATCTCGCAGACGACGGCGGATCTCATCGGGACGGATACACAGCTGAAGGACTTGGGGGCACATCGCCTCAAAGATCTCGAGGAGGCACAGCGGCTATTCCAGGTCACAGGCGAGCAACTTCCGAACGACTTCCCGGCGTTGCGCTCGCTCGAGCACTTCACCCACAACCTCCCGTTGCAGCGCTCGACATTCGTCGGTCGTGAACGCGAGATCGCCGACGTGCGTAGCCTTCTCGAAGGTCATCGGCTCGTCACGTTGACCGGCATCGGTGGGTGTGGGAAGACACGCCTCGCCTTGCAAGTCGGAGCCGAATCGCTCGACACAAACCCAGACGGCGTGTTCTTCGTTGACCTCGGGCCGATCTCGACGGTCGACGCGATCGTTCCCGCTATCGCAGGCGCCGTCGGACTTCCGCTCGCCGCCGACACCAGCACCGGGGCGACTCCAGCCGGGCCTTCGGATGCACTCCTGCTCGGATTCCTTTCGCAACGCGACTGTCTGGTCATCCTCGACAACTGTGAGCACATGCTCGACGGGTGCGCCGAGATCGCCGACCGCATCCTCGCCGACTGTCCGCGCGTCACGGTGCTGGCGACGAGCAGAGAGGGATTGGCGGTGCAAGGCGAACAGCTCTGGCAGATCCCATCGCTTTCTTTGCCCGCCGACGCTGAGGGCGCTCAGACATCTGAAGCGGTCGGTCTTTTCGTAGCTCGGGCCAAGGCCGTCCGACCCAACTTCGAGCTGACGCCCGACAACGCCGCTGCTGTCACCGACATCTGCCGGCGCCTCGACGGCATCCCGCTCGCCATCGAGTTCGCTGCCGCCCGCATCTCACACCTGCCGCCCCACGACATCGCCGAGCGCCTCAAGGAAGGGTTCCGCCTCCTCACCGGAGGACGCGGTCGCGTCCAACGCCAGCAAACGTTGCAAGCGACACTTGACTGGAGCTACGAGCTCCTGTCGACCGATGAACAGGTCCTGCTCCGCCGGCTTGCGGTCTTCCCCGGCTCCTTCACGATCCCCGCAGCCGAGGGGATCTGCTCGGGAGAGGACTTGTTGGAGGACGACGTCCTCGACCTGCTCGCTTCGCTTGTAGCGAAGTCGCTTGTCGATGCGAACGACGCAGGGACCGAGGCGCGCTACCGGTTGCTTGAGACCGTGCGCCTCTACGCCTCGGAACAGCTGCGTGCAGCCGGCGAAGCCGATGAGTTCAGGTCGCGCCATCGAGACTGGTTCAAGGCCTTTGGAGAGTCGGTCGACTGGGAGGACGTCTTTCTTCCCCTGTCCACCTCGCGCTCCATGTTCTCTTCTGAGCTTTCCAATCTGCGCGCTGCTCTGGAGTTCTCCGAGGCCCAGGGCAGGCGGGACGTCGTCGTCGCGATGGCCGCGCGCGTCGGGAATCTGTGGGTCGCTTCCGGTCTTGCGCGCGAGGGCTATAGCTGGCTGACGAAGGCGCGTCCCGAGGATCTTGAACTCACACCAGCAGAGCGCGCCGCCGCGCTTTCCTCTGCCGCGAACCTGGCCGGCTTTGGGTGGTCGGACCCGGTCAAGGCGCTGGATCTCGCGGAACGTGCCGTCGCAGCGGGGGGCACCGAGCCCAGCATCCCGTTGCTCCGGGCCCTCGCACAGAGGGCGATCAACCGCGCCGTGCGTTCCCAATGGATCGGTGACGCTGAGCTTGCGACGGCAGCTCGATCAGATCTCGACCGAGCCGACGAGCTCACGGAGCACTTCTCCGCCAGTTCGCGGTCGCACGTCCTGACGGTCCGAGCACTCGTGGAACTCACCCTGGGAGACATCCACAAAGCAGCAGAGGCCAGCGAAGCGGCCGTTGCGCTCAACCTAAGGGACGTCGGCTCGTGGGGGTTCATCGCGACAACATCACACATCCTCGGCGACAACGAGCGGGCTCTCGAGGCGGCCACGCGATACATCGATTTCGTCCGCGCAACGCGGAGGCCGTTCCTCGAGGTAGCGACGACCGCAGCCTTGGTAGCGATAGCCGGCGCCGGCCAGCCAGCCCGCGCACTCGATCTGCTGGCCGAGCAGCTCGAGATCTTCGGGCGTGGCGAGTCGCGGTCGGCCTGGGCCGTGGAGCAACTCATCGCGGGCTATGCAGGCATCGCCTACGTTTCCGGCGATCACCAGCGCTCCTCGCGTTTGTTCGCCTGGGTTCGCGCGCGGACCATCGATGCTGGGCGGAACATTCCGTCGGGACACACCTATGCCATCTACAAGCACTACGTCGCTCTCCTCCGAGAAGCGCTCGATCGCGACACGGCCCGCCGCTGCAGAGACGAAGGCCGCGCGATGTCCGAGGAGGACGCCATCGTGTACGCGCTGAAGACACACTGACCGGCGATGCGCCGCGATCGTCACGACCCGGGCGGGTGCAGTTTTGCGCAGCTCCCAGGCGCTTGCCCCCAAAACGACCAGGTCTCAGAAGCAGCGTCGCATTCCTCCTGGTCAGAGCGTTCAGATAGTGTCCTCGGAGGTCAACAGATCGGACGAACAGCAAGCTACGTAGCGATGAGTTGGGCCCGGATCGTGTTGCGCACCCATCTCGTCCACCGGTCGATCGACCAGCCGCGCTCGATGACGAGGTTCTGGAAGGTGCCGAGGGAACCCAGGCCCCACAACATGTCGGCGAAGGTCCCGGCGCTCGTCCTCGGCGGTAGTTCACCCTCCTTCTTGAGCCAGCGACCCAGGCGCACCAGCTCTTGGTAACGCTCCTCCTCTCGCGGCCGCAGCGTCTCGTCGACCTCGGGATGATGCCGGCGCGCCACGACCAGGGCCTCATGGATCCTCCAGATCTTCGACGCGACCTCGGCGTCCACCGCGATGGTTGCGTCGAGCGCTTCGAGGGCAGTCGGCGCCGTCCATATGGGATGACGCTCGAGTGCGGGGACGACGTCCGTCTCGTAGATGTGCAGATGCAGCTCGGTGAGGAGGTCGGCCTTCGAGGCGAAGTGGAGATAGATCGCCTGCCGGGAGACGCCGGCCAACTTCCCGACGGCTTCGAGTGCCGCGCCGAAGTAGCCCTGCTCTTCGAACAGGACGCGAGCCGACTCGAGGATCGCCGTGCGTGTGTCGGGCCGGCCCGCACTTGACATGCTGTCAAGCATAGCCTACTTTACAGTCTGTCAAGTGACCGAGTCGAGGGAGGATCGCTCATGGCCCGTTACCTGATCGTGACGTGGGACGGCGCGGGGAATCTCGTGCCGACGCTCGGCATCGCCCGTCACCTCGTCGAGGCCGGACACGACGTCCGCATCCTCGGACACGACACGATCGTCCAGCGTTGCGGCGACGTCGGCGCGCGGTTCATCTCTTTCGAGCAGCCTGAAGGGTGGGACGAGATGGACGATCCCGACGACTTCGAGGCGGAGGTCGAGCTGATGATGGACCAGCTGTGCTTCAGCTCCGATATCGCAGATGACGTGGCGGCCGAGCTGGAGCGCGAACCGGCCGACGTGGTGATGGTCGACTGCATGTTGTGGAGTGCACTGAACGTGGCTCAGGCGTCGGGCTTGCCGACCGCGACGCTCGTCCATACGCCCTACACGATCTTCCGCGGCGGCCCGCTCGTCGAGATGTTCTCGCCCGGTCTCGAGCGGCTGAACGCGCACAGGAACGAGCTCGGGCTGGCTCCCGTCGCGAAGCTCGGAGACGTGCACGACGCATGCGACGTCGCGATCGTCGCGTTGCCGATAGAGTTCGAGCCCGAGGCGGGCGACGCAGGCAACGTCGTGCGCATGGGGCCCGTGCTCGACGCTCCACCGCTCATGAAGACCACCGACGACGTCGACGTCACGGACGGATCGACGCCTCTCGTCCTCGTGAGTCTCAGCACGAGCGAGCAGGGGCAGGCTGCGCTCCTCCAGCGGATCGTGGATGCCGTCGCGGTACTGCCGGTCCGCGCGGTCGTCACGACCGGACCGTCGATCGACCCGGCCACCGTGGCGGCCGGCGCCAACACGCAGGTTGTGTCGTACGTCCCGCACGCCGAGCTGTTGCCCTCGACGTCCCTCGTCATCACGCATGCCGGTCTCGGCACCGTGATGTCGGCGCTTGGCAACGGCGTACCCCTGCTGTGCATGCCGATGGGTCGCGACCAGTTCTTCAACGCCGAGCAGGTGCAGACACTGGGAGCGGGGCGGATGCTGATGCCGGACGCCGACGCCTCGGAGATCATCGACGCGGCGCGCGGCGTCCTCGACGACGCGACGTGCCGGGCCGCAGCGAAGCAGATGGCCGTCACGATCTCCGGCTACGGTGGCGCGTCTGACGCAGTCACCGCGCTCGAACGCCTCAGCGCCGCGCGCTGACGCCGGCCGTCCTGCCGTCCCGCGGATCGCCGCGAAGCGAACCCAAGGCGCGTGCTCGACTACGTCTCACGCTGAGCAGTACTGTTGGCCGGATGCCTGTTCCTTCCGCCGGCCATGGGATCACCGCAGGGATCCGTCGTCGTGCACTCGACGGTGTCGGCATCCACATCGTCCTCGTCGCGTTCGCCGTGGCTGGCTGGTGGTGGTCGGTTCGGATGGTCGCGGACATGACGGGCGACTCCATGGGGATGGGATCGATGGGAGCCGAGAGCGTCTTATCCCTCGCGTCCTTCATGGTCGCATGGCTCGCGATGATGACCGCGATGATGTTCCCAGCGATCTCGCCGGTCGTGAAGCTGTATGGACGCGGCGCTGCCGCCGGGCGTGTCGCGCCGCTCCCGTTCTTCGTCGCGGGATACATCGTCGTATGGACGTCGCTCGGCCTGCCCGCGTATGTCGCATGGCGCGCACTGATGGATCCGATCGCGACGGCTGAAGTTTGGGCAGCCCGTTGCGCTGGAGGCGTCCTGATCGGTGCAGCGCTATGGCAACTCACACCGTTGAAGGCAGCGTGCCTGAGACATTGCCGCTCACCTATGTCGCTATTCTTGCGTTTCGGAGGATCGGTCACGCGACCCCTCGGCGCCGCCCGGATGGGCGCGACGCACGGCGCCTACTGCGTCGGATGCTGCTGGGCGCTCATGGCGATCCTCGTCGCGTTCGGGACGATGAACCTCGGATGGATGCTTGCGCTGGCCGCGCTGATCCTTCTCGAGAAGAACGCCTCGTGGGGTGAGGGCCTCGCGCGATGGGCCGCTTTCGGCTTCCTCGTTCTTGGTATCGTTCTGTTCGTTCGGCCCGGCGTTCTGCCGGCCTTGACATGAAGGAGGACCGATGACGACCGAAGTTGCGACGGCTTGGTACCTGAAGGGCAAGGGATACGAGTTCTGCAACTGCCAGCCGGGGTGTACATGCAACTTCTCGGGCTTCCCCTCGTCGTCCGACGGAAGCTGCAAGGCCGCGGTGGCGAACCACATCGTGGATGGCCGCTGCGGCGACATCGACCTGAGTGGCATCAAGGCTGTCGCTCTCTTCGACTGGCCGAAGGCGATCCACGATGGCGGCGGCAAGGCCGTCTTCGTCGTGCCGCCTGAGGTCGGCGACGATCAGCTCGGCGCGATGGCCCAGATCTTCACGGGACAGCTCGGTGGCCTCCCGTGGTCGATCCTCGGGACGACGTTCGAGGTGGCTGGGGTCGTGCGGGCGCCGGTCGAGATCAACGACGACGGGATCAACAGCGGCTTCACGATCCCCGGCATCGGAGAGGCGAAGGGCGGATCGCTCAAGAACCCGGTGACCGGCGAGGCGCACGGCGTGACAATCGATCTCTCGACTGGATTCATCTGGAAGCGCGGAGACTGCGGACAAGGCACCTTCCACGTTGCCGCAGAGGGCATAGACATGAGCTTCCAGGACAGCAACTGGATCCTCTACGACTTCGACTGGACGAACCAGGCCTGAGCGTCAAGAGGTGTGTCTATGGTCCACTCAGCCCAGGCGACCAACCGTGCAGTACATCGGGCTGACATCAAAGACCGTGGCAACTGCTGCGACGTTCACGCCCCGGCGTGCGGGGCGCCCCATCGGGTGACGCGTCTCGAGCCTGGGACCCTTCGCATACAGACCGAGCCGCCGGCGTACCTGCGGCTCGATCTCGACGACCCAGAAGCCACCGGCGGAGGTGGCGAACCAAACGTGGCCGGTCTCCGGCACGAAGCGGACGTGTCCCCAGGCGTGATCGAGCGTGACCCCGTTTGTTGCGTCGACGTCGCCGGGGTTGAAGTACGCGACCTCTGCCGGCCGCGACGGCTTTCGCACGTCGAAGAGTCGTACACCTGAGTTCCACATCGACGCCATGACGAACGTCGTGTCCTTTGGGTTGTCGACGTCGTGGTAGTGGACCGAGGTCCTCACGTTCGATGTGATCTGCGCGGGGCAGTTCTCCGGATCGTTGATCTCCAGACCGAATTGCGAGACCAGCACCGGCTTCCGCTCATCGCTGATGTCGGTCAGCCAGGGCTGGGCCGGGCCGGCGAAGGGGTTGAGTGATTCGGGCAAGCAGCCCCACGTCGGCCCGAACACGCTCTCCTCGGAGTGGAGCACGTATGGCCGGCCGCCGATCGTTGCTGTGCGCACCGAGTGGCCCCGGCCGCTGCGTTGGCTGAGCACCTTCGGCGGGCCCGCGGGCCGCCCCTTGGCGTCGCGCTCGAGCCACTTGCGGATGTCGAGGATCGTGAAGGCCTCGAACACCGGGAGCTGGCCGCCGAGGTACACCTTCGTTCCGTCGGAGGTGGGCCACGCTTCGTGGCTCAAGTAGCGGTTGTGGTCGGCCTCTCTCAGGGACTCCGGGAGAGCATCGTCGAGATCAGCGGAGGGGCCAACGGCGAACGGCAGACCCGGCGTAGCGGCCTCGAGATTGCCGAGGTATTTCGTACGAGTGCGCTTGTCCGCGTCGAACAACGGGCCGATGTCCGCAACCTGAAGAGGCTGCGTGGCGAAGACGTAGCGTCCGTTGCCGGAGATCGTGAGGTTGTGGATGTTCTCCGGCCAACGGAAGGTTTCCAACAGCCGCGGCTTTGCGCAGTCCGAAACGTCGTAGACGTCCATCGGCTTGTTGCCGCCGGCCTGATTGCCGTACTGCCCGACGACGAGGACGGATCGCTTGCCCGTCTCGACTGCGTGCAGGGTCTCGGAGGCCGCGATCGAGCCGGACGTGCGGAGTGTGCGGACGTGTCGCGGGTGCGCCGGGTCCGACACGTCGACCACGGCCACGCCGTGCCCGGGCTCGGGGGAGGGCTGGCCGAAGACGGCACCCGGACCGGCAACGTAGGCGCAGTTGCCTGCCCACGCCATGTTCGCGTTGCCTGTGGCCTGGCGTTTCTGGGCGCCGAGCGTTGTGTGGCCCACCAGGGCGAGGCCGCAGTTGTAGCCCTGCTCGGCGCGTCCTGACGTCTGGTCGGCGCGAGGCACGTCCCCTTGGATGCCGGTCTCGGGGAGATCCTTGCGACCGCAGCGATGGTCTTGCTCCGTGACGACGCCGCCCACCGGTTGGTTGTCGGCCCGAGCGTCGACGACCGTGAACACAGTGGCCAGCATGGCAACGGCGGCAGCCGCCGCGGCGGCGCGATAGTTATCGGTTTGGATGAGTTCTTCCCCGCCGCAGGAAATAGGAGCTGATCGAGTAGTCCTGCGAAGCTTAACGATGGGCCGGGCTCGTTGGTTCGGCGTTCGGACCGCCTACACAACCGTTGCGTAGATCGTGTGCCAGCCGGTCGCCCCGTCCGGGATGGGTGGTGCTTTCCTTGGAGTTTGCGTGTAGCCGGTCTTATCCGTCGCGCGGACGGCGATCCTGTGCGACCCCGGCGTTGCCTTCCATCGGTAGACCCATTGCCGCCACGTGTCGATCGTGTCTTCGCCCGCGAGCTCAGCGCGCTCCCATGGCCCGTCGTCGATCCGCACCTCGACCCGCGCGATCCCCTTGGTCTGCGCCCAAGCGACCCCGGCGATCGCGACGTTACCCGCCGCGAGTTCCCGTGACGAGCGCGGTGTATCGATCCGCGACATGGTTTTGATCGGTGCCCGCCGCGCCCAACCGCGCGAGATCCAGTACGCGTCGAACGCGTCGAACGTGGTGAGCTTCATGTCCACCACCCACTTCGTCGCTGAGACGTAGCCGTACAGCCCGGGCACGACCATACGTACTGGGAACCCATGCTTGAGCGGAAGCGGCTCACCGTTCATCGCGACCGCGAGCATCGCGTCGCGTCCGTCCATCAGGTCGGCGGTCGGGGTGCCCGCGGTGAACCCATCGGCGGACCGCGACACGAGTTGGTCGGCGCCCTCGTGGACGCCGGCCTCGTCCAGGATCGGTTTCAGCGGAGCGCCGATCCACCTGGCGTTGCCGATGTACGAGCCACCCACCTCGTTGCTGACGCACGCGAGCGTGATGTCGCGTTCGATGAGGGGCCGCGACAGCAGTTGCTCCATGTCGATCTCGATCTCACGATCGACCATGCCGTGGATCCGCAGTCGCCAGTCTCGCGCGTCGATCTTCGGGACGAAGAGCGCGGTGTCCACCCGGTAGAACGTCGAGTTGGGTGTGCGGAAGGGGCTGAGACCGGCGATGCGGAGATCCGTCCCCGACGCTGCCGCTGCGACATCGGACGGCTTAGGGATCGTCAGTGCCGCGCGCGAGGTCACCGTCCGTCGCGTCGCGGCACTCGCGAAACGACTTGCGATCCCCGCGGCTGCGGCCGTGCCACCGAATGCGGCGCCGGCGATCAGGAACCGCCGGCGGTCGAAGCCCGGCTCTCTTGGACCGTCGTTGACCGGCGCTGCCGATGGAGCGGGCGCATCGTGCGATCCACGGGGCTCGGTCATCGCGAACAAGACGCGGATGGACAGCAGCGCGACCGCGATCCCGGCGATCGTTGGGAGGGCGGACAATGTGCCCGCGGCAGGACGTGTCATCGCAGCGAGGACGCCGAGCGCCCCGAACGCGCCGAGAGTGGCATAGGCGACGAAGCGACGGCGCATCGCCAGCGCACCCATCCCGGCTGCGAAAGCCGCGAGCAGGACGGAGATCCCGATCACGAGTGCAAGCTTGTCGCGGGCACCGAAGGTGCTGATCGCGAACTCTTTGACCGCAGCCGGCGACATATCGATGACCGCCGCGCCGACGGCCGTGATGGGCGAGGCGGCCTCGTCGATGAAAGCGGCCAAGAGGTGCGCGACGGCGACCGCCACCGTCGCGCTCAGAAGACCGATCAGCGCGCCGATCCGGCGTTCGCCGTTCACGTCCGAAGGATGACACCTTGACCGGCCGTAAGGAACACCGCGACCATCGTTATATGGTCAGGAGGATCATCGGCGCCGTGCTCGTCCTTTTGGGCGGGGTCTGGTTCTTTCAGGGCATCGGCGTCATCGTGAGCGAGTCGTTCATGACGAACAGCTCCACCTGGGTGCTGATCGGTGCCGTGGTTGCGATCGCCGGCCTGGCTCTTATCGCCTGGCCGCGCCGCATCTCAAGCTGACGACGTCAGCCCGACGGCGCCGGCGCGGTAGCGTCGAGGCGTGCCCAAGCGCTACACCCTGGTTCCCTTGAGCAAGTACGCCCGCCTGCGGAAGGTCTGCCTGCGTTTGCCCGAAGCGGTCGACAAACCCTTCGGCGGACACACCTCTCCGGCGTATCGAGTGCGGGACAAGATCTTCTGCGGCACTACGCAGGTGGGTCGCCCCTCGATGCAGATCAAGGGACGTCCCGGCGCGCAGCAGGCACTCGTCGGCTCGGCCCCCGATCGGTTCTACGTCCCCGATTACGTCGGCTCGAAGGGGTGGATCGGCGTGTACCTCGACGTCGAACAGGACTGGGACGAGATCGCCGAGCTCGTCGAGGAGAGCTACCGCATGGTGGCGCCGAAGATGCTCTCCAGGCAGCTCGACCTGAAACGCAAGTAAGCGTCGTTCTGTCTCCGCTCGGAGTGGCGCTCGCCGCGACGCTACCGCGCCGGTCTTCAGTGCTGCGGGGGATCGCTCGCCGGGAACGAGTCGGCTCCGGCCTTATCGACAGCGTTGTCGTCGTGCTCGATGGCCATGGCGGCGTTGCAGCGCGGACACCGTGCCACCGGTTCCTCGGAGATGTACGCGCAGTTCGGACAGACACGAGCGGCGACGGGCTCCCTCGGCTTCTTGATCGGCACGCGCTTGGTCGCCATGGACTGGCGATACCCGACCGAGGGGGCCGGATAACCTTGGTCCATGTCCGTCGTGATCACGCGCCGCGAGACGTTCAGCGCCGGGCACACGCTGTCCAACGAGGCCTTCACCGACGAGCGCAACCGCGAGATCTTCGGCAAGTGTGCCAACCCCAACGGCCACGGCCACAACTACGTGCTCGAGGTGTCGTTGCGCGGCGACGTGGATCCGGAGACCGGTTATCTCTACGACCTGAGTGAGCTTGCGAAAGTTGTGCGCAAGCAGATCCTCGAGGACGTCGATCACCGGAACCTGAACGTCGACGTCGATTGGCTCCGCGGTGTGATCCCGTCGACCGAGAATCTCGTGTGCGCCTTCTGGGACCGTTTGGATCAGAACCTCCCGTCCGGACTGCTCTATGCAGTGCGACTGAGCGAGACCGAGAAGAACTGGGCCGAACGCAGACGTGACTAACGCGCCCGGCTCACTCGTCGGTCGTTACGGGCAAGAAGACCTCGAGCTCCTCAACACCGAGGAGCGGCGCCGCTTCATCGACGACGCCCCGGAGTCTCTGGCGTGGGAGATCCTCTACCGCAAGGAGCCCGAGCTTTACGAGCGACTCATCGCCGGCGAACGCATCCACCCTCGCGTGCTCGATGCATTGCCCGACGCACGAACCGTCGTCGAGGTGGCGGCGGGCACCGGCCGACTGACGTGCTCGCTCTCGACCCGCTACGACCGGGTTGTCGCCGTCGAGCCTGCGGCGAGCTTGCGCGAGCTCCTCACGCGCAAGCGACTTTCGGGCGTCGTGATCGTCGGCGGATACTTCGATGCGATCCCTGTGCCGGACGGCGCGGCCGACCTCGTCGTCTCGTGCTCGGCCTTCACCACCGTGGACGGCCACGGCGGTGCAGCGGGACTTGCGGAGATGGAGCGGGCGACCGCTCCCGGCGGAACGATCGCGTTCGTCTGGCCGGCAGAGGTTGAGTGGCTGACCGACCGAGGTTTCACCTATGAGTCGTTCGACGGCGATATGGACGTCGACTTCGGGACGGTCGACAACGCCGTCGAGCTCGCTCGGATCTTCTATCCGGCTGCGGCGGATCAGATCAGGGCGCGTGGTAACGCGCACGTTCCATACGACCTGCTCGGCATGAACCCACCGCGCGACTGGGCCCACAAACGCGTGCTATGAGGATCGGCTTCGTTGCTCCGCACGTGACGGCGATCCGCGACCCGCAGCTCGGGGGATCCCAAGCTCTACTGGCCGACATCGCCGTAGGTCTGACGGAGCGCGGTCACGACGTCGTCGTTTTCGCAGCCTCGGGTTCAGAGATCGAGGGCGTTCGCATCGTTGACACGGGGATCAACCCGGAGATGCTCGAGGCGACATTCTTCCGGGCGCCCCGCTCTCCTGGACGGCCGGACTCGGGCGATCACGACATCGCACGGGATGCGTTTGCCCACGTCTATTCGCTCGTCCGCGGTTTGGGCTTCGACGTCGTCCACAACCACGCCTTCGACGTCCCGGCGATCGAGCTCGCCCCGGCGGACGTCCCGGTCGTGCACACGTTGCATCTGCCACCGACCGAGTCGATCGCGCGCGCTCTCCACAACGCCACGGCGACCGTTGCCTGCGTTTCGGACTCGCACGCACGCGCGTGGCGCCGGATGATCGAGGTTGACGTCGTCCTGCGGAACGGTGTCCCCGTCGATCGCATCCCGTGGTCGGAACGTGCAGGCGAGGGTCTGCTCTTCGCCGGACGATTCAGTGCGGAGAAGGGCGCGACCGATGCGATCGAGATCGCACGCTCGGCCGGAACGGAGATCACCGTGGTCGGGAGTGCCTACGACGAGAGATACGCGGCGGCGATCCGTAGTGGCGGAGGCGTCCACGTCCTCGACGCGCTCCCGCGCGCGCAACTATGGGAGCTCATGGCGCGGTCGCTGGCGGTGCTCTGTCCAGTGCGATGGGACGAACCGTACGGTCTCGTCGCGGCCGAGGCACAGGCGGCAGGGACACCGGTGATCGCGTTCGCGCGAGGCGCGCTTGTGGAGATCGTCGCCGATGGTGTGACCGGCTTTCTCACAAGAGACGTCGGCGAGGCGGCGGCGGCTGTCTCGAACGTGCCCCAACTCGATCGCGCGCACTGCCGTAAGCACGCCGAGACCCACCTGTCGCTCGAGCGCACGCTCGACGCGCACGAGGTGCTGTACGCCAAGCTGTGTGCCTGATGGGAACCGGATGGCTGCGTGGGAGAGTCGGCATCGTTACCGGTGCCAGTCGCGGGATCGGGCGCGCAACGGCCGAGGCGCTGAGCCGAGCCGGTATGCAGGTCGTGGCGGCTGCCCGAAGCGAGGGCTCACCAGAGGGTGCAGCGCTTGCCGTCCGCTGCGACGTCTCTCGCGTCGAAGAGGTCGATCGCCTCTTCGAGGAGACGGCTGCGCTCGGACCGGTCGCAGTGCTCGTCTGCGCGGCGGGCATCCTCGACAAGGCGCTCATCGAAGACACAACTCCGGAGATCTGGGATCGCACGATCGCGACCAATCTCACGGGCACGTTCCTGTGCGCACGCCACGCATTCAAAGCGATGAAGTCATCGGGTGGCGGTCGCATCGTGACCGTCGGGTCCCTCTCCGGGGTGTACGCGACCGAGAAGTTCCCGGGGCTCGCCGCCTACAACGTCTCGAAGTTCGGCGTGATCGGATTGACCGAGGCGCTGGCCGTCGAGGGACGCGACCACAACATCAGCGCCATCTGTATCTCGCCGGGCGCGGTCGATACCGACATGCTCCGCG
Organism: uncultured Actinomycetes bacterium; assembly: GCA_964520325.1. Classification (GTDB taxonomy): domain Bacteria; phylum Actinomycetota; class JAICYB01; order JAICYB01; family JAICYB01; genus CAZFOB01. The sequence goes on along the minus strand of CAZFOB010000001.1, from coordinate 193,659 downwards.
CGGCCGCGCCTCATCTCAACCCCGGCCTGCAGCCGGAGGACGTCGGGCGTCTGGTCGTCTCGTTGCTGGACGAAGACGCCTCACCTATGTCGGGCGCGAACATCCCACTCTTCTCGAACCGGTAGCGGCGCGGTTAGGTGTTGACGCGCCCCTCGATGCCGACGTTGCGATCGACCGAGAGCGATCCGGGCCCGAAGCACGCGATCGCCGCCATCGCGGCGATCAGGGCGAGGTCGAGCTCGGCCCCCACCGGCACTCCCATCGGCGCGATCAATCCACGGTCGAGCTTCACGAGGATGATCGCCAGAACCATGTCGAGGATGAACGCGAGCGAGACGAGTCGTGTAAGGAACCCGGCGATCAGCAGCGCACCACCGATGAGCTCGCCGTAGGACAGGATGTAGGCCATGACATCCGGCAGTGGCACGCTCAGGGACTTGAGGAACTGACCGACTCCGGCTACGCCGCCGTCGATCTTCTGCCAGCCGTGATAGAGAAAGATCACTCCGGGGATGCCGCGAGCGACGAGGAGTCCGATATTGCGGTATGTGTCCAGACCTCGAAGCGAGAATCTCTTCATGTGCGGAGGTTAACAGCCCTTGCGCTTGTTCTTGTGCTTCTTGCCGCTTCCTGCTCGCGTGATGATCGGACCCCGTTCGATGGTTTCAGGGAGCTCGCGGAGCTGCAGTCGATCTCGTACATGGTTGACGTTTCGCAAGTTCGGACCGCGAGCGGCCTCGGCGACCCGAAGAAGCTGATCTCGTCCACGTCGATGCTCATCGAGGAGGAGTCCACCACGGAGCACTCCTACACGCTGATCGTCCGGTCGGTCGGCGCGACGGGGGAGGAGAGCCAGCGGGTTGCTGCACAACGGCTCACCGGGCGCCGGCTCGTCGTCGATCTGGCCGACGGAAAGGTCCGCGGGGACGCCGAGGCGTTCTCCGGCACGCAAGACGTCGCGGCCGCAGACATCGGGATGCTCTTCGTCCTCTTCGCTCCGGTGATCCCGTCGCCCCGCGCCGACGAAGGCGATCGATGGCGCGCCGTGACAGAGCCGGTGACCGTGCCGTGGTCGTCACCGCTCCGATTCACGATCGACCACCGTGTGATCGGGCGTGTGATCGGGAAAGAGAAGCTCGGGAACCTCGACACTGCGCGCGTGAAGTCGGTGGCCCTCGGCAATGTCGATTTCAAGTTGCCGCTGGTCGTCCCGGCCCCCGGTGTTCCCGGACGGGCGCCCGCAACAACTTCACCGCGCGGCGACGACCTCATCGTCAACCAGCTCTTCGAAGCGCTGTTCGCGGATATCGACAACCCGATCGAGGGTCTGGCTGCGGCCATCGCCGCGATCCCGCTCGCGATCGCGGCGCCGTTCCTCGCCATCGGTGAGGCGATCGCCGGACTGTTCACCTCCTCCGGATCGGACGAGCCGGAGGAGGTGCAAGCGCCGGTCGTGGACCTCTCCGGACCGATCGAGCTGCGGAGCGACACGCAGGTGTGGACGGCCGACGGACGCGTGCTCAGCGCGTTGGGTCGCGGGAAGATGTCGCTCGTCGGAGCTGTTTCGGAGCTGCCCGGCGCTGCCGCGCAGCTCTCAGGCAAGACGCTGCGCCTCGACGTGACGTGGAAGATGGACCGTACGCACGGCAAGCCGCTGCCCGCCCCGCGCGATCCGCCCGGCCGCGGCCCGCTGCCGATCATCGCGCTGCTCGTTGCGGCGCTCGCTCTTGCGCTCACATCGTGGCGCATGCCGCCGCGACGGCTCCTGCGTCCCAAGCGGTAAGCTCCCTCTTCATGGCCGAAGCACAGCTCCCAGCAGGAGTCGAAGGGTCGTGCGACGAGCGCTTCGCACACGTCGCAACGATCCTCGGCGCCCAGATCGCGGGAGGCGAACAGCACGGCGTCGCCTTCGCGGCGTACTACCGTGGGGAGCCGGTCATCGACATCTGGGGTGGTCGGCGCCTCACTCCGGACGGTGACGCGCCGTGGCAGCACGATACGATGGCGATCTGTTTCTCGACGACCAAAGGTGTGGCGGCGACCGCGCTGCACATGGCGATGGAGCGAAACGGCGTCGACTACGACGCTCCCGTGAGCTCTGTGTGGCCCGAGTTCGGCGTCAAGGGCAAAGAGAAGATCACCATCCGGCACCTGCTGTGCCACGAGGCCGGCGTCCCGCAGATCCGCGATCAGATCGAGAGCGTCGAAACACTCGCCGACTGGGACGCGATGGTGGCCATGGTCGAGGGTCTCGAGCCCTTGTGGGAACCCGGCACCGCCAACGGCTATCACGCGATCAACTTCGGACCGTTGATCGGAGAGACACTCCGGCGCATCGACGGACGTGACGTTCCGACGTTCCTTGCCGAAGAGCTCGCCGGACCCCTCGAGCTCGACGGCCTGTTCATCGGTACACCGCAAAGCGAGCATGAACGGATCGCTCCGTTGATGCGTCCGCCGGGCGCCGAGGATCAGGACGTCGAGGCGATCTACAAGTTCATCCCCGAGGATTCGATCCTCTGGAAAGCGCTCGCACCGCGTGGTGACATCCTCGAGTTCCTCAACACCCCGGAAGGGATGTCGACATGTCTGCCGTCGGCGTCCGGCGCGTTCACAGCTCGCTCGCTCGCCAAGATGTACGCGGCGTGGGAGCGCGGTGGTGAGATCGACGGCGTGCGGATCCTGAAGCCCGAGACCATCGAGAAGGCCCTTACGGAGCAGAACGATCGCAACGATCTCGTGATCATGCTCGCGCCGCATTGGCGGCTGGGGTTCATGTCCGGGGGAGGCTCGGCCATCCCCGTGCTCGGACCCAATGACTCGTCCTACGGTCACGTTGGAGCCGGCGGGACGGTGGCTGGCGTCGATCCCTCCGCTGAGGTCAGTTTCGCGCTCGTGTACGACCTGTTCAGTGACCAGCTCCTCGGGGCCGCGAAGTCGATGAGCCTTGTCGAGGCGACGGTCCGCGCGGCGGAAGCCGCGGCCTGAGATGGTGGTCCGGTGAACGATTCGGTGTCTGCGCTGCTCGATCTGCAGACCATCGACCGCGCTCGCGATCGCCTGCACGACCAGCGAGAACGCTTGCCGCTGCGATCGGAGCTCGCCGACCTGCAGGCTCGGATGATCGAGGTCAGAGCCGCGATCACGCGCGTGCAGAAGGAGGCGGACGACCTCGAGCGTGAGGAGAAGCGCGTCGAAGAGGAGGTGCGGCTGATCGAGGAGAAGATCGCGTCCGAGGAGGACAAGATGTACTCGGGCAAGGTCATCAATCCGAAGGAAGTCGCCGCGATCATGGACGAGGTCAGACTCCTCAAGGTGAAGAAGTCTCCGCTCGAGGAGACGGGACTCGAGGAGCTCGAAGCCCGCGACCAGCTGCTCTTGGAACGCCAGCGGCTCGAGGAAGAGCTCGCCGATCTCGGACGGGAAGCCGGCGAGGTCTCGTCGAAGATCTCCGAGGCCGAAGGCACGATCGATCGCGACATCCAGAGCGAAGAGGAGAAGCGTGCGGGTGTACTCCCCGCCATCCCGGACGATGCCGTCGAGCTCTACGAATCGATCCGCGAGAGCAAGCGCGGCGTCGCGGTCGGAGCGCTCGAAGGCGGCATCTGCACCGCATGCAGTGAGGCGCTCTCGGCGGTTGAGGTCGATCGCATCAAGAAGAAGGCGCGTGAAGGCGAATGGCTGTTCCGTTGTGAGCACTGCAGGCGCCTTCTGGTCGTTCGGTGAGCAACGACGTCCCGGACGGTGAATCCGAAGCCGTTCTGTATACCGACGGAGCGGCGTTCGGCAACCCCGGTCCCTCGGGCGTGGGTGTGGTCATCGTCCAGGACGGTGAGACCGTCGTCACACGCTCCGAGGACATCGGATACGGAACCAACAACCAGGCCGAGTACCGTGCGCTCCTGTATGGACTTCGAGAAGCACTCGACCGCGGCATCCAACGGCTGATCGTCAGAAGCGATTCGCAGCTGCTCGTTCGTCAGATGATCGGGATGTACAAGGTGAAGTCGCGCAGCCTGCAACAGCTTCGGATGCAGGCGCAGGCTCTTGTCGTCCAGTTCGAGGAGGTGCACTTCGAGCACGTGGGTCGTGAGTACAACGAGCTCGCCGACGAGCTCAGCAAGCGGGGGGCCGAGCAGGCGAAGGCGCGCGGCGTGACGGGGCCCCGCGAGATCCTCGAATGAGGCAGCCGTGATCCTTTGGCACGCAGGTACCACGATGCTGATCGTGTGGTTCGTCATGCGCGGCAACACACGCGTCGACTACAGGATCGTTGCGTTCGCGTCACTGATTCCCGATCTGCTCGACAAACCGATCGGACGGATCTTCTTCCGGGAACGCTTCGAGAGCGGACGCCTCTTCGGACACACGCTGCTGCTCAATACTGCGCTGTTCTGCGTCCTGTTCTTCATGCGGGGCCGTGCGAAACGGCAGTTCACGTTGGTGCCGACGTCGTCGCTGTTGCATCTGGCCGAAGATGCGATGTGGTCGACTCCGGCAACGTTCTGGTGGCCGTTGTTCGGGACGACGTTCCCGCGTGATCCCGTCCGAGGAAGTGGAGGGCTCTGGGGATTCCTGAACCCGTTGAACCATCCGGGCGTCATCGTGCAGGAAGCGCTCGGGCTCGCCGCGATCCTCTTCTTGCTCGCTTCCCACGAGATGCTCAACCGCGAGAGTCTGCGCGCGTTCCTGCGTACCGGTCATCTCGAACCGGTGAAGAAGGCCCGGACGTGAGCACACGTTTCATCCTCGTGCGTCACGGCGAGACCCAGGGCTCGATCGAGCGCCGATTCACGGGTTCGACAGACGTCCCGCTCACCGACGACGGCCACAAACAGGCGCGAGCGTTGGCCCAGCGCCTTGCCCAGGTGCGCATCGACGCGCTGCACGTCTCGCCGCTATCGAGATGTCAGAGCACGGCTGCGCCGGTGACGGAGGTCACCGGCCGCAAAGCCACGATCGTCCAAGAGCTTCGCGAATGTCACTTTGGCGTGCTCGAGAACTTCTCGCTGGACGAAGCACTGAATGAGCACGGCGACAAGCTCGCCGATTGGTTCGGCGGAGAGGATCGCTGCCCGCCGGAAGGCGAGACCTGGAAGGCCGTCGGCGAGCGCCTGGTGCCGTGGTTCGACGAGGCTGCGAAGCGTTACGAGAACAGAACCGTGCTCGCGGTGACCCACGGCGGGCCGATCCTGTGGCTCACGCGACACATCACAGGTGCGCCCTATCCGGCGATGGGAGTCTTCGAGGTTGATCCGGCCTCGGTGACGGTCTTCCAGCACCGCAACAACACATGGCGCCTGCGCTTGTTCAACGACACTTCGCATCTGAGCGACCCGTTGCTCGAAACCGGCGCTCCGCGACGGATGCCCTGAGGCGGTCGTAGACTCGATGCAGAGGAGCCGTCCGGGCGGCCGCGTCGCGAGGAACGCCCTCGTGCCGAGGAAGGTCGGGACTCCGTAGGGCAGGACGCTGGGTAACGCCCAGGCGGGGAAACCCGTGGAAGGCGCCACAGAAAACAGACCGCCGGCTGCTTCGGCGGCCGGTAAGGGTGAAACGGTGGGGTAAGAGCCCACCAGCGGGCCGGGTGACCGGTCCGGCTGGCGTCCCCGTCCGGAGCAATACCAAGCAGGGAGCGGGCGGCCCGTCCGATGCTCCCGGGTAGGTAGCTAGAGCGGCGCGGTAACGCGTCGGCGAGATGGATGGTCGCCACCGGCGATGCCGCGAGGCGTCACCGGGACAGGATCCCGCCTACAGGACGGCATACTCCAAGAGGCCCCCCGCGCAGCTGACAGGGGGCCTCTTGCTTCCCGCGGAGCCGGAAGACGACCTCCAAGCGAGGCCCGCTTCGCCCGAGATGGCGCGCGACGTTGCCATCGAGGCTGCGCTGGACTGGCTCGCGACGGCGAGCCGCCACCGCTCAACCAACGCGTCCCAGACTCCTAGACTCGTCGTATGACGGTAAGGAGGGCCGGCGGTCGCAGGCCCGGCGGGACAACCACTGAACAGCGACGCACACCGGCAGGGATGCGCCGGCGCGCGGAGCTCATGCAAGCAGCCGTCCTGCTCGCCGGCGAGAACGGCTTCGGACGAACTCGCATCTCCGACATCGTCGGGAAGGTCGGGGTCGGCCAAGGGGTCTTCTACTGGTACTTCGACTCGAAGGATGCGCTGTTCCGTGAGATCTTCGACGACGTCGGTCGCCGTCTCCGCCTCTTCCAGGCCGCCTTCATCGCCGACGAGGCCGATCCGGTCCGTCGGATCGCCAAGGGCATCATCGCGTCTTTCGATTTCATCGTCCGCAACGCACATGTCTTCGCATTGCTCGACCACGTATCGACCGAAGTGCGCCGCCAGCGGTCGCGCACGGGCAACGTGTCGGTTGTCGACACCGCACGTCACATCGCCGATGCGATCGACAAGGGCGTCGTACGCGATACCGACCCCGAGTTTCCTGCGCGTGCGATCTCCGGCGTGGTCGACCAACTCGCGCGGGACTACTTCCGGCGCGCCGACGGTGATCTCGACCGCGTGATCCAGGAGGCCATCGACTTCTGCCTCGGTGGGCTGCTTGGCGCGCAGGCGGTGTTGGTCGCCGAGTTGCGACTCGAGGTCGAGATGACCCCCGACCTCCGGCGCTTGCGCGACAAGGTCGGGGCGTCGATGAACGGGTCGCACGGCACGTAGCTTGAGCCGAGCGGTCGATGCTGCTCCGCTCGCGCGCTACGGATTTCGCGCGCCCGCGAAGGTCGCGGCGGACCTCCCGGAGGATTGGGCCACCGACGACCGTTGGACGACCGTTCTTGCGTTGCTCGGCGGCACTGCCGATCCGGACGCCGGATGGCGCAGGCTCCAACGGCTCGGCGAAGCCGTGCGTCATCGCGTGTACGGGCGGCCCGACCGCGCAGCCGCACTCCTTCGGATCGTCGGTTTCAGCGACTACCTCACCGATCTCCTCAGCCGTACACCGGGCTTGCCCGGCGAGCTCCTCGGCGATCCCCGCGCCGAGCGAACCGACGTCGCGGGGTTGCGCAACGCGGGCATCGTCGATATCGCGGCTTCCGACCTCGCGTCCGCGCCGGACCGTGAGTCGCTCTGTGCCACGACGCGGTCGCTAACCGCACTCGCCGACGAGTGTCTACACCGCGTGCTCGACGAAGAGGGGAGCGAGGTGCGTCTGGCGGTGATGGCGATGGGCAAGTGGGGAGCCGAGGAGCTCAATTATGTGTCCGATATCGATGTCCTCTTCGTCGCCCCCGACGGCGGGAGCACCGACGAGGCTGAGCGCGTGGCACAGCGCGTCATCGAGGTCATGAGCGGACCGCCGGTGATCTTCCGCGTCGATGCTGATCTGCGGCCGGAGGGACGCAATGGCGCACTCGTCCGCACGATCGATGCCTACCGCACCTACTACGACCGCTGGGCTCACGTGTGGGAGTTCCAGTCGCTCATCAAATGCCGGCCGGCCGCAGGCGACGAAGCGCTCGGCGCTGAGTTCATGGAGCTGATCCAGCCGTACGTGTGGCCCGAGAAACTGTCGCCGGATGCGGTGCAGCAGATCCGGGCGTTGAAGGCGCGCGCCGAACAAGAGATCGTGCGCCGGGGCTTGCGGTCGCGCCGACGGGGGCGGGGGGGTGTGGGGGGTCTCCCCGCACAAGAAGGAGAGGCTGCGGGGGGTCTGCCGCCACAAAGAGAGGTGAAGCTCGGCCGCGGCGGCATCCGCGACGTCGAATTCGCGCTGCAGCTGCTTCAACTCGTGCACGGGCGTCACCACACGCAGTTGCGCGTTCGTTCGACACTCGACGCGCTCGACATCATGGGGGCCGAGGGCTTCGTCGCCGAGGACGACGTTCGCGCACTCGAGGACGCGTACGTATTCCTCCGACATGTCGAGCATCGCCTGCAGGTCGAGAGCGGACGCCAGACGCACACCGTCCCGTCGTCCGAGCGCAAACGAGAACATCTCGCGCGCAGCTTGGGTTTCCGCGAAGGGTCCGCGACGACGGCACTCGAGGCGTTCGAGGAAGCGTGGTCGGCTACGACCAACGTTGTACGCACGATCCACGAGCGGTTGTTCTACCGCCCCCTTATGGAAACGTTCGCATCAACGCCGAGCCTGCGCGCGACGATGTCCGACGAGGAGGCCGACGATCGCTTCGCCGCCCTCGGTTTCGACCGGCCCCCGCGCGTCCGTGAAGCGATCGCGAAGATGACGGCGGGGTCGTCGCGTCGAGCCAAGGTCATGCGCGCCGTCCTTCCGGGAGTCCTGGCGTGGATGGCGGAGACGCCCGATGCGGACGCCGGCATGGAGCGTTTGGCCGATCTCTCACACGGGTTCGACGCATTACCGCACCTGCTGGCCGTGCTTCGCGACGAACCACCCGTCGTCGAGTTGCTCTGCCGCGTGCTCGGCACTGGGCCTGTTCTCAGCGGTCTGCTCTCGCGCGATCCCAGCCTGATCACCGCGCTCGGCGAGCAGCATGAACAGGACGTCCGCGCTCATGCGGTTTCGGTCGTTCGTCGAGCGGGGTCGGAGCTCGAGGCGGCGAACAGCCTGCGGCGTTTCAAAGACGCCGAGCAGCTCAGGCTGGCGGCACGCGACCTCGGCGCGGGCGCCGATCCGGAAGTGTTCGTCGAGGTCGCCGCCGAGCTCTCCGACGTCGGCGACGCGTGTCTTGATGCCGCGATCGACTATGCGCGGAGTGTTGAGGCCGCAAGAACGGACGGACCTCCACCCGGATCTTTCGCCGTCATCGGCATGGGACGTTACGGCGGCCGTGAGCTCAATCACGCGAGCGATCTCGACGTGATGTTCGTCTACGATCAGGACTCGGCCTGTCCGGACGGCACCGACGCGCGGCTCTTCCACTCGGCCGTCGCCGAGCGAGTCATCGCCCTACTCGCGTCGACGCCGCCGATCTTCAAGGTCGACGCCGAGCTTCGTCCAGAAGGACGCAGTGGTCCGCTCGTCCGCACGTTCCAGAGTTACCTCGTCTACTACGAGCGTTGGGCTTCGTTGTGGGAGTTCCAAGCGCTCACACGCGCGCGTCCGTGCGCCGGCGATCGCGCCCTCGGCCGCCTGCTGATCGACTCGGTTGCTTCGAAGGTGTGGCGGCCGAGCCTGACGGCTGAAGAGGTCGGTGAGATCCGGAAGATGAAGGCCCGCATCGAACGCGAGCGCGTGAGCACACGCGAGGACGCGCGGTACCAGGTGAAGCTCGGTGTCGGTGGTCTCGCCGACGTCGAGTTCACCGTGCAGTTGCAGCAGATGCGGTATGGGCGTAGCTATCCCGAGCTGCGCACGCCGAGCACGTACAAAGCGATCGGATCCCTCGAGGCTCTTGGTCTGCTCGACGAGCAGGACGCGGGATGGCTGCGAGACGCCTACCTGCTGCTCAACCGCGTTCGTAACCACATGTTCCTGCTCCGTGGACTCGCGACCGATGCTCTACCCACTCGCGACGAGGAGGTCGAGCGTCTGGCGCAAAGCCTCGGCTACGGTCTCTTGTCGCGCTCGAGGTTCCTCGAGCGCTACAAACGCACCACGCGGCGCGCGCGCCGCGTCACCGACCGCCTGTTCTACGGCAAGGAAGCGTAGGTCTTTGTCGTTACTGCAGACGACTGTCGATTCAATGTCCTTTTACACTTTCGTCGTAGCAGACGAACTCGATCGTGTTGCCCTCCGGATCCTGAAAGAAGAGCGCTCGCCATCCGAAGACCGGGAACGTGAGTGGCAGGACACCGATACCGAGCTTTTCAAGGCGTTCCTTTTCGGGCTCGTAGTCGGCGAGATCGATCACGAATGCGAAATGATCGAGAGTGCTCTTCGGCTGCGCGGTCTCGACGGATCGATCGAACAGTCCGAGAACCTGCGGATGACCGGGCGATGTATCCGCGATCCGGAGGAACAGGAACCGCTGCGAGCTCTCGAAGTCGTCGTTGAAGACCTCGAGGCCGACGACGTCGCGATAGAAGGCTTTCATCAACGCGAGGTTGCTCACCCGCAGGGCGAGCTCACCGAGATGCTTGTTCACCATGCGCAGAGTCTGCGACATGATGGGGCATGCGCGTCGCGGCCCTGTATGACATGCATGCGAACCTCCCGGCTCTCGAGGCGGTCGTGGCAGAGCTCGACGATGTCGATGCCGTCGTCATCGGCGGCGACGTCGTGTGGGGGCCGTGGCCTCAGGAGACGATGGACCTGCTGCGATCGCTCGACGGCGATGTCCGGTGGATCATGGGCAACGCCGACCGCGACGTGTTCGATCGTGTAGACGGGACATGGAAGGAAACCAACGACTGGTGCGCGGACCGGTTGAGCGACGAGCATCTCGCGTTCTTGCGCTCGCGACCTGCGACGACATCGATCGACGACGTCCTGTACTGCCACGGCTCACCGCGCAACGACACTGATCTGATCACGGTCATAACACCGCCCGAACGCATCACGCAATGGTGCGCGGATGTGCACGAGCGCACCATCGTGTGCGGACACACGCATGGACAGTTCGAGCGAACCGTCGGTGCTCTTCGCGTCATCAACGCTGGGAGCGTTGGCGAACCGTTCGGGGATCGAGGTGCGTATTGGGCGATCATCGGTGATGACATCGAGCTGCGCTTCACGACGTACGACGTCGACGCGACGGCAGCCGCGATCGTGGAAACGGGGTATCCCTATGGACCGATCATGGCGGCGAACATCGCGTCGGTGAACACCGCGCTGGACGCCGCACGCCACTTCGAAAGGTCCTGAGAATGTCGGCCAAAATGTCGGCCAAAATGTCGGAAGGCCGGGGCAACAACCCCGGCCTTCCGGATGAAGAGCCGCCAGCTTACACGGGGACCTGGAGGTCCGCAGTCAGTTGACGAAAGTTAACGTGGGTTCACAAGCGCGGCTCGCGGATACCGCTCAATCCGTCGCTGTGAGCTGGTGAAACCTCTCGAGCGCGAGAGACTCCTGGTCCGGGTCGAAGGACTCGAGGCGGACGATCCGATCGCCTTCGACGACCGCCAGCATCAGGCGGTCGAGCTCGAAGTCCCCGCCTCCGGACGCGATGTGGCCGCGCATCGGCATATCGAAGAGCCCGGCGTCGTCGCTGTGCCGAAGCCAGGACGCGATGGTGATCCGGGCGTCGGGAGCCGCATCGATGCCGATCCGGATGCGGGTGAAGAACGGATCAAAGCCCGTCGACCTTCCCCAACCGAGCGGTCGGCGATCGTCGAGCACGAAGTCCGGCGCCATCAAGGCTTCGAGTGTCGGCCAGTCGCGCGCGTTGTAGGCCTCGATGAAACGACCAACGAGGCTGCTGACCGGAGAGTCTGTTCGATCCAACTCTTCGAGCCGTGCCAGGACTTCGTCACGGTCGTTGGGGTCGAACAGCTCCATGTGAGCGAGGAGCTCCCCCTCGAGGACGTAGCAGTTGAGCCGTTCGGTCTCCCAGGGTCCGCCAAGATCGTCGCCCGGTCCGAAGAAACGGCCGTGGGTGACGCCTGCGTTGCCCCGGGTGGCGAGGATCTCGACTTCGTAATCGACCTCGCGAGTCCCATAGCTTTCGCGGATGACCCGGACCATCTCATCTCGTCCGACGACTTCGGATCGAAGCCCGGGCCGGCGGTCGGCGTAGAGAACGTCGCGATGCAGGCCGGAGCCGAAGGTGTCCCAATCCTTCGCTACCATGGCGGACCACGCGCGTTGCCACCACGTCGTGTGGCGCGCATCGATGCCCGGCGCCGCGCGCACGCCGCCGCCGGCATGCTCGCGCAGCAACGCGAACGCGGCTTCGTGGTCGTCGGGGTCGAACAGGACGAATCGAACGAACCGTTCGTGATCATCGAGTACGTAGAACACGAGGCGGTCGGCTTCGAACGGTCCACCTAGTTCGTCGCCCGGTCCGGACCAACGGTTGTGCGATACACCTGCGTTGCCTCGGGTGGCCATGATCTCGACGTCGTAGTCCATCTCGCGTGCCCCAAAGCTCTCGCGTGTGATACGGATGTACTCATCACGTCCAACGACCTCGGACTGAAGTCCCGCGCGGCGGTCCGTGTGAACGATGTCGGCGTGCCACAGCGATCCCAACAAGGCCCAATCTTTCGTTGCAAAGGCCGTTCGGATGTGCCCCCAACACACCTGATGGCGCGGATCGACGCTCCTGGCGGCGCCGACGCCTCCGGGAGTGAGGGAGTACTCCCGCAGCAACGCGAACGGTCGTACGCGGTCGTCCGGGTCGAACAGGTCGACCCGGACGAGGAGATCGTGTTCGTCGAGGACCGAAACGGAGATTCGCTCCGCCTCCCATGGTCCTCCGAGCGCGTCACCGGGCCCGAACCAGCGTGTCGCGTGTAGCGCAGCGTCGCCCCGGCTGGCGAGGATCTCGACATCGGCATCGAGCTCGCGTGTGCCGTAGCTCTCGCGGACGACGCGGACCATCTCGTCTCGCCCGACGACCTCGGACCGAAGCCCGGTCCGGTGATCGGCGTACACAACGTGAGGGTGGAACAGGGAACCGAACATCTCCCAATCCTTGGCGGACGCGGCCGACCGGAACCGTTCCCAGTACGTCGTAAAACGCGCGGGGACCTCCGGCGCAGCCCGCACGCCAACGACCGCGCCCGCCCACTCCTCGAACAGGGCGACGGCGGCGTCGTGGTCGTCCGGATCCAGATAATGTCCCCGCACCAACACATCGTCGACCGCGTGCAACGCCATGACCGTCAGGCGATCCGACTCCCATGGCCCGCTGACGGCGTCTCCCGATCCGAAGAAGAACATCCGGACCATGACAACGCGGTTCCGACTGGCCACGATCTCCATTTGGATGTCGACCTGGCGACCGTCGTACGTCTCGCCGATGCCCTGCACCCAGGCATCGCGTCCGACGACCTCGGAGCGCAAACCCGCGCGGACGTCGGTCATGACGAAATCCGAGTGGAAGGCGGAAGCGAACGAGTCTTCCCAGTCATGTTCGATGACGGCGACGCGGAGCCGCTCGACGTACGCCAAGTGGGCCGTATCGACACCGGGCGCGACGCGTGCGAAGCCCACTCGTGTCCCCTCGGGTGAGCTCACCTCGGCGCGCTCGCCGGCGGTGCGTGCGCGCTCCGCCGCGGCCGTCGCCCCTTTGCTTTCGTAAAGTTCGATCGCGCGAGCCACCTCCGCCTCCGCCTCCGCGTCTCGTCCCGCCTCGCGCAGCGCCAGCCCAAGCGCGCGGCGGGCGTCGGCGTGGTCGATCAACGCGTCTGTGCCTTCGGCGAGCGCCACCGCTTCGCGCGCGAGCCGCAGCGACTCGTCCACTTCGCCGCGACGCGCGATGGCTGCGCCCCGAACGGCGCGCCACGCGATCGCCGTCTTCAGGTCGTCGCCTCCGAGGCGCTCGCTTTCGTGTGTGAGCTCCTCGGCTTCCTGATCGCGGCCGAGCGACAAGAGGGAACGTGCTAAAAGCGCCGCGGCGTATGCGGCATCGGCATCGACGCCCAACCGTCGCAACTCGTCATAGGCGCTGCGGAGCTTCGCCTCTGCGGCCGGTGCGTTGTCGGACAGCTGTTCGACCCTGCCGGCGAAGACGTCGTTCTCCGCGAGCTCGTGTCGAAGGCCCAGCTCCTCGAGGGTCGAGCGCGACGCGTCGAGCATCTTCCGTGCGGCATCTGCGCGCCCCCGTAGTGCTTCGAGCACGGCCTGGCACCGCAGCGCCGTGGCTTCGACGGCGGCCGATCCGGTCGTGATGCGCAGAACGCGCACGACGTCGAGGCACCGTCCGCTGGCTTTCGTGACGGGGCTCGGCCCCCACAGCGCAGCCACCGGAGCGCCGGCGAGCACGCTGTTCGAGCGACGGTTGTCACCGGCCTCACGCGCTGCCGCCAGCGCGCGATCGAGGGCGGCCTCGCTCGCACCGATCTGTCCGAGGCGGCCGAGTGTCTGCGCGTGTACGTGGTGCGCCTTGGCAGCACCGGCCGCGTCGCCGATCTCTTCGAATCGCTCCGCGGCGGCGGCGACGCGCTCGGCGGTGTCGCGAAGATGCGCCGGATCGACGAGGTTCGCGAGCTGTCCGACGAAGCAGTCGGCCCACGCGGCAAGGCGCGGCGTGCCGGCCGCACGAGTCAGCTCCTCGACGCACGGCCCTCCGGCCGCGACATCGCCCAGATCGAGGAGCGCCTCGCACCGGTCGATCAGGATCTCGGGATCGGGCGCTTCGAGGCGGCCGAGAGCGCGGCCGAGGAGGGGCGCAGCCGCGGCGAGGTCGTCACGCTCGATCGCGCGGCGTCCCGCGGCGGCCAAGTGCTCGGCGGCCCGGCGGCCGAGCTCCCGGTCCTGTTCGTCCAGGGGGCCGAGCTGGCGACGGTACTCGTGGGCTTGCTCGAGGTGGTATCCGATGATCTCCTCGTGCTCGCCGACGAGGTCGCCGGCCTTGCGCTCGAGCCACTCCGCGAAGCGCTCGTGCAACTCGGCGCGCGTTTCCTTCAGGAGCCGCCGGTAGGCGGCGTCACGGATAAGGACGTGGTGGAAGCGGAAGACTGGCTCGTCGATCCAGTACGTGCCCTCGGGCTCGACGAGCTCCTTGCGCCGGAGCGTCTCGAGATGGCCGTCCAATGCGTGCGCGACGGGAGCGGGCGAGAGCGCGGCCACCGCGCCTCGGTAGAAGTGTTTGCCGATCACCGATGCTCGTTCGACGACGACGCGCTCGTCGGCAGGCAGACGATCGATGCGTGCGGACAGCAGCGCTTGGATCGTCGGTGGGACGTCGATCTCGGTGGCATCGACCGTGACCACCCACGAGCCGTCGTCCTTCCGCAACACACCATCGTCGACGAGCATCCTCACGAGCTCGCGGAGGAAGAGCGGATTGCCTTCGCTGGACGCTAGGATCCGTTCGGTCAACGCGGCCGGAAGCTGGTCGGCGCCGAGGAGATCCTCGGCGAGCTTCACGCTCGACTCCGCGTCGAGTCCTTCGAGCAGCACGATCAGTGCCTCACGTGCGCCGGCTTGCGTCAGCGATGGCCTTGTCTCGCGCAGTTCGGGACGGGCCAGTGCCAGCAGCAACATCGGCGCGTCTCGCGTCCAATCCGCGAGGTGCTCGATGAGATCGAGCAGCATCGGCTCCGCCCAGTGGACATCGTCGAGGACGAGAACAAGCGGGAGCTCGCGCGCCAGCGCTTCGAAGATGCGACGCACAGCCCAGAAGGTCTCCTCCGGGGGGCCGGGGTCACCGGCGCCGAGGACGGAGGCAGCCCGAGATGCGATGCGTTCGCGATCCGACTGCGATGGGGGAAGAAGCGCCAACAGTGCCGCGGTGACCGCGTCGTCCGGCGCTGCTTCGTCGATCGCGGCGGCCTCGCGTAGCGCATCGGCGATCGGCGCGAAGGTCGATGTTCCAGCCGGTTCGCAGCGCGCCTCGAGCACGAGGGCTCGGGAGCCCGCCGACGACGTCAGCTCGCCGGCGAGCCGCGTCTTGCCGACGCCGGGAGAGCCGATGACGGTGGCGAGCCGCGCGCAGTTGTCTGCGATCGCACGTTCGAATGCGTCGGCGAGCTTGGCGAGCTCGTCGTCGCGACCCACGAACGGGGCGCTCGACTCGGCCGGGGGAGGGTCGAGCGATACCAGCCGGTACGCGGGGACCGGTTCGGCTTTGCCTTTGAGGTCCAGGTCGGCGACGCGCTCGAGCGTGAGCTTGTCGCGCACGAGCCGCCACGTTTCCTCTCCGATGAGCACTTCGCCGTCGGAAGCTGCTTGTTCGAGACGTGCGGCGACGTTCACGGGGTCGCCGACCACGAACCCTTCGCTCGACTCGACGATCTCGCCGGTGTTGACACCAGTGCGCATCCCGATCCGAACGCCCCAAGCTTGCTCGATCTCTTCGTTCAGCGATGGGAGGATCGCCACCATGGCGAAGGCGGCGCGAACTGCGCGTTCGGCGTCGTCCTCTCGCACGAACGGTGCACCGAAGACGGCCATGACCGCGTCCCCGATGAACTTCGCGACGCGGCCCCCGTGCTCTTCGAGGACTCCGCTCATCGCCTCGTAGAAGCGACCCATGACGTGGCGGACCGACTCGGCGTCCATCCTTTCTTGAAGTGGCGTCGAGCCGATGAGATCGGCAAAGACGACGGTCACGATCTTGCGCGCCTCGGGGGGCACGGCTGACTCACCGACCGGCGCGGCGCACGCGTCGCAGAAGATCGCATCGGGCCGCAGCTCCGCGGCGCACTGCCCGCAATGCGGCGCCAGCGGCGCGGCACACGCGTCGCAGAAGCGAGCTCCTTCCCGGTTCTGACGCCCGCAGCTCCCGCAGACCAAGACTTCTCCCTGCCCCTGGGTGCACGACCCTGTCGGCTAGAGCATCCCGCGTGAAACTGCTCTTGGCGAACCGAAACGCGTGAAGGCGGGACGGACTACAGGTCGCGGTTCATAAACCTGGAAGGCTTGTGTCGGATCTCTTGGCCTGACGAAAGCCCGGTTTCGGACCCGGCTTGAAGCAATCCGGACAGTGCATCTTCCAAGTCGGCCCCCGCCGGTGGCCGCACTTCCAGTAAGTCAGATGCTCGTCGAGCAACCACATCGCTTTCGTGCGCTTGGCGGACCCGAGGTTCGGCCAGAGGAGCGCCAGTAGGGCCTGGACCCGTTCGAAGCCACTGATCGTGTAGACGAACGTGTCCTTTTTTCCGAAGCTCGTTGGATGCGGCTTGTAGGGGCCGTAGACCTTCCCGAATCCGATGATGGCCCGGAACTGTTCGAGCAGGGCTGGATCGGTATGCGTGATCCGAGCGTTGAGACCGTCGCCGCAGCGACTGAAGCATCCTTCGGCGTCGAAGAAGCCGCCAGCCCACGCCAACCGCTGCGCGATTGGAAAGGTTGCGAAGGACCCCGAGAGAGGTTTCTGGATCGGCGTTTGAAAGGCTTTGGCGGCCTGTTCGCGACGGTAAGCACCAAGCCACGGCTCCAAGAGGTCATAGGTAGCGCGTGCATCACGGCCGTATGCGTAGAAGATCCATTGGGGCTTCCGCTGCATCGTCGCGGTCGACTTCTCGTATGGGCCTTTGAGCGTGCCGGTGCCGACAACATTCGCGAAGATGTCGAGGCATTCGAGGTGCGCTTGGCTGACGGTGACAACGGGTGTGGTGCTACGGGCGATACAGCCCTCACCGTCGAAGAAGCCGGCGGCCCATGCGAGGTCGGTTTCTGCGTACATGTGTTCGACGATAGACGCTGGTACCGACAAAGAGAAAAGCCCCGCTGAGCGGGGCTTTTGCTCTGAAAGTGTACCAACTCAGAGATCGAAGTACAAGTAGTATTCCCAGGGGTGGGGACGCAGGCGGACCGGGTCGATCTCGTTCTGGTACTTGTACTCGATCCAGGTCTGGACGACGTCTTCGGTGAAGACGTCTCCCCGCAGCAGGTAGTCGTGGTCGTCCTCGAGAGCCCGCAGCGCCTGTTCGAGCGAGCCCGGCACCGTCGGGACTCCGGCGGCCTCCTCGGGCGGCAGGTCGTAGATGTTCTTGTCGATCGCATCGCCCGGGTCGATCTTGTTGAGGATCCCGTCGATACCGGCCATCAGCATCGCGCTGAACGCGAGGTACGGGTTGGACGACGGGTCGGCCGGACGGAACTCGATCCGCTTCGCCTTCTCCGACTTCGAGTAGACAGGGATCCGCACGCAAGCTGAGCGGTTGCGCTGCGAGTAGACCAGGTTGACCGGCGCCTCGTACCCCGGAACGAGCCGGCGGTAGGAGTTCGTCGTCGGAGCGGCGATCGCGAGGATTGACGCGGCGTGCTGCAACAGTCCGCCGATGTAGTAGCGGGAGAGCTCCGAGAGCTGCGCGTAGCCGCTCTCGCCGAACATGAGCGTCTTGCCGTCCTTCCACAGCGACTGGTGCACGTGCATACCCGAGCCGTTGTCCTCGAAGATCGGCTTCGGCATGAAGGTCGCCGTCTTGCCCGCCTGGAAAGCGACGTTCTTCACGAAGTACTTGAGCATCATCACGCGGTCGGCCTGCTGCAACAGCGGACCGAAGCCCATGTCGATCTCGGACTGACCGGCGGTGCCCACTTCATGGTGCTGCACCTCGACGGGAACCCCGGCGTCGATCATCTTCAGCATCATCTCGGAGCGCAGGTCCTGGTAGTGGTCCATCGGCGGGACCGGGAAGTACCCCTCCTTGTAACGGGGCTTGTATCCCTTGTTGCCGCCAGGCTCGTCGGCTCCGGAGTTCCAGATGCCCTCGATCGCGTCGATGAAGTAGTAGCCGGAGTGCTGGTTCTGGTCGAAGCGGATCGAGTCGAAGATGTAGAACTCGGGCTCGGGGCCCCAGTAGGAGATGTCCGCGAGACCCGACTCCTTCAGGTAAGCCTCGGCCTTGCGGGCGATGTTGCGCGGATCGCGCGTGTACCACTCGCCGGTCACCGGGTCCTTCACGAAGCAGTTGATGTTGACGGTCGGGTGCTGGCGGAACGGGTCGACGTATGCGCTGTCGGCGTCCGGGATCAGGAGCATGTCGGATTCCTGGATCTCCTGGAACCCGCGGATCGACGAACCGTCGAAGCCCAATCCCTCCTCGAACACGTCCGCGGTCAACTCTCCTGCGGGGATCGAGAAGTGCTGCATGAGGCCGGGCAGGTCGACGAACCTGATGTCGACGACCTTCGCGCCCGAATCAGCGACGAGCTTGAGCGCGTCCTGAGGTGTAGCCATGTGCCTGTCTCCTTGATCGGGTTGTAGACCGCTGGGGAGCATAGGCGACAGGAGTTGCCGGACGGTAACCGACGGTTACGCGGAGGTAAACGCGCAGGAGCGACGCTCCGATCGCCGGAGGTGCTCGGACTGGTAGCGTCACATGACCGTGGATCTGGAACCGGAATTCCTCGAGCCGCTGCTCGATCTGCTCCGCATCCCGTCGGTCTCGACTGGGGACGGCAACCCCGACGCGATCAAGGAAGCCGCCGCGTTCGTCCGGGACTTCGTCGTGGCCTCGGGCGGGGAGTGCGAGCTCGTGAACACCGATCGCAACCCGCTCGTCGTGGGCAAGCTCAGGGCGGCTTCACCCCACGCGCGCAACGTGATGATCTACGGCCACTACGACGTCCAGGGAGAAGAACCACTCGACGAATGGGAGACCTCGCCCTTCGAGCCCACGATCAAGGACGGCCGCATCTACGCCCGCGGAGCGTCCGACGACAAGGGCAACTTCTGGCCACTGCTCTATGAAGCGTGCGCGATGCACGCGGAGGGCAAGCTCCCGGTCAACATCACCGCGGTCGTCGAGGGTGAAGAGGAACGCGGCAGCGACAACCTCATGCCGTGGCTCGAGGCCTACGACCAACCGTGCGATGCATGCATCATCTACGACTCCGGCAGCATCGGATCCCGTGCGACCATCACCCTCGGTGCCCGTGGAGTGATCGCGGGCTATGTGCGGGTTCGCTCCGCGGACTACGACCTGCACTCCGGTGTCTACGGCGGCGTTGCGCTCAATGCATTGCACGCGCTGATGCAAGCGCTCCAGCCGATCCTTCCGCTGTCGGACGGACGACTGCCCGAAACCCTGCGCGCCGGCATCGATCCGATCCCGGACGCCGAGCGCGCGATGTGGGCGGGCATGCCGCCGGGCGACCGGGCGCTCGAACGCGTCGGCGCCCGTGCGATCTGCGCAACGTCGGGCGAGAGGTACTACGAGATGACGGGGTTCGAGCCTTCGCTCGACGTTGACGAGATCAAGGCCGGCGACCCTCGCACCGTGATCCCGTCGAAGGCTTTCGCGTTCATCTCGATGCGGCTCGCGCCCGGACAGAAGCACCGCGACATGCGCAAGGAGATCGAGCGCCTCGTGACAGAAGCGGCACATCGGAAGGCCGATATCTCGTTCGAGTGGACGGGAGGCGTCGACGCCGCCGGCTTCGATCCGGACGAGCCCGTCCTCGTCGCCGCCCGGCGCGCGTACGCCGATGCGTTCGGTGAAGAGCCGGCGTTGTGGCGACTCGGAGGCACGCTCCCACTTCTCGACGTCCTCAAGCGCAAGGGCATCCCGACGGTGCTCACCGGCTTCGCCGGCGCCGGTGACCGGATCCACGCGCCGAACGAGAGCTACGCGCTCGAATCGCTCACCAAGGGACGCATCGCCGCGCGCGCACTGTTCGAGGCGTTCGCCAAGCTGTGAGCTCTCCCGCTCGCCACGCCATCGCCATCGCGAGCGGCAAGGGCGGCGTGGGCAAGTCGACGGTCAGCCTCAACCTCGCCGTCGCGCTCTCGGAGCACGGGATGCGCGTCGGCCTCCTCGACGCCGATCTCTACGGCCCCGACATCCCGCGGATGATCGGTCTCGGTCGAACGAAGGACGTGAAGCACCTCGATCTGTGGCGCGCCCCCATCGACGGAAGGCCGGCGAAGCACGAACCGTTCGAGCGGTTCGGTGTCCACATCATGTCGATCGGGTTCCTCGTCGGCGAGGGACAGTCGATCTCGCTGCAAGCGGGACTCGTTGACCTGCTGCTCGGGCAACTCGTGCAAGGCGTGGACTGGGGCGAGCTCGACTATCTCATCGTGGACCTTCCGCCGGGCACGGCCGATCTGCAGCAGCAGCTCATGCAGCGCTTGCAACTCTGCGGTGCCATCGTCGTCGTCACGCCGCAGGACGTCGCGCACCTCGATGCACGCAAAGTGCTCGACCTGTGCAGCCGAGCGAACGTCCGTGTGCTCGGAGGCATCGAGAATATGGACGGCCTCGTGTGTCCGGGGTGCGAGCAACGCATCGATGTCTTCCCGCGTGTCGCGCAGGAACGCTCGATCTGGAGTCACGGGGTGGAGAAGCTTGCCGCTATCCCGCTCGACCCGGCCGTCGCGGCCGCCGGCGACATGGGGACGCCGATCGTGCTCTCCGGACCGGATTCGCCTCAGGCGAAGGCGTTCGATGACCTCGCGACGAAGCTCGAAGGTGCTCTCAGCGCTCGTTAGAGGAGTCGCTATCCGCCATCCTGAAAATGGTTCGTGATGGGGAGGCGGCGGTCGCGGCCGAACGCGCGTGAGGTGATCTTCGGCCCCGGTGGTGCTTGCCGCCGTTTGTACTCGGCGCGATCGACCATCGTGATCACCCGCCGCACCGTCTCGCGGTCGTGTCCCATCCCGGTGATCTCCTCGAGCGAGCGATCCTGCTCGACGTAGGCCTCGAGGATCGCGTCGAGGATCTCGTACGGCGGGAGTGAGTCTTCGTCGAGCTGATCGGGCTTGAGCTCGGCCGATGGCGGTTTGTCGATGATGTTCTGCGGAATCACTTCGTGCTCGCGGTTGCGCCAGCGCGAGAGTCGGAAGAGCAGCGTCTTCGGAACGTCCTTCAGTACCGCGTACCCGCCGGCCATGTCTCCGTAGAGCGTCGCGTACCCCGTTGCCATCTCCGACTTGTTGCCCGTCGTGAGCACGATCGCGCGGTCGCGCGCGTTGCTGAGCGCCATCATGTAGAGGCCTCGGATGCGAGCCTGGATGTTCTGTTCGGCGATGTCCTGTCCGGGTTGGCCCTCGATCCCGGAGCGCAGCGCCTCCCACATGGCGACCTGCGGCTTCTTGATCGACATGTCGAGCACCTTGATGCGCAGACGCCTCCCGAGGTCGAACGCATCGGACCGCGAGTGCTCCGACGAGTATCTGGACGACATCACGACTCCGGTGACCGCCTCGGCGCCGAGCGCGTCGACGGCGATGGTCGCGGTGAGGGCCGAGTCGATCCCTCCGGATATCGCGATGAGGACCTCTTCGAAACCGTTCTTGCGGACGTAATCGTGCACGCCGAGGACGAGCGCGCCGTAGACCTCCGCCTCTTCTTCGAGCTCGGCCGCAACGGAGGAAGTGAGCGGCGAGCGGATCTCAGCGGAAATGTCGGAGATGAAGATTTCCGGCGTCGAGATCTCGCGTGACGGCGCAGCCACCTTGCGCATACGTGGGTCGTGGAGCCGCTCCCGCGCGACCGCGTCCACATCGATATCGACGATCAGCATGTCCTCCGCGAACGTCGGTGCGGACGCGACGAGGTTTCCGTCCGCGTCGAAGACCATCGACCCACCATCGAAGACGAGCTCGTCCTGTCCGCCGAGCATGTTCACGTAGCCGAGTGCCACGACGTGATCGGCCGCGCGCGTCGCGAGCATGCGTTTGCGTATGTCGTCGATGCCGGTGCGGAACGGTGAGCCGTTGATGTTCACGATGACCTCAGCCCCGGCGTGGCTCTGCCACTCGGCCGGCCCGGACGCGTACCAGATGTCCTCGCAGATGCACACACCTACGCGCGTGCCGTTGATGACGTAGACCGGTGCCGTATCGCCGCGCCTGAAGTAGCGGTCTTCGTCAAAGACGCCGTAGGTCGGCAGATGATGCTTGTGGTAGACGCCCTGGACCTCTCCGTTGGCCATCACGGCGGCTGCGTTGTAGAGGTCGCCGTCGAGATGCGCGAAGCCGGCCACCGCGACGATGCCCTGGACCTCCGCGGCGACCTTTTGCAGCGCCTGTTGGTTGGCGACGACGAATGAAGGCTTGAGGAGGAGGTCCTCGGGCGGGTAGCCGGTGATCGCGAGCTCGGGGAAGGCCACGAGATCGGCTTGGGCATCGCGCGCGCGCTCGACGCCGTCGAGGATCTTGGCACCGTTTCCGTCGAGGTCCCCGACCGTGGCATTCATCTGGGCCAGCGCCAGTCGGAACGTCCTCATGGCCTCATGCTACGTGTGTCTTCTCCGTGGACTGCCGGGCCGTGCTCAGTCCGGCGGCTGATCGAACGTACGCACGCATCCTCCTCCGCCGGTGAGCAGGCGTACGGCGTCGTCGAGTGTTCGCACGCCGGTGACGGTGAGCCCCGGTGCCGCGCGGCGCGCCGCCGATGCCTGAGATGCCGGGACGATGAAGAGATCGGCCTTCGCTCGCTCCGCCGCGCGCGCCTTGATCTCGACGGAGGAGATGGGCCCGACGCGGCCATCGGGAGCGATCGTTCCGGTTCCGGCGATCCGCTTGCCGTGTGCGAGGTCGCGGCCGTCCATGGCGTCCAAGACGGTGAGTGCGAAGATGAGACCGGCTGAACCGCCCACCACGCCTCGATCGCTGATCTCGACACCGGCGCGCAGAGCGGAGCGACCCATGCAGGCGCCGGCGGCGGAGACGGCGTTGCGTCGCGCCGACGCCATGTCTTGCTTCGCTTCCTCGAGGTTTGACCAGCCCTGAGGGGGCCTCGATACGGCCGCCACGAAGAACGATCCGGATCGAGGCGCGTCGTGTCTGCGGTGGACGAAGCGCGCAGCGTCGGCGAGCTCGCCGGACTCGCCGGGCTCGGAGGGCGGTGAGTCGATGACGAAGGCTCGCACCGACACGAGAACGATCGCGAGTGAAGCGACAACCGCCGTGAAGACCGGAGTGCTGCGGCGTGGTTGGTCCCCGTAAGCAGGTACGACAGCCGAACGGGAGCGAGCGAAGCCGGCCATCGCATCCTCGATGAGACCGCGGAGCTCTGGGTCTTCCCGCGCGGCGCGGAGCGGCCTTTCGAGCGTCGTGTTCGCGCTCATGCAGGAGAGACGCCCCACCGCACGCCGAACACCAGATGGGGGCCGAGGCCCTTGAGGTTGGCGATCCGTCCGCCGTCGAAACGGTCGGCGTGGGCATCGACCGGGCCCAAGGCATCGACGACGTCGCTCGACGCGAGGATCTCCTCGGGGCCGGCCTGGTGCGTGATGCGCGAAGCGACGACGACGTCCTTGCCGACGTAGTCGTGTCCTTCGTAAACCGCGCGTCCGTGGTGCATGCCGATCCGCACGCGGAACCCTTGGCGACGGCGCGTGTCCGCGAGCACGCGTTGGATCACCACTGCGGAGTCGACGGCGTCGCGAGGTGACGCGAACGTCATCATCCATCCGTCGCCGAGGAACTTCATCGACTGTCCGCCGAAGCAATCGGCGGTGTGCGTAACGACCTCATTGTGCTCGCGAAGCGCGTCGAGCCATGCGTCCTGTCCGAGGGCCGCAAGATGTTCGGTCGACGCGACGATGTCGGTGAAGAGGAAGGTTGCCGCGTGCTGCGAAGAGCCATGCTCGAGTGCCGGCGCGGTGGCGATCATGCGTCGGTGTGGGCCTGATGGGAGCGGCTCCGCGACCCGAACACCATCACGATGCCGAACAGCAGCAGGAGCCCGGCCGCCGTCCAGCGGATCCATCCTCCGGTGAGGTTGATGCCGTCGATCGACAGCGCACCGGCGACGAGCAGGAACGCGATCCCGAAGATGAACGATAGCGGATCGAATCGATGCCTTCTCATGTCAATTCCCTCCGCTCTGATCGTTGAGTCGCCCGAAGCGCAACCGTCCACGTCGTCCCTCTTCGAGCTCCGGGACGTCGTTAGCGTCGCCGCGGAGAACCGTGAGCTCACCGAAAACGACAGTCGCGTCCAAGCGCAGTGGACCGATGTTCGGTTCACCGTCGTCGGTTACCAGATCCTCGACGTTCCACCCCTCGCTCCGTCGTCCGAACAGCGACATCTCCCCGCCCTGGACATGGCCCTTGACGATGACGTTCACACCGTCGGGGACGACGACGAGGAGCTCGCCGAATCCCATGTCGACATCGACGTCCTGCGACCTCTTGCCGAAGTCGACATCGGTGAGATCGAGAACGACCTGTCCTGCTGTGTGCTCGTAGTGAGGCTGGAGCGTGCGCAGCGAGCTCGGGCTCCACGCGACGTCTCCTATCCCGCCCCGGATCCCGAACGGAACCGTTGCAACAGTCGCCAGACAGAGCGCGAGCACGGCACCCGGGAAGACGAGCCAACGCGCGCGTCCCCACCACGTGCCGAGGAGCAAGCCGAACCCAACGATGGCGAGCAGAACGGCGAACATCCCTTTCGGCGTGATGTGCACCCACGTGATGTTGTCGAGCAGCAAGCCGACGCCGATGGCCAGCGCCGCCGCCCCGACGACGAGACGCCCGAGGATCGAGGGATCGCGACGCGGGCGTCGCGACTCTCGATCTCTCGGGTGTCGCGGGGAGGGGTTCGGGGAGGCGGCGAGCGGGGCGGTCGGCGCAGAGCCGGACGGCCAGGCCGGTGGGTCTTTAGTGGCCGGCGTGTGCAGGGGTTGCGTGCTGGCGAAGTGGACCGTGCTCGCGGTTGCGCGTGACTGTGGAGGAAGTGGTGCGGTCGGGGGCCTCGGAGAACGGCGGCTTCCGGTCAAGTCGCGTCCCCAGACGGCGATGCCGATGCCGATGAGGAGCAGGCCCCAGAAGACGCCGCCGTGGATCGAGAAGAAGCCCCGCGTGAGCACGAGCGCGCCGATGACGATGGCACCGATGCCGATCCAGCGGCTGGCGGCCGCCGAGTCGCTCTCGGGACGCTCCGGGATCGGCTCGCCGCGACGTGCCATGGGCATCACCAACCAACCGATGAAGTAGGCGACCAGACCGAGTCCGCCGGTGAAGATCGTCAGGAGAACGAACGCGACGCGCAGAGCCACCGGATCCACGTTCCAGTAGGCGCCGAGACCCGAGCACACCCCGGCCCAGACCTTGCCCTCGGGACGCCGGTACAAGCGGTGATGGATCGGCGCCTGAGGCCCTTCGTACGCAGGCGGTGCTTCGTACGCAGGCGGCTCTTGGTACGGAGGCGGCTGGGTTTCCTCCGTGGGCAACTCCGCCGTCGTTTCGGTGGGCGCCTCTTCGTTGTCTGGTACGTCGGGTGCTTCGGGCGGTACGTCCGGGTTCTTCGTCTCGTCGGTCATGCGGGCATCGTGGCCCCCGGCGTCCGATCCCACAATCGGGAACAGCCCTGACCGGTCCCTGACCCCGGCCGGCAGTCTCAGGGACGTCCCCGATAGGGCGGCAGGCGCAACCGTGGGAACATCATCTTGTGGCCACGACACATCAGAAGGGCGTGAGGGACCAGCCGAAGAGCGGCTGGGTCAGGGGACTGACCGAGCGCCCGCTCCCCTCGTCGTTGCGGTTCGCCCGTAGCCGCGACGACGCGCTGATCGCCGGTGTGGCCGGGGGTCTGGCCGAGCGCTGGGGTGTCGACCCCGTGCTCGTGCGGATCGGGTTCTTCATCACGTCGTTCGCCGGTGCGGTCGGCGTGATCATCTACCTCGCCGCGTGGTGGATCGCGATGGAGCCGGGAGATCGGCGCGCTCCCAAGCCGCGTGCGCCCACGTTGTCACAGAACATCGCGTTCGGCTCGATCGTCCTCGGCTCGGTGTTCCTGCTCCGCTCCGCGAACCTGTGGCTCGGTGATGCGGCCGGTATCCCCCTGCTCATCATGTCGGTCGGTGCGGCCGTTGTGTATGTCGGCGCCGGACAACAGCGTCGGCCGCGCTGGGCGCGCGCGCTCGGACAACAGACGCCGACCGGACGACCGTCGCTTGTCCACTTGCTCTTCGGTGGTGTGTTCGTGATCGGTGGCGCGATCTGGTTCCTCACGATGAACCAGTCGTTCGGCGGATTCGTGTCGGTGCTGCTCGCGGTTGGCGTTACGTCGATGGGCCTTGCCATCGTCTTCGGGCCGTGGATGTACCGCCTCGCCAACCAGCTCGGCGATGAACGCCGCGACAGGATGCGTTCGGAAGATCGTGCCGAGCTCGCTGCGCATCTGCACGACTCCGTCCTGCAAACCCTCGCGCTTATCCAGCGCAACGCCGGGAGTCCACGCAAGATGGCGAACCTCGCGCGGCGGCAGGAGCGCGAGCTTCGCTCGTGGCTGTACGCACAACCCGAGATCTCCGGACGCCTCGAGGCCACCGTGCACGAGATGACGGATGCCGTCGAAGAGGCTTACGAGGTCACGATCGAGACCGTCATCGTGGGAGATTGCGACATGTCCGAGGCGACGATGGCGGTTGTGTCCGCGTGCCGTGAGGCTGCGACCAATGCTGCGCGTCACTCTGGGGTCGACGAGATCGCCGTGTTCATCGAATGTGACGACCATGAGCTCACCGCGTTCGTACGCGATCGCGGAAAGGGCTTCGACCCCGAGCACCTGCCGAACGGGCGCAGGGGCATCACCGACTCGATCCGCGGACGCATCGAACGCGCCGGCGGCACGGTCGCCATCACCAGCTCGGCGGGGGAAGGGTGCGAGGTACAGATCACGATGCCGCTGGGGGGTTCGGGGGGCCGCGCCCCCCGACACGAGGCTTCGGCATGACGCGTGTCTTCATCGTCGACGATCACCGGATCTTTCTCGCCGGCGTGCGGGCCGAGCTCGAGCACCGAGCGTCAGAGGATGCCTCGGCGACCATCGAGATCGTGGGCGAAGCGAGCGACGTGGACACCGCCGTCCAGGGCATCCGCGCGACCAAGCCGGATGTCGTCCTGCTCGACGTGCACATGCCCGGAGGAGGCGGACAAGCTGTGATCGAGGCCGTCCATGAGACTCACCCGGACATGAAGTTCCTCGCGCTCTCGGTGTCCGATGCCGCCGAGGACGTCATCGCGCTCATCCGAGCCGGAGCCCGCGGCTACGTCACGAAGACGATCTCACCGGAAGAGCTCATCGAAGCGATCCGCAAGATCCACGCCGGAGACGCGCATTTCTCACCGCGCCTCGCCGGCTTCGTCCTCGATGCCTTCGCCGGTGAGCCAGGCTTTGCGATCGGCTTCCCGAGCGACCCCGAGATCGATCAGCTCACGGTGCGGGAGAAAGAGGTGCTGCGCCTCATCGCGCGTGGCTACACCTACAAGGAGGTGGCGAAGCGGTTGTCGATCTCGGTGAAGACCGTCGAGACTCACGTCTCGGCGGTGCTGCGCAAGCTCCAGCTGAGCAACCGCCATCAGCTCACGCAATGGGCGAGCGACCGGCGAATGGTTTGACCCGCTTCGGCTGCGTCGTTCTGCAGGACCGTCCATTCGACGAGCTTCGCCGTGACTGGAAGGTCATCGAGGACGCCGGTTTCGACAACCTGTGGATCGCCGACCACCTCATGACGTTCCCGAAGATGGGTTCGCTCCTCGAGGCCTGGACGACGCTCGGCGCGATGGCAGCGTGCACGTCGAGGATCCGTATCGGCACCCTTGTCACGAACATCACCTATCGCAACCCAGCGGTGCTCGCGAAGGAAGCCATCACGATCGATCATCTGTCGGGTGGGCGCCTCGAGATCGGGATCGGCGCTGCGGGAACACGAGCCGACGACGCTCACGTCGCTGGTATCGACGAGTGGACCATCTCCGAGCGAGCGGACCGTTTCGAGGAGTTCGTCGAGGTCGTCGACAGTCTTCTTGCCGGACGTTCCGATGCGTTCAGCGGGACGTACTACAGAGCGAAGGGATTCGATCGAGGCCGATGGCCGCTGCAGGTGCCTCGGCCCCCGCTGGTTATCGCCGCCCACGGACCGCGCACACTTCGCGTGGCGGCTCGCTACGCCGACACCTGGAACGTCCTGGCCGGATTCGGACGCCACGGCGAGGACCTCCTGCTGTACTTGCGTGAGTGCAACGCGATGCTCGACGGCTTTGCGCACGAGGCCGGCCGCGATCCGGCCGCGATCCGCCGCTCGCTGCTGGTCCAGGAATCGGGCTTTCCGTGGTGGACATCGCGGCAGGCTCTGGGCGACTTCATCGGCGCCGCAACGTCGACCGGCATCCAGGACTTCGTCTTCTACTACCCCCCGTACGGCGAGGCGGCGGGGAAGCTCTCGCCTGATCGGTTCCTGGAGCTCCTCGCCGAGGTCGGGCCGGGCATGCGTGCACATTGACGTAGACAGTCCGGCCCCCGGACTGCAGGCTTAGGCGATGGCGGCGTCTATCGTCACCCTGCTCTTCACCGACCTTGTCGGTTCGACCGATCTCTATCAACGCCTGGGCGACGAAGCTGCCGAACTGCTTCGCCGACGGCACTTTCGCGCTCTGCGCGACGCCGTTGCCTCGCTTGGGGGTCTCGAGGTCAAGAACCTCGGTGACGGCCTCATGGTGGTCTTCGAGAGTCCGGCGGACGCTGTGGCGTGTGCCGTGGCGATGCAGCAAGCCGTAGACCGCCAAGGCTCCGACGACGGCTTGGCCGTGCGCGTCGGCCTGCACGTGGGCGAGCCGATCCGCGACGAGGACGACTACTTCGGAACGCCGGTTGCGATCGCCAAGCGGTTGTGCGACGTGGCCGATGGCGGACAGATATTCGCGTCAGAGCTCGTGCGAGCGCTCGTCGGACCCCGAGGAACGTTCGAGTTTCGCGCGCTCGGCCCCCTCGAGCTCAAGGGTGTGGCGGAACCCGTGGTCGCGGCAGAAGTGTTGTGGGAGCCGGTTGGAGCGCAGCGAATCCCGCTACCGCCGGCCCTTGACGTCAGCGACATGCTTGCGCTTGTCGGCCGTGAGGTCGAGTCCGAACAGCTGAAGACGGCGTACAAGCAAGCTGCCGAAGGACGACGTGTCCTCGTCCTGATCGGCGGGGAGCCCGGTATCGGGAAGACGCGACTCGTCACGGAGTTCGCTCGCTGGGCGCACGAGGAGGGCGCCTGCGTGCTATACGGCCGCTGCGACGAAGAGGTCCGCGCGCCGTACCAGAGCATCGTCGAAGCCCTCGGCTACGCGATCCGCACGATGAACGCTGAAGCGCTGCGCCGCGCGATGGGTCGCCATGTGGCTCACATCGCTCAGCTCATCCCGGAGGTCGTGGAACGGCTTCCGCGTGTGCTCGAGCCTGTGCGAGGCGACCCAGAGAGCGAACGGCTCCGGTTGTATGAAGCGATCTCGTCGCTGCTGCGATCGATCGGAGACTCGGCCCCCGCTGTTGTCGTGCTGGACGATCTCCACTGGGCCGACGCGCCGACGCTCGCCGTCTTGCGGCATACCGTGAGAGACGCCGATCCGGGAGCCTTGCTCATCATCGGGACGTACCGGGAAACAGAGCTCGCTCGAACCCATCCTCTCGCGGATGTTCTCGCCGAGTTCCGTCGCGACGAAGACTATGTGGTCCGGATCGCGCTCAAGGGTCTCGACATCGATGGCGTAATCGCACTCGTCGAGAGCGCGGCCGGAGGGCGTGTGGAGTCCCGGCTGGATGAGCTCATCCAGCCGGTGTGGGAAGTCACCGAGGGAAATCCGTTCTTCGTCCGTCAGGTTCTGCGGCATCTGGTCGAGACCGGCGCACTTGTGCAAGAGACGGGGAAGTGGGTGGCTTCCGGATCGGCGCCGATAGGGCTGCCCGAAGGCGTCAAAGAAGTGATCGGGCGCCGACTCTCTCGCTTGGACGACGGCGTGAATCAACTGTTGCGCGTCGCCTCGGTGATCGGCCGGGAGTTTGATCTCGATGTCCTGTGCGCGGCGTCGGGTAATGCCGAGGACGACGCCCTCAGGGCGATCGAGCACGCCGTCGAAGCGCGTGTTGTCGAGGAGATCCCGGCGAAGATCGACCGGTTCGGCTTCACGCATGCACTGGTCCGGGAAACCTTGCACGAAGAGCTGACGACGAGCCGCCGCGTTCGGCTGCACCGCGCGGTGGCCGAAGCGATTGAGAACCTTCGTGCTGACAACCTCGAGAGCCAAGTAACTCAGCTCGCCTACCACTACGGAGAGGCGGCCATCACCGGAGATGTGACGAAAGCCGTCCAGTACTCGAAGTCTGCCGGGGACCAGGCGTTGGGGCACTTCGCCTTCGACGAAGCCGCGCGCCACTTCGAACGCGGCTTGGAACAACTCGAGGACGGCTCGGCTGCTCTTCGCGCGGGGCTCTTGCTCGGACTCGCCGAAGCCCTGACCCTCTCCAAGGGAACCGAGGCGGCGCGGCCGGTCTGCTTGCAGGCGATGGACCTCGCTCGCGAGCTCGGCGATCCAGAGATGGTCGCCCGGTCAGCACTTCGGTACGCGGGTTGGCTCGGCGTACCTGGTGTCGTGGACCCACAGGTTGTTGCCCTCCTCGAAGAGGGTTTGAACGCACTGGGCGACGGCCACCCGGCTTTGAGTGCCGCGATCCTCAGCCGCATGGCGGTCGAGGTGTACTTCGACACGCCGCGCGATCGCAGCGTGGAGCTAAACGATCGAGCTCTGAGTCTTGCGCGAGAGGCGGGCGACAGTGCGGCCCTCGCTCGTGCGTTGTGGATGCGCGGCTGGCATCTGTTGTCCAGCCCGGACGTCCCGCAACGTCTCGCCGTGTG
Organism: uncultured Actinomycetes bacterium; assembly: GCA_964520325.1. Classification (GTDB taxonomy): domain Bacteria; phylum Actinomycetota; class JAICYB01; order JAICYB01; family JAICYB01; genus CAZFOB01. The sequence continues at coordinate 162,585 of CAZFOB010000001.1, read as the reverse complement.
CGACGAGCTCGAGCGCTCGGCACGCGAGGCCGGCGAAGGATGGCTCGCGGCATGGGGAGCGTCTCTCCGGATGTACGCGCACGTCGTGGCAGGCGACTTCGAGGCGGCCCAGCGCGCCCTCGCCGACTACGAAGCACTGACCGATGAATACCGCATCCGGGACGGCCCGTGGTTTCGCGTCCTGTGGCGCGCGATGTTCGCGATCTTCGAGGGCAGGCTCGACGAGGCGGAGTCGCTCGTGAATCAAGTGCTTCTGCTGGGTCAGGAGCTCGGTAACGTGTACACCGCGAACCAATACATGGCGCAGCTCTTCACTCTCCGGTTCGAGCAGGGCCGGGGCGGCGAGATGGAACTCATGTTCCAGGCGCTCATCGAAGTCGATCCGGAGATCCCGTGGCGCGGCGGTCTGCTCCTCCAGTACGTCGACTCCGACAAGCTGGACGAAGCGCAGAGCGAGCTCGACATCCTTGGACGCAACGACTTCGGCGACATCCCTCTCGACGGGAATCACCTCGTCGCGCTGGCGTTGTGTGCCTACGGCGCGGTACGCCTGCGAGATCGCGACAAAGCTCAGATCTTGCTCGAGAAGCTGAAGCCCTGGGACGGTCTGCTGATCGTCGTGGGGACACCTGTCCTGATCCTCGGAGCCGCTTCGGCCTACCTCGGCATGCTCGAGGCCACGCTCGGCCGCTGGGACGAGGCCGAGAAGCACGCTGAGGAGGCCCGTGCACTCCACATGCGTCTCGGCTCCCAGACGTGGGTGGCCAGGACGGACCTCGAGTTCGGTCGCCTGCTGCTCGAGCGTGGCCGTCCCGAGGATGTCGGGCGGGCACGCAATATGCTCGCGGACGCACGGGAGCTGGCCGGTCGCATCGGCCAGCGCAACGTGGAACAGACCGCCGAGCGCCTGCTCGAGGGCATCGACGCAGGTCGGTAACGGTCCGTTACACACGCGTAACCTGTTTCTGCGAGGGTCGAGCAGAGGTGATCACCGATGGATGACAAGCAGAAGGCCTTCGTGCTCAGAACCGTCGAAGAGCGCGATGTGCGGTTCGTGCGGCTGTGGTTCACAGACGTCCTCGGGTTCCTGAAGTCGTTCGCGATCCCGTCGGAGGAGCTCGAGGTCGCCTTCGATGAGGGCATCGGGTTCGATGGCTCGGCGATCCAGGGCTTTGCACGCGTGCAGGAAGCGGACATGATCGCCCACCCCGATCCGACGACGTTTCAGATCCTGCCGTGGCGTCCGGAGACTCAGAGCGTTGCGCGGATGTTCTGCGACATCGCCTCTCCCGACGGCACGCCGTTCGAGGGCGATCCTCGCTGGGTGCTGCGGCGTCAGATCCAGCGCGCCCAGGAGATGGGCTTCACGTTCTACGCGAATGCCGAGGTCGAGTTCTTCCTCTTCAGCTCAGCCGAAGACCCGCAGCCGCTCGATCGCGGTGGCTATTTCGACCTCACTCCGCAGGACGTTGGTTCAGAGTTCCGCCGGCACACGATCCACTACCTCGAGCAGATGGGGATCTCGGTGCACTCCTCGCATCACGAGGTCGCACCGTCGCAGCACGAGATCGACCTGCGCTTTGCGGACGGACTCACCTTGGCCGACAACATCATGACCTTCCGCCTGGCGGTGAAGGAGGTCGCGCAGGAGCACGGCGTGTACGCGACGTTCATGCCCAAGCCGATCCAGGGCGAATTCGGATCTGGGATGCACACACACATGTCGCTGTTCGAAGGCGACCGGAACGTGTTCTTCGACGCAGCCGACGACGTCCACCTCTCGAAGATCGGACGGTCGTTCATCGCGGGGATCCTGACCCATGCTCGCGAGATGACCGCGGTGACCAACCAATGGGTGAACTCCTACAAGCGATTGATCGAGGGCTACGAGGCTCCGGTGTTCGTGGTGTGGGGGAGGCAGAATCGCTCGGCCCTCGTGCGCGTCCCGACGTACAAGCCGGAGAAGGAGCACTCGACGCGCATCGAGTACCGGGCTCCGGACGCGGCTTGCAACCCGTACTTGTTCCTCGCATGCGCACTCGCGGCGGGCCTCGACGGGATCGACCGTGAGCTCGAGCTGCCACCCGAGTCGACCGACGACATCTATGCCATCTCGGTGGAAGAACGGCGCGCGCTCGGGATCGAATCACTCCCCGACACTCTCGAGGACGCCATCGAGCTGATGGAGGGATCGGAGATGCTCGCCGAGGCCCTCGGTGAGCACGTCTTCGAGTGGTTCATCCGCAACAAGCGCGAGGAGTGGGAAGAGTACAAGGCCGTCGTTACGCCCTTCGAGCTCAACCGCTACCTTCCGATGCTTTAAGTGATGCGATGAAGGTCTGTCACCTCTACGCGGCCGATCCGGAGGAGATCTCCGGGATCGTGCGCGATCTCGACCTCCTCGGTCTGACCGCGGATCCGCACGCCTTCGCCGACGGAGCCTCGGACGAACGCCCCGACCTGGTTCTGGTGTGGGCGGGAGCCGACGCGCCGGGTGCGCTGCAGTTCTGTCAGATCCTGGGCAAGGAAGAGTCCATGTCGGGCGTGTCGCTTCTCGCACTCGTTCGCATCGAGCAGTTGCGCGAGTTGTTCTTGCGCGAAGGGGCGTTCGATGACTTCCTGGTAGTCCCCTACCAGCTGGCCGAGCTCGATGCTCGGCTGCGTCACCTGTTGTGGCGCGCCAAGCAGGGTGAACAGTCCGACATCCTCAACCTCGGTGCATTGGTCATCAACTTCGCGACGTACCAGGTACACGTCGACTCTGAGCCGATCGGACTGACGTATATGGAGTACGAGCTGCTCAAGTTCTTGGCGACACACCGCGGACGCGTCTTCACCCGCCAGACTCTGCTGTCGCGCGTGTGGGGCTACGACTATTTCGGCGGCACGCGTACGGTCGATGTGCACGTGCGGCGCTTGCGCGCCAAGCTCGGCGAGCACGCGAACGTGATCCAAACCGTCCGCAACGTGGGCTACAAGTTCGCCTAGGGGTCTGGGTCTTTCAGTGAACGGCGGTCGGCAGAACATCGGCGGCAGCTCGCCGTACGAATCGACGATCGGTTTCAGCCGTGCCGTGCGTATCGGCGATCGCGTGCTCGTGTCGGGGACGGCCCCGATCCGGCCGGACGGATCGTGCGATACCGATCCCTACGAGCAGGCCAAGCGCTGCCTCGAGATCATCGTCGACGCGCTGGCCAAGGCCGGAGCCGGACCACAGCACGTCGTGCGCACGCGAACCTTCCTGACCGATGCGAGCGACTGGGAAGCCGTCGGACGAGCACACGGAGAGGTCTTCGCGGACGTCCGTCCTGCGTCGACGATGGTTGTTGTCGCCGCGCTCCTCGACCCCCGCTGGAGAGTCGAGATCGAAGCCGAAGCGATCGTCGAGGATTAGGCGCTCTTGCGGATCAGGTACGTATAGACGCCCTCGTCCTCTGTGGAGTCGAGCAGCTCGTGTCCTGTCATCTTCGCAAAGTTCTCGAAGTCGGAGCTCGAACCGGGGTCGGTTGCGAGCACTTTGAGCACATCGCCGTTCGCGAGCTTGTCGATCTCCAAGCGCGCCCTCACCACCGGCATGGGACACGAAAGACCCTTGGCGTCAAGGGTGGCGGTAGGCGTTGCGGGCATGTCGTTCATGCTCGTTGTAACCAGATTCCCCGGCTGCGGCTTCCCCTCACGCGGCTTCCCCTCACGCGGCTTTGATGCGGAGCTCGCCAAACATGTCCTGCGAGTCCTTGTGGAACTTGCAGAAGAAGGTGTACGTGCCCGGTACGAGTCCGGTGGTTTCTGTGTTGTTCACCTTGCCGGGCTGTACATCGACATCGATCCCGGCGACGTCCTCGACGGAGAAGTTGTGGGGAGCCTCGCCCTCGTTGTGCAGTCGAAGTCCTTGGCTGGTGGACATGATCAGACACGGAGGCGCGAACTGGAAGTCCTGCATCTCGAGGTCGGCCTGGCCCTCGGCCTTGGTGTTGTCCTGGCAATCGCCGCCCGCGCTGATGTTGCTCGCCTTCGTCGGGCTACTCGTTGCCTGCGGCAGCGGCGACGCGGCGTCGTACGACGCGTCGTCGCCGTTGCCGCAGGCAACGAGTAGCGCGCTGGCGATGACTCCGACCGCAAAGAACTTCCGCATCCTTGCCTCCTGGCTAGCGCTTCTCGAGGAACTTCGCGAATGCGTACGCGTACGTCCGGGTCGCTTCGACGAGCTGATCGATCCCGACACTCTCACCAGTCGTGTGGGCGACGATCGGGTTTCCCGGCCCGAACACCACTGCGGGGATCTTCGCTTGGTTGATCAGGAACCTGGCGTCGGTCGCGCCGGAGTATCCGACCTCGGACCCATCGACGGCGAACGCGTCTCGAGCTTCGGCGAGCAGGCTCATGAGTGACGTCCCCTCAGGTGTTTCCGACGGCTCGGCCCAGTCGTCGATGACAACCCGCGCTTTCAGGCCGGGGATCTCCTCGCGCGCCTTCTCGAGCTGCGCTTCGAACTCCGCGGCGACCTCGTCGATCGTCTCTCCGGGGAGCGTGCGCCGGTCGATCTCGATCTGGCAGGCGTCCGGAACCATGTTCACTTTCTTGCCGCCCGTGATGACTCCGACGTTGAACGTCGGTCCGCCGAGCAGCTCGTGCAGCTTCTTGAATCGCATCTCCTTCAATGAACGGATGACTCCGGCCATGTGCTCGATGGCGTTGGTGCCGAGCTGCGGGGTCGAGCCGTGCGCCGAGATGCCTTCGGTGATGATGCGCAGCCATACCGCGCCCCGCTCGGCGGGAACCAGGTGCATGTTCGTCGGCTCGCCGACCAACGCCTCGGTCGCTCCGTCGCAATAGCCGTTCTCAACGAGGAACCGAGTGCCGTGGGTGCCGAGCGATTCTTCGTCGGCGACGAAGTGCATCAGGAGGCGGCCGTCCGGCTCGAAGCCGGCGCGTTGCAAGGCGGAGACCGCGGCCAGGCACGCAGCGATGCCGGCCTTCATGTCGGCGGTGCCTCGTCCGACGATCTTCCCGTCGTCGATGTGGGCGTCGAATGGAGGATGCGGCCATTCGCTGTGGTCGCCCTCGGGAACGACGTCGTAATGTCCGTTGAACAACAACGTCCTTTCCCCTTGGTCCCCTTGGTCTCCTTGGGCTCCCGATCCTCCCCAGGACGAGAGGGTGCTCGTGCGGTTGGGCAGGGGAGTAACGAACTCGGCGGGCAGATCCAGGCGACCGAGCCAGCTCTCGACGACCTTGGCGGCCTCGCGCTCGTCGCCCGGCGGGTTCACCGACGGTACGCGCACGAGATCGCGGCAGATCTCGACGACCTCGTCCTCCGAAACGTGTTCGCGGACGAGGCCGGCCAGATCGGACATGCGCACCACGTTACCGATGCGCGAGGATGCAGGCCATGCCGCTACCGATCGCAGTTCGTGAATGGCGGGACGACGGCCGATTCATCGAGAGCCCGCCGGGAGGCGGCAACCGGATCTACGTCCTCGACACCAACTCGCACCCCGGGCTGTTCGTGTTCATCCTCCATGGGTTTCCGAGCTCGTCCTACGACTGGCACATGGTCGTGCCGGCGCTCGCGAAGTCGGTGCGCGTCGTCACGTTCGACATGCTGGGCTACGGACTGTCAGACAAGCCGGACCAGAAGTACTCCCTCTTCGAACAGGCCGATCTCGCCGAGACCGTTGCGAACGAGTGCGGAATCGATCGGTGCGTGCTCGTCAGCCATGACATGGGCGATACGGTCGCTGCCGAGCTCATGATGCGCCAGGCCGAAGGCACGCTCGGATTCACCATCGAACGTTCGATCATGACGAACGGCTCGATCTTCATCGACCTCGTCCAGCTCTCGGCCGGGCAGGAGTTCCTTCTTGCGCTCCCCGACGAGCGTCTTCCGGATCCGCTCGAGCTCGACGGCATGAAGCCGGGCTTGGGCGAGACCTTCGGTGTCCAGCCGTCCGACGACGAGCTCACCGCCATGGTCGAGCTGATCCGCCACAACGGAGGCGATCAGTTGCTCGGCCGCCTGATCCGCTACATCGAGGAACGGCGCGAGAACCAACCGCGTTGGACGCAAGGGCTCGCGTCGTTTCCGGGTCCGATGACGGCGCTGTGGGGCGAGCTCGACCCGATCGCGGTCGTTGTGATGATGGACCGTCTGGCGCAGATCCGTCCGGACACCGAGATCGTGCGGTGGAGCGACGTCGGCCATTGGCCGTCGCTCGAGGTCCCCGATCGCGTCGCCGCCGCGATCCTCGAGCGGCTGTGAGCAACAGAGAGCGGTTCGTCGATTCCGGCGGCGTGAAGATCCACGTCGTCGAGCAAGGGCCAGAGGACGGACGTCCCGTGTTGTTCGTGCACGGTTTCCCGGAGTTCTGGTGGTCGTGGCGCCATCAGATGAAGGCGTGCGCGGACGCCGGCTACCGTGCCGTCGCACTCGACCTTCGCGGTTTCGGTGACTCCGATCGTCCCGACGACGTCGCGGCGTATGCGATGGCGAACTCCTTCGGCGACCTCACGACGGTGATCGACTCGATCGGGGGTTCGGCCGCCGTCGTCTCACACGATTGGGGAGGCGCGCTCGGGTGGGCGTACGCGTCGCTTGTTTCCGACAAGGTCGAGCGACTCGTCGTGATGAACGCTCCTCACCCGAATGCGTATTCCGATCTCCAGAACCATCTCCCGCAGTTGCAGGCGTCGTGGTACATGTTCTTCTTCCAGTTCGAGGGCGTCGCCGAGGAGGTTCTCGCGCGGAACAACTTCGAGCTTCTCCGGGCGTGGTTCTACGACACCGCAACCGTCAAGCTTTCCGAAGAAGAGATCGCGAAGTACATCGAGCTCTTCTCGCGTCCCGGCGCACTGACGGCTGGATTGAACTGGTACCGCGCGAACGTCTCGCCGTCCTCCTACTTGAGCGATCAGCGTTTGGAGCTCCCAGACATCTCGTGCCCGGCGATGCTGCTGTGGGGCCTCGACGATGCCTACCTCACATTCGAGCTCGGACGCCGCGCCGGTGAGTTCTGTACGGGCCCGTTCGTGCTGCACACGCTTCCGGACACGGGTCACTGGATCCAGCAGGAACGACCGGATGAAGTGAATGCGCTCTTGCTGAGCTTCCTCGAGCAGGAGCCGCGTGTGTCCTAAGACACAGCGAACGACCGTCCGAAGGCGTATCGTCGGCGCCGGTGTAGGCGAGCAGCGACAAAGGGGGAACAACATGGTGGTGGCGCAGGAGTTCGTTGTGAGCTGGGACGATCCGAAGGACGCGGAGCTTCAGTGGATGCAGGACGGTATGCACGCGCCCGACCCCATAACGCCGCTCGGCGAGCTCCTCGGTGACTTCGTGACTCATGGGTTCGCGGTGACGTTCGAGGAGTATTCGGTCCCGATCAAGTTCCACATGAAGGTGTTCAACCACTGGGCGTACAACTCACCGACGCCGCTCGAATTGCTGCCGGATGAGCTCGAACGCATGGGACAGGAAGCCGAAGCAAGGATCGGCGCCGTTCTCCCAGAGCTCGGCGATATCTGGCGAAAGACCTACCTGCCGGAGATCCAATCGCTCCTCGCGGTGCTTGCAGCTGTCGATCTGGGCGCCTTGACGATCGCCGAGCTGACCGCTCACTGGGAACGGACGCTCGAGGTCGGACGGCGTTTCTTCGAGATCCACTTCTTGATCCTCATGCCTTCGATGGTCGCGGTGAGCGAGTTCGACGAGTTGTACCGTGCGTTCCTCCCGACGTCGGATCCATACGAGAGCTACCGGCTGCTCCAGGGCCACCTCAACAAGACGGTGGAGACGGGTTTGGCGCTCTGGAAGTTGAGCCGCAAAGCATCGGCACTACCCGAGATTCGCCGCGTCCTGACCGAAGACGTGAGCGGTGATGTACTGCGTGCCCTCGGCGATGTCGCGGGTGGTCCTGGCTTCGTGGCCGACGTTCGTGCCTACCTCGCCGAGTATGGCGAGCGCGGCGACAAATGGGACATCGCATATCCAAGCTGGATCGAGGATCCGACTCCCGTCCTCAAGAACCTCAAGGAGTATCTGGGCCAGGAAAGCCATCCGGCCGCAGAGCTCGAGCAAGCCGCCGCAGAGCGCGAGCTCCTGATCGATCAGGCACGCGAACGCCTAACCGATCCCGAGCAGCTGGGAGCCTTCGACTTCCTTCTCAAGGCCGGCACCGATGGGATCGTGATCACCGAGGACCACGGATTCTGGATCGACTTCAAGGGCATGCACCAGGTCAGGATGGTGTGCTTGGAGGTCGGCCGTCGGTTCGCCGATGCCGGAGTCGTCGACAGCGCCGAAGACGTGTTCTTCCTTCGCCCGGACGAGATATCCGAGACGCTTCGCGCTCTGCCTTCCATCGATCGGCGCTCTTTGGTAGCCGAACGCAAAGAGAGTTTCGAGCTGGCGAGGCAGGTGCAGCCACCGCCGATGCTCGGGACTCCGGCCGGCGAGGGGCCCGAGAATCCGATCGCCCGCTCCCTTGGGAAGTTCTTCGGCGGTCCGCCTCCGGTGTCGGAGTCGGCGGGTGAGGTCCGGGGCAATCCGGGCTCGCCTGGCGTGGTTCGAGGACGCGCGCGGCTCATCGCCTCGATCGCCGACGCCGATCGTCTTGATCCGGGCGATGTTCTCGTCGCGATCACGACGTCACCGCCGTGGACGCCGTTGTTCGCGTTCGCTTCGGCCGTCGTGACCGACACCGGCGGGATAATCAGCCACTGCGCGGTTGTCGCTCGCGAGTACGGCATCCCTGCCGTGGTCGGTTGCGGCGACGCGACAGTGCGCATCGCCGACGGACAGTCGATCGAGGTCGACGGCAACGAGGGGATTGTTCGGCTCTTAAGCTGACCCCCGTGAGTCCCCCCGAAGTCAGCCGTCCCGAGGATCAGTCGCTCGAACGCGCTGTCTTGTTCGCCGTTGGCTTCGGCGGCATGCTCGTCCCACTGAACTCGACGATGGTCGCTGTTGGCCTGCCGGCGATCTCCCGGCAGCTCGAGGCGAGCGTCACTCAGGCTGGTTGGCTCGTCACCGCATATCTCATCACCATGGCGGCCTTCCAGCCGATCGCCGGAAAGCTCGGTGATCGTTACGGCAGGCGTCCTTTCATGCTCGGCGGCTACGCGGCTTTCGCCGTCGCTTCGCTGGGCTGCGCGCTCTCAACCGACATCTGGACGCTGACGATCTTCAGGGCCGGACAAGCTCTTTCCGCCGCTGTCATCTTCCCCAACGGCACGGCGCTGCTCCGCGAGATCGTTCCGGCGCATCGGCGCGGCGCGCGTTTCGGCATGCTCGGGTCTTCGATCGCGTTCGGTGCGGCTATCGGGCCGCCACTCGGTGGCGTGCTCGTCGAGATCGGGGGCTGGCAGGCGATCTTCTGGATCAACCTGCCGATCGTCGCTGTTGTCCTCGCCGTGGGATGGCGGACGCTTCCGAGCGGACGCTACCCGCATTCCGGGCAGCGGTTCGACCTTCAAGGAGCGACGCTGCTTGCCGTTGTCCTCGCGGCGGGTGCCTGGCTGCTCACGCGACTGAGCGACGTCACGCCGGGGGTGCTGGCGGCGATGCTCACCGTGATCGTGGTTGGTTTCGGGCTCTTCTTGTGGCGGGAGCTGACCTATCCCGATCCTGTCGTTCAGCCGCGGTTCTTCAAGCGTCGCGCGTTCGCGTCGGCGACGGCGGCGATCGCATTGTCGAATCTCGCGTTGTACGCGTTGCTGCTCATCGTCCCGTTGATGCTCGACCGGCGCCCGGGGTGGTCCGAGGCGCGCATCGGACTGGTGGTGACGTCGATGTCGATCGGGATGGTGCTGCTCGCGCCCATCGGCGGTCGGATGTCGGACAGGCTCGGACGACGAACACCCGCGTTCATCGGCATGTCGTTGGTCACCGCAGGAGTGGTGGGCCTGGCTGTGTCCGGCCCCGACATCGCTGTGTCGTCCCTCATCGTCTGCCTTGCGTTCGTCGGCTCAGGCCTCGGGATGGGCGCGGGATCGCTGCAGACCTCGGCTGTGGAGAGCATCGAGCCAGAGCATGCTGGCATGGCCGCGGCCGCCTCGTCGACGTCCCGTTATGTCGGGAGCATCGTCGGAGCCGCGGTGCTCGCCGGGCTGGTGAATGCACCCAACGGTTTCCAGACCGTGTTCACGATGACGGCGGTGGCCTCGGCAGCCGCCGTCGTGTTCACCCTTGGACTGCCGACGCGTGCGGTGAGTCGGCCCCGACGACCGACGAGGGCCACGCGGCCGCCGCAAGGTGGAGCCCGCTCGTCGAGCACGAAGTCGTGACGGAGGAGAAGTCGCGCTAGGGTGCGGATGTGAGTGGACGAGTCGGCACGGGCAGCCTGCACATCGACATCAGCGAGAACGCCGCCGACGAGATCGAGGTCCGCGTATCAGGCGAGCTCGACCTATGCACGAGTTCCCAGCTGCAAGGTCACATGTCCGGACTGGAAGGACGCAAGACCACGGTCATACTCGATCTCCGCGCCGTCAGCTTCCTCGACTCGACCGGACTCCGCGCACTGTGGACGATCCGCCAGCAGATGGCGTCGGCCGGCGGCACGCTCCTGCTGAGATCGCCCTCTGATGCTGTTGCCAGGGTGCTGCGCCTGACGAAGCTCGACAAGGTCTTCGAGCTCGTATCCGTAGCCGAGGCGAACGAAAGCCTTTAGGCGCAACGCCGCGCAAGGTCGACGAGCGCGACGTAGTGTTCGGTCACCCTTCCGTCGAACTCGGAATCGATGAGCGCGCCGATCCTCGTCACCAGACGCTCGCGAACATCCGGCGCGAGCGCGGCGTGATTGGAATGGGTTCGCATCAGACCGACGTATCGATCGGTCGGAAGCGTCCAGTGCCATGCACTGCTCCGCTGCTGGAGATCCGTGAACAGTGGCGAGCTCTCGAAGCGATGGCCGGGCAGATCGTCCGGCTTGCGGAAGGAACCTTTGTGCGCGAGTTCGGGTGAGACGGCGCGGTACACCTCCTGCACGCGCTCGAAGAAAGGCAGGTTGTCGTCCGGGGTGACTTGGACGTTGGCGATCACCGCGGCCGTCCCGTAGGCGTACAACGCGTCGGCGATGCGCTCGATGCGCGTCGCCTCGTCGAGCCAGTGGTAGGCCTGGGCGCATGTCACTAGGCCGAACGAGTGCGGATCGATGCCGGGGTCTTCGAGGGCGGCGGTGCGCACCTCGACGTTGTCGAAGCTCGCGAGATTCCTGCGTGCCACGTCGGCCATCGCGGCCGCCGGCTCGATCGCGAGGATCGGATTGCCCCAGCGCGCGAAAGGCAGTGTCGCCCGCCCTGTGCCGGCACCGATCTCGAGGACGCGATCGTCGGGTGCGAGATCTGCGTAGGTCTTGATGTCTTCGAAGATCTCGTCGGGATAGGACGGACGGTACCGGTCGTAGGCCTCGGCGGTCTGTTCGAAGCTTCGCCGCTGACGTTCCCAGGTCGCTTCACTCACGCCGTTTTCCTACGACCAGGGTCCGGGGTACCGGTCGGTTCGCGCGGTCCCGCGGATGAGGTCGCGCAGGACGCCGATCTCTGCTCCGTGGTGGAGGTGCTCGACCGCGATGTCCCACACGAGGTCGCCGGCGGATCGCTTTGTGCCGTCGTGGGTCGGCCGTAGGCCGTCGATGTCCTTCGGCGACAGCGCGTGCACTTCTTTCGAGAACCCATCTTGGGCGCGTTCGAGCCACTCGACCGCTGCAGCTGCGGTGCCCGGGTATTCGCAGTCGCCGCCCCGAGGTCTGCGGACGCCGAACGTCCATTCGCGATAGATGCCGGTCCACTCGGCGAGGTGGAGCACTCGCCAGCCGATCGTCGCGGGCAGGGATGTGTCCTTGCCGTGGTCATCAACGACCCACGTTCCGTTGCCGAGCACGTCCTTCCGCGAAGATTCGCCACGACGCCATACGCCCCAGCATGGGGTGACGGGCTTGGCGAAGAACTCGGCGGCGGTGAGGTCTTGGACGTGCCAGCGGCACGCAGCGAACGCGTGATCGATCAGCCGCTGCAGGCGCGCGAGCTCGCTCATCCTGTGAGCAAGCCCCGCTTACGCGTATTCCTTGAGCTTCGCCGGCGCGCTCGGGTGCCGTAGCTTGGCCAGTGCTTTCGCTTCGATCTGGCGGATGCGCTCGCGCGTGAGGTTGAACTCCTTGCCGATCTCCTCGAGCGTGCGCGGACGACCGTCCGCAAGGCCGAAACGAAGCTCGAGCACCCGACGTTCGCGATCGGAGAGCGTGTCCAGGACGTTGCGCAGATCCTCTTGCAGCATCGAGGCGAGCGCCGAGTCGGAAGGCTTTTCGGCAGTGACGTCCTCGATGAAATGCTGGAGCTCGGTTTCCTCGTCCTCACCGACCGGAGTCTCGAGGGACACCGGCTCGGGCATGATGCGGAAGATTTCCTGGACCTTTTCGGGCGGGAACCCGGCCTCCTTCGCGATCTCCTCGATGAGCGGCTCGCGCCCGAGCTTGTCGAGGAGCTCTTCCTGGATCTTGCGGACCTTCTGCACAGCTTCGACCATGTGGACCGGGATGCGGATCGTTCGAGCGGTGTCGGCGATCGCACGAGTGATGGCCTGACGGATCCACCACGTGGCGTACGTCGAGAACTTGAAGCCCTTGCGCCAGTCGAACTTCTCGACGGCGCGCATCAGACCGAGGTTGCCCTCCTGGATGAGATCGAGGAGGGGGAGTCCCATCCCCTGGTAACGGCGGGCGATGGAGACGACGAGCCTGAGGTTGGATTGGATGAATCGCCGACGCGCCGCGCGTCCGGCGGACAGATCCGCGTCCATGCGCTCGATCGAGCGGGCCGACATCTTGGCGGCTTCCTTCTGCAGACGGGTCCTCGCCCGCACGCCGCCCTCGATGGCCTGGGCGAGCTCGACCTCTTGTTTGTCGGTGAGCAGTGGGTACTGCCCGATCTCGCGCAGATACATCCGGACGAGGTCGGCCTCGCCTGCTTCGAAGACGTTGTCGCTGCGCGCTCTCGGTTTGCCGCGGGCCGGCGTGACCTTGGGAGCCGGGCCCTTGCCGCGCTTGGCCGGGCGCTGCGTCTGCGCGCTGCCGGTGGCGGCGCGTGGCGACGCGGCCCCCTTGGTCTTGGAGGTCGCGACGTCCTTCAGGCCAGCCTTCAGCTTCGGGACGGACGCTTTCTGGGTTCTCGGCGCGGCCGGAGTTCGTGGCGACGCGTTCGCGCGTGCGGCCGGGGCCGTCTTGCGTGCGGCCGCCGGCGCTTTGCGTGCGGCTGCCAGCGCTTTGCTGCCCGCGGCCTTGGACTTCTTCTGCGCGGCCGGTGTACGCGAACCGGAGGACTTCGACGCCCCAGTGCGGGCGGCAGCCCGGACGGTGGCACGCTTGGCGGAACCGCTCGCAGCGGTGCGCTTCGTTGCGCCGGTGGAAGCCCGTGGCGTGGCTGTGCGCTTGGGTTTAGCGGGTCGGGCCATTCGGGAACTTACTCCTTTAACGCACGAGTCGCTTCGACCTGCCCAGGAATCGCTCTGCGCGCGCCCGGGAAACAGCCCGTCATTCTACTCCGAAGGTCCGCACGATTTGACCTCACTTAACGAACTCCTGCAACTCCAGACGCTCTAGCAACACCGCGCGTGGCCACGGAAAGGCGAGTGGACGCTGCGAGCTCACGAGGCGGACGTGCTCGGCCCGCTCGAGCCATGCGGCGATCGCTTGCCGCTCCAGCAGTCCCCGTTCGCCGAGCGCGAGACCATGATCTGTCCCCGATGCCCTCTCGGAGCTCGCGAGCAGGCCGTCCTCGAGCAGGACGTTGCCGTCCGGGGTGGCGAACTCGATGCGGCCGGCTTGCGCGATGGCGCGGAGCCTCCCGGAACGATCAACGGCTCGGGCAACATCGGTGAATGCGTCCCGGTGGGCTGCCGCCTCTTCGAAGCGCGACTGGGCGACGAGAGTGGCGAGCTTCTCGGCAAGGCGCTTGCGCGCGAGCGTCAGACCATTGCTCGCGAGATCGTCACGAAGTCTCGTCGTCGCAGCATCGTGAGCGGCGATGTCGTCGGCTCTTGCTGTACACGGGCCGTGACACGATCCCAGGTCGTACAACGCGCAGGGCTCGAAGGCTTTGCCGTTGAGCTTGAGCGTGCACGTGCGCACGCCGAACAGACCGGACAGCGTCGTCGCGGCGGCCCTGGCTCGCGCGGTCGACGAGAACGGGCCGAGGTTCAGGTCGGCTGCTTCATCGGTTGATCGACCCCCCGTTGTACGAGAAACCAGGAATCGTGGATGGCGCTCGTTGCTCAACCGCAGGTACACGGGTGAGCGCCGGCGCACGCCCGTCCGGTTGTAGCGGGGCTTGTGCCTCTCGATCAGCCTCGCCTCCAAGCCGCACGCTTCCGCATCGGTCGAGCACGCCACGACGCGCACGGAGTCGACCTCGGCGCGCAGGTCTGCCATCCGCTTGCGTTCGTCCTGAGTGAAATACGAGCGCACACGCGCGCGCAGGTTCGTCGCCTTGCCGACGTAGATCACCTCGCGCTGCTTGTTCTCGAAGAGGTAGACGCCGCGTGTGGTGGGAAGGGTGCGCGCGAGCTTGACCTTCTCGAAATGCGGATCCGAACGCACGCTCTGGATCTCGAGCAGGTCCGCGAGTGTGGTGATCCCGTAGGCGGAGCCTCGCTCGAGCAGAGCCCACAGCACCTCGAGGCATGCAGCGGCATCGGGGAAGGCACGATGGTTCGGTTTGTGCTCGGTGTGGAAGTGTGCGGAGAGCGAGGACAGGCTGCAGCTGCGGACCTCGTTCTTGAGCAGCCGGCGCGCGAGCCGGACCGTATCGATGATCGGTGCCTTCGAGATCTCGTAGTCGAGCTTGCGGCATGCCTCGTCGATGAACGAGCGGTCGAAGCGTGCGTTGTGCGCGACGAAGACCGCGGTGCCGCAGAACTCGATGAACGACGGCAGGACGGACGGGAGCGGCATCGCGTCCGCGAGCAGGCTCGGTGTGATGCCGGTGAGCAGTTGGACCTCCACCGGCAGAACACCGCCGGGGGCGACGAAGGTCTCGAAGGTGCCGAGCACCTCGCCGCCGCGCGACTTCACCGCGCCGATCTCGATGATCTCGCCGGTCTTCCACGAGCCGGAGGTGGTCTCGAGATCGACCGCGCAGAACGTCACATCGCGCAGAGGCATCTCGAGGTCGTCGTCGGCGCCGAAGGCGAGTGTGCGCTGACGTTGGATAGCGAGAGGTCGGGCCGGCACTGTGCCCGAAGGCTAGGCGAAGGCGCCGACAAGAACAAGAACGTACGTTCTAGACGATGACTGCGTAGAGGTTCCAGGCGCCGGGCACACCCCGAAGCTGGCGTTGCTCCGCGAGCGGATGTCCATGGAACCGAGCCTAAGTCCGACGGTGCTAACGTTGCCGAGGAGGTGGTTCGAGATGACCGACAACGCAACGCTCAAGGTGTGGGTAGACTTCCTGTGTCCATGGGCGCGGATCGGAGCGCATTGGATCCGCAACGTCGACCAGCTCGGCAAGCTCGGCCTCGAGCTCGAGTTCAAGACGTTCATCCTCGAGCAGATCAACCTGCCCGAGGACGCATCGGCCGATGAGCTGTGGGCGACGGCCACCGAGCGTCGAGGGCTCATCCCGGCGGCGGCGGCCAAGTGGGTGCAGACGCAGGCCCCCGAGTCATTCGCGGCGTTCCAGAAAGCGATGTTCGACGCACGCCACGTCGAGAAGGAGAAGATCGGCCAGCCAGCGGTGACCGCAAAGATCCTCAGCGCGGTCGCTCTTGACGGCGATGCGATCGTCAAGGACCTCACCGACGACCCCAAGTGGCTCGACGCGGCACGGGCGGACCACGAGGAAGCGGCCGAGTTGAAGATCTTCGGCGTGCCGACGTTCGTCTTCCCCGGTGCGGCTCCCGTATTCGTCCGCCTGATGGAGATCACCGAAGGCGACCGCGCGGTGCAGATCTACACAGACGTGAAGGCCGCCGCCGGCAACCCGACGATCCACGAGATCAAGCGGCCTTCGTTCTCCTAGCGCCCGCACAGATGGATGCCAGATGGATGAAGGATCCGATCAGATATCGCTGCACGCTCTGCGGCAACCTGACGCGTTTCGACGTCATCGAATCGAAGCGAACGCGATCGTTCTACCACTACACGATCGGCGGGCTGCTCTCGGTTGACGAGGAAGAGGTTCTCTCCTCTCAGATCGAAGAGGTGCGATGCCGGTGGTGCAACTCCTCGGGCGGCGTCGAAGAGGTGCCGGCCGTCCAGGAGAAAGGCCCCGTCCCGGAGGGGACCTCCGGCCCATAGGTCACGAGTGTGTCGGTGGGCCCGCCTATCATACGAACAGACGTTCGATTAAGGAAGGAGGCCCGAGGTGAGTGAGGAATGCTGATCTCGTGCGATACCTGCGCGATGCAGCACTCGAGCCACTGCAACGATTGCATCGTCAGCGTTGTCGTGACCCCGGACCCCAAGCGCGGCGCACTCGTAGTGGACGCCGACGAGGAACGCGCGCTGCGTGAGCTCGCGCGCGCGGGTCTTGTGCCTGAGATACGGATGCGCCGGCGACGCGAGGGCCATCGCCACAGCGCCTGACCTGCGCCGGAGTTCATTGTCGCCCCTTGGGGGCGCCGATATGCTTTGCGGCGCAAGGTCGCCTGAGGTGGGTGCCCCATGGTTCGTCTCTATCTCCTCGGTTTCACTCATGACCTCAAAGGGGTCGTCTTCAGCCAGCGCAGAGCCGGCAAGTCGGGAAGCTTCTGGGTGCCGATCGATGAGGGCTTCCTTGCCGCGGTCGACAAACTGCACCATGCCCGCGAAGAGCGCGGAGGCCAGGTTGAAGGCAGCAACGAGGGGCGATCGGGGGGCAAAGGCCGCCGATCTCCGTACGGCGGGAAGGTCGTCGACCTCAAGGGCCTTCCCGCCGCGCCGAGATCGCGTTCCTTACCGCCGGTCGGACGCTCCGTGGCGCGCAGCGGTCTGCCCGCGAGCGAGATCCAGCAGATGCTGCGTGAGGGCAAGAGCATCAAGACCGTCATGGCGGCGGCCAAGACCGAGCTCGCATGGGTCGAGCGCCTGGCCGAGCCGGTGATCACCGAGCGCCTCGGTGTCGTCCGGCTCGCGCAGCGGGCGTACATGCTTCGGCCCCGACTCGGTACCTCCGGGCTACAGCTCGGGGACGCGGTTGCCCGCAACCTCGAAGAGCGCGGCGTGGACGGTCTGGACGATGTCTGGGACGCGAAAGCGACCAGGTCTGGCGTCTGGCGCATTTGGATCCGGTACACGCACCGGGGCAAGCGCCGCTCGGCGGAGTGGGAGTTTCGGAAAGGATCGCGTCAGATCACCGCGCGCAACCGCCTGGCCAGCGAGCTCGGCTGGTGGACGCCTGAGCCGGTCGACGAGCCGGAGCGGCACGAGGGCGGCGATGGCGACGGCGAAGAGGCGGTGCCTGGGGTCTCAGAGGCCTCCAAGCCGCATCGCCGTCCGGCCAAGCGCCGCGCGCCGGCGCGACGTCCGAAGTCCAAAGCGCCGAAGTCCAAAGCGCCCAAGAGCGCGCCTAAGAGCGCGAAGGCCAAACGCGCGCCGGCGCGCAAGTCGAAGCCGGTCAAGCGCGGATCCCGCCGTCCGGCGCCCCGGCGTCGGCGCTAACAACCCTCTGCGTTACGGTGGCTGCGTTACGCTAGGCCGGCGGAATGACTCGTCGTCCGCATCGGTTCTCATTCCGGGATCACGACCCCGCCCGGGGTGCTCCCTCTGATGCCCGTTGGGCATCGATCGATGAGGAGATGGCATGAGTAACGGATACGGGGGACTCCCGCCGCTCATCGATCACCGGGAAGACCTCGATCTTGACGAGGTGCGTCGGTACTCGAGGCATCTGATCATGCCCGAGGTCGCCATGGACGGCCAGACCAGGCTCAAGGCCGCCAAGGTCCTGTGCATCGGGGCCGGTGGGCTCGGCTCCCCGGTCGCCATGTATCTGGCCGCCGCCGGGGTCGGAACGCTCGGCATCGTCGAGTTCGACATCGTCGATGAGACCAACCTCCAGCGCCAGATCATCCACGGCCAGTCCGACGTCGGACGTTCCAAGGCGCAGTCCGCCAGGGACTCGATCGCCGAGATCAATCCCAACGTGAAGGTGATCCTTCACGAGACGCGGCTCGATTCTTCCAACGCGCTCGACATCATCAAGGACTACGACCTCATCGTGGACGGCACCGACAACTTCCCGACGCGCTATCTCGTCAACGACGCGTGCGTCCTGCTCCACAAGCCGTACGTCTGGGGGTCGATCTTCCGCTTCGAGGGCCAGGCATCGGTCTTCTGGGCCGACCAGGGTCCGTGCTACCGCTGCTTGTATCCGGAGCCACCGCCGCCGGGCATGGTTCCGTCGTGCGCCGAGGGCGGAGTGCTCGGCGTGCTGTGCGCGACGATCGGTTCGATCCAGGCGACAGAAGCCGTCAAGCTGCTCATCGGCCAAGGCAACCCGCTGATCGGACGTCTCAAGATCTACGACGCGCTGGAGATGGACCTGCGGACGATCAAGGTGCGCAAGGACCCGAACTGCCCGATCTGCGGCGAGAACCCGACTGTCACCGAGCTCATCGACTACGTGGAGTTCTGTGGACTGACGCGCGGTGAGGACGACAACACCCTTCAGGGTCAGGTGCCCTCCATCACGCCGGAAGAGCTGGCGCGAGTGATGAAAGGCGACGACAAACCGGTGCTTGTTGACGTCCGTGAGCCCTTCGAGCTCGACATCTCGACGCTGCCCTGGGGACACGTGACGATTCCGATGAACGAGATCGCCGCTCGTGTGCACCAGCTCTCGTCGGCGGACGACATCGTCGTTGTGTGCCGTACAGGAGCGCGGAGCGCGCAGGCGACACAGTTCCTACAGTCGATCGGATTCAAGAAGGTCAAGAACCTCACCGGCGGGCTCAACGCGTACGCCCAAGAGGTCGATCCGTCGATACCCGTCTACTAGGACCGGCTTGAGCGACCCCCGGCTTGCGCTGCTCGAGCAGCCGAATCTGGTCTATCTGTCGACGCTGATGCCGGACGGGTCGCCTCAGGTGACACCGTTGTGGGTCGAGGTGCGCGACGGACTCATCTTCCTCAACACCCAAGAGGGGCGCGTGAAGACGAACAATATGCGTCGCGATCCGCGCGTCTCACTCGCTGCGCACGAGGAAACCAACCCGTACCACTACGTCACGGTGCGAGGCCGCGTCGTCGGCATCACGACCGATGGTGCAGCCGGCCTCAACGACCGGCTGGCACAGAAGTACATGGGTCTCGATCGCTATCCGTTCGAGCACCCAAGCGAAGTACGAGTCGCCGTCACGATCCAGCCGCAACAGGTGTACGTGTACGGGAGCCCGGCCGCCCCGTAACGAGGAGGAGCGCGGCGAGTCCTGCCGATGCTCCGCCGACGAAGAACGGCGCGCGCGGCGAGACGCGGTCCCACAACAGTCCCGCCGTGATGCCGGCGACGAGGACGGACGCTCCGTACAGCGCTTGCCACACCCCGAGCGCTTTACCGCGTACGTCCTCCGGGACGAGATCCACCACGATCGCCCGGCTGATGCCGTCGGTGAGCGCCATGTACGCGCCGTAGACGACGAACAGTGGCCACAAAAACGCCGGTGAGGTGACCAAGCCGAAGCCCGTGTAGACCACGGCGAACACGACGAGTCCGACGCCGTAGATCCCGACGCGACTGCGACGGTCAGAGAGCGCTCCGGCGGGATAGCTCAAAGCGGCATAGACCACGTTGTAGAACGCGTATGCGGCGATCACGGCGATGACGCCTAAGCCCAGGTTCTTTGCGCGAAGCAAGAGGAACGCGTCGGATGAATTACCGAACCCGAAGAGCATCGTCACTGCGACGAACTTGCCGTAACCGCCGCGCCACGGCAGAGGTTTCGGCTCCCACTTCGCACCCGCTGGTCGCTTCGACTCCGGTAGCCGGCTCAGCAGCGCCAGGCTCGCGAGGCCCGGAACAAGTGCGACGAGGAACAGGGGACGCAATCGCTCGACGCCGAACGCCAGCAGGAAAGCGATCGCGATCAGGGGGCCGAGTACCGCACCGGCGGTGTCCATGGCTCGATGGAATCCGAACGCGCGACCGCGCATCTGCGGTGAGGCCGCGTCCGCGATCATCACGTCGCGTGGCGCGTTGCGGATCGCCTTGCCGATCCGGTCGACGGCGCGAAGTCCGGCGACGAAGCCCCATGCCGGGGCGAGCGCGATCAACGGTTTCGATAGCGCCGCGACGCCGTAGCCGATGATGACCTGGAGCTTGTTGCGGCGGTACCGGTCCGACATCCATCCCGACACGGCGCGAAGTCCCGTCGAGATGCCGTCCGCGATCCCCTCGACCACACCGACCACAGCCACCGGGGCGCCCAACGTGACGGTGAGGAAGAGCGGGATGATCGGGTAGAGCATCTCGCTCGCGGCGTCGGTGAAGAAGCTGACCCACCCGAGCCGGACGACGACGGGGGGCAGCTTCTCGCGCGTTTGCTTCACCTGATCCCGGTGTCACAGGAGACCGTGACGTTCTCCCACTCGTGCACGACGACGTGCGCCGTCTCTTCCTCGCAGCCGCCCATCATCCCGTCCGCAGCAACGGTGATCGTGTAGGTGCCGGGTGGCGTATGTGCGACGAACCTTCCTTGACCGTTCGTTGTGAAGTTTCCGTGGTAGCCGGGTTTCTTGATCTCGACGTGCGCGTCCTTGACGGGACGGTCGGGACACGGCTCGTCCGCGCGCTCGACGGGACACGTGGGTCCGGCGAGGACCTGTCCTCTGATGCCCGAGTCTGCCGGGCCGTCTGTCTCGTCGGCTTCGTCCGGCGAAGGCTGCGGCGTCGGTGCCGGAGCAACAGTGGCGCGCGCGGACGGCGCGGTCGTCTCGTCGGGCGTGGCGGTGGGTGATCCCGAGGCGCCGGGTGACCCGAGGGTCGATGCCACCTGGCGTCCTTCTCCCTGGCCGCATGCTGTCAGGGAGAAGAAACCCAACACGATCGCTGCGAGGACGTGCCGACGCTTTCTCGTCATATCACATGGTACGAGTGGGCGACCGCCGCATCCTCCGCTTAGCCTGACCGGACTCGATCAACAGGGGAGGCTCGGAGTGCCGCATCCACGGAAGTTCCGTTTCGCCGTCCAGATGGCGAGTGCCACCTCGCGCAAGGACTGGCTCGAGAAGATCAAGAAGGCCGCTGATCTCGGCTTCGACACCGTCGGGATGCCCGACCATTTCGGTGACCAGCTCGGGCCGGTTCCCGCGCTCATGACCGTTGCGGAGAACTCGGACCTCCGCGTCGGGACGCTCGTCCTGGACAACGACTACAAGCACCCGGTCGTGCTCGCGAAAGAGCTTGCGACGATCGACCTTCTCACCGAGGGACGCCTCGAGCTCGGCATCGGAGCCGGGTGGATGAAGACCGACTACGAACAGTCGGGGATGCCGTACGACCCGCCGTCCGTGCGCGTTGACCGGTTCGAAGAAGGACTCAAGGTGCTCAAGGGCGCGTTCTCCGAAGGACCGTTCTCCTTCGAGGGCACGCACTACACCGTCACCAACTACGACGGACAACCCATGCCCGTGCAGAAGCCGCATCCGCCGATCCTCATCGGAGCCGGCGGCAAACGGATGCTCACGATCGCGGCTCGTGAAGCGGACATCGTCGGGATCAACCCGAATCTGGCGGCCGGCGAGGTCAACGTCGAGGTCGGTAAGGACGGCACGGCGCAACGCGCCGATCGCAAGCTCGTGTGGGTGCGCGAGGCGGCCGGGAGCCGCTTCGACGACATCGAGTTCAACTCGCTCGTCTTCATCGGGATCGTCACCGACGACCGGCTCGCACAAGCTGCGAACTTCGCACCGATGTTCGGGCTCACCGCCGAGGAAGCACTCGAGGTGCCGAACGCGTTCGTCGGTACCGTCGAGCAGATCTGTGACGATCTCGTCGCTCGCCGCGAGCGCTGGCATCTCTCCTACTACACGCTCGGCGAAGGATTGATCGACGCTTTCGCGCCGATCGTCGAGCGGATGGCCGGAAACTGATGGGCGCGACGACCGACGTCGCAACCTGGGCGTCGGCCCTGCGCTACGAGGACATCCCGGATCGTCTTCACGCAAAGACGAAGGCACAGATCATGTCGGTGCTCGGTGCCATCCACGCCGGGCGGCACTCAGAAGGCGCGCTGTCCGCCCTCGACGTCGCACGATCGTGGGGCAGCGGCGAAGAGGCGACCGTGTACCTCACCGGAGAGAGGCTTCCGCACCTCAACGCCATCTTCGCCAATGCGTGCGCGTCTGTGTCCTTCGATTTCGACGACTACGTGTTCGCCGGACACACGGGACACTCCGCGGTGTGTGCGTCGCTCGCGTACGGCGAGCTTGAAGGCGCATCCGGTAAAGATGTGCTGACCGCGATCACCGTCGGAAACGAGGTCGGCGGACGCCTCGGCGCATCGTTGCTCTTCGGTCCGCACAACGGACAGATGTGGTCGTACATCCACGTCCTCGAAGCGGCGTGTATCGCATCACGGTTCCTCGGCCTCGACAGCTCACGCATGAGCAACGCGATCGGCATCGCATTCACTCAGCCCCCGTACCCGCTGATGCCGGCGTTCATGGGCCCGGACAGCAAGCTCCTGATCCCGTCGTCGACGACGGTGGACGGCTGCAAGGCGGCCGAGCTCGCGGCCAGGGGCTGGACGGGCAATCAGTCGATCCTCGAAGATCGCCAGGGGTTCCTGCGGAAGTTCAGCGAGAGCAACCTCGGCTGGATGATGTCCGGCTTCGGCGAGGCGTGGCTCAGCGACACGCTGACGTACAAGACCGTGCCCGGCTGCGCGTACATCGACACCGCGGTGGATGCGTTCAACGAGATCAGAGCCGAGTTCGAGGCCGACCATGGCCGCCTTCCGGGCACGGATGACGTCGACGAGATCCACGTGCGCGCGAGCCTGTTCACGTCGGGTATGGAGGCGTTCTCCGGGACGTACCGTTCTGCGGAGCGTCTCGAGCCCATCTCCATCAATTTCTCGGTGGCGCTGTCGATCGGCCTGATCATCGCGGCCGGCGAGCTCGCACCGGAGTTCCTCTCGCACAAGTACCTCGACGCGAACCGAGGTGCGATCGAAGCCGCCGCTGCAAAGGTCACGATCGACCACGATCAAGAGATGGACGCGTTGGCGTCGCGAACCACCGAGGCGGCTGGCGAGGCGGCTGGCGAGGCGGCTGGCGAGGCGGCTGGGTTCTCCCTTGCATCGGTCCTTTCGGGCTCGTCCCTCGACGGGGTCACGTTCGAGAACTACGTCATGGCTTTCCCATCGTCGGTGACGATGCGAGCCGCGGGGAAGACCTATGAGTCGACCGTTGCCGTTCCGCTCGGGGCCGCCGGCCGGCCGTGGGACCAGACCGAGCACCTCGTCCGGGCGAAGTTCCTGACGAACTTCTCCGGCGACGCTGCGCGCGCCGAAGAAGCACTGGCCGCTATCGATTCGCTCGAAGACCTCTCCGACGTCTGCGAGCTCGCCCCCTTGCTCTCGGCTTAGACGAGCTTGGCTTCGAGGGTGATCTCGGCCCCCGCGAGCACTTTGGAGACCGGGCAGGTGTCCTTGGTGGCGGCGGCGATACGCGCGAAGTCGGCGGCGTCGATCCCAGCAACCTCGGCCTCGCAGAAGAGCTCGATATAGGGGATGTGGAAGCCGACCTCGGCCTTCTCGAGGTGCACCTTCGCAGTCGTCTGGACGCGCGTCGGAGGGGTTTCGTTGCGACCAAGCGCACCTGAGAGCGCCATCGAGAAGCAGCCTGCATGCGCCGCGGCGATGAGCTCCTCGGGGTTGGTACCAGCGCCTTCCTCGAAGCGCGACGAGAACGAATACTGGCCCTCGAATGCGCCGCTCCCGAACTTCATCGTTCCCTTGCCGCCCTGCAGTGGTCCTTCCCAGCTTGCGTCAGCGCTGCGGATCGGCATGCACGACCTCCTGTTGTTGGCGTGACGGATTGTGGCTGTGATCGGGGACGTTCAGGTTACTGGTCCGCGGATGCTCGTCCAGCGCCGGATCACTCGCGCGACGACCAACGCACCCGCGAGGAAGATGGCGACGGGAACGAGCCAGATGACCAATCCGGCCCCCGAGGCGTCGGGTCGAGCGATGGCTTCGTCGCCGAACTCCCCGCGTACCCATCGGATGACGTCGGAGGTCGTCTGGCCGCCGGCCACGCGTCCACGGATCTCGGTTCGCAGCTCTCGAGCCTGAGTGGTGGTGCAGTCGATGAGAAGACGCCCCGGACAGTACGGCGACCACACCTGGGCTTCGATCGAATGCGCGCGCTCCGATACCGAGGCCGGTAGTTCCGCGCACCCGAGGGCCGCGGATAAGATCAGGAACGGGACAAGTCGTCGCACGGGGGCAGTTTACGGCCTGTTGATACCATCCCCCGTTTGATGGGAGTCGCTACGCTCCATCCATGCTCATCAAGGTCATCGCCGACGTCCACGGCGACCTTTCGACCGTCTTGTCGGAGGCCGCGACATGCGACGTCCTCCTCTTGCTCGGTGACCTGATCAACGTCATCGATTACTCCAATGCCGGCGGGATCCTCGGTGAGATCTACGGAGAGGAAGCGGTCAGGCGATGGTCGGCGCTGCGCCAGGAGGGCAGGTTCGACGACGCGCGCGCGCTCCTTCGCGAGCTGTCGGCTGGCCGGGAAGAGGAGATGCGGGCACTCTTCCTCAAGCGGATCGACAAAGAGACCGAAGAGTTCTGCTCGCAGGTCCCCAAGAACGTCATCGTGACGTACGGCAATGTCGATATCCCCGACCTCATCCGCAAATATCTGCCGTCCGATGTGCGCTTCGTCGACGGCGAGGTCCTGGACATCGACGGGATCCGGTTCGGGGTCGTGGGCGGGGGGCTTCCGAAGTCGGGGATCCCCGGCGAGGTGCCGCTCGACGTCTACCAAGAGAAGGTGTCGGGGCTCGGACCGGTCGACGTCCTGTGCGCACACGTGCCACCGGCCGTCGAGGACCTGACGTTCGATGTTGTGGCCGACTACCACGAACCCGGGAGTGAAGCGCTCCTCGCCTACCTCGTCGAGTATTCGCCGCAATGGATGTACTACGGCCACGTACACCAGCCCAAGCTGGGCGAGGTGCAGATCGAGAGCACACACGTCGTCAACGTTGGCTCCTACTATCGTTCGACGGGAAAAGCGTGGGAGCACCAACCTTGACTGATACGGTCGCTTCGGAGATCGACGTCGAAGCATCACCGCAGAGCGTGCTTGCAGTGCTCTGCGAATTCGAGTCCTACCCGCAGTGGGCGCGCTCGATGAAGGCCGCGGTGGTGGTCGAACGCGACGACATGGGGCGCGCGTCCAAGGTCGAGTTCCACGTTGCCCCCGGCCTGCTTCCCGAGATGCGGTACGTGCTTCGGTACACATATTCGGACGACGGTTTGGCCTGGGACTACGTCGAGGGCGACCTCAAGGACATCAGCGGGTCGTACAGGGTCACCGGATCGGACGACGCGACCCATGTGACCTACAACTTGGCAATCGACCCAGGGAAGATCCCGCTGCCAGGCTTCGTGAAGGCACGAGCCGCACGCGAGATCTCGCGTATCGCACTGAAAGAACTGAAGCGCCGCGTCGAGAGCCCTTAACGACTCTTCAAAGCAGCCGTGGGTGCTTCCTCGTTCGCCGCCTGTGATTCGACGACCTTCTGAAGCACCTTGCGATGAAGGAGCGACACGAGCTGGTTGAACACGTCGGCCATCGCCTCGTAGCCGTCGAGGAGATGCTTCTGGGTTTCTTCGGGCGTCAGCCGTTTGTTCGCGAGTGGCGCAACGACCGATTCGTTGAACGCGCTGACCTGCATCTGGGAGATCTCCTCGAGGCTTTCGCGGTACAACCGTCCGAGGCTCCGCGGGATTCCGAGACAAAGCCACCGCTTCGCGACACCGAGCATGTGGACGTCGTCCTGCGTGTAGCGGCGGACGCGTCCGCTGCGCGACGGGAACAGGAATCCCATGCCTTCGGCTGCTTCGACGACCGACTCGTCAACGCCCGCTGCCTTCGCCAACTCTACGCGCGTGAAATCGTTGCGCCCGGTTGCGTCCCAGCGTGGTTGGAAGAGGATGTCGAGCGGCGCGAGCATCGTCTCGAGGTTGCTGCCTGACTCGTAGTGACGGATCACGCTCTTGATCACGATCAAAGGGAGAAAACGCTTCTCCTGGAGCTCTTTGATCAGTCGCAGCCGGTCGAGGTGCCGCTCGTCGTAGAACCCGACGCGTCCTTGCAAACGAGGCGGATTGAGCAGGGCCTGCTGGGTGTAATAGCGGATCGTCCGCGTGGGAACCGCGGCGCGGCGTGCGAGTTCGTCGATCCGCATCTCGGCCATGTGACACCGGAGTGTAACAATCGCGCCCTCTGTGCTTAGGCCTGTACTTTGAGGTCTTGCGCATCATCGTGTTCACCGGCAAGGGCGGCGTCGGCAAGACGTCGGTTGCTGCAGCAACGGCTCTCGGGATCGCGCAGCAGGGCGCGCGGACGCTCGTCATGTCGACCGACCCCGCACACTCACTCGCCGACGCTTTCGAGTGTGAGATCGGCGCTGAGCTCACAGAGATCGCGCCCAACCTGTACGGACAGCAGATCGACGCGCAGCAGCGACTCGAACAGCACTGGCGCGAGATCCAAGAGTTCACGACGACCTTCCTGTCTTGGGCCGGCGCCGATCCGGTCGCGGCGGAGGAGATCATGGCGCTGCCGGGGATCGAAGAGGTCTTCAGCCTCACCGACCTGCGGCGCCATACCGATGAGGGGTCGTTCGACTGCATCGTTGTCGATTGCGCCCCAACCGCCGAAACGCTTCGGCTGCTGTCGCTGCCGGAGATGGCGCGCTGGTACATCGACCGGATCTTCCCGGTGCAGCGCAGAGTCGTGAAGGTCGTCCGCCCGGTGCTTGCGCGGGTGACGTCGATGCCGATCGCCAACGACGGTTTCTACACTGCGGTCGAGCGGCTCTACAGGAACCTCGACGAGGTGGGGAAGATCCTCACCGATCCCGCTCGGTCGTCGATCCGGATCGTGGTCAACCCGGAGAAGATGGTCATCGCAGAGGCCCGGCGATTGTTCACCTATCTGGCGCTTTTCGGGTATCGGGTGGACGCGATCGTTGCGAACCGGCTCATCCCCGACGCCGTTGAAGACCCCTACTTCGCGAAGTGGAAGAAGATCCAATCCGCCCACCTGGACACGATCCGGGAGTCGTTTGCTCCGGTTCCCGTGTACACGTCAAGGCTGTACGACGAAGAGATGGTGGGCCCGGAGTTGCTCAGTGAGCTCTGTCGAGAGGTCTACGGCGACGACGACCCCGGCGCGATCTTGCACGCAGATGAGCCGATGCGCGTTGCGAAGGAGGATGACCGGATGGTGCTGGAGCTTCGACTACCGTACACGGATGGTCGGCTCGACCTCTCGAGGAAGGACGGCGAACTTATCATCACTGTCGGTTCCTACCGGAGGTCGATCATGCTGCCTCAATCGTTGCGCCGCAGGGAGATCGTCGACGCTGGATT
Organism: uncultured Actinomycetes bacterium; assembly: GCA_964520325.1. GTDB lineage: Bacteria > Actinomycetota > JAICYB01 > JAICYB01 > JAICYB01 > CAZFOB01. Next base: position 134,999 of record CAZFOB010000001.1, on the reverse strand, counting down.
TCACGGACCGGTTCTGAAGATCGCTTTCAAAGGAGAAGATGATGGCTGACGAGCAAGGTGAAAAGCAGCAGGAAGCTGACGTCACTGTGCACCTCATCCGAGCCGGCCGCGAGCTGCTCGGCGCAGCGAAGAGTGTGATCGAAGGGCTTGACGCCTACCTGGCGATGATGGAGGAGCGTGGCGACTCGCCCCAGAAGGCGGAGTCCTCGATCCAAGCCATCCCGATCCGGCGCGAACAGGCGTAATCGATCGATGGCCAAGGTAGCCGTCGGCGTCGATATCGGCGGTACGAAGATCGCCGCCGGAGCCGTCGACGAAAGCGGGACACTTCTTAGGCGTTGCGAACTGCCGTCTGAGATCGATGATGCGCGCGGGGTGTGTGACCAGATCAGACAGCTCGCTTCGGAACTCGGCGTCGAGGGTTTGGTCGGTGTTGGCGTCGGTGTCGCCGGCATCGTCGACCACCGCACCGGTCACTACTTCTACGGACCCAACACGGGCTTGCGCGACGTCGACCTCGCGGCGATGGCATCCGAAGCTGTCCATCTGCCGGTGAAGATCGACAACGATGCCAACTGCGCGGCCTGGGCCGAGCATCGCTTCGGTGTCGGCCGAGGGTGCGACGACTTCTTGTGCATCACGCTCGGCACCGGCATCGGTGGCGGCATCGTCCTCGGCGGCAAGCCATATCGCGGAGCACACGGTGGCGCGGCTGAGATCGGCCACATGATGGTCGATCCGGACGGACCGCTCTGCGGGTGCGGCAGGCACGGTTGCTGGGAGCAGTTCGCCTCGGGACTGGCGCTCGAGCGGATGGCGCGCGAGCAGCTCGGCCGTGATCTTCGCGGTCCGGAGATCACCAAAGCCGCGCGCGACGGAGATGCGGATGCGATCCGACTGGTCGATGAGCTCGCATGGTGGATCGGGATCGGCCTCGGTTCACTTGTGAACATTCTGGAGCCGGAACGCATCGCCATCGCCGGCGGGATCGTCCGCGACTGGGATCTCTTCTCGGACGCCGCGGGCACGGCGCTCATCGAGCAGATGGAGGCCGACGATCGTCGTCCACGCCCCGTTGTCCTGCCTGCCAAGCTCGGCCAGAACGCCGGGATCGTCGGCGCTGCGATGCTCGTTCTCGACCTTTAACCCGGAGGAAGACCCCCGCGAGTAGTTGCTCCACGTCCGCGTCGTGACTGGATGTTGAAGATCGACGAGCGGACGCCCATCAGGATGAAAGCGATGTCGTCGGTTGCGTGTCCGTCCTGCAGGTCGGCGAGCGTGGTGGAGATGTGGTCGGCGGCGGCTTCGGTTCCGCGCTTCGCGCACTCGTGGAGCAGGTTCTCGAGACCAACGGGGCCGAACATGCCGTGCTTCCGGCGGATGTCGAGAACGCCGTCGGTGTAGAGGAAGAGCTTGTCACCGAACTCGAGCTCGACAGAGACATCGCGGAGCGAGACCTCTTCGATGAACCCGAGAAGCGTACCTCCGCACGCGAGCTCCTCGACGGTGCCGTCGTTGCGGATCACGTACGGATACGGATGGCCGCCGGACGACACGGTGACGCGGACGCGTCCGAACCTCGGTTCGACGATCGCGTAAACCGCGGTGCAGAACCGGTCCGTCTCGTTCTGCTCGAGCATCGCCTGATTGAGGAGACGCAGCGTGTCAGAGGGGCTATTCGCCGTGAGTGCGGCGCCACGGATGGTATGTCTCACAAGCGCCGTGACCGTGGCTGCGTCGAGTCCTTTTCCGCTGACGTCGCCGAGTGCGAGACCCCAGCGGCGCTGATGGACCCGGAAAGCATCGTAGAAGTCTCCGCCGATCAGCTCGCCTTCGCCGGCAGGGAAGTAGCGCGCGGAGATGTCGGTCCCTGGGATATCTGGGAGATCCGGAGGCAGGAAGCTCTTTTGCAACGTGCGTGTCACATCGATCGTCTGTGCGTGGAGGCGCGCGTTGTCGATGGGGTACGCCACTCGCTCTGCGAGCTCTCGAACGCGTGGGATATCCGCACGAGTGAACTTCCGGCTGATGTCGTCGACGGCGAGGGTCAACGCACCGAGCACATTACCTCGGCAGATGATCGGAACGATGACACCGGATCGGAAACCGAATTCTCTGAGGGCTCGCAACTCGTCGGGGTCTTTCGCGGCTTGTACGAGGACGTCGTCGTCGATCTCCTCGAGGAGAACCGGCGCACGCGTTCGGATAGCCGTCCCCGTGCCAACGCCGCCAGGGTCGGCGGGGTATGCCTCGAGATACGCCTTGAGGGCCGCGACCTTCCTAGGATCCTTGTGGCCGATCGCGGACGGAACCAGCGCTCCTTTCGCGTCGATCTGATGGAAGAAGCACCAATCGGCAAGCGAACCCACCACGAGCTTGGCGAGATCGGACAGTACGGTGTCGAGATCGAGTGAGTGAGAGAGCACTGAGGTACTCTCCGCGAGGAACGCCGACCACTTCTCGTCGGCTCGCAGCCGTTCTTCCAGCCGCTTCTGCACAGTGATGTCCAAAAACGACACGAGGCGCCCGTGGATGGTGCCATCGGACATCCGAACCGGAGCCGTCCATCGATCGAAGACGCGCCCGTCTGCGAGTGATATCTCGTCCCGACGGGTCTCGGCTTCGTCGCCGGCGACCGCGCGTGCGGCCTGCATGTAGCCTTCTGGGTCGGATGTAAGACCCGCGATGTGCTGGAGGAGCGACGTCCAGTCGCGGGTGTTCATCAGCTCTTCTGGGACGCGCCACATGTCGAGCAACCGTTCGTTCCACAGCTCGATGCGCAGGTCCGGCGAGATGACGAAGAAGCCATCGATCCCCGACTCGTTCCTCGCTTCGAGGATCCCGCGCTGGAGTCGGAGCTCTTGTTCCACGCTCTTGATGGGTTCACCTTCCCCGCGGGTTGTCTGGATCATCGGCCCCCATCTTCGAGCAAACACTCTGTGGGTGCCTTGTCGGCCCGCACGCCCTTGTATGAAGGAGCCCTCAGGCGTCCGGCCTTGGTGATCTCGAGGTAGGTCACCTCGACGACGAGCTCAAGGCGGACCCAGCGGGCGCCGCGCACTTGAGCAAGCTCACGGTCGTCGAACGCCGGCTCGGAGGCCTCGAGGGCTTCGAGCTTGACCTGCAGATCGGCCAGCAGCTTGGCGGAGAAGCCCGTGCCGACCTGACCTAGCCAAACGAGCGAGTCTTGTGAGTACGCGCCAAGCAAGAGTGCGCCGAAGGAGTCGGAGCGTGAGCCCGATCCGGGCGTCCATCCGAGGACGACGGCATCAAGCGTCTTCATCGCCTTGATCTTTCGCCAATGACGTGAGCGTCGTCCGGGCTCATAGACGCTATCGAGCCTCTTGGCGATGATCCCCTCCAAGCTGAGCCGTTCGGCGGCCTCGAAGAACGCCTTGCCGTCGCCTTCGACGATGAGCGTGCGTGCGACGGGTCCATCTTCAGTGACGACCTCGTCGAGGATCCTCCGGCGCTCTGCCAATGGGAGGGACGTGAGGTCGCGGTCGTCGAGCCACAAGATGTCGAAGATGTACATGCGGACCGGACAGTCGTCCTTCGCGCGCGCGACGTCCCGTTCCGAGGTCAGGTTGATCCGCGACTGCAATCGCTCGAAGGAAGGCTGGCCATTCTCGTCGAGCGCGACGATCTCTCCGTCGAGAACGGCGTGCATCGCGTTCACGTACTTCGCGAGGTGGTTGAGCTCTGGATATTGCACCGTCTGGTCGCGGCCGGTTCGCGAGATGAGGGCGGTTGTGTCGGTGGTGACGTAGGCCAAGGATCGTACGCCGTCGAGCTTGGGCTCGAAGATCCAAGCGGGGTCGTCGAAGGCTGTGTGTCCGCCCTCGGCCATCATCGGCTTCATCGGTGGAGGCGCCGTGACCTCTCCTGATCGTTTCGATCGGAAGATCAGCCAACCCTGTTTCGTCTCGACCAAGTGGTACTCGCCGCGGACCCGCTCCCCGTTCAGCTTGATCGTCATCTTGCCTCGTTCCCATTCCGGGGCTTCGTAGGTCCCGCGGTCGAAGACACGCATCTCGCCGCCGCCGTACTCCCCCTTGGGGATCCAGGCTTCGAAGTCCAGGTATTCGAGCGGATGATCTTCGGTCTTGGCGGCGAAGTGCTTCTCTCCGGGGACGGTCGGCAGTCCGCGCCTGACGGCCCAGGACACAAGAGTGCCGTCGCGTTCGAGCCTCAGGTCGTAGTGCAGTCCGGCGCGATCGGCGGCGTGCTTCTGGATCACGAATCGTTTGCCGGGCTGGTGTAGCTCGCCCCCCGCGGGCTCTGATGTCTTTGCGAAGTCGCGCTTTGCGTCGTAGGCCTGGAGCTTGTCGCGCACGTCTGCTTCTTCGGGAGCTTCGGGCGCGGCGATCCCCATCGCCTCGAGCGCCGGACGCAGGTCGACGCGCTCGGTCAGCATGCCGGCGAACAACTCTCCAGTGCGGGCGAATCGTTCGTGCACCGACGCCAACGTGAAGTGCTCTGGTGCCACCATGCCTTCCGCGATCTCCACCCGCGTCAGTGGTGTCGATGCCGTTGCTTCGGGACGCGGACGCAATGAGTAGACCCCGGCGATGTTCGCTCCGAAGCGATTCATGTTGTGGTCGATGAACACTTTGCCCGTGCGCTTGGGCTTCTGATGTTCCATCGTGGCCCGCTCTGGGTCGGCGTCGCGGATCGCGCGTCCGACTGCGCCGACGAACGCACGCACCTGCTCGTACGTCGGGCCGAGCTCGATCGGCACGTAGATCTGCATGCCGTTGCGTCCGGAGGTCTTCGCGTACGACGGAAGTCCGAGCGCGTCGAGTGCGGCGCAGACGTGATGCGCGACGGCCAGGACGTCGGAGAACTCGATCGGCGGATTGGGATCGAGGTCGAAGAACAGGTAGTCGGGCAGATCGATGCGTGAGCAGCGCGAGTGCAAGGGATGGAACTCGATGCAACCGAGGTTGGCCACGTACAGCAGCGCAGCGACGTCGTCGACCATGAGGAAGTCGATCTTTCCTCCCTCGCTCTCGGAGCTCGGTACCGTGCAGCGCGGCACCCAGTCGGGAGTGTGCGAGGGAGCGTTCTTCTCATAAAACTCGTGTCCGGTGACCCCATCGGGCATCCGCTTCATCGTCAGCGGTCGTCCGGCAAGATGGGGAAGGATCAGCTCCGAGACGTTGTAGTAGTAGGCGAGCAGGTCGCCCTTGGTGTAACCATGCTCCGGCCAGAAGACCTTGGCGAGGTTCGAGAGACGAACCCTGCGCTCGCCGTCCTCGAACCACCAGTGTTCGCCCCGCTGTTCGACCGGGAGCTGTTGCGGGGTCGCGACGGTGAAGGCGGGCTTGGTCGGTCGGTTTGCTCCGTTCGTCACGACAGAAGCCTAAGCGTCGGCGCGGCTACCGGCCCTTGAAATCGGGTGCCCGGCGCTCTCGGACGGCGCGTAGGCCTTCTTTCACATCCTCGGTCGCCATCGTGACCGGTTGGGCGAAGCCTTCCCACGCCGACGCTTCCTCGGCTGCCTGTCTGAAAGAGTTCCGCAGGCCCTGCTTGATATAGCGCAGCGCCAGCGGGGCGTTGACTGCGACCTGGTCCGCGAGACCACGGGCTTGCTCCATGAGTTCATCGGCATCCACGGCGCGATTGACCAGACCGATGCTCAGTGCTTCGGCCCCCTTGATGATCCGGCCCGTGTAGAGCAGCTCAGCGGCCCACTGATGGGAGACCGCCCGCGCGAGCAGGGCCGTCCCCATCATCCCCGGGTGCAGTCCGATGCGCGCGAACGTCATCCCCATCGGAGCGTCGAGGTCGGCGACGCGCATGTCGCACATGAGTGCGAGGCACATGCCGGCACCGATGGCAGGTCCGTTGATGGCGGCGATGGTCGGGATGTCGAGATCGAGCAGCGAGAGGAAGTTCGGGTAGAAGGACGTCATCTTCTCGCGCAGGAAGACGACGTCGCGCTCGCCGGTATGCAGAAAATCGAGATCGCCACCCGCACAGAAGGCCGAACCGGCTCCGGTGACGATCACCGCGCGAACGTCGGTCGCCGACCGGATCTGCTGCACGGCGGCCGGGAACGCGTCGGTCATCTCCTCCGACATGGCGTTGCGCTTGTCCGGTTGGTTCAGCGTGAGCGTGGCGATATGCCCGTCGACGGAGAGAAGTACCGGCTGTTCGTCCATCTGCGAAGGCTATCTACCATGGTCTCGATGCGCGAACTGATCGCGGGTGAAGGCGGCAGCGTCCTCGTTGAGGGGTCGCAGAGCCCTGATGTCGTTGCGCTTGCCTGCGAGGGATTGGGTGCGACAACGCTAACGCCGTCCGGCATCCCCGTGTATCCGATCGATTCACTCCCAGATCATCTCGACGTCGATCGCGTGCGCATCGTGTCTTGCGAGGAGCGCACGCGAACGCGACTGTTGGCCTGGGCGAAAGGCGTTGAGGTCATCGCCGAGGTCATCGAGAGAAGCGACGTACGATTCGGCGTACCTCCGGGTGTGCGCGTTGTCACCGTCAGCGCGTCGAGCACTGGATCGGGGAAGACGGCGTTGACGCGCCGTGTCGCGCGAACCCTGTTGCGCTCTGGTGTGAGCGTGGTTGTTGCGCGTCATCCGATCGCCAATCTGCTGCTCTGGGATCGCTTCGGCGCGAGCGTGGTGCGCACCCCGCCCGAGGTCAACGCGGATCGTCCGCTCGAAGAGCGCGAAGAACTCGCACCGGTCGTCGGGGCGGGTATCGCGGTTGTGACCGGCCTCGATCCGCAGGCTGTGCTGCGTTTGGCCGCGACGCAGGCCCGGGTCATCGTCTGGGACGGTGGAGGAGCCGCGGAGCCGTGGGTGGACGCCGATATCCGTTTCGAGGTCATCGATCTCTTGCGTGCGCCGCAACGCATACGGCGCGCCGACGTCTACGTGCTCACCAAGGCCGACTCCGCATCGGCCGAACAGGCGCGCTCCACCGAAGCACTGATCCGCCGGTCCACCGAGCACGGCCCGGACGCAACCGTCATCCTCGCGGATCTGGCGATCGGTGTCCGGCCCGTGAACGTGCTCGCCGACAAGCGGGTCGTGATCGTCGAGGACGCGAACAGTCTCATCCTCGGTGGGCTTTCCGCCGGCGCCGGCGCCGTTGCGGCCCGTCGCTTCAGATGCGGCGCGGTCGACCCACGTCCCTTCGCCGTCGGTGCGATAGCGAAGGCGCTCCGCGAGCACCCTCACATCGGGGCGGTCATCCCGTCGCTCGGACGAACACCAGATGAGATCGACGATCTCGCGCGGAGCGTACGCGCGACGCCCGGCGATGCGGTGTTGTGGGCGTCCAACGCCGACCCGACCGCGATCCTTCCGGACGAGACTCGTCCGATCGTGCGCGCGTTCGGTGAGCTCACCGAAGTGGCCGGGCCTTCGTTGCAGGAGGTGCTTGCGCCCCTTCTGCCCGGCGGCCCATCAGGAAGGCCTGGCCCGTAGGGCACCACTTCAGCAGCGGACACGCTTCGTGGTCGGGACGCTGCGCGTCGCACGCGCCGCGTCCGAGCATGATCAGCTGATGCGGGACGTCGACCCAGGCCGACTTCGGCAGCAGGTCCATCAGGTCACGCTCGATCTTCACCGGATCCTCGTTGACTGTGAACCCCAAGCGCTGGCTCACGCGACGGATGTGGGTGTCGACGAAGATGCCGTGATCCGATTCCGGCTGCGGCCAACAGTTGGCCATCACGACGTTGGCGGTTTTTCGCGCCACACCTCGCAGCGACGTGAGCTCCTCGATCGTGCGCGGGACCTCGCCGCCGAAGCGTTCAACGATGTCGGCAGATGTCCCGACGATCGACTTCGTCTTCTGCCGGTAGAAGCCGGTGGGGTAGATGACCGTCTCCACGTCCTCGGGGTTTGCAGATGCAAGCGCTTCAGGCGTTGGATAGCGCCTGAAGAGCTCCGGCGTCACCTTGTTCACCGTCTCGTCTGTTGACTGTGCCGACATGATGGTCGAGATCAGCAGTTCCCACGGACTCGCGTAGTCGAGGGACGTCCGGGCGCCGCGAAACGCCTTCCGCAGAGCCGTCACGATTGGACGGATCCGTTTCCTGGCGTTCACGGGGTCGTAACCACCGGGTGCTAAGAATCGGGGTAACTGCGGCATACTCGTAACCTTACGGGGAGGCAGCATGAAAGAGCCTGTCGAGCAACTGTTCAGAACGCGCAGCCGGGTCGCCTATCGCGGGATCAAGGCCTTGCTCGGTTTTGCCATGAACCGCGCGTACCGCATCCGGGTCGAGGGCCTCGAGAACGTACCGTCGAGTGGGTCCGGCATCGTGGCCGCCAACCACATCTCGTTCCTCGATTCGTTCTTCATCCCACTCGTGATCCCGCGACGAGTGACCTATCTCGCGAAGGCGGAGTACTGGGACTCCTGGAAGACGCGCTGGTTCTTCGACCTTGTCGGACAGATCCCCGTTCGCCGGCACGACTCCGAGAAGGCGCAAGCCGCGCTCGAGGCCGGACGACAGGTGCTCGGCCGCGACGGCCTGCTCGGCATCTACCCCGAGGGCACTCGTTCGCCCGACGGTTGCCTCTACCGCGGCAAGACCGGTGTGGCGCGTATGGCCGTCGACACCAACTCACCCGTCATCCCCGTCGGCCTGATCGGCACTCGCGAGATCATGGACAAAGAGGCGAAGATGCCGAACCTGCGCGGCGACGTGACCGTGCGGTTCGGAGCTCCGCGAAGCCTCTCGCAGGCCGAGGTCGATGACGACCCGCTCGCGCTGCGTACCTTCGTGGACGGGCTGATGTACGAGATCTGCTCGCTCTCCGAGCAGATCTACCGCGACGAGTACGCCGATAAACGCGCGAAGAAGCCGGAACCAGCCGCGGCGTAAGTCGAGTTTGGACTCCGCGTTTCATGGGAACCCTCTTGTCGATGCACAAAGAGATCGTCGGAAAGAAGGAGGAAATATGTCGTTCCTACTCTGGATCGGAGCCGTTGTCCTCGCGATCGTGGGGATCGTGCAATTGCTGCAAGGTCAGCTGATCCTCGGGATCGTGCTGCTGGTCGCCGCTGCTCTCATCGGCCCCGGCGGGTACAGCATCTTCCGCCCTGGACGATCGGCCTAACCGGTTAGACCGCCCAGTTCTTCGCAAGTTCGACGGCGCGTCGCCAACGGTCCCGAGAGGCCGCTGTCGACGCGCCGTCCGTTTGCGGTTCGAAGCGCTTCTCCAGACCCCATGCCAGTTCGAGCGAGCTGAAGCCGTCCCATACGTCCTCGGCGAGCCCCGCAAGGAACGCGGCTCCGAGTGCTGTCGTTTCGAGGACGACCGGACGCAGCACTGGGATCTGCGAGAGATCAGCCTGCATCTGACACAGCAGGTCCATACGCGTCGCACCGCCGTCGACTCGGAGCTCCGTCGGTGAGCCTCCGGTAGCTCTGGCCATCGCCTCGAGCACATCCTGCGACTGCTGGGCCATCGCCTCGATCGCAGCCCGAACGAGATGGGCTTTGGTGGTCCCGCGCGTCAGTCCGGCGATGGTGCCGCGCGCGTAGGGATCCCAGTACGGGGAGCCGAGTCCGACGAACGCGGGGACGAACGCGATCCCACCGGTATCCGGAACTGAGCTCGCCAGCGGTTCGGCTTCGCTGAAATCGCCGATGATGCCGAGTCCGTCGCGTAACCAGTTGAGCGCTGCGCCGGTGATGAAGATGGCTCCTTCGAGTGCGTAGTCGGTGGCTCCGTCGATCGTCCACGCCACCGTCGAGAGGAAACCCTCCTGCACGGGTGGCGGTGTGGTCCCCGCGTTCATCAGGAGGAAGGAGCCGGTTCCGTAGGTGTTCTTCGATCGTCCTGCTTCGTAGCAGCCTTGCCCGAACAGCGCGGCTTGCTGGTCTCCGGCGATGCCGGAGACCGGCACGGACAGGCCGCAGAACGCGGACGGTTCGGTGACACCGAACCGTCCGCTCGAGGGCCGCACCTCCGGCAGAAGCGCCGCCGGAACGCGCAGCAGCTCGCGCATCTCGTTCGACCATGTGAGCGAGCGGATGTCGAAGAGCATCGTGCGCGAGGCGTTTGACGGATCGGTGGCGTGAACGCTTCCGTTGGTCAGCTTCCACAGGAGCCACGTGTCGATCGTCCCGAAGGCGAGGTCGCCGGTTTCGGCCCTCGCGCGTGCGCCTTCGCAATGATCGAGGAGCCATTCGATCTTCGTCCCGGAGAAGTAGGCGTCGGCGACGAGTCCGGTGATCTCCCGGATGCGCGCCTCGTGCCCGGCCGCCTTCAGCTCTTCCGCCCGAGCCGCCGTCCTGCGGCATTGCCAAACGATCGCCTTCGCGATCGGATGGGACGTGGCGCGGTCCCAGATCACGACGGTCTCGCGCTGGTTAGTGATACCGACGGCGACGATGTGCGATCTGTCGATCTTCTCGAGCACCTCGCCGGCGGCTGCGCACGTAGCGGTCCAGATCTCGTCGGCGTCGTGTTCGACCCACCCCGGCTGAGGGAAGTACTGGGGGAACTCCCGGTAGCCCGTCGCATGGATCCGCGCGTCGGCGCCGACGGCAAGCACGGTGACGCCGGTGGTTCCCGCGTCGATGGCCATGACGTATCTCAATGGACGTCCTTCAGAACTCGGCTCCCCGGCGATCGGGTTCGGTCTTCATCCGTTCCTTAGCCTCTTCACGGGTGCTCCGGTACCACGCTTTCTTGTCCTCGAACGTCCGCACGGCCGACAGGGCGGCATCGGCGATCCGCATGACATCGCCGTGCGCTGAGCGGGCGAGGTAGATGGCGATCAACCGGTCGTAAGGTCCGATCGCGTCGAAGCGCGACTGCACAGCTTGTTCGTAGTACCCGACGGCTTCGTCGATGCGCTGCATCTGCTCGAGGTTCTGCCCGCGCAGATACAGGCGCACGATCTCCTGCGGCGGCAACCCCGCCGGCGGTGGCGGTGGCGGCGGCGAAGGCGGATCTTCGGATCTGCGGCGTCTGAGTGGCATCGCCGACCAGGCTAGTCTGACGAGATGCGCGTAGGTGTACTCACCGGCGGGGGAGATGCTCCCGGTCTCAATGCCGTGATCCGCGGGATCGTCCGCAAGGGCGTCGACGACTACGGCGATGCGATCCTCGGCTTCAAGGACGGCTGGCGCGGACCCCTCGATTCCGACGTCGATCAGCTGACGGTGGACTCCATACGGGGCATCCTCCCCCGCGGCGGCACGATCCTCGGTTCGTCGCGCACGAACCCATTCAAGACCGACGACGGCGCGGAGAAGGTGATCGAGAACCTCCGCTCGCTGAAGGTCGACGCGCTGATCCCGATCGGCGGCGAGGACACCCTCGGTGCAGCCGCGAAGCTCGCCGACGCCGGCATCAATATCGTCGGCGTCCCGAAAACGATCGACAACGATCTTTCGGGCACCGATTACACCTTCGGGTTCGACACGGCCGTGCAGATCGCGACAGACGCGATCGACCGTTTGCACACAACGGCTGAATCTCATCACCGGGTGATGGTGGTGGAGGTGATGGGACGACACGCTGGATGGATCGCCACCTACTCGGGCATCGCCGGCGGTGCCGACGTCATCCTCATCCCCGAGCGACGCTTCGACATCGACGACGTCGCCAAGAACGTCCGGATGAGGACTTCGCGCGGCCGTTACTTCTCGATCGTCGTCGTGGCTGAAGGGGCACAGCCGAAGGAAGGAACCATCGAGACCCAGGAGGGAGAGGCTGACGAGTTCGGCCACGTTCGTCTCGGAGGCATCGGGCACATCGTCGCCAGGGAGCTCGAGGACCGCACCGGCTACGAGACGCGGGTCACCTCGCTCGGTCACGTCCAGCGTGGAGGCACGCCGACGGCGTTCGACCGCGTTCTTGCCACGCGACTCGGGATCGCGGCGATCGACGCGGTGCATCGTGGTGAGTTCGGCGTCATGGTGGCGCTGCGCGGACCCGACATCGTCACCGTGCCGCTCCATGAAGCCACGTCTGAGCTCAAGACCGTCGACCCGAGGATCTACGAGGTTGCCGAAGTTTTTTTCGGTTAGGTCTTCAGAGCTCGGCCCTCGTCGCGCGTTCCGTACGGCGGCCGCCGTGTTCGCAGCAGCCACGGTGTTCTTCGCGTGGCTCTTCGTGGCCAAGCTCGGCGAGCAGCAGATCCGTACCGGTGTGCTGACCTACGGCCTGCTCACGGGACTCACGGCCTTCGGGTTGTGGTTGCAGCGTGGCTGGGGACGCTCGATCGCGCTGTTGATCTCACTTGCAAGCGCCGGCCTCGGGACGCTCTCGGTGCTTGCGGTGATGTTCGCGCGCGAGGGCTCGCTTGTCGTCCCGGCGATCGTGCTGGGTTCGAGCGTCGCCTTCGCCTACTGGCTGTCGCAACCGGTCTTCGTGGGTCCCACCATCGATGTGTCAAATGCGGATGACTGACCTCATCGATCTCCGCTCCGACACGGTCACGCAGCCGACCGATGAGATGCGGCGCGCGATGAGCTCCGCCGATGTCGGCGACGACTGCTACGGCGAGGATCCGACCATCAATCGCTTGCAAGACCTCGCGTGCGAGATCCTCGAGTGCGAGGCGGCGCTCTTCGTTCCCACGGGGAGCATGGCGAACCAGATCGCCGTGAAGGTGCTGTCGGCGCCCGGGGGAGAGGTGATCTGCGAGGAGGACTGCCACCTCATCCATCACGAGGCAGGGGCGTGCGCGCTGATCGCACAGGTGCAGCTGCGCGCGTTGGCCTCAGCCGTCGGGACGCTCGCTGCCTCCGATGTCGCAGGCGCCGTCCGTCCGGCGGATCCGTTCCAGCCGCGAAGCGTCTTGGTCGCGATCGAGAACACGCACAACGCCAAGGGAGGCACGGTGTGGTCGCTCGCCGACGTTGTGGCCGTCGCCGATGTCGCACGCGAGGCCGGGCTCCCGCTGTTCTGCGACGGTGCGCGTCTGTTCAACGCCGTTGTGAGCTCGGGCACGTCCGCGCGTGACTACGCCGCGCCCTGCGATCTCGTGACGCTCTCGCTCTACAAGGGTCTCGCCGCTCCGATGGGTTCCCTCGTATGCGGACGTGCGGATCTCATGGACGAATGCTGGCGGTTCCGCCGTGTGCTCGGCGGAGCGCTTCGTCAGGGCGGCGTCGTGGCGGCGGCGGGGATCGTCGCTCTCGAAACGATGATCGACCGCCTTGCAGACGACCACGCGAATGCTCGTCTGCTCGCCGAGGGCTTCGCCGAGATCGCACCGGATGCCGTCAACCTCGATCGCGTGGAGACGAACATGGTCGTGGTCGACGCGTCCGCGGTCAGAACGACGTCCGACGCACTGCTCGGCGCCCTCAAGACCGAGGGTGTGCTGGCCGGCGGATTGTCGACGACCACGATCCGTCTCGTGACGCACAAGGACATCGGTGCGAGAGGGATCGATCGCGCGATCGACGCGTTCGCGCGCGTCGTGAAGATGCTCTGAGCCTGGCCTGTCGCGTCTGCCTGCTATCGTGGTGATGCCTTCCCCGAAGGCTCGCAGATGGAGGTCAGATGGCCGTTCGGCCCAGCCGCAAGCTGACATACGACGACTACGTCGACTTCCCCGAGACCGACCGCTGGGAGCTCATCGATGGGGAGGCGTACGTGGTCCCGGCACCCAACACCAAGCATCAGCGAGTCTTGCTCAGGCTGCTCTTCGAGATTCAGCTGCACCTCCGTGGCCACGGTGGTGGGGAGGTGTTCGTCGCGCCGTTCGACGTCGTGCTCTCACCTCACGACGTCCTTCAGCCCGACGTCATATTCGTCGCACAGGCAGACGAGGACGTGCTGACGGAGGCCAACATCAAGGGGACTCCGACGTGGGTCATCGAGGTGCTCTCTCCGTCGCATCCCGTGCGCGACCGCAAGCTCAAGCTGGCGCGTTACGAGCGCTTCAAGGTCCCCGAGTACTGGATCGTCGACCCGATCGCAGATCGAATCGAGGTCTACCGCTTGCAGGGCGACTCTTACCCACCGGCGTCGATCGTAGCCGCACCCGACGTCGCGACGCCGCTTTCGCCCACCGGGTTCTCCGTTGATCTCGACGCATTGTTCGCGGATCGCTGAGTGGCCTGAGGTAGGGTCCCCGGAGGGGATCGGGAGATGACCAACCTCGGACGACCGCTGCCTGAAGGCACGGTGACGGTTCTGTTCACCGACGTAGAGGGCTCGACTGCGCTCGCGAGCCGTCTTGGCGACGAAGCGACGCGCCGTCTGCTCAGACCCGTCGAGGACACGATCCGCGATCAGATCGATCAACACAGCGGAGTTGACGTGAAGGGGATAGGCGACGGCGTGATGGGCGCCTTCCAGTCCGCACGTCGAGCGGTCGAATGCGCGGTAGCGATCCAGCGCGAGCTCGACCGCCGTCCGGTGCGAGCGGACACACCCGTGCGCGTGCGCATCGGCATCAACACCGGCGAGGTCATCCACGAGCGTGCCGACCTGTTCGGGAACGCGGTCAACGCCGCCAAACGGATCGAGAGCGTCGCCGATCCCGGCGGCATCCTCATATCGGCGACGACGCGCGCCCTTCTCGGTCAGACGACCGACTTCATCCTCGGCGAGCGAGGTCCCGTCGACCTGAAGGGGTTCGATGAGCCCTGGACGCTCTACGAAGTTGAGTGGCGGCCTCGAGGAGCCGGCCTCGGGACTGCGCCGGGTGAACTGACTCCGTTCATCGGCCGCGAGCGCGAGTACTCGCGGCTCGTCGAACTCGTCGAGCGCGCGATGGCCGGGACCGGTGGTATTGCCTTCATCGGAGGCGAGGCGGGTATCGGCAAGAGCCGCTTGACGGATGAGGTGTGCCGCGAGGCGCGCTCCCGCGGCGTCCTCACCTTGGTCGGCCATTGCCAGGAGGAGGGCCGGCAGCCGTACCTCCCCTTCGTCGAAACGCTCGAGCGCGCGGTCGAGATCGTGTCGCCGGAGGCGCTCCGCGTCGCTCTCGGTCCGAGCGCACCCGAGGTCGCGAAGCTCATGCCGGACCTCCGTGCACGCTACGACGACATCCCCGATCCGGTGCCGATCCCGCCCGACCAGGAGCGTCGTCACCTGTTGAACAGCATCCGCGACTTCCTCGGCCGAGCCGCTTCCGTGCAGGCGATGCTGCTCGTCTTCGAGGACGTCCAATGGGCGGACGAATCGACGCTGTTGCTCATCCGGCGGCTGGCCCAGCGCGTCGCCGAGACACGTCTCTGCGTCGTCTTGACGTTCCGTGACGTCGAGCTCGACGTTCGTCATCCGCTGACCGACGTCGTCCAGGACCTCGTCCGTCAACGGCACGCCGAGGAGATCCTCCTGACGACGCTTCCGCGTTCGGAGGTCGCAGGGCTTCTGGAGCGTGTGGCCGGGAGCGCGCCACCCGATCACGTGACGGCTCTCGTGTACTCCGAGACCGAAGGCAACCCGTTCTTCGTCGAAGAGCTGTACCGGCACCTCGTCGACAGCGGGAAGCTGTTCGAGGACGACGGCGGGTGGAACGCGAGCCTCGAGCTCGCCGACGACGAGGTGCCGCGCGGCGTACGACTGCTCGTCGAGCGTCGGATGCAGGGGTTGAGCGACGAGTGCCGCGACGCCCTGACGCACGCGGCGCTGATCGGCCGGGTCTTCGGTTACGACGTTGTCGGCGCCGTGGCCGACCTGGACGACGACGCTCTGCTCAACGGGATCGAGGAGGCGGAGAGGGCGAGCATCGTCCGTGAGGTCTCACGCGGACGCGAGACGACCTACACGTTCGTCCACGAGCAGTTCCGGCAGACCCTGCTGTCGCTGTTGTCGTCGCCGCGCCGGCAGCGCATCCACCGCAAGCTGGGCGACGTCCTTGAAGAGCGATACGGCGACGAAGCTCCTCGGCATGCCGACGAGCTCGCGCATCACTTCTACGCGGCCGGTGGCACCGCCGACCCCGACAAGACCGAGAAGTACCTCGTACTCGCTGCAGAGCACGCCCTCTCGGCTCTCGCATACGAGGACGCCGTGTGGTACCTGGACGCCGCCGGTACGGCGCATCCCCGAGCCGGGAGCGACGTCCTGGCGCGGCGGTTGCATCTTCGCGCGCTCGCGCTCCGCGGGCTCGGGCGCATCGATGAGGCGTTCGCGCATCTCGAGCACGCGCTGGAGCTCGCCGGACCGAACGGAGACCACGACGCGATCCTTGGTTCTCGCGCCGAGCTGTACCTGGGGCTGTTCCGCGGCCACGAGGCTGTGCGCGACTTCCTGGTCCTGATCGAGAACGCCAAGGGAAGAGGAGACGCCGCGAGTGAGCTTCAAGCACTCCTGGGTCTCGGGTCCGCCTACTACGTCGTGTCGCTGAACGAGCCGGACCGCGCAACGAGCGCCCGAGACACCCTCGAGCGCGCGTACGACCTCGGCAAGAAGCTCGGCGATAAGGCGGCGATGGCCCGCGCGCGATTGCGCACGGTGTACTTCACCGACTTCTGGCCCGAATACGCGCCGATAGCGATGGCGAATACGCAGGAGGCGCTCGAGCTCGCCGAACAGATCGGGGACGAGGGTCTCGTGCTCGATGCGATGGTCGCCGACATCGCCTTCGGCCGGGGGGGCGATCGGGAAGCCGAGTACGAGCTCCTGCGGGAGCGCCTCGAGAGCCGGCGCGACCCCCTTCGTCTGAAGGAGCACTACTTCCACGGGATGTGGGGCTACCGCGGGGTGGCCAGATTCGCTGACGCGGTCGCGGTGTGCGACGCGGCGATCGCACTTGCCGACGATCTCGGCGTGCCTCCGGTGATGTACCCGACGTTGAGAGCGCTGTCCCTCATCGACCTCGGACGCTACGACGAGGCCCGCGACGCGCTCGACCTCGAAGTCACCGACGAGCCGTTCGGGTTCGCGTTCCGCGAGTTCGGCCGCGCGCACTACCTGTCGGCGCTCATGGCACACGCAGAAGCTGCTGATCTCGCGCGCGAGGTCGCTGCGTTGATGGATCGGCTGGGCAGGTACGCGTTCCGGGTCACGGCCCTCGGGGTGCTGGCGCGCTCCCTGATCGCGTTGCCAAGCGCTACCGATGACGAGCTTCGCTCGATCGTCGACGAGCTCCCGGGAGACGCCAAGGCCGAAGTGCGTCTCGCGTCGGGCGACGCCGCAGGCGCGTTCGACAGGCTCGAACGTTCCATCGGGCGGGCCGACGACAGTGGCCAACGCCGGGCGGCCATCGTGGCCGGCGAGGCGAAGGTGCGTGCGCTGCTCATGCTCGAACGCAAAGCTGAAGCGGTGGAGGAAGCGTGCCGCTGGCTCGAGCAAGCCCTTGCGGCCGAGTTCCGACCTATGGTGTGGCGTCTCTATCTGTCCCGGGGGCAGGCGGGTGGTCCCTCCGAGGACTTTGCCGCAGCGGCGTCTGTAGTCGCTGAGCTCGCCGCGACGATCGGCGTCGAGTCGCAGCGCGAGGTGTTCCTGAGCGATGCTTGGGTGAGGGAGGTGCAGCGATGACCACGGGAACCGAGCTCCATCCGGGAACGCCGCAGGAGGCCGGGCTCGACCCCGTCCGGCTGGATCGGGTCCGGGACCTGTGCCGCACGTGGGTCAAAGAGGGGATCCATCCGGCGATCGGTGTGATCGTCGCTCGCCACGGCGTCGTCGCGCTCCACGAGACGTACGGGAAACAGGGACCGGAGGACGATGCTCCGGACCTCCCGCTCGACGCCGTCTGGTGGCTCGCATCGATCACCAAGACGCTCACCGCAACCGCGGTGATGCAGCTCGTCGAGGACGGCCTGGTCGCTCTCATGCGTCCGGTGCAGCAGTACATCCCGGAATTCGTGGGCTTCGGGAAAGAAGACGTATGCGTCCACCACCTCCTCACGCATACGTCGGGTCTTCGGGACGACGATCTGCCTAACCTCATGTATCGCGTGTTGCCGCACCTGAACTTCCCGTCCGCAGATGACACCCAGCACCCATTCCTGCAGTTGCGACTACTGACGGGAGGATTCGACTGGCCGCTGTACCGGCCGCCAGGCGAAGAGATGTGGTACTGCAACTTGAACTTCGACCTGCTCGGCGAGATCGTCCGCCGCGTCAGCGGCTCCTCCCTCGGCGACTTCGCGAGACGCCGGATCTTCGAGCCGCTCGGGATGAAGGACACGTCCTATGGGCTCCCGGACGAGATGGTCCCGCGCTATGTGCGTCAGTCGACCGAGGGTCTGCCGCCGTTTTTCCAACTGATGATGTCGTCGCGCGACTACCAGCGGGCACCCTTCCCCTTCAGCGGCGGATTCTCGACGCTCACCGACATGGCTTCCTTCGCCCAGACCTTCCTGAATGGGGGCGCGTACGGGTCGTCTCGGATCCTGAGCCCCTTCATCGTCGGCGAGATGACGCGCGACCAGATCCCGGGCGTCGGCGCTCGGATCTTCCAGCTCGTCGCCAAGGAAGCGTCGTGGAGCTACGGATGGGGCATCGCAGCAGCGCAGAAGTGGCCGATCTTTCCGACGCTCCCGCTCGGAAGCTTCCACCACGGCGGCGGTGGCGGCACGTGGTTGTGGGGCGACCCCTCGCACGACATCGTCGGCGCGTACTTCGCGATGTCGTCGTACGGATCGACCGATGACGTGAGCCGGGTCGACCTGATCACGCAGGTCGACCTCTTCATGAATGCCGTGATGGCGTCCGTCACGAACTAGGCGACAGCGCTCTCACCAGCACGACGTTTCCCGGACGCGCCGGGCCGGGTAGGCGCCGGTTTCGCGGCGGGAGAGGATCCGTCGAGGACCACTCTCTCCCGAGTGCTCACGATGGATGTCGTATGTGTCGAACCCGGCGACCCGCTCGACCGTGTGGTCGAACTGACGCGCGAGAAGAACATCCGACGCGTGCCCGTGGTCGAAGGCGAAAAGGCTGTAGGCATCCGACGAGCTAAGAGTTAAGCCCGACGGCCTTCTTCACCCGGTCGAGCGTCGCGCGCGCGATCGGTTCGACGCGGGACGCTCCGTCCGAAAGGATCGCGTCGATCTTCTTGCGGTCGGACATCAGCTCGTTGAAGCGCTCGCGCGGCTCAGCGAGGGTCGCGTCGAGGGCATCCGCGAGCATCCCTTTTACCTCGCCGTAGCCGATCCCGCCGCTCTCATATCGCTTGCGAACCTCGGCGATCTGTTCCGGCTCCGCGACGTGCTGGAAGATCTGGAACAGGTTGTCGGACTCCGGATCCTTGGGTTCGTCGGGCGGCCGAGAGTCGGTCACGATCCGCATCACGAGCTTCCGCTGTGCTTCGGGTTCGGCGAAAACCGGGATCGTGTTCCCGTAGCTCGCGGACATCTTACGGCCGTCGAGGCCGGCGATCGTCGCGACGTCCTCCTCGATGTGCGGCTCGGGGATCACGAGCGTTTCGCCGAAAGTGCGGTTGAACGTTTCGGCGATGTCCCGCGTGACCTCGATGTGCTGTTTCTGATCCGCGCCGACCGGCACGACCTGGGCATCGACGATCAGGATGTCGGCTGCCATGAGAACCGGATAGTTGTACAAACCCATCGACACGCCCTCGTCGGTGGTCCGTCCGGTCGACTCGTTCTCGTCGGTGATCGCCTTGTACGCATGCGCGCGATTGAGCAGACCCTTCGGCGTGACGCACGAGAGGATCCATCCCAGCTCGAACACGTGCGGGACGTCGGACTGGCGGTAGAGAACCGTCGTCTCCGGATCGAGACCGAGCGCGAGCCACGTCGCTGCGATCTCGTACGTCAGATCGCGCATCCGCTTGGCGTCCTGCACCGACGTCAGGGCGTGCTCGTCGGCGATGAAGTAGAACGCGTCGTAGTCGCGCGCAAGAGCGAGCGCGGGACGGATCATCCCGAGGTAGTTCCCGATATGGGCTCTGCCTGTCGGCTTGAACCCGGTGAGCGCCATCTTCTTCATCCGGCGGCGACGTGGTTGGCCGGTTTCTTCCCGACGGCTTCTGCGATCATCATGAGCTCCTTGCCGAGATCGGTGATGTCATCGCGCGTGAGCGCCTGCGGGCCGTCGCAGAGTGCGCTGCGCGGGTCGGGGTGGATGTCGATCATCACCGCATCGGCGCCGGCGGCGACGGCCGCGCGTGCGAGCGGAGCGACGAGCTCCTTGCGTCCGCCGGAATGCGATGGGTCGACGATCACCGGAAGATGCGTGAGCAGCTTCATCGCCGGGATCGCGGCGATATCCAGCGTGTTGCGGTACGCGGTCTCGTAGGTCCTGATCCCACGCTCGCACAGGATGATGTCGCTGCAGCCTTCCCGCGCGACGTACTCCGCGGACATCAGCCATTCCTCGAGTGTGCCGGCCATGCCGCGTTTGAGCATGACGGCGCGTCCGGAACGTCCACACGCACGCAGGAGGGGGAAGTTCTGCGTATTGCGGGTGCCGACACGGAGGATGTCGCTGTACTCGGCGACGAGCTCGACGTCTGCCGGCTCGAGCACCTCGGTCACCGTCGGCATGCCGGTCTCGACGGACATCATCCTCAAGATCTCGAGGCCACGCTTCCCGAGCCCCTGGAAGGCATACGGGGACGTCCGGTGCTTGTACGCGTCGCCGCGCAGGATGTGCGCGCCCATCTCTTGTGCCATCTTCGCGGCATCGATGGCCTGCTCTTCGGTTTCGATCGCGCACGGTCCGGCGATGATCGTGAAGTAGCCCTCGCCGACCGGAACGCCGGCGACGTTGACGATCGTTGCGTCCTGGTGTAACTCGCGCGCGACGAGCTTGTAGGGCTTGCCGACGCGGATGACCTGCTCCACGTGGGGGAGCGTCGCGAGCGGCAGCTCCATGAACCGCGCCGTGTCGCCGACAAGACCGATGACGGTGCGCAGCTTCCCGGCGGAGACGAACGCTTCACCCCCGACGCCTTCCACGCTCTGCACGACACGCGCGATGTCGGCCTCGGAGGCCTTGGTGTCCATGACGACGACCATCTCGATGTCCCCCTTCTTTGCCATGTCCGACTCCCAATGGAAAACAAAAACCCCGGGCTCTGTGCCCGGGGCCTGGTGTCCTCTTGGTGCTACGTGTTTAGACGTCGGCCGCCGGGCGCAGATATGCGCCAAAGAAAAAGAAATACCAGCGGCTCGACAGTTCCATGCCTTCGAGAGTACGCAAGAACTAGGTCGGAAGCAAGTGATTGGACACAAGGAACGCGTCGGTGATGTAGAAGCCCTCCTGGACCATCGCGCGCGTCTCGCGGTGCCGTACGCACGACAGCTCGCGGCGTCCGTCCGCGTAATGGAGGTAGGCGTTGATCGCGATCTCGTTGACCTCGATCTCGGTCCACGACTGGGGGGTGAGGCCGCGCAGGCGCTTTGTTGTTGCCGTGCCCGAGTTACAGATGAGCAGGCCGCTGATGCCCCAGAAGTAGGGGACGTGCTTGTGTCCCGACAACACGATGTCCACGCCGCTGTGGATGAGCTCGGCCAGGACGTCGCCGGCGTCGTTGATCGTGTTGCGTTCGCGTCCGGTGCCCGGGATCGCGACAAGGTGGTGGTGGATGACGAAGATCTTGATGTCGTCGGACTCGGTGAACTGGTCACGGATCCACTCGTAGCGCTCCCGCCCGATCTGTCCCTCGTTCAGGTCGGGTTCGGAGGAATCGACCGCGACGATGGTCACACCCGTCGCGTCGAGCTCGGCGGCACGTTCCGCGTCGAACGGGATCCGGCGGCTCGAGAAGCGGTCGCCGAATGCGCGCTCGAAGTGGAGATAGCCGACGTTGCGCGCATCGTGGTTGCCCGGGACGATGACCGTCGGGGCGTCGATCCGCGCGATGTGCTCGGCCGCCTCTTCGAACTCCCACTGGTAGCCGGCGCCCGTGAGATCCCCGGCGATGACCACGAGGTCGGGGGCGATCTCGTTGGTCTCCTTGATGATCTGGCCGAGGCGCTCGCCGTCGAAGGTGACCTCCCCGCAATGGATGTCGGAGATCTGCACGATGCGGAAGGGGCGCGACGCGATCGCCATGGTGATTCAAGCATAGGGGGACTTGCGCGGTGGATGTTATCGCGTACAATCGTACGTGATGATAGGAGCGAACATTGATCGGTGAGAGAGTAAGAAGGCTCCGCGAGGCCAAGGGCTGGTCCCTGCGCGACCTCGCACGCCAGACCGGCGTCAGCGCACCCATGCTCTCGCAGGTCGAGCGGGCGGAGACGAGCCCGACGCTCCAGGTCGCGACGAAGATCGCCTCAGGACTCGAGCTCTCGCTGTCGCAGCTGCTGCGGCTGGACGAGGAGCCGCACGTGTCGGTCGTCCGCGCGAACCAGCGGCGCCAGGTCCGGCGCCAGGTCCGGCGAAGGGGACACGGGTTCGACGAGCTCACGCCCGCGCTGCCCGGCCAGCCGCATTCGGTGACCGTCCACACGCTCGAGCCGGGGGCGTCGACGGGGGATTCGCCGTTGCACGAAGCGGGCGGACGTGAGACGGCTGTCGTCCAATCCGGAAGCGTGGTGTTCGAGTGTGGTGGACAACGGCACGAGATCGCCGAAGGAGACGCCGTCACGTTCGATGCCGATCTCCCGCATCATTTCGAGAACACGGGCAAGAGAGAGGCAACGTTCATCGCTGTTGTGACGTCCGGATTGCGGAGGGCCTGATGCCAAAGACACTGTTCGACAAGATCTGGGAGGAGCACGAGGTGCGCGACGGTCTGATCTACATCGACCTTCACCTCGTTCACGAAGTGACGTCGCCGCAGGCGTTCGACGGCATCCGACTGGCCGGTCGAACGGTGCGGCGTCCCGACAAGACGCTGGCCACCGCCGATCACAACGTGCCGACCGAATGGATCCCCGTTTCGGCGCAGATCTCGGACGAGCTCTCGCGCAAACAGGTCGAAGCGCTCGAAGCCAACTGCGCGCAGTTCGGCATCCCCGTGTACTCGGTCGGTTCCGATCGCCGGGGGATCGTCCACATCATCGGTCCCGAGCTCGGCGTCACGCAGCCGGGGATGACGATCGTGTGTGGCGACAGCCACACCGCAACGCATGGCGCATTCGGTGCTCTGGCCTTTGGCATCGGAACCTCTGAGGTCGAGCACGTGCTTGCCACGCAGTGTCTGGTGCAGAAGAAGGGCAAACAGATGCGGATCAACTACACGGGCGACCTCAGCTTCGGTGTGACCGCCAAGGATCTGATCCTCGCCACGATCGGACGACTGGGCACCGACGGTTGTGTCGGACACGTGGTCGAGTACGCCGGAGCCGCGATCGAGAAGCTCTCGATGGAAGGACGCATGACGGTGTGCAACATGACCATCGAGGGCGGGGGCCGGGCCGGTATGGTCGCGCCCGACGACACCACGTTCAACTACCTCGAGGGCCGCGAAGGTGCACCGCTTAGAAACACACCAGGAAGCGGAGAGGACTGGAACGACGCCGTCACGCGCTGGCGCGCGTTGCCCACCGACGACGGTGCGTCATTCGATCGCGAAGAGACGATAGACGCGTCGGGTATCGCGCCGACGGTGACGTGGGGCACGAATCCAGGGCAGGTCGTCGAGGTCACGGGGTCCGTGCCGCAACCCGACGGCGAAACAAGCGAGCGTGCGCTTACTTACATGGGGCTCAAATCGGGCGTTCCGATCATGGACGTCGGACTCGACCGTGTCTTCATCGGCTCCTGCACCAACTCGCGCATCGAGGATCTACGCGCTGCCGCGAGGATCGTCGCAGGACGCAAGGTGGCGTCGACGTTGCGCGCGATGGTCGTCCCGGGCTCCCAGCAGGTGAAGCGGCAGGCCGAACAGGAAGGGCTCGACGCCATCTTCCGGGACGCCGGCTTTGAGTGGCGTGAGTCGGGGTGCTCGATGTGCCTCGGGATGAATCCCGACATCCTTGCTCCTCAGGAACGCTGCGCCTCGACGTCCAACCGCAACTTCGAAGGACGTCAGGGTCGCGGCGGACGCACGCATCTGTGCAGTCCGGAGATGGCAGCCGCGGCGGCGATCGAAGGCCATTTCGTCGACATCAGAGACTGGAGCTGAGCATGGAGCCCGTTCGATCGGTCGAAGGCAAGATCTCCCCGCTCGACCGCGCCGACGTCGACACCGACCAGATCATCCCGAAACAATTCCTCAAGCGCATCGAGCGCACCGGTTTCGGTGAGTTTCTGTTCTACGACTGGGTGCGCGACGGCGAGGTGACGCTCGAAGACGCTCCCGTCCTGGTGGCCGGGAGGAACTTTGGATGCGGATCATCGCGTGAGCACGCCGTGTGGGCGATCCAGCAAGCCGGATTCAAGGCCGTCATCGCTCCGTCGTTCGGGGACATCTTCTACAATAACGCGTCGAAGAACGGATTGCTCACGATCGTGCTTCCCGAGGAGGACGTGAAAGTGCTCATGGGGGCCGAAGGTTGCCAGGTCGACCTCGACGCACAGCTCGTGACGTTCGGGGGCCGCGTCGTGCATTTCGACATCGACGCTGAGATCAAGCACCGGATGCTCAACGGCCTCGACGACATCGCGATCACGCTCAGTGACATCGGGGTTATCGATGCGTACGAGTTGACTCGAGCTTGGCCCAGCCCTTCGACGGCGGACCTCTAGACCTTTCTCTAGACGAAGGGGTCGATCTAGAGACGGGCGCGTCCAGTCCAGTCACAGAGTGCGATCGTGCCGTTCTCGATGCGGACGTAGTCACCGCCCTTCATCCAGCTGCCGCTGTTCACGAACGTCCCACCATCGAGCTCGCGCACCTCAGGTAGATGTGTGTGCCCGTAGATCGCTGCGTCGAATCCGCGCTGAAAGAGTGCTTCAGCGGCCATGTAGTGCGGGTAAGTGGCTGGACCCTCGCGTGTCTTTCGTCGTTTGTCGACCGCGAGCTGCATGCGCGACCAGATCTCATAGATGTCTGACCGCATGAAGAGCAACGGCCGTCCGAGTCGCCCACCGAGTTCGTAAAGGCCGGGATGGCGCGCATAGATAGGCTCATTGAGGTGGCCATGCTCGATACGGATGCGCTTGGGGCCGCTCCTGAGATTGAAGAACGGGGAGACAGTGAGGGGCAGATCCTCGAGAGCATGCTCCAACGCGACGTCGTGATTCCCGAGTGTGTAGTAGATCGTCAATCCGTCATCGCGGAGTCGTCGTAGCCGCCTGATCACCGGCAACGCGCCGTGGAGGAAGCGGGGGAGGCGACTTTGCAGGAGATCGAACCCGTCACCGTTGATGCACAGCGGCCAGCGTTCGA
This sequence comes from uncultured Actinomycetes bacterium, assembly GCA_964520325.1. Lineage (GTDB taxonomy): Bacteria > Actinomycetota > JAICYB01 > JAICYB01 > JAICYB01 > CAZFOB01. Next base: position 109,844 of record CAZFOB010000001.1, on the reverse strand, counting down.
CGCGAACCTGTTCGAGAAAGTCGACGATGCGCCACGTTGCTTCCGACGCCGGGCTACCCAGATGCAGATCGGATATGACGATGAGCCGCTGTTCTTCGAGGTCGATGATCACGGTTCGTCGGGATGGCGGCCCTCGAGCGCAGTGCCGAGCTGAGCCGTGAGGCCGCGGATGCGCCCGCTGAGCTTGTGCAACATCTCGAGCGCGAAGCTCGGATCCCGTCGCAAGCGGAGCAGAAGCTGGCCGGCGCCGATCACGAGGACCTTCGTCTCACCGACCGCACGCGCGTCGGCGTCTCGTGGAAGAGATTCGAGAAGTGACATCTCCCCGAAGAACTCGCCGCGCGTAAGCTCACCGAGCACGACGTCGCGTCCGTCGAGGCACTTCGAGATGATGACCGCACCCGCTTGGATGACGTACATCTCTCCTCCGAAGTCGCCCTCCCGGAAGACGTACTCGCCGTCGACGAGTGTCCGTGCACTCTCGAGGGCGCGGGCGACGCGTCGCGAGAGCATCGCTTACCGCTCCATCACGGCGAGTACGCGACTCGCGAACGCGCTCGTGCCGACGGTGGTGGGCAGACCGAGGTCGGGTGTGCCGACTTCTGAGGACACGACGCCTCGTACGGCGCTGCGCACGAGGTCACCACGCTCGCGCTGGCCGAGGAAATCGAACAACATCGCGCCAGAGAGCATCATGGCGATGGGATTCGCGACGTCCTGACCGACGATCGACGGTGCCGTACCATGCGCCGGCTCGAAGATCGCCCGTCCGGCTTCTTCGTTGATGTTTGCGCCGGGAGCCACGCCGACCCCACCGACCTGTGCAGCCAGCGCCTCCGACATGTAGTCGCCGTTGAGGTTGGTTGTGGCAACGACGTCAACCCGTTCTGGGTGAACGAGGATCTCCTGCAGGAACGCATCGGCCAGCAGATCCCTGACGACGATGCGCCCGTCGTCGGGGCCGTCGTCCACACCCTCGATCCGTGTCACGTCGCCGAACTCCTGGTGTGCAACCTCGTAACCCCATGTGCGGAAGCGCCCTTCGGTGAACTTCTGGATGTTGCCCTTGTGTACGAGGGTTACCGACTTGCGGTTCTCCTTCACTGCGAAGCGCAGGGCTGCGCGAACCAATCGCTTGGACGCCGACTCCGAGATCGGTTTGAGTCCAACACCAGCGTCGGACGGGATCGGCCAGCGGAACCGCTCGCGAACGAATTTCGAGAGGGCGAGAAGCTCGGGCGTCCCCGGCTCGAGCTCGTAGCCCGAGTAGACGTCCTCTGTGTTCTCCCGGAAGAGCACCGTGTCGACGAGCTCGGGATGGCGAACCGGTGTCGCGATGCCCGGGAGCCAGTTGATCGGTCGGATGTTCGCGTAGAGATCGAAGTGCAGGCGCAGCGCGACGTTGATCGAACGGAAGCCCGACCCGACCGGGGTCGTAAGTGGACCTTTGAGAGCGATGCGGTGGCGTGTGATCGCCTCGAGCGTTGTGCGAGGGAGTGGGTCGCCCGACTCTTCGATGCCGAGCTCGCCGGCCGGCCACTCCTCCCACACGACGGTGTCGCCGGCGACACATGTGATCGCCGCGTCGAGCACCGGCTGAGTCGCTTTCTAGATCTCAGGGCCGACACCGTCGCCGGGGATGACGACGATCGTGCGCGCCGGCACGGTGCGTTAGAGGTCGAAGTCGAGGGCGACCTCGCCGGCCTCGGAGCTTACGGTGAGAGGTTTCGGATCGCTGCCCAAAGCCCGGCAGATCACCGTCCAGTCGCCTGGACTGATGTGGAACTCGTAGGTGCCGTCCGGACCGGTGCGCCGCTCGGCGATGAAGTCCTCACCCTGATTGAGCGTCAGATACGCGCCCTCGACGAGGTCGCCGCCCCTGCGCACGACTCCTCTGATCCGCAAGCTTCCGAGCGTTGTCACGGAAGCGACTCTAATCCATCCACCGGCTCAAGTACTCTCCTTGCGGCATGGACACCGACAAGCTACGTCGCTACGCCCAGATCACCCTCGCCGTCGTTGCGGCTCTGGCCGCCGTGGGCGCCGGATTCCGCTACCTCGTGCGCGGAGGTTCGCCGTTCGGTCAGCACCTCGTGGCCACGCCGACGGCCGGACCGGTCGGTATGCGTCCGTTCTTCGATTTTCCGGGCTTTTCGGAAGATCGTGAGATCGCGGTCTATCTGTGCGCGGGGTCAACCGGCGGCGTCGAGGACTGCGCGAGCCTCGGGAAGAGCAAGGCGGGAGCGCGCCTGCGTGCCAAGCCCATCCCGAAAGAGCTCCCCGACACCACAGCCGTCGAGCCGGGTGATTACGTCCTTCGCGCCGGCCCCGACGACAGCGGTGCTTACCCCGAGCGCGGTGAGTTCAAGGTCGTGGCGTTCAAGATCGGAGCAAGGCCGCGGCCGACGTCGTTCAAAGGGGTGGCCCCGAGCGGCCTTCGCATCGGCGAGCCGCGGCAGGTCGCCAAGGGTTCGTCCTGCCGGCCGCCGCTGTTCGTCGCCGATGGTCGCCTCGCGGTCGGCTCGAGCATCGTCGACCCGACGAACGGCGTCACGATCGAGTTCGGCCTCCAAGCCAATGAAGTTGCGTGGTCTCCTGCCGGCGACAAGCTCGCGCTGATCACGCCCGATCGTAAGGAGCTCCGATTGGCGGCTCCGGACGGATCAAGCGCCGTCGCCAAGCTCACCGAGGCGCGCGGCTTCCTGTCGAGCCTGTCGTGGTCGCCCGACGGCGACCGTCTCGCGTTCATCTCACAAAGCGACCCGGCGACCACCGGTGGACCCGGCCCCCCGACCGTGCGGATCCTCGATGCAACAAAGGGGACGATCGCCTCCGCTGGACCCGGTCTGGCGGTCTCGTGGTCGCCGAACACCGACCTGCTGGCCGTCGAGATGTCGGGTGCGGTGATCCAGGCATCGACGCCTGCCGGTGGACGACGAAAGCTCACGACGGGACGTCGTCCGGCGTGGTCTCCCGACGCGCGTTTCCTCACCGTGATCCGCGGGTCAGGAGCCGGACAGCAAGGCTGGGTCGTCCCGGTCGAGGGATCGGGGGCGGCCCCGCTCGGTGGCAACGGCATCTGCGCGTTCTCGTTCTCGCCGTCGGCCAACTCGCTTGCGGTTGTCACCGACCGCGAAGGCGCGACGACGCTTCACCTGCGATCGGTCAGCATCGGGAGCTAGCGTCACTCTGTGGCGCCCGACATCCTGCACGTCGACCTCGACTGCTTCTACGTCTCGGTTGAGCGCCTTCGCAGCCCCGACCTATGCGGTGTTCCGGTGATCGTGGGCGGCGCCGGGGGCCGGGGCGTCGTCCTCTCCTGTTCCTATGAAGCCCGCGCTCAAGGCGTGCGCAACGGCATGCCATCTGTGCGCGCGAAGCGCCTGGCTCCGGAGTCGATATTCGTCGCCCCGGAATTCGAGTCGTACACCGAGGCCTCCAAGGGCTTCCGCGACGTGCTCGTTGGCTTCACTCCACGTTTCGAGACGATCTCGCTTGATGAAGCGTTCTGCGACGTCTCCGGCGCGCACCGCCTCTACGGCTCGAGCACCGACATCGCACACGCCATCCGTGCGCAAGTAAACGAACAGCTCGGACTGACCGCCTCGGTCGGTGGTGGACAGACGAAGCTCGTCGCGAAGGTCGCGTCGCGCACCTGCAAGCCCGACGGTGTCCTCATCGTCGAGGACCCCATCGCGTTCCTTCACCCGATGGCGATCGAGGAGCTGTGGGGCGTTGGTGAAGCCACGGCGAACGTGTTGCGCGGGATCGGCATCACGACGATCGGCGATCTCGCGCGCATGCCGGAGGCCGTGCTGAAGCAGACCGTCGGCGCTGCATCCGCGTCGCATCTGCATGCCGTCTCGTGGGGCGTCGATCCGAGTCCTGTCACCGCGCGCGGCGATTCGAAGAGCGTTGGAGCCGAAGAGACCTTCGAACGCGACCTCGACGACGAGGACGCGATCGCGGCCGAGCTGCTGCGGCTGTCCGATCGCGTGGCCTCACGACTGGTCGATGCCGAGTTCCGCGCACGCACGGTCACCGTGAAGATCCGCACGGCCGACTTCTCCACTTATACGCGCTCGGCGACGCTCCGTGTGCCGACGAGCGACGCGTGGACGATCTTCGCGACCGCTCAAAAGGCTTACGGGGCGTTCCGCGGCGGACGGCGGACGATCAGACTGCTCGGCGTGACGGGATCCGGATTGATGAGCGGCGAGATAGCAGAGCAGCTCACCCTCGAGGCCAAGCCGCGCTATGCCGACGCCGAGCAAGCGCTCTCGAAGGTACGCAAGCGTTTCGGCCGCGAGTCGTTGCGCTTCGCCAAGCTCCTTCCGCAGCGCCAAGGTCCTTCCGCACGGAGGCCGGATGGTGACTAGGGCGCCGGTTGCGGATCCGCCTGCCCCGGTTGCGGCTCCACTTGCGTCGGCTGATCGGGGCGCGGGGGGTCGCTGAGCTTCACCCATCCACGTTCCCGGAGCGTCCCGAGGTCGCTTGCCATCAGCCCGGCTGCCGAGAGCGTGTACAGGACGTCGCCCACGACGATCGACCGCTCGATCAGGTCGTAGGCGCCGGACGGCAAGTGTGAGGCGTGGGACACGCGTCCTGCCGGAACGATGCTGCCGCCGTCGACGCGATAGGCGTACGCACGAGACTGCTGTGCGGGATTGCCCTGATTCGCCTTCTCGATGTCGTAGGTTTCCACGGGCACGATGGCGAGCTTGGAAGGCGCCCACCACGTGAACGCGTGATGGTCGTACTCGACAGGGGAGTGGCCGTTGACGATCGTGACCTTGTCGAGCCGGGTTGGCTTGCTCGGGTCGCGCACGTCGAACAGCGAGACCACGGTGCCGATCGGACGTCCGTCTTCAGTCGCGTCCTGACCGATCCCGAGGAGGAACCCGTCGCCGACGGGGTGCAGATAGGCCGAGTACCCGGGGATCTTCAGTTCGCCGAGTATCCGAGGCTTCGACGGGGTCGAGAGATCAACCACGTGCAGTGGGTCGATCTGCTTGAAGGTGACGACGTAGCCCACGTCTTGGATGAAGCGGACACCGTAGATGCGCTCACCGGGGGCGATGTTGTCGATGGATGCGACCTTCTTCAGTTCGTTGCCCGATGCCGAGAGCACGGTGATGAAGCTTGCGGAGGACGACGGACCTTCGGCCCCGAACCCTTCTTCGGTCGTTGCAACACGGAAGTGCCCCTCGTGTTCCGAGAGCGACCACTGGTTGAGCACTGTGCCGCGCACCTCGCCGGATGCGGCGTAGACGGCTCTGGTCGCATCGGAGATGTCGAAGCGGTGCAGCTCGGTCTTCGCCGGCGCCGGCACTGGCGCCGGTGCGCCGACGGGACGATCCTCGAGCACGAGGGGCTGCACGTCCGGCCAGCGCTGCGTGGCGATGTAGAGATTGTCGGCCGAGGCGTACACCGTTCCCGCCGTTCCCACGATCGCAGCGCTGCGCTGCGGGTCGGGGTTGCGTGGGTCGAGCGTCACGACGCTCACCGTTCCGAAGCCGGAGAAGCTTTTCGGATGGTAGGTCGTCGAGCACGACGCGAGTGTGCCCTTGGCGGTCACATCGCCCGACGCGTCCTGCAATGTGTAGTTCGGCAGCCAGGCGTCGGTGGACGCGCTGTTGATCAGCCGCGTGTTCTGTGCGAGTGCCTTCTTCTCTGAGGTAACCGTGGGCTCGGTCGGCGAGACGAACGGGATGTCGGACTGTGCGGAGTTCACGACGATGCGCGCGACTCCGCCCACCATGCGCGCCGAGCTGTAATTGCCTTCGAGGTCGAGCGTGTTGACCACGCGCATGTTCGCGGGGTCACTCACATCGACGATGGCCACGACGGTTGCCTGCTCGGCCGATGGTCCCGGCGCGAACTCACGGCTGTCGATCGCGATCCCGTACCCGCCCTTCTGCCCCATGGCGAGAACGCGGTCACCGGTGAGCATCAGCTGATAGCCGAACCCCTCTGGGAGCAGCACGTCGCCGGTGAGCCTGGGTGCGTCCCCTCCGACCGAGATCGATGTGAGGCGCTGACGCTGCTGATCCGCGGGATCGGTGCGCAGCGTGAAGATGTGACGGCCGTCGGTTTTCACGGTGTCCGGTTCGTCGACGCTTGCTTCCTGGACGTTGGTGGACGAGTAGCTCGGTGCCGCCGGCGCTGGAGCCGCGCTGTCGGCGGAGGCGCCACCGCGCGCGGCCGTTCCTGCTTCGAGCGCCACCGCAACGCCGCCGCCGAACCCGCCGGGTAGTCCGTACGGACCGACGCGCTTTCGCGCTTCGGTCCGGAGATGGTCGACGAGCGGGGGACAGGCGTCGAAGCGCTCGAGGGAGGCTGCGAAGACCCTCGGGGGCGGGTTCGAGCGCTTAGGGCCGGGTGTGCCGCCTGCGCTCTGCGGATCCTCGCCTCCGCAGGCGGTGAGGACGAGCATGGACAGGACGATCGCTGACCCGACTCTGCGCATTGGTGGTTCCTCCTGGTGGGTGTTCTGCGGCTATAACGCCGCAGGTCGGTGTGCGGTTCGGCCGCCGCTTCGGCCGCTCTTTCGGCAGACGTTACCCCGAGACGAGGTGGACGTCCCATGCTCCCGGCACGCCCTTCAGCTCGTGGGTTCCACGGCCTTCGAAGGTGAAGTCGGAGCCCACGAGCAGCTGACGCACGGTCTCGGAGGCCAGCACTTCGCCGGCCGCGGCCAGGCCGGCCACGCGGGCCCCGATGCTCATCGCGAGTCCGCTCGGCTTGGGGTGACCGAGCCGTTCGCCGACGAGCTCGAACTCTCCGGCATGGACTCCGGCCCGCATGTCGAGGCCGATCCACGCCACGGCCTCTATGGCTCTGCGTGCGCATGAGATCGCGTCAGATGGACCGGCGAACGATGCCACGAACCCGTCGCCGGCGGTATCGATCTCACGACCTCCGAAGCGGACGAGCTCTCGGCGCACGAGTGCGTTGTGAGCTTCGAGCGTGTCGCCCCAGCGTCTGTTGCCGAGCTCGGCGATCAGGCTCGTCGAGTCGACGATATCCGTGAAGAGCACCGCACCGAGTGCGCGTCTGCGCTGACCTTGCTCTCGGGAGCCGAGCACGACGGTGCGGACGTCGTCCGGCACCTCGCTCGCATCGACCGCCCAGGGCAGGTAGTCGTGCTCGCGCGTTTCACTCAAGGCGTTCGAGCGCTTCGCCGACATCGATGTCTCCGCGGGAGAGTGCTTCGAGCATGGACATGCGGTCGTTTCCAACGTCGTCTGCAGGCTCGAGGTCGAGACGTTGGAGGAGCTTGTCGAACCGAGCGCGCGCTGTTGGGTAGCTGACACCAAGGTGACGCTCGAGATCCTTCATGTTGCCGCGCGAACGGAGGAAGGAACGAAGAATCGCGCGATCGCCGGTGTCGAGCGAGCAGAACTCGCACGCCTCGAATACGCCTGACAATTCGGTTTCGCAATCCGGGCAGCTGAGCCGAGTGAGCGCGAGGCGTTCGCCGCAGACCGGGCACGAACGTGGAGCGTGACGGTGCTCGCTCATCTATAACGCTGTCACTTTGATGCTGCCCATCGCCGTCTCGACGCGAAGTGTTGCGTCCCCTGATCCGACAACCGCTTCGCGGCGCGACCCCAGCCGGCGAGGACTTTCGGCCTGATCGCCGGGCAAGAGGATCTTTCCGAGGGCCGCGTCGGCGAGGATCCGAACACTTGATGACGGCTCCAATTCGACGCGAACCGCGCCGGCATCGCTGCGGAGCCGCGACTCTCCGTCTGTGAACGACCCAACCACGCGGATCGCACCTGCGTTCACCGAGATATCGAGCGGTGCCGTTGAACCCTCGACCGTGATCGGCCCGGCGGCCAACCGGATGCGGATCGGCGCGTGGACGCCGCTTATCGCGAGGGATCCGGCGTCGAGCTTGGCTTCGAGTTCGAGAGCGGGGTTCATGCGGATGCGCAGATTCGTCTGCTTGTGAGCGAAATGCTCGTCGCTCAGGCGGAAGATCTGCGTTCCACGACGGTGGCGTCTGCCGCCGAGACGGATGGAAAAGACGCCGGGTCCGCCCGGCTGCTCGCCGTCGGTCCGTAGTTCGCCGTGGACGTTCAGGACGTCACCGTCGCGCTGCGCCGAGTGCTGGCCGTCGATCTCCACCTCGGACACGCTCTCGTCGCCCTCGACGACGATCGCGCCGAACCCAGCTGTGACTTTCACGACCCGGATGCCGGCGGTCGGCGCCGGATCGGCAACCGGCTCGTTGCTCGCGCTCCTGAGCATCTCGTCGGCCGCCTCAGGGGTGAGCTCGCCGCGTGCCACCTGCTCGAGGATCTCTCGCCGGTTGGCCGTCATGGAAGAACTATAAAGGCATCTTTCTAGATTAGCAACTTTGCCTTACCAAACGACGTACCAAACAGGGAAACGAGGTCCGGTACTATCCTCTTCTGAGCGACGGACAAGGGGGCCCGGAATGAGCGATGTCGTGCGGGTTGAGGTCAAGGACAGGGTGGCGACGGTGACGCTTCACCGTCCGGACAAGCTGAACGCGGTCTCGCCGGAGGTCTTCGACGGCCTGCACGAGGCCGGCAAGCAGGTCGAGGCCGACGACGAGGTGCGGGCCGTGCTGATCCGGGGCGAGGGCAGAGCCTTCTGCTCTGGGCTCGATCTCGCGTCCCTACAAGCCTTCGGATCGGGCCAGACGCAGAACGGCGACGATGCTGTTCCGAGCCGAGACCCCCAGGCTGGTTGGCGGATCTGGCAGACCATGGACAAGCCGGTCGTCGCGGCCGTCCAGGGCTATGCCCTCGGTGCCGGTTTCCAGCTCGCCCTGGCCGCCGACATCCGCATCGCCGCCGAAGACGCCGTCATGTCGGTCTTCGAGATCACCTACGGATTGGTGCCAGACCTCGGTGGCACGCAGCTGCTGCCGCTGATCGTCGGTCCGGCACTCGCGAAGGAGCTCATCTGGACGGCCCGTCGCATCAACGCCCAGGAGGCGCTGGCGATGGGGATCGTGAACCGGGTCGTGCCGGTCGATCAACTCCACGAAGAGGCGCGTGCGTTTGCGGCCGACCTCGCGTCGCGTCCGCCGATGCCGATCGCGTTCACGAAGCGGCTCGTGGAAAGCGCCGGCAACGTACCGCTCGAGGACGGCATGCGCGCGGAGATCAAGGCACAGAGGACGTGCATCACCTCCAACGACATGAAGGAAGCGGTCGCGGCGGCGTTCGAAAAACGCCAAGGGACGTATACCGGCACGTAGTGAAGAGGAAAGCCAAGAGAAGGTGAAGCGTCTCTGGTTCGCGCTGTTGCTGGCGACGGTCGCGTGCTCGTCACCCGGATCGTTCTCGTCCGGATCGTCCTCGCCCGGGTCGTCCTCAGAGGAATGGACGGCCGCCGCCGAGATGCCCACCGCCCGCACAGAGGTCGCCGTTGCCGCGCTTGGAGCCGCGATCTACGCTGCCGGCGGATATCTCGGGAGCGGAGAGGCGACCGACGCGGTCGAGAGCTACGACACCGCCTCCGATGCGTGGTCGAGCACCGTTGCGCTCCCGGCGAAGCGACACCACCTCGGTCTGGCGGCGCTCGGCGGGCGTCTCTATGCCGTCGGCGGATACGACGACGGCAACAAGGCGACATCAACGGTGTGGTCGTGGAAGCCCGGCGATCGACGATGGCGCGCTGAGCCCGAGCTGCCGACGGCGCGCGGGGCGCTCGCGGTTGCAGTGGTCGGCGATCGGATCCACGCCGTCGGCGGAGCGGCGCTGTCCGGTCGAGCGTCGGAGGATCAGAACGAGCTGCAAGCTGCGCACGAGGCCTTCGACGGCACGGCGTGGGAGAGACTGCCCGACCTCCCCGATCCGCGCGACCACCTCGCTGCCGCAGGCACCAGAGGCAAGCTGTACGTCGCCGGCGGACGCAAGCTCTCCTTGACCACTAACGTCGAACGCTTGGACGTCTTCGACGTCGATTCGTCGGCGTGGAGCCGTGGTCCGGACATGCCTACCGAGCGAGGTGGGCTCGCCGCCGCGAGTGATGGCGTGCACGTGTTCGTGGCCGGCGGCGAGCAGCCGAGCGGCACCTATCCTGAGTTCGAGGTCTTCGACGTGGCCGGTGGGTCGTGGTCGTCCGCCGACGATCTGCCTACACCCCGGCACGGGCTTGGTGCCGCAGTCGTCTCCGGCCGGGTCTATGTCGTCGGCGGGGGACCGGAGCCGGGGCTCACCGTGTCCGGAGCCAATGAGGTTTTCGAAACCGCACCCTGACCTGCGCTGATGTCGTTGGGCCTGCCGGATCGACCGATGGGTTGTACGGTGTCCCGGCAGGAACGGGAACCAACCGGAGTTCGGGGTTAGACGACCACGGGGCGGCGATGAAACGGGTTTGGGGACTTGTCTTGGTGCTCGCGTTCGCTTGTGGGACAAGCGACGTACAGCCAACTGTGCACCGGGTCGTCTCGACGCCGTACCCGACGGGCAACGCCGACGTCGCCGTCGAGATGCCGGCGGCGACCGAGATGCCGGCCGCGACCGCGAGCAGAACAGCACCTCCCGCGTCCGTAGCGGCACTCGCCGTCCCGTCGACCGCGCTGCCGCTTCCGGCGCGCGCGGCCGATGCACCTGCATCGGCTGATGCACCTGCATCGGCCGCCGGAACTCGTGCGGCTCCGGCCAACTCCTCGGCCGTCGGACTCAGTGCGTTCACCTCGCTCGGTTCGTGGATCGACGTCTTCGACCACACCAACGATCCGAAGACGGTGCTTCCGCTCGTCGACAAGATGGCCGACCTCGGGACGAAGACCCTTTACCTCGAGACGGCGCGCATGTCGAGCGCGACCGACGTCCAGTACCCACAGGCCGTCGGTGCCGCGATCGATCGCGCCAAGGCGCGCGGGATGCGTGTCGTCGCGTGGTACCCGCCCGACTTCAAGGATCTGAAACGCGAGGTTCGGCGAAGCGTAGCGGCGGTCAAGTTCCGATCTCCGGGCGGGAACCGTTTCGACGCCTTCGGCGCAGACATCGAGTACACCGCCGGTGTCCCGGACCACAAGAAGCGCAACGCCCTGACGATCGAGTACAGCAAGCAGCTCCGTGCGGCCGTAGGAAGCTCCTACCCGTTGGCGGCGATCGTGATCCCGCCGACATGGCTCGAGATCCGTCCGGACCGCTGGCCCAACTTCCCGTGGGCGGAGCTCGCGAAGAGTTACAACCTCTTCATGCCGATGAACTACTGGACGGCACGGGGCAAGAACCCCGAGAACGCGTACAACCTCACGAGGACCGACACCGAGAAGACGAAGAAGCTCACCGGACGACCGGTGCACATCATCGGTGGACTCGGAGCCGACGCTGACAAGGCGCAGACCGCGGCCTACGTGAAGGCGGCGCGCGACGCCGGCTCGATCGGCGGCGGACTTTACGACTTCAGAACCACTCGCAACGACGTCTGGGACGAGCTGCGCAAGCTGAACTGATCTGCCCAGCAACCGAACATCCTCAGCCGAGGATGTCGCTCACTTCGAAGGTGATCTCGGGAAACGCGTTGAGGGTCAGGGTTTCGCCTCGATGCAATACCAGACGAACTGCGTAGCCTCCGGGTCCGAGGTCACGCGCGACCTCGATAACGCCGGCGTTGAGGTCGACCAGCCATACCTCCGTGATGCCGTGCCTCGCGTACAACGGGATCTTCTCGTCGCGGTCGAATCGGATAGAGGAATCCGCGACCTCAACGAGCACCAGAACGTCGGAGGGCTCGGGGTGCGCCCGTCCGTAGAAGTCCTCGCGCGGCTGGAGAACGGCCAGGTCCGGCTGCGGCTCCGAGCGTGGCCAAAGACGCACCGGATTCTGTACGGCGATGACCGCTCGATCGCCCAACCGGCTCGTGAGCAGCTGGGTCAGCCGGTTGACGGTGCCCGAGTGCGGCGGGCCGATCGGAGCCATCTCTAGGATTTCGCCTTCGATGAGCTCGAGCCGGTCGTCCTCACCGAGGACGCCGGCGTCGACCATCTGCTCGTACTCCTCGATCGTGAAGAGTCGCCGCGCGGGGCGTACGACCATGTGTGACCTCCCATCGAGATTGTAGATGACAAACCCATGAGTCCCCGTTCAACCGTCTTGGGGAAGGCCTGGGGAAGGCTTTGTCAAGCTACATCGTGGTGACGACGGTAGCGGACGTCCCGAACGGTCCTAAGCTCAACCGGTGACAACGCAGGATGTGCGCGACGCGCTTGTCGCGACCGTGCGGGACTTCGTCGATCGGGAAGTGATGCCGGTCGCGTCACGCTTCGACCACGACGACGTCTACCCCGCCGAGCTCGTGGAGAAGCTCGGCGCGATGGGATTCTTCGGCGCGACGATCCCCGAAGAGCATGGCGGCATGGGGCTCGACTTCGTGACCTATGCGATGTGCGTCGAGGAGCTCTGCCGCGGGTTCATGTCACTGTCGGGCGTATTCAACACGCACAACATCGCTGCACACTTGATCAGGACAAGCGGTACCGACGAGCAGCGCGAGCGGTGGCTGCCTGTGATGGCGACCGGCGCGCGCCGGGCCGGTCTGGCTCTCACTGAGCCCAATTGCGGCAGCGACCTTCAGGCGATCCGCACCGTCGCCCGTCGCTCCGATGGCGAGTACATCGTCAACGGTACGAAGATGTTCATCACCAACGCCGAGCACGGAGACGTTTTCGCGACGATCGTGAAGACCAATCCGGACATCGAGCCGTCTCACCGGGGGATGTCGGTGTTGATGCTGAGCAAGGGCGCAGGGTTGCGCATCAGCCGGCACATCGACAAGCTCGGTTATCGCGCGATCGATACCAACGAGCTGATCCTGGACGATGTCCGTGTGCCCGCGCACGATCTCGTCGGCGGTGAGGAAGGCCACGGCTTCGCGCAGGTCATGGACGGACTCGAGACCGGTCGAGTGAACATCGCCGCGCGCGCCGTCGGTGTCGCGCAAGCGGCCTTCGAGGCGGCGATCCGTTACGCGCAGCAGCGTGAGGCTTTCGGCAAACCCATCGCCCAGCACCAAGCCATCCAGTTCATGCTCGCCGAGATGGCGACCAACATCGAGGCCGGACGCCTGCTCTACCTGCGCGCAGCCGAGCTCAAGGACAAGGGCGAGCGAGCCGATCTCGCGGCCGGGATGGCCAAGTTGTTCGCGTCCGAGATGTGCAGAGAGGTCGCGCTCCAAGCGATGCGCATCCACGGGGGCTACGGCTACTCGACGGAGTTTCCGGTCGAGCGCTACTACCGCGACGCACCATTGATGATCATCGGCGAAGGGACGAACGAGATCCAGCGTCTGGTGATCGCCCGCCGCTTGCTCGAGCGGTTTGCCCTGTAGTGCCTTGCGCAGAAAAGGAGAGGGGCCCTATCCCCGAGCGGTGCTCGGGGATAGGGCCCCTACTCACTGCTTCGCGATCACGCGCGAGTCGTCAGTTCCCTAGGGGAGCTGCCTAATCGGCGACTTCTTGGCGGGGCATGACGTGCCCCCAACCGTGACCGGGTAGATCTGGGCGTAGTAGCGTCCACTCTTTCTCGGGCGCTTGGCCACCTTGTACAGGCCGGTGGAGTCGGTTGTGCCCGACACGATGACCTTGTCGGTCCCGCGCTGGCTCCTCTTGACCTTGAATGCCCGGTTGGCGATGCACGCCGGGGTACCGGAGATCCTGACCTGGAAGAAGCCACCGATCTTCACGGTGTTGGTTCCCACCGTCGGTCCCGGCGTCGGCGACGGCGACGGCGGCGGACCGTCGTCGTTCGTGATCGTGCCCAGACCTTGGTTATCGGCGATGGTTGCGTTCGCCGATGGACCTGAGAGATTCACGAAGAAGGTCTCATTGGTCTCGGTGGTCGTGTCGCCCACAACATTCACCGTGATGGTCTTGGCGGTCTCGCCAGGGGGGAACGACAGATTACCGCTCGTGAAGGCGTAGTCGGACACGACGCTCGCCGTGCCATCGGCTGTGGCGTAGTTGACCGTCGCGACAGCGGTGAGCGGCTGGGCAAGCGTCACGGTGAAGGTGAATGGGGTCGTCGGGGCCGATCCGCTGTTGCCCTCGGCACGACTCACGTCGCTGATGCTGAACGTGCTCGCGGCCACCGGCAACGGACCGTCGTCGTTTCGGATGGTTCCCACACCTTGGCTGCCTGCGCCTGGGCTGCTGTCGGAGCTGATCGTTGCGTTGGTTGCACCCGAGAGATTCACGAAGAAGGTCTCGTCGGGCTCCGCTGTGGTATCGCCGTTGACCAGTACGTTGACGGTCTCCGAGACGTCAGTGGGCACGAATGTGAGGACTCCGGTTTGTGCCTGATAGTCACTTGCCGCAAGAGCGGTACCGTCGGCCGTAGCGAAGTTCACGGTCACCGTCTGGGCGGAAGGCGCTGCGAGTGTCACCGTGAAGGCGAACACGCTCGTTCCCGCGGCGAGTTCCAGCTGCGATACGTCATTGATCGACAGCGCGGGCCCGGTGTCGTTGTCGGTGATCGTCGCGATGCCCTGGCCGTCGGCGATCGCAGCATCTGCGGCGGGAAGCGGGTTGCTGAGGTTGAGGAAAAAGTTCTCGGTCGGTTCGGAAACGCCGTCTTCCAAGATGGGCACGTTGATAGCCCTGTTCGTTTGGCCTGCCTCGAAGGTCTCACTTCCGGAAGTGAGCGTGTAGTCGGAGCCGGCCGTGGCCGTGCCGTTAGCGGTCGCGTAGCTCACTGTCAAACTCTCACCCGCCAGGGGTGTTGGGGTGACGGTGATTGTGAACGTCACGGTACCGTTCCCCTCGCCCACCGTCGCCGGGTCGTTCACGCTGAACGTGTGACCCGTGTGGCCCGAGGCCCCCGGCACCGACCCGATCGCCGCCAGCGCGCCGAGCGCCATGGCGAAAGATACAACCACACTCAAAAGCTTTCGCATCCGTGCCTCCTCGTGATGAACCGTGGACGTCGTAATTTCGTACCCCCACCTCTTCTTCGTAAACGCCGGCCAGAGGCGGAGGGGTACGACGAACTACCTGCGGGACCGAGGTTTCGGTCCTGGCTTGGGGCGGGGGGCCTTTGCCTTTTTCGGCCGCTTGGCCCCCTTGGAGCCCGAGCGGTAGATCGCTTCCTGCTTGGTCCCGAGATAGGACTCGATGACCGAGGGGTGGTTCAGCACTTCGTCCGGCGTGCCCTGAGCGATCACCCCGCCGAGCTCGAGCGCGATCATCTCGTCGGAGATCGACGACATCAGCGGCATATCGTGCTCGATGATCATCAGGGAGCATCCGGTGAGCTGCTGGATACGCTGCAGCAGCGGTCCGAGCGCCTCGGTCTCCCGTTGCGCGACACCAGCCGACGGCTCGTCCAGCATGAGGATCGACGGATCCTGCGCGAGCGAGCACGCGAGCTCGACGATCCGGCGGCTCCCCGTCGAGAGCTCGCCGGTCAGCTTCTCGCGGAAGGCGCTCAGCCCCATCAGCTCGATTAGCTCGTCCACGCGCTCGCCCGCATTGAGCTCGGATTCGTAGGACGCGGGCAGGTACATCGATGCCGCCACGATGTCCCGGGAAGCGAGGTGACGCTCGAGCGCGACCGCGATCGTCTCCGCAACCGTCAGCGTCGGGTACAGGCGCGCCTCCTGGAACGACCGGCCCAGGCCGACGCGTGCGCGCTCGTGCGGGGCTCTGCCGGTGACGTCGTCCCCGTCGATCTGGATGCGGCCGCTGTCGATCGCGATGAAACCCGAGATGCAGTCGAACAGGGTGGTCTTCCCGGCTCCGTTGGCGCCGATCAGACCGAGGATCTGCCCCTTCTTCAGTGCGATGTTGACGCCGTTGACGGCGGTGATGCCACCGAAGCGCTTCGTGACCTCGCGGCATTCCAGCGCGATCGGTGCGTCGGGCGGAGGCGGTACCCGCTTCATCGGCGCCGTCGTGAGTGCTTTCTGTTGGTCCCGGACGAGGCGCTTGCCCCCGGCTTTGGCGCCGCCGGCCGCGCCTGCACCCGCGATGAACACCGAACGGAGTATGTCCGGACGGTCGAGCAGGTCGGATGTCGGACCCTCGAAGCGCACTTCGCCCTTCTCGAGGAAGATCGCGCGCTCTGCGAGTGACAGCGCGACGTTGACCGATTGCTCGACAACGATGATCGTGACACCGGTGTCGTGGATCTGCCGGACGACGTCGATCAGCCGTCCCACGATCGTCGGAGCGAGTCCGAGCGAGAGCTCGTCGATCATGAGCAGCTTCGGTCGGTTCATGAACGCGCCGGCGAGGCTGAGCATCTGTTGTTCGCCGCCGGAGAGGCTTCCGGCGAGCTCGTTCTTGCGATCGCGCAGGATCGGGAACATCTCCTCCGCGGCCTTCAGTTCATTCTCGAAACGCTCGTCGTCTCCGCGGAAGAGCCATGCCGCGAGTCGGAGGTTCTCTTTCACCGAAAGGGTGGGGAAGACGGCACGTCCACCAGGCATCTGAACGATGCCGAGCTGCGCTGTCTTGGTCGCATCGGCATGGGTGATGTCGCGTCCGTCGTAGAAGATCGCGCCCCCGACAGGATCGACCAGACCCGAGATGGCTTTCAGGAGCGTCGACTTGCCGGCTCCGTTGGTGCCGAGAAGAGCGAGGATCTCGCCCTTCTTCACCTCCATGTCGAGGCCGAAGAGCACCTGCACCGAGTCGTACGCGACCTCGACGCCGCGGCACACCACGAGCGACTCCTGTTCGCCGAGCTTGTTCATCTCGTCCTTGAGGCGGATCGCGGTCTCGAGCGCTCGCGTTGCTTGATCGATGTCGCGGCGGACGAAGCGGAAGGCCGACGTCCCGATCAGGCCGGCCACTGCCACGATGCCCGCAAGGATCCCGATGGCAAGGCGGTAGCCCTCGCTGTCTCCTATGGCTACGAGCGGGATCGAGAGGATGCTCCCGAGTCCGACGTAGAGGACGGCCCACGCGAAAGCTTGCGAGCGAACGCGAGGTGGCGAAACGAGACCGACGAGTGTGAAGTACGCGGGCTGGAACGATCCGATGCCGACCGCTGCAAGCGTGGCGAAGCCCACCGACGCGGGGGCCCACGGCGCGATCGCCATGAAGATCAAGCCGACGGCGAATCCAACGAACGATAGCCCCGTGATCGTGGCGAGGTGCTGGGTGGCGCCCTTGCGCGTCACGCGCGATGCGAGGTATCCACCGAGGACGAGGCCGGCCGCCACGCCGGCGTTCTCGAGGAACGTGACGAGACCACGCTGGGTCGAGCTGTAGTCGTAGACGTTCTCGAAGAACAGCGAGAGGAACGTGCCGATGGGGATCCAGCCCACGCCGAGGAAGAGACCACCGGTCCACAGGCGCCGGAGCGTCCTGACGTTGTAGAGCTGGCGCCTCGCCTCGCCGAAGGAAACCGCACCCTCGCCCGCGATGCGATTGGCCAGCTCTTCGTCGATCGACTGCCCGCGCACCGGCTCGCGCAGCTTCGCCGCGGCGATGATCAAGAGGAACGTCGGAACCGCGAGGAGGATGAACGCCCACTCCCAACTGAATGCGGCGGCGATGAGGCCGGCGAGGATCCCGGCCACACCGGCCAGCGGATTCGCGAAGCGGTGGATCCGGAACACGGCCGGGTGCTGGGTGGGTGGGTAATAGTCCGCGAGCAGCGATGGATGTATCGATTCGTTCGAGATACGGCCGACGCCGGCGAGGAACCGCACCAGGAAGAGCAAGAGCACGGTCGGTACCAAGCCCGTCGCGATCGACATCGCTCCCCAGACGGCCGCTGAGGCCATCGCCATCCGCACGCGACTGATCCGGTCTCCGAGGAAACCGATGGGAAGCGCGGCCACGAGTGTGAGCACGGCGCTGAGGGTGGCGACTGCGGCGATCCCGGCGTCGGAGAGATCGAACGCGTCGCGGATCTCTGGTGTGAGCGTCGAGAACGCGAGGCGGTCGAACTCGTCGACGAAGTTCAGCCCGAACAGGACGGCCAGCGGGAAGACCGAGCCCCCGCCCGTCACCGCGGCGAGCCGGCCGCCGCCCTTCGAAGTTGGTGGCGAGGGTGGGGGCGCCGACTCGGTGACGAGCTTCTTCGCCTTGCGATCTTCGGTCTTCAACGTTTCGATGCTCCGGCGTGGGTTCTTCCGAGGACCTTGGCGAAGCGGTCGTCGTCGTCCTCGATGTTCGAGGTGAGTCCGTCGATGACCGCCTCCTCGACGTGCTCCTGTTCCTCACCGTCCACTTCGCGCTTATCCGCGGTGAGCGAGGGCACATTGATCCCCCGGCGGGCGGCGACGAAACGCAGCAGGTTGTCACGCGCTTCAAAGATCGCCTGCCCGAGGCCTCCGGGAAGGATGTACAGCACCAGGAGCAGCCCGACACCGGTCACCAGCTGCCGGACGTCCGGCGCAGCTACTTGCTCGAGAAGACGGAACGAGAAGACGCCGATCAACGCGCCGGCGATCGACCCGAGCCCACCGATCACGGACACCGAGAACACGTCGATGCTCATCGACGGTTGGAAACTGCCGGCGCCTGCGCCTTGCAGGACAGTGATGAACAGACCCCCGGCGAATCCAGCGACGACACCCGAGAGGACGAAGCCCGTGAGCTTCGAAGCCGTTGTGGGAACGGCTGCGGCGCCGGACGCGCGGTAGTTGTCCCGCGTTGAGATGAGCACCCGTCCGCTGCGCGTTCTCCGCACGCCTCGCGCGGCCGCGATCGACAGCACGAGGAATCCGAGGCACAGGAAGTACAGGACCCACTCGCTTTGCAGGTCGAAGCGTCCCCACAGCACCGGGCGCGTGATCGACCCCGGGATGTAGTCGGGGAAGTTCACGGGATTGAGGAAGAACGTGTCGAGTGCGACTGCGAAGGACAGTGTCGTCGCGGCGAGGAAGAGCCCGGAGATACGCAGCGCCGGCAATCCGATCAACAGGGCGATGAAGCCTCCCGCGAAACCCGCGACGAGCAACATCGTGAAGAGGTCGATGTTCCACCTCGACGCGACATTTCCGAAAGCCATCGCCCCGCATCCGACGATCGCGAATTGCCCGAGAGAGATGTTGCCGCCCCAGCCGGTGAGGATGACGAGCGACACCGAGACCATGCCCCAGATCGCGGCCACCGACATGAGGTTCACGGTCGCCGGGTCGAGATTCAGGGGGATCCATATGGCCAGAATGGCGAGGATCACGCCGACGGCCCACCTCGTATAGCGAACTTCGGGGAGCATGCGGAGATCGCGAGGGACTTGGCGGATGACCCCCGTCATGCTCCAGGTCCCGGCGCCTTCGAGCGCGCGTGAAACACGCTTCCTCTGTGCGATCAGACCGACGAGGATCACCACGAGGACTGCAACGTCCACCGACGACGCTTTCTTGGTGTTCCAGAACGCGAGTTGCGAGATGATCTCGAGTCCGACTCCCGCACCGAACGCGATCGGCAGCGACTCCATCCGTGCGAGCACGGCCGCAGCCAATGCCGGAAGGAGCAGGAAGGCGATGCCCCCGAAGGCCGTGGAAACAGCACCCGCGAAGGGGGCTTTCAGGATGAAGATGAGGCTCGCGAGTCCGCCGGACACGATCCACACGATCGTCTGAAGCCGCCGGATCGGGATCCCGAAGAGCAGTGCGCGCTCGGCGTTGTCCGCGGCGGCTCGAACGGCGATGCCGATGTCGGTCCGCAGGAGGAACCACGAGAGCGCGATGAGTACCGGTACCACAGCCACGATGATCAGCAGGTGGTCTCCCGTGAACAGGATCGGCGCGACCTCGAAGCTGAACGTCAGCGGCGTCCTGAACCCGCCGACGATCCCGGCGTTGCCGAAGGCCTGGGGGATGAACAGCTGGACGCCCCCGAGGAGCTGGGCGAGTCCGATCGTCGCCACCGTCAGCACGAGACGCGACGTGTTCGCGAACCGCCGGATGACCAGGTAGTCCACCAACCCACCGACCGCAAGACCCGTCACGATCCCGGCGGCCATCGACAGGAAGTAGTTGATCTTCGCGTCGGTGAACATCATCACCATGAGGATCCCGCCGACGCCGCCCATGGCGGCGTATGCGAAGTTGATGATTGTGTTCGACCGGTAGATCAGAACGAGACCGATCGCGAGCAGCCCCGTCGCGGTGCCGAAGATCACGCCGAGCAGGACGACTCCGAGCGGCGCCGATCCCGGCCAGACGAGCGACGTCAGCGCCCACGTGAGCAGGATCGCGACGATCACAGCCGCGACGGTTGCGATCCGTTTCGTGCGCTCGTCCCACCCGCGCGCGAACCGCAACCGGTCGATCACCGTCCGAAGACCTTCGGCTCGCCGGAGGGGATCTTCCCCGGGGCGAATCGCTTACCGCCGTACGACTCCACGTAGGCGCCCTTCTTCCCGTTGAAGATCGAGACCTTGTTCGGGTCCCACCAGATGTACCTGGTGTCGAACGGTGGAGTGTAATCGTTGGGTCCGAACGTCCACGTGCCGAACGGTCCGGTCTTTGGCGGATAGGTGAAGATGCCCTTCTCGAATGTCTCCGGCGTGAGATTCGGCCCGGCCAGCTGGAGGCCGAGGGCGATCATGTACATGTTCGCGTAGATGATCTCGGCCGCGAAAGCGGGCTCGTCCTTGCGCACCGCTTTGTACGCCGCGTAGCCGAGGCCCGCACGCTGGGGGAGCTGTTTGCCGAGATGGCTCACGCCGAACGCGCGAGCCCACTGCTCCTGGTTGTAGAGCTGTCCGACGATGTCGAGGTCGGTGCCGGCGGTGCCGAGGTTGATCCACTCGGGGTTGTATCCCTGCTCGGCTGCTTTCGAGGTGAGGAATACCGGGAAGACGGGGTCGCACCCGCACAAGATGGTTGTGATGCCGTCGTTCTTCAATCGCGCAACGACGTTGGACGCCTGGTTCGAGAAGCTGTTGATGTCGAGGCGGTAGTTGATCTTGATACCGGGATCGTGTCCGGCGGCTTTGATCAGCCGGATCGCCGAGTCGTGACACACCTGGTACCAGGGGTTCTCCGGCGACAGTCCGGCCACTTTGCGCATCTTGCCTTCGAGGCCGGGCCCTGCGAGATGGGCGGGTTTGCCGGCCAGCTGTTTGGCGTAGATCTCTGCTGCGGCCTCGGCGACGGTGTCGCAGTCGGGTGCGATACCCCAGTTGTACGGACGGTGTGACAAGTGCCACTGACGCGACAGGTACGGCGTCCCGAACCCGAGGACCTTCTGCCTGGCCAGCGCCTGCTGGAAGGGGGCCGAGCCCGCGTTCATCTCGGCGAACGCCTTGATGTTCTGCGACACGTGGATCGCGTCGGCTTGCGCTTCTGCTTGGCCGCCACCGAGGAGCTCCGCTGTTCCCGATCCCTTGCCCTTGTAGAAGACGATCTTGATCTTGCGGCCGTAGAGCTGGAACCGGTCGTTCAGGTATTTCTCGTACGCGCTGATCGTGCGCTGGACGTCCGGCGGACCGTCGACGATCTCCGCGCCGGCCAGGATCGCGAGGGTTTGCTGAAAGCCGCGCTCGTTGAGGATGCGCGCGGCGATCACGATCTCCTTCCCGGTCACTCCTCGTGAGGTCACTCCACCGTTGCTTCCCGAGAACGCGATACACGGCGGACTGTATGGATCGCCGGGCACCTGTTGGTCGCGATCGGGGCATCCCTTGGTTGAGGCCGGGAGCGTTCGCTCCGTGGACGGACGTCCGTCGATGCCTTTCGTCCCCGTGTTCGGACCGGCACCGGTTGGCCGGTCCGAGCCTTTCCCGCCCGGCTGCAGACCGAGGTCTCCGGCGTCGGCTTGCGTGTCGCCGCCGCCGGTCACGTCCTCATCCTTCGAGACCACGCTCGGCAGCAACGAGGCCATGAGCGCGAAGAGTGCGACGAGCACGAGCAGCGGCCCGTATCCGAGGACCGCTCGATGCCGAAGGAGTCCCCGAGCGGACTCAGGTGCGCTCGGTGGCGCGTCCTCCTGAGCGTTGCTGCCGCGGACATCGGTCGCCATCAGGACCTCCCGGTGCTCATCGACCGGTACCCCACTACGGGCTGACCGTCCGGTCGAGCGTCGGAACCATCATCACCATGAGGAGGAAGAGCAACGCGATGATCAGCACGGGGCCGTACGAGCGAAGCAGCCGGCGCGTGACGGGCGTTCTCAGGAAGTCGAGGTTCGTAAACGTCTCCCTACGTACTCGGGCCGACGGGAAGGATCTCACGTGCTCGCCGGATCAGGTACCAGTCCGTCCCGCCGATCAAAAACGCCAAGAACAGGCCCACGAGACCGATCCACAAGGCAACACCTCCGGTGTCGCCGGGCACATTGCTGCCGGCCTGCGTTCCCTCACCGACGGGGAGGGCTTGGACGTCGTCTCCGACGTCTGCCTCGCCGCCTGGATCGCCCGGCGTCCCGGCGACACCCGGCACGCCAGGGATGGTCTGGATGACCGGCGCCGGAGGCGCCTTGAGCCCGCCGGGCGCGAAGGGGCTGTCGAAACGCTCTCCCTCGGTGACGGCCGATGCACCGCCGAGCACGAGATTCAAGCTCGAGACCCCCGTGAGCGCGCCGAGCGTGATGTCGGTGACGAGCACTCCGACCGCGGTGTAATCGTATGCGCCGGAACTCTCGCCGGCGTTGGCAGGCTGGGGGTCGCCGGGGCAACCGACGAACGTGACTTCGCGGTCGCCTTCCGTCACCTCTCCGCTCCCACCCGTACCGGCGGCCTCGTCGAACTGCTCGCCCATACCGAGGAGCTCATCGATGACGGGCTGGCGTACGGGATGGATGCCGCCGAACAGGGGGCCGAGAAGTTGAGCCCGCAGCGGCGACTCGAAGACCTGGATCCCGAGTGGGCTGATCCGGGCGACACCACCCTCGGAGGCCTCCTGTGGGAATGCGAGTGCTATCCCGAGCGGGAGGAGGGCCGTATTGATAGGTCCGATCACCGACTCGAGGCTTCCGTCAGGGATCGGAATGGCAGCCCCGCCGATCTTCAGGGCTTCGATCGAGAATGATCCGCTGGTCTTCTTGCTCGCACCGGTTTCCTGCAGGGCTCGCCAGCGCAGTCCGGTGATCTTCACGGCACCGCCGCCGAGCGACAGCTCGCCGATCTCGGTGATCGCTTCAGCCCGGCGCGTCTTGCCGTCGACGATGCCTGCGTTCGAGCGCGCGATCGCATTGCCCAGCTCGATCGCTCCCGGGATCGTGAACGATCCCAAGCGGAACGACGACGTTCCAAGGGGGCCGGCGGCGGTTGCGCGTGAACGCTGTTCCATCGCTCCGACGGGTGAGCCGGAAGGGGTGGTCCGAACTCGATCGCGACACTCGGCCTTCGCCGTCGACTCGGCGCGCAGCGGCGGCAACGCCTCTTTCATCTCGGCGGGGATAGAACCATCGAGTGCGACGTAGTCGAACACGAGCGATTCACCGCGGCCGAGCGTGCTCAGGTAGTCGGCGAGTGCGACACCGAGTGTGGGAGCCAAGCTGAGCTTCGCTGCGCGTGGGCCGACGTTGAGGATCCGTGCGTCGGCCTTGCCGCTCCCGGCAACGAACTCTTCTTCGATCCCACCGGCAGCACCGGGTGCGAGGCTCGCCAAGATCAAACCCATCGAGCAGGCCGCAAGGAGCGTGGTTGCACGACGGCGGGAGCGATTCGGATGGGTCGACTTCGGTGTCATGTGCGTTCCTCGCAGCGTATTGGTCCCGGAAGCGATCACAGGATCGTCCTGATCATCACGCTCCATAGGTACAACGAGCGTCTCCCCAACAACGGTTCCCCAACGGCGTTCGGATCGAGCTTCTCATGATGGACCTTCCGGTAGTGCATGCTGTCCTGGCATGGCCGGAACACGTAAACCTCGGAGCGGGTCTCCGAGCCGCAAAGCGGCTCCGAAGAAACCACCTCGTGATGCCCATACCCCCGATCGCGATTTCCCATCGGCCTTTGCAGCGCTCCTTCGTCAGAAGAAGGTCTCGGTTCCCAAAGGGCTCCTGGATGCGCCACCGGAGGCCTACGCCTCTCAAGACGCCTCATTCGTCGAGCAGCTGGCGAACCTGCCGACCACCCATCTCAAGCAGTTCGCCGAGAAGGTCGCGGGTTACGCAAAGCGCCAGCAAGCACGGGCCCTCAGCGAATGGGAGCGCTCACCACTGATCGCCGAGTTGCGCCTGCGCAAGCTGAAGGAGCCCGCGACTCCGGTACGTCCAACCGGGGTGAGCGTCTCGCTCGCCAAGCCGTTGGCGAAATGGACCGACAAGGAGCTCCTACGCGCGGCGGACGAGTGGTCGCGCCGCGGAAAGTCCTAGAACCTGGACGCCAACGCGCTTTGGGACGCACTCGAGCCGCAGGACGCTCCGACCGTGGTGTGGCCCCGTCCGATCACGCAGGCGCGCGCCGCGCTGCTCCTCGGCGCCTTCGATCCGCCGACGAACGCGCACATCGCGGTTCTCACGGCGGCTGCGCGGAGCGTTTGTGCGCAGGGCGTCCTGTGCTTGACGAAGGTCGTGCTCGCTCGCAGCGTTGAGCCACTGCTCGACGTCGCCGATCGCATCAGCGTGCTGCTCGATATCGCCGACCGGTGTGAGTTCGGCGTGGCGTTTTCCAATCGTGGCACGTACGTCGACGTCGGCAGGGCACTGATGGCATCGGGCATCGATGCGGCGTTCGCCATCGGCGCCGACAAGTTGGAGCAAC
Organism: uncultured Actinomycetes bacterium; assembly: GCA_964520325.1. GTDB lineage: Bacteria > Actinomycetota > JAICYB01 > JAICYB01 > JAICYB01 > CAZFOB01. The sequence goes on along the minus strand of CAZFOB010000001.1, from coordinate 85,236 downwards.
TCGCCGACGCGTCCTTCTATCCGGACGGTGAGCGAGGAGTAGCAGCCACGTTTCGCGATCTCAGGTTCGTCGTGACGCCCCGAAGAGGCTTCGAGGAGGACGCACCCGGGCGAGGTTGCAACGTCAGCATCCTCGACCGATCGCAGGTTTTCGCCGACGTTGCAACCGCCGGCATAACAGCGACCGAGGTGCGCCGTCTGCACCGCGAGGGCCGAGCGGTCGATCACCTCGTCCCGCCGGAGGTCGTCCACGCCCTCCGGGGATATACTTCTCCCAGATGAGCCCGGACGAGCCGTCTCTTTCTGACCACGAACAGCGGATCCTCGCCGAGATCGAGCGTAATCTCACGGCCGAGGACCCCGATTTCGGTCGCCGGGTCTCTGAGGCACGTCCAGCCAAAAATACGTCCGGAAGGCTGCGGCTCAGCATCCTCGGACTGCTCCTTGGACTTGCGCTTCTGCTCTTCTACACGACGAACCTTGCAGTAGGCGTGCTCGGATTCCTGCTGATGCTTGCTGCGGTCGTCGGGATCGTGACGTCGGTGCGGAACATCTCCTCGGGCGGACTTTCGCCCTCCAACACCTTCCGCGACGCGTGGCGTCGTGCAGAAGAGCGGATGCGGACGCGGCGCCGCGAGCAATAATCACGCGTCATGCCGTACGTCCCACCTTCTGACGAGATCCGCCGACTGAAGAACGCGCTCGACCGCGTGGGATTCACCGAGCTCGAGCGGATCATGTGGCTCACCGGCTTCGCCGGACTTCTGACGCTCGAGGGCGTTCTTCTGGCGTCCGCGCGAACATGGAGCGCGATCGGGGTTGGAGCGCTCGGAGCCTTCGGCGGCTTCGCTTTGCTCTATTGGCGGCTGCGCGGCGGACATGTATCTCAGGAAGACCGCGAGCTCCACGGTATCGGCCTGCGCACCGAGAGCCAACGCGCGTTCACCGCGTTGACGCTCCGGCAAGTGCTCACCGGCCGCAACCCACTCCGTCCTCGTGTCGACCACGACCCGTACGCGGTTTGGTCTCAACGCATCGAGCGCGCGGAGGCGCCCGCCGAAGAGGTGTGATTCAGGCGTAGTTCGGATTCGCGATCGCGATCTTTTCCGCGACGGTTGCGATCAGGCTCTCCAGCACGACGTCGAAGCTCTCGTCGAGTGTTCCCGCACGGATCTTGAGAGCGAGCTCAGCGTTCCACTCCTTCACGTGCGCGGCGAGAGCGCGGCTCGTTTCCGGCGTCGCCGCGTCCTTCTGCAGAAGAGCGGTGAGACGTTCCCACTCGTTGCGCAATGCGTCCTCTTCACCAGCCAGCTCCCGCTCGATGATCCCGAGCACGTTCTGCAAGACGCGCGCGTGGAAGCGCACACGGCCGGTGAGCGCCGGTTGCAAGTCGCGCTCGCAGAACTCCTGGGCCGCTCGAAGCAGCTCGATCGCGGTCGGACGGTCTTGCATCACGCACCTGCCTTTCTGAAGAGGCGCCTATCGGCGCGTCCTGATCAGCTGCAGGACGTCGTACTCGGTCTCGACGGTGCGGCGGCCGATCGCGGCGAGCTCGAGCGAGGGCACGTGTCCCAACAGATGCGTGAAGGCTTGTCCGATCGTCATCACGCCCCATTTCACGCTCGACATCACTTCCCACCAGTGCACAGCCGCGCGATCGACCGCGAGGCCGCTGGTGCGTTCGTACGCGTTGTAGAGGTCGTCGCGCTCGCCGATGCCACCAACTTCACCTGTACCGCCGAACCGCCACGAACGCGTGCACAGCCACGCGAGGTCCTCCCACGGATCGCCGATGTGCACGAGCTCCCAGTCGAGCACGGCTCGGATGCCGTCGGATCCGACGATGAAGTTCCCGTTGCGGAGATCGCCGTGCACGATCGTCAGCCGCTCCGATGGCGGTATGCGTTCGCGCAACCAGCGCAGCGCAAGCTCGAAGACTGGATGCGGCTCGCCGAAGCTGTCGAGAAGCGCTTCGTATTGCTCGAGGACGAGCTCGGTCGGTTTGCGCTCGGGAGCCAACAATCCGGGGATCCCATCGGCGGGGATCGAATGGATGGCGGCCGTGATCTCTCCGCACTGACCGGCGAATCTCGACCGCGCCCGCGCGAACTCGTCGTCTCGGAGGATCTTGCGCGCGATCGTCTCGCCGGCGATGTACTCCATGACGAAGCCGTTGCTGCCGAGCTCGTGGGGGCCGAAGGACCAGTACACGAGCGGCACGGGGACGCCGGCGTCCTTTGCGCGCTGGAGGAGCTCGGTCTCCGCTCCCGGATCGGATCGCTTCGGATTGCCCGGCGGATCGCGCCTCAAGACGAGCCGCCGCGGTGCGTCGCCGTCGTGCAGCATGAATGACCACGTCTCGCGAGAGGCGCCGCCCGAGAACCGCGCGAGATCGCTGACGCTCACTTCACGGCCCGTGCGCGACGCACAGAACAGGGTGAGGGCCTCTTGGAGCTCGGCGTTGCGATCTCGTGGCGTGGACACGGGCGGAGCTATCGTTGCATCGTCTGAGGCGAGCCGACCAACCGGGGGATCGCCTCAAACGAGTGGGAGGTCGAGATGCGCATCCGTTTGGAGCCGCGCGACGAGTACATGCACGAGCTCGAGGCTGCGGAGACGTTCAACGAGTCTATGTACTTCAACGTCTACGACCCGAAGCCGGACGTCGGCGGGTGGTTCCGTCTCGGCAACCGCGCGAACGAAGGCTACGCGGAGATGACATGCTGCCTGTATCTGCCCAACACGGGGGGTTCGGGGGTCTCCCCCGATAGAAAGAGCGTGGCGTTCATGTACGGGCGACCGCATATCGACGATAACGATGCGTTCGACGCCGGTGGGATGCGCTTTGACGTGATCGAGCCGTTCAAGGAGTTGAGCGTGACGTTCGAGGGCAAGATCGCGGTGCTCAGCGATCCGATCGCCATGAAGGATCCCCGTAAGGCGTTCACCGAAGCACCGCACGTCGATGCGTCGGTTGATCTGGTGTATCGGGGGCTCTCACCGATGATGGGCGGCGAGCCCGAGTTCGACGAGGGTGAAGCCATCCCCGAGTCGATGTCTTTCGCCAAAGGCCACTACGAGCAGCACGTCGGCGCTAAGGGCAGGATCGTCGTTGGCGCCGATTCGTGGGACGTCGATGGATTCGGTCTGCGCGACCACTCGTGGGGGCCGCGTTCGTGGCAGGCGCCCTACTGGTATCGATGGCTCACGTGCAACGCGGGGGCCGACGACGGCTTCATGGTTTCGGTGATCGCCAGCCGTGACGGCAAGGTGCGGCGCGCCGGCGTGGTGTTCGAGAACGGCGGATACACGCCGATCCTCGACGCGACGATCGAGACGACGTGGTCGGAGGACTTCGACCAGGAGGCGCTGCGCTGCGTCGCAAAGCTGCCGGCCGGCCGCGAGATCGAGATCACAGGTTCGGTGATGTCGTTCATCCCGCTGCGCAACCGTCGTGAGGGCAAGGTGACACGCATCGGCGAAGGCATGACCGAGTACACGTGGGACGGCAAGACCGGCTATGGACTCTCGGAGTACCTCGACCAGATCGAGGATGGCAAACCGGTCGGCGTCGACAGCTAACGGTTCAGCGCAGCAACGGCGCGCAAGCGTGCGCGCCGTAAGAGGTGCGCGGGACGCCAGGATTCGGCTGGAAGCAAAGTTCTCGGGTCGAAGATCGCGATCGATCGACGCCAGAAAGACGTGCGTTGGCGGAGCGATCTGTGCGCGGCCAGTGATGCGGTCCACGCCGCCCTCGCGTCGGCGGGATCCGTGGGGCCGTGACTGTAGAGCGCCCGCGCCGTGAGGTGTGCGAGCCTCGTCGCCTCGTCGCTTCGGGCGAGAACTCGCGAGACGAACTCGCGTTGTGTCTCTGAGGCGCGCGGACGCGAGCCGAGGTCGCGAGCGCGATCGATCAACTCGGTGTACGCACCGACCACGGCTAGCTCGGGTGGTCCGCGCTTCCGCCTGGAACGGCGGAACGACTTCGCTGCGGGAACCGAACCGATCAGTGCGATGGCGACAACGGACCACAGCACCCCGGCTGGGATCCGGCCAGCGAGGGGCTCCCGAGTAACGCCTTCCGGAAGATCGTCCGGCACCAGTGTCGGTTGGGGGAGCGTCGTGACTTGGGGAACCTGTTGCGGTTCGCTCGGTTGTTCCTGGGCCTGCGGTGGAACCGATGTCGCTTCGCCGCGTCCAGGGGTCGGATCGAATGAGACCCAGCCGGCTCCCGGGATCTTGGCTTCCACCCACGCGTGTGCATCGCGGGTCGAGACGATGTACTCGCCGCTCGTAAGGACGCCTGGAAGGAAGCCGACTCCGACGCGCGCTTCGACACCGAGCCCGCGCAGCATCAATGTCATCGTTGCGGCGAACTGTTCGCAGTAGCCCGCGCGATCGCGAAGGAACCGCTGGAGCCGCGCGGCCGTGTGTCCCGCTGCGACGTCCTCGCTGTAGCGGAACTTGCGGAAATGCGTCTCGAGCCGCCGCGCGCGATCGAGCGGCGTCCGCGCTCCGGCAACGAGAGGCTTCGCGATGCCACCGAAGATGCGCGCGTTCGGGTCGTCGGTGTCCTTTGGGTCTGCTTCGAGGTTGTTGGTAACGCGGGGCTTTTGCGAACGCACGGTGTAGGCGAGACCGGGCCTGGTCTCGTTACGGAGCAACAATGTCTGTGAGCCCTCGTCGACCTGCACGGGCTGGGTCGAATCGACGTCGGTTGCCGCGTACGCCGCGGGCAGCCACGGAGATAACAACGATGTGAGTCGGTACTTCTGCTCGAGCGCGGCTCCGGATGATGGAGGGGACGCCGGAGGTACTTTCCCTTCGCGGACGTCGCGTGGACGCGCGTGGAGCACCCACTCGCGTCCGTCGTAGGCATCCAAAGCTGTGAGCCGCCAATAGGCAGGCTGAGCAGCCTCGACGCGGAGCACTTCGAGGGGCGGATCCACCTTCAGCTGGCGACGGATGTCCGAGAGCGGCTTGATGATCACGACGCGCGGACGCACGGTATTCAGCTGCAGTATCGGCGCCTCTCCGATGACGAGTGGTGCGCCGACGGCGACGAGACACGCGGCCGCGAGGGTGGGAAGGCCAAGCCAGGCCGGGATCGTGATGCGTCCGCCGCCCCAACGGGCGATGCGCTGACGTCCTTCGGCGAGGAAGAACGCACCCGTCGCGGCGATCGCTCCGACGGCGTAGATGTTGCGCCCGGCACCGTCGCCGATCGATCCGGCGAAGGTGACCACGGCCAGCGCCGACACCACGGCTCCCACCGGCCGCCGGACGACGACCCACGCAGCCCCGAGGAAGCCGAGCAAGAGGAGCGCGAGCCACACGAGGATCAGGAACCTCGGCTCGGATGGCACCGGCGGCGTCGAGGTCGAGATCCCCGTGAATCCTTCGGCGATGAGCTTCTGAACGGCGCTCATGGAAGATGGAGTCGGAACAAGACGCGCGGACGAATCGCGCAGGAACAGCACCGGCAGAGTTGCGAGCGAGAACACGATCAGCAACCCGAAGGCGACGCCGAGGGAGCGTTGCCCGAACGACAAGGCGAAAGCCGACCCGATGACGAGAGCCGCGAGCGCCCATCCGGTGGAGCTGGGCCCGTCGACCACGCGGCTGAGGCTGCCCACAGCGATCGCGGCGAGCGTGATCAGGCAGACAAGCGTTGCTCGGGTCGGTTTCAGCTCATCGCGCCAGAGCGACATCTTTGACACTCGTATGCCAGACGCTCCGGAACGAGTCTCCGGCCCGGAGCGTGACGACGGGGAAGGGAAGCATCTGCGTATGCGGCAACAGACCGCGACGTTTCCGTGTGTCGCCTGTGACGTAGCTCGGTGCATCGACGCACACGATCGCGCCCGCTGGAGAGTTGCGGGCGCGAACGGCGATAGCGCGCACCTCGTCACGACGAAGATCCGGCGTGATGACCACGACGAGCGCCGGCCTGCCCCGGGTTCGATCCGCTCGTTCGAGTGCTTTCGCGACGCCACCTCTGCTCGGGCGAAGCAGCGCGAGAGCTTCGAGGAACTCGTCCTTACTGGGGTTTCGGGTGTGCAACAGAGGCCCGTCGTTGGTGACGACCTCGAGTCGCATCCGGCGGCGCAATGCGAGCACTCCGAGTGCTGCGCACGCGGACACGGATGCTTCGAGGGACGACGTTGCACCGGCGCCGGCGTGTTTGGCGGCGGCCGTGTCGAGCACGATCAGTGCTCGGGGCTCGGCGAGCAGCTCCTCCTGCTTGATGACGAGCTCACCGGTCTTGAGCGACGAGGGCCAGTGGACCTTGCGGAGGTCGTCGCCTTCGACGTACGCGCGTAATGCATAGAACTCGTCCCCTTGACCGATGTTCGGCGACGAACGGACGATACCGACACGTTGAACCGCGGACGGAAGTGCAGAGATGTCTTCGAAGCTCGGATAGACGACCAAGCTCGACGTGGTGGCAACGTCTCGCCGGCGTCTGACCGCACCGAACGGATCGGTGTGCGTGATCTCGAGTGGACCGATGGGGTGCCGTCCCCGAAGCCGCGGCGTGACGCTGTACGCGACGGCCCGCGTACGTTTGCGCGATCCGCCCGGAAGCGCGAGACGCGGCGTCGGTCCGACATCGGCCGGGAGCCTGTCGGCTAACAACACGGGGCCCATGCCAAGCCGTCCGCTGGCCTCCACCGTGAGTTCGACGCGCACGGATCCGCCGACTGTTGTTCGAGAGGGCGTGACGGTGCGCCGGACGTTGACGCGTCCGCCGCGCACCGATACGAGTACCGCTCCCGAGATCAACAAGAGCGCGAAGGCGGCGCCCGCCATGACGAGCTCGCGCAGGCCGGATAGCCGTCCGAACACGAGCATCGACACGGAGAGGGCGGCGATCGTCCGTCCCCGCGTCGTCACGTGACGGCGCGAGCCTTCCTTGGGACGGGCGTGTTGTCGACGACGTCCTGTACGAGCATCTCGGCATTGATGCCCTGCAGCTGCGCTTCCGGTGTGGTGATGACGCGGTGCGCGAGCACCGCGACGGCGAGCTCCTTCACGTCATCGGGGACGACGTAGTCTCGCCCGTCGGCAGCGGCCACAACACGTGCGGCGCGCTGCAACATCAAGCCGGCTCGCGGCGACGCGCCGAGGTACGCCTGGTCGTGCTCGCGCGTTCCACCGAGCAGCTGGACGATGTACTCCCTGATCGGATCGGCGACGTGAACGCTCTGCGCGAGCGCGATCAACTTGTTGACGTTTGCGGCGGTGATCACCGGCTCGACCTCTTCTAAGCGGCCGGGGAGTCCGTGTACGGCGAGCACGTCGACTTCGGCAGCAGGATCGGGATAACCGATGCGCACGCGCATCAGGAAACGGTCGAGCTCGGCCTCCGGCAACGGGTAGGTGCCTTCGTGTTCGATCGGGTTTTGCGTGGCCACGACCATGAATGGACGTTCGAGCGGATAGGTCTGTCCGTCGAGGGTGACCTGGCGCTCTTCCATCGACTCGAGGAGCGCGGCCTGGGTCTTGGGCGATGCGCGGTTGATCTCGTCGCCCAGCACGACCTGCGCGAATATCGGGCCGGGATGGAACTCGACGCCGCGCTGGCGTCCCCAGACGCGCACGCCCGTGATATCGGTCGGTAGAAGGTCCGGCGTGAACTGGATCCGCCGGAACGAGCACCCAAGCGAGCGCGCCAGCGCCTTCGCGAGCATGGTCTTCCCGACGCCCGGAACGTCCTCGATGAGGAGGTGTCCCTCGGCGAACAGCGCCACGACGCAGCGGCGGACGACGTCCTGTTTCCCTTGGATGACGTACTCCACGGCCTCGGCGATGCGGTCGAAGTACGCCGAGAACGTTTCGAAGGATTTGCTGGGTCCCCTCGCCATGAGCTTTGGATTCTATTTGGTGTTCTTGGTTGTGTTCTTGGGGGGACTTGCGTCCTGCGTTCGTCGGTACTCTGGCCTCGTGGCCCTGAAACAGATCCTCTTGGCGGCGCCCCGCGGCTGGTGCGCGGGGGTCGAACGCGCCGTCGACATCGTCGAGAGAGCTCTCGATCTCTACGGGCCTCCGATCTACGTGCGCAAACAGATCGTCCACAACCGCCACGTTGTCGAAGGTCTCGAGAAGCGAGGGGCGATCTTCGTGGACGAGGTGGACGAGGTGCCGGCCGGCTCCAACTGCGTGCTCTCAGCTCACGGCTCGGCTCCAGTCGTCTACCAGACGGCGGCAGACCGCCATCTGCATCTGATCGATGCGACGTGTCCGCTCGTGACGAAGGTGCACGTCGAGTCGATCAGATTCGCCAAGCGCGAGCGGACGATCATCCTCATCGGCCATGCCGGGCACGAGGAGGTCGAAGGGACGATGGGTCAGGCGCCGATGCGAACCATCCTGGTGGAGAACGTCGAGGACGCCGAGCGACTCGAGGTAGCCGACCCGGAAAACCTCTCGTACATCACCCAGACGACACTCTCGGTGGACGACACCAACGACATCGTCGCGACGCTGCGCCGACGGTTCCCAACGATCAAGGCACCGACCAAGGACACCATCTGTTACGCCACGACCAATCGTCAGGCGGCGGTCAAGGTGCTCGCGCGGCGGGCGCCGCTGGTGCTCGTGATCGGCGCGCCGAATTCGTCCAACTCGGTTCGGATGGTCGAGGTCGCCAAGCATTGCGGTGCAGCGTCATACCTCATCGAGGACGAAACCCAGATCGAGGACGCATGGATGGACGGCGTCTCAACCGTCGGTCTGTCGTCGTCGGCCTCTGCGCCTGAGTGGATCGTCGAGAGTGTCCTCGAGTACCTCACGGGCTTTGGTCCGGCGCAGATCGAGGAGGTGCGCGTTGTGGACGAGGACGTCCGTTTCCCGCTGCCGAAGGAAGTCGCCGGGGTATAAGCCCGCGGCGTCTACGCGGCTCATACGGCGTATCGGCTCCCGCCGGGCCTGATACTGGGTACATGAACGGCTCAGAGCTGCGCGCGTTCCTGCGATCGGAGCCTCTGCTCGCCGATGGCGGCATGGGCACCGCGTTGATCGAGCGGGGGCTGATCGACCCGGATGGTTGCGTTGAAGCGGTCAACCTCACCGAGCCCGACGCCATCGCCGACGTCCATCGGGAGTTCGCCGACGCCGGCTCGCAGATGCTTGAGACCAACACGTTCGGCGCCAACCGCTTCAATCTCGCCCAACTCGGACTCGTTGGGCGTCTGGAAGAGATCAACCGACGGGGAGTGGAGCTCGCGAGGGGCGCCGGGGTGCTGGTCGCCGGCTCGGTGGGGCCGCTGCGCGTGCGGCTCGCGCCGTACGGGCGCGTCCGGCGCAAAGACGCCAGGGATGCGTACGCCGAGCAGATCGGCTTACTTGCGGAGGCCGGTGCCGACCTCATCGTCATCGAGACGCAGTCCGACCTCAACGAGATGGCCGAGGCGCTGAAGGCGGCGAGGCTCGTGTGTGAGCTCGCTGTGGTTGTGATGGCGACGTTCACACGCGACGATCGCACCTTGCTCGGTTCGACGCCGCAAGCCGTTGCCACCAAGCTCGCCGAGCTCGGCGCCGACGGCATCGGCGTGAACTGCTCTGAGGGCCCGGCACAGGTCTTGAGGATCGTGCGGACGATGCGGACGACGTCGGGCGATGTGCCGTTGGTTGCGATGCCGAACGCCGGAGGGCCGACACGGATGGGGGATCGCATCGTGTACCCGGCCACGCCCGAATACCTCGGTGAATACGCGAGGGCGTTCGTCGCTGAGGGCGCGTCGATCGTCGGCGGCTGCTGCGGGACCCATCCCGAGCACATCGCCGCGATGGCGGCTGCGCTCGCGCAGCCACGGCAGCTGCATCTGGAGATCATCCCGACCTCGGACTTGTCGGGGACCACCGATGCCGCAGGCGTCACCGCGCAGCCAACGAGCGCGCTCGGTGCGAAGCTCAAGGAAGGTGCATTCGTTGTGACCGTCGAGATGGCTCCACCGCGCTCGACGTCGACGGCCAGGATGCTCGCGGGGGCCGAGACCTTGCGCGACGCCGGCGCCGACGCGATCAACGTCGCCGATGCGCCGCTGGCTCGCATGCGCATGAGTCCGTGGGCGCCGGCTCGGCTGATCCAGGAGCAGATCGGCATCGAAACCGTCCTGCACTTCCCGATCCGTGGACGCAACCTCTTGCGCATCCAGGGAGACCTGCTGGCTGCGCACGCGCTCGGCATCCGCAACGTGTTCGTCGTTCTCGGGGATCCGACCCGTATCGGTGACTACCCCGAAGCGACCGACAACATCGACGTCGTCCCGACGGGACTGATGTCGCTCGTCACCGGATCGCTCAATCAGGGAACCGACCAGCTCGGCGAATCGATCGGAGAGCCGACGAGCTTCCTCGTCGGATGCGCGGTGAACATGGCACCGAGCGACATCGACAAGGAATGCCGGTTGCTCAAGAAGAAGATCGCTTCGGGCGCCGGGTTCGCATTGTCGATGCCCACGTTTTCCGCGGACACACTTCGGTCGTTCCGCAAGGCCTACGAGGAGCGGTACGGCTCCCTGGGTATCCCGATCCTCGTCGGCGTCCTTCCTTTGGTCACGGCGCGTCACGCCGAGTTTCTCCATAACGAGCTGCCCGGAGCGTCGGTTCCGGAAGGCATCCGTGCTCGCTTGCGCGGCGTCGAAGGCAACAAGAGGAAAGAGGCGGCCGAGGGTCTGTCGTTCTCGATCGAGCTCGCGCACCAGATCCGGGCGGACGCTGCCGGCATCTACCTCATGCCACCGTTCGGGCGCTACGACATCGCGGCCGAGATCGTCGAGGCCGTCAGCAGCACGTCCAGGAGTTAGAATCTCGCGCAAGGACGCTGATCATGGGCGTCGCGGAGGCGGTGGAGAGGCCGTTGGGAAGAGCGCTCATCCTGAACGCAACCCACGAGCCGCTGGGAGTGGTCGCTCACCGGCGGGCGATCGTGCTCGTCCTTGGTGAGAAGGCCGAGATCATCGAGCGCAACGGCGCCGTCTACCATTCCGAGCGCATCACCATGGAAGCGCCGAGCGTGATCCGCCTGCGGTACTTCGTCCACGTTCCGCACCGGACGCACGTCGCACCGTCGCGGAAGGCCGTGTTCCTGCGCGATGGAGGCAAGTGCCAGTACTGCGGACGCCCGGCCGAGAACGTCGACCACGTCTTTCCTCGCAGCCGTGGCGGCCAGCACACCTGGGACAACGTGGTGGCGGCGTGCCGCCGATGCAACGGGCGCAAGGAGAACCGCCTGCCGCACGAGGTGGGACTGCGGCGCCAGCAGCCGAAGGTTCCTCCAGAGGGGTTCTGGCTGAGGCTGCTCGTGGGCCAGGCCGAGCCCGAGTGGCTGCCGTATCTGTCGCACGCGTCCTAGCCCGGAACACCCCGAACAGACGTTCTACCTGCACGTTTCGTCGATCCATCCGTTGACCCAGGGGAATGGAGTGGAGTAAGGTGGGTCAACTTGGAGGGCTTGGGCGTACTTGTGGACTACGGAGGTTCGCGGGCCACATCCGCTCTCATCAGATGGAGCAGAAGGGTTCGGGTTGTTCCTCGGAGAGCACCGTCATGCACTGGACGAAAAGGGGAGGATCGTCTTCCCGGCTCGCCTGCGCTCCGAGCTCGGTTCCAACGTCGTTCTTCAGAAGGGCATCGAGTCGTGTCTGTACGTGTTCCCACCGGCGGCCTGGGAGCGAGAGGTCGAGAAGGTCACGACGCTTCCCACGACCGATCCCAAGGCGCGACGGTACCGCCGATTCTTCTTCTCTCAAGCACAGAACGAGAAGGTCGACAAGCAAGGTCGCCTGACGATCCCGCAGGCCTTCCGTACGTACGCCGGCCTTACGAAAGACCTGGTCATAGCCGGCAACGGCTCACGCATCGAGATATGGGACGCCCCGGCGTGGGATGTGCAGAACAGCGAAGCGGAGAACACGGTCGAAGATTTCGCGTCCGAGCTCGGGATCTGACGAAGGCTTCAGCCAAGGGATCAGCCAAAGGACCAGCCAAAGGACCAGGAGGCACAGCGTGTCGAGAGTGCTCACTCGTTCCTCGCCGTTTCGCGCCATGCCTCGCGAGCGGCAACGGCGTCCGGACAACCGTCCCCTCGCCGACCTGTGTCTTCGTCCGGGAGAGCGTCCGCGGCTCGAGCGCAGGCCTATCGTGACCACGGACCACCAGCCGGTGATGGTCGAGGAGGTACTGCACTTCCTGGCGCCGCGCCCCGAAGGCATCTACCTCGACTGCACGATCGGTGCCGGCGGCCATTCCGAAGCGATCCTCCATGCGACCGGGGGCCGGGGCAAGCTGATCGGCGTCGATAAAGACCCAGACGCATTGGCGCGTGCGCGCTTCAACCTGCAGTCCTCCCATTCCCAGGGGGGACTCCGGCTCGTGCGCGCGGATTTCGCGGAGCTCGAGTGGATCGTCAAGAGCGCCGAGGTGGACAAGGTCGACGGCATCCTGCTCGACCTCGGCATGTCGTCGATGCAGATCGACGACGCCGGTCGCGGGTTTTCGTTCAGGGGCGAGGGCCCACTCGACATGCGCATGGATCCGTCCGCTGCCCTCACCGCTGCGGACGTCGTGAACTCGTACCCCGAGGTCGACGTGATCCGGATCCTTCGCGCGTATGGTGAAGAACGCCATGCGCCGCGCATCGCAAGGGCGATCGTGGCGGCCCGCCGGGCGGGGCCGCTACGCACCACCACCGATCTCGCCAACCTCATCGAGCGCGCCTATCCGCACGGTCCACGTCGTCAGCACCCGGCGCGACGGACCTTCCAGGCACTGCGGATCGAGGTCAACGGTGAGCTGCGCGCGCTCGAGCAAGCGTTGCGCGCAGCGCCCGACGTCCTCAACCCGGGCGGACGCATCGTGGTGATCTCGTACCACTCACTCGAGGACCGGATGGTCAAACGCATCTTCCAGAGCTTTGCCGGAGCGGGTCAGCCTCTTCCGGGCCTTGGTGCGCCGAAGCCGACGGGTGTGCTTGCGGAGCTCTCGCGTGGCGCAGTGCTGCCATCCGACGCCGAGACGCAGCGCAACTCTCGGGCGTCGGCATCCCGCCTGCGCGCCGCCGTGCGAAGGCCGGATCTCGACGACAAGGGCGTTGGCTGATGGCGCTCCGTGCTGCGAGCAAGCCCGCGCCGCGCCGCGGATCGAGCCCGCGCCCCCAGCTCAGGGTCGTCAAGGGAGGCGGAAAAGGCAAGCGACGCTGGTCGCCGGTGCCGGTCGTCGTCCTCGTCGTGTTGGCCGCGTTCGGCGTTGCTGCGCTTCAGGCCACGATGAGCCAGGACGGTCTGAAGACCGCCAACCTCGAGCGCGAAGTGCAGCTGCAGACCGAGCGCAACAGCCTCCTGCGCGCCCGTGTCGCACAGCTGTCCAACCCGGGCCGGGTCGCGGAGGAAGCACGAAAGCTCGGCCTCGTTGGCGCAGCAGTACCCAGGCACATCTCGCTTGAAGACCAGCCGCTGGCGCCCGAGGACCGGCCGCAGGCGCCTAAGGACCGGCCGCAGGCGCCAAGCACTCAGTGAGGCCGCTTCCCGTCCGCCGCGCCGCTGCCCTCTGTGTGGTGCTCCTCTTGTGTTTGACCGGCATCGGTGTGCGTCTGGGCTACGTCCAGGGTGTGCGGGCCGAGGAGTACTCGAAGACTGCGCGCCAGCAGCGTGTCCGCAAGATCGAGCTCCCCGCCCGCCGCGGGACGATCTTCGACCGCACCGGAGGCGAGCTCGCGGTCTCGATTCCCGCGCGCACGATCTATGCCAACCCCAAGCTCATCAGCGATCCCGCACTGAGCGCGCGCACGCTCGCACCGCTTCTGTTGCGCGACGCTCGCGCGATCGAGGGCGACCTGCGCAAGGACACGGGTTTTGTGTACCTCGCTCGCCGCATCGGCACGACGACGGCGGAGAAGATCAAGAAGCTCGCGATCCCCGGCCTCGGCGTGCTCGACGAGTCACGAAGGCTGTATCCGGGTGGAGAGCTCGCGTCCAACGTCGTTGGGTTCATCGGGACCGACCAGCAGGGTCTCGCCGGGCTCGAGTACGGCTACGAGAAGCTGCTTGCGGGCGAAGCCGGCTACAAGATCCTCGAGCAGGATCCGCGCGGACGACGCATCCCGCAGGGAGTGTTCAGCGAGGTGTCACCAGTGCCGGGTTCGGATATGACGCTCACGATCCATCCCGACATCCAGAGCTCCGCCGAGCTCGCGCTCAAGAAGGCCGTCGAGCTCACGAAGGCCAAGGGAGGGATGCTCACCGCCATCGATCCGCACACAGGCGAGATCCTCGCGATGGTCTCCAATCCGACGTTTGATCCCAACAAGATCGACGAGATCGACCACGGGGTCACGCGGAACAAGGTCGTGAGCGACGCCTACGAACCCGGCTCGATCAACAAGATCGTCATGGCCTCGGCTGCGCTCAACGAGCGCGTCATCAAGCCGGGCGAGAAGATGTTCGTTCCGGAGACGCTGCGCGTCGGCGACCATACATTCACCGACGAACACAACCCCGGTGGATCGTTCGACCTGCGCGGGATCCTCGCGACGTCGTCGAACCTCGGGACGATCCGCATCGCGCAGATGCTCGGTCGTGACACGCTCGAGAGCTACTTCCATCGCTTCGGCTACGGAAAGACGACGGGGCTCGGGTTCCCCGGTGAGATCAAAGGCAACGTTCCCCCCATCGGTCGGTGGGCGACTGCTCTTCCAACGATGGCGATCGGACAAAGCCTCACGATCACTCCGCTGCAGATCGCGCAGGCCTACGCGATGATCGCGAACGACGGTGTGCTGGTCGAGCCGCGACTGGTGTCGTCGTGGGTCGATCCACAAGGTAAGGAGCATCGCCCGGATGCAACGCGCAAACGTCGTGTGCTGCCGGCCGATGTGGCCATCACCGTCCGCGACATGCTGCGCTCCGTCGTCACCGAGGGCACGGGCAAGCTCGCCGCCGTACCCGGCTACGAGGTCGCGGGGAAGACCGGAACTGCCCGACGAGCGGTCGAGGGCGTCGGATATTCGGGCTATTTCGCGTCGTTCGTCGGCATGGTCCCGGCAAAACGGCCCGAGATCGTGATCGGCGTTGCACTCGACAACCCGGTGCCCATCGAGGGTGGTCTCGCGGCCGCGCCGGTGTTCGCCGAGGTGGGCAAGGACGCAGTGCGGATCCTTCGGATGCATCCGAGGTCCTGAAAGCCCCACGTCTTTGGCCTGGGGACACCCCCGGATCCCCGGGCGCAGGTGTCGGCGGACCGGGGCGTGGATTGGGGAGACTTGGCCCAATGACAGCACGGGCCTGGACGCTTCAGGGCCTGGTGGGTGAGGCCGGCATCGACGCGGAGGTCCGCGGCGATGCTGATGTCGCCGGCCTGGCCTACGACTCGTTGGTCGCCGGGCCGGGCGACCTGTTCTGCTGCATCCCAGGCGAGATGGTGGACGGCCACGACTTCGCCCATGCGGCAGCATCGGCTGGGGCCTCGGCCCTGCTCGTCGAACGGTTCATCGACGTGCGATTGCCGCAGGCTCGCGTGAGGCAGTTGCGTGCAGTGCTCGGCCCCCTGGCCCATGCCTTCTTCGAGCATCCGTCGCAGCGTCTGACGCTCGCCGGCGTGACCGGCACGAACGGCAAGACGACGGTCACCTACATCCTCGAGTCGATCGCGAAGTGTGCCGGGAAGAGTTCCGGTGTGATCGGGACGATCTCGCGCCGTTTCGCAGGCGTTGTTGAGTCTGCGACCCGCAACACACCGGAGGCGATCGACGTGCAGCGGCTGCTCAGGCGCTTCGTGGACGCCGATGTCGAGTTGGCTGTGATGGAAGTGACGTCGGACGGATTGGCGCAGGACCGCGTGCGCGCCACCCGGTTCGCCACGGCCGGTTTCACCAATCTGACCCAGGACCACCTCAACACGCACAAGACGATGGAGGCCTATTTCGAGGCGAAGGCGTCGCTGTTCGCCGCGGAGTACACACCCCGAGCGGTGATCAACGTCGATGATCCGTACGGACGAGAGCTGAGCTCGCGCGCGAGTGCACTCGACGTGATGACGTACGGAACCAGTCCTTCGGTGAAGGACCCTGATATCTCATGCACGTCCTTGGAGCTGCGCGCAGACGGGAGCCGTTTCACGTTGCGAACGCCGTCTGGGGCTATCGACACATCGACACATCTTGTTGGCGCGTACAACGTGAGCAACTGCATGTGCGCGGCGGGGATGGCGATACATTGTGGTCTGTCGTCGGATGACATCGCACGTGGGATCGCATCGCTCGACCGCGTGCCCGGGCGCCTCGAACGCATCGACGCCGGACAACCTTTCCTTGCGCTCGTCGATTACGCGCACACCCCGGACGCACTCGACCATGCCCTCCTCGCGTGCCGTGAGCTCGCGACTGGAGCCGTGATCGTGGTCTTCGGGTGCGGTGGCGACCGCGACCGCACCAAGCGTCCGTTGATGGGTGAAGCCGCGACTCGGCTTGCCGATCTGTCCCTCATCACCTCCGACAATCCACGCACCGAAGACCCGGCAGCGATCGTGGCTGACGTCGTGGCCGGCGCGCAGCGGGGCGGTGGAGCGTTCCGGAGCGTGATCGACCGGCGCGAGGCCATCGCCGAGGCGATCGGTGCGGCTCGGGCCGGCGACGTTGTTCTGATAGCGGGCAAGGGCCACGAGGAGGGTCAGCAGTTCGCCGACCGCACCCTCGCCTTCGATGACCGCGCGGTGACGCGGGAGCTGCTGGAATCGGCCGCGTGGACAAGCTGAACGCGCACGAGATAGCCCGGTCCATCGGTGCAACCTTTCTCGGACCGCAGGGACCGGACGCCAAAGCTGAGGCTATTGCCGACATCATCGTCGCCGACTCGCGCACTGCGGGGCCGGGCATCGCGTTCGCCGCGGTGCTCGGAGGACGCAGATTCGTCGGCGATGCGATCTCCGCCGGCGCTCCTTTCGTCATCGTTGATGATGCATCTGTTGTCCCCGATGGAGCTCGCGCGATCGTCGTCGACGATGTCGTCGTCGCTCTCGGTCGCATCGCACGCGATGTCCGCGCGCGCGCGTCCTACGATGTCATCGGCGTCACCGGGAGCACGGGGAAGACGCTGACGAAGGACCTCATCGCGGCTGCGCTCGGTACCAAGCTCGAAGTGCACGCGACGCCGAAGAGTTTCAACGCCGAGCTCGGTGTGCCGCTGACGGTGCTCGGCGCCCGGGCGGGCACCGAGGTACTCGTCGCCGAGCTCGGCGCTCGCCGGCCAACAGAGATCGCCGAGCTCTGCGGCATCGTTGCTCCCCGCGTCGGTGTCATCACGGGGATCGGATCGACACATCTGGAGCTCTTCGGCACGCGCGAGGCGATCGCTCGCACGAAGACGGAGTTGCTCGTCGCTCTTCCCGCAGATGGACTCGCCGTCGTTGCCTCCGACGACGACTTCGTTGATCTCTTCGCTCGCTCGACCAGTGCTCGTATCGCCGCCGTTGGTCCGGGAGCCGCGACGTCGTACCGCGCCGAGCGGATCGACCAAGCGGGACGCACGCATGGCTCGGTGACCATCGACACTGAAGCCGTGGCAGTGACGCTTCCGGTTGCCGGCCGTCCACTGATGCGCAATGCGGCACTCGCGATCCGCGTGGCCGTCGAGTGTGGTGTCCCGATGCAACAAGCGGCGGCGGCGCTCGCCGACGCGCCGCTTTCGCCATGGCGGATGCAGATCGTCGAGCTCGGCGCCCGTACGATCGTCAACGACGCTTACAACTCGAATCCGACGTCGCTCTCTGCGGCGCTGCGTTCGGTGCGCGAGTTGGCGGCGGGACGACAGATGTGGGCGGTCCTCGGCCACATGGCCGAGCTGGGAGCGGCATCCGACGTGGAGCACGAGCGCATGGGGGCACTGGCGACGGCGCTGGGCTATGCCGGGATCATCGTTGTTGGCGACGCTGTGTCCGGGATCGCGGTTGGCGCGGGGAGCCGTGCGCACCGTGTACAGTCCCTGGCTGAAGCGGCTGAGGCCGTCCTGAATCTGACGGGGGAGGCCTCGGTGGTGTTGATCAAAGCGTCCCGGGTCGCCGGGCTCCAACGGCTGGTCGAAGAGCTTGTTGCTGCCGACGTGAGGACCTACTGAGCTATGCAGAGCATCCTTCTCGCCACCGTGATCGCACTCGTTGTCGGCCTCACGTTGACGCCTTGGGTGATCGACGTCTTCCGCGCGCGGGGGATCGGCGAGCTCATCCGCGAGGACGGACCGGCCACCCACTTCGTGAAACACGGGACGCCGACGATGGGCGGGCTTGTGATGATCGTGGCGGCCACCCTCGGCTATGCCGGTGCTCACCTTCGCTGGGAGGACGGCGCGATCTCCCTCCGCGCGTTTCATCCGGCGGGCATGCTCGTCTTCGCTGTGGCGTGGGCGCTCGGTGTCGTCGGGGCGATCGACGATCTTGCGAAGATCCGGCGGACGCGCTCGCTCGGCTTGAGCAAACGCGCGAAGTTCATCGGACAAGCCGTCGTCGGCTTCGGACTTGCATTCGCAGCGCTGAGATGGACCGGCATCGCCCCACAGATCTCGTGGTCTGGCACCGAGCTCGGGTTCATCCCCGTGCTTCCAAACATCGTCTTCGCGCTCTTCGTCGTCCTCCTCATCGCCGGGACGTCCAACGGAGTGAACTTCGCCGACGGTGTCGACGGACTCGCTTCCGGTGCCGCAGCGATGAACTTCTTCGTCTTCACGATCATTGCGTTCTGGGAGTTTCGCAACGTCGACGTCTACCCGCAGCTCTTGCCGTCGCAGCCGAACGGATTGCTCGATGTCGCCGTCGCGTCCGCGGCGCTGCTCGGTGCGTGCATCGGGTTCTTGTGGTGGAACGCCGCACCGGCGCGCATCATCATGGGTGACACCGGTGCTCTTGCTCTCGGGGGTGCGCTCGGCACGCTTGCGTTGTTCACGCGCACGCAGTTGCTACTCGGCGTCATCGGCGGTTTGTTCGTGCTCGAGACGATCTCGGTCATGCTCCAGGTCGCGGTGTTCCGAGCGTTCAACGGACGTCGACTGTTCGCGATGGCGCCCTTCCATCATCATTTCGAGCTTCGTGGCTGGGCCGAGTTCACCGTGATCGTGAGGTTCTGGCTTATCGCTGCGCTCGCCGCCGGGCTCGGACTCGCGCTCTTCTATATGGACTTCCTTTCCAGCGGCGGAGCGGGGTAGTGGATCGGGGAGGGTCGGGGGAGGCCTCACCGACGTTGCCCTCGGGTCTTCATCTCGCAGGCTGGCGGGTCCTCGTGCTCGGTCTGGGTATCACCGGGGTTGAGGTCGCGAAAGTGCTCGCCGAGAAGGGGGCCGAGGTTCTCGCCTCGGAGAGTGGCGCGGTCTCGGCGAACGTTGCGGCGGACATCGCGGCGAAGATCCCGGGTGTTGAGATCGAAACCGGCGGTCACGAACGTGCGCGGGCCGGGCTCGATCGCTTCGATTTCGTCTTCAGCTCGCCCGGGATCTCTCCCCTCGGCGGATTCCTCGCCGAGGTCATCGCCCGCGGCAGGCCGGTGATCTCCGAGCTCGAGCTCGGCGTCGCGCTCACTGCGGCACCGGTGGTTGCCGTCACCGGGACCAACGGGAAGACGACGGTGTGCCGCCTGGCCGAGAGCATCGGCAGGTACGCGGGTCTTGAGGTGCACGCGTGCGGCAATCTCGAGACCAAGTTCCTCACGGCTGCGTTCCGGCATCCGGACGCCGACGCGTTCGTCGTCGAGGCCTCGAGCTTCAGCTTGGCGTTCTGTGAGACGTTCCATCCGTTGGTCGCCGTCGTGACGAGCCTCGCGCCGGATCACCTCGACTGGCACGGCACTTTCGATCACTACCGCGACGCGAAATCGCGGATCGCCGCCCGGCAACGTCCCGGCGAGCTCTATCTCTATCCGTCGGCGCAGCCCGAGCTCGAAGCGTTCGCGCCCGCGAACGGTCCGTTCCTCGTCCCATTTTCCGGCAGACCTTTGGGCGCCCGGCCCGGCGCATGGTGCAACGGGGACGAGGTAGTCATTCAGCTGAACGGTACGACACTGCGCGCGGATGGCGCGGCGAATCTCGCGAGTCGTGGAGAGCATTTCGGTGCAGACGCCGCCGCGGCTGCTGCTGCCATGGCGTTCCTTGGAGTCGGAGTTGACGGGACGGCGATCGAGCGGGCGCTCGAGACGTTCAGGTTCGATCCCCACAGGCTCGAGCCCGTCGGGAGCATCGACGGCGTCCGGGTCGTGGACGATTCGGTGGCGACCAACGAACACGCAACACTGGCGGCTCTGCGGTCGTTCGACGAGCCCGTCGTCCTCATCGCGGGGGGGCGTAACAAGGGCATCGATCTCAGCCCCCTGGCCGAGCAGGCGGGGCGCCTCCGCGCCGTTGTCGCGCTCGGCGAGGCCGCGCCCGACATCGAGCGTGTCTTCGATCGGTCCAGCGTGTTCGTTTCAATCGCGGCCTCGATGCGTGAGGCTGTATCGATGGCCATCGAAGCTGCCCGTCCGGGCGACGTGATCCTGCTCTCGCCTGCATGCGCCTCGCACGACATGTTCGCCAACTACGCCGAGCGTGGTCGTGCCTTCCAGGACGCCTGTCACCAGGTCGGAGTGACCTGATGGCAGCCGTCCTGGGAGGCACGACCACGGTCCGTCTGCGCCCGGGCCAACAGAAGGACCGCGATAGCACCGACGCATCGATCGTGCTGACGGCAGGGGCGTTGCTGATCATCGGCCTGATCATGAAGCTGTCGGCCTCGAGCATCAGGTCGGCTGAAGCAACGGGGTCGGCGTTCACGTTCTTCGCCGGCCAGCTCGTGTGGGCGACGATCGGCACCGGTGCGTTGGTGTTCGGATGGAGGGTGGACTATCGCCGTCTCAAAGGACTCTCGTACGTGTTGCTCCCGTTGGTGTGGGTGTTGCTGATCGTGACGCTTCTTCCGGGCGTCGGCGTTGTGGCCGGCGGTGCGCGGCGGTGGATCCCGCTAGGACCGTTCACCTTGCAGCCGTCCGAGATCGCCAAGCTCGCGGTGATCATCTTCGGCGCCGACGTGCTTGCCCGGAAGATGGGCAAGCTCGACGACTGGCGACACCTCGCCTTGCCCTTCCTTGCTGCGTCCGGTTTCACGTGTTTGCTCGTGTTGCTCCAGCCGGACTTCGGCACCATGGTGATCATCGCCGCCGCAACGCTGGCTGTGGCGTTCTTGGCCGGATCGGATCTGCGTGTACTGGCGGGGATGACGGCTGGGGCCGTCGTCCTCGCGATCCCGATCATGTTCGGCGCAGCGTACCGGCGAGAGCGCTTCTTCTCGTTCCTTTCCGGGACAGAGGACTGCTTGAACACCGCGTATCAGTCGTGTCAGGGGCTGGTCGCGCTCGGCAGCGGGCATCTGTTCGGCCTCGGCCTCGGCTCGAGCCGCCAGAAGTATCTCTTCTTGCCCCAAGCCGAGACCGACTTCATCTTCGCGATCATCGGAGAAGAAACCGGGCTCGTCGGCGCGCTCACCGTCCTGCTCCTCTTCGCGTTGACCCTCGTGCTCGGGATCCGGGCCGCGCGCCGCAGCTCCGATGCGTTCGGATTCCTCATCGCGTCGGGTGTCACCGCTTGGATAACGCTCCAGGTGTTGATCAACGTCGGCGCAGTGACCGGCGTGCTCCCTATCACCGGTGTGCCGCTGCCGCTGATCAGCTTCGGCGGAACCTCGCTCCTCAGCTCACTCGCCGGCCTCGGCCTTGTTGCGAGCGTTGCTAGACGAGGAACGGGCCGGCGCACAAAGGCCTGAAACGCGGTGGGCCGCATCCTCATCGCAGCAGGAGCCAGCGGCGGACACGTCTTTCCGGCACTCGCGACAGCCGAGATCCTTCGCGCGCGCGGACACGACGTGCAGTTCGCCGGAGGCGATCGTCTCGAAGCGCAGGTGATCCCTGAGGCTGGATTTCTGTTCCATGCGCTGCCGTCCAAGCGGCCACCGTCGGTCCGCATCGAGTTGGTGACGCCACGCGGTCTTGTGGCGCTGTTGTCGATCGGCCGGGCGACGGTGAAAGCGCGTTCGTTGTTAGCTCGCTTGCGTCCGGACGTCGTGCTCGGCATGGGCGGGTTCGCGTCGGTGTCGGTGACCCTTGCGGCATCGCGCGCTCTGTCGCGAAGATCCGGGCGAGAGGCGGGGCGCAGGAAGATCGCGCTCGTCCTGCACGAGCAGAACGCGCATCTGTCCCTCGCCCAACGCATCCCTTCGCGCTGGGCTGACGTGATCGCGCTCGGCCTTCCGGTCGAAGAAGGAGTGACGCACGCACGCGTGGAGATGGTGGGCAATCCGGTCCGCGCCTCGATCGCCGCGCTCGCGAGCATCGACGACACCGCACGTGCCGGAGCCCGCAGACGACTCGGCCTCGATCCATCGACAACGACGTTGCTCGTGAGCGGGGGGAGCCTCGGTTCCGGACCACTGAACGAAGCTGTTCCGCGTATCGCCCTTCCGGACGGTGTGCAGGTGTTACACCTGGCCGGAACCGGCCGGGAAGAGGAGGTTGCCCGCGCGTGGGCAACCCGTTCGGTCAGCGCCGTCGTTCTCGGTTTCTGTGATGCGATGCACGACGCGTATGCCGCCGCCGACGTCGTCGTGTCTCGTTCTGGAGCGATCACCGTCGCCGAACTTTCCATCGCCGGTCTTGCGTCGGTGCTCGTTCCGCTCCCGACGCTTCGCCGTGGCGACCAGGAGGCCAACGCTCGCGTCCTCGAGCGTGCAGGCGGTGCGCGTGTCGTCCTCGAGAGCGACGCGCGGTTCGCCGATCGTCTCGCCGAGGAGGTTGGTGCGTTGCTGGGCGACGCGGCGGTACGCCGCGTCGCCTCCGAAGGGGCACGTTCCGTCGCTCGCCCGCAAGCGGGCGAGCGACTCGCCACTCTCGTCGAGTCACTCGTCCCCCCGATCTGATCCCCGGATCGATCCCGGGGTCCGATCCGAGCCGCGCGGGGACTGCTCCCCTAGGCTTGTGCTGATGCAAAGCTCGCTTCGCCGGCCCCTACCGGGGCGGCGCGTGCACTTCGTCGGGATCGGCGGTGTCGGCATGGCCGCACTCGCCGAGCTCCTGCTCGTCCTCGAGTACGAGATCTCGGGCTCCGACCTCAAGGCGTCGAAGACCGTCCAGCGCTTGCTCGGACACGGAGTACGCGTCCGCGTCGGGCCACACGTCGTCGAGAGCGCCGCTGGGGCCGACCACGTGATCGTCTCGGCGGCGGTGCCCCCTGACAATCCGGAGGTGGCGGCTGCGCGCGCGGCCGGCGCCGACGTGCTCTCCCGCGCGGAACTCCTGGGCCGGATCTTCGACGCCGGTCGCGGCATCGCCGTCACCGGCACCCACGGCAAGACCACGACCTCGTCGATGCTGGCCAGCGCCCTGGCCGCCGCCGGCATCGATGCGTCCTTCATCATCGGCGGCGACCTCAACGACGTGGGCTCGGGGGCCCGGCTCGGTACCACCGACCTCGTTGTAGCGGAGGCCGACGAAGCCTTCGGTTCCTTCCTCGAGCTTCACGCTGAGCTGGCGCTCGTGACCAATGTCGACCTCGACCATCTCGAGCACTACGACGGCCAGGCCGCCATCGATAACGCGTTCGTCCAGTTCCTGGGCCAGCGCCGCGAGGGTGGAACTGCCGTTCTCTGTATCGACGACGAAGGCGTTGCTCGGATCGCGGATCGTGTCGCCGCGCCCTGGGTCACGTACGGCACGTACGGGACCGACGGGACACACGGAGCGGATCTTCTGCTCGACCCGGCCGATGGCGAGGTCACGTGGCGCGGCGCGCCTATCGGCGCGCTCCGCCTTGCGGTGCCTGGACGGCACAACCTGCTCAACGCCGCCGGCGCGCTTGCTGCAGCCCTCGTGATCGGCGCCGACGCGGAGCAGGCCATCGTTGGGTTGTGCGACTTCGCCGGGGTCGAGAGACGCTTCACGCAGCGCGGCGAGGTCGACGGTGTGATCGTGATCGACGACTACGCGCACAATCCGCGGAAGGTGGCCGCGACGCTCGATGCGGCTCGCGAGGCATTCCCAGATCGACGCGTCGTTGTGCTGTTTCAGCCGCACCTGTACTCGCGCACGCTGCATCTCAGTGAACAGTTCGGCAGTTCATTCGACGACGCGGACGTGGTCGTCGTGACCGACGTGTACGGCGACCGGGAGCAACCGTTGCCCGGAGTGAGCGGGCGCAACGTCACCGACGCGATCCGTCGTCACCGTCCGGACGCAACGGTCATGTACGTCCCTCGGCTGGAGGAAGCAGCTGGATTCGTTGCCGGACTGGCGGTCGGCAACGACGTCGTTCTGACGGTCGGCGCCGGGGATGTGACCAGCGCCGGACCTCGCATCCTGCAGTTGCTCGCCGAGAAGGATACAAACCCGTCGTGACCAAGATGTATCCGGAAGCCATCATGCAGGTCGCAGAGGCTCTGCGAGACAAGGTCGTCGGCGCCGTTACCGAGAACGCATCGCTGGCCGCCTTCACGACCTTCCGCGTCGGCGGCCCGGCGGACGTGCTCGTTGAAGCGAGCTCGGATGACGACCTGCTGGCGGTCGCGAAGGTTCGCGCGGAGCTTCGCGACGAACTCTCGATCGATCTTCCCGTGACCGTGGTCGGAAAAGGATCCAATCTGCTCGTGTCCGACGACGGCTTCCGTGGCATAGCCGTTCGGCTGGGACGGCCGTTCCGCGTTCACCACGCCGATGGCCTTCATCTGCGGCTTGGTGGCGCCGTTGTTCTCCCCGCAGCCGCGCGCCTGACGGCCAGACTCGGTCTTGCCGGATTCGAGTTTGCGGCGGAGATCCCGGCGACCTTCGGCGGTGCGGTGCGGATGAACGCCGGCGCACACCGTCGTTGCATGGCCGATGTCATCCTCGAAGCCACTGTCGTCAGCCTGCGCACCGGCAAGCGTCGCGTGCTGGCCACCGATGAACTCGAGTACGAGTATCGGCACTCGAGCTTGGAAGGCGAGGACGTTGTCACCTCCGGTTTGCTGCTCCTCCAACCGGGTGAGGTCGCGGTTGTCGGCGAGACGATCGCGTCGTACCTGCGGTGGCGACGGGAGCACCAGCCGCCCGGCAGGAGTGCCGGGAGTGTGTTCAAGAATCCGCAGGGCGACTCCGCCGGTCGGCTCATCGACGAAGCGGGAGCGAAGGGGATGCGGATCGGGGGAGCTGAGATCTCCCCGGTACATGCCAACTTCATCGTGGCCTCTGCCGGTGCGAGGGCGTCCGACGTGTGGGCGCTGATGAGCACTGCACGGGCTCTCGTTTCGGAGCATTTCGGCGTCCTGCTCGAACCCGAAGTGCGGTTCCTGGGAAGGTTCCCAGACCGGATACCTCAACCTGACGCTCAACGTTGACTTGAGACTTCACATCGGGTCGACCGCGGGGTTCGCTGAACCATGAAGCGCCTGTGGCTCCTGGTCCCGCTCTTGCTGACGACGGGACTGGTCTACGCGGTGTACTCGCTGCGCATCGAGCAGGTGAGCGTGACGGGCGTGCGATCGCTCTCGCCGCGAGAGATCATCGAGGCTTCAGGCCTGCTGCCCGGCGAGCGGATCCTCTGGGAGCGGCTCTCCGCCGCGGAGCGAGCGATCGAACGGTTGCCAGCTGTTGCGAACGCTGTCGCCGAGCGTTCGTTGCCTTCGACGGTCGTCATCCATGTCCGCGAACGTGAGCCGCTTGCACGTCTTGATGGTGCGCGTGATCTCGTCGTTGACGCGGAGGGCCTCGCGTTTTCCGCCGGTGAAGCTTCCGTGCGGCCGGTGCTCTATGGCTGGCGTGGACGCAAGAGCGCCGGCGCGCGCGTCGATGAGCGCTCCCGAACGTTCCTCAAGGCTTTCGCGGACTTTCCCGCGCAACTGCGCGATCAAGGCCGCAAGATCCGTGTGGGTCGCACACTGGTGCTCACGCTGGCCGGAGGAACCGAGGTCCGCTTCGGCGGCCTGGACGACCTCGAGCTCAAGGCACGGGCTGCGATAGCGGTTCTGAAGGCCGAGCGCGGCCGAAAGCTCCAGTACATCGACGTCGCCTCGCCCACGGTAGCGGTCTCCAGAGAAAAGGCCCCGCCGACGCCAACTCCGACGACTCCGGTGCAGAGCCACCCCCCGAGCTCGCAGGACACCCCGGCTCCGGCCCCCGCCCCCGCCTCTACGGGACGGCCCACGCCCGGGGGCTCGCCGCCCGTGGGTGCTTCGGCGCCCAACGTTGACGGTGCGTAATACCTGCGGTACCGTTTATCAACTGCAACAAGAGGCTTAATAAGCATCAAGATGTGCTGGATGTTCACTCCTCTCCCAACAGACAGTCCGGGAGAGGAGTCCCCGGTCTCTCGGCCTGGGGCCATCGAAGTTCATGAGTAGTGCGAGGGGGCACGATATGGGTAGCGCAACGAAGGTGAGAGAGAGGCCAAGGGGGCCAAGGGGGAATGCTATGTCGGCCACACCACAGAGCTATCTGGCGGTCATCAAGGTCGTCGGCGTCGGTGGTGGTGGAGTCAACGCCATCAATCGCATGATCGAGGCGGGTTTGCGCGGAGTGGAGTTCATCGCGATGAACACCGACGCTCAAGCGCTTCTGATGTCCGATGCAGATGTGAAGCTCGACATCGGCCGGACACTGACGCGGGGTCTCGGTGCCGGCTCTGACCCCGAACTCGGACGTCAGGCCGCGGACGATCATCGCCAAGAAGTCGAGGAAGTGCTCAAGGGCGCCGACATGGTCTTCATCGCAACAGGTGAAGGCGGCGGTACCGGAACCGGCGCGTCGCCGGTTGTCGCAGAAGTTGCTCGTTCACTCGGTGCGTTGACGATCGGTGTCGCAACTCGGCCGTTCGGCTTTGAGGGGAAGAAGCGCGGACTGCAAGCCGAGGCGGGCATCGCCGAACTCAAGGAACGCGTCGACACGCTGATCATCATCCCGAACGATCGTCTGATCCAGATCTCGGACGAGACCACGCCACTGCAGGACGCCTTCCGTCTCGCCGACGAAGTGCTGCTGCAGGGCGTGTCCGGGATCACCGACCTCATCACCACACCCGGACTCATCAACCTCGACTTCGCGGACGTGCGCACGATCATGACCGACGCCGGTTCGGCGCTCATGGGCATCGGCGAGTCGTCCGGCGACAACCGCGCGACCGAGGCGGCTCGGCTCGCCGTCAGCTCGCCGCTTCTCGAAGCTTCCATCGAGGGTGCGCGCGGACTCATCATCAACATCACCGGCGGCCCGGATCTGCGCTTGCTCGAAGTGAGCGAAGCGACCGATGCGATCACCTCCGCCGCGCACCCCGATGCGAACGTCATCTTCGGGGCCGCCATCGACGAGTCGCTCGGCGGTAAGGTTCGCGTCACCGTTCTCGCCGCCGGCTTCGAGGGTCGCGATTGGCAGGAGCCGGCGGGACGTCCCGACCGTGCACCGTCTGCTCCCGACTCGATCTTCGGAAACGACGCCGAAGACGGTGAGGGAAGCTTCGGGGACGACGACGACGATCTGGAGATCCCAGACTTCCTCAAGTCTTGACCGCGACCCACGTCAAGGATCAAGACGGAGACCGGCTCCCGGAAGCGGGGGCCGGTTTCTTTTGGGACACGTGCGAACACGGCTCTGGTACCTATCCGGTGCTCCGGCCCCGCACCGACGCCTGCGCGGCTGTGTTCACCACCCGTGTCGGCGGTGTCTCGCTCGAGCCCTTCGATCGGCTGAATGTGTCGATGTCGCTCGGTGACCACCCCTTTCGGGTCATCGCCAACCGTGATCTCGCGGCTCGACCGATCGGCGCGGATGCGTTCTGGTCGACGACCAAACAGGTGCACCGTGGCGATGTGGTCGCCGCTCATCGGATGGGTCGCCATCGCGAGGCCGATGCCCAGTGGACCGATGACCCCGATCAGACCCTTGCGGTCCTCTCGGCCGACTGCGTCCTCCTCTTGCTCGTCGGAGCGACGCGGGTCGGCGTCGCGCATGCCGGATGGCGAGGCCTGCTCGCCGGCGTCATCGAGAATGCCGTTGTCGCAACTGAGGCCACTGAGGTGTTTGCTGGCCCGGCGATCGGCCCATGCTGCTTCGAGGTGGGTCAAGAAGTCATCGGGTCCTTCGCCGCGAGGCATCCAGCAGCGGTGACCGACGACCGTCATGTCGACCTCTGGGTGGCTGCTGAGGCTGCTGCCGTGCGAGGCGGCGCGAAAGTCGTCCACTCCGCGCGGATCTGCACGTCTTGTCACCCCGACCTCTTCTTCTCCCACCGGCAACAACAAGGGCAGACGGGCCGGCAGGCCCTTGTAGCTCGCCTGTTATGAGCGAGATGGGCAAGGAGATCGCCGGCAGTGTGGCCGACGCCGTTGCCGAGGTCATGGGGCGGGTCGGAGCCGCCGCCCATCGCTCAGGTCGCCCGCCCGAGGCCGTCCGCGTGGTTGCGGCTGTCAAGACTATCGAGCCAGCCCGGATCGAAGAAGCTCTAGCTGCGGGGATCACCGATCTCGGTGAGAACGACGCGAAAGACCTGGCGGTCAAGGCGCAGGCGATCGGCCCGGGCGCGCGCTGGCACTACTTGGGGGTGCTTCAGACCAACAAGGTGCGCTATCTCGACTCCGTGAAGCTGGTCCACAGCCTCCATCGCGATCGAGAGGCCGAGGCGCTCCAAACAAGCGGACAGCGCTGCGGACGCGCCTGGGACGTCCTCGTCGAAGTCAACATCGCCGGCGAGCATCAGAAGCAGGGGATCGCGCCTGATGATGTCGAGGGGCTGCTCGAGCGCTTGGCCGTCTTTCCCCTCGTGCAGCCACGTGGTTTCATGTTCGTGGCGCCCCAGGCGCAAAACCCCGAAGATGTGAGGTGGCTGTTCGCGGAGGGTAGACGTCTTCGTGAACGGTTCGGGAGGTACGGCCTGGACGAGTTATCGATGGGAATGAGCGACGACTTCGAGGTAGCGATCGAGGAAGGCGCAACGATCGTGCGGATCGGCCGCGCGATCTTCGGACAACGACGCAAGGCAGGAGTGCTCTGATGCCGGGGTTCTGGAAGAAGGCGCTTATCTACTTGGGTCTTGTCGAGGAAGAGGACGAGCTCGAGCCTCTGCCGACGGAGACGCAGGAAACGACTCATTTTGAAACCGTTCGTCCCATCCGTCCTGATATGCCCGTCGCTTCTTCGAGCGTGCGACGGATCGGCGGTGAGGAGTCGCTCCCCGGCTTCACGTCTGCGCTGGCGCCGCGAGTGAGCATGCACGTCGTCGAGCCGCGGACGTTCAACGACGCCAAGGAGATCGGTGACAAGCTGAAGGTGAACTCCGCGGTGATCATGAACCTTCAGCACGCCGACGCGAATCTTGCGAAGCGGCTTGTTGATTTTGCGAGCGGACTGACCTACATGGCGTCGGGGAGTCTGAAGAAGGTCGGGGAGCGCATCTTCCTGCTCACCCCGCCGAACGTTGAGGTCTCGGCGGAGGAGGCTCGCGAGATGATGTCGGATCGCGGCTTCTTCAACCAGTTCTAGTCGGTGGCGTTCGACTTCGACATCCGCATCGTGATCCTCTTCGCCATCTCGGCGTTCCGCAACGTCTTGTTCCTCTTCATCATCCTGTCGATGCTGCAGTCGTTGGCGAACCTGCGCCTGCCCGACTTCCTGCGTCCGGGGGCAAGCTTCATCTACGACGTGTGTGAACCGTTCCTCCGGGTGTTCCGTGGGTTGCTCCCCGCGGTCCGCCTCGGCGGTATGGGTCTCGATCTCTCCCCGTTGATCGCGTTCGTTGTGCTGTTCATCGTCGAACGAGTCGCGTTTAACGTCCTGTTCTGACGTGAACGCCGCGTCCCAGCAACGGAGCCTACGTCCGCCGGGGCGAGCGGCTGTGAGCGCGTTGCGACATTTCGCGGCAACGTATCTCGGCGCCCGCCGCGCGGCCGGAGAATTGCGCACGAAGCTCCTGGCGATCGAGCGCGAACGCAAACTGTGGCTGGACGCGGCCGAGAAGGGTCAGCTCGTCGGCCAGCCAAAGGCGCAGCTCGACGAGCTCGAGCGGGTCAAAGGCACCATCGCCCGTTCCTCTGCGGCCATGACCGAGCAGCTGCGAGCGCTCGAATCGGTCCTCGCCGCGGTCGCTGCCGACGTCGTGGCCACGGGCGGAGTCGCGCCTGAGCCGACTGGACCCGTCGCGGCAGGGTCTCTGAGGTCTGTTTCCTCGACGATCGGGGTAGGTGCGATACGGCCGGACGCGTCGGTACGCGGGAGCTGGTCCCCGCCTCCAGGCCGGTGATGTCAGAAGGGACGTTTGCAGCAGGTAGGCTGCATCGCCAACATAGGGCTTGCACCGATTCAAGACGGACACCACACGGCGCAGCCCGGCCGCGCGGTATCTCTCGGTTCCTTTAAGGAGGCTGAAGTGCTGATACGCATCACTTGGGTGCTTGTCGTCGCGGGCCTAGGCCTCGTGATCGGCGGCTTCTTCACCGACGATTCGAACCTTCTGCTGATCCTTGCGATCGCTGTTGAGGTCGTCGCGATCGTTCTTGTGCTTGCGAGTTGGGCACGCCGCGCGAAAGAGGTGACCGCCGGAACCGAAGAGGAAGCCCCGCTCGCCCGGAGAAGATCCCGCGCGGATGAAGATGAAGAAGAAGACGAGGACGAATTCTCGGACACCGACGTGATCGACGCAGACGAAGAATTCGCCGTCGGCCGGCGTCCGGCTCGCCAGACACGCAGGCCTGCGCGGAAGAAGAAGGTCTCATCGCCTGCCCGCAAGCCGAAGAGCAAGCCCGCAGCAGCGGCGCGCAAAAGGACCGCGAAACCGAAAGCGGGAGCGGCCAAGGCCACGCGGAAAGCCAAGCCGAAGGCGAAAGCAAAGGCGAAGCCGCAGACGGCGACACGTCCGAAGGCAAAACCGCAGCGACCCCGCCCACCAACTGCACCGGATGGGGCGTAGCGACTCCCACGAAGCGGCCAAGGCGGATGGAGCGGGCGACTCACAAGATCGGCGAGTGAGGTTTCTGTGGCCGGCGTGACGTATGCGATCCTCGTCCTTGCGTTCGGCGCGCTTGTTTCCGGATTCTTCGTGCGGACGTCGAGCCTGCCGCTCTTCGTCTCGATCGGTTTCTCTGCGCTGGTGTTCGTCTTCATCCTGTTCGGACACAGTCGGCGCCTTCGCCGGAGCGGCGTCCTCGATTTCGAGGATCCAGAGGACCAGGCGAAACTCGACGAGCTGCACGTCGACGAGGCCGCCGCCGCGCTGGCCCCGGCCGGGCGTGAGCGGCGCCGGAAGAAGGCGGCTGCCACGGCAAGCCCCGGACGGAGTGGCGCTCGCATGACTGTCGATGAGCTCGGCCCATACGAGGACTTCGAGTTCGAAGAAGTCGATGACGTTGCCATCTTCGAGCCGGCGCGCAAGCTTCCTGCCCGCAAGAAACCGGCCAAGAAGTCGCCCAAGAAGCCCGCGAAGAAGGTTGCCGCGCGAAAGCCGGGGACCAAGCCGGGGACCAAGCCGAGGATCAAGCCGAGGATCAAGCCGAGGATCAAGAAGGCTGCGACCAAGAAGGCGTCCTCGCGCAAACCGGCGCCGGGCAGGGCAAAGGTCGCAGCTGCGCGACCTGGATCCTCCACAGAGCATCGCGATTCCCCGATGGTCTTGGTGATCCCCGGCCGGGGACGCTTTCACATGACCGGTTGCCGATTCGCCAGAGGCGATCAGGTACGCGAGGTGACAGAGGCCACCGCGCGCAGGCGGGGCAACGTGCCGTGCAGCGTCTGTTTCGGCTCCTAGCGCTGCCGACGCCGGAATACGTCGGTCGCAAGGCTCGTGACCCTGTCGAGGAAGAGGATGCCGTCGAGGTGGTCGATCTCGTGCAACAGTGCCCGCGCTTCGAACGCGTCGGCCTCGATCTCGCACGCTTGGCCGGCAACGTCCCGTCCGCGGACGAGGATGCTCGTTGCGCGCTTGATGTTTGCGGTGAGGTCGGGAAGCGATAGGCACCCCTCGCGTGCGATATCGCTGCCTGCCGAGCGCACGACTTCGGGATCGAAGAGCACGATCAGCCCGTGGCAGCTCTGCGCTTTGCGATGACCGGTGACGTCGACGACGACGCACCGGCGCAGCGTGCCGATCTGGTTCGCTGCCACGCCAACACACCGGTCGTGCGATCGCATCGTGTCCACGAGGTCGCGCGCGAGGCCGCGCGCCTCATCATCGAGCTCTCCGATCGGAGCGGCGATCTGTTTGAGAACGGGATCAGGGTAGATCCGGATGTCGCGAACCGTCACGAGCCTGTCATCGGCCCCTCATCGGCCGTCATCAGCCTGTCGATCAGCCTGTCGATCAGCCTGTCGATCAGCCTGTCGATCGGCCTGTCGATCGGCCTGTCGATCAACTACAGGACGTCGGCTTCGAGTTCGTTGAGCACGATATCGACACCCATCGCTGCCGCGGCTTCGCGGAGCGCCGTCTCGAGCGTGCCGGCGTCGCCGGCGACCTCGAGCTCGAGCGTCACGGCATAGACGGGCTCGAGCTCACCCACCAGACGTGAGTTCACGTCGGTGATATTGACTCCTGCGTCGGCGACAACCGAACACGTGCGGTACAGGATCCCCGGCTTGTCGCTGCCGTAGACGGTGAGCACGTGCGTCGGGCTCGGGACCGTGTGGCGATCGTCCACATCGAGCACGGAGAACGTGAGTCCCATCTCCTCGCATGCCGGACGCAAGGCCTCCTGCAGGGCAAGTGCCGTCAGATCGTCCGGAGTGGCGACGACGAGCATCATCGAGAAGTTGCCTCGGAGTAGCGTCATGGACGAGTCCTCGACGTTGCACCTGAGGTCGAAAAGCACTTTCGTCACCGCGGCGACGATGCCCGGACGGTCGCGCCCGATGGCGGCGAGTGCGACAGCGTGTCCAGGCATGGCTGTTATGCCTTCTTCAGAGAGACGCTGACGTCAGACCCGTCGATGCTCACGGTGCGCGCATCTTCTCCGGTCGTCCCCATGTCGACCTGAGTAGCGAGGACCTCTTCGGCGAGGTACTCCTTGTGCTCGGCGACCGCTCCCAAGAAATCCTCTGGACCGCCGACGGTGAGTGAGATTCGGTCGGTGACCTCGAAGCCGAGGTCGCGCCGCACCATCTGCACCTGGTGGACGAATTCACGGACCAGACCCTCGCGACGGAGCTCAGGCGTGATGTCGAGATCGAGCGAGACGCCGAAGGGAGGCTCGTACGCGAAAGCCGTTCCTTCCGCGGGCTCTCGGCGGATCTCGATGTGGTCGGGGCCGACGCGGATCGTGCCGCCCTGGTCGTCCCCTTCGCCTGTGCCGGCCGTCGGGCTGAGGTCGATATCGACCTCCATGCCGTCCTCGAGCGTCGCGGCGAGATCGGCGGTTGCCTGCGGGTCGAGGGCATCGAGTGCTTGCGCAAGTTCGCGCACGCGGGAACCGAAGTCCGGCCCGGCGGTGCGGTAGTTCGGTCGCACCGTGAGGCGGACGAGTTCGCCGGCATCGCCGGCGAACTCGAGCACGTCGACGTTGAGCTCGTCGGCGAGGAGATCGGCGATCTCCTCGACGGCATCCTGCAGATCATCGGGGACGAGCAACACTGCACGGCCGAGCGGCTGACGAACCTTGACGCCGGCCTCGCCTCGAGCGGAGTGGCCGAGCGAGGCGAGCTCGCGAGCCGAGGCCATCCCGGCCGACAGACGCGGGTCGACGAGTTCGGGGTTGCCGTGCGGGAAGTCGGTGAGGTGCACGCTCTCGGGCGCCGACGGGTTCACCGAGACGACGAGGTTGCGGTACAGCTCCTCCGCGAAGAACGGCGCGAACGGGGCGATCAGTTTCGATGTCTCGACGAGACATGTCCACAACGTCCAATAAGCCGCCGACTTGTCCGCGACTTCGTCATCGTCTTGGGCTGCGCGCCAGAAGCGCCGGCGCGAACGTCTGACGTACCAGTTGGAGAGATCGTCGATGAACTCGACGATACGTCGGCTCGCGCGCAGCGAATCGTAGTTCTCGAGGCCTTCGGTGACCTCGAAGATGACCTGGTTGAGCTCGGAGAGGATCCATTGGTCGATGACCGGACGCAGCCGGGGTCCGATCGGCTCCCATTCGTTCGGATGGAAGCCGTCGATGTTCGCGTAGAGGACGTAGAGGCGGTAGACGTTCCACAAGGTTAGGAACGGACCGCGTACGACCTGCTCGAGCGCTTGCTCAGAGAGGCGGCGACTCGAAGCAGGATCGCCCGTCGAGAGGAAGTAGAAACGCAGCGCGTCCGATCCGTACTTCTCGAATACGGCCCATGGATCGGCGATCGCCTTGTGCTTCGACATCTTCTTGCCGTCCTCGTCGAGGATCAGGCCGTGACAGATCACGGTGCGATACGCGTTGTGGTCGAAAAGGGCGACCGATTCCGCCATCAGTGAGTAGAACCATCCGCGCGTCTGGTCGAGGGCCTCCGCGATGAAGTCGGCGGGGAAGCGGCTCTCGAAGAGCGACAGGTTCTTGTGCGGATAGCCGTACTGCGCGAACGGCATCGCACCGGCGTCGTACCAGACGTCGATCACATCGGGGATCCGCGTCGATACGGTTTGGCACTCGGGGCAAGCGAACGTGACGTCGTCGACGAACGGACGATGAAGGTCGAGATCGGAAAGATCGCGGCCCACGAGGTCCGACAAACGCGCAACCGAGCCGATGACCGTGTCGTGACCGTTGGCACATCGCCATATGGGAAGCGGTGTTCCCCAGAAGCGGAACCGCGAGAGCGACCAGTCGACGTTGTTCTCGAGCCAGTTTCCGTAGCGTCCGGCCTTGATGTGCTCAGGGATCCAGTTCACCTTCGAGTTCTCCTCGAGCATCTTGTCCTTGAGCTTCGTGGTGGCGATGTACCACGACACCAGCGCGTAGTAGAGCAACGGCGACTCGCAGCGCCAACAGTGCGGGTAGGGGTGGACGTACCGCTCGGAGCGCACAAGCACACCGTCGCCGCGAAGCCGCTCGATGATGGCGTCGTCGGCGTCCTTCACGAATGTGCCTTCGAACTCGGGGACGCTCGAGTTGAACGACCCAGAGCTATCGACCGGGTTGTAGATCGGGATGTCGGCCGCGCGAACCGCTTCGAGATCGTCGGCACCGAACGCACCGGCGAGATGGACGATCCCCGTTCCCTCGTCCACGTTCACGAACTCGGCCCCGATCGCGCGCCAGGCTTGCGGGTGATCGCCGATCGCGTTCTTCGCGTAGTGGAACGGCGGACGATATCGAAGTCCGACGAGTTCCGATCCGGAGAACGTCCGGATGACCGGCGGAGACTCTTCGAGACCGAGCGCAGCCGCCGCGCGGGCCTCGGCCAAGATCAACCGCTTGCCTTCAACTTCGACGAGTGCATATGTGATCGCGGGATTGACCGCGCACGCGAGGTTGGCGATGAGCGTCCACGGGGTGGTGGTCCACACCAGCAACGACGCACCCGCAAGCTCAGCCGCAAGCTCAGCCGCAAGCTCAGAAGGTGGTTCTTCCAAAGGCAGGGCCAGCGTGACACCGGGGTCGGTGACGTCCTGGTAGACGTCCTCTTGCCCGAGCTCGTGATCGGAGAGCGGCGTTTCGCACCGCGGGCAGTACGGAGCGATCCGATGCGCTTCGAAGAGCAGGCCCTTCTTGTGCAGCTCGGCCAACGACCACCACACCGACTCGATGTACTCGTTGGACATCGTTTCGTAGGCGTCCTCGTAGTCGAGCCAGAACGCGATGCGTTCGCTGAAGCGGACGTAGTTGTTGATGTACTCGGTGACGGCTTCACGGCACAGCTGGTTGAAGCGGCCGATGCCGTAATCGAGGATCTCGCGTTTGTGCTTCATGCCGAGTTTCTTCTCCACTTCGACCTCGGCCGGAAGTCCGTGGCAGTCCCAGCCCGCCTTTCGGGGCACGAACTTGCCCTTCATCGATTGGAAGCGCGTATAGACGTCCTTGATGATCCTGGGAAGCACGTTGTGGACGCCCGGTGGGGCGTTGGCGTACGGGGGTCCCTCGTAGAAGACGAACTCGGGAGCCCCTTCCCGGTGGGTCAGGGATCTGCCCTGGATCCCGTGCTCGGTCCACCACGAAAGGACCGCATCTTCGAGGGCGGGGAAGCTGACGGTCGGCTCGACGGGTTCGTGCATAGGTGACGGAATCATACGCAGGGCGGCTCGGCCGCCAAGGTTCGCCGAACTGATGAGCAGCGTGAAGACCTTTGACGCCCTCAGGTGCTCGTGCTAACGTTCGGCGCCCTTATGGCGAAGACACGGAAGAGTCGGAAAGATCTCAAGCCCGTCGAGGACAAGCTGCGCGAGGAGCAGGATTCGCTCCTGCGCCAGATCTCCGAGATCGAAGCCCGCTACTCGGGCGAGAGCAACGCCGCAGCGGCCCTGAAGACCGACGAAGGCGAGCCCGAGTCTCTCACCATCGACCGCGAACGCGACCATTCTCTCCTCGAGAACGCACGAGACCTGCTCGAACAGAACGAGCGGGCGCTGCGGAAGGTCGCCGAGGGCACGTACGGCACGTGTGCGACCTGCGGAAAGTCGATCGAAGCCGCGCGTCTGAAGGCGCTCCCGCACGCGAGCCTCTGCATCTCATGCAAGCGCAAAGAGGAGCGGAGGTAACTCAGACCAGGGCCGGAGTCAGCCCGCGGGCAAGTCCGCGAATAGCCGCAGCGTTGCTCGCTGCCTCGGTTATCGCGCTCGACCACATCACCAAGCTGCTCGTCGTGCGGTCTCTTGCCGTTGGTGAGTCTCGGCAGATCTCCGGCGACTTCCTTCGCATCACCCACGTCCGCAATACCGGTGCGGCGTTCGGGCTGCTGAAGGGATCCGGTGGGATTCTCGTGCTCGCCGCCCTCGTCGGCGTGATCCTGTTCGCCGCGGCCGTGGTGCGCCAGCCGACCATGCCGGCCGCCGCCGGCGCAGCGCTCGTGGCCGCCGGCGCCGCCGGGAACCTGCTCGACCGCCTGTTCCGAGAGGGCGGGGTCGTCGACTTCGTGGACTTCTCGTTCTGGGCGACCTTCAACGTCGCCGACGCGGCGATCACGATCGGGGCACTGCTGATCCTGATCGCCGGGATGGGCGAGCGTGCGCGAGAGAATACGGGTGATGATGAGCCCGATGGCCCCACCCGTTCCGGTTCCTGACGAAGACGGGGGCTTGCGCCTCGACGTGTTCGTGGCGAAGTCCTCCCAGATCTCGCGCGCACGCGCTGGTGCGCTCATCGACGACGGCCTCGTCACGGTGAACGGAGCGCCCGAGCGCAAGGCATATCACGTCGACGCCGGAGACATGATCGACGTTGGGCAACGCGTCACGGAGACTCCGGCGCCGCCGGCAGGCGTTGAGGTCGTCTACGAGGACGACGTCCTGCTCGTCGTCAATAAACCGAGCGGTGTGGTGGTTCATGCGGCCCCCGGTGTGCGGGAGGGAACGCTCGTCGATGCGCTCCAGGCCGGGGGCCGGACGCTCGCCACGCGCGCGGGGGAGGGGCGAGCGGGGATCGTCCACCGACTCGACCGGGACGTGTCCGGGCTGCTCATCGTGGCCAAGACCGACGAGGCGCACGAGTCACTCGTCCAAGCGATGAAGGCCAGAACGATCGAACGACGATACGTTGCACTGGTGAACGGCATCCCCGGCACCGACCGCGGCAAGATCGACGCTCCCGTCGGACGAAACCCCAAGAACCGCACGCGTATGGCCGTCGTCGCCGACGGTCGTCCCGCGGTGACCTGGTTCGGCGTGCGTGAGCGTTTTGCGGGCTGCGCGCTGCTGGACGTGCGGCTCGAGACCGGGCGTACCCACCAGATCCGAACGCACCTCAGCTCGATCGGGCACCCCATCGTCGGGGATGCTGCCTACGGACGCGATCCGGGCCTCGCGCGGACGCTGCGGTGCGCGCGTCCGTTCCTTCATGCGTTCCGGCTGGCCTTTTCGCACCCGAGCACATCAGAGCCGGTCGAGTTCGAGATCCCGCTGCCGGACGACCTCGCGTCGGTTCTCCTGCGCCTGCGCCCCGTGAAATCCACATGAAGACGGCATCACTTCAGTCGAGGGTCGCGCTCATCGTGGCGCTGATCGTGGCGACATCGGCCGGCGCGCTCCTGTCGACTCGCACGGCCGATCCTGATCCGAACCGCGTCGCCGGGATCCTCGGTCCGACCCCCGGACCCAACTCCAGCGGACACGTCGCCAACAAGCGCGCCTATCTCGAACGCCTGGCCGCGCAGGATCCGTCGAAGCACGCGTCCGCGCTCGTGTCGCTCGACACCTACCTGGCCGCGACGGTGGCGCAGTCGATGGTGAAGGACTTTCGGGCGACGGCGGTCTTCGTAAGGTTCCCGGGCAGCGAGCCCGAGGTGCAGCTCGTCCGCACGACGATCAACGGCGCGCTCGCCGACCGTGCAAGCGACCTGCGGAACGAACTCGAAGCCGAGATCGACGCACTCGATCAGAGTGGGTCGACGGCGCTCGTCGCGCAGCGCCGGGTCGAGCTCGAGAAGATCGAAGCCGGCTGCCCGTGCGTGTACGGCTTCACCGTCGAGGGGGCAGAGGTGGATGCGCTGCAGGAGCTCGCGAAGCGTCCGCAGGTGCGCCTGGTGGACGTGCCCGATCCGGTGGTCACCGACCTCGGCGGCTTCGAACTGGTGCCGATCGTGCCGCCCGTTCCCGCTGGTTAGCGCCTCTTTCGGAAGAAGGCTGGACGCGTCGGCGCGCGCGGATAGGCTCCGACGGATGGCTGATCCGGGGCGGTGTCGGTGTGAGCGATAGAGGTTTCGCGCATCTCCACGTCCACACGGAATATTCGATGCTCGACGGCGCGGCTCGCGTCAGGGAGCTCGTCGCCCAGGCGGTGCAGCTCGGGATGCCGGCGCTGGCGATCACCGACCACGGCAACCTCTACGGCCTCGTCGACTTCTACCAAGCCTGCAACGAAGCCGGCATCAAGCCGATCCTCGGATGCGAGCTCTACCTCGCGCGCGGCTCTCGGTTCTCCAAGGACAAAGCCGACGATTCGCCGAAGACGATCCAGCACCTGACGGTTCTGGCGAAGAACGAAACCGGCTACCGCAACCTTCTGAAGCTCGCAACGGCGGCGTCGCTCGAGGGCACCTATTACAAGCCGCGCGTCGACATGGAGATCCTCGCCGAGCACTCGGAAGGCCTCATCGGTACGACCGGCTGCCTCAACGGACAGGTTCCTCGCATGATCCTCGAGGGACGCCACAACGACGCGCGCGAAGCCGCGGGCAAGTGGCAGGACATCTTCGGCCGCGACAGCTTCTTCATCGAGCTGCAGGACCACGGCATCGCCGATCAGCACACGGTCAACCCATACCTGATCGAGCTCGGCAAAGAGGTGGGTATCCCGCTGGTTGCGACCAACGATCTTCACTACACCTCCAGGCAGGACGCCGAAGCGCACGACGTCCTGCTGTGCATCCAGACGGGCGCAACCGTCGACGAGCCGGGCCGCTTCCGCTTCGACGGTCAGGAGTTCTACCTGAAGTCGCGCGAGGAGATGGAAGCGGCGCTGCCCGATCATCCGGAGGCCATCGACCGCACGCTCGACGTCGCCGAGATGTGTGATGTGAAGCTCACGTTCGGCGAGCTGCAGTTGCCGGACTTCGTCCCGCCCGACGGAAGTTCGCTCGACGTGTACCTGCGCAGCCTCGTGACGGCAGGTGCGAAGCAGCGGTACGGAGATCCGCTTTCGACCGAGGTGGTCGAGCGACTCGACTACGAGCTGAGCGTCATCTCCGCCATGGGATTTCCCGGCTACTTCCTGGTCGTGGCCGACATGGTGAACTGGGCAAAGGGCAAGGGCATCCGCGTGGGGCCGGGCCGTGGGAGCGCGGCCGGCACGATCACGACGTACAGCCTCGGGATCACCACGCTTGATCCGATCAAGTACGGCCTGGTCTTCGAGCGGTTCCTCAATCCAGAGCGTCGCGAGATGCCCGACTTCGACATCGACTTCGACGAGCGTTACCGCGGCGAGGTCATCCAGTACCTGCGACAGAAATACGGCGAGGACCGGGTCGCCCAGATCGTTACGTTCTCGACGATCAAGGCGAAGAGCGGCATCCGGGACGCTGCGCGCGTGCTCGGTTACCCCTACGGGATGGGCGACCGCCTGGCGAAGATGTTCCCTCGGCCGATGCTCGGCAAGGATCCGTCCCTCCACGATTGCTTCACGAAGTCGAAGGACTCGAAGTGGAGCTACGCCTACAACGAGGCCGCCGAACTTCGCAAGGCCTACAACGAGGAGAACGACGCTCGCCGCGTGCTCGACGCAGCACTCAAGCTCGAAGGGCTGCGTCGTCAGACCGGTGTGCACGCGGCCGCCGTCGTCGTGGGCCGCGACCCGCTCGTCAATCACACGGCGCTGCAGCGAACGGACAACAACGATGTCGTCACGCAGTACGAGATGCACGCCATCGAGAAGCTCGGCCTCCTCAAGGTCGACATCCTCGGCCTCGGCAACCTCACCGTCATCGAGCTCACGCTCGACCTGTTGCGCGCTGCGGGGATCACCTGCGACATCGACAACGTTGCGCTCGACGACCCCAAGGTTTTCGAGCTTCTCCAGCGCGGCAACGTCGACGGGGTCTTCCAGCTCGAGTCGGAAGGTATGCGACGCTTGCTGAAGTCGTTGCGTCCCGACCGGTTCGAGGACATCGTCGCGTTGATCGCGCTCTACCGTCCCGGGCCGATGCAGGAGATCGACAAGTACATCGCCGGCAAACACAATCCGGAGAACGTCCGGTACCCGCACGCGCTCCTCGAGGACGTCCTCGGTGATACGTACGGGGTGATCGTGTATCAGGAGCAGGTGCTCCAGCTCCTGCAGCGCGTGGCCGGGTATACCGCAGGCGAAGCCGATCTCGTCCGTAAGGCCGTGGGCAAGAAGGTCGAGTCGCTCATGAAGGCCGAGGAGCCCAAGTTCCTCAGCGGCGCGGAGGCGCAGGGTCTGTCGCCGGAGCAAGCCCGGCACCTGTGGGAGTTGATCCAACCGTTCGCCGGGTACTCGTTCAACCGCGCCCACTCGGCGTGTTACGGCTTGATCGCCTACCAGACCGCGTACCTCAAGGCCCATCACCCCGTCGAGTACCTGTCGGCGCTGCTCACGTCGTGCAGCGACTCGAAGGACGAGAAGACGAAATATCTGGCGTCGGCGCGGAAGATGGGCGTCGAGGTGCTTCCTCCCGACGTGAATCTGTCTCAGCTCGGCTTCGCTCCCGACCCGCAGAGCCCCGATCGCGTGCGCTTCGGTCTGGCCGGGATCCGCAACGTCGGTGAGGGCGTCGTGTTGCACATCATCAGCGCGCGACAACAAGCCGGACCCTTCAAGGACTTCTTCGACTTCTGCTGGCGCGTCGATGTGACGGCGCTCAACAAGCGAACCGTCGAGTCGATGATCAAAGCCGGCGCGTTCGACTCGATGGATCATGCGCGCGGAGGTCTGCTCGAGGTCTTCGAACAGACCGTCGAGCAGATCGCTTCGGCGCGCCGCAAGGAGAGCGAGGGCTACGTCTCGCTCTTTGACTCACCCGGCGATCCATCTGGGCCATCTGGGCCATCTGGGAATGGCGGCGACCGGACGCTCGTCGGATCGCATCTGCGCATCGGCGATACGCCTCTTCCGAAGGCCGTGCTCATGGCCTACGAGAAAGAGATGCTCGGCAACTACGTCACCGACCATCCGCTAGCCGGACTCGAAGAGGTTCTCGCGGCCCAGGTCGACACCTCGATCGCGTCGCTGCCCGAGGTGCCCGACGGAGGCTCGGTGGCCATCGCCGGGATCGTCCACAAGATCGGCAAGAAGTTCACGCGCAAGGGCGAGCTGATGTTCATCCTCGAGGTCGAGGATCTCGAGGCGAGCTGCGAGGTGATCGTCTTCCCGCAGACGGCGGAGAAGTCGGGCGACCTCGTGGCGGTCGACAAGGTGGTCGTGATCAAAGGCCGTGTCGACCACAAGGACGACCACCCGAAGCTCGTTGCTCTCGACCTGTCGGAGCCCGACTACAAGGTGCTCGACAATCCGTTGCGTCTGCGCGTGCCGGCGCCCGACTGCACGCCGGAGCTCGTCGCCGAGCTCAAGTCTGTGTTGCTGGACTATCCGGGCACCCGGCCGGTGTTCCTGCACCTGCTCTCGGACGAGCGCGAAACCGTGCTGCGCCTGAGCTCCGATTTTCGGGTCGATCCCGGCAACGGCTGCGTCGACCGATTGCGGCTGCTGCTGGGGGCCGAGTCGGTCACGACCGTCTAGTGCATCCGGCGCTCGAGCCGATCACCTTCCTCATCGGAACGTGGCGTGGTGAGGGCACGGGGGCCTATCCGACGATCGAGTCGTTCTCGTACGGGGAAGAGGTGCGGTTCTCTGAGGCCGGGAAGCCGCATCTGCTCTACACGCAGAAGACGTGGGCTCTGGACGACGACCGTGGCCTGCACTCCGAGATGGGCTACTGGCGCCCGGTCGGCGACGGAGCACTCGAGGTCGTGATCAGTCATCCCACCGGCGTGGTCGAGGTGGAGGCCGGAACGATCACTGACGGCGTGATCTCGCTCCAGGCGACCTCGATCGCGCGAACGCCCACCGCGAAGGAGGTCACAGGACTGCGCCGCCGTTTCGAGGTCGACGGCGACACGCTCACCTACGACCTTTGGATGGCGGCTGTTGGCCGGCCGCTCACGCACCACCTGCGGGCCGAGCTCGAGCGCGTCGTGGGCTGACGCCGCAGAACGCTCCGCGTCAGTCCCGTACGCTGGTCGTCTTATGCCTCTCGAAGTCGTCGACGCGCGCTCCGAGTTCCCGGACGTTTTGCGCAAGCGCGCGTCCTGGGATTCGGGCGAATACGCCAAGGAGGCGGCCGTCGTCCGGCGGATCCTCGAGGAGGTCCGTGAGCGCGGCGACGAGGCGCTCGTCGACTACACCCGGAAGTTCGATGGCGCGGATCTGACCCCCGCGGGGATCAGGGTCACAGTCGCGGAGCGGGATGAAGCCGCCGATCGCATCTCCGACCAGGTCGTCGAGGCACTCACGGGCGCCGCCGAGCGCATCCGGCTCTTCCACGAGAGGCAGGTGCCGTCCGATTGGGTCATGGATCGTGACGGGGCCCGGGTGGGACAGGTGTTCCGTCCGATCCAGCGGGTCGGACTCTACGCACCGGCCGGTCGAACGGCGCTTCCGTCGACGGTGCTCATGACCGCAGTCCCGGCGCGGGTCGCGGGTGTGCCCGAGCTGCTGCTCTGCACTCCATGCGACCGCAACGGGAATCCGGCCGGCGTCGTGATGGCAGCGGCGCGTGTTGCCGGGATCGAGGAGATTTACCGGATCGGTGGCGCGCAGGCGATCGCGGCCATGGCGTACGGCACAGATTCGATCGTCGCGTGCGATAAGGTGTGCGGTCCCGGACGCGTGCACACCACGCTTGCCAAGCAGCAGGTGTACGGCGTTGTCGGGATCGACGGGCTGTTCGGTCCGTCCGAAGCGGTGGTCGTCGCCGACGAGCGTGCGAAGCCTCGGTATGCGGCCGCCGAGCTGCTCACGCAGGCCGAACACGATCCCGACGCTGCGGCGATCCTCGTGACGACGTCCGAAGAGTTCATGGGGAGATGCCTCTTCGAGG
The DNA here is from genome assembly GCA_964520325.1 of uncultured Actinomycetes bacterium. Taxonomy (GTDB): domain Bacteria; phylum Actinomycetota; class JAICYB01; order JAICYB01; family JAICYB01; genus CAZFOB01. The sequence goes on along the minus strand of CAZFOB010000001.1, from coordinate 41,607 downwards.
TCGAGAAGCGGCTGAAGAAGCTGCCCAATGCGAAGGTCATCCGGGATGCGTTCGCGGCCCACGGTCTGGCTGTGCTCGTGCGCGACCTCGACCAGGCGACAGAGGTCGTCAACGTCCTCGCGCCCGAGCACCTGTGCATCCACGTCGCCGATCCGGAGAGGTTCCTCGGTGGGGTGCGCGCCGCCGGCGCCGCGTTGCTCGGCGACGACACCGCGGCGACGCTCTCCGACTACTGCGCGGGTCCGTCGCACGTGCTGCCCACCGCACGCACCGCGCGGTTCCAGTCGGGACTCGGCGTGCGCGATTTCCTCGTCGGCATCAACACGGTCGAATACACGCGCCAGGGGTTGTTCCGCGATGCACCGATCGCCGATGCTCTCGCGACTGCCGAAGGCCTGCAGGCGCACCGGGAAAACCTCCATGTGCGCCTGGAGGAAGAGTGAGCCGTCTATCGGGGACACCCCGAACCCCGGGGCTGCCGAAGCCGCGGCCGGAACCCCGTCCGGAACTTCAGGCGCTCCAGCCGTACCGGACGTCGGATGCTGAGAGCGGCCGCATCTTCCTGCACGCGAACGAGAACCCGTACCCGCCGCCCGAGTCGGTGGTCGATGAGATCTACGCGCTCGCGCGCAAGCACGCGCTGAACCGGTACCCGGAAAGCGCGACCGAGCTCGTCGGCGAGCTCGCGAGCTATGCGGGCGTTGAACCGTCGTCCATCTGGATCGGAGACGGATCGAACGAAGTCCTGCTGCAAGCGTGCCTCGCGTACGGGGGGCCGGGACGCACGGCGCTCGTCTTCGAGCCGACCTACCGCATGCACCATCGGCAGGCGGCGATGGCGGGAATGGACGTGATCTCCTCGCGCCGCGAGTCCGACTTCTCGCTCGACGCGTTCAAAGCCGTTGAAGCTATCGAGGGCACCCGGCCCGACATCGTGTTCGTCTGCACCCCGAACAACCCGACGGGGACGACGTCGTCGCTCGACGATCTGCGCGCGATCGCCGAGGCCGCTCCTGGCCTGGTCGTGATCGACGAGGCGTACTACGAGTTCAGCGGGCAGACGTTCGTCGGTGAGCTCGAGCGGTTCCCGAACGTGATCGTCGCGCGAACGCTCTCGAAGGCCTTCCGGCTCGCGGCTGTGCGTCTCGGCTACGGGATCGCGTCGCCCGAGCTGCTGAACGAGCTGGCGCGGGTGCGCATGCCCTACGCACAGTCGTCGTTCACGCAAGTTGCCGGTCTGGTCGCGTTGCGCAACCGGGCCGAGCTGCTGCACGCGGTGCCGAAGATCGTCTCCGAGCGCGAGCGGCTGTCTGATGCGCTCGATCGCGAGGATGGGGTCGAGGTGTTTCCAAGCGGTGCCAACTTCGTGTTCTTCCGCTGGTCGCGCGCCGGCGAGCTGCTCGACGTTCTTGCCAGCCGCGGAATCGTCGTCCGCGACTTCGGACACCTCGAGGGCTGCCGGGACTGCCTGCGGGTGACCGCCGGCAGACCCGAAGAAAACGACGAGTTCCTAGAGGTCGTCACCTCGCTCGGTCGGTAGCCGCAGCGTTGCGCTGGCCGGTCTGCCACGCCCGGTCGAAAGCATCATCGCCGAGGGCGGTTCTCGCGATCGTGATTGCGCTCGCGACATCGGGATCGACGGCCTTCGCTGTGCCTGCTGACTCAAGCATCGCGTGTGCTTCCCCGAAGCGTCGCGCTGCTTCGGTCGGATCGCCCTGCGCGACCTCGACGACGCCGACCTTGTCCATCGAACCGGCGACACCGAGCGGGGCCCCGATTTCACGCCGGATGCCCAGCGCCTCGATGTGGAGTGCCTTCGCCTGTTCGAGATCATTCTCTGCCCGGGCGACGTCTCCCAGCAGATGCAGCGAATCCGATGCTCCGCTCTTGTCGCCGAGCCGGCGTCCTATCTCGAGACTCTCGACGGCGCGTTCCCGCGCAGTGGCGATGTCGCCTTCTACCAGATCTAAAGCTCCGAGTCCGTTCAGCGCGTAGGAACGTCCGTAATCGTCTGGGTTCTCGACGAATATGTCATGGGCCTCAAGGAAGTACCGTCGAGCGGTTTCCAGGTCTCCGGTCTTGTGGTGCATGGACGCGAGGTTGATCAGTGCGACGCCGACTCCGAGAGCGTTCAGCTCTCGTAGGATGGGCAAGCTTTCCTCGAGCGCCGCCGTTGCCTCGGCGGCTTCACCGAGGCTGTCGTGCAGGAGCGCGACGTTGTTGAGCGCACGTGCGAGACCGATGCGATTCTCTACCTCGCGGTTGAGTGCGATGCTTTCCGCATAACACGAGCGCGTTGTTGCGAGATCTCCGAGGGCGTGCGCGACGAGCCCGAGACTGTTGAGCGAGGCGGCGAGGGCGTGCCGGTCGGCCATCTGCCGATCCAGACCCACCGCCTCTTCGAGTCTCGCTCGCGCCTCGTGGAGAGCGCCCTGAACGCGCGCCATATCGCCCGCGAGTTTGAGGAGCTCCGAACGTAAACGCGGATCGAGTGTGTCCGACACCGCGATGGTCCGATCGACCCACTGACGTCCTGGGATCCAATGGCCGCGTCGCGCCCAGTACCTGGCCGCGGAGCGGACGATCCGCGCGGCCGTCGCCGGCTCCTCTGTCACGGCGTAAGACAGCGCCTCCTCGATGTTGTCGTGGTCGGCTGTCAGCCGTTCGAGCCAGCGCTGGTGCGAGCCGTCCGAGCTCGATTGCTCGGCGAACTCGGCGAACCAGCGAGCGTGCTCGGCCCTCATCTTGGCTCTCTCGCCCGATTTGGCGAGCTCGTCCGCCGCGAACTGCCGAACCGGCTCGAGCATGCGGAACCGGTCATCGTCGGCTGCGACGAGCGATGTCTCGACGAGCCGCTTCAGGTTCGGCGCCGCTTCGCACACGTCCGCAGCGGCATCGCGCGTGAATCCTCCGGCGAAGACGGAGAGTCGACGCAAGCCCGTCTGCTCGCTCGCCGATAGGAGCTTGTGGCTCCAGTCGATCGTCGCTCGCATCGTTTCCTGCCTCGGGTTCGTCCGCACGCCACCGGTGAGAACGCCGAGCGCAACGTCGAGAGCTCCGGAAAGATCGCCGACGTCGATCGAGCCGAGCTGTGCAGCCGCGAGCTCGACGGCGAGCGGGATCCCGTCCAGACGGCGGCAGATCTCGGCGACGACCGCGTCGTCCTCCGGCGCCAGGGAAACGCCGTGGGGCGCCCGATCGGCGAACAGCTCCGTTGCCTCGTCCTGCTCGAGGGGCGCGACGTTGCACACCACCTCACCGGTCACGCGCAGCGGCTCGCGACTTGTGGCAAGGATCGTCAGCTGCGGACACGCACGGAGCAACGCGTCCACCATGTGTGCGCACTCGTCGATCACGTGTTCGCAGTTGTCGAGGACGAGGAGCTGCGCGCCCGTCTGCAGGAAGTCCCTCAGCGCCTCGAGGACGTCCCGGCCTCCGTCCGTGCGAGCGCCGAGCGCGACAGAGACGCGAGATGCAACGAGCGCAGCCTCGGTGATACCGGCGAGCTCCGCCAGCCACACACCACCAGCGAAGGACGTGAGCGCTGCGTCCGCGACGTGCAGCGCGAGGCGCGTCTTCCCGCATCCGCCGGTGCCGGTCAGCGTGACGATACGCGCCGACGCCAGGAGCTGGCGAAGCTCGCTCGTCATTGCGCCCCGGCCCACGAACGACGACAGGGCAGCCGGCAGGTTGTTGGGCGCTGACGGCGGCCGGAGTGAGGCGACGAACTCGGCGGCCGAGCGGGGCCGCTCCGCTGGGTCGAACGCGAGCGCGTTCGCGATCACGCGCCGAACCTGGTCCCTGGACGCCTCCGGTACGGAGGGCCAGTCGGCCTCCAGACCTGGTTCGGGTGTACTGCCCGTGAGCAGGACGTAGGCCGTGACGGCAAGGCTGAACACGTCGGCGGCAGGCGTCGCATCACCGCCGGCGGCGACCTCTGGTGCGAGGTACTCCGGCGTCCCCGCGAGGTACGGCGTTCCTGCGCCGCCGGCCAGGCCGAAGTCCACCAGGACGGTCCTGCCTTGCGGTGTCACAACGATGTTCTGCGGCTTGACGTCTCGATGGACGATCGGCGGGTCGTGATCGTGCAGATGGTCCAACGCGTCGGCCACCGCGCCGACGTGGCCGAGCACATCCTCGAAAGCAAGTGGCTGTGAGACTGCGAGGTTCGTTCCCTCGATCCAGTCCATGACGATCACGTACCGGTCGTCGACGAAGAAGTCGTCTCGGACGAGCGGCAGGCCCTCGTGCGGACGCATGTCGAGCAGCGTGCGTGCCTCGAGCAGTAGCGTGTCGCGTTCATCGGAGGTCGTCCGTCTGATCTTCAGCGCGACCAACCGGTCGTGCAGGTGATCGCGGGCCTTCCATACCTCGCCCTGCGCACCGCGTCCCGCGAGCGCGAGCGGCTCGTACCGTTCGCGATACAGGTCTGGCTCGGCCCCCATCAGGACGTGACGACGTCGCTCCGGCTCACGGCGCCGCGCCGGACGGCGTCGGCGACAAGCCGGCCGCGTCGCCGCTCCTCCGTTTCGTGGATGCCGAACTTGTCGTAGAGCCTGCCCAGGTGCTTCTTCACAGCGGACTCGCTGATCACGAGCTCGGCGGCGATACGCCGGATGGGCGCCGGCTCGCTCAGCAGGTCGCGCATGAGGACGGGACGGCAGAGCTCGACGAGCACCTCGCGCTCGCGCCTCGTCAGCTCCGGAGGGCTTTGTGCCGCAACCGTCGCCGTGGGTCTGTTGGCGGCCGCCGCGAGCCGGAACACCATGCGGGTCTCGCCTGCGCGGAACTCATCCCCCGGTCGCAACACGTGTTCACTGGCGATACGGTCGCCGTTGAGGAACGTGCCGTTGCGGCTCCCAACGTCACGGAGGCACCAACCCGACGCGTATCGCTCCACGACCGCGTGCAGCTGCGACACGGTGTCGTCCCAGGGCAGAGCGACATCGTTCGTCTCCGCCTTGCCCACCGTGACGCGATCGCGATCGAGCATAACGACCTCGGGTCCGGATGGTCCGAAGATCTCGAGATACGCGTTGTCGATTGTTGCCTCCCGACGACAAGGACTCGCCCAGTATCGGGGAAGCGCCGCCTCCAGGGGAACGGGGATCGCCCTATCTGGGTGTCGAAGTGGGACAAAAGGCGGCACGTGGGGGCCCGCAGACCTTCGACGCTCGTCCATTCCGCAAAACGGGCGCCGTCGCGATGATCGTCCCATGTTGACGAGCGAAGGGACCGCCACGGGACAGGCGCCGTTCGAGGGGTGTCTCCAAGCTCATCGGAAGCAGGTTCGAGAGAGCGAAAGGGTGGATGAGATGAACAGCAAGAACGCAGAGATGGACGGCAGGAGCGGTCGGTCGAAGGGGCTTCGGAGGTTCGCCGCGATCATCGCGGTCGCGGTGTTCGGGTCGACGCTGGCGCTGCTTGTGCCGGGCGCGAAGGCCGAGGTCGGCGATCTGACACACGTCATCACGAAGGGGTTCGCCGTCGCGCCGGGCGGCAATGCGGTGAGTCCCGACGGGCGGTTCGTGTACACCTGGATCGGCGGAGACATCACTGTGCACCAGCGCCAGGTCGACGGCGATCTCAGGGTGATCGGTAGCCGGCAGATGGACAGCCAGATCAACGCCGTGGTGGTTACCGACAACAACCTCTACGCCGCCGCGCCCGCCGGGGTGACCGCATTCTCTCGCGACTTCAACAACGGTCTCCTCACGTTCCTGGGTTGCGCGAGTGCCTCCGGTGTGAGTGGCTGTGCCCGAGTTCCCTCACTGACGGGTCATTCGTACAAGCTCGCGTTGAGTGATTTCGGCCGAGCTCTGTACGTGGGGAGCTCATACGGGGTCACGTTGTTCAGCCGCGACCGCGTCTTCGGCTCCCTTACGTTCGTCGATTGCGCGATGAACTCGGCGAATCGGGTCAACCCGTGCTTCGGCGCACCGGGTCTGGACGTCGTGAGTGCGCTCGCGGTCAATCGGGAAGGCACAACGGTCTTCGCGGGCTCACGAGCCGAACTCGTGGTGCTCAAGCGCTCGACCGAGGATAGCGGTATGACCTTCGCGGGGTGCCTCGGGAACAAGAAGTCCACGTCCGACCCCGACGTCTCACGCGCGACCGGCTGCACGCCGATGCCAGGGCTCTCGTCCGTGACCGATATCGCGGTGGGCTCGGTGCACGGAACTCAGTTCGAGTCAGTCTACGTGACGGCCTACAACAGCGACGCGCTGAGCCACTACTACTTCGATCGCTCGACGAGCAAGCTTGCTCTCGTCGACTGCCTCAGAGACGTTCGCAAGCCGCTGGCCGGCTGCAGTGAGGGCGTGATCTACATTGCGGGTACCTCCTCGATCGACCTTTCGGCGGACGGCAATTACGCCTACGTGACGGGATCCGAGAGCGGGAGCGTCGTTCCCTTCCACCCCGCACCTGGACGCCCGGCAGGCAGCCTGATCCAGCGCGGATGCTTCCTCCACCCCGGCAACCCAGGACTCGGCTGCACGGCGAAGATTGATGGGCTCTCCGGGGCCCACCACGTCGCGGTCGCCCCCGACGGGTCCAACGTGTACGTCTCCGGGAGCGGCATCGCTGTCTTCAAGCGGGAGATGCCGCCCGGCCTCTGCCAGACCAATCCGGTCGCTTGCCAGAACCCCGGCCCCGGCGCGCCCGACCCGTCCGACACCAGCGCACCCGAGACGCAGATCGACTCGGCTCCCAAGCCCAAGACGAGGGCGAGCGCGGCGACGTTCACGTTCTCCGCGACGGAGGACGCCACCTTCGAGTGCAGCCTCGATGGCGCCGACTTCGAGTTGTGCTCCTCGCCCACGACCTACACCGGTGTGGCGCGCGGCGCGCACACCTTCCAGGTCGTTGCGGTCGACGCGGCCGGCAACCGCGATGGATCACCTGCCGCCTCCGAGTGGGTGATCAAGCGCAATCAGAACAAGAAGCGGTGAGGTTTGTCGCCGCGTCTTGGTGCGGCGGACGGCAATAAGGAGAGGGGCCTTCGGGCTCCTCTCTTGCTGTCCGAGCCATGATTTGCCCCGTCGTTCGGGTTCTTCCCGACCCGTACACTGGTGCTTCATGCGGCGCGCACGCGTCGATCGACGCACCGGTGAGACGCAGGTTCTGGTCGACCTCACCCTCGATGGAGGGGGAGAGGTGTCGGCCTCCACCGGCGTGCCCTTCTTCGACCACATGCTCGACCAGCTCGGCCGTCACTCCGGCTTCGGTCTGATCGTCGAAGCCAAGGGCGATCTCGAGATCGACGCCCACCACACCGTCGAGGACGTCGGGCTCGCGCTTGGCGACGCGCTCAAGGAAGCGCTCGGCGACAAGGTAGGCATCACGCGGTACGGCTCGGCGATCGTCCCGATGGAGGATGCGCTGGTTCAGGTCGCACTCGACCTGTCCGGGCGCCCGTATCTGGCGCGGGACGTTCCCGTTCCGGCGGCGAAGATCGGCGAGTACGAGCCCGTGCACACGAACGAGTTCATGCGTGCGCTGAGCAACCGCGCGGGCATCACGCTGCACATCAAACTCCTGGACGGAAGCGATCCGCACCACATCGTCGAAGGAGAGTTCAAAGCGCTTGCACGAGCGTTGGCTGAAGCGTGCGCTCTTTCTGGACGCTCGGGGACGCCTTCCACGAAGGGCGTGCTCGAGTGACCCGTGCGGCCGTTATCGACTACGACCTCGGCAACCTTCCGAGCGTGACGAAAGCGCTCGAGCGCATCGGTGTCGAACCGACGATCGCCACGACGTCGTCCGAGATCGACGCCGACGTGATGGTCGTCCCCGGCGTCGGGCACTTCGGCACAGGTGCGCGCAACCTGCGCGATCGTGGCTTCGACGTCGCGATCAAGGACTGGGCAGCGTCGGGCAAGCCGTTGCTCGGTATCTGTGTGGGATTGCAGCTCTTCATGGATTCTTCCGACGAGGATCCGGGCGAGCGCGGACTCGGCATCGTGTCGGGCACCGTTCGGCGGTTGACCGCACCGAAGGTCCCTCACATGGGCTGGAACACATTGGACGTGTCGAAGGACGCGCGGGTGTTGTCCGCCGTCGAACCCGGCGACATGGCGTACTTCGTCCATTCCTACTACGTCGATCCCGATCCCGATGCCGTTGCAGCAACCACCACCTACGAAGAGACCTTCTGCAGCGGTGTCGAGCAGGACAACGTCGTGGGCGTCCAGTTCCACCCGGAGAAGTCCGGAGACGTCGGACGGCGATTGCTCGAACGATTCTTCTCGTCGTTATGACGTTCGAAGTCATCCCGTCGATCGACCTGCTCAGGGGTCAGGTCGTTCGCCTGGAGCGCGGCGACTTCAACAAGAAGACCGTCTACGCAGAGGATCCGGTGGCTGTTGCCATGGACTTCGAAGCGCAGGGTGCGACGCGTCTGCACGTCGTCGACCTCGAGGGTGCGGCGAGCGGCGAGCGAACGAATCAGATCGCCGTCGCCGGCATCATCCAGCGGCTTGCCATCCCGGTGCAGGTGGCCGGGGGGATCCGCTCGATCGATACGGCACAGCACCTGCTTGAAGCCGGAGCCGCCCGCGTTGTACTCGGAACCAAGGCGCTCACCGATGAGTCCTTCCTCGTTGAGGCCGTCGAAGCCCTTGGCGAGCACCTGGTGATCGCCCCGGACGCGCGCGGCGACGAGGTACATGTTGCTGGTTGGACGCAAGGCACCGGAGAAGACGTCATCGAAGCGTGTCGACGACTCGCACGTGCGGGGGCTGTGCGACTGCTCGTGACCGACATCGGAACCGACGGGATGCTCACCGGCCCGAACGTCCAGTTGCTCGGTGAGGCCGCGCACGCGTCAGGGCTTCCGGTGATCGCGTCGGGCGGTGTTTCGACCATCGATGACTTGCGCGCGCTTGCGCAGGTTCCGGGAATCGAGGGCGCCATCGTCGGCAGAGCGTTGTACGTCGGTGCGTTCGATCTTGGCGATGCGATCAAGGCGACGGGGGGTGCGGGGGTACGCCCCCGCATGGATCGCGCGTGACGCTCGCCAAGCGCGTGATCCCGTGCCTCGACCTCGATGGCGGACGCGTCGTGAAGAGCGTTAGGTTCGTCGACACGCGCGATGCGGGCGATCCTGTCGAGCTCGCGATCCGCTACGACGCGCAGGGAGCCGACGAGCTGTGCTTCCTCGACATCACAGCAACGCCCGATGCGCGAGAGACGATCTACGACGTACTGCGTAGCGCGGCCGAGCATGTGTTCATCCCGCTCACGATCGGCGGAGGAGTACGCACCGTCGACGACGTGCGCAAGCGCTTGCGCGCCGGCGCGGACAAGGTCTCGATGAACACCGCGGCCGTTCGCAATCCCGATCTCGTCCGCGATGCGTCCGACGCATTCGGCGCCCAGTGCATCGTCGTCGCGATCGACGCACGTCGAGTTGAAGACGGGTGGGAAGTGGTGCTGGAAGGTGGACGTGGCGCGCGAGGCGAAGAACCCATCCGCAGCGGTATCGACGCGCAGCGTTGGGCGGGCGAGGTGGAGAAGCTCGGAGCCGGAGAGATCCTGCTCACCTCGTTCGACCGCGACGGCACGAAGGACGGCTACGACATCGAGCTCACTCGAGCGATCTCGGACGCGGTCGGGATCCCGGTGATCGCATCGGGCGGTGCCGGCTCGCCCCAGCATCTCGTCGACGGAGTGTTGGACGGCCACGCCGATGCGGTGCTCGTTGCGTCGATCGTCCACTACGGCGAGTACACGGTCGGCGAGCTCAAGGACCACATGGCATCGGAAGGGATAGTGGTGAGACGAACATGAAGATTGGGGATCTGAAGTTCGACGAGAATGGACTCGTACCGGCTGTTGTGCAAGAAGAGGACACCAACGAGGTCCTCATGATGGGGTTCATGAATGCCGACTCTCTGCGCGAGAGCTACGAGAAGGGCTTGGTGACGTTCTTCTCTCGCTCGAGGCAGGAGCTGTGGACCAAGGGAGAGGCGTCCGGCAATCGGCTGCGTCTCGTCCGCATCCACTACAACTGCGAGGACAACACGCTGTTGGTCAAGGCTCGCCTCGAAGGTGATGCCGTGTGTCACACGGGCAACCGCACCTGTTACTTCCGGGAACTCGATGGCAACTGATACGATGACTCACGTGTTCATCCTCAAGGCGCACCGGTGGTGGCCGTCGGCATAGGGCGGCTGTAGCACCATGCGTATCGGCGAGCCGCCTCGGAAGAGGCGGCCTTTTCTTTTGGAGGATGACATGAGCACCGACGGGTACGTCACGAAGGGCGGGATCAGGGTCGCTCGCTCCGTCGAGCAGATCGCCGTCGAAGGCGCCATCGAGCCGGTTGTCAACGCGTTGGACGAGCGGCGCGGCGTCGTACTCGCGTCGAGCTACGAGTATCCGGGCCGCTACACGCGCTGGGACATGGGCTTCGTCGACCCGCCCCTCGAGCTCTCCGGCCGCGGACGAACCTTCACGGCGCGCGCGCTGAACACGCGTGGCGCGGTTCTGCTTGGTGCGATCGAAGGCGCCTTGTCGAGATGTGCGGGCGTCGCCACCTCGTCGCGTGTCGGCGACGCCATCTTGGGCACGATCGCCGAACCGACCGGACGCGTCCCCGAGGAGGAGCGCAGCCGACAGCCGACGTTCTTCTCCGTCGTCCGTGCGTTCGTCGAGCTCTTCGGCTCCGATGGGGACTCTCACCTCGGCCTTTACGGTGCCTTCGGCTACGACCTCGTGTTCCAGTTCGAGCAACTGCGTCTTCGTCTCGACCGTCCGGACGATCAGCGCGACGTCGTCCTGTACCTGCCGGATGAGCTCGTGGTGGTCGATCACCGGCGCGAAGTCGCGATGCGCGTCGGCTACGACTTCGAGACCGAGAACGGATCGACGGCCGGCTTGCCACGCGAGGGTTCGAGCAACGCTTTCGTCGGTGCCACGAGCGTCGCGCGTGAGTGCGACCACGCGCCGGGGGAGTATGCGGCACTCGTCGACGTGGCGCGCGAAGCGTTCCGCCGGGGCGACCTCTTCGAAGCCGTTCCCGGACGCACGTTCTTCGAGCCGTGCCCGGCCACGCCGTCCGAGATCTTCTGGCGGCTGCGCGAGCGTAACCCTTCTCCGTACGGCTTCCTGATCAACCTCGGTGCGGGGTACGGGGTGTCCCCGGATGACGGCTCCGAGTATCTCGTCGGTGCGTCCCCCGAGATGTACGTGCGCGTCGAGGGTGACCGTGTGGAGACGTGTCCGATCGCGGGCACCATCGCGCGTGGCGCCGATCCGATCGCGGACGCCGAACAGATCCGCACGATCCTCAACTCCGAGAAGGACACCTCGGAGCTCACCATGTGCACCGACGTCGATCGCAACGACAAGGCGCGCATCTGCGTCCCCGGATCGGTCCGCGTGATCGGTCGCAGGCAGATCGAGATGTACTCGCGACTGATCCACACCGTCGATCACGTCGAGGGACGCCTGCGCGAGGGCTTCGACGCACTCGACGCGTTCCTCACCCACGCGTGGGCAGTGACGGTCACCGGTGCACCGAAGCTCTGGGCGATGCAGTTCATCGAGGATCACGAGCGATCACCGCGCGTGTGGTACGGCGGCGCGATCGGGCTCGTCGGCTTCGACGGGAGCCTCAACACCGGACTGACGCTACGCACCATCCGGATCAAGGACGGCATCGCGGAGATCCGCGCCGGCGCAACCCTGTTGTTCGATTCCGACCCCCAGGAGGAGGAAGCGGAGACCACGCTCAAGGCGTCGGCGTTCCTCGACGCGATCCGCCGCCCTCGCGACGTTGTCGTCGTGGACGATGGCAACTCGCTCGAAGCCCTCAGCGCCGGGATCCGCGTGTTGCTCGTCGATCATCAGGACTCGTTCGTGCACACCCTCGCCGATTACTTCCGCCAGTCGGGGGCGGAGGTGATCACGCTCCGCTCCGGCTTCCCGCACTCGGAGATCGACGCGATCGCACCCGACCTTCTCGTGCTCTCGCCGGGCCCCGGTTCTCCGTCCGAGTTCGACGTTTCCGGGACGGTTGAAGCTGCGGTCTCGCGCGGGGTGCCGGTCTTCGGAGTGTGCCTCGGTCTCCAGGGGATCGTCGAGCACTTCGGCGGGAAGCTCGACGTTCTCGACTACCCGATGCATGGCAAGCCTTCACGTATACGTGTGTCGGGTGGCGTCCTCTTCGATGGGTTCCCGGATGAGTTCGTCGGCGGCCGCTACCACTCGTTGTACGCGACCGACGTCCCGGCCGACCTACGGGTCACCGCGTCAACGGCGGACGGCGTCGTGATGGCCGTAGAGCACGAGTCGCTGCCGGTGTGGTCCGTGCAGTTCCACCCCGAATCGATCCTGAGCCTCGAAGGCAAACTCGGCCATCGCCTCATCGCGAACGTGGTGCGGTCGGTCGCCGCCGATCGCGCCTCGCGGTCTTAGCGAGACCTCGGGCCTTACAAAGCCCTTACATCGGGCTGACGCTGGGCAAGCCTGCGGACGCGATGCTTCAGTGACCGAAGAGGCCGAAGAGGAAGGAGACAGACATGCAGCTCATGAAGCGACACCTGGCCCCCGTGATGGCGGGGCTGGTGATCTTGGGAGCAGCGTCGTACGTGGTGGCGTCCGAGCGCTCGCCATCGTCGTCCGACGAGGTCGTCCTCGCGCAGAGTGAGGGCGAGAAAGAGGGTCCGGCGGCCGAGCACGGACGTCCGCATCCGGGGATGCCGGGGGCGATCCGCGGTGAGCTCACCGTCCATGCGCGGGAGGGTGAAGGGTTCGATACCGTCCGGTTCGACCGCGGAGTCATCGCCTCACTCGACGGGGCGACCGTCGTCATCACCGAGGACGACGGCACCACGGCCGAGATCGCCACGACCGACGACACTCGCATCGGCCGCGACGGGCAACGCGCGGGCTTCGAGGACCTGCAGGCCGGTGATCACGTTGCGGCGTTCCGGGTCAAGGAGGGCGACACGTTCGTGACGAAAGGGATCAGGGCGATCTCGCCGGAGCGTTGGGAGGAGTTCGAGGACAAGCGCGAAAGCTCGCGTGAGGGCAAGCGCGAAGGTACGCGTGAGGACATGCGTGAGCGGTTCCGGGACCGTCGCGACGCTCGTGAGGGGTGAGGTCGACACGAGAGAGCAGGGACGACCACCGTCCCTGCTCTCCTAGGCTGGGACGTATGCGGCGCACCGTACTTGTGGTCGAGGACGAAGCGGCGATCGCCGACGTCGTCGAGATGTATCTCAGCCAAGCGGGGTTCAACGTCCGTCTCGCGGTGGATGCGGAGCAAGCGCGCAGCCAACTCGACGACCCGACGCTCGATGTCGTCCTTCTCGATCTGATGCTCCCGGACGCCGATGGCGTCGATCTACTTCGCGAGATCCGCCGCCGCAGCTCCATCCCCGTGATCATGGTCACGGCTCGCGACGCCGAGGCTGATCGCGTTCTCGGTCTGGAGCTCGGCGCCGACGACTACGTCACGAAGCCGTTCAGTCCGCGCGAGCTCGTGGCCCGTGTGCGAGCCGTGCTGCGTCGCGGTCACGCTGAACCCATTGCCGTCGAGCGCGTCGATGCCGGCGGCTTGGTCGTCGACATGCAGTCGCGGGACGTGTCGATGGACGGCACGACCGTCGAGCTCGCGCGCAAGGAATTCGATCTCCTCGCGCACCTCGTGACAACGCCCGGACGCGTGTTCACCCGCGCGCAGCTGCTCGAAGCCGTGTGGGGCTATCCGGACGACATCGACACTCGCACAGTCGACGTGCACGTTGCGCAGCTCCGCCGAAAGCTCGGCCCCCGTTGTCCTGTGAAGACTGTGCGCGGGGTCGGGTATAAGGCAGACCTGTGAGTGAAGGGCGACGTCCGTCGCTCGGACGCGTGCTGATCGTTTCGTTCGGAGTCGTGGCCGTTGCGGCAGTGGCGCTCACCGCGTTGATCACTGTGAGTCTTGCGCGCATCGGCGCACCTGCGCGTGCGCTGGAAGAGCTGCGTGAGCAAGCCCAGAACGGGGCGGCGCTGGCGGCCGATCTTCCGTGTGAAGCCGGCACCCGACCGGGCGGCCAGATCGCGCGAGAGCTCGGACCGCGTGCACGGTTCGTCCCCGACGGCGCGCCGCGCGCGCGTGTCACGGAGTTCTCGCAGGCACAGGGACGCGCGCGCATCGGAGGACGCGACGTGCTCTACGGATCAGCGCACACCACGCTGTGCGGACGACCCGGGACGTTGTACGTTACGCGAGCGAGCAACGAGGTGCCTGCTCTGCCCGAGGGATTCGGCTCCCGCCTCGCGCTTGCGGCGCTGGTTGCACTTCTGATCTCGGCGGTCGTGGCCTACGCGCTCTCACGTCGTCTCTCGCGGCCGCTGCGCGACCTCACAGGCTCGGCTCGGGCTTTCGCTCGAGGCGAGCACGCGCCGGCGGTGCCGAGTCCATCCGATCCGGCCGAGGTCGCTGAGCTCAAAGCGGCGTTCGAGGGCATGGTGTCCGACCTCGAGTCCTCGCGCGAACGCGAGAAGAGCTTCCTGATGAGTGTGTCGCACGAGCTGCGCACGCCGCTCACCGCGATCCGTGGATACGGCGAAGCGCTGTCGGACGGCACGATGCGCAAGCCTCGCGAAGCGGGTGACATCATCCTGCGCGAATCGCAGAGGCTCGAACGACTCGTACAGGATCTCCTCGATCTCGCACGACTCGAAGCGGGAGAGTTTTCCGTCCGTCCGGTTGAGACCGATCTCGCCGAGGTCGCGCGGGACGTCCAACGCGGACTGGCGCCCTTCGCGTCGGACAACGGTCTCGCTCTCGAGGTCTGTTGCGGCGGCCCGGCCGTCGTCCGGAGCGACCCCGACCGCGTGCACCAGATGCTCGCGAACCTCGTCGAGAACGCGCTTCGCGTCTCGCCGTCGGGCTCGACCGTGTCCATCGACGTCGACGGGAACACAGTGGCTGTGGCCGACGGGGGGCCGGGACTGGATCCGGCCGACCTCGAGCACGCCTTTGAGCGGTTCTACCTGTGGAGCAAGTACAAGGGTGAGCGGCGCGTGGGAAGCGGTCTTGGTCTCGCGATCGTCGGCGAGCTGTCGAGACGCCTGAACGCCGATGTCACGGTACGTTCGGACGGACATGGGAGCCGGTTCGAGATCATCTTCGGTTCATAAGGGCGCCGTCGCGCTCGTCTTGGTCTTCGCCGCCGCGTGCTCGTCGCGTCAGGATGCGTTGCCGACTGCGGCCCTCGCTCCGGCCCGGACGGCGACTCTCGCGCCGGCGCCGACGGCGTCCCCCGTGCCATCCGCATCGCCGACGCCGTTGGCGGCGGCTCTCGATGTCGACGCCGTGATGGACCACGTCCGAGCGCTGGCCGTCGAGATCGGCCTGCGCAACTCGGGAAGCGACGGTGACGAGAAGGCCTCGAAGTACATCGCCGAGCGGATCTCGAGCATGGGCTGGAAGGCTGAGCGTCGGGCGTTTCCTCTGCCGCAAGGCGGCGAGTCGTGGAACGTCGTCGGTACGCCGCCGGGCTTCGACGAACGCAAGTCGTATCTGATCGTCGGCGGTCATTACGACTCGCTCAACGGCCCCGGCGCGAACGACAACGCGACGGGGGTCGGCATCGCGCTCGAGATCGCCCGAATGGTGGCAGAGGGGCCCGGCCAGTTACCGATGGTCTTCGTTGCCTTCGGTGCCGAGGAGCGTCAGCCCCATCCGGATCGTCCTCACCACATCGGGTCGGTGCAGTACGTCTCGAAGATGTCGTCCGCAGCTCGCAAGAATCTCGTTGCGTTCGTGAACATCGACATGGTCGGGCACGGCGCCGAGATCATCTGCGGCCGAATCTCGACCGGTCCCCACGAGGGAACAGACCGGTGCGTCCGCGTCGGCAAGGAGCTCGCCATCGCGGTGCGCGAACGCGTCACTCCCGATTGGTCCGATCACGGCTCGTTCGCTAAACAAGGCATGAACACCGCGTGGCTGTGGACCGGCGAGGTCCCGTGCTGCTACCACAACCCAAAGGACACGATCGACATCGTGCGCACGGCCGACGTCGAGCGCTCCGGCCGTCTCGCGCTCGCGATGGTCCGTTCTTATAGCGGTTAGCCTTCGATGATGGCTCTCCGCGAAGCGCTCGACCAACTGCTCGCCGGCACCGATCTGTCGTCGGACGAGTCGTCCGCCGCTTTGGACGAGATCGTGTCCGGCGACGTCGACGCATCGCTTGTCGCGGCGTTCCTCGTCGCGCTGCGGATGAAGGGCGAGACCCCCGCGGAGATTGCCGGTCTCGCACGAACGATGCGCGAGGCCGCCGTGCGGGTGACGCCGAAGACCACCGGGTTGGTCGACACCTGCGGCACTGGCGGCGACGGCGCTGGCACTGCCAACATCTCGACCGCAGTGGCACTCGTCGTCGCGGGGGCCGGGCTGCCTGTCGCCAAGCACGGCAACCGTGCGCTGTCGTCGAAGTCCGGCTCGGCCGACGTGCTCGAAGCGCTTGGCGTCCGCCTCGACCTCGACGCCGATCAGGTCGCGCGCTGCATCGACGAAGCCGGGATCGGGTTCATGTTCGCACCGGCGTTCCATCCGGCGATGGCCAAGGTGATGCCGGTACGGCAGGCGCTGCGGATCCGCACGGCGTTCAACATCCTCGGCCCCCTGACCAATCCTGCTCGTCCGTCGTTCCAGCTCATCGGCGTCGGTGCTCGCGAACTGCTCGATCTCGTGGCAGGTGCGGTTGCGGTGCTTGGTGTCGAGCGCGCGTTCGTGGTGCACGGCTCCGGCGGGACCGACGAGCTCACGTGCGCCGGCGACTGCGATGCGCGGATCGTGGAGAAGGGCGTCGTGACGACGACGACGATCCGTGCATCGGAAGCCGGCCTGGACGAAAGCCCGATCGAGTCGCTCAAGGGCGGCGACGCCCAGCACAACGCCACTGTCCTCCGCGCGGCGCTGAAAGGGGAGCGTGGACCGATCTTCGACTGCGTCCTGCTCAATGCCGGCGCGGCGTTAATGGCGGCGGGAGCGGCGGGAGTGATCCGTGACGGCGTCGAGAAGGCGCGGGGCGTGATCGAAAACGGCGACGCTTTGGCCGCGCTCGACCGGCTCGTCGCCCTCAGTTCGGTGGTGTAGCGATGTCGTTCCTCGAGAAGATCGTTGCGTCACGGCGTCGGGCGATCGCGGAGCTCGATGGCCCTGCGCTCGAAGCGCGGCTGAACAACGTCCCAGCCCCACGCGACTTCCGCGCTGCACTCGCTTCGGACGGCATGTCGATCATCGCCGAGATCAAGCGTCGCTCGCCATCGAAGGGAGACCTTCGTCCTGATCTCGATCCGGCGACGCTCGCAGCGGCGTACGAGCGCGGTGGAGCGCGCGCAGTATCGGTGCTCACCGAACCCGAGTTCTTCTCGGGTTCGTCGGAAGACCTCATCTCAGCGCGGGGTGCGATCGCTCTTCCCGTTCTCTGGAAGGACTTCGTGCTCGATCCGGTGCAGTTGGTCCACGCGCGCGTATGTGGTGCCGACGCTGTGCTGCTGATCGTCCGCATAGTCGGCGGCGAGTTGCCCGCGTTGATCGCGCGCGCACGTGCGCTCGGGCTTACTCCGCTCGTGGAGGTCTTCGACCAAGCCGATCTGGACGCAGCACTCACCGCCGGATCGGACGTCATCGGCATCACTCACCGCGACCTCGAAACCTTCGAGGAGGACCCCAGCGCGACGGCAAGGTTGCGCAAGCTCGTGCCGGACGACGTCGTCCTCGTCGCGGAGAGCGCTATCTCCACCCGCGCCGATATCGAGGCGCTGCAAGACATCGGCGTGCACGCAGCTTTGATCGGTGAGGCGATCGTGACGGCGACCGATCCTGTCGCGAAGCTGAAGGAGCTGCTGGGCTCATGAAGATCGCCGACCCACGCGGGCTGTGGGTGAAAGTCGACGGCGTCACCATCCCCGACGATGCCAAGGCTGCCGTCGATGCCGGAGTATCGGCCGTCGGGATGATCTTCGCCCCGTCGTCGCGTCGCGTCTCGCTTGCGCAGGCCGACGCGATCCGCGCCGCCATCCCGGCCGAGGTCGCCGCGTTCGGTGTCTTCGACGATTCGCATCCGCGCGAGATCGCTTCGATCGCTGAGGCTCTTCGCCTCGACGGAGTGCAGTTCCCGGCGACTGTCGTTGCCGGCCGATTCCTTCCCGACAACATGACGGTGCTCCGAACCGTTCGCGTCCGCGACGCCGAGGATCTCGTCGCGCTTGAACGCCTGCTGTGCGACGCCGTCCATCTCGACGCGTACGTCGAGGGTCAGCTCGGGGGCACCGGCATGGTCGCCCCGTGGGACGTGCTCGAATCGAACCGTCCGGACGTCCCGTTCGTGTTGTCCGGGGGCTTGAAGCCATCCAACGTCGCCGAGGCTATGCGACGCCTGAGGCCCATCGGTGTGGATGTTTCCTCCGGCGTAGAACGGGAGCCCGGCATCAAGGATGCTGAAGCCATGCGCGCGTTCGTCGAATCCGCCAGAGGAGCATGACAACTAGGCCCGAGGTGCATTACGCGCGTGCGGGTGAGGACTATGTCGCGTATCAGGTGGTGGGAGACGGTCCCGTCGATCTCGTGTACCAGGGCGGCTGGCACTCACACTGCGACGTCCAGTGGGATGTGCCTGAGGTCGCGCGCTTTCTCGAGGGACTCGCCTCGTTCTCGCGGCTGATCGTCTTCGATCGCCGCGGACACGGGATGTCGGACCGTGTCGACCTCGACAACCTCACGCTGGAGGCCTCGATGGAGGACATCACGGCGGTGATGGATGCCTGCTCTTCCGAGCGAGCTGCGATCGTCGGCGTGTTCGAGTCGGGGCCGGCGCAGATCCTGTATTCAGCGACGCATCCTGAACGTACGGTCGGCCTTGTGCTCATAAACACCAGCGCGTGCGTAGGCCGAGCTGTCGATTATCCGGAGGGCATGCCCGAGCGGACAAGGCGCCGCGTGGAAGAGCTGATGGGCAGATACGTGCTCGGCGAAGACAACGGAACGTTCGCCGTCGTCGCACCGGCCTCAGCATCCGACGCGCTGCTCCAGGACTCGTACCGCCGTCTCATTCGCGTCGCAACGAACCCAGGCACGATGGAGGAGCTCATGCGGTGGACAGGAGCGATGGACGTCCGTCATGTTCTGCCTTCCGTCCGTTCACCCACGATGATCCTTCACAGCCTCGACCAGCCGTACTGTCGTGTTGGGCATGGCCGCTACCTCGCCGAGCACATCGAAGGCGCGAAGTACGTCGAGCTCCACGGCGGTGCCTTGTACCCGTGGTTGGGCGACCAGGAGGCCGTGCTGTCCGAGATCGAGGAGTTCGTCACCGGTGTGCGTCCCGTGCGCGAACCGGACCGCGTGCTGAGCACCGTCCTGTTCACCGACATCGTCGGCTCTACAGAGCACGCGTCGGCAATGGGGGACCGTCGGTGGAGGGAACTGCTCGACGCGCACAATGCTGAAGTCTCGCGACAGCTCGAGCGGCACAACGGACTGAAGGTGTCGAGTATCGGGCGTGGCGACGGTGTTCTCGCGACTTTCGACGGACCGGCGCGGGCGGTGCGATGCGCCCGCTCGATCGTCGAAACCGTGGCGTCACTCGGCATCGAAGTGCGAGCAGGTCTGCACACCGGCGAGATCGAGCGCCGTAAGAACGACATCGGTGGAATCGCCGTCCACATCGCTGATCGTGTTGCGGCAATCGCGGGGCCCGGTGAGGTGCTCGTCTCGCGCACCGTCGTTGACCTGGTCGTCGGATCGGATCTGAGGTTCGCCGACCGAGGAGCGCACTCGCTGAAGGGCGTGCCGAACGAATGGCAGCTCTACGCGGTCGAGCGCTGAGCCGCACCTACACTCATCTCATGGAGAAGCCGCTCGAGATCCTTCCGGACGAGCACGGCCGTTACGGCGACTACGGCGGACGCTACGCGCCCGAAGTCCTCATGCCGGCGCTCCTCGAGCTCGAAGCGGCGTGGCGCGAGGCGCGTGAGGATCCGGTGTTCCTGTCCGCGCTCGACGCATACCGGCGCGACTACGCCGGACGACCGACGTCTCTCTACCGTGCCGAGCGGTTCGGCGAGCGCATCGGCGCGGAGGTGTGGGTCAAGCGCGAGGACCTGAACCACACGGGCTCGCACAAGATCAACAACGTTCTCGGTCAGTGCCTGCTCGCGAAACGGCTCGGCAAGAATCGGATCATCGCCGAGACCGGCGCCGGACAGCATGGTGTTGCTACAGCCACCGGCGCAGCCCTGTTCGGCATGGAGTGCGTGGTGTACATGGGCGCGGTTGACGTCGAACGCCAGGCTCTCAACGTCTTCCGCATGCAGATGCTGGGGGCCGAGGTCGTCCCGGTCGATTCCGGGAGCCGAACGCTCAAGGACGCCATCAACGAGGCCTTCCGCGACTGGGTGGCCAACGTCGAGACGACGCATTACGTGATCGGCTCAGTCGTCGGCCCTCACCCGTTCCCGTGGCTCGTCAAGGAGCTGCAGATGGTGATCGGCGAGGAAGCGCGCGCACAGATCGTCGAGAAGACCGGTGCGATGCCGAACGTGGTGTGCGCATGCGTCGGTGGTGGCTCGAACGCGATGGGGATCTTCTCCGGCTTCGTCGGCATCCCCGGCGTGAAGCTCGTCGGCGTCGAGCCCGGTGGAGCTGGGATCGACACCGACCAGCACGGAGCGTCCATCTCGGCGGGAACCGACGGCGTGCTGCACGGCGCACGCACGCGCATCCTGCAAGAGCCGGACGGCTTGATCCGTCCCGCCCATTCGGTCTCCGCCGGACTCGACTACCCGGGCTCGGGGCCCGAGCACGCCTATCTCGCGGCTGAAGGACTGGCGACGTACGTTTCGGTTACCGACGACGAAGCGCTCGCAGCGTTCCGGACGTTCTCCGAGCTCGAAGGCATCGTTCCCGCGCTCGAAGCCGCGCACGCGATCGCGTGGCTGATTCGTGAACCGCCGACCGGACAGACCGTCCTGCTGCTTCTCTCTGGTCGCGGAGACAAGGACGTCGAGACGGTTCGCAAGCTCGTCAGTCCGTCGGCTGGATGAGGCGTTCGATAAATTCCAGGCGATTGCCGAAGGGGTCGCGGAACTCGAAGCGTTCGTAGCCGGGGATCTTCACGCCGTCCTCCGCGGTGATGCCTTCCTCGAGCAACCGCACGCGCCAGGCTCCGAGGTCGTGGACCTCATAGGCGAGGTGTGCTTTGGTGGCCGTGCGATCGACCGGCCCTTCCGTCCCGAGGTGCACCTGACGGTCGCCGACCTGGAGCCACAAACCGCCGCGTCCGGCAAGCGAGCTCGGTTTGTCGATCTCGGGAAGGCCGAGCACGCCGCAATAGAACGCGCGTGCGTCGCCCTCGGCCCCCTTCGGGATGCAGATCTGGGCGTGATGTAAGCCGGAGATGCGCACGCGTCATTATGGTCACGCCATCTGAGGGAGTCGCTACGCTCGATCCGTGCGCATGTTCTCCTTCGACCCCAGCGGCGGGCGTCCGCTCACGCAGTGGACCGACGCGAAAGGTGTCTCGCACCGCGTCGACCCGAAGACATCGAAGGTGGTGATCAGTCCCATATTTATCTCGGACGCCGGTGCTCGGTTCGCGTGTTTCCACGTCGGTGCCGGCGGATTCTTCCCGCGTCACCCGGCGACCGGACCGCAGCTGTTCTGCGTCGTGGAAGGGAGTGGCTGGGTCTGTGGCGACGACGGAAAGAAAGTGGCGATCCGGGCGAACCACGCCGCGTACTGGGAGTCCGGCGAGTCCCACGAATCGGGAACCGAGACGGGTATGAAGGTGATCATCGTCGAGTGCGAGACGTACGACCCGGCGGCCGTCATGCGGGAGCTCCGCCTGTGAAACTCGAGACCAAGCTCGAGACCTACCTGCGTGAACGCGGACGCAAGATCCTCGCGCCGTATCTCATGTGCGGGTTCCCGTCCCCCGAGGCGTTCGGGGACCTCCTCTACGGTGTGATCGATGCGGGAGCCGATCTCATCGAGATCGGCGTCCCGTTCTCCGACCCGTTGATGGACGGACCAGTGATCCAGCGCGCTGGCGATGTGGCGCTGCGGGCGGAGATGCGTCCGGCCACCACGATCCGGACGATGGAAGCGTTAAAGACCGCAGTCCCGTTCGTGTACATGACCTACGTCAACCCGATCCTCGCGATGGGCGAGGAAACCTTTGCGAAACAGGCCGCGAGCTCCGGAGCGGCGGGCCTCATCATCCCCGACCTCCCGGTCGAGGAAGCCGGTCCGTGGACGGCGGCCGCGCGTGCGAACGATCTCGCAACCGTCTTCCTCACCGCCCCCACGACGCCGCGTGAGCGGGTCGAGGCGATAGTCCGGGAGGGATCAGGCTTCGTTTACTGCGTCTCGCTGCTCGGCGTGACCGGCGTGCGCACCTCGCTCTCCGATCGTGCGCGGCAGGTCGTCGATCTCGTGCGCGAGGTGACAGACCGTCCGGCGTTGATCGGCCTCGGCGTCTCGACGCCGGAACAAGCTGTGGACGCATGCACCTTCGCCGACGGCGTGATCGTCGGCAGCGCGGTCATCCGTGCGATCCAGGAGGACGGCGTCGATGCAGCCGTCCAGCTCGTGAAGTCGATGCGGGAGGCGCTCGATGGATGACCTTCTGCAGGAACAGATCGCCTACTACCGCGCGCGGGCGCCGGAGTACGACGAGTGGTTCCAGCGCACCGGGATGTACGACCTGGGCCCGGTGACCAATGACCTCTGGCGCCGAGATGTCGAGCAGGTCGAGGGCGCACTCGACGCCTTCGCGCCGACGGGCCGCGTGCTCGAGCTCGCGTGCGGCACCGGTTGGTGGACGCATGCGGTCGCCCGCCACGCGTCATCGCTGACGTGCGTCGACGCGTCGCCAGAGGTGATCGAACGTGCGCGCTTGCGCGCTCCGGACGCACGGTTCGTTGTTGCCGATCTCTTCACATGGGAGCCCGACCAGCGCTACGACGTCGTGTTCTTCAGCTTCTGGCTCTCCCACGTTCCGGCCGATCAGTTGAAGGCGTTCTGGTCGATGGTCGACCGCGCGCTCGAGCCTGGCGGCCGCGTCTTCTTCATGGACAACCTCAACAAGCCGATCGCGGCCGTCGACGGAGCAGCGGAGTTCCTCCAGAAGGACGACAGACCCGACGGGATCATCACGCGGAAACTGAACGACGGCCGTGAGTTCCGCGCCGTGAAGATCTACTACCAGCCGGACGAACTGGTCGCGCGGCTCGACGGTCTCGGGTGGGACGTCCAGGTGCACTCGACCGAGGCATTCTTCTACTACGGATGGGGAGGCCAAAGGGGATGAAGCGTGGGTAGATGGACGGACGCATTCGTCGGCGAAGGATTCGGTCCGATGGAGTTCCGGATGTCGGAGAAGCTGCATCGTCGCTACATCGACGGCGCGCACAACGAGCTACCAGAGCACGCCGACGTCATCGATCCGTCGGTCGCCGGCAATTTCGCGATCTACGTGCTGGGGGCCAAGTATCCGGGACCGATCATCCACTCGCATCAAGAGCTCAAGTACTTCGCAGCGGTTCACGTGGGCCAGACGTTGGTCGGGAAGGGCGTCCTCGCGGTGAAAGAGATGCGCCGGGACAAGGCCTACGTCGCCATCGATTGTGACTTCGAACGCGACGGCGAGCTCGTGTGGCAGGCGCGTATGACATGCATCTGGCCGGAAGTGCATCTGCGGGGGGAGATCTGATGGAGCTGATCAAGCACGTCACCCAAGACGATATGACGCTCTACTCGGGACCGGGCAACATCCACTCCGACGTCGAGGTCGCCAAACGGACCGGTCTGGACGCGCCGATCGCGCAAGGCATGCAGACGCTCGCGTTCGCGTCCGAGCTGATGACCAGAGAGTGCGGAGCGCCGTGGCTCGAGCGCGGAGAGATCTCGGTGAAGTTCATCAAGGCCGTGCTCGCCGAGGACGATGTGACGGTGGTCGCGATAGGGAGCGGGGACGCGTGGGAGATCGAGGCCAAGAACCAACACGGCGACGTCCTGATGGTCGGTGAAGCTCGAATGCGCGACTAACGCTTCGGACCGACGAAAGAATCCAGGTAGTGCACGTCCTTGCGTCGGCTAACTGAGATCACCCATCTATTGGACTGGGTCCAATGAACACCGATGAGATCGAGGGCCCAGCCGAAGAGACCACGGATGTCGTCCGAGCGATTGGTGAACTGATACCGCGTGTAGGTACGACGTTCCGTCCACAGTTCGCGCTCTCGGACCGCCACGTTGACGAGACGGCATCCGTCACTATGGATTAGCCCTCTGATGAAAGGTCGTGGGTACCGTCCGACGATCTCTTGTTGCCACCGCTCGAGGACGATCGACCGCTCGTGTTTTCGTCCCTTGCCGTGCTGTGGAAAGAAGCAAGGCCAATGTGACGAGTAGGCACCTACTTCTGTGCATCCGATGCACTGAACTCGGCCTACCTTGACTGGCAAGATCCGATTGATGGCGGCTTCGACTTCATCCTTGATCAACGGGTACGCGTCTGCGCACGCGATCCGAAGTCGATAAGCGCGTGCGTGTTCCGAGATGCACCCATCTCCGAGGTACATGCCAAGCAAGTAAGTAAATGCGCGCTCGTCAATGTCCCTCCACGGCTCGCAAGCACCGAGGCAAGATTTCCGCGTGACACCCGACAGACGTTGTGACGTCCGGATGAGCGCGCGGTTCGGATCCCCGATCCATTCGCGGATCGTTGCTCGGGAGACTCCCGTCTGGATGGAGATTGCTCGCTTGGAGAAGCCCTCTCCGTTCAGGACTAGAACGAGATTGACATCTTCGAGCGAGCGGGTCATAAGAAACGCACGTTCGACTATCGTCGATGGCAACGACACCGAAGGGCGGTCCGTATAGTTCAGTCACTGCCGGCGTAGCCGAATTGGTTCAGGCGCCGCACTCAAACTGCGGTCCGGGAAACCGGGTGTGGGTTCGAGTCCCACCGCCGGCACGAAGGCGCCTCCGCTAGCCTGCCCCTATGCCAAGACGTGTCGTGGTTGCAGAGGACGAGGCGATCATCCGCATGGACCTCCGCGAGATGCTCGAGGAGGAAGGCTTCGAGGTCGTAGGAGAAGCTGCGGACGGAGTCACCGCCGTCGACCTCACCCGTGAACACCGTCCCGACCTCGTCGTGCTCGACATCAAGATGCCCGGCATGAACGGCATCCGTGCGGCCGAGATCATCACCCGCGAACGCATCAGCGCCGTCGTCATCCTCACCGCGTTCAGCCAGCGCGACCTGGCCGCACAGGCGGCCCATGCCGGCGCTATGGCCTACGTCGTCAAGCCTTTTCAGAAGTCCGACCTGCTTCCCGCCATCGAGGTGGCCCTCGAGCGGCACAACGACATGACGCGCCTGGAAGGCGAAGTCGGAGAGCTCGAGGACCGTCTGGAGACGCGCAAGCTGGTCGAGCGCGCGAAGGGCGCTCTCCAAACGCAGGGTCTGTCCGAAGACGACGCGTACAAGCTCATGCAGCGCGCGGCGATGGACAAGAGCCTCCCTATGGCGGAGGTCGCCAAGCTGGTGCTTGACGGACGACTCGGCGACACCAGCTAGATCCCTTCGTGGACTCCGCCCTGTCCAAGCTGATAGACCGGTGATAGACGAACTGTCGGGTTCCGAGTCCAAGCTGGAAGGGGAAAGCGTGCTGAAGAGACGTTTCGTCGTAGCGTTCGCGGTGTTCTCGGCCGTTGCAGTGCTCTCGGCGGCATGCGCCGAAGAAGGTGGTGGGGGCACCCAAGCGGCCGACTGCAGCGCAGCGGACCTTCAGGCGATCGGCACGAAGCTGGCGCCAAAAAGCGACTTCAAGCTCGTCGGCAACAAGATCAGCGCTGGACGTGTTCTCGCGCAGGGCAAGAAGACGGTGAAGCTCGGCGTCTTCGGCGACCTCACCGGCGCCAACTCGCAGCTGGTCGTTCACATCCGCAACTCCGCGATCTTGGCAGCCGAGAAAGCCAATGCCGCCGGCGACCTGCCGGTGAACATCGAGATCGAGCAGTTCGACAACAAGGACGGCGGCCCCGACCCGGCGCCCGCGCTCGCCCAGAAGGCCATCGGTGACGCAGCCATCCTCGGCATCATCGGTCCGGCGTTCTCGGGTGAGACCGAGGCTGCGACGCCGCTCTTCGATAATGCCGGTCTGGCCACGGTGACGGCTTCGGCCACGCGCACCGACCTGACCACGAAGGGCTGGAAGGTGTTCTTCCGCGGCGTCGGAAACGACAACTCGCAGGGCGAGGTCGGGGCGATCATCGTCGACGCGATGGGTTGCGACAAGGTGGCCGTTGTCGACGACAAGTCCGCATACGGCGCCGGTCTTGCGGCCGTTGTCGCGAAGAGCATCGAGACCGCCGGCGGCGAGATCGTCGTCCGCGAAGGTATCGAGAAGACCACCGACTACACAGCGCTCGTCGACTCGCTTCTCGCTGCGGATCCACAGCTCGTGCACTACGCCGGGTACTCGCCGGAGGCTTCGCTCGTCGTCAAGCAGTACCGCGAGAAGGGTGGCGAGGCCGTCTTCATGAGCGGTGACGGCTCGAAGGACACGACCTACCTCGACAAGGGCAAGCCCGCGAACGAGGGGTCGCTCCTGACATGCCCGTGCGGTGACGCCACGCAGACGGACGATCCGAAGCTCGTCGCGTTCGCCAAGGAATACCAGACGAGATTCAAGATCCCAGCCGGTGTGTACGCTGCTGAAGGCTGGGACGTCGCGCAGATGTTCATCGCCGCGATCAAGGCGGGCGGCGCCGGCGCGACCCGGGCGACGGTGCTGAAGCACATCACCGACCTCAAGGACTATGCGGGGATCACCAAGACGTTCAACTGGACGCCGGAGCACGAGGTCGTCAAGGAGAACTTGCAGGTCTACGCGTACCGTGTTGACGGCGGGAAGTACAAGCTCCTCGGTTCGCTCGAGGAGCTGGCGAGCTAGCGAGTGAGATTCAGATCGATGGGGGGCTGCCTCGCGCGGCCCCCCTTCGTTCGTCCGGAAGAAGGCCGGGCCGGAAGAAGGTAGGGATGGAATGCCTGACGACTGAGCTTCCGTTCCGGTTGGTGGGAGGTCTGTCCACCGGCGGGATCTACGCGCTCGTTGCGCTCGGCTACACGCTCGTCTACGGCGTCTTGCAGCTCATCAACTTCGCGCACTCCGAGGTGTTCATGGGCGGAAGCCTCGCGGGCTTCCTGTTCCTCAGCGCCATCGTGCCGGAAGGCGGAGCGTCCAGCGAGGCCGCGGGCGCGGCGCTTCTCGTGGCCGCGATCATCCCGGGCATGATCGCCTCTGGGTTGGTGGCTGTGGGTATCGAGCGCATCGCGTACCGGCCGCTGCGTCGCCGCGGTGCGCCGCGCCTGGCGTACCTGATCAGCGCGATCGGGATGTCCTTCTTCCTGTCGAGTTTGGTCCTCGTCTGGCGGGGACGCGACCCCGAGGGATACCCACCCACTCTCACGCCGAGTCGCGTTTTCGAGATCGGCAGGGTGGTGGTGATCAACAAGGACATCATCGTGATCACCGTCGCCATCCTGGTGATGGTCGCGCTGGAACGATTCGTCCGCCTGAGCCGCACCGGGCGCGCGATCCGCGCCGTGTCCCAGGACGCCGAGACCGCGGCGCTCATGGGGGTCAGCATCGATCGCGTCATCACGATCACGTTCTTCATCGGTGGACTTCTCGCCGGCATCGCGGGAGTGCTGTTCGGCTACTCGTTCGGCCGGACACGCTTCGACATCGGCTTTCTTCCGGGCATCAAGGCGTTCACCGCGGCCGTCCTCGGGGGCATCGGATCGATCCCAGGAGCGCTCGTCGGCGGGCTGCTCCTCGGGGTGATCGAGAACGTCGGTGCCGGGTGTTTGGGCACGCAATGGCGCGACGTCATCGCGTTCATCGTTCTGGTCGCCGTCCTGATGTTCCGTCCGACCGGGATCTTCGGAGAGAAGACGTGATCGACCGGCTGCGCACCGACAAGCGGGTGGTTGCGACGGCGTGGGTGTCGGGTCTTGCCTTCGCGGCGATCATCCCTCTGCGGGCAAGCGCCTATTGGGAAGAGGTGCTCATCAGTACCGCTCTCTTCGCGCTGCTCGCGATGGGGCTCAACGTCGTCGTCGGACTCGCGGGACTGCTCGATCTCGGCTACGTCGCGTTCTGGGCGATCGGCGCGTACAGCGTTGCCATCTTCTCGGGGTCCGGGCCGATCCAGATCTTTCACTTGAGCACCTGGCAGATCCTTCCCATCGGCGTTGGGCTGGCCATGCTCTTTGGTGTTCTCCTCGGTTTGCCTGTGCTGCGGTTGCGGGGTGACTACCTCGCGATCGTCACACTGGGATTCGGCGAGATCATCCGGATCACGGCGTCGAATCTGGACGGCATCACCGCCGGTGCGCGCGGCATCGGCGGGATCCCGCATCCGAAGGTCGGGAGCTACGACTTCGGCGTCGAACCGGAGCCGTACTACTACCTGATCCTGTTCACGCTGCTCATCCTTCTCCTGCTGATCCGCCGGCTCGATCGGTCGAGGATCGGACGAGCCTGGGTCGCCATCCGTGAGGACGAGGTCGCCGCCGAGGCCATGGGGATCAACACGCTGCGCATGAAGCTCTGGGCATTCGCCATCGGTGCGTCCACCGCGGGCTTCGCCGGTGTGCTCCACGGGAGCAAGATCAGCTTCGTCTCGCCGGCGTCATTCCAGATCATCACGTCGATCCTCATCCTGAGCATGGTCGTGCTCGGTGGCATGGGATCGACGTTCGGCCCCATCGCCGGTGCGGCGGTCATCACGATCGCTCCAGAATTGCTGCGCGAGGCCCAGGACTACCGCTACCTGCTGTTCGGCGCCGTTCTCGTCGTGATGATGGTGTTCCGGCCGCAGGGTTTGTTTCCGAGTAAGCGCGTGTCCGCCGAGCAAAAGATGGGGGCCGAGACGTGAGCCTCTTCGTCGCGTCGAACGTCACGAAGCGCTTCGGCGGTCTCGTGGCGGTCTCGAAGGTGAGCCTCACGGTCGAGCCCGGCGAGGTGCGGTCGATCATCGGACCGAACGGCGCCGGCAAGACGACGTTCTTCAACTGCATCACCGGTGTCTACGAGCCCGAAGGTGGCTCGATCGTCTTCGACGGCCGCGAGATCACGGGCCAGAAGCCGTTCATCATCACGCGCGGAGGCATCGCGCGCACGTTCCAGAACATCAGGCTCTTCGCCAACATGACGGCCGTCGAGAACGTGATCGTCGGGCTCGACGTCCATCATCGTTCCGGTGTCATCCTTGCGTTGCTGCGCAGTCCGAAGCAGCGTGCTGAAGAGCGCAAGGCCTCCGAAGAGGCCGCCGAGCTTCTGCGCTTCGTGGGCATCGATCGTTACTCGGGCGAGCTGTCGCGCAACCTTGCCTACGGGGACCAGCGCCGTCTCGAGATCGCTCGTGCGCTTGGCACCCAGCCGAAGCTCCTGCTGCTGGACGAGCCGGCGGCGGGAATGAACCCCGCGGAGAAAGTGTCACTGATGGACCTCATCCGCAAGATCCGGGACAGAGGTGTCACGGTCGTGCTCATCGACCACGACATGCGATTCGTCATGGGCATCTCGGATCGCATCCTCGTTCTCGACCACGGTGAAGTGATCGCGGGAGGTCTCCCCGAGCAAGTGCAGAAGGATCCAAAGGTCATCGAGGCGTACCTCGGCAAGCAGGACGACACGGCGTGACCGACATCGTTCTGTCCGTTGAGGACGCACACGTCTACTACGGCAACATCCATGCGCTCAAAGGCGTGTCTCTCACCGTCGGGCGTGGGGAGGTTGTGACGCTCATCGGTTGCAATGGCGCGGGGAAGACGACAACACTTCGCGCGATCGTCGGACTGAATCGTCCGCGCTCAGGACGGATCCTGCTCGAAGGACAGAGCATCGACGGACGTGCAGTGCACGACATCGCAGCCCTGGGTTTGAGCCAGTCCCCCGAGGGTCGTCACGTATTCCCGCGGATGTCGGTTCGTGAGAACCTCGAGATGGGCGCATTCACACGCAAGGGCGCCGATCTCACCGAAGACTTCGACCGCATGTACTCGCTGTTCCCGGTTCTCGAGGAACGCGCGAAACAGCGCGCGGGCACGTTGTCCGGCGGCGAGCAACAGATGCTCGCGATCGGACGTGCACTGATGGCGCGTCCGAAAGTGCTTTTGCTGGACGAACCATCGCTCGGCGTGAGCCCGTTGCTCACCGCGCGGCTCTACGAGGCGCTCGCCGAGATCAACGGCCAGGGCACGACGATCCTTCTCGTCGAGCAGAACGCCAACATGGCGCTTCGCCTCGCCAACCGCGGGTACGTCATCGAGACCGGAAGCATCGTGCTCTCCGGAACCGCCGACGACCTCCGCGACAACCCCGAAGTCCGCAAGGCCTATCTGGGCCTGACCTAGGTTCTCTGGGTCCTTGGCGTGTGGAACTATGGGCCGCGTGAGCGAGGCCGATCAGACGGGCACCGTCCAAACAGTGCTGCGATCGCCACTCCACGCCTCCCACACGGAGGCCGGCGGTCGATTCGTCACCTTCGCCGGTTGGAAGCTCCCGGTGCATTACGGCTCGATACTCGGCGAAGCCCGCGCCGTCCGGACGAAGGCCGGCATGTTCGACGTTTCGCACATGGCTCGCGTACGGATGCGGGGCACTGACGCGCACGCCGTCCTGCAGTCCCTCGGGACCAACGACCTGAGCCGCGTGGCGCCGGGGAAGGCGCAGTACTCGCTTTGGTGCACGCCGGACGGCGGAACGATCGACGATCTGATGGTCATGTGGATGGGGCCCCACGAGTTCCTCGTCGTGCTCAACGCGTCGCGTCGCGAGGATGACCTCGAGCACCTCGAGAGCAACGCCACTGGCAACGACGTCCAGATCGTGGACGAGACGGACGTGACCGCGATGATCGCCGTGCAGGGACCGCTGGCCCGGACGATCGTCGCATCCCTGCGCTGCGAGGATGCGGAGACGATCAAACGGTTCGGTGTCGTCCGCTCGACCGTTGCGGGTGTCGGCGTGGTGATGTCGCGCACCGGGTACACCGGTGAGGATGGCGTCGAGCTCATCTGCGAAGCCGGGGCCGGCCCCCGCGTCTGGGAGGCCCTGCGCGAGGCCGGAGTCGAACCGTGCGGACTCGGAGCCCGCGATGCTTTGCGCATGGAGATGGGCTACCCCCTGTACGGTCATGAGCTCTCACTCGAGGTCTCCCCGCTCCAAGCCGGCGTTTCGTTCGCGGTGGTTCTCGGGGGCCGCTCATTCGTCGGCCGCGACGCGCTTTCCAAACACGCCGAGGAAGGACCGTCGAGCAAGCTGGTCGGCTTTTCGTGCAGCAAGCCCGCAGTGCCCATGCAGGGAGATGAGATCGGACCCGGTGTGGTCACCAGCGGCGGGACGTCGGTCGTACTGAACAAGCCGATCGGGCTGGCATACGTACCGTCCGCGACCTCGCTCGGCCCCGTGACCTTGAGAACACGCGGACGAGAGATCCCGTGCGATCTGCACAAGCTGCCGCTCATCGACCGTTCGCAGCGCGCGAAGAAGCCGAAGACGAGAGGGGCATCGTGAGCTCGGCCGGAGATTTCGTCCCGCACACGCCGGAGGACGTCCGGGAGATGCTCGATGCGATGGGCTTGCGAGAGGTGGACGATCTGTTCGAACCGATCCCGGCCTCGTTGCGCGACCCGATGATCGAGCTTGCTGAACCGCTGTCCGAGCCCGAGCTTGTGCGTCATGTCGCCGACCTCGCCGCGCGCAATGCTCCAGCCGGCGGCGGGGTGAACTTCCTCGGTGGCGGCATCTACGACCACTACGTGCCGGCGGCGGTGCGCGCGTTGACCAGCCGCGGTGAGTTCGCGACGGCGTACACGCCCTATCAGGCCGAGGCCTCGCAGGGCACGCTGCAGGCCCTCTTCGAGTTCCAGACGATGATCGCGGAGCTGCTCGGACTCCCCGTCTCGAACGCATCTCTGTACGACGGGGGTACCGCGCTCGTCGAGGCGGTGAACCTCGCCGCGATGCGCAGACCCGCCCGGCGTGTGCTCATCGCGCGCGGCGTGAATCGCCGCTACCGACGCGTGCTGGAAACCTACGCCGACGGCCTCGGTATCGGGATCGAGCTCCTGCCGGAGAACGACCTGGGAACCGAAGCGACAAGCGTCGCCGAGGCCGCGCGACGAGGGGGATCGGTGCTCGCCGTCGTCCTGCAGCAGCCGAATGCGTACGGTTTCCTAGAAGAGGCGGCCGATATCGCCGCCGCGGCTCGCGATCACGATGCAGTCGTCATCGGTGTCGCAGATCCGATGTCGCTCGGCCTGGTTGCTCCGCCGGGTGAATGGGGCGCGCAGATCGCCGTGGCAGAAGGTCAGGCGCTCGGCAACCCCATGAGCTTCGCCGGACAGTGTGTCGGACTGTTCGCGTGCGACGACGCGTTCGCGCGGCACATGCCGGGACGCGTCGTCGGCGAGACCGTCGACGCAGAAGGCCGGCGCGGCTACGTCCTGACGATGCAAGCCCGCGAGCAGCACATCAAACGCGAGAAGGCCGGTTCGAACATCTGCACGAACCAGACACTGTTCGCCCTCGGCGTCGCCGTGCACTTGGCGTGGCTCGGCCCCGAGGGCCTGCGCCGGGCCGGCGAGCAGAGCTACACGCTGGCACACGCCGCGGCGGGCTGGATCGACGCGCAGACCCCATTCCGCATCGCCTCTTCGCGGCCGTTCGGACGCGAGTTCGCGCTCCGGGGGACCAAGCCCGCGGCAGAAGTCATCGTTGAGCTGCGCAACCGTGGGATCTGGGCGGGACCGGCGTCCACCGATCACCCGGACGTCTTCAACATCGCGCTTACCGAACGCCGGACGATGGCCGAGATCGACGCTCTCGTCGAAGCGCTGCGTGAAGTGGGGAAGTTGTGAGTCCGCGGATGGAGCGAAGCGACTCCCTCAGAATGGCCACCCTCAAGACGGTGTTCGAGCTGTCGCGTCCTGGGCGCCGGGCGTGGTCATTGCCTGAGCTTGGCAGAGGCGACTCCGAGATCCCCTCCCGCTTCCTCAGGTCGACACCACCGAAGCTTCCAGAGGTCGACGAGCCAACGCTCGTCCGTCACTACACCCAGATCTCGGAGCGGAACTTCGCGATCGACAACGCGTTCTACCCGCTCGGCTCGTGCACCATGAAGTACAACCCCAAGGTCAACGACGAGATGGCCGCGCTTCCGGGCTTCCGCGATCTGCATCCCGACCAACCCGTCGGCGACATCCAGGGGGCGCTCGCGCTGTTGCACGCTTTCGAGCACGACCTCTGCGAGATCGTCGGCATGGACACCGGGACGTTCTGTCCGGCCGCCGGCGCGCACGGTGAGATCACCGCGCTGCTGATGTGGCGCAAGCATTTCCGGACGATCGGCGATGTGAAGCGTGACATCGTCATCATTCCGGACTCCGCGCACGGCACGAACCCAGCGTCCGTGCGGCTCGCGGGTTTCAAAGTTGTCGAGGTGCCGTCGAATACCTCAGGCCGCGTCGACGTCGAAGCGTTGAAGGGTCTCCTCGGGCGGGCGGGAGAAAGCAGGGTGGTGGGGCTCATGATCACCAACCCCAACACCCTCGGCGTTTTCGAGATGGACATCGTGGAGATCACCGCGGCCGTGCACGCGGTCGGCGCGTTCACGTATTGCGACGGCGCGAATCTCAATGCGCTCGTCGGACGTGCGCGCCCTGGGGACATGGGTTTCGATGTCGTCCACATCAACCTGCACAAGACGTTCTCGACGCCGCACGGCGGCGGCGGCCCGGGGGCCGGACCGCTCTGCGTGAAGGAGATCCTCGCTCCGTACCTGCCGGTGCCTCGCGTCGTCCGCACCGCTGAGGGAACCTTCAGATTCTCGGACGACGAGCCGCTGTCGATCGGTCCGGTGCATTCCTATGCGGGCAACTTCGCCGTCGTTGTTCGCGCGTACACGTATCTGCGACGGCTCGGCCTCGAAGGCCTGCGCAACGTGAGCGGCATGGCTGTGCTCAATGCCAATTACCTGAAGCATCGGGTGCAGAGCGTGTATCCGGTCCCGTACAGCGTAGGCACCATGCACGAGTTCGTCGCGTCCGGTGATTTCCTGCGAAAGCTCGGCGGCGTGCGCACGTTCGACGTGGCCAAGGCGCTGCTCGACTACGGCTTCCACGCGCCAACCGTGTATTTCCCGACGAACGTCCGCGAGGCGCTCATGGTCGAACCGACGGAGACCGAGTCGAAGGAGACACTCGATGCCTTCGCCGATGCCCTCCTCGAGATCGCGGCCCGGGCCCAAGCCGGCGAGCACGAGAGCCTGCGCACGGCGCCGCACAACCTCCCGGTGTCTCGTCTGGACGAAGCCCGCGCCGCGCGCCAGCTCAAACTCCGGGCGTAAGAGAGCCGTGGCACCCCGAAAGCTGCTTCTGCTGGACGGACACTCTCTCGCGTACCGCGCGTTCTTCGCGCTGCCGGACACTCTCGTCACGTCGTCCGGGCAGGTCACAAACGCCGCGTACGGCTTCACCTCGATGCTCATCAAGCTCATGGCCGACGAGAAACCGGACGGCGTCGCGGTGTGCTTCGACCGCGGCCGTCCGGCCTTCCGTCACGAGCGCTATCCGGAATACAAGGCGAACCGCCGGGAGACGCCCGACACCTTCAGCCAGCAGCTCCCGCTGATCCGCGAGGTCCTGACAGCCATGCGCATCCCGATCATCGAGCTCGAGGGCATGGAAGCCGACGACCTGCTCGCCACGCTCGCGAAGCAAGCTCGCTCCAACGACGACGAAGTCGTCATCGTCTCGGGCGACCGCGACGTGTTGCAGCTCGTTCGCGACTGCGTCTCCGTGATGATGACGCGGCGCGGGATCACCGACATCGTGCGCTTCGACACCGACGCCGTCGTCGAGAAGTACGGAGTGACGCCCACACAATGGACCGACTTCGTCGCCCTGAAGGGTGAGAATTCGGACAACCTCCCCGGCGTTCCGGGCATCGGCGACAAAACGGCGATGCAGCTCATTCAGAAGTACGGAGATATCGAAGGCGTGATCTCCCACGCCGACGAGCTGAAGCCGAAGATCTCGGCCGGCATCTCCGCGATGACCGAGCAGGTGCGCATCAACAAGGAGCTCGGCTACCTGCTCGAAGACGTCGAGATGGACATCGGGCTGGCCGACATTCTGCTCGAGCCGTGGGACGACGACGAGGTGCGCCAGCTCTTCACGTCGCTCGAGTTCAGGACGCTCTACGAGCGGCTGAAGGAGTACAACCTGGCGCCGGAGGCCACGGCCGCAGTGGTCGAGGTGACCCACGAGCCGTACCGCGGTGAGGTTCCGGAGGACGAAGCCGGTGTTGCGTGGGACTCCCGCTTCATCGCTTTCGCTACCACGGAGGACCGTGCGTCCGTCGCACCGATCGAGGCGTTAACCGATCTCGCGGAGTGGCTCGCCGATCCGGGCAAGCCCAAAGTCATCCATGACGCGAAGCCGCTGCACCGGCGCGCGCTCGAGGCCGGGATCTTCTTCGACGGGGTCACCGTCGACACGATGCTCGCGGCGTATCTCATCGAACCGGGTCAGGCCGGCGGATACCCGGTTGCCGATGTCGCGCAGCGGTACGGAGGGATCGCCCTCGATGACGGGTCCAAGAAGAAGGGCAAGAGCAAGCAGGCAGCACTCGACCTTGACGGCGACGACGGGGAGCGCGTTGCGCACGAAGCTGCCGCGGTGCGCTCACTCGCGCCCGTGCTGTCCTCGTTGCTTGAGAGCCGCGGCATGGCTGTGCTCGCCACGACGCTCGAGCTACCCCTCACCGGCGTGCTCGCGCGTATGGAACACGCGGGGATCCTTGTCGATCGCGCGTACCTCGAAGAATTGAACGACGACTTGGGCGGCCGGATGCACGCCTCGGAGAAGCGCATCCAGGGGCACGCGGGCGAAGAGTTCAACGTCGCGTCAACCCCGCAGCTCCAGAAGATCCTGTTCGAGAAGCTGGAGCTTCCGAAGACCAAGAAGATCAAGACCGGATGGTCGACGGACCAAGCCGAACTTGCCAAGATCCGGGACGCCCACCCGATCATCGAACAGCTCCTCGAGTACCGCGAGGTCGCCAAGCTCAAGACCGGCTTCACCGACGCGCTCCTCCCTCTCATCCACCCCAAGACCGGACGGATCCACACGACGTACATGCAGGCGTCCGCCTCGACGGGACGTCTCGCGTCCACCAACCCGAATATGCAGAACATCCCGATCCGCGGCGAGCTCGGCCGTCAGATCCGCCGTG
This sequence comes from uncultured Actinomycetes bacterium, assembly GCA_964520325.1. Lineage (GTDB taxonomy): Bacteria > Actinomycetota > JAICYB01 > JAICYB01 > JAICYB01 > CAZFOB01. The sequence continues at coordinate 5,283 of CAZFOB010000001.1, read as the reverse complement.
CGTTCGTCGCACGGGACGGGCACGTCCTCATCTCGGCCGACTACTCGCAGATCGAGCTTCGCGTGCTCGCGCACCTATCCGAAGACGAGGGCATCCTCGAGGCTTTCGCGTCCGAGCACGATTTCCACGCAGCCATCGCGGCCAAGGTCTACGGCGTCGAGGTTGCAGACGTGCAGTCGTCGATGCGCGACTACGCGAAGCAGTTCTCGTACGGGATCGCTTACGGGATGTCCGCATTCGGAGTGTCGCAACGCCTCGGGGTCGGCGCCGAGGAAGCGCAGGAGTTCATCGACGCGTACTACGAGCAGTTCCCGAAGGTGAGGGAGTTCCTCGACGCTCAGGTCGACAAGGCACGTGTCGACGGCTTCACGACGACGATGTTCGGACGACGCCGCTATATCTCCGAGCTCGACTCGGGGAACTACCGCATGCGGGCGATGGGAGAGCGCATGGCGCTCAATGCGCCGATCCAGGGCAGCGCCGCCGACATCATCAAACGGGCCATGATCGACATCGACGCGAAGCTGTTGGTCGACCCCGGCCTGGCTCGGATGCTTCTCTCGGTCCACGACGAGCTCGTCTTCGAGGTCCCGGAGGAGCGGGTCGACGTTGCGTCGGCCCTCGTCCGCGAAGTGATGGAAGGCGCCGCCGACCTCCGATGCAAGCTTGTCGTGGAGCCGCGCACGGGAAAGAACTGGTCCGACGCCCACGCCTGACGGCCTCCCGGCCGCCCCCCGCCACGGCCGCGCCCCCGCCCCATCAGGCCCTGCTAGGCTTGACGGTGCCTCGGTCGGGGCCCGTTCTGGTTCGCCCGGGAGCTCCCTTTAGGAGTTGATCTTTTCTCATGGACCAGAGTGACACCGCAGTAGTGAGCAGCGCGCCCGACACCCGAGAGGACCTTTCGGGCGCCGAGTTGGAGCAGGCGTACTACGACACGCTGAAAGAATTCGACGACGGCGATGTCGTCACGGGGATCGTCCTTCAGATCGACAAAGACGAGATCCTCGTCGACATCGGCTACAAGTCCGAGGGCGTGATTCCGCTCAAGGAGCTCTCGATCCGCCACGACGTGAACCCCAACGATGAGGTCACCGTCGGCGAAGAGATCGATGCACTCGTTCTCCAGAAGGAGGACAAGGACGGACGCCTCATCCTCTCGAAGAAGCGCGCCCAATACGAGAAGTCGTGGGGCAAGATCGAGCAGATACGCGTCAGCGGTGAGAGCGTCATCGGCAGCGTCATCGAGGTCGTCAAAGGCGGACTCATCGTCGACATCGGACTTCGCGGATTCCTTCCGGCTTCGCTCGTCGACATCCGGCGCGTCGGCGACCTCCATCCCTTCGTCGGACAGAAGCTCGAGTGTAAGGTCATCGAGCTCGATCGCAACCGCAACAACGTCGTCCTGTCTCGTCGTGCCTTCCTCGAGGAAACGCAGGCCGAGTCGCGCAAGGAGCTCCTCGACGGGCTCAAGAAGGGCGAGATCCGGCGCGGCAAGGTGTCGTCGATCGTGAAGTTCGGCGCGTTCGTTGACTTGGGCGGGATCGATGGTCTCGTGCACGTGTCCGAGCTCTCGTGGAAGCACGTCGAAGACCCGGCAGAAGTCGTCGAGGTCGGTACCGAGGTCGACGTCGAGATCCTCGATGTCGATCTCGAACGCGAGCGCATCTCTCTCTCGCTCAAGTCGACGCAAGAGGATCCATGGGAAGCGTTCGCGCGTCGCCACGCTCCGGGCGATGTCATCGGCGGCAAGGTCACCAAGCTCGTGTCGTTCGGTGCCTTCGTCGAGGTCGGCGAAGGCCTCGAAGGTCTTGCCCATATCTCCGAGCTTGCGCACCGTCACGTCGAAGCTCCGGCCGAGGTCGTGGCCGTCGGCGATCCGGTGGAGGTGAAGATCCTCGATATCGAACCGAAGCGCCGCCGTATCTCGCTCTCGGTGAAGCAGACGATCGACGCTCCGCACGAGTACGAAACGGCGCCGGCTCCACTGTCCCAGGACGAGTTCCTCGAGCCCGCAGCAGTACCGACCGTCGCCGCCGAGCTCGAGATCCTGCCCGATGTCGAGATCGAGCTCGAGCCTGAGCCGGAAACGACGCCGGAGCCAGCAGGGCAGACCGAGTCGGAAGACGACGATGAGGTGTCTGCACCGGAGCCACCGCCGGACACGCTCGAGGCCATCGTCCGGGACATGAAGCAGGACTCCTAAGGCTTCCCTGGAACCCGAGGCCACCGCACCATGGCGTACGTCGTGGGATTGACCGGCGGCATCGGTTCCGGGAAGAGCACGGTCTCGGCGATGCTCGCCGCGCGTGGTGCAATCGTGATTGACGCCGACGCCATCGTCCACGAACTGCAGCGATCGGGGACCGATGTGTTCAACGAGATGGTCGATGCATTGGGGGCCGAGATCGTGGGTGCCGATGGTGAGCTCGATCGCCCAAAGGTTGCGTCGATCGTGTTCGGCGATCCGGAGAAGCGCGGCCTGCTCACGTCGATCGTTTGGCCGCGCGTCGGCGAACGCGTGATCGCCGCATTGGCCGAAGCTCCCGATGACGCGATCGTGATTCTCGACGTCCCGCTCATGGCGGAGACACCGCACGGCAGCCGCCGCAACGCCCAGAAGGTGATCGTCGTCGATGCCTCGCGCGAATCGCAGCTGCGTCACCTTGCCGACAAGGGCGTGACGCGCGAGCAGGCCGAGTCGCGGATGGCGGCGCAAGCGTCGCGCGAAGAGCGGCTCGGGATCGCCGACCACGTGATCGACAACGACGGGTCGCTCGAAGAGTTGCAACGGCAGGTCAACGAGCTCTGGACGAAACTACTCGAGGCGTCGAAAGTATGATCGAAGCGATATTCTTCGACGCCGGTGAGACACTCCTCACTCCCAACCCGTCGTGGTCGGAGTTGTCGGCGCAGATCCTGAGCGATCGGGGACACAGCGTCTCCGTCGAACAACTTCGTGAGGCGTGGCGGCACGGCGGCCAGCACTTCCTCAACGCTGCGGACGAAGGATTCATGTTCTCGGCGTCCGCCGCGGATTCGCACCACTTCTGGACGACGCTCTACCACGACATGCTCGAGTTCTTGGGCATCGAGGACGACGACGCGGCCGAATCGCTCTACGCGACGTTCTCGAACCCGGGGAACTACATGCTGTTCGATGACTCGATCCCGACGCTCGAGGCGCTGAAGACCCAGGGCTACCGTCTCGGGGTCATCTCGAACTTCGAGAGCTGGCTCGCGAACATGCTTGACCATCTGGAGGTCACGCGCTTCTTTGACGTGATCGCCATCTCCGGCGACCTCCAGCTGGAGAAGCCCGATCCACGCATCTTCACGTGGGCCATGCAGGAGATGGGCGTCGACGCACCCGCGAGCCTTCATGTCGGGGACAGTCCGAACTTCGATGCGCAGCCGGCTCACGACCTGGGTATGACCGGCGTCCTGCTCGACCGTCACGGCCGATGGACCGACCTGGGGGCCGACTACCCGGTGGTGTCGACGCTGGGTGAGCTTCCGACGCTGATCGACGCGCGCTCGTAGCGACTTAGACTGGGCCGGATGGCGGTGAAGGGCACCACCAGCTCGAGGGTCTTCGTGGGCGGGAGCGCGAGACGTTGAGACGTTCCTGATCTGAGCGCACGGCGAGCGAACGTGTGGTGCTCGCCCAGGTGGTCTGATCGAATGGAACCACGACACTTCCGCTTCCGTCTCGGCTGCCCGCACCCGCCGGAGTTGCGTTGCTGGTGGCCGATCTGGTGCTCGCGTACCGCGCTTGGCTCTCAGCTGTGCTCGGGGGCCGAGATTCCTCGCGAGCCGCGCTGCCGAGCAGAGATGTGTGCGGCGGACGCACAACACGCGCTGGCGGGCAGGATCGCGGTCGTCCTGCGAGGGTGAACCTGCCCATCAGCCGGGTGGTGTCGGTACGACGTGCTGAGATGGGCAGCCTTCCCCTCGATCCATCGGGGGAGCACTACGCATCAGGAACGACGGATAGGCCAGATCACGTCACGCCAGCACGGCGTTATCACCAGGCGCCAAGCGCTGGATCGTGGCCTTACCGATAGCGGTATCAAGCATCGACTGCGCATCGGCCGGTGGCGCATATTCGAGCCCGGAACGTACGTCGTATCGGACGTCCCCAAGACCTGGGAGCAGAGCGTCATGGCGTCTACGCTCGCCGCCGGCCTCGGCGCAGCAGCCGGCGGTTTGTCTGCAGCCGCGCTGCTTGGCTTCGTAGACCGTAAGCCGACACGTATCGATGTGACGGTGCCGCACGGTCGCCACGCCGGTCCCTCGCGCGCGTACCTCATCCATAGGGCGCGATCGTTCGACCGGGCGGATGTAGTCGTCGTGGACGGCATCAGGGTTACGTGCCCGGCCCGGACGTTGGTCGACCTCGCCGGCGTTTTGCCGAGCCGAAGGCTCGAGGCGGCTCTGGATACAGCCCTACTCAAGGGCAGGATCTCGATTCCCGCGCTTCGACGCTACATACGAGTTCGACGGTTGGGACACCTTCGCGGTGTCGGCATGTTGATGAATCTGCTCGACGATCGCGAGGATGGTGTCCCTGAGAGCCAACTGGAGCGTGAGCTGCTTCGCATCGTGAAGCGCTACGGGCTCCCGAGACCCGTCCGCCAACACATCGAGATGCGGTACCGCATCGACTTCGCCTACATCCCCGAGCGGATCCTGATCGAGGTCGACGGACGGGCAACTCATGGGACGGCCGAGGCGTTTCAGAAGGATCCCCGCCGCCAGAACCTCCTGGTGCTCGAGGGATGGACGATCCTCCGGTTCACGTGGGACGACGTGAAGAACCGTCCGGCCGACGTCGCAAAGATCATCCGATTGGCCCTTTGCCGGGCAGGATCGAGGTCGTAGAACGGCCGCGATGCTGCCCAGCACGGGAGCAAGCGGCAGATCGCGACGCTCGGCTGTCGGGAACGCGACGTAGCCTTGGGTTCCCATGAAGACCACCGGCAAGTCCTTTTCCTTCCGTCCCGGCTTCGAGCTCGCTGGCGATCAGCCGGCGGCGGTGGAGGGTCTCTACGAGGCCGTCAAGCGTGGAGACCGATTCGCCACCCTGCTCGGCGCCACCGGCACCGGCAAGACCGCCACCGTAGCCGCCGTGATCGAGAAGCTCGACCGGCCGGCTCTCATCATCGCGCCGAACAAGACCCTCGGCGCCCAGCTCGCCGCCGAGTTCCGTGAGTTCTTCCCGGACAACGCCGTCGAGTACTTCGTGAGCTACTACGACTACTACCAGCCCGAGGCATACGTCCC